>CAVSJC010000009.1:0-105602 GCA_963728135.1 uncultured Nitrospiraceae bacterium | reverse complement strand
GTATCGCCGACGTTGGCGAGGTGCGACCAGAGGTTGCAGGCCTCAACGACACGGATCCCGGCGTCGAAGCCGCCCCGGAGGCCGAACGTGAACACCGAGCCGGCGCCGCCCGGCAGGAACCGCCCGGCCAGCTCGTGCGAGGGCGATGACGGCAGGCCCGCGTACGAGACCCAAGCGACGGCCGGGTGATCCGCGAGGAACGACGCAATGCGCGGACGCCGACCTCGGCCACGTGGCGCTGGTCTCCGCAGCCGGAGCAGCGTCTCGATGCCGGTCGAGATCGCAGAAACCTCGTTCATGGCGACAACGCCGGCCGAGTCCGAAGCCGACGCGCCAGGCGCTCGTCGTGGAACGCGAAATCCATTCGTCCCGAAGTCGAGGCCGTAGTACGTCGTCGTCGCGCGCGCCGAACAGGAACTTGCCGGTCGCGGCCCAGTTGAAGCGACCCGACTCCACCACGATCCCGCCCATCGCGGTCCCATGGCCGGACAGGAACTTCGTCATCGAGTGGATGACGAGGTCGGCGCCGTGCTCGAACGGGCGGCAGAGGTAGGGCGTGGCCATCGTGTTGTCGACGACGAGCGGGATCGAATGCGAATGCGCGATGTCCGCCAGCGCCGCGAGGTCCGCGACGACGCCGCCGGGGTTGGAGCAATTCGGCGAAGATCGCCTTCGTCCGGTCCGTCACCGACCCCCGAACGGCGTCGAGGTCGTGCACGTCAACGAACGTCGACGTCCAGCCGAGCCGCTTGAACATGTGGCGAAGCTGGGTCAGCGAGCCGCCGTACAGCTGTCGCGCAGCGACGACATGGTCGCCGGGCTCGAGCAGCGTGTAGAACGCGAGGAGCTGCGCCGCGTGCCCGGTGGCCACGGCAACCGCGCCGCGACCGCCCTCGAGGGAGAAGAGCGACCTTCTCCTCGAGCGCCGCGACCGTCGGGTTCGTGATCCGCGTGTAGATGTAGCCAAAGGTCTGGAGGTTGAAGAGCGCGGCCGCGTGGTCGACGTCGTCGAAGACGTACGAGGTCGTCTGGTAGATCGGGACGTTGCGGGCGCCGGTCGCAGGAATCGGGCGATGCGCCGGCATGGACTGCGCGCGTCTCGAAGCCGAACTTCGAGGTCGAAGCCGGAGCCTCGCCGTCCTCCGGTGGCCCAGCCCACTGACCGTTGAGTTCGAACGGCTCGCTCACACAGGATCCTCCGTCGCCGGCTCGTGATGATGCCGCTGTTGATCCCGCTCCAGGACAGCTCGCCCGAGAGCCGGCCGTACTCGATCTTCATGCAGTGGTCCTGGATGAACGTCCAGCCCGCCGGCTTCCGCCGATCTGGCGCGCCTCGTCGGACGTGATCCGAGTTGGAGCCACAGCACCTTCGCGCCGATCCACACCGCCTCGTGGGCGATCGCCGGAACCTCCGATGGGCGGCGGAACACGTCCACCACGTCCACCGGCACGGGCACCGACGCGAGGTCGGGGTAGACCTGCTCGCCGAGGATCGGCGCGTCGAGCGCTCGCGGGTTGACCGGGATGACCCTGAAGCCCTTGCGCTGGAGGTAGCGCATCGCGAAGTAGGACGGCCGGACCCAGTTCGGGGACGCGCCCACCATCGCGATCGTCCGCGTCCCCAGGAGGATCGTCGTGAGCAGCTCGTCGGAATAGGTGATCGAGTCGCCGAGGTGGCAGGAGACAGGCAGCGTCGGTCGCCGCGGACTTCAGGTCCGTCATCCGGCGAACGCCGCGAACCCCTGCGCGCCGGTCGCGCCGTCGGGGTCGATCGTCTTGAGCCTGGGCATCGTCACGGTCCTTTCGTCAGGCGGTAAATCCTGCCGCATCGAACAGGTGGCCGCACGCTCGGTGAACGCCTCGGCGCCATCGTGGTCGTAGAGTGGCAGGAGGGAGCGCCTCGGCGGTCTGGGCGACACGGACCGACTCGGCGACCGCGGACTCGGCCATGCTGACCGGACCGGCAATCGACGCACGGATCGGTCCAGACCCTGCCGACCGGCCCTCGCCGTCTTGGGCCGGCGCTCGCATCCTTGGCCATGAACCGCGTGGATCGCGCTCCGCTCCCGACGCTGCAGGAAGACCTGCGCCATCTGACGGGGTTCGGGTTCGTCGTCTTGGACGGCGACCATCCGGCCCACGCCCCGGGACCTCGGTTACTCATCGAGCTGCGCGACGCGCCGACACTGGCCCACTTTGACCCGGAAACCGTCGTCGCGTGGACGACCCGTGACGGGCGCGGCGTGCACGCGCAGATCGATCGGCACCATGTGCCAGCGCGGTTGGACTTCGGCTGGGGCACGATCAAGATCTACGATCGCCTCAAGGAGTCGAATGCCTTCGTGACATTCGGCGGCGTCATGAACCCCTGGTCATCTCGCCCGAGCGGTCAATCGTCCGCTTCGCCTCGCCAGCGCCAATCCTGCGTTGGGCGGGCCACAGCCAGCCCCTCGATGCGATGGCCGCCGACGTCGAGTCATTCTTCGCGCGGATGATGATCCCGATCGACTTCGAGCCCGGCGCCGAGGCGATCGTGAGCGCCGCGACCCCGCTGGGACGGTATGCGGCAATGGTCGCGGACTTCGCAGCCCGCGTGGCTTCCCCGTCGAGCGACGAAGCCTGGTTGCTCGCCGACCCCGAAGCGCAGAGCTGGGCGCGCTGGGAGCGCGCCCGGGCTCAGAGACCGCGAGCCGGAGGCTGGGCCGAAGGCTGCGCGCTGCTCGAGCGGATCAAGCTCAGCCGACCGGACTCGGGGCGCCCGTCCGCGCAGGCCTGACGGAGTCGAACGCGAGCGGCAGGCGCATGAGGTTGCGGTTGGTGATGTCGGCCCGAAGCTCGGGCGGTGCCGCGAAATCGGCGAGCCGGAGGCTAGGGCAGGCGCCGCAGGAGCGTCTCGACCACCACCTCGCCCTGGAGCCGCGCGAGCGGCGCGCCAAGACAGAAATGCGGCCCGAGTCCGAGCGCGAAGTGGCGTTGCGCCGGGCGCTCGACGATGAACAGATCGGGGTCGGGCCAGCGTTCGGGGTCGCGATTGGCCGAGCCGAGCGCTTGGCGGACCAGCGAGCCGGCCACGACCTCCACACCGGCCACTTCGACGTCCTCGGTCACGTAGCGCAGGTTCAGCTGGAACGGCGCGTCGATCCGGAGCATCTCCTCGACGGCGGCCGGCACAAGGTCCGGACGTGCTCGCAGCAGGTCCACCTGATCCGGAGCACGCAGCAGCGCGCGCGTCCCGAGGCCGATCAGGCCGGTCGTGGTGTCGTGGCCGCCGAGGAAGAGCGTGATCGCGACGCTGAGCATCTCGGCCGTCGTGAGCCTGCCGCCCTCGTGCTCGGCGGCGGCCAAGGCGGTCAGCAGGTCGTCAGGCGGCGTCGCGGAGGCCCGTCGGACGGCCACCAGCCCGGCGATCCATTCGCGCGCTTCCAGCACCGCCGCGTTCGCGTCATCTCCCTGGCCATGGTCGGGCAGCGTCGCGCCCGACCCGAAGAAGATGTTGTTGATCCGGTACGTCCAGTCGCGGAACCGGAGCCGATCCTCCACGGGGAAGCCCGCGAGCTCTGCGATCACGATCGCCGGGAGCGGGTCGGCCAGGTCCGAGATCAGCTCCAGGTGTCCCGTGGCGAGATGCGGCTCCAGCATCTCGTCGACCAGCGCCTGGATCCGCGGGCGCAGGTTCTCGATCCGGCGCGGCGTGAACGCGGAGGAGACGAGCGACCGCAGCCGGCCGTGTCCGGGTGGATCCTGCTGCGCGATGCCCACCTCGAAGTTCTCGTAGATCGCATCGAACCGGCCCTCCTCGAAGCCGGGCACGCCGCGGATCACGCGGGCGACGCGTTCGGTGGAAGAGAACCTTGCCGTATCCCGGATCGTCCGATCGACGTCAGCGGCGCGCGTCATCAGCCAGCAGCCCCACGGCTCCACCCAGAGCATCGGGGCCTCCGCCCGGAGGCGGGCGAAGACCGGATATGGGTCGCGGACGAACTCGGGGGCGAGGACGAGATCGACGAGTTCGCGCTGGTCCGGCGCGGCGAGCGTCATCCGGCGACCGCCGACTGCGAGGCGAGCGTCTCGACGACGTGCTGGGCGTCGTCCCCGACACCCGACAGCAGCGTCGAGCGCTGCCGCGACAGGAACGCGAGCCCCAGGAACGCAAGCCCGGGCTCGACGCTGACGCCGCCGTCGGTGATCGGGAAGCCATCGCCGTCGAAGGCCGGGGCATGGATCCACGAGAAGTCGAACGAGAAGCCGCCAGCCCAGATGACAGTCGAGATCCCCCGGTCGCGCAGATCATCGACTCGAGGACG
This sequence comes from uncultured Nitrospiraceae bacterium, assembly GCA_963728135.1. Classification (GTDB taxonomy): domain Bacteria; phylum Nitrospirota; class Nitrospiria; order Nitrospirales; family Nitrospiraceae; genus Nitrospira_D. Next base: position 101,298 of record CAVSJC010000009.1, on the reverse strand, counting down.
GGCTGCCGGATGCCCTCGGTGCCCTCGTATTCGTCGGTGTTGTCGGGTGCCGACACCGGGGCGTCGATCCCGGCGCGGGCGATGAAGCCGTCGATGACGTTCGAGATCTCGACGGCCACCGCGTCCGTCATGCCGATCCGCTGGTGGACGTCGGGAGCGAGGGTCACGCGCTCGCCGTCGATGCCGCCGAGATGGCCGAGCAGCGTCATGCCCCCGGCGGCGAAGCGATGCAGGTTGAGGGTGTGGCCGCCGCGCTTGCCCGAGACGTGCGGGTTGGACATGTACCGATCGCTCGGCTTCTCGAGCGCGGCCGCCGGGCGTTCCATCATGCCAAGGTCCCCCACGCCATCGTGTCGCGACCCCGGTAGCGGCGACGCATCCGCCCGGTCGAGCCGAGCGAGAGGTAGACATCCCGGCCGGCTTCGAGCAGCTCCTCGGCGACCTGGCACCCGGATTGCCCGCTGCCGACGACCAGCACGCCACCGGGAGGCAGGGCATCGGGGTTGCGGTACTCGTCGGTGTGGAGGCTCGCCACTCGTGATGTCAGGCCGGCTGCGGCCGCCGGACGGCGCGGTCGCCCGAACATCCCCGTCGCGACGATCACGGCAGGGGTGGCAACCGGTCCATCCGAGGTTTCGACGATCCAGCCGCCACCGGTCGGGTCGCGATCCACTGCTGTCGCGCGAACGCCCGTGCGGAGCGGGGCAGCGGCCGCGTAGCGCTCGATATGGTCGACGATGTCGTCGCGGGACATGAACGCATCCGGCTCGGCGCCGGCGTACGTCGCGCCCGGGAGCTTGATCGACCAGTTGGGCGTGACCAGCGTGAAACAGTCCCACCGCCGGCGCCAGGCCTCGGCCACCCGATGCTCCTCCAGGGTGGTCCGCCCGTTCTCGAAGGGTGACAGGAGCCGTGACCGGCTTGGCACCGGTCGTCCGGCGGCCGTTGAAGCGGGCCGGCGACACCCGCGTCGCCCCGACCGGTGTACGCGCCTCCACCCCTTTCCGATCGAGAAACGTCCGGCACCATAATTCGATCGACATCAGCGTCCATAACTGCTGATCCAGCGGCCGACCGGCATCGTGCTGCTTGAGCAGCTGCGCGACGAACGCCTGATTGAAGAACCCGCGCGAGCGAAAGGTATCAGAGAGTAACAGTTCCCGGACCATCGGCCGGAGCGCCCCTCGGAACCAGCGTCCGAGCGGAGCGCCGAAGCCCTTCTTTGGACGGTCGAGCACCGCGTCAGGCAGCAGCCCCCTGAGTGCCTGGATGAAAATATATTTTGTGCGCGTTCCGCGCAGCTTCCAGTCAGCTGGAATCGTGGCGGCAAACTCGACCAGCGGATGGTCGAGCAGCGGCACGCGCGATTCCAGGGAATGCGCCATGCTCATCCGGTCGACTTTCGTCAGAATATCGAGGGGCAGATAGCGCCGGAGATCCAGATCTTGCAGTGTCGAGAGCCAGTGATCGCCGGATCGCGCCAGCCGCTCGAGAGGCGCGGCGGCCGGAGACGATGAGCCGAGCTTTTGTCGAACCGCCTGCGTGAGGAGCTGCGCCTGATCTTCCTGTGTCAGCAGGGTGCAGGCATCCAGGTACCGCTCGGGTCCCGGCAGAGAGAAATGACGCAGCGAGTTTTTACCGCGGACGCCCTCCGGCCAGCGGCGGCTCGCGTGACCCATCAGCCCGCGCACAAAGGAGGGCAGAAAGCGAGTCATGCGCTCACGTGACTCCACCACATATTTGTCATAGCCGCCGAACAGTTCGTCGCCGCCGTCGCCGGAGAGCACGACCTTGACATGCTGGCCGGCGAGCTTCGATACCATGTAGGTCGGGATGGCCGACGCGTCTCCGAACGGTTCATCCAGGTCCCAGGCAAGATGGTCCATAAGATCCATGACGTCGGGATCGAGCACCAGTTCATGATGATCGGTCCCGAAGCGTTCAGCCACGAGGCGGGCATAGGGCAGTTCGTTGTATTCCGCCTCGCGCCAGCCGATGGAGAACGTTTTAATCCTGTTGGTCGTCGTCCGGGCCATCATGGCCACGACGGCACTGGAATCGATCCCGCCGCTTAAGAAGGCGCCGACCGGCACGTCGCTGACCTGGTGGTATCGCACCGCTTCCTGCAATCGCGCCCGCAGCTCGGTCACCGTGTCCTGCTCCGACCTGGAGGTGTTGGGAGTGAACCGGATATCCCAATACCGTTCCACGACGGGTTCCCGGCCTGGCTCCAGCACCAGACGATGGCCGGGTTCAAGCTTATGAATGCCTTCGATGATGCTGTCTTCGGCCGGCGTCGTGCCGTAGGCCAGCAGATGAGCGAGCGATGGCCAGTTCACATGCCGTTCGACGTCGTCGATCTGAAGCACCGCCTTCAATTCGGACGCGAAGAGGAACCGGCCGGCCGCCTGCCCGTAATAGAGCGGCTTGATACCGAGCCGATCACGGGCCAGCAGGAGCCGTCGGCGCCGTTCGTCCCACAAGGCAAAACCGAACATCCCGCGAAGCTCGTCGACACAGTCGTCTCCACGCTCTTCGTAGAGGTGCACGATCACCTCGGTGTCCGTCGAGGTGCTGAAGACATGGCCGCGCTGCTCGAGCTGGCTCCGGAGCTGTCGATAATTGTAAATCTCGCCGTTCAACACGACCCACAGTGAGCCGTCTTCATTGGAGACGGGCTGGTGTCCTGTTTCCAGATCGATGATGCTGAGGCGGCGCATCGCGAGGCCCGCGCCGTCCCCCAGGTACTGGCCTTCATCATCGGGGCCTCGCCGGACCATGGCTGCGCACATGGCATGCAACTCGTCTGCATTGATCCGTTCATCTCCGCGACTGACGATTCCTGCGATCCCACACATGGTTTTCCCGGCTCCTGTATTTATGCCACGCCCCGAAGCAGCACCCGTGTCCGACCCGCCCAGCTCCAGAGCCACATCCGCTCATCCTCATGCAGAAGTCGCATGGCGACGATCATCGACACGTAGCCCGCCGCATACACGAGACCGACCGCACCAAGGCGAACAAGGGGAATCGTCTGCAGCGAATAGCTGACCGCGAGCGCCGGAACGGCCGCGCCAAGCGCCGCCAGACCGATCGCAGCCAACGACCGCCAGGGCAGCACGTCGGCGGTGCCCACTCGCCACTGTTTCGCCATGGACCACAAGCCGAGAGCCTTTCCCATGCCCAGCGATATGACGGTCACGAGGACGGCGCCCACCAGGCCAAGAAGCAGCACCAGCCCGTAAATCATCAGCGCAATCATTCCCAACCGCACCACATTGATCACGAGTAATGTGCGGGTCTTCGCATACACCCGCAACAATCCGTCGATGGGCACTGCCGCGAAGAGGATGGAGGACACTCCCACCATGAAAATGGGGACGCTGGGCAAGTAACTTTCCGTAAACAGCAAGACAATGACGTCGCGCGCCCCCAGGACCAACAGGCCCACGAGCGGAAAGAAGACCATCGCGAGTTTGCGCACCGTCTCATGCCAGAGACGGATGACCTGCGTATCGCGGCCGTGCTGCACTTCCTTCGCCATGCTGACCATCATGACGTTGCAGACCGTCGTGGACACCACATCAACCAACGGTACCTGCAGGCAGCCGACGGAGTAGATGGCAAAGGTCGAGGCGTCAAACAGTCCCGCGACGGCATACTGATGCAGGTTTTCCTGGGCGACGTTGGCCACGACATACAACGCAAACGGCAAGGCATACGCCAATTGGCTCGCAAGGATGCCCAGGTTGGGCCGGAAGGCCGAGCCGAACTCGTGCCGGTAATACCACACGGCAACCGCGAGCCGGAGCACGCCGAACGCCAAGGCCCCATAGATGAGCGACGGCAGCGCCGGAATCACAAGCAGCGGCAGCAGAAAGAAGGCGGACCGGAGGATATCGGTGCCCGCGTAGGCGGCGGAGGCCCATCCGTACTGGCTGCGTGCCGTCATCACGGTTTCCAGCGAGATGGAGGCCTGCATGAGCACCAGGTACACCGCCAACGGCGGAATCAGCGGCGCGAGTCCGGGATTGCTCATCCAGGCGGCAATCGGCTCTCGAAGAACCGTCAGCACGACGCCGGCGAGCATGCCGACCAGCGTCAGAAACACGAGCGCATTCATCATGTATTCTCCCGCCTCGTGCTTGGCGCGCGGAAGAAAATACAGGAGGGATTCGGACATCCCGATCTGTGAGATGGTCAAAATGGTGAAGTACAACAGAAACCATTGCTTGTACGTCCCGAAGGTTTCGAGGTCGAAGAGCCTGACCAGGACGATCGGGATCGCAAAGGCGACCGCAAACCCGATCATGCGTCCAGTAATGATCCGCAGCGCCGGCTTGAACATTCAGGACGTCTGACTGAACGTGGCTCGGCGCACGTCCGAACCGGAGTTTTCAGGCGAACCGTGGGAGGCGCCGGCCGCCCCGGCCGCCGCCTGTCTGTGATCGCTGTCATGCCGCTGGCGGCAGGGTGCCATCCAGTTGAAGACTCCTGACGCGAGGCTGCCCATGAGGCTGGAAGAAAACCGTCCCCGGTGGTCCAGACAGGCGTTCTCCCATAAGAGTGTCCTTGGAATGGTCAATGCAGGCCGTTGAGCATCGCGATGGCCGCACGTCGTATAGGCCCACCGGTATCCGGCATGTGCCACCGTGGACACCACCGCGGGGTTGAACCGACCATCCGGGTACGCGAAGTGGGCGACGGGCTTTCCGAGCCGATGTTCGAGCGTGCGCGCAGACCCTGTGAGCTGATTGGCGATCCGATCCGGCGTCTCGATCGTCAACAGAGCATGCGTTTGCGTATGCGATCCGACGGTCATGCCGCAGCGGTCCAGCGTTGAGACCATGTCCCAGGTCATCGCGTGCAAATCAGGAAAGTCCGCATCATCAATCCGGGCGACGCTTTCCAGCGCAGCGACCACCCGCCGGAGCCTGTGCTGAGGCAAGGTGGTGAACAAGTGCCGCATCCATCCCACAATGTCATGGCCCGCAATCGCTCGCACACTGGCATGAAGCCGGATGCCGTAGGCATCCAACATCGTGAGCAGCCGCGACTCTGAATGCCGCAGAATGGGCATCACACGAGTCAGGAGAAGGTACAGCTTGTCGTAGATCTGCAGTTGTCCGCGACCGATGGCCTCCGTCACCACGAACATCGCCGCCGGAATCCCCTTGCGCTGCAGCAGCGGAAGCGCATGGTGATACACACCCGCGTAGCCGTCATCAAACGTCACGGCAGCAGACGGCCTCGCGAGCGGCTCGCCATTTTCCACGTGGGCGCCCACCTCGTCCAGGCTGATAAATTGATAGCGCCGTCCGATCCAGTCCAGCTGCTGCTCCAGCATGGCCACACTGATCAGGTTGGCGGGGATCGCGCGTCCCGCGTGAGCCCGGATGTCGGGCACCACCGAATGGTAGCCCAGCACCAAGGGCTCTCGCCGGCTGACCTTCCCGATCAGGGCATTGGCGCCGCTCCAGTTGAGCGCCGTGGCCAGCCCGCTTTTGGCCAGTTTTTTTAACATCGCGGTCACGCGGCTGCTCGTCTTCGTTCCGCAATGGCTTTGGCCAGCACGGGAGCCGGCAACACGCGCCGGGCAACACGCTTGGCCACGTCTTCCCCCTGCAGCGCAGCCCGGCACAACAGGCCTCCGGAAGAAGGAGGAAACAGACGAATGCGCTCGAGATCGCGCGACTCGCTCGTCCAGAGAAACTTATAGGACTCGGTGCCGTGCAGGAAGTCGTATTCTTCAGCGCCTTCCATGATGGCATGTTGAATCGCGAGACCCATGGTCACCATGCCCACGCTCTGTTGCCGGTAGGCCGGATCGAACCCGGATTGATAAAAATAAAAGCGACGGCCGTACCGGAATCCGTACAACGCGCCGAGCGGGCGTCCCTCGAGCCGCAAGACGAAGAGGCGGAGCCATCCGCGCTCGAGAGCCAGGCGGCTGAAGGCATCGTGAAAAGCCAACTCATGCGGCGTCTGCATCGCGTCGGACCCGCCTCGCCCGTCCCAACACCGGTTGTGCAGCTCCAGCAACATCTGGAGCGCCTCTCGCCGCTGATCTTCTTTTTCCACCAGGTCAAACACCAGCGTGCCTTGTTTGTGCAGGTTCTTGAGACGGCGATGGAAATTGTAGCGATGGGAGGAGCCGAGGGAGGCCAGATACGATTCCCAGGTATGACCCCGCAGGGTGACGTAGGGACACGTTTCGATGACGCTTCGATGCACAGCCCATCCCGCCTCTTTCAGGCCGGTGACGACTCCGCTCGCGGCATGCCTCGCCTGATTCACATGGCTCAACGTCACGACCGGTTGCTGCCGCTGGAAGTATTCAGCCAGCCCCCTCGACACGTCCTTTTCGTATCCCCGCCTCATCACCACGTCGAGATAATCCGATCCCACCACTCCGGTGGCGAGAAAGTCCATGGCCCGATGCGGCAAGACGCCGCCGAACGTTTTTGTGTGAAGGTAGAACGGCGCGAGTCCCAATAGGCGGCCTTGGCGGCGGAGCGTCACGAGAGCCAGCCTCCGATGCCGGCGGAAGTGCTCCCACCACGTGGCCAGCCATTCTTGGGTCAGGAACAGACAATCGGCATCGCTGTCTTTCAGCAGTCCGTGCCATTCATCCATCAGACCCGTCAGCCTCGACGGCTCTTTAATGACCGTGACGATCACATCATCCGACGACCGGAAGGAATCCCGGTCTGCTTTGTCCGAGTGTGGAAGACGGTTGGGGTTGCGAACCTCGACATCATGGGGCGCGGCACCCCTCGGCGCTCCCGTCACGACCGAACGCGCCGGCACATCGTCCATCACGACGGCCCCCGATTTCACGACGCACTGCGCGCCGACTGAGACCGGCCCGATGGTCACCCTATCGCCGATTGTCACGCCACGGCCGATCTTGCATCGCTCATGCAGAACAACGCCGAGCCCACGGCGCGAAAACACGACGCCCTCGCTAATCTCGGCCGACATTGGAATCGTGGCCTGACAGAAGAAGGTGATGAGCCCAGATGCCACCCCGGGAAGAACCGGAATTCGGCGCCGGTAACACCAATGACCCAACCGGTATAGCGTGAGTGCGTTCATGGCCACCTGTGTATTAAGGAGTTCTTGCCACTGTGACTGAATCGGTCTCATCATCAGCGGTGCAGGTTAAGACCGACGCGGCGGCTCGCACTTTTCACCATTTTGTAGAAGGGATTCCGGTTGATTTTCGGCAGCAGGCTGAACTTAACCCGATGCAACATGCGGAGGCGCGCGCGGTTCGGGAACACGAACAGCCAGGAATGAGACCTGGTATGGCCTGCCCAGTCCAGTTTCCATCGTTCGGCATCACCCAGGAAGTCCACTTCTGCGAGGTTTTGCTTCCAGGCGTCCCGCAGCATCATCTCGCACAGCAGCAGGGAGGGAGCGAACTGCGCATACTGCGGGTCATACCCGGACTTGAGCACATGCAGCTTGTTTCCTTGGCACAACGCCAACTGAACGGCGATCCGCTTGCCATTGAGGGCCAGGAAGTGCAGCCGCATCCATCCGCACTCCGCAGCCCGTTTCATCAACTGCCGGTAGAACGTCTGCCGGTCGGGGCTGCTGATGATGGCCGTGCCGGCGCGCCCTTTCCAGGCCGCCGCTTCGAGCACAAAGGCTTCGCTGATCACCGAATCCAGATCGTCTCCACCGGTCACGACTTCATGACGGACGTCTCCGACCCGGTGCAATCCCTTCGCCCGGCCGCGGAGGTTCGAGACATGCTTCTTCGAGAGGCCCTTGAGATACGCCTCCCATGGCCGGTTGATCGGAATATACGGACCGTCGGACGAATGCCACTGCCCCAGAAGAAAGCTGTCTTCAAAAGCGGAGAGAGGAAGATACTGGCCAACGCAGCTGCCTTCGGCAATTTGCCGAAATTCGAGAACGTCCCATTGGGAGGAGGTCCTCGCGAGATAGTTCCAGATCGCCTGGCAGGCCTCCTTGGGGCGGCGGGTCAGAATAAAATCGAAGCGCTCGGTAAAGACATTGGCAATACCCCGCAAGCGCCGGACCGGATAGCCATAAATCCGTCCCCGGTCAGTCATGAGCGGCGCAATCGCAATCGGCTCCTGATCTTCCTTCACCACGAGAATATGCAGGCGCCCCCCGTGTGCGAAGCTTTCCCACCACGTCTGCACCCATTCGTGGCGTATAAACGGATAATCTAATCCGGCCTTGTCCGCGAGATGATTCCAGACGGGTCGAAGCCGGACAAAAGACTCGTGGTCTTGAATCAGTTCGACGGCCAGGTGCGGCTCCGAGGCCGCCGGAATCTCCACGTCCTTCTGAGCAGCGGGTTGAGCAACCGGAACAACCGTCGCGGTATCCATGACACGTCCCTCCCTCCATTGCTCCGGCGGTGCCGGAGCGCCCATTAGTAGAAACATTCTGTGGACCTTTGCTGCGAGACCTCCCATCGTTGCTAGTTCCAGCCGACGCAGGCGCCGGAGATGGCGTCACCGGATTGACTGGACGCGGCCGACTGTCCTGGTGCGCCATCGACGGCCGGCTCCAGCAATAGATTGAGACGCGCGACCTGCTGCGCCATATAGCGAACCTGAGGATCGGTGATGTCCTGATGAATGGGCAGCTCCAGCACGTGACGTCGAAGGAACTGCGTGCCGGCTCCTTCCAACGGGGCAAACGCGGGGTCGCCTTCATTCCATAACTCCGTGGCCATGATGCCGCGGGACCATAACGCACGCGCTGCCCGATGCTTGTCACGGACCAGGACGGGAAAAAACAGCGGGCACACTCCGGCTCCGAGCGTGAGGAACACAGGGAGGCCGTTCTTGCGAAACAGCTGCGCCAGCAACTGATAATTCTCACGGCGGCGGCGGCGAATCCCGACATAATCCATCCGCGAGAGCAGGTGGCCCGACCATGCGGACATGCCCAGCGAGCTCTGCTGGGGATTGAAACCGATATCGCCGACGGGAATCCTCGTCACACGGCAGGCGTTCAGGATGGCGCCCGCGCCCCGCTTGAGCGACGCCAAGACGGCGCCAACGCGGGGAGCGCGGCTCCGGCAGTGCTCGACCCAGAGCTCCGCCATGCGCCCGGCTTCAAAGGCGGTGCCGATCGGCTCCAATGTCGGGGCATCCAGCTCGGGAAACACGTGTCTGTTTTGCACCAACATGCCACCGTCCGGAACGGGTAAGGATTTGTAGAGACAGAAGATCGCGTAGTCGCCGAAGCTGCCGACCGGGCGTCCTCCGATTTCAGAGAGCAGCGCAAGGGCGCAATCCTCCACCATGACCATGCCGTGTTCGTCGGTGAGCCTGCGCAATTCCCGGACCGGCTGAGGCCACCCGGCATAATGAATGGTAAACAATACGTCTGCTCCCTCCCCGCAGAGCCGGCGGACTTCCTTCAAATCCGGCTGGAGATTATGGCCGACCGGATAGCAGGCGCACGTCCGCGCCGGCGGCCCGAATGGCGCGGAGCTCGTTACCCATGTGGTAGTCCGGTGCCAGCACCCTGGTTCGCCCCGACTCCACGAGTTTCTTGAACAACTGATGGATCGCGCTCCTCGCGGTGTGAAAATAGGCCGTATGCGGTGCATTGAACGGAAAGGACGCCGGCCCCGACTGGGGCGGTCCAGACAACGTGCGGAGCGTCAAGCCTTGCCAAGCGGGTAAATACATCACGCAACACCTCCCTTCATCGTGTTGATCCCGTGAGCGATGCTCATGCAGCAAGCTTTTGCACTTCCATCAAGATGTCCCGGTCTTCGCCCGACGCGTCCCCCAACGGGGTGACCTGCACGCGAGACATTCCCCCGACATAGAGGTAATCCATCATCGCGATTTCATGGAACCCGGCCTTGAGCACCGCCCGCCGCATGGACTGGTTTCCCGCTTCCACCTTCATGGTAATGGTCTGCACGCCTTCGTCGCTCAAGGTTCGGGCGATCAACGCCCATGCGGCCGGCGCAATGCCGCGCCCGCGATACTCGGCATCCGTCACCACCCCTTCCAGACAGACGGTCTTTGCCGGCAGAGCCTTCCATCCGCCCGGCGCCGCGACAGTGGGCATGCGCTCGCGGAACACCCAGCAGCAAAAGGCCGCTCGTTTCTCATCGAGCACGATCCACAAATCACCGCCTTCCTCGAAAAACGTTTCCGCGGCGCTCCATCCGTAGATCTTCGCGCGGGAGAGCAGATCGAGATGTTCCGGACCGGAGCGCTGCAGCTTCAATCCGTCCGGGAGTATGCGATCCTTGTTCACGGCGGATGACGCGGCCACATACCAGATGTGACGTTCATGCCGATAGAGGACCGCAGAGACGCTCTGCGCGGCGTACCGTGCCGCCAGCATCAGACAGCCGACGACTCCGTGTCGAAGAATGGCCCGCCTCAACCTGTTCATCTGAAACGGTCCTCATGCATGAGTGCTATTCGGATGGGTGCAACCGGCGATCGGGGTTGACCTGCGTCGGAGAGCCTGTCGGCCCTCGCTGACGGCAGCGCAACTGCGTGGGAGCCCGGACTATTCGCGGTGTATCTCGACGTTCATCTTGACGGCCAGGCGCCGCAACACGGAATAGAAACGACTGGACCTGACGAGAGGAATAATGCGCTCTTTGAGGTAGTGCAATAATCGGGGCTTCAGACGCCTGGGAAACACAAAAAGCCAGGCATGCCGGTGCAGGTCCGTGGACCAATCCAGCTTCCATCGTTCCGCATTGCCGAGGAAGTCCACTTCATCAAATTTCAGACGCCAGGCCTCATCAAGGATCTTGTGAGAGAGCACATGCCCGGGCGCAAAGGCGGCATATTGCGGGTCGTAGCCCGACTTCAACATGTAGACCCTGTTTCGAAAGAGCAGCGCGATCCGGACCGCAATGCGCTTCCCGGCGACCGTCAGGAAATAGAGCCGCAACCATCCGTTGGTGACGGACATCCGGATCACGTCTCGATAGAAGCTTTTGCTGTCCGGCCGGCTGCCGATGGCGGTGCCTTGGGTCCCCTTCCACACCGACGATTCCAGCCGCAATGCATCCTCAAAGTTGCGATCCAGATCGGCGTCGGACTGGACGATTTCCATTTCGACCGGGCCCTGCGCTTCCAGGCTGGCCAGTCGTTTTCGCATGTCGGCTCGATGGACTTTCTTCCGTTTCTTGTAATAGGCGTCCCACTCACCGCGCACGGCCACGTACGGCGATTCGCTGGAAGGCCACAGGCCGATCTTACAGCCGTCTTGCGTCGCCAGACGCGAGATCCATGTCAGGGTTGGACTGTCGACGGGTATCTGCCGAAGCTCGAGCACATCCCACCGGTGGGCGTGCGTTTTGAGATAGTTCCACAGCGCTTCCGCCGCTTCCTGTGGACGATCGCCCAGCAGCAGTTCGAAGCGCTCGGAGTAGACGTTGCCCATCCCGTGCAGGCGCCGGATGGGACACCCATACATTTTCCCCCGATCGAGCATGAGCGGCGCGAGCGCAGTGATGGCGCCGCCATCCTTGACCGCGAGAATGTACGGCGTGCCTTTCGGATCAAAGCTGTCCCACCACGCGCTGATCCACTCGTGCGTCACAAAAGGGTGATCGACGCCGGATCGCTCCAGCACCTCATTCCAGACCCGCTTCATGCCAGCGAATTGATGCCGATCTGTAATGAGTTCGACTTCCACGATGTTCTGGCCTTTACCATCTCCACAGTTCGCGACCCGTTTCAGCAGCGGAAGGTCAATGCCTGCGCAGAGACAGTCCGCGCCGCCGGCCTTTGCGCCGCAACAACTCCTGGTACAACGACTGGGTCGTGTCGATCATTCTGTCGTTGGAGAAATGGTCGACCACCCGCTGGCGCCCGGCCCGTCCCATCGCCTCGGCCAACCCCCGCGTCTCAACCACCTGACAGATGGCCCGCGCCAGCTCCGACGGATTCTTTGGCGGCACCAGTACGCCCGTCACCCCGTCCACCACAACCTCGGGATTGCCGCCGATGTTCGTCGCGACGACCGGCAGGCCGGCTGCCATGGACTCCAGCAGAGAATTGGAGAGACCTTCTCCGCTGATCGAGGGCAACACGGAAACGGTGAGAGCGGGCAACAGGTCCGGGATGTCCAACCGGAAGCCGGTGTAAGTCAACTTATCTTGTAAACCCAGACGGGCGGTTAATTGTTTGAGCTCCTCCCGGTAGCCGGGATCGACGCAGGTATCGCCCACGATAAGGAAATGGGCATCCGGAAGACGGTTGAGAACCGCTCTCGCCGCATCGATGAAATACTCAATTCCCTTCAAGCGTGCCAGCCGGGCCACCACACCGATCAACGGGCCTTCGGCCGGCACGCTCAGCGTCCGGCGAACGGCCCTTCTCTCGGCCGCGGTCTTCACCGGCGGGCAATGGATGCCGTTATGCACGACGGTAATCTGCTCCGGCGCGTATCCTTCCTCGATCAATCGGGCTTTAATCGCTTCGGCATTGACGATCACCCCGTCGGCCAACCGGCAGACCAGCTGGTTGACGCGACGTTGCCGGGCCGTCCAATACTCTCCCGTGTCACGGCAGGACGCCAGGACGACGGGTACGCCGGCAAGACGCGCCGCGGGGACCGCAAACACATTGGCATAGAAGTTATACGCGTGAAGAATATCGATGCGCTCCCGCTTGAGATGCCGTGAGAGCCGCAGTAGTTCTCTCATGGCTCTGACGCCGTACAGCTTTCCGATGCGATAGACCTGGACCGGTGTCCCGCTGAGATCGACCGACAGCTGCTCGTCGAATCGGCCGAAGCATCCCAGATGCTGCTGAAACGCCGTCCGATCCAACCCGTCTCTGATGTTGAAAATCTGGCGCTCGGTTCCGCCGATTGCGAGAAAGGCCATGAACGTGAATAACCGGATCGGGTCCTGCGGCGCCTCGATCGAACATGCCGCCTTTGCGGGCATCGGGGGGGCACACACCACATCTTCCGCACTGGACGGCAACAACGCGCTCACGCAGCGACCTCCTTTGGTGGACGACTCATCGTCGAACAAATCTTCCACGCAGCCAGCGCGAGCCCGGCCATATAGTAGAAGTACATGTGATAGCTCACGGGATGAAACATGGCGGCCGTGGCGTAGGCGAGCAGGCTGACTTGCAGCCCTTCGGCCAGCGCAGCCACGTCGTGCCGGTCACACGAGCGGCAGACGCGCTGCGCCTGGACCGTCGCTTTGTGACAAGACCAGAGAAGCAGTACGAACAAGACGAGTCCCGGCAGTCCCAGATCCAGGCCGTGCTCCAAATACACATTGTGCACCGGCAGCCACCCGCCCCGGGCCTCCTTCATCGCCAGCGTGTTCATGCCGATCCCGGCGCCGATAATCGGATTGCTGATGATCGTCTTCACGGCGACCGTCATGTCGGACCACCGTTCCTGCGCCGAGCCGGTGCGGTCTGCCTGGATATTCGCAATCGTGCTGAGCCGATCGAGATAGGACGAGGGGGCCAACGGAAGAGCCATGAGCCCCGCGAAGAACAAGCCGTACAGCCATTTTCGCTCTGAGCGGCGCCGGAGCTTCCAGGCGAAAATCATCAAGATGACTCCCAGCGTCAAGGCGCCTCCGCGCGAGTACGACAGGACGACCGTGACCATTTCGACGCCGATGGCCGCGATCAGCAGCTTGCGCTGCAGAGCATCGGAGGTCCGTATGAGGAGACCCACGGATAGCGGCAGGATCAAGTTGATCATCAAGGCGAGGTCGTTGGGATTCTTCGTCAACCCCCCCTCGGTTCCCACGACGCGGTCTTGATCGAGGCCTTGAAGGAAGGTAGTGCCGGTCGCATAGTTGTAGGCGGTGAGACACCCCAACCCGACCGCGATGCCAGTCAGAATCCATGCGACCTGCCGCAGACGCTCGCTCGTCGTCACGACATGGCTGAGCAGCACAAACACGGCAACTGTCTTCGCAAATTGATCCAGCACAACCGATAGACTGCCGCCCGGCCACACTGAGAAGGGTACCGTCAGCGTGGCCCAGCCGACCAAGGCGGCGACGAGCTTCAGTTCCCATGTCCATTCAAAGATCGGCAGGCGCCGGGCCATGCGGTCCAGGACATAGGCGAGGATCCCGGCGCCGGCCGCCAGCAACGCCGGTCGCAGCGGGGCCAGGGCGGGAAAATACTGTTGCGGAGAAAACAGCAGAATGCAGGTAAACACCATCAACGACCAAAAGGGAACCGAGGACCCGCTCTGCTCGCTCGAAAGCCGGCGGTCTACGGATGGGGCCTCCGCAACCTGCGGCCGCCACCAGTCGCCGGCAGCCGGCATCGCAGGCTCCCATGACTGATCCTGCGCCGACCGGCTCACCGGTTCGAGCGATTCCATGGACCCCACGGTTCCCTCTGTTTGATACCACTCACGCGGCATCGGTTCTCTCATCAAAGAGCGGCTCGGAGATCGGCAATTCGTTCACCATTTTGCACTCATGGCCGAGGACCACGACTTTGGCGGTTTGCAGCAGGATCTCAAGGTCCATGCCCAGAGAGCGATGCTTGATGTAATAGAGGTCATACCGCATTTTCTCTGTTTCCTCTTTCAGATCGTTGGCGTAGCCATACCGGACCTGCGCCCATCCGGTGATGCCGGGACGCACCAGCGAGCGGAAACCATAGAAGGGAATGCTCGCCATGAAGAGGTCGTAATTCGACGCCGGATGAGGACGCGGGCCGACGAGGTTCATGTGTCCGGCGAGGATGTTGAACAATTGCGGCAGTTCATCGAGCCGGAATTTCCGCAGCCATCGCCCGACTCGCGTGATGCGATCCTTGTTGTCCTTGACCCATTCCGACCGCCGTCCTTCGAGGGGTGCCATCGTGCGGAATTTCATGAGCGGAAAGCGGCGGCCGTCTTTGCCGATGCGGTCCTGCACGAAGAGGACGGGACCGGCCGAGTCCATCTTCACCAGCGCCGCAATGATGAGCAGCAATGGGGCACAGATCACAACCCCCAGGACCGCGACGAGGACGCTCAGGCTTCTCCCGAAGCAGTTATGCACGGCCGACGGTCCGAATTCCGGCGCGAAAATCAGATGACTCGGCTGCAGCGTTTCAATGGCCAATTTGCCGGTCAGCCGTTCATAGAGGGCAATGCCGTCCTCGATCATGATGCCCTCTCGCTTGGCGTCGAGCAGGAGGTCCACAGGCAACCGCCCTCGACGCTCACTGAGTGCCACGACAATGCGGGTCGGACGCACCTCGGCCGTCATGTGTCGTGACAAGGTTGCCAGCGTGACCTCCCCGTCTGCCTTCATGGTCCGCCGGAAGCCGCCGGGAAGCATGTCGAGAACCCGGTACGCCGGACGTGCCTGCAACTCTGCGATCAGCGCCCTGGCCAGCGGTGTCTTTCCCAGCACCACGACTTGTTCGGTGAAAGGCCGGCTCTGCAGCAGTTGCAGCCAGATGCTCCGGCTGACGACGACGGTGCCGACTGCGACGGCCGACGCGGCCAGCACTGCGATCCAGGTCAGCGTGCCCGATGGCAGCACCGCATACAAGAGGAAGCCGATCGGCACGACAGCCACAGCGCATGCCCGCGAGACCCGCGCGAGACAGGTCCAGAAGCTTCGGACTTTTTTGAGGTCATACAGCTCGCTGTAGTAGAGCGCGCCGATGCAGCAGCCGGCCAGCACCATGGCGGCCACCGGCTGATTCACCCGGGCCATTGCCCCGCCCACCGAGGCATCGGCCGTGTGAAGGAGAACGAAGAAGGCAGCAAAGAACACCGCCGACTCAATGAGTAGTACAGCAAAAGCCATAGCAGACCGCGTATTCCCGGATGATTTAGGTCGATTGCGAAGGCAAGTAATAGGGTCCGTACTTGTAGGCGGTCAGGAGGCGATCGTCGCTGTTGAAGACGAGACCGATCAGCTTGGATGGTCCGAGGATATTCAACGCTTCCGCCAGTTCAGGGCGGGCCGTCTTGTTGGCGCACACGACCATGACAAATCCGTCCACACACCGGCCCAGCATCAGACAGTCCGGCGCCAACACGAGAGGGGCCGTGTCCAGAATGATCCACTCAAATTCACGCCGCGCCTCATCCATCAGTTCGACGAACCGCCCGGATTTGAAGATCTCATGAGGCATGATCTGCGCGCGCCCGGCCATGACGAGAGACAGGTTCCAGGCCGGATGACGCCGTACCACGTCTTTCAGGCTGAGCGACGGATTGACGACGGCGTCACGAAACCCGAGTACGTTGTCCTTCATCCCCAACTGCGAGGCCACCGACGGCTTCCGGAAATCGACGTCGATCAGCAGCACGCGCGCCGCAGGGGACTGCGCGATCGCGCCCGCCAGATTGATGGACGTCAGGGTCTTGCCGTCGCCCACCGTGGGGCTCGAGACGGCCACGACCTGCAGCAAGCCGGATTGACGCCGTTGTTCCAGCATCAGGCCGAGGGTCCGGTATTGCTCGGCCTCAATCGACGCCGGAGACAGGAGGCTGATGAGATGATCGTCGGGCTTGGCACGGCTCCACGTCTTATCGGCAGCGGGGACCTCGCTGCGTGTCTCTGCGCGGCTGAATGCCGATTCGATCGCCGCGGTCCGTGCGGCCTGCGTATGGTCTTTCATAGCCACCCCTCATCCTTCCTTTCCCATGCGACGATCCTATCGAGCCTGCCCCTGGGCAGCGGGCTTGCTCTCACCACTCAGCATCCAGACCAACTGTTCGTTCTCCGAGGCAAAATAATAAAAGATGCCGACGATCAGCACGAGGCTTGCGACCGAGGCCGTGGTCCTCAGGCTCATCCGCGCCACCTTTTTCATCCGCTCGCCTTTGGTTTCAATCAGTGGAATGCGCACCAGGATGGGCACACGGGTGAAGTTCCGCAAGCTGTCCACATCGTGGAACGACTTATCCCGATACTCCACCAGCATCACACCCCCGACAGCCATGCCGAACGACAGGATCAGCCCCACCAGGAGCAGCTTCAGACGGTTCGGAGCGGAAGGCGCGCTGGCCGGCATCGCGGGATCGACCACACGCAACTGGCCGCCATGGCGGGTCTGCTCCAGTGATTCGGAGAGTTGCGCGTCTTCATACCGCTGGAGAAGCGAGAAGTAGAGATCCCTCGTCATCTTGTAATCCCGCTCAAGCTGCTGGAACTCCTGCGCGTGCTGCGGGGACCGTTCGACCCGCCGCTGGTAGGCGCTGACCTCCTGGCGCAACCGCTGTTCTTCAGATTTCAAGTTCTTGAGGTCACGGTCGAGTTCCCGCAAGGCCTGCTTGATATCGTCGGGGCTCGCAAGCAGCGCGGCAGCCTGGGCCGAATCGAGCTTCGCATCCTGCGCCGTTTCAGCCAGCGCCTTTTCGATCGCCGCAATCTCTCCCTGGATCCGCAGGACGTCCGGATGTTTGGCGCTGGCCTTCGTGCGCAACTCCGTCAATTCGGTCCGCAGCTTCTCGAGATGGTAGGGTCAGCGAATCCGGATGGCTCACGGCCGCGGGCCCGCCGGAATTCAGGTCAAACAGCTGTTTGCCGAGGCGTTCACGCCGCTCCAGCACGCGCATCTGGTGCTCGCTGTTCAAGCCCAATTCCTGGTTCAGCCGGCCCAGCGTCGAGAGGTTGACTTCCACTTGTTCGGGCAGCTCTCCCATATGTCGGGTCTTGAACAGCGTGATGCGTCGCTCCTGCTCATCGTGCCGTTCTTTGATTTCGTCGAGCTGCTTTTTGAGCACCGTCGTCGTTTCAGACGCCTGACGGCTCCGCATCTTCAAGTTCTCGTTCACATACTGTCCGGCGAGGGTGTTCGCCACCTTCGCCACGGTTTCGGGGTCACGACCGCGGTAGCTCACTTTGAAGCCGAAGGTCCCGTCGCGACCATAGACCTGGCGCTGCAGTTCCTTCAACTCCAGCAATATGTCCTTCCGCATGCGTTCGACCACGGCCTCTTCGTGCGCATGTTTTCTCAACTCCGGATACAGATTGAACTGGGTGATCAACTCCATCAGGCCGGTCCGGTTGAGAAGTTTTTCCCGGATCAGATGCAGCCGTGTGTCGGCTTCTCCGGTCACCGACGATTTCACGAAGCCTTCCGGCACCTGTTGTTGCTCGACCAGGACCGTCGCGCTGGAACTGTATAAATTCGGCAGCGTGACCGTCATGCTGGTCATGGCGGCAAAGGGCGCGGCGAACAGCAGCAGCCCCAGCCACTTGCGCCGCCTCCAGACATCCGTGACAAGCCCCAATCCCGTTCGTGACTCTTGGTCCTGCATATCCCGCTCCTTCGTCGATCGCCTTACGGGACGACGATGATATCGCCCGGCTGCAAAAAGAAGTTTTCCAGAGCCCCGTTGTTGGAGACGACCTTGTTATAGTTGAAGGGAATCTGCCGCATCGTCTTTCCCTCCGGCCGCAGCACGACGATGCGTCCCCGTCCCGCAAATTCCCCGAAGCCTTCGGCCATGGCCAGAATGTCCAGCACGGTGGCCCGGCCCTTCAATTCATGACGCCCGGTTTTCTTCACTTCGCCGATCACGGACACTTTAAAGCTATGCACCTCGCGGACGATCACCGACACTTCCGGCGACGGCACATACTCGGCGAGCTTTTTGAGCAGCACGCTGCGTAACTGGGTCGGGGTCAATCCGGCGGCCTGCACATCATTGACGAGCGGCAACGATATCTTCCCGTCAGGCCGAACCGGCACGGTCCGGCTGATTGCGGAATTGTTCCAGACCGAAATGTCGAGCACGTCTTCCGGCCCGATCCGGTAATCGCCTATTTCCTGCGCCTGCGCGACTGTATGGTCGTTGTCAGACGCGGATGAACCGGACGAAACCGATGGAGGATCGGCCGCAAAAGACGGCGTCACCCCCAGCAAACCAATCGCGACATAGATGATAAAGCGTGATGTCATCGTTCTCCTCCCCTCTGAACCGTTAGTCCCACCTCATGGGGTACGTGAATTCAAGTCGAAGCCAGTACACGTTGCGTGAAACGATCACGTCCTCGGGTGTCACCCCACCCGTCGGTAAGAAGTTGCCCTCCTGGTAGCTGAAAAACGCGGAACCCTTCGCGGTGACATACTTATTGAATTGATAGGCCGCCTCCACATACCCGGTATACACGGTGGAATCGAAGGCACTGCTCGCAAGCCAGGCCACTGTCGGCGAGACCGTGAACGTGAGATGTTTGATGGGCTCATAGGTGCCGAGGAGAAGGAGACTGTCCGTGCGTGTGACACCGACGGTGCCGATGATCGTGGTGATCGCGCTCGTGTAGTCCGAAACTCAGCTCTCCGTTGGCAAAGCGTCGCCGCAAACCCACGAAGGCTTCCGGCCGGTTGTCCAGACTTCCATTCGTGAAACGAGGTCCGACTCTCACGTCCAGCCGCGTATCCGTCGGAAAATTCATGTGCCCAGGCCAGCAGGAACGCGTGGGACGTCACCGGGTCGGGATTGCCACCGAGAAATCCTCCGATCGGGCTGTCTAGATTCACCGCCGAACGTAAAGTGCCGGCCTACATAGGCCGGACCGAGCGTGTCGTGTGCCCCGATGCGTCGATCGAGTCCCAGATTGAAGAGTGCGAATTAATTTCTACTTCGCCGTTGAAAATATCTTTGGAATAGCCATACGAACCCGACAGTCTCGTCAGAGAGTCAACCCGGTATTCGGTGGTCGGATTGACAAAAATCGTTCGGTCCTGAAACGAGCGGTCTGGGCGGACGTCAGAAAGTTCAATTCATACGGAGTGTTGGTCTGTGCATAGCCAACGCATGGCCGCCCACGGTCCAGACTCGATGACGGACGTGCATCGTAGTTCGATGGTGCCGAATTGGCGTTGGGTCGGCCGAGTTCAATTCATGGAACTTGCTGTAGACCTCGGAATCGAACCGGTAATTGCCGACGATCGTGAACGGCGTCGATTGATAGCTTGCCTGCAGGCCGGGCGTGACACGGAGAAAGACGTCCTCCTGCCGCAGGTCCGCGAGGAGCGAAAAACACGTTGTCGTCGTACACCACGCCCGCCGCAACCCACGGCATGATGTAGATGTCTTCCGGAACCCTGTCACCCGTCGCAGGCCCGATCGGCGATTTCGGAATGCCCTGCAGACCTGAGCCGACCCTGTCGATGGCCACGATAGCAGCGCATACAGCAGTGCAGAGACGATGCCTCTGACGATGCCCCAGTCGTCACGCATACCAGCTCACACTCTTTCTCGAGAAGGTAAGGAAACCGCCCAGCTTCCTTACGCGGCTACGGCTAACGTGCAGTCCACTTCGACCGCGACACTTCGCTGAAACAGATGGACTGACAAGACCAACATGCCCTTACTGGCCTGCTGGTCGACTAAAATGCCTTCCACATCCGCCAGAGGCCCGCTGACAATTCGCACTCGCTGGCCTGCATGCAGATAAGGATGCGGCACGGCCGGCAGGTTCGATTGCACCAACGAGCGGATCGCCGCGATCTCCGCTTCCGGCACTTCCGCCAGGTTTCCGTCACCATTGTTGAGGACGCAGACAAGCCCGCGTGCGGCAAGCAATTCCGAGTACCGCGGATCGGTCAAAACGTCGCGCACAAATAAATAGCCGGGAAACATTGGGGTCCAGATACGATGCTTCACACCGGCCCGCCGTGACCAGGTTTCAATCTTGGGCAAAAAGACTTCGAACTGTTTTGCCGCCAACTGATCGCGGACCAACTGCTCACAGTGACTGTGCGTCCATAGGGCATACCAGCGGGGTTGCACACCCCACTCAGTGCTGAGTTCACCACTCATAACGGGCATTTCATGTAGCAAGGCTTCGCCCCCTTCGGTTTTGGAACTGCTCCCCAACCCCGAACCCCATAGCAACCATGTGAACTCCCATTCGCCTCCTCCCGCCGCCGTCTGGACCGGACGAGAAGTGGACGAACTGGATGCTCGCGCGATGTGTCCTCATCCCCCTAAAGACGGGGACGGATCTCAACATCATGCTTTGGTCACAGTAGCCCATACGGACAAACAGGACTATCAGTGAGACTCTTGAAAGTGGGCGGTGAAAACCCCTGAGCACTCCTCCAGTACTTCACTGATGCAGGGTCAAGGGTCTTGTGTCCTAGTTAACCAGGGTCGCGAGGAAAAACGGCCTGGGGAGAGCCCCAGTTCGATCCACCCCCTCTTATCGTCATAGTGAGCGAGCAGTGCCGACATTTTCCGTTCTAGGGGCCCAATTCCTCGTCAAGGAAAGGATTGTCCTAATGAAGATTGCACAGGTTGCTCCGCTCTGGGAAAGCGTGCCTCCACAGCTTTATGGTGGAACGGAACGGATTGTCTCGTACCTAACCGAAGAGCTGGTTCGGCTGGGACATGACGTCACGCTGTTCGCCAGCGGCGATTCAGTGACCACCGCACGGTTGCGAGCGGCCTGTCCGAGTTCTCTGCGCCTGGCGACGGGACCGGTAAACCGCGATGCTCCGTTTGTCCTCATGATGGAACAGGCCTTCGGGCCGTACGCAGCCGAATTCGATATCATCCATTCCCACTTGGACTTTCTCAGCTTTCCCTTGAGCCGCCGCTGTCGGACACCCGTCGTCACCACCTTGCATGGACGGCTCGATCTCCCGGAAATTATGCCGGTCTTCAACGAATACACCGACATGTCCGTCGTCTCTATCTCCGATGCTCAACGCACGCCGCTTCCACAGGCCAATTGGCAGGCCACGATTCATCACGGGCTGCCGGACTTGTACTCGTTCCATCCCAACCCCGGCTCCTATCTGGCCTTTCTCGGGCGCATTTCGCCAGAAAAGTGTCCGGATCACGCCATTGAAGTGGCGAAACGCGTCGGTATGCCGCTACGGATCGCGGCTAAAGTGGATCCGGCTGACCGCGCCTACTTCGAAACGCAGATCGAGCGGCTCCTTGAACATCCCCTCGTGGAATATGTCGGCGAGATCACGGACGCCGAGAAATGCGACTTCCTCGGAGAAGCCGCGGCGGTCATCTGTCCGTACGATTGGCCCGAACCCTTCGGCCTCGTCTTGATCGAAGCCCTCGCCTGCGGTACGCCGGTGCTGGCCTACCGGCGCGGATCGATCCCTGAAATTCTCGAAGACGGCGTCACCGGATTTATCTGCGAGAATCTTCAGGAGATGGTGGCGGCCGTCGGGCGCCTTCCGCTCATCGACCGCCGTCGTTGCCGTGAGTCCTTCGAGCAGCGCTTTACCGTTCGACGCATGGCGGAAGAGTATGTCGGTCTGTATGAACGCATGGCCGCCGTTCAGGCCCGGCCCTATGCCCTTCGCAATGGCCGCTCGGCAAAGAAGCACGTCGTTGCAACAGAAGCCGTGTTGCGCTTCGCGAGTCCGGACGCCGCCTGATGCGAACCATGCCAAGAGCCGGGACGATGACGTTCCGGCTCTTGGACGCTCATCAGTGCCCCACCCTCCCCAATGGATCAGGCTGCGGCCTGGCTCACCATCTGCCGACGTTTATGATCCAGCGCCTTTAGCGCGGCATCATACGCATCGATGAATTTCTGAATGCCTTCGTGTTCGAGTTGCCAGGCCACATAATCCAGGCCGATGCCGAGGTCATCGAGCTCGCGGGCGGTGCTCTTCGCCTCCTCAACCTGCTCTTCAATCGTATCGGGCCGCACTTCACCGTGATCGGCAAACGCATCAATCGTCTGCTCCGGCATCGTGTTGATCGTCTCGCGGCCGATGAGGGACTCTACATAGCAGACGTCGCGGTACGCAGGATTTTTCGTTCCGGTGCTGGCCCAGAGCGGGCGCTGGACTCGCGCACCATTCTGAGCCAGGCGCTGCCAACGCTCGCCGGCCGTCACATGCTTGAATGCCTGATAGGCCAGCTTCGCATTGGCAATCGCGGCCCGTCCTGTAAGACGCGCCACGGCGCGGTCTTCTCCCCCGACCATGTGCTGACCGAGAAGGTGATCAACGAGCACGTCGATACGGCTCAAGAAAAAACTGGCGACTGAGATGACGGAACTCAGCGGCTGCCCCTCCGCCAGCCGCCTCTCTAATGCGGATAGAAAGGCGTCCATCACGGCCTCGTAGCTGGCCACGGAAAAGAGCAAGGTCACATTGATGGAAACGCCTTCGTACAACATCTGCTCGATTGCCGCGACGCCCTTGCGAGTCCCCGGAATCTTAATCAACAGATTCGGCCGGTTCACGGCCCCCGCATAGCGGCGGGCCTCGCGCATCGTGCCTTCCGGATCGTGGGCCACGTGTGGCGAGACTTCCAGACTCACGTATCCATCCATTCCCTGGGTGTCCTGATGCACGCCCCGCAGAAGGTCGCACGCAGACTGCACATCGGCGACCAGTAGCCGGTCATAAATCTCCTTCGTGCTGAGACCTTGCTTGGACAGGTCCAGGATATCCTTGTCATAGTCATCAGCGCTCAATGCCTGGCCGAACGTCGTCGGGTTCGCCGTGATGCCGCGCAGTCCTTCGTCATGGATACGCCGGCTCAAGTCGCCTCCGACGATCATGTGCCGGGTGAGATTATCCAGCCAATAGCTTTGGCCGCAGGCTTGAAGAGACAACAGTCGATTCATCATGACCTCACAAGAACAACAGGGCTGCAACAAATGGATATCAGGCTAGACTGCGAAGGTGTATTGTCGTGGCCGCACGGCGTGCCTGTACACTGGATTGACCCCTTGGCCGCCATGCGCATGCTTCCTGGCGATCACAATGATCAATGATAAGAGAAGGGCAAGCATCTTCGCCGCTCAGATAACGAAGAGTGGCGTCACGCAGCGCGTAGCCTCTGACTCATCCCATCTGTGAGCCGCTGCTTCACACGCGCGTACTCGAACCATGGATCCTTTTTGAGGTGCTTCAACCGTGAGGGGACATTCGCGACGGTAAAGTGGTCCGCCTTGAGATCCTCAGACAGCTCCTCCCACGCCAGTGGCACGGATACCGGCGCCCCCGGCTTGGCCCGCGTCGAATAGGCCGCAATTGCCGTCGCCCCGCGCGCATTGCGCAGATAGTCGATGAAAATTTTTCCCTTCCTCGCCCGCTTGGCCATATTGGCGGTGAAGCGCTGGGGAATCGTCCTGACGAGATGCTCGGCCACGGACTTTGAAAACGCTTTCGCCTGCTCCCACTGATGTGTTCGCTGGATCGGCGCGACGACGTGCAGCCCTTTGCCGCCGGTCGTCTTGACGAAACTCGCCAGTCCGAGTTCTTCCAGCAGCGCCCGGGTTAACTGCGCCGCCTCGATGACCTGCGTCCAGGGCACTGAGGGGTCAGGGTCGAGGTCAAAGGTGAGACGGTCCGGACGCTCGAGATCTTGTCGCGTGGCCCCCCAGGTATGCAATTCGAGCACGCCCATTTGCACGAGGCCCAATACCGCTTCAAGCGTGTCGGCCGTCATATAGGTCTCGCGTCCTCCGTCTTCTGCAATCTCGATCCGCCCGATTGCCTTGGGAACCGTTTCGTTGACATGCTTTTGATAAAAGCAATCTTGATAGCCTTGCGGACAACGCACGAGGGTGAGCGGGCGTCCTTGCAAATGAGGGAGAATCCACTCCCCCACCTGTTCGTAATAGCGCGCCAATCCCTCCTTGGTCAGACCGATGTCTGGAAACAGCACGCGATCAGGGTGACTTAATTTTGAGCCGGATCCGCCTCGGGCGCGCGCAGGCGACGGGCGGGCGGCGGGAGTTCTGATAGTCCGGAGTTCAGCGTTCTTCGTGGTTTGCGGTTGCTCGCGTGCGATGCCCTTAGCCTGCTTATCTTTTCTGAGCCCTTGAAAACTGGGCTGCCTCAAAATGCCTTCCTTGGTCCACTCGGCAAACCTCACTTCGGCCACCAGCGTCGGCTTGACCCAATGCGCGCCTTTCGCGTCATATCCCGTGGGCGGGTTCACGAACGGCGGGCGGGGTTGCTCGAGTCGTTTCAGTTGAGCGTGCAGATCGCGCAAGGATGTCTCTGAATATCCTGTTCCGACTTTCCCCGCATAGATCAACCGCTCTCCCTCATAGACCCCGACGAGCAGCGCGCCGAAGCCCTGCCGGGAACCAGCGGGATCGGTATAGCCGCCGATGACAAATTCCTGCCGCTGTTCACATTTGACCTTCAACCATGAGCGGCCGCGGCCTGAACGATACATCGAATCAGCCCGCTTCGCGATGAGACCTTCTAATCCGCGACGACAGGCTTCCGCAAATGCGGTTTGGCCGGCCCCGGTGATGTGATCACTGTAACGCAACACACCCCCGGTTGAATGACCGCCGACCAGTGATGCCAGCAAACGCTTCCGTTCAGTCAAAGGTGCCTGGCGCAAATCATATCCGTTCAGATACATCACATCGAACAGGCAGTAGACGATGGGACGCGGTGAGCGGAGATCGAAGGCATTTTGCAGGGCCTGGAAATTGGTCTTTCCTTCTTCCGTAAAGACCGCGGCTTCGCCGTCGAGCCAGGCATCCGTGACTCCCAGCGAAGCCAGCGCATCGGCTTGCGGCTGCAGTTTCGCCGTCCAGTCGTTTTGATTTCTCGTAAATAAGCGAGCGTGGCCGTTGTGCACACGCGCGACAATCCGGTAGCCGTCATACTTGATCTCATGGACCCAGGCGCCATCGGCCGGCATGCTGTCCACGAGGCTCGCCAACTGAGGCGCAATCCACTCAGGACAGTCGGCCTTCACCGCCCCAGGGAGACTGCCCGGATCGGGATGGCGGGGCGACTGTGCAGAACGGTTGGTGGAACGGCGGTTGGACTGCCACACTCGCGGCTGTTCTCGAGCCACCTGCTCGACGCCCCGCCCGCTCTCAACACTGTCCGGTTGTTTGGAAACGATGTCGCCCTCGGCTCCAAGCCGAGCCTCGTCATCCTGTTCTTTGATGAGTAACCAATTGTCCTTGTCGTCCTCTCCCCGCCGATGCATCCTCACCAGTGTCCATGCGCCCTGCAGCTTCCGGCCGTCGAGACGGAATTTCAGAACGCCCTTTTTGTATGCGCTACGGGGGTCACCCGATGGCTCCCACGTCCCGCGGTCCCAGATCAGGACAGTCCCGGCGCCGTATTGTTTCGGCGGAATGATGCCTTCGAAATTCGCATAATCCAGCGGGTGGTCCTCCACGTGGACGGCCAGCCGCTTTTGACTTGGATCGAGACTCGGGCCTTTCGGGACAGCCCAGCTTTTCAGCGTGCCGTCGAGTTCCAGACGGAAGTCATAATGCAGACGGCTGGCCGCGTGTTTTTGAATCACGAAAAGACGCTGACCGGCGTGGCGGTTGGCAGGAGGCTGCTGCCCGCTCGGCTCGGGCGTCTGCACAAAGTTGCGCTTCTCCCGGTATCTCTTAAGAGCCCTGGCGGGTGAAGGGTTCTTCGCCATACATCACCGACTTTTTTCGAATCGCGGCGGAAGATTTGATGGAGGCTCGGGTGATGGCCCCGGGGATGAAAAGCCAAAAGGCGGATAAAACGGGCTGTAGTAGGAATAGGGATAGCCTCCATACGGACCCCAGAACGGTCCGTACCCATAGTATCCGGGGTAGCCCCCATACCCATAATACGGATACCCGCCATAGCCGTACCCATAACCGCCATAGCCAGAGTAGTAACGGTCCCGGTCGCGCGTTTGAAGATCATTCCAGTCCACCAGGTGTTTGATCTCGATCACGGGGTAGACATATTCGCCTTCATCCAATGTCTTCGTCGTCGTGCCCGTGACCTCACCGACTACGGTCAGCGGCGACCCCTTTTCTATGACGGCCGGATCGAAAAACTCGCCGGACTTCACCGCAATGAAGCGGCCTTCGCTCTGGCTCCGGCGGCTGGAAGGCGACATGTCTGCCCCGGTCGGAAGCTGCAGGACTTCGATCTCCGTATGATCCTTAACACGTTGCGACTTCATGGCCACACCGCTGAACATGACGGTCCTGCCCGCATAGTTACCGGGGGAGGCTCGCAGATCACGAAAGGTGACGGATTCATCCACCTGACTCATGAGCTCCGGCGGAATAAGGCTATCGAGCAGCGCCTGCCCGGTTTGATGGGCGGATTTTGCGCATCCGCCAAGAGACAGCGCGAGTGCCATGCTGAGGAACAGCTGGTAGACGCGAGATCTCATGAAAAGATAGAACACGGTGTGGGTCGGTTCGGCCACAAGAGCGCGTCTCCTCTATCCGGCCACATCATCGCAAGATCGCTATATCACAGCATACGGAGTGACGCGTCGACAACTATCCATGCGCATACGCGGTGACACACGACGCACTTCTTTCTACTGTTGAGTGTAGCTAGAACCCGGTGCCGATACCCAATCCGCCGAAGCTGCCGCTTCCTCCTCCGCCGAAGCCGAATCCCATACCGCCGAACAAACCGACCCTCGGAGGAGCGCGCCGGTAGCGTGCATAGGCGGCCGCATCCCACACATGGATATGCTTCACGTCGATAGTGGGATACCGGTATTCCGATTCATCCAATGGCTGCAGCAACTCGCCTGTGACGGTTCCAATCACAGTGACACGGGCCCCGTCCGGCAAGGCGGCCGGATCTAAGGGGCCTTGATGAAAAGCCAGAAATCGCCCCTGGGATTCGGTCCGCCGTTCTGCGGGCGGCTCGTCTTCCGAAACAGGCAATTGAAGAATTTCCAGCTGCGTGCCGTCCTTCACCCGCTTCGCCGACAGCACTTCTCCGCCAAGTAACACCGTCCTTCCCGTGTACGAACTGGGCGACGCGAGCATTTGGGGGAAGGCAACCGACGAATCGATTTGTGGTTCGAGTTCAGGCGGGATGACAGGCGGACCGGAAGAACAGCCGCTCAGTGCCAGCATAGCCATCACTCCAACAGAGATGGCCGATCGTTTGATTCCCAAGTGATCCTCTTCCTTCATTCAAACTCTTCAGATTCAAAAATGATACGACACGCCAAAGACTACATGCTGGGCTCTGTAGTCACCACTAAACCCGCCGCCGGGTGGAAACGCCTCGTCAAACACCAAGGTTCCCTGAGTAAATTTGTATTCGGTGAAGACGGCGATATAAGGCGTCACGAATGCCCGCAGGCCGGCCAATAGATTGACGCCGAATCCCACGTCACTATCGCTCTGGCTTTGATTCCCCGGCGAGCTCCCGATGTGCGCGATCAATGCGGCTCCGCCCATACCCACATAGGGTTGAAAGGTCTGCCCCGGGTACCGAAAGATGACATTCAAGCCTACATTCGTGACCCGCATGTGCTGACCGGGTACATTGTCGAGATTCTTGATGTGCGGATTGCTGCTGAACGCGTCTAATTCGATTCCAACGCTACCGCCGCCGGAAAAGTAGCCCAGCTTACCCCCATACACTGCGGCGTTTTTCAGATCGAAGTCGGGAGCAAAGGCGCCCGAGAGATTCCCCGTCCCCTGCACGTTTTTCAGCCGGTCGGCGAAATTCATCCCGGCCTGACCGGCTACATACCACTCTGCAGAACCTGGTGCTGCACAGAGCAACCAGCAGGCGGCGGCGGCCGCGAAGACAGGCCAGATTCTCCTACCCACCAACATCGTTCAGCTCCTGGAAAAACCTCGTGCAAGTCCAGGGCCAACCATGTCCTCAACCCCGTGGACGGAACTCAAGCGTTTACCAAAGAGAGCGACGGCATGACGAGGGCAGCTTGTCTGAGATAGAAACATCTTGTCCTTTAATAAGATTACCGCTGGAAGGTGATTACTCGCTTCTGAGCGCACCAGGGAAGTCTCTAGTACCTTACCCGAGCGGGGATAAAGAGAGGGGTTGAATAAACATCAAGGTCGATCTACGTTTGGACCCGCTTACGCAATGAGATGGTGAGATCGGCGGCGGCACTGTCGGGCATACAAGGGTATCTTCATAACACTGCGGGCAGTGAGGCAGTGCTGGCACAAGCCATCCTCAAGGCACCGGCTGTTTGATCGTCGAACGGACCGTCCTCCCATCGCTGCGCCCCTAGAGAGTCTTACCAATCGTCCGTTTATCGCCGAGCGGCAGCGCCCTCTCGACAGTGCGTTCAAACGCCTCACTTTTATTGCCACGCTGTAAGAACATTCGTGCATTGCCTATTTAAGAAGAACTAGGGTGTTCCCTCTTGGCACTAGCCCTCCTAACTTGCTACAAGAAAGGACTTAACGAGATCCTAACCAAGGGGAACTTTCTATGGCTAAAATAAAACGAAGAACCGCTGTGCGAACCTCCCGAAAGTCCCTGGCCAACCTTGAGCCGCCACCCAGGGCAAAGCGCCCGGAGGCGCTGACGTCACGGGAGCAGGAGCTTCTGGAACTGATTTGGGCCGGATTCAAGAACAAGGAGGTCGCCCTGCGCCTCAAAATCAGCGTCAAGACCGTCGAAGCGCACCGCGCCAATATGATGAAGAAGCTGCGGGTGTCAAACACCGCTCAATTACTCAAAACGGCCATTCAAGACGGTATCATTGAGATTCGGCGGGCGTCGTAATCGACGTCTGGCTGTCGAGTGGCTGCCTTTGCAGGGACGGTCCTGTGGAGTCGTGTGCGCTCAGATGTGCCAGAAGAGACGTGGACAGGCTAAGGGCTCGGCTAAGCGAAGCGCATCTCAATGCCGGCGTTGCCGCTTAGGCGGCACGCCGGGCGCCCATCGCCGTATCTCGTGGAGATTCGTACCAATCGTCGCGGAGCACCGGCCAGGCCGGCCGGCTCGCGGCCTTTACACAGAGTGTTTCATAGACGGCAAGACGACCGGCACGAAAGAGATAGGCCGCAGCGGCCAGCGAGAGCCGCCAGATACGATAGGTCACTTCTCCCACCAGCTGGCTCGCCTCGCGATGCCGGTGTTCGAGCCGGCTTCGCCAGGCATCCACCGTCAGGGCATACTGTTCACGCATGTTCTCGACGTCCCGCACATCGAAGCCGCGGGATTGAGCCGCGCGGACGACCTCGTGAAGCGGAGCCCATTCGGCGTCCGGGAACACATAGCGATCTGCAAAGGCTCCCGGCGACGAGCGGCCGTCTGAGGCGCCGATGCCCTGCACCAGAAATCCGCCGCCCGGACGCAGCAGACGCTCAGCCCGCTCGACGAACCCCGCCAATTGCGCCCGTCCGACGTGCTCGATCATGCCGACACTGAGAATCTTGTCGTACAGCTCCTCCCCCTGCACGTCGCGATAGTCACGGACTTCAATCCGACAGCGTCGGGACAGCCCACTCTCGACCACGCGTTGATTGGCCACTTCGGCCTGGCGGCGACTGAGCGTGATGCCATGCACCACCGCGCCGTATTCCTTCGCGGCATACAGCGCGAAGCCTCCCCATCCGCAGCCGATGTCCAGCACGTGATCGTTGGGCTGCAGCTGCAGCTTGCGGCAGACATAGTCCAGCTTCCTGGCCTGCGCCACACTCAACTCTTCCGTATGGTGCTGATAGGAGGCGCAGGAGTACATGAGGTGGGGATCCAACCAGAGACGATAAAACTCGACGGGCAGATCGTAGTGAAAACGGACGGCCTGCTTGTCCCGCAATTTTTCGTGCCGCCGGCCCTGCAGTGCCAGGCTCCGGATTTCTTCCGGCAGCCGCTCGAGTCCTCGTTCCGTCCACGACGCTTTGGCAAAATGGAACCATTCCCTGGCCGTCCACCTGCGACGCATCAGATCATCCGCCAGAGGAATGACCGCCTCAATCGATCCCTCGATGTCCACATCGTCGTAAATATAGGATTCGGCCAACGACAGGTGCAGCGGAAAACGCAGCATCCGTCTCAACGAGTCTTCATGACGCAGCACCAACGTGCTGACGGGTTTCTCCTCCGAACACAGCTTCCAGATTGAGCCGTCCCAGAACCGCACGGCGACGTTCCTGGTGCCACCGTCCTGCAGGAGTCCCTGCAGCAAGCTGAGACCGGCTCGAATGTCCGAGAAAGGATCCATGAGGTGACTCGCCTTACTTGGTCTCCACTTCCACCGTCAGCGTGCCATTCACCTTCTGCACCTGCACGTCCAAAGAGCCGTCATCCTTGCGTGAAAAACGCAGATCGACCGCCCCTTTTCCGACCCGGAGATGGTGAATCTCCAGATGTTGGAGGAAATCGGGCAGATGCGGCCTCACAACGCGCAGCCGATTGTCGAACCCTTCCGGGACCAGTCCCAACGACGACTCGACCAGGAAGGGAATGGAGCCGGCTGCCCAGGCCTGAGGATGGCAGGCGACCGGATAGCTGACCGGGAGACCGTACTCCTCGCGGGCGAACCCGGTGAACAACTCCGGCAAGCGATAGTCCTCGAACTCCATCGCCGCGTCGAGCAGTCCGATAAACACCCGGCTCGCCTCTTTGTCGAATCCGTACCGGCGAAATCCGGCCGCAATCAACGAATTGTCGTGCGGCCAGACGGTGCCCAAGTGATAGCCCATAGGATTGTACCGGCGCTCTTTGTAGGAGAGCGTCCTGATGCCCCACCCGCTGAACAGATCCGGCTTCATCAGCCGCTGGACAACCCGTCCCGCCTTATCGTCATCGACGATCCCCGTCCAGAGCGCCTGACCGGCATTCGACGACATCACGCGGCACGGACGACCTCCGCCTCCAGGGCCAGCGCAAAGCATCCTTCGTCCTCCAGCCAGAAATCGTGATTGAAGCGGACACGCAAGTCGCCTGCTTCCTGCCGCAGCCGCGAGGCATGCCCCTGCTCTCCGATGCGCTCGTACAAATCGGCGATTTACATCTTTGCCATGTACACGTAGCCCTGCACTTCGACCAGTGCAATCGGCGGCTCGGCAAACCGGCCGTCCGACGTCACGAGGGCATCGCCGCTATCCTTCCAGCCTTGATTGATCAGGCCTTTGTTTGTGTTGCTCAAATAGCTGACATAGCCGTCGCGAGCGACATCTCCATAATGGTCGATCCAGTGCAGCGCCCGCTCGATGTGGGACGGGTAACTCCCGGAACAAATTCAGATCGCCGGTCCAGTGGGCATAGCTGCTCATCAAGATCAGAAAGAGCGGCGTGGCATCGATCGTGCCGTAATACGGCGTGTGGGGAATCTTATTCATCCGGGCCAGCTCGCCGACCCGCAGCTCATGCA
This sequence comes from uncultured Nitrospiraceae bacterium, assembly GCA_963728135.1. GTDB lineage: Bacteria > Nitrospirota > Nitrospiria > Nitrospirales > Nitrospiraceae > Nitrospira_D. The sequence continues at coordinate 69,279 of CAVSJC010000009.1, read as the reverse complement.
GAATCTTGCCCGGCTCTTCGTCCCGCCAGTCGCTCACCTCCGTGCCCTGGTAGCGCGCGAGCAATCGAAGCGTATCGGCGGCGGGTCTCGGACCAGAAGCCATCGTCTGCAGGGAAGTGACGAGGCTGTCCCGTCCGAAGAGGGTGACGAACCAAGGCACGCCGGCCGCGAAGAATTCGTCGCCTCCAATCGTCGTTTTCAACATGTGCAGATCCATCAGCGAACGGCGCATCACGCGGTTCAGCAGCAGGCTGTCGCTACGGACCTCCGTCTCTCGTGTCAGCCATTCGTCCGCTGGACTTGATGCGTGGGATAACGTGACAGATCCCGGTACATGCTCGTCTGCGCGCACACCGTTCGGCTCGCCCTCCGACTCGGCGATGGCCAGCGAACCACGCGGATCGGCTTGCTCTCGTTCGGCTTGCAGCGTGATGTGAAACTGGACCGTGTCGCCCTTGATCTCTGCCGGCAACGGATAAAAATGCACGGCCAGGCTCCGCGGGATCTTGTCGCCTCCCTCGTAGAGAAACACGAGACATTTGTCCTTCCAGACGGGCTTGAAGAGCTTGCCTTTGACCTCGCGCAGCAGCCCGCGGATCTCGAACACATCTTCAAAGCCTGCACGGAAGCGCATGGTCAGCGGAAAGTCGATCGCCTCGTAGCCGAAGCACTGGATATCCAGCTGTTCATGCAGCACGCACTGCTCGGCGTCGATCACGCGGTCCCACTTCAGGCCGACCGTCTCACGATGAATAGTCCGGCCGTTCGGCGCTGAAATCCGGCGTGGTCAATTGAAAGACTGCGCGGCCTCCCTCCGACGAACGTGCTGCCAACGGCTCTGGATGCTCGTCGCCGACCAGCAACTCATAGCCGTTCAGATACCGGCAATCGTGGTAATAGAGACCGAACCCATGGCCGCTGAACGGCACTTCTCCGTCGGGAGGCGCGAGAAAAAATAGGTTTCCATGCTTGATGACGACAGCATTGGCGATACTGTGGGCCACAGACTGGACTCCCTTCGTCAGAATGTGTTCCTTTCGCCTCTTCTTCTCCTTCGGCGAAATCGGCGGGTTCTGCGACACGTCAACAGGGGTTTCCATGATCAACTCCACTGGTTAGGCACGTGCTGAGCGCAACCTCCTGAGCGCGTTGCCTCCTCAGGATGGTTTCAATCTGTGCGGCGACCGCTCAGCACTCAGTACTGAGCACCCGGCGGGCCATGGGCCACTACACCACTTCTCTGATCTTGTTCTCGACGACCGTTTTGATGATGTCCCATCGATCCTTTTGCCCTTTCGCCAGGGCCTTCGCGAACTGCCAGGCCTGATCGGTCGTAATCTTGCCCGGGAGCGGCGGCTCGTTGGGATCGACGAGGCCTCGACAAGCGCCGGTCCTGCATGATGGAAGGCTTCGCCCAACACGGCCCGGACGAGGTCGGGATCCTCAACGCTGAAGCCGGCTATTCCACAGGCCCGCGCGACCGCCACGAAGTCGATGGGCTGTAATTGCACCCCGTATTGCGGATTGCCCTCGAAGGCCAACTGCTCCCACTTGATCATGCCCAGCACGTTGTTCTTGATCACGATCACCTTCACCGGCAAACGGTACTTGGCGATCGTGGCCAGCTCACCCATCAACATCGTGAGACCGCCGTCACCCGTGAAGCAGACGACCTGCCGCCCGGGAAACGCCACCGCAGCCCCGATACTGTAGGCCAATCCATTGGCCATGGTGGCCAACGTCCCGGACACGGAAAACTCCATATCCCCGCGGATCAGAATATGGCGCGCCGCCCACGTCGTCACCGTGCCCGTGTCGCTGCAGATGATCGCGTCGTGATCCAGAAATTCATTGAGCGCGCGCGCGACCACTTGGGGCTTCAACGGCAGATCGATGCGGGTGCCGCGCATCTCCATCAGTTCATTCCACTGACGCATGCGCGCCTGTGCCTTCGAAGAAACGTCCGGTCGGTTTTCGGCTCGATGAGCGACAGCAAGGCGCGCAGCACGTCCCAGCACTGGCCGATCAATCCGACATCCACCGGATAGCGCAGTCCGATGCGGGAGGAGTCCAGATCGATCTGGACGGCTTTGGCCTGCCCCGGCTTGGGATAGAACTCGAGATACGGAAAGCTGCTGCCGGCAATGAACAACGTATCGCACTCTTCCAACACCTCCTGCGACGGCGCCGTGCCGAGCAGACCGATGCCGCCGGTCGTGTAGGGATGATCGTCCGGCACGACCGCTTTGCCGAGCAGCGGTTTGACGATCGGCGCAGCGAGGTTTCTCGGCCAAGGCAAGAATTTCCTTACGGGCTGTCAGACAGCCCCGGCCGGCCAGAATGGCAACCTTGGTTCCGGCATTGAGCATGTCGGCTGCATGCCTCAACGTCGCCTTGGGCGGCAAGGGCAGCGCCTCGCTGTACAGATCCCCGCTGTGCATCGCAATGTTGGCCTTCGAGCGCTGACCGTCGGCAGACCAGTCCTGGATGTCTTTGGGTATCGTAATATGCGCCACGGTCCGCCTGGCGATCGCGGTCTTCACCGCCTCATCCACGACGTTGCAGACATGCGCCGGTCCCATGACCCGCTCATTGTAGGCGGCGACGTCGCTGAAGACTTTCACGAGATCGACATCCTGCTGGTAGTGGGTGCCGATCAGATCGTGAAAGGTATGGCCCGTGATGGCCAGCACCGGCTGGCCGTCGCACTTGGCGTCATACAGGCCGTTCAGCAGATGCAGTCCGCCGGGTCCGGATGTCGCCAGACAGACACCGAGACGCCGGGTAAACTTGGCATAGCCGCAGGCCGCAAAGGCCGCCGCCTCTTCATGCCGCACCTGGATCACCTTAATATGGTCCTGCGGACGCGAAGCGATTCAAAAATGCCGTTGATCCCGTCACCGGGAAGACTGAAGACCGTATCGACTTCCCACTCAATCAGCCGATCAACGAGCAGGTCCGCGACTGTGTGTGCCATGATCGCCTCTCCCTGTTCATCCGGTGGACCGCGCCTTGGCGTCTCTCCGAGCGACTTCGTCTGCATCAATGCCTTGAGTTCAGCGGCATTCTTGACGGCATAACCTGACTGATCGTTATCAAAGTACACGTAGACCGCCTTGAGCGTCTCCTCCCAGCGGGCGATCCGTTCGGCCCAGGCCCGCAGCGTCCCGCCGGAGTAGTCGCCCTGATATTTCCGGCCCGGCCCGTGAAGCCGGACATACACAAAATCGGCGGTCACTTCGATGGGTGAAACAAATCCATCCAGCTCATAGACGCACCAGGCGGCGCCATGCTGCTCCAGCACCCGATAGACGTCCGGAACGTGCCAACTGGGATCCCGGAATTCAAACGTGTACCGATGGGTCCCCGGCAGCGCCTCTAGAAAGCTCTTGAGTCGTTCCAGATTACAGGACCATCGCGGCGGCAACTGAAACAGGATCGGTCCCAGTTTCGGTCCGAGTATTTCCGCCGCTGGAAGAAACCGGCCGAGTGCATCCTCCGGATCCTTCAATTTCTTCCGATGCGTAATGAACCGGCTCCCTTTGACGGCGAAACAAAAGCCCGGCGGCGTGCCGTCGCGCCAGGCGCCGAACGTACTCTCGCTGGGCAGATGGTAAAAGCTATTGTTGATCTCCACCGTATCAAAATCTTTCAGATACCACGGCAGCATCTGTTGCGGGGGCAGGTCCGCGGGATAAAACGGCCCGCGCCAGTGCTTGTAATGCCAGCCGCTCGTGCCGATCCGCACCTCGCATGGGCAGGCCTGAGTGCTGAGTGTTGACTCTTGAGTGTCCGGACGGTGAACGGTCATCACCACCCTCAGAATGAACGAACCACTGAACACTCAGCCTTCATGATTCTCAGGTGTCCCGCGTGAGCATGTGCGCGCGCAACACCTCGGCCACGCTCCAGGCCTGCGCGATACAGCCGCGCGGCCGATACGGCGGCTCCGCGTCGAAGATCTCGCTGATCGTCCCGACGCCGGCTTCCCGAAGGTGCTCACGAAAGGGCGCGAGGAGCCGGTGCGCGGCGCGCTTATCCTCATAGACCTTCAGGCGGGCGTCCAGATAATGGCCGATGAGCCAGGCCCAGACGGTGCCTTGATGGTAGGCCGCATCCCGCGCGCGCAAATCGCCCGAATAGGTCGGCTTGTAGTCGCGATGCCCTGGCGCGAGTGTGCGAAGTCCGTAGGGCGTCAACAATTTATCGGTGACCACGTCCACGACCTGCCGCCATCGCTCCTGCCGCAGAATGGGAAAGCGCAGTGACATCGCAAGAATCTGGTTCGGCCGCAAGCTGCCGTCGTTGCCCTGTTCCCCGTCCACCACGTCGTACAAGTAATGGCCCGAGTCGTACCAGTAGCGGTCATGGAACGAGACTTCCGCTTGCTCGGCCCTATCCATCCACTCTTCAGAGGGCTCCCCTAACCGCTTCGCCCACTGCGCCATCAGGCGGAGCGCGTTGTACCAGAGCGCTTGAATTTCGACAGGCTTGCCGCGCCGGGGCGTCACCACCCAGTCGTCCACCTTCGCATCCATCCAGGTGAGTTGATACCCGGGCGCACCGGCGCAGAGCAGCCCGTCCTTCGCGTCCACCCCGATACCGAAATGGGTGCCGCGGACATGGGCGGCAATCACGCCTTTCAATATGGGAAACAGCATCATCAACGTGTCGCGATCGTCCGTCGCCCGCACATACCGGTCCAGCGCATGAAAGTACCAGAGCGTGGCATCGGCCGTGTGATACAGCGCCTGGCGAGCCCCCTCAGGAAACAGATTCGGGATGAGCCCGTCTTTGATGTAATGGGCGAAGGTCCGCAAAATCGCCCGGGCCTCTTCGTGCCGACCCGTGCACATGGTGAGGCCTTCCAGACTGATCATCGTGTCCCGGCCCCAGTCGCCGAACCAATGGTAGCCGGCGATCACGGTGCGCGCTTCGTCCCCGGACGCCCGGGCCAAGACTTGTTCTTCCGGACGGCTCCCCGGCAGCACGATGAACTGATCCACGGCCAGCACGAGCTGCCGCACAAAGTCGTCATGCTCGGCGGCGGGGACGCGCGCCAGCAATTTGGCCAGCCGCTGCCGCTCGGCATCGAGGATGGCCTGCGTGTCAAAGGTGAGCAATTCCCAGGACTCCACACTCGCGACCATCGCCACCGACTCTCCCGGGCGCAAGGCGGCGGTGAAATAGCCCGGGCTGAATAAATCTTCGACATGTTCCGAACCGCGGTCCCGTTCGACGCGGTACGAGACCGACGCGCTGACATCATCGTCGGTCACGAATACTCCGCATGGCGGCCGCAAGCAGAGTTTGAGCGGCGGCACGCCGCCCGGCATCGTCACTTCGTACTGTCCCTTGGTCACCGTCAGCGGAAACGGCTGCGAGTGTCCGTTGGACCGCACCAATTGCGCATCGTGCATCCGGCAGCTCACATACGGACGGAGATGCAACAGAACCGGCGGCCCTTCCAGAAGCCTGTATTGGACATACACCGTGTTTTGCCCATGCGGCATCACGACGCGTTTTTCAATCCGCGCCCCGTCGCAGTTGAACATCCAGACCGGCGTCTGCCATTCCCGACGAAACCCCTGCAGGCAGCGATGGCTGTCTCCTTCCAGGCGACCGTCAGCGTACTCGACGCCGGACAAGGCGAACGTTTTCGTGTCAGTCTCGACTGTATCGTCCAGGCGGGGGACCATCACCGTGCGTCCCTTTGACGGCAGGTCAGGGACGAAGACCCCGTGATAGCGGCGGGTGGCAACACCCAACAGAGAGCCGGACGCATAGCCGCCCACTCCATTCGTCATCAGCCATTCTTTGTCCAGTAACACAGCGGGATCATCAGTCGTGGCGCAGGAGAACTTGAGATCGGGAGCAGTCGTCGTCATGGTTATGCCGGAGAACGTCGCTGGTTGCCGGTCGCCTATAGCTGCCGTATCCCTCACTGCGCCGCCTTAGCCTCGGCCCATATCACGCTGCTACTGCCCGCCGGCTTCTCGAAGGTGATCACGAAAGGGCGCGAGGAGCCAGTGCGCGGCGCGCCTAGGGCTGCCGTATCCCTCACTGTATCCCTCATTGCGCCTTCGCCGCAGACCATAACACGCTGCTGCTGCCCGGCACGTGCCAGCCCTCCGCGGTCACCGGATTCAGCACACCCGGCCCGCCGTAGCGCGGATGGTCGCTGGACCAGAGTAGCTTCCAAGTCCCGCCGGTCACGGGCGCGAGCAACGGCTCCGGAGCCGGGATGAGGGAGAGGTCCGGACCGAGATTGACGACCAACAACCGGTCATCATCCGTTTCTGTTTCAAAACGAAGGACCAGCGCCTGAGGCCCGAGCACCGCCCCGTCGATCAACCGCCGGTCTTGACGCGCCAGAACCGGATCTTCCCGCCGCAACTGCAACAAGTCACGATGGAGGCGATACATCTCGGCATGCCGCACGCGCTCCGACAAATCCAGCTTCGAGCGCTCGAATGTGGACGGATCGCATGGATTGGGGATCGTCTCCTGCGCTTCCGGCGAGGCGTAACTGGGGAATTCCGAGAGGAACTGCTTCCGGCCTTTGTACACATTGATCGCTAACTGACGATCCACATGGTCGGCGAAATACATAAACGGACTCGATGCGCCGAATTCCTGCCCCATGAAGAGCAACGGCGTCTCGGGAGCCAGGAGAAACAAGGCCGCGAGCGCCCGATAACGGGCTGGGCCGGTCAACGCATGGATGCGGTCCCCGTGCAGATGATTAGCGACCTGGTCATGATTCTGGAGAAAAAACACGAAGCCCGATGCCGGCTCGTCTTTCACGACAGTGCCGCGCGGTTTACCCTGCCACGCATAGCGCTGTCCCTGATACACGAACCCCCGCTTGATGACCGATAACAATTCCTGCGCCGTCCCCCGGTAATCCGAGTAATAGGCTTCGCTCCGTCCGGTCATCGCGACGCGACAGATGTGATGAAAATCGTCGCTCCACACGCCATCCAGCCCCCATCCGCCTTGCTCGACCGGTTGAACGGTCCGGATCAACTGGGACTCGCACTCCGCGATCAGCACAATCGAGCGTCCATTCGCGGCTTGCCTGGCCTGGCAGGAGACTTCCGCGAGAATGTGCGTCGGGCTGTCGTCATACATCGCGTGGACGGCATCCAGACGCAAACCGTCGAGTCGAAATTCGCTGATCCAATAACACGCGTTCTGCACGACGAAATCACGCACGCCTTCGGAGCCGGGTCCGTCGAAGTTCACCGCCTGCCCCCACTCATTCGGATGGCGGTCGGTCACATAGGTGTCGCTGTACGAAGGCAGGTAGTTACCGTCGGGCCCGAAGTGGTTATAGACGACATCGAGAATCACGCCCAGGCCCCGCTCATGCGCCGCGTCCACAAACCGTTTCAACGCATCATAGTCGCCGTAGGTGTGCGAGGGCGCGAAGAAGTCGACCCCGTCATAGCCCCAGTTCCAGCGTCCGGGGAATTCCGCGAGCGGCATGAGTTCGATCAGCGTGATGCCGCAGGCCTGCAGCTCATCCAACTGAGCCTGCGCCGCCTCGAGCGTGCCCTCACGAGTGAAGGCGCCCACATGCAGTTCGTAAATCACCTGTCCAGGCATGCGGATGCCCGGCCAGTCATCCGTACGCCAGCGATACGCCCCGGGATCGACGATGAGAGAGGGACCGTGCGGCCCGGTCGGCTGAAAGCGGGAGCAGGGGTCGGGGTACGTCTCGCCGTTATCCACGCGATACCAGTAAGACATGCCGGCCGAGGCGATCGGGACGAGCGCAGAAAAGTACCCGTGACGATCCTTCGTGAGTGGAAAGCTGCGACCGTCTTCCTCCAACACGACGTCGACGCGGGCTCTCTTGGGTGCCCAGACGCGGAACTGCACGCCCCCCTCTTCCACTTGGGCGCCTAAAGGCAGCTGCGAGCGGGATGTCTCGGTCGTCCTGCCGTCGGCACCAATTTGGGAGGTCGAAGTAAAAGCCATGAAAAGTGTGATGAATTACGCCGACGATTGATGGATAAATAGAGACGGATGCCGGATACCATCCGAAACTTAACATTGAATGGGATGGCCTCAAGCCTCGGGAACCCCCTAGATAGATGGAAGAACTCTCTCAAGCTCGGGTAACACCTAGCGGAACGAACGTCCGTTACACGGTATTTCCTTAGAGAGAGGCTTAACACTAGAGAGAATTCATTCACTGCACTGAAGGAGGAAGACAGCCATGAGGACCGCAACCTGTGCCATCCTAGTCGCAGCGCTCGGCTTAGCCGGCTGCGATGCCACCGTCGAATTGACGAAGGCGCCGTTTGACGCGAGCACCCATATTTCCGATGGTCTCTCCAATGCGACGTCGGAATTCACCCAGCCCACACAGGAACTGACGTCGAGCACGACTCCTGGCGCCCTGTTCGGGAACAACCCGGCCAAAAATAGAATGAGAGCTGAGTTGTTCGCCGCCCATGCGTATGAAAATATCCGCAGTGACATCGCCCGCGGGGAGGGCGAGTATCTGACGTCCCTCGCCACGTTGGCCGGCGTGCCGGCGAGCGAGCTTGCGGACTTCAGAGTCGACATGCGCAAACAGTACGCCAGCTTGTATGACGGTCAACTGACGCCCCGCGAGTCGGCGGCACGGGTGGTCAACACCGCGTGGTCGGCAGGACATGGAAACGCGCAGACTGCGCAGCCACGAGCTGATTAAGACGAACGCAAACGGTCGTCAAAGATAGTGTTGAGTGTTGAATTGTGAGTGTTGAGTTATCGGAGTGCACGGACGGTCCGGCAACTTACACTCACAACCGAAGACTCACACCGTTGCGACGTTCGTGTTGCTCAACGGCAACACGAACGTCGCCGTCGCGCTTGAGCGGCGATCTTGGTCCGGCCTCTCTCAAGAAAGCAATTCCTTCGACGCCGTGCGTCGCTCATCAACGCCTGCCGGCTCGGCACCCGCAGCACAGCGCTGACCCGACTGCTCCAACGCCTGCCTGATGGCTTCATAGAGTTGTTCCACCGCTGCTTCCTTTGTGAGCAGCGCCGCCGCACCGGCGTTCAACATGGCGTCCTGCGCCTCGCGATTCGCCTGCACGGAGAGACCGATCACCACGATCGCGGGAAACCTTGCCGTGATCTCGGCCGTCGCCTCGATGCCGTTTTTTTTCGGCATATTGATATCCATCACCACCAGCGACGGCCTCAAGCGTTCCGCCAGCGCCACCGCTTCTTCTCCATTCGCCGCTTCGCCCACCACATCAAGATCGGGATAGGCGTCGAGAACCGTGCGCAGACCCTGCCGGACCATGGCGTGATCGTCCACAAGCAGCACGCGAATGCGGTTCGGGCGTTGTTGGTTAGCTTCAAGGTTCGGCGTTCGATGTTCGCCTCCGTCACTTTCGAACTGAGAGCCTTGCACTTCGGACCCCTCGTTCGAACCTCGGACCGCGAACCTCGAACCGGCCTCGCTTCGCGAGGCGAGCGGCAACACGAGTGTCGCGGTCGTTCCCTTCCCGGGCACCGACTCGAGGTCGAACCGGCCGCCGAGCGACCGCATGCGCTCCCGGATGCTGAAAAGTCCGAATTTCAATGAGGCATCCGGGGCCGCAGACGCAGCGGCAAGCGCCGGCAGGTCAATGCCTTTCCCCTCATCCCCCACCTCGATGAGCAGGTCGCCATCTTGCTGTGCGAACGTCACGACCGCATGGCCGGTCTCCGCATGTTTCAACGTGTTCATCAGCAATTCGCGCACCGATTGGAACAGCAGGACGGCATGCTCCTCAGAAAGTATGGGAGGCGTGTCGCCAATCTGCACGGTCACCTTCAAGCCGCGATCTGCCATGTGCTGGCCCAGCCACTTGAGGGCGGCCGCTAATCCGACGTCATGCAGAATGGGCGGAGCCAGATCGGCGACGAGCGTCCGCGTGTAGCTCAAGGATTCATCCAACACCTTCTCTGTTTCCTGGATCAGGCTCTGGCATCCCGCGCTGACGTCCGGCAGGCGTTTGGTTTGGGACAATTTTAACCGGGCCAGGACCAATAACTGCGCCAGGTGGTCATGCAGGTCCGTCGCAAGCCGCTTGCGTTCCCGCTGCTCGATGAGATTCAACTCGGTGGCCAGCGCGCGGAGGCGTTGCTGCGAATGCACCAGTTCCTCCGTCCGTTCAGCGACCAACTGTTCCAAGCGGCCTGCCAGGGAGCGCAAACGCTCCTCGCTCTCACGCAGCGCCGCCTCCGCGTTGCGTTGCTCGGTCACATCCGTGTTCGTTCCGAACCAGCGGACGACGGTGCCCTGTGCATCACGGATCGGCAACGCGCGGGAGAGAAACCACCGGTATTCACCCTCCCGGCTGCGCAGAGGAAACGTATCCTCCCAGACTTCACCGGTCTGGTGGGCCCGTTTCCATTTGGCCACCACCCGATCGAGGTGGTCTGGGTGATGAACTTTTCGCCAGCCCCAGCCCTGCATGTCCTCAAACGCCGTGCCGGTGTAGTCGTACCACCGCCGGTTGTACCAGGTCACCGATCCGTCGGCATCGGCCGTCCAGGCGAATTGGGACATGTGGTCGCGCCAGCGTACGGAACCGTTCTTCACTCTCTGCGATCTGAGCTGTTTGGAGGCGTAACGCATCCTCGCTGCCCTTGCGCGCATCGATGTTCAGCACAATGCCGTGCATGCGGGCGAGCGCGCCCTGCTCGTCGAACTGACTGTGCCCCTTGGCCGCAATCCAATGGACCGTGCCATCCGGCCACACCACCCGATATTCAATATCGTACGGCGTGCCGTCCCCATGGGACTGCAGCACGGCAGCGTGCGTGCGCGCCCGGTCGTCCGGATGCAGGCATTCCAAAAACCGGTCATAGGTCACCACCGCATCGAGCGGCAGACCGAACATTTCCTTGCATTGGCCCGTCCAGATCAGTGCCTTCTTTTTCACGTCCCAGAACCACAGCCCGAGCTTCGCGCCTTCCGCGGCCAGGCGAAGCCGCTCTTCACTTTCCTGCAGAATGTCGGCCGCCTGCTTCCGGTCGGTGATGTCCTGGACCATCCCCACCATCCGGCGGGTGCCGCCATCCGCCGACGCCACGATCTTCCCCCGGCTGGCAAACCACCGCACCGTTCCGTCTGTCCGGATGACCCGGCATTCGGTCTCGTACTTTGCGCCGGTCTCCATGGCCGCGCGCAGTTCCTCCAACACCCGCGGTCGATCTTCCGGATGGATCATCCCGGCCCAGGTGATTGCCGCGTCTGCGGCGTGTTCGGGCGGCACTCCGAGGAGAGCCGGCATGCGCTCGTCCCAGCTGGTGCGCCCTGTCTGCAGGTCGATTTCCCACGCGCCGAGATCCGCCCCTTCCATGGCAATCCCGAGCCGGGCCTCCCGCTCTGACAGCGCCTCAAGGGCGGTCTCGACACGGTGTTTCGTCCGTTGCAGGGCCTGCCCGAACGCGACCAGGCCGAGGCCGAGCGTGATGTACGTGAGAAATCCGACGAGATGCGCCGTGTCCGTGAATGGTTCGAACGAATAGCGAGGAGGCATGAAGAACCAGTTGGCCGCGATTGCGCTGAGAGCGACTGCCATAACCGATGGCCACAGGCCTCCATACAGTGCGGACACCGCGACGGCAATAAAGAAGGTCAGATAAGGGAAATGATCGCCAAGGAACGGATCGAGAAGCAGCCGGGCGATCCCGGCAAACAGGATCGCGCCCGAGGCGAGAAGAACGTCGCGCACGGATCGTTTCGGGAGCGTCACGACTCTCTCACCATGGTTGCGGTCCCCTAGAAGAGACGAGTCTGCTTGAGTTGATCGGCCGGCACTTCACTTCCCATGACGGACAAGATCGCATCATAGAGCTGCTCGGCGGCGGTGTCCTTTGACACAAACGCCGCTGCGCCAGCCGCGACCATCGCCTCCATGAGCTGGTTGGAATTGTTGACGGAGAGGCCCACGACCCGGATCTCAGGCCATTCCTCTTTGATGCGCTTAGTCGCTTCAATGCCGTCCATCCAGGGCATGTTGACGTCCATGAGCACCACGTTGGGATGGAGTTCGGCCGCCATGGTGACGCCCTCCCGGCCATCGCCCGCTTCCCCGACCACCGACACATCGGGATAGACGTCCAACAGGGCACGGATGCCCTGACGCACCAGCGTGTGATCATCCACGAGGAGCACACGGACCGGTGATGCATGATTATTGGTCACTACGGCGTCAGTGCCCGGAGCGGCGACAAAGGCCTGGCTGCCGGCCGTGTCAGCCGTCAACCGCCGACCGTCGACTGCGGGTGCGCAGGCTCCAGCGCTCATTGGAAGTATCAATCCGACCTTTGTGCCCTCTCCGATCACGCTGTTCATGTGTAACCGTCCGCCCATCGCTTCCATGCGCTCCCGCACACTGAACAATCCAAAATGCTCTCCGGCGGGTTTGGCATCCAGCGTCGCGACATCGAAGCCGCGGCCCGCATCCTCCACGAGGATGTGCAGTTGTTGCTCTTCATCGATATCCAACGTCACGGTCGCCCGGTCGATGCCGGCATGTTTGGCCACATTGATCAGAAGTTCCCGCACGGATTGAAAGAGCAGCACGGCTTGGTCGTCCGGCAACGGGACTTTCTCCCGCTTCAGCCGGACCTCGACCGAGACACCGTGGAGCGGCATTTGGCCGGCCAGCCAGGTGAGCGCCGCCGGCAAGCCCAATTCATCCAGCACGGGAGGACTGAGCTTGGACATCAGCGACCGCGTGTAGGTCAACGCGTTCTTGAACAGGTCATCGATCTCCTTGAGAGGCTCGGTGAGGTCGGGTGCGGCCGCCGTGAGTTTCGGACGGAACTGCGAGATCTTCATCCGTCCGAGGGCCAGCATTTGAGCGAGGTAGTCATGCAGCTCGCCGGCCAGCCGCTTGCGTTCGCGCTGTTCGGCGAGGGTCAACTCGGAAGCGAGGGCGCGCAGACGATGGTGAGACGCGACCACTTCACTGGTGCGCTCTTCGACCCGCTGCTCCAATTCGGCGTTCAGCCGTTGCAACGCTTCTTCCGCCCGTTTGCGCTGCGCAAGTTCGACTTCCAACGTCCTGGTGGCGGACTGGAGCTCGGCTGTCCGCTCAACCACGCGGCGCTCCAACTGTGCGTTGAGGGCGGTGAGCGCCTCCTGGTCAGCCGCATGCTGCGTCCGCAGACGCTGCTGTTCCAGCCCGTGCCGGACCGCTTCTCCCAAGCGGCCCAGTCGATCCTTCATGAGAAAATCCGTGGCGCCGTCTCTGATCAACTGGACGGCTTCTTCTTCACCGATGGCGTGAGACACGACCACAAACGGAATGGCCAGTCCGCTCTCATGCATACATTCCAAGGCCCGCGCGGCGCTGAATTGAGGCATCGCGTGGTCCGAAATAATCACATCGAATGGACCCTCCGCCAGCTGGCTCTTGAATGCCGCCTCGGTATCGACCCGCCGGCACGTGACGTCGTAGCCGGCTTTCTTCAACTCTCGAAGCAGCAGCTCGGCATCCAACGGATTATCTTCGGCCAACAGCACGCGCAATTCATGCATGGATCATCATTCCCGATTGCTCATATGTTGACTATTGGCCGGCGATGTAGTCAGTCGGGCCCTGTCCTTCGGCGGGCAACTGGTTCAACAGCATCCAGTAGAGACCGAGGTGACGCACGGCGTCCGTGAACTGAGGAAAATCCACGGGCTTGACCACATAACTGTTCACGCCCAGGTTGTAGCTCTTGACCAGATCCTGCTCTTCCCGCGAGGACGTCAGGACCACCACCGGAATCGTCTTGGTGCGGGGGTCGGTCTTACACTGTTGCAACACTTCGATCCCGTCCACCTTGGGCAGCTTCAGGTCCAGGAGAATCAGCCGGGGCCTCTCATGGCCGTTGTTTCCGGCATACCGGCCGGTACCGAACAGGCATTCCAACGCTTCTTCCCCGTCACGCACCACATGAATTTTGTTAGCCAGATGGTATTTTTGAAAGGCCCGTAGGGTAATTTCCACGTCCTCGGGGTTGTCTTCGACAAATAAAATCTCCGTCCCGTGTGTCATGCCACCGCCTTTCGCAGCGCAAAATGAAATGTTGCGCCCCCGTTGACCTTCCCTGTCGCCCAAACTCATGCTGAATCGCACCAGATCATCCGTCATCGCGAGACACGCTCTCTGCCGCGGCCTTTCTTATCGCAAAAATAAAACGTCGCGCCCCCGTTCACTTTTCCCTCCGCCCAGACCCGACCCGCATGACGGTGGACGATGCGGTGGACGATCGCCAGGCCGACGCCTGTGCCCTCGTATTCCTCTTTCTTATGCAGGCGCTGAAACACCCCGAACAGTTTGTTCACGTATCGCATATCGAAGCCGACCCCGTTGTCCTTGACGTAATAGACCGCAACTGCCGGCTGGGCATCATCAGGCAGCCAGCCGACCTCGATCTTCGGGCCGCTTGAATACTGGGTGTACTTGAAGGCGTTCGACAGCAGGTTGGCCCAGACGAGTTTCAGCAGCCGGCGGTCTCCCTCACAGGGCGGCAGGTCTCCGAGGAACACTTCAACCTTCCGGTCCGGATGACAGTGGCCGGCTTCCTCCGCCGCCTCCCGCGCCAGTTGGACCATGTCGACCGGCTGAAACTGCATGCTTTGACGGCCGAGCCTCGACAATTCCAGTAGATCGTCGATCAACTCGCCCGCCTGACCGGCGGCTTTCCGCACGACCGCGAGGCAGCGTTGGGCTTCCGGGTCCAGGGCGGCGCCGTGATCCTCTTCGACAATACGGCTGAAGGCATCGATGGTGCGCAGCGGCGCCCGCAGATCGTGAGAGACGGAGTAGGAAAAGCTTTCCAATTCCTTGTTGGCTTCGGCCAATGCCACCGTGTGCTTGGTCAGCGCCTCGTTGGCCACCGTCAAGGCGCGATCGCGATCCCGAAGCGCCGCGTCGATCCGCTTGCGATCGGAGACATCGCGAAAAACAACCACGAGGCCGCTGATTTTTCCGCCCGTCCAGATCGGCGAGGAGCTATAGACCACATCGAAAAAGCTCCCGTCTTTTCGAATAAACACGTCCTCAAAATTGATGAGCGGCGCCCCATCGCGGAGCACATGCAAGCCGGCGCATTCCGCGGCCGGAAACGCCGTGCCATCGGGGCGCTTGTAATGCACCATATCGTGCATTTTACGTCCCAACATCTCCTGGCGGGTCCAGCCGAAGAGGCGCTCGGCGGCCTGGTTCACCGAAGTCACCAGCCCCTGCCCATCCACCGTGTAGAGCCCTTCCCCCATGTTGCTGACGACCGCCTGTTGATATTCCAGCGCGCGCCGTAATTCCTCCCGGCTGTGGAGCAGCGCTTGCTCGGCCAGCTTTTGTGCGGTGATGTCCCTGGCGATTTTGGACGCGCCGATAATCTTTCCGTGCGCATTGACCATCGGCGACACGCTCAGCGAGATATGCAGTCTGGTCCCGTCCTTCTTGCAGCGGATGGTTTCGTAGTGAGTGATCGCTTCGCCTCGGCGCAGCCGTTCGAGGATGGCCGGTTCTTCATTGTGCCGCTCTTCCGGAATCAGCCGGCTTATCGGCTGGCCGATCATCTCGTCCGCCGTATAGCCGAACAACCGTTCGGCCGCCCGATTCCAACTCATCACGATGCCGTCCAGATTTTTGCTGACGATCGCATCGTCGGACGACGTCACGATCGCCGCCAGCCTGGCCAGCGCTTCCTCCGCTTGCTTGGTCTCGGTGACGTCGATGAGCATATCGACGGCGCCGACGACGATTCCCGCTTCGTTGACGATCGGCTCGGGGTGCGGCCGCATATGGCGGCGCGTGCCGTCGGGACGCTCGATAATGATTTCCTCGCCGTGAACCGCACGGCCTTCACGCAACGTGACGGTCATGGGGCACTCGTCCAGCGGGAGCGGCCTACCGTCCGGCCGATAGAGCTTCCATGAGCCGCACCATAGATCCTTTCCTATTTCCGGCTCTCGTCCCCAGAGGACGGCCGCCGCCTGATTGTACAGCGTCACGCGCCCCTGGGCATCGCACGTGTACACAGCAGCCGGCAGCGCATGAATCAGATCGCGGTACCGTGCCTCGCTCAGACCCAGCGCCTGTTCAGCCTGGTTACGAGCCTTAATCTCCCGTTTGAGAGCAGACACCTCTTCATTGAGCCGGTGAAACCCATCTGTCGCCAAGTCCTGCGCGGTCAGTCGCAGGCAAACCGTCGTGGAACCGGTCGAGTCACCGCGCGTCACCACGGCACCTTGCACCCGGCAGCGGATGAGATCGCCCTTGGCATTGCGCAGTTCCGCGGCAAATGGCAAGGAGCCGGAGGTGCGGCAGCATCGCTCGAGGATGTCCCGAAACGCCGGGCCCGGTATACCCGGGAGGGCCAGCAGCGATCGCCCTTCCAGCCGGTCGGCCGTCGTGTCAAACCAGGCGGCAAACGCCTTATTGACGGACACCAGATTCCCGTCGGAAGACACAATTGCCGCCGGCTCAGGGAACAACTCGAGCAGCGCCGCTGTCGGTGTCGCCATGGCTAAATCCTCTTGAAGTACTCCCGCCCCTCCGCCCGTTCCGCTTCCGGCGTCTCCTTGAGATGCACCACGACCCTGCAACCGGGGTCGTGTTCTGCGATAGTCTCCTCCAAAACGACTTTGGAATAGCCGAGATTCTCTGCGGCAATCGAGCCGAATACGTTCGACGTCATCATGCAGAGCGCGGGCCGGTCGAGCACCTTGTCGCCAAAGGGACACCGCCGGTTGCCGAACACGATCTTGTCTTCGCTTTCCTCGATGACGAAAAATTCGCCTTGGATCCGCCGCTTGAGGTCGACCAGGACGTCGCGGACCTGCGCACGGCTCAGGCTCGATACCTGTAGGGCCTCCTTATAGGCGTGGTCGATGTGATCACCCATCTTCTGGCCGACGATGCTCACAAACCCTGACGCCTCCTCCACGCCGACCACATCCTGTAAGGTGCCGCTCAATTCTCGAATCAGCATCCGGGTAAAGACATCACGCTCCAGGGGCAACTCAAGGTCGCGCACCGGGATCTCAGATTTCTTGGTCGTAATCGACATGCCCACTCCTTTTTAGGTAGCGATCGGCGGCGGATGAGCGGCCGTCCCCGGCTACTGTGTGAAGGTTACTGTACTCACTGCTTCTCTGCTCCGCAATAGCGCCTCCATCGCGCCCGTCAAGGTGGTGGAGGCCAGGATGGTCGGCGCTGCGCCGGCCATCTTCGAGAACCTCCTCGACAGCACGATGGCCGCAGACACCAACGGGGTGGGTCGATTTGTAGAACGTGTCATGCGTTGTCATCATCAGTGTGGTTTTCTGCCGCTTCCTCACCGCCTGACCAACACATCCTGAATCGCTCGATACAATTCATCCACGGCGGCTTCCTTCGTGAGGAGCCTCGCCGCTCCTGCCCTGGCCATCGCTTCCTGCGCTTCCGCATTCGCATTGACCGATAACCCGATGACAAGCATGTGAGGATAACGCGCCTTGATCCTGGCGGTGGCGTCGACTCCGTTTAATTTCGGCATATTGATGTCCATGACCACGACGGCCGGCTGCCACTCATCCGCGCGGGCGACGGCTTCTTCCCCATTTGCCGCTTCGCCGACCACTTCCACGTCCGCGTACGATTCGAGCACCGTCCGCAATCCCTGCCGCACCATCGCGTGATCATCCACCAGCAACACACGTACGCGGTTCGTGTGTTGTTGGTGCGTTTCGAGGTTCAGTGTTCGATGTTCGGACGCTCGGTCGATTTCGAATTGTGCGCCTTGAACTTCGAATCCCTCATTCGAACCTCGGACCTCAACCCCGAACCGGCCTCGCTTCGCGAGGTGAGCGGCAACATGAGCGTCGCCGTCGTGCCCTTTCCCGGCTCCGACTGAAGTTCAAACCAGCCGCCGAGCGCAATCATGCGTTCACGAATGCTGAACAACCCGTATTTGGATGACTGCGCGGTCGGCATATCCGCCGCGGCCGCGGCTGCGGCCACATCGAAGCCGACCCCTTCATCCAGCACTTCAATATGCAATCGAGCGTCTTGCTTGGCCAGCCGAACGGTAGCATGACTCGTCTTCCCATGTTTGGCGGCGTTGATCAGCAACTCCCTGACCGACTGGAACAGCAGCACGGCCTGATCCTCCGGCAGCGTCACGTCGTCGGCCTCGATGTGCGTGGTCACGGCCAATTGCTGCTGCTGCATCATCCGTTCGCTCAACCATCGGAGCGCGGCCGGCAGGCCGAAATCGTGGAGGACCGAGGGACTCAGATCGGCCACCAACGTTCTCGTATAGGTCAAGGCTTCAACCAGCACGTCTTCTGTTTGCTTGATGAAGTCGGCACAGGCCGGATGCTCCGCGACCAGTCGCTTCCCTTGGGCCAGCTTCATCTTTCCGAGCACCAGGAGCTGCGCGAGGTAGTCGTGCAGATCGGCCGCCATGCGCTTCCGTTCGCGCTGCTCGGCGAGATTTAAATCGGTCGCCAAGGCGCGAAGACGGGACTGCGATTCCACGAGCTCGCGGGTCCGCGCGACGACGCGCTGCTCGAGATCCGACGCGAACAGGCGAAGATCCTGCTCGGCCCGTTTCCGCCCGGTGATGTCGTTGAAGATGATCGCGACTGTGTGCTCTCCCGCCTCGCCGAGCCGGTAGGCATACCCTTCATACCATCGCTGAAGCTGCTCGGCAGGGTATTCAAAACGCGCCGGTTCCCCCGTCAAGGCCACGTCGCCGTACAGGGTGAACCAATAGACTTCATGGTCCGGCGCAATCTCGCGCATCCGTCTCCCGCGCGCGTCTTTGATGCCGGTCTGTTTTTCAAACGACGGGTTCACTTCGAGAAAGCGGTAATCCACCGGCTGCCGCCGCTGATCGAACAGCACTTCAATGACGCAAAACCCTTCGTCCATCGAGTCATACAGGGTGCGATAGCGCTCTTCGGACTGTCGCAACGCCTGCTCGGCCCGCTTGCGCTGATTGATGTCCTGCACCGCGCCGATGAACATGAGCGGCGCGCCGGCGCTG
Source organism: uncultured Nitrospiraceae bacterium (assembly GCA_963728135.1). Classification (GTDB taxonomy): domain Bacteria; phylum Nitrospirota; class Nitrospiria; order Nitrospirales; family Nitrospiraceae; genus Nitrospira_D. The sequence continues at coordinate 50,244 of CAVSJC010000009.1, read as the reverse complement.
TTGTGCATCAGCGAGACGGTGATGCTGACCCATGTCGTCGAGCCATCCTTGCGCAGATATCGCTTTTCCAACGAATACGTCGGCACTTCGCCGGCGAGCAGGCGGCGGGTCTGCCTCCAACTGGCCGTCTGGTCATCCGGATGCGTGATGTCCGTAAATGTCGAAGCGAGTAATTCCTCGCGCGAGTATCCCGTGATGTCGCAGAGCGGGTCGTTGACCTCGAGCCAGCGGCCATCCAGACCCACAAGCGCCATGCCGATGCCGGCGTTGTCGAAGGTGGCACGGAAGCGCAGTTCGCTTTCATGCAGCTGTTCTTCGGCTTGCCTGCGCTCGGTGATATCGCGGGACACAGCAAGCAGCCGTGCCGGTTGCCCCTTCGCATCCGAAATGGGCGACACGGCGACGTCCCACCACTTCGGCTGACCGGCAACGGGAAAGTACCCCACAAACGTTCCCGAGCCGCCGCCGGCCGCCGCCGCGACGGCGGCACAGGCCGCGACGCGGTCGGCTCCCGTCCAGAAGTCGATCCATGATTTGCCGGTCACCTGAGACGGATCGGAGATACGGAGCAGGCTTAATCCTGTTTCACTGATCCAGCTCAAGATACCGTCGAGGGCCAGCGTCATGGTGCAGTCCCGGCTGCTCTCGACGAGGCTTCGGTTAAACTGTTCGCTCGCCCGAAGCGCTTCCTCGCCCCGCTTGCGCTCGATCAGGTCGGCCGCCTGTCGTGCCAGGATATCGAGCAGGCGTAACTGACGTTCCGTAGGCTGGTAGGCGGTTTTCCAATGCGTAGAGATCATGCCGACGATCTTCCCGCTGCGCGAAATGAGTGGCGAGCTCTGGACCGCACGAATTCCTGTGTCCCGATACGTCCTCAGATCCGCGGTCCCCGCCATGAATTCGCATTGCTCGACGTCCGGCACAAGGACGCGGGCACCCGAGCGCAGCGCGGCGCCGCATGTGCTGTCGGAATCGGCGTCGACCCATTCCCAAAACGCGGCAGCTTCGGGATTGAAACCCCGGAATGCGAGCAGTCGGAGCTCACCGCCTGTGCCGCGTTCGGAGCAGAGCATCTGCATGCTCGAGAACTCCGACCGCATGATGGCGACAGCAGCGTCCAGAAGCTTTTCGTACAGCGCCTCAACGTGCGTCTCTCTGATCAGTTCCGCGCTGATGCCCTGTAGCAGTTTGGTGTCGGCCAGTTCGGCCGCCAGACGTTCCTCGCTGTCGCGAAGCCGTGATTCGCCTTCGTGTCGTTCAATGCCCAGGGCCAGTGTCCTGGAGACGGCTTGTGCGAGCCCGATCTCGTCCAGGCTCATGACATGCGGGCGATTGAAATACACCATGAACTTGCCCAACAATCGACCGCTGCAGACGAGAGGAATAAACCCGAGCGCGCGGATGCCTTCCTGCTCAATGGTTTCCTGCAGTCCGGGAGCGAGGCCGGCTTCGGCCACATCGCCGATGACGATCGGCTGCGGGTCGGCGGTGTCTTTCTGCCAGGGCGAATGGCCTTCGACCGCGCGACGGTAGTGGTCCGACAGCCCGCGCCAGGCCCGGAAGCGCATGACACCATGTTCATCAAACAAGAGGATTGAGCCGCGGTCTGCACTGAGGGCTGTCATCAGGGTCAGGAGGGCCTTGTCATAGAGGGCCTCGAGCGCCTCGGCCCGGTTGACGGCGTCGGCAAATTCGTAGAGGCAGCTCTGCTGCCGGCTGCGGGTGATCAACTCGACTTCCTGGCGCTTCCACCCCGTGAAGTCACTGGCCACCCCGATGATGTATGTTGCGCGGCCATCCGGCCTCCGCTCGAAGACCGTGGCCCGGGTCCGCAGCCAGCGATATGAGCCATCGGCATACCGGACGCGTTGTTCATGCTCGAGGATGGCTCCGTCAGGCGCGGCATCGAAGCTGGCATACCAGGCCTTGACTCCCGCCAGGTCATCCGGATGGACCAGACGCTCGGTCAGATTTTCGGAGATGGCGTGGATTTCCTCCGGCCTGTATCCCAGCATGGATTCCACGCTGCGATTGACGTACAGATTCTTTCCCTCGATGAGGTCATAGACGAATAAGAGATCCGGAGTCCACTCGGCCATCCGTTCGAGGAACACATGGCTTGGAGCCAGTGCCAGGTCGGCCCCTTTTGGCTTGGCAGCCAGATTGAGGCGAGCACTCACCCGGGCGAAGAACTCTCCGGGAGCGAGCGTTTTCATGATCGGCATTAAAATGCCTCCTTCGCGGCAGGATGAAGGTACTAACAGGCGGCACGGGGCGAAACTAACCCGCTGAACTAGGGTTTTCTTGAGAGAGACGAGTATAGGAAAAGCCTCACAGTCTGCCTCCTGGTGTAACCCCTAGTTCTGATATAGATCTACATTGCAGCTGCTTGTATTTGTGGGGCATTTTTACAGGAGCACGAGTCCAGTGCCTGGCTTGGCCGCTGGCCGCGAGAGGTTAAACAGTTCTCTTGGTGTAGTGGCCGAGTCCCTGTTCGTTCCAGTAGCGGACCCTGCACGGGATACGCAACGCAGGCAGAGCCGGTACATGTGAAAGATTTGAATATGGCCACGCTGGGCCAGGGACGATCAGCCAGGCGATGTGGGCGGCCCACTATCTCTCCAAATAATTAGACAGCTTGACTCCCGTACTCATATTGCCCAAGGTGACGGCTACCGCAGGCAGGCTCAGCCGACAGTCAGACCTATTCCGTTCCCCGGAAAGCGAGGGTGCCATCGATGCAGTCGGACACAACAGGATCGTCGGAAGAGCGGCGCGATAAAACCGACAAGAGCTTAGAAGATGAGAGAGACAAGACCGACGGTTATCTCGAACGCAATAGTCAGACGGTCGAAGACCAGACCAGCACGACGATCCGCTTGAATCGGCTGACCGCGGATCAACATCGGGACAGTGATCGTGAACAAGCGGATGTCCACCCGCACACATCCTCCTCCGACGATCTGATTCACGAACGCGAACGGTCGGACAAGGCCCAAGCGGCAGAACGCAGCTCGGAAGACCGTGCCCGGACCAGGGAACGCTTACAGAAACGGGTCATTGCCGAAGCGCTGCTCGAGCATGAGCGAAAGGAAACCGACAGCAATCTGTTGGATGAACGGGATCAGATCGACTTGGCGTCCGAATGGAACGCGACCCAGTTATCGGACGAGCGATCCTCTCATGATCTCACCAAAGCGGCGCTGGTCACGAGAGACCAATATCTCGCCATCGTCAGCCACGATTTAAAACAACCGCTCGTGGCGATTTCGATCGGCGCTCGTTTGATGCGCAGAGACCTTTCCAAGGAAACGCCGGATCCCGGCCGTCTCCGCGTCAACCTCGACTTGATCGAGCGGAGCGCCGTGAGCATGGACCGGATGATCAGCGCGCTGCTCGATGTCGAGCGCATGGCCCATGACAAGCTCGTCCTCACGCCCGACCGGATCGACCTTCGCGAGCTGTTACAGGAATGCATGGACATCTCCGCACCGGTCGTTTCGACCAAGTCGTTCTCCATGACTACCCGCCCCTGTGCCGAGCCCCTGTTCGCCGACATCGATCATGACCGGATCCTTCAGGTCCTATCCAATCTCATCGGCAATGCCCTGAAGTTCACGCCGCCGGGAGGCACGATCGAACTGGCGGCGCGGAAACAGGACAGGTTCGCTGAAATTTCGGTCACCGACAATGGACCCGGCATTGCCGAAGAGGAACAGGGTCATATCTTTGATCGCTTTTCACAGCTCAAGTTGAACGACCGCCGCGGCCTCGGTCTTGGCCTGTTCATTGCCAAATGGATCGTCGAGGCCCACAAAGGACGTATCTGGGTCTCATCAGAGGTGGGAAAAGGCAGTACCTTCAGTTTCACACTCCCGTTGTCTGCCTCGTGAGTTGAATGAGGGCGCAGTGCTGCGATCAGTCCGGCATCGAGGACGCAGAACAGGCATGATCTAAAGAAGAAAAGACAATGGAGTAGCGAAGCTCGGGACAGTTTCAGCAGGGCGGTTTATAGACGTCCATCAGATCCATGTTCACGCTCGCCGGATAAAATTCACCGAAGCGGTTCATGACCCACCCTTTTCGTTCGTGCACTTCCTCGATCATGATCGGCTGGCCGATATACGTCGGACAGACGGGAGACACGACGACGAACCGGTGTGAAGGCTGTTCGGCGCCCCGCCAGAAGCAGTCGTAGAATTCGACCTGCACCTTTTGCTCTCCCTTGGCGGTTTGCACGATGGCCTGGTCGGGCGCCTGGGAGGGACAGGTCGGATTGCCTTGCAACACGAGCATCAAGAAGAGCGCGATTGCGTTCATCGAGTAGTTCCTTGCGGCTTACACAGCCGGCGTCGCGTCCATGTACGCTGTGACGTGTAGCGCCGATGTCACTAAGATGCTTACCCTAAGACATCGCACAACTGTCATGTTTGCAAAAGCGGTTCCTCGTGCATGGTCCCGCTTCGCACTTAAAACGTACACGGATAAGCAAGGAATGCCCTTACGAGACGCCAGGTGAGTATCACAAATCCGCATTGATGGCTGTACGCCGGGGACAGGTTGTCCCTGGTGGAGACTCTTTAGGCTGGTCTGGCATGACATGCACAACCAGGCGGAGCCGATGCCTGCTTTTAATGGGTGCGTGTAGAAATAAGGCTGAATTCCGCCCGCCGCGTCATGCGATGTGGTGGGCTACCGGAAGGCGTCCCTCACGTTGAACGACTCCTTCCTTCGACGCCACCACACCTGCATGTCGGCTCAGTCTAGAAATGCACGGCCAATCCGCCGACGACATGATTGATCATGTACGTGCCGTTCAGGCCGGCGGTGGGTCCGCCGGTGTATTGATTTTGGTCGAACTTCAGGTCTACATAGTTAAACTTGTACTCGGCAAACAGCGCCACATGTTTGTTGAGGAAGAATTTGACCCCTGCCAGCGCGTTGAGTCCCGCCCGGGCATTGTCGGTACTGCGCCCGAACTGATTGGACGTCTCTGCGAAAAACACTCCCAGTCCGGCGCCGGCATACAGTTGAAGCGGACAGCGCGCGTTGTCATCGAGCGGTGAGTCATGGGCATCGTCCGCCCTTCTGGCATCGTCTGCCCTTGTGTCTCGCCGGTTGTCGCCGTCCCTCCGTTTGTCGCGGCAAGCCATCTTCGTCCGTGCGATCGCGTTCAGGCCGAGCATGGAGAGACGCAAATGGCTACCCGGCGTCCCGCCGGTCTCTTTGAGATGCGGCGTTGAGTTGTAGCCCTCGATTTCCAATCCCAGCCAGTTCAAACGTCCCGGATGGAAATAGCCCATCTTGATGCCGTAGACGCCGGAATTGGTGAGATTCTGATCGGCAAAGGATTGGCCCAGGTTACTGCCTCGTCCTTCCATACCACTGGTCGTGCCGCCAAACGTGGTTCCTCCATACCCTGCGATATACGTTTCTCCGTGCCTGTCACGGTCGCGCTCACGCAGCCGTGCCAGTTCCCGTTCCAGTTCCATGCGCCGATTCCGTTCCGCGATCGCTTCATCGGTTCTCGGCGTCGTGGTTGTTGTACCCGGCCCCTGATCCGTGCTTGTTGTTCCCGGCCCCTGATTAATGGCTGGCTCGGTCGTGCTCCTCTCGGGCGGGGTAACAACATTTGGATCGGTGGTGGTCTGCGCGAAGACATCCGACGGGAGCCACAAAAAGCCCGCATTAAGCCCTCCAACTACTGCCAGTGAACACAGCACTCGTGTTAGTGACGCCATGAAGCTCCTTTTGGTTGAGGTTCACTTCATGGTTTTGCAAAATGAATTCCTCCGCGGAAGGAGTCATTACCAAGGGGAGCAGGCGGGACGAACGAGGGCCCGTACTCGGAAGCGGTGCACAAGACAGTGCTCTACCCTAGGCGATTCATTCTCGTGTTTGGAACGCCTTGTCCGGAATTGGAACTGCTTTTCCATTTTTCTTGGCTAAGACTTCGCTCATCTCGAGGTAGGACGCTCGGCGCGCGGTGGCCGCACCCTTGGCCGGTTCGCATGAGGGGCCGGGCCATTGGGCCCGGCCCTTGGTGGACAGACGCTACGCTGCCCGACGCTCACCCGCCGGTAATTTTTGTTTGGCGCGCTCCCATGAATGCCGCACAGCGTCCTTGAATTGGTCCCACGTGCCCTGGTGTTCGGCTTCCCACCACCGCCGCGCTTCCGGTTCCAATTGCGACCAATCGGATGAGTCGTTGTTCTGTCCGCCGGCCAATTGAGAACCAAAGCGGTAGGCCGGATCATAGGAGTCATAGCCGACCCCGCTGGAACCGTAGTGACTGGACCAATGGCTTCTGGCGTCTTCATCGTTCCACGCCGCCTCTGACGAGGCCCGGTCTCCGGACAACTCCTCCACCTGCACGTCCGACCGGCGCACCGTGTCACGGACGGTCTCGGCACGCTCACGCACGTCCTTCTGCAATGTGACTTCCTCCACCACCCGGGCTTCTTTGCTCACGACCGGCTCTTCATCGATCTCCGTCATTTCGATCGTTTGGTTCTCGAACAGCCCGGCCGGCACCGTGACGGGACGATCCACCGGCTGGCGGACGACGCGCACGTGCTCGTTTCTGAGCTGCACAGTTTCCTCGACCGGCTGCTCGACGACCTGACGGTAAATCCGAACACCGCCGCGCCGCACCGCTCGCTTGCCCACTTTCAATTCTTCTTCAACGACCGGAATCGTTCCGCCCTGCGGGGTCTGTGGAGACGAGATCGGGGCGGATGCGCTTTCAGATCCTGCCGCAGACTGTCCGGCCGACTCAATCTTCTCGTCGATGTCGATCGCACCCGACCGGTTCAGTATGTCCGCCACTCGATCAATGTTGGATTCTTCCGTCCGAACGGTGAGCAGCGTGCCGCCGCGCCGGAGCCCTTCCTGATAGGTGTTGCTTTCATCCGGCCCCCATCCGAACGCCTCTTTGAGGGATTCCCACCAGCCTGCGCGGTTTTCATCCGACTGCGTCGGCGCCGACCGGTCAAACACTTGAACGTCGGATTCAGGAATCTTGATGCCGATGATCTCCGACTGAGCCTGGAGCGCCCGTGCATGGTCTTCGAAGAATCCTACGAGTGTATGTGTCATCGTGGTCCCCTTTCTTTCGGTGAAGCGTCGTTATGATTGTGTTCAGCCGGAAGGCGATCCACCGTCACCGTTTCCCGTCGGATCGAGATCGGCGTACGGCGCGACTGGTTAGAGGTGCGGGTGGTGACCCGGACCTCTTCCTTTAATTTCGTTTTCATGACCACCACCGGCACCTCTTCGAACACCGGAATCACGAGGGTGTCTCCTTCCTGACGAACACCCGTCGGGTGTTCAACGAACCGGTCGATTGGAACGCGTTCGACCACAACGTCCCTCTTGACAGCCGGCGCTGTCACGATGACCTGCCTCTCCTCACGCGTTTTCGAGACACGGACCCGACCGCGCTCTCTTCGCGTGATGTGGACGACTGCGGTTTCCGCATGGACCGGCAGTTGAACCGATTCTCCAGAACGGCGCAGACCAGTCTTTGCGCGGATCGGCGGATCGCGCTTCGTCATGAGCCTCCCTCATCGTGAATGGTTGAGAAAAGTGCAACGGATATGCCTCTGTTATTTTCAGACACTTGAAACGCTGCTCGAAATTTCGCGGAGTTTTTCAAGTGCTTACCCGGCCGCTCTAGCTTGGCGCCTACCACACGAGACCGCTTGTCCGCTTCATTTCCAGAATGCGCGTTTGCCACTCTCCCTCGCTGGCGACCGGCCCAGCCAGGCTTAATCAATGTGAACATATTGGTCCTGACTCATGAATGGCCGCGCGGCCGGGCAAGGCATTCATTCTTCCGCCTTCGATCCCGCGGATCCACGGCCTTTGTTCATGCCCGGCCCCTGCTGCTCGGATCCACGGAATGACGGCTCCGCGCGGCCGATTTCCTTACCCTCAAATGGCGCCTCTTCCTTGGCTGCCGACACTCTCGGCTCCTTAGCCTGCTGCGAAGGGGCCCGCTTCTTTCGTGTTGCCATGTGTTCCTTCCTATACCAGTGAACCGCCCGGTCTGGTCGCGACTCAGAGAAAAATTTGCAATGGCCGTACCTTCGCAACCCTCATGAAGTGCGCTGACATACCAACCGGCTCCGCCTCTGTGACTGCAGGAAGAAGGGCGCTGCTTTCACCGCATAAGAACCGGTGAAGAGATCACGCCTTCGACAAGCTGTCCGACTGTGGACAAGCTGTCATGAACCGACCATCACGGGTCCGTACTGCATGCTGCTGTTGTGGCTGATTCGACATCATTCCAATGGCGCATCGTCATAGAGGACCTAGGGGTCGGACGAGGATTGCGGCTGGCTCGACGTTTGCCTCTCAACTCACTCGAATGGATCATCAAGCCTTATGGCCGCTGTTACTGTTCGGCGCGGCCGTCCTCGTTGTCGTCGGCGTCATGCTTGGTTTGCCGGCGCTGCTCGGAGAACGGCACGGCCGGAAGCCCGGCCGCCGTTCTGAGCTCGGAACACATGAGCCGTACGAATCCGGCATCCGGCCGACCGGGAGCGCCCAGATCCGATTGCCGATCCAGTATTACCTGGTGGCGATGCTCTTTGTGATCTTCGACCTTGAATCCGTGTTCCTCTATGCCTGGGCCGTCGCTGTTCGCGAGACCGGGTGGCCCGGCTTTATCGAAGCCGCGATCTTCGTGACCGTGCTGCTGGCGGCGCTGGCCTACCTCTGGCGAATCGGCGCCTTGGATTGGAGCGCGCGATACCAGCGGCCGCCGATCCATCGTCTCCACCGGCTCAAGGCGAAAGAAGAGCGTGATGCCCTGGCGGCATGATGGCCGCCTGAGGGGCGCCAGCATCCGGGACGGCGGCGACGGCTCCATGGCGGACGTGGTCGGCCAATCGGTGGTCCTCGCGAAGCTGCAAGACCTGCTGGCCTGGGGACGGAAGAATTCCATCTGGCCTTTGAACTTCGGCCTCTCCTGCTGTTTCGTGGAAATGGCCACCAGCATCACCAGTACTTACGACATCGCGCGGTTCGGCGCCGAAGTCATCCGGGGATCACCGCGACAGGCCGACGTGCTCATCGTGTCAGGCACCGTCTTCGTCAAAGTGGCCCCGATCGTGAAGCAGCTCTACGAACAGATGATGGAGCCGCGTTGGGTCATCTCCATGGGATCCTGCGCGAACTCGGGCGGCATGTTCGACGCGTATTCGGTGGTGCAAGGCGTGGATCAGTTGCTACCGGTCGACGTCTACATGCCGGGATGCCCGCCCCCGCCGCACGCCTTTATGGAATGCCTGCTGCTGCTGCAGGACAAGATCGGCAAGGAACGACGGCCGCTGAGCCGGTTTTTCGGCCCGCAAGAGGTCCAGCAGCCGATCATGCCGTCGATGCGCGACTTAAAGCGCGACGAACGCATGCGTCAGTGCACCTATCCCGGACCGGGCGACCTGCCGGTGACTGATGCGCTATGGCGCCGTCCGGGCGAGCAGCGGCCGGGCGAGGAGAGTCCCAATGAATGGAGAACCCCGGATGACTGGAAACGTGCCGGTGCATGATCGACCGATGGTCGTCGAGGATCTCGTCCGACGCTTCGGGGCAGGGCAGCCTGCTCGCGGTGCAGCCGACCAACGATGACATTCCCACGATCTGGCTCGAGAAGGACCGGCTGCGGGAAACGCTGGAGTATCTGAAATCGGAGATTGCCCAGCCGTATCGGATGTTGTTCGACCTGAGCGCGACGGACGAGCGGCTCCGACGGCACCACGACGGGCTGCCCCTCGGCGCCTTCACAGTGTTTTATCAGCTCTTTTCATTCGAGCGCACCGAGTGGCTGCGCCTGAAAGTGCCCGTCAGCGGTGACAGTCCCTCCATGCCGACTATTACCGATCTCTGGCCGAATGCCGATTGGTACGAGCGCGAAACGTGGGACATGTTCGGGATTCGATTCGAAGGCCATCATTTTCTCCGCCGCATGCTCATGCCCGTCTGGTGGAACGGCCATCCCCTGCGCAAAGAACATCCGGCCCGCGGCACCGAGATGGGCCGGTTCCAGCTGCCGCCCGAGAAGCAGGACGCCAGGCAGGAGGCCCTGCAGTTCCGTCCGGAAGACTGGGGGATGCAGCGGACGCACGAGAATCCGGATTTCGACTATATGTTCATCAATCTTGGTCCGCTCACACCGGGACGCATGGCGTGCTGCGCCTCGTGACCCAACTCGCGGGTGAAGAGATCATCGACATCGTTCCCGACATCGGCTTCCACCATCGGGCCACGGAGAAGATCGCCGAGCGGCAGACCTGGCACACGTTCATTCCTTACACCGACCGCGTCGACTACCTCCGGGGCACGCTGAACGAGCTGCCCTACTGTCTCTCCGTCGAACGGCTCGCCGGCATCGACGTCCCCGCGCGCGTCGAAGTCATCCGCGTCATGATGTGCGAGTTCTACCGGCTCGCCAGCCACCTCGTCTGGTACGGCACCTTTGCGCAGGACGTCGGCGCCCTCTCGCCCGTCTTCTACATGTTCAACGACCGCGAGCGGATCCACGCCATCATCGAAGCGATCTGCGGCGGGCGGATGCACCCGAACTGGTTTCGCATCGGCGGCGTCGCGCAGGATCTGCCGGCGGGATGGGACAAGCTGGTGCGGCAATTCGTCGACTATTTGCCCGGCCGGCTCGATGAGTACGAACGCCTGGTGATGGACAATCCGGTTTTCAAGGCACGCACCGTCGGGGTCGGCGCGTTCTCCCTCGATGACGCCATCGAGTGGGGCGCCACCGGTCCGATGCTGCGCGCCTGCGGCCTGGAATGGGATCTCCGCAAGGTGCGTCCATACTCGGGCTACGAGCAATTCGATTTCGACGTGCCGGTGGCCTACAACGGCGACTGCTATGACCGCGCGGTCGTCCACGTCATGGAAATGCGCCAGTCGCTGCGCATCATCCACCAATGTCTGGATTACATGCCGGCCGGTCCCTACAAGTCGTTGCACCCGCTTGCGACGCCGCCGTTGAAAGAAAAGACCATGCACGACATCGAGACGCTGATTCATCACTTCATCGGCGTCAGTTGGGGGCCGGTCATCCCGCCCGGCGAAGCGGCGGTGCCGACCGAGTCATCCAAAGGTCAAACCAGCTACTACCTGACGAGCGACGGCGCGCAGGTGTCGTATCGCACACGGATTCGCACGCCCTCGTTCCCGCACATCCAGATGGTGCCGTTCATGTCCCGGGGAGAATTGCTTTCGGATCTGCTGGCTGTGCTCGGCAGCGTCGATTTCGTGCTGTCCGACGTGGACCGGTGAGCGAAAGGAGCGAGACGCGCGAGACTGGTGAGGAAAGCGCGACACGGTAAGAGGACACCAGGCGACGGTCTCCCACCGCTCGCCAGTCCCGCACGTCTCGCAATGCATCTATGCTGACCGACATTGAACGACAGGACATCGAGAGGGAGCTCGCGCACTACCCTGACAAGCGGGCGGCTTGTGTCGAAGCGCTGAAAGTGGTTCAGCGCCATCGCTCCTGGCTGTCAGACGACACTCTCAAGGACGTGGCCGAGTTCCTGGGAACGACGCCGGAAGAACTCGACGGCGTGGCGACGTTTTACAATTTACTCTTTCGCAAACCGGTCGGCCGTCATGTGGCCTTCGTCTGCAACAGTATCAGTTGCTGGATCATGGGCGCGCGCGATCTGCAGTCGCAGGTGGAAAGCCGGCTGGGCGTTCGCCCGGGCGAGACCACGCAGGACGGCCGCTTCACACTCTTGCCGATTGTCTGCCTCGGGGCCTGCGACCATGCGCCGGTCATGATGATCGATGCGGACCTGCACGAGGACGTCACGCCTGAGAAGATCGAGGTGATGCTCAAACAGTATTCTTAGACAGCAAGGACAGTTCACTTATCACATTATCTATTGTCACCTAAGTCATGGAATATCCTCTTACCCAGCGTATCAGACAAATGCAGGCTCCGCTCTGGATTGATGAGTATGAGAAGACCGGCGGCTATGCAGGCCGTGCGCAAGGCGCTCAAGGACCTCGCGCCTACGGATGTCCAGCGCCTGGTCACGGAGGCCAATCTCCGCGGCCGTGGCGGCGCCGGATTTCCCACGGGAAAAAAATGGAGCTTTGTTCCGATGGGCGCAGAGGCGCCGAGACCGAAGTACCTCGTGGTGAACGCCGACGAGATGGAACCGGGAACCTTCAAAGACCGCCTGTTGCTCGAAGGCGACCCGCACCAGATGATCGAAAGCATGATTGTGGCCGGCTATGCCATCGAAGCAGACGTCGGCTACATCTTTCTGCGGGCGGAATATCACCTGGCGGCCGAACGCCTGCATCGAGCCATCGTCGAGGCGCGCGATCGCGGCTATCTGGGCCGGCGCATCCTGGGCACAGGCTTCACCTTCGACGTGCATCTCCACACCAGCGCCGGCCGCTACATCTGCGGCGAGGAAACCGCGTTGCTGAATGCGCTGGAAGGCAAGCGCGCCATTCCGCGGGCCAAGCCGCCGTTTCCGCAGGTCGCAGGGCTGTGGGGTCAGCCGACCGTCGTGCAGAACGTCGAAACGCTCTACAACGTCCCGCACATCGTGCTGCGCGGCCCGGAATGGTATCGAGGACTGGGCAAAGGCAAGGACGGCGGCACGAAGCTCTACGGCGTGAGCGGGAAGGTGAAGCGTCCCGGCTGGTGGGAACTGCCGATGGGCACCACGGTGCGCGAACTGCTGCTCGATCATGCCGGCGGCATGCAGGAGGGGCTTCGGTTCGAGGGCTGTTGCCGGGCGGTGCGTCGACGGACTTTCTGGTCGAAGAACATCTGGCGCTCCCGATGGACTTTTCGTCGATCCCTCCGGCCGGCAGCCGCATGGGCACCGGCACGATGGTCGTGCTCGACGACCGGACCTGCCCCGTGGGATTCATGGCCAATGTCGAACGGTTCTTCGCCCAGGAATCCTGCGGCTGGTGCACGCCCTGCCGCGAAGGTCTGCCGTGGGTCTCGCGCATTCTGGAATCGCTCGAAGACGGCCGGGGCGTCGCGTCTGACATCGATCTCTTGTCCGCGCACACCGGCCTGCTCGCCTCGGCCACACCTTCTGCGCGCTGGCGCCCGGCGCGATGGATCCGCTGCAAAGCGCGCTGAAATATTTCCGTGAAGACTTCGAACAGCACCTCGGCGCCGGATGCGGCTATCAGACAAGGCCGATAGCCGGTCGACTGGCGGCAGCGTAAGAGAGCACCATGGCCACCATTGTCATTGATCGGACGCCGTACGAAGTGGATCAGACGCAGAATCTGCTGTCGGCCTGTTTGACGCTCGGTTTCGATCTGCCGTACTTCTGCTGGCATCCGGCGATGGGATCGGTCGGCGCCTGCCGTCAATGCGCCGTGAAGCAGTTCAAGAACGAAGAGGACCAGCAGGGCCGCCTCGTCATGGCGTGCATGACGCCGGCTTCAGACGGCACGCGCATTTCGATCGACGACCCGGAGGCCAAGACCTTCCGCGCGTCGGTGATCGAATGGCTGATGGTCAACCATCCGCACGATTGTCCGGTGTGCGACGAAGGCGGCGAATGCCACTTGCAGGACATGACGGTCATGACCGGCCACACCTACCGGCGGTATCGCTTTCCCAAACGCACGTACCGCAATCAGTACCTGGGTCCGTTCATCAAACACGAGATGAACCGCTGCATCCAGTGCTATCGCTGCGTGCGGTTCTATCGCGACTATGCGGGCGGGCGGGATCTCAACGTCTTCGCCTCCCACGACACGGTCTATTTCGGCCGGTCGGAAGAAGGCGTGCTGGAAAACGAATTCAGCGGCAACCTGGTGGAGGTGTGCCCTACCGGCGTCTTCACCGACAAGACGCTGTTCCATCATTACACCCGGAAATGGGATCTGCAATCCGCACCGTCCATCTGTGCCCATTGCAGCCTGGGCTGCAACACGACGCCGGGAGAACGCTACGGCATCCTGCGACGGGTGGTCAATCGATTCAATAGCCAGGTGAACGGATACTTCCTGTGCGACCGGGGCCGGTTCGGCTACGGCTACGTCAACGATGATCGGCGGGTCAGACGCCCGCTGCTCCGCGCCGCCACCGGGGAGCCGGCTCGTCCGGAGGGCCAGCCCCAAGCCATGCGCTATTCCGCTCAACTGCTCGACCGGGCCCGGTGCCTCATCGGCATCGGGTCGCCGCGCGCCTCGCTGGAAGCCAACATGGCGCTTCGATTGCTGGTCGGGGCCGATCGCTTCTATCTCGGCATCGGACGGAACGAGCACCGCCTGCTCGACAAGGTGGTGAGCATCCTCCGCGACAGTCCTGTGCGCTCAGCCTCCATGAAAGAGGCCGAAGAGTCGGATGCGGTCTTCGTCATCGGCGAAGACCTGTTACATACCGCCCCGCGGCTGGCGCTCGCGCTGTTGCAGTCACTGCGTCACCAACCGATGGAGAGGGTCGATCGAATTGAACATTCCACGCTGGGACGATGCGGCCGTCCGGAACGTGATCCAGGGACGCCGGGGCCCCCTCTTCCTGGCCGGCTACCGGCGCACATGGCTTCACGACCATGCGACCGAAAGTTGTTTTGCTGCGCCCGACGATCTCGCCCGTCTCGGCTTTGCCGTCGCCTCGGCCGTTCATGACGAGGCTCCCCCTGTGTCTGATCTCCCGACCCAGGAACGATCCCTGGCCGCACGCATCGGCGCCGCCCTCATGCAGGCCAAGCGGCCGTTGATCGTGGCGGGCACGAGTGCCGGCTCGCCCGCCATCATTGAAGCTGCGGCCAACCTGGCTTGGGCGCTTCACGATGAAGGGAAAGACGTGCGCCTGAGCTTTGTGCTACCCGAATGCAACAGCCTCGGTCTCGCGATGATGGGCGGACAGAGTCTGGACGACGCCTTCGAAGCCGTGCGCGCAGGAACAGCGGATACGGCGATCGTGCTGGAGAACGACCTCTATCAGAGAGGCGAGGAAGGAGACGTCGCCGCGTTCATCGCCGCCCTTCGGGGATTCGTCGTCCTCGACTCACTCGATCATCGCACCACTGCGCAGGCGCATGTCGTCCTGCCTGCCGCCACGGTGCCCGAATCCGACGGAACCATGGTGAACCAGGAAGGACGCGCGCAGCGGTACTATCAGGTCTTCTTACCGGAAGGAGATATCGGCGCAAGCTGGCGATGGTTGAGAGAGCTGGCGCGCGCGCGGCGCTCCACCTGTGGCTCCTGTCATGACGATTGGACCGGATTGGAAGCCCTCGCCGCCTGGCGAGACTTCGACGATGCCGTCGCGGCCACGGCCAAGGCCGTCCCTGCCTTTGCAAAACTTCCGGAGGCCGCTCCCCCGGCCGGTTTGCGCATCGTCGGCCAGAAGATTCCCCGCCAGCCGGAGCGGTACAGCGGACGCACGGCGATGCTGGCGCATCTCACGGTCCATGAGCCGCCGCCACCGCCGGACGCCGACTCGCCTCTGGCCTTCTCCATGGAAGGCTATCGGGGCGGATCAATTCCATCCCCCTTGATCCCTCAGTTCTGGGAACCGGGCTGGCATTCCAATCAAGCGCTGAACAAGTATCAGGAAGAAGTCGGCGGACCGCTCAGAGATGAATGGCCCGGCGTGCGGCTCTTCGAGGCGGACCCGTCGGCAAACCCGTCGTGGTTTGATGAGGTTCCCAAGCCGTTCCAGCCTCAGCCTGACTTATGGCTGCTGCTGCCGTTCGCTCAACTCTTCGGCAGTGAGGAATTGAGCCGGCGGTCTCCGGCGATCGGCGAGCGAATCCCTGCTCCTTATCTGTCGCTTGCGCCCTCCGATGGAACGGCACTCGGCCTGGAAGCCGGCAGCACGATTGAATTGTCGTTACAAGAGAGGCTGCACCACGTGGCTATCCACCTGGATCCCATGACGCCGCCGGGGACAGCCGGCCTCTTTTTGCCTGGCGTGCCCTCCGCAGTACTGCCGGCCTGGATCGATCTCCGCCGGGCGATCGGAAGTCAACGGAGGGCGGCCTGATGAGCTGGGGATGGTCACTGCTCGTCATGAGTACGGTGCTCGGAGGCGTGCTGACGCTGAGCGCGCTCGCCATCTGGATCGAGCGCCGTCTTCTCGGCATCTGGCAGGAGCGGTTCGGCCCGAACCGTGTCGGCCCGGTCGGCATCCTGCAGTCGGCTCGCCGACATGATCAAGATTTTCACCAAGGAAGATTGGATTCCGCCGTTCGCCGATCCGGTCGTCTTCGTGCTGACGCCCGCGATCGTGGTCGTGACGACGCTCATGTCGTTTGCCGTGGTGCCGTTCGGCGCCGGGATTCGTCGTCGACGGATCTGAACATCGGCGCTGCTGTTCTTTCTCGCGATGTCGTCGTCTGGCGCGCCTACAGCGTGATCGCTGGGCGGCTGGGCCTCGAACAGCAAGTTCGCGTTTCTCGGCGGGCATGCGGGCCAGCGGCGCAGATCGTTGAGCTACGAAGTGTTCATGGGGCTCTCCCTGATGGGCGACGTGCTGCTGGCCGGCTCCTTTAATCTGCGGCGACATCGTGGAGGCTCAGCGGGATCTGTGGTTTGTCGTCCCGCAGTTCCTCGGTTTCGTCGGATTTCTCATCGCCGGGCTGGCCGAGATCGCATCGGGCTGCCGTTCGACCTGCCGGAGGCCGAAACGCGAACTGGTCGCCGGCTATCATGCCGAATATTCCGGCATGAAGTTCGGGATGTTCTTCGTCGGCGAATACGTCGGCCGTCATTCTCCTCTCCGCGATGATCGTCGTGCTGTTCTTCGGCGGATGGCACGGGCCGTTTCTGCCGCCGGCTGTCTGGTTCGTGACTCAAGACGCTGGTCGTTCATCGGTTCTGATCTTCCTGCTGCGCGCCACGCTGCCGAGGCTCCGGTTCGATCAATTTCATGTCGTTCGGCTGGAAGGTCGTGCTGCCGCTCGCGCTGCGTCAACCTGCTTGTCACCGGCGGCGTCGTGCTGCTGAAAAACGGATGGCTGCGATGCAACCTGTTCGCTCCATACTCGATTTGCTCCTCGGCCTGTGGATCGTCTTCAGCGGACCTTCCGCAAACCGGTGACGGTGCAGTATCCGGACGAGAAGCCCTACCTGCCGCCGCGCTGGCGGGGCCGCATCGTGCTGACGCGCGATCCCGACGGCGACGAGCGCTGCGTCGCCTGCTACCTGTGCGCCGTCGCCTGTCCCGTGGATTGCATCGCGCTGCAGGCCACCGAGGATGCCACGGCAGCAGACCGGCGGTATCCGGAGTTTTTTCGCATCAATTTTTCCCGCTGCATCTATTGCGGCTACTGCGAGGAGGCCTGTCCCACGTATGCCATTCAGCTCACTCCCGACTTCGAGATGAGCGAATACGACCGCCGGAATATGGTGTACGAAAAGGAGGATCTGTTGATCAACGGCACCGGCAAGTATCCGGGCTACAACTTTTATCGGGTCGCCGGCGTCAGGATCCGCGACAAGGACAAAGGCGAGGCCCAGAATGAATTGCCGCCGGTGGACGTGCGGAGTTTGATGCCGTGAATGAACACGCTCAGCAGTCAGCAATCAGCTCTCGCTTCCCCTTCCGAGGCTGATGGCTGACGGCTGGAGGCTGGAAGCTCTATGGAAGTGTTGTTTTATATCGCGGCGTCCGTCTCGGTGCTGGCGACCCTGCGCGTCATCACGGACCTGCATGCGGTGCATGCGCTGCTCTATCTGGTGGTCTCGATGATGGCGCTCGCCGTCATTTTCTTCCTCCTGGGCGCGCCCTTTGCGGCGGCTCTCGAGATCATCATTTATGCCGGCGCCATCATGGTGCTGTTCATCTTCGTCGTCATGCTGCTCAACCAAGGACCATTGACGGTCGCTCAGGAACAACGCTGGCTGCAGTCCCGGGATCTGGACCGGACCGAGCCTGCTCGCCGTCGTGCTGCTGGCTGAGGTGGCCTTCATCATCCTGTCGGGAGAGAACCGGGCCGGCGTGATGACACGCGTCACACCGACGCAGGTGAGCGTGAGCCTCTTTGGCCCCTATGCCATCGCGGTGGAGTTGGCCTCCATGCTGCTGCTGCCCGGACTCATCGGCGCCTATCACTTCGGCCGTCAGGTGAGGAAGGAGCGAGGATGAACCTGTCGGCTCATGCCCTCGTGCTGGCGATGATGCTCTTTTGCCTGGGCCTCGTCGGTCTGCTGGTCCGGCGCAATATTGTGTATATGCTCCTGTCGATCGAGATCATGTTGAATGCCGCCAACCTCGCCTTCATCGCGGCGGGCTCGCGATGGGCTCAGCCGGACGGGCAGGTCATGTATCTGTTCATTCTCACGCTGGCGGCAGCCGAAGTCTCCGTCGCTCTAGGCATCGTATTGCAGCTGGCGCATCAGTTTCAGACGCTTGATGCGGATGCAGTCAGTGAGATGCGTGGATGAGGGAATGTTGATCGGTTTGTTTGGTCAACCAGACAAACCAGAGAAACCAAACAAACCAGACTAACCAGAGTAACCAGAACAACAATGATACTGCCTCTGCTCTGGCTCATACCGGCCTTGCCGCTTGCAGGCTTCCTGACGCTGACGCTCATCGGCGACCGCCTCTCACGCCGCCACATGGCCTGGGTCGGCGCCGGTTCCGTCGGCGGCGCCGCGCTGGTCACCGCGCTGGTCGCCGTTGACTTTGTGGGACGGCTGCCGGACACCGCCTCTTACCGGCATACGCTGTGGACATGGATCGAGACCTCGGGCCTCTCGGTGGGTATCGCCTGGTACCTCGATGCCCTCTCGCTGCTGATGACGGCGGTCATCACCGGCGTGGGCTTTCTCATTCATGTCTACTCCATCGAATACATGCGGGAGGACGAAGGGTACCGGCGGTTCTTCGCCTACATGAATCTGTTCGTGGCCTGCATGCTGACCCTGGTTCTGGCCGACAATCTGCTCTTGCTCTATCTCGGCTGGGAAGGCGTGGGCCTGTGCAGCTATCTGCTGATCGGTTTCTGGTATCGCCAATCGGCCAATGGCGCCGCGGCGCAAAAAGCCTTCATCGTCACGCGCATCGGCGACACGGCGTTTGCGATTGGTCTCTTCCTGCTCTTCGCCAACCTCCGCACGCTCTCCATTCAGGAGGTGCAGTCGCTCGCAGCGCAGGCATGGCCGATCGGATCGGACATCGCGATGCTTGTCGCGGCGCTCTTCCTGGCTGGTGCCGTCGGCAAATCCGCGCAGCTGCCCTTGCAGGTGTGGCTGCCGGATGCGATGGCCGGCCCGACGCCGGTGAGCGCATTGATTCACGCCGCCACCATGGTCACCGCCGGCGTCTATCTGATCGCGCGGATGCACACCCTGTTCACGCTGGCTCCGCCGGTTCAATATGCCGTGGCGATCATTGGCGTCGTGACGTTGCTGTTGGCCGGGTTGAGCGCGCTGGCGCAGCGGGACATCAAACGCATCCTGGCGTATTCCACAATCAGTCAGATCGGCTACATGTTTCTGGCGCTCGGCGTCGGCGCCTGGTCCGCCGCGTTATTCCATTTTCTGACTCATGCTTGTTTTAAGGCTCTGTTGTTTCTGGCGGCCGGCGCCGTCATTGTCAGCGTGCACCACGAACAGGACATTTTCAGGATGGGCGGCCTGCGCCGGCCGCTGCCGCTGACGTTCTGGACGTTCCTGATCGGCGCCGCGGCCCTCTCGGGCCTGCCGCTGATCACCTCCGGCTTCTACAGCAAGGACTGGATTCTCTGGTCGGCCTGGTCCTCGCCGATCGGTGGCCCCTGGCTCTGGCTGGGTGGCGCCGCTCGGAGCGCTGCTCACCGGACTGTATAGTTTCCGGCTGATCTTCCGTGTCTTTTTCGGCGAGGTCCGCACGATCCCGGACCACCGGCCTGGCGCCGCGATGTCTCTGCCGCTCGTCGTGCTTGCCGTCCTTTCTTTGGGGATTGGATTTTTGGAAATCCCCGGCACCCTGGGAGACCTGACATGGTTCAGCAGCTACCTCTCTCATGCGCTCCCGGTGCTCGCCGTCTCACCCGGCGCGCATGAGAGTGAGGCCGTCGAGCAACTCGCCGTCAGCCTGGCTTCTGTCCTCGGCATCGCGATGGCCGCCCTGTTGTTCCTGCCCCGCCGCAGTCCCGCGGACCGTCTGGCCGGTTTGGGCTGGTGGCGCACTGTCGAAAACATATCCTTGAATGGCTGGGGATTTGACCGCCTGTATCAACGGCTGCTGGTCGAGCCCTGGCAGTTCCTGACTCGCGATGCCGGCGACGTCATGGATCGGGTCTATACGGAGGTCGCCCGGGCGGCCTGCTGGTCCCATATGTCCTTGAGCCGGACGCAAACGGGGCGCGTCCGCTGGTATGCCGCGACGCTCGCGACCGCCGCCTTGCTCCTCATCGGATGGTTCGCGCTATGATCCTCTGGGCTTTGATCCTGATTCCGTTCATCGGCGCACCGCTCGCCTGGTGGGCCGAATCGCGCTCAAGAAACGGTCCGCGCCAGATTGCCGCCATGGCGCTCGTGCTGGATCTGGTCCTGGCCTTCTTTATCTGGGGTCAAGACCGCTCGCTGCTTGCGGCCGACACTCGCTGGCTCTTCGAAACCCAGGCCTCCTGGATTCCCCGTTGGGGCATTGCGCTTCACCTCGGCATCGACGGTCTCAGTCTTGTGCTCATTCTGTTGACCGCGCTACTGGGACTGGTCGCCCTGGTGTCGTCCTGGACGGAAATTCAGGCGCGAGTCGGTTTTTTTCATTTCAACCTGCTGATCGTGTTGGGCGGCGTGGTCGGGGTCTTTCTCGCGCTGGACCTCTTTCTGTTTTTCCTCTTTTGGGAACTGATGCTTGTGCCGATGTACCTGCTCATCGCGATCTGGGGACATGAGAACCGCCGCTACGCCTCCTTGAAATTTTTCCTGTTTACCCAGGCGGGCAGTTTGCTGCTCCTGGTCGCTATCGTCGCGCTCGCGCTGCTGCATCAGGAACAGACCGGCAGACCGAGCTTTGACTACCAGGATCTTATCGGAATGCCGATGGCACCACGAACAGCCTGGTGGCTCATGCTCGGGTTCTTCATCGGCTTTGCGGTGAAATTGCCGGCCGTGCCGTTTCACACCTGGCTGCCCGACGCGCACACCGAGGCGCCCACGGGCGGCAGCGTCATCCTCGCCGGCCTCCTGCTTAAAACCGGCGCCTATGGATTGATCCGTTTTACGATCCCGCTGTTTCCCGGGGCCGCGGCCGACTTTGCGCCGGTGGCCATGGCGCTCGCCGTGACGGGGATTCTCTATGGCGGGACGCTGGCCTTCGCGCAGACCGACTTCAAACGATTGGTGGCCTACAGCAGCATCAGCCATTTAGGATTTGCGCTGCTCGGAATCTTTGCCATGAGCGGCCTGGCGTTGCAGGGGGCCGTGCTCCAACTGGTGGCGCACGGCATCAGCACGGGGGCCCTCTTTATGCTGGCCGGCGCGCTCCAGGAACGCCTCCATACGAGGGAGCTCCGCCGTATGGGTGGCCTCTGGGCATCGGTGCCCCGCTTGTCGGCGCTCGGCGTCTTCTTTGCCGTCGCCTCGCTGGGATTGCCCGGGCTCGCGAATTTCGCCGGTGAATTTTTAGTCTTGTTCGGCGCGTTCGGCGAGCACCCGCTTCCGACCGTGCTTGCCGCCCTGGGGATGGTCATCGCGGCGGTTTACTCACTGGCCTTGCTCCAACGGGCCTTTTATGGACGACCGGCCGAGGATCGGATTGTGCCCGATCTCTCACGCATGGCCTTTACGGCTCTCCTCGCGATGGCGGCGATGCAGGTCTGGTTGGGTTGGTATCCAGTCACGGTGTTGTCCAAGACCGAGGCCTCTGTTCAGCTGCTCGTCCCCCGGACCCAGTCCGGATTACGCATAGGGCATGCTCCCCTCGCTCCCGATCAGATGCACCCGAGAGAATTAAGGGGCGCTCCATGACCGTCACGGACCTCGTTGCGCTCTCGCCTATTCTGGCACTCGGCCTGTTGTCCATTGTCACCATGCTCGCCATCGCCATTCGCCGCGATCATGTGACGATTGCCCTCCTCGCGGGCCTGTCCTGCCTCGCCACGCTCGCCACCTTGCCGATGGCAGCGGCAACCGCTCCGCATCGGGTGGCCGCCTTGTTGATGATCGACGGCTACGCCCTGTTCTATATGGGGCTGCTCGTATCGGCCACCGCCGTGATCACGGCGCTCTCGTATGGCTACCTCACGCTTCATGTTCAGGAGGGCGAGGAATTCGAGGAGTTCTATCTCTTACTGCTGCTCGCGACCTTCGGCGGACTCGTGTTAGTCGCCGCCGTCCACCTGGTCACCTTCTTTCTGGGATTGGAACTGATCGGCGTCTCCCTGTACAGCCTGATCGGTTACCTGCGCACGCGCCGGGGCCCGCTGGAAGCCGCCTTGAAGTACGTCATTTTATCCGGCTCGGCGTCAGCCTTTCTCCTGTTCGGGATGGCGCTGCTGTACTTTGAAGCCGGTGCGATGTCCTTTACTGTGATCGGCGCGCGTCTGGCGGATGGGCAGATTTCTGCGCTGTCGCTTGCCGGCTTGCTGCTTGTGTTGGTCGGCGTCGGCTTCAAGCTCGGGCTTGTGCCGTTTCACCTGTGGATTCCGGATGTCTACCAGGGCGCGCCGGCTCCCGTGACCGCCTTTGTCGCGACCGTCTCGAAAGGCGCGGTCTTCGCTTTGCTCCTGCGCTTCATGAACGATCTTCACGCCTTCCACCTGGGAGCGCTCGGACACCTGTTTGCGCTGCTCGCCGCCGCCTCGATGTTCGTGGGAAACCTGCTGGCATTGCTCCAGCACAACGTGAAACGGCTCTTGGCCTATTCCTCGATTACCCACTTCGGCTATCTGCTCGTCGCGCTGTTGGCCGGCGGGCCGCTGGCCGCCGAGGCCGTGACGTTCTATCTCGTCGCCTATTTCGCCACGACCTTGGGAGCGTTCGGCGTCGTGACGGTGCTGTCGCGGAGAGGCCGGGATGCGGATGCCATCGAGGATTATCGGGGGCTCTTCTGGACCCGTCCGTGGCTGGCAGGGATCTTCATGCTCATGCTCCTGTCCCTGGCAGGCATTCCCCTGACGGCGGGCTTTGTCGGGAAATTTTACGCCATTGCGGCCGGCTTGGATGCCGACCTCTGGCTTCTGGTCATACTGCTGGTCGTGAACAGCGCCATCGGCGTCTATTATTATCTTCGCCTGATCCTCACCATGGTCGAAGACGAACCGGCCGACGGACGACGACCAGTGAGCTGGCCGGCCATCACCGGTCGCCGCAGGGAATGGGCGGTCGTGCTGTCGCTGGGATTGGTGACCGTCGTGCTGCTCTGGCTGGGTCTCTATCCGGCCCCGCTCGTCGAATTCATCCGGGCCATGCTCGGTCCGATGGTCAGCTCCATCGCGGCATCATCATGAGGAGCACATACTTCATCCATTAGATCATGCTTGAGATGAATCACCCGTACAGGACTGCTAGTTGAGCGGACGACCGGTTAGGGCCAGATAGGCCTGCTGAATGGAACCGACGCGGGTGACGTGCATCAAAAACGGTGTTTGCCAGTCGGCTTCCGTCGGATCAGATTCGTCCGGCACTAAGACCCTCCTGATAGTCAGCCTGCTTGGCGGCAGCCAGCTTCAAGGAAAGACCGCCGACGTGGGTGATGTGGCCATCGGGGGCAATGCCTCCGGTGATCACGCGCCCGTCGAGAATCGACTCGTTCTTGGCCAGCGCAATGACGCTCAAGCCGATCATGGCCGAGAGGCTGTCCCCATACACCGTCACATCGTGAGGCGCCGAAAGGCGGACCGTCCATGAGTCCGTCGACATCTTGGCGGCGCGGGCAGCCCGGTAGATCGCCTGTTGAACGGACGTCTCCGCCTTGTGTGAAAACTTCCCGCGCCCGCTGGGAAACGTCAGCATGAGGCCGCTCCGATCGGCGCGTTCTTCAAAATGCAGGTCGACCGCCGTGACAATGCCCACGGGGCCTGCGGTCGAGAGCGTCACGCCGAGAATGGGAATGGACTGTTGCCGCTGCAAGAGCGGCAAGTCGATCCTCGCGCGTGACTCGCATTGGAAGCCATAAAGACAGCAGGACCAGCGGCAACCACAGGCCGCGTCGAATCGCCTTAGGCGCAGGCATGCCGCGCTCCTTTCAGCAGAGGCTGCCGGAGAAACCGCAGGACTGCGGCTTCCTCTCCCGTCAGACCGGCGCCGTTCCGTCCGGCCCGGGAGCGGCCGAGCGGCGTCGCGTCAAAGAACCGGCCGTCTTGAAACGCGGTAAGGATCATGGGATGAATGTAACACTTCCTGCAGATGGCCTTCGTATTGCCCAGCCGCCTGGCCACCGACTCGATGCACTTCAACACGGCCTGTTTGGATTCTTTCCGTGACGGGCCGCATGCCAGCTCGCTCAAAAACCTGAAAGCCAGCACCGTGCCGGCCCAGGTGCGGAAATCTTTTGCCGTGCAGTCGGCTCCCGCGGCAGCCTTGAGATACGCATTCACGTCCGTCGCATCAATCCGATGACGGTTGCCCTGTTCATCCACATATTGAAATAATTCGTAGCCCGGTAAATCG
Source organism: uncultured Nitrospiraceae bacterium (assembly GCA_963728135.1). Lineage (GTDB taxonomy): Bacteria > Nitrospirota > Nitrospiria > Nitrospirales > Nitrospiraceae > Nitrospira_D. Next base: position 25,674 of record CAVSJC010000009.1, on the reverse strand, counting down.
CGGCTCCGGCGCACAATGGCCGCCAGCCGGCGGTCATGAAGATCGACCGTGTGCCGGATGCCGCTTTTTCCCCGAAACTCAAAGCGCAGACTCGAGCCGTTCACCGCCACGTGGCGATCCCGCATCGTCGCCAGTCCGAACGAATCATTCCGACGGGCGTATTCTTCATTGCCCACACGAATGAGCGTCAGTTCAAGGAGACGCACGACGGTCGCCAGGATCTTGTCGCGGGGCAATCCGGGCAACGCCAGGTCCTGCTCGACGCGACGGCGAATCGCGGGCAACATGCGCCCGAAAGCCGCCATCCGCTCATATTTCGTCTCATCCCGGACGGTCCGCCAGCGGGGATGATACCGGTATTGTTTTCTGCCCTTTGCGTCCCGTCCGGTCGCCTGGATGTGGCCCTGCGGATCCTTGCAAATCCAGACATCGCGCCAGGCCGGCGGAATCGCTAAGGAGCGGATTCTGGCCAAGGTGGTCGGGTCGCGGACGAGCGTGCCGTCGGGGTCCCTGTACACCGTGCCCCGGCCCCGGCGCTGCCTGACAATGCCCGGTTCATCGTCGGCGACATAACGCAAGCCGGCGTCTTTGGCGGCTTCCACCGACGCCGGCGGAACAAGAGAGAGACGGGCCTGTCTCTGACGCCCGGTTGCTCTCACGTCCCTCGATACCACTGCCATCGGCTGTCGTCTCCCTACGCGGTCATTGTTATCGTACCGGATCTGCAAGTCGTTGCAACCTGCAAGGCAGAACGCGCGTTCGACAGATCGGTACCCAGATTCGCTTAGGCCGCTTTGCGAGACGACTTCCTCGCCCGCGCTTTTCCTTGCGCCCCCTGTTGATCCTTGGATTTTTCTTCGACACTGCGCTTGAGCAGCGCCATGAGATCGACCACCTCGCCTCGTTTGGGGGCTTCTTCCTCCTCCGCGTCAGGGGCGGTGACGACTTCGGTCTGCCCGGCCTGGATGCGCTTTTCGATCAAGGCCAGCAGATCCTCATGATAGGTGTCGTGAAACTCTTCCGGTTTCCATTTGGCGCTCATGCCCTCGACGAGGCGGCGCGCCATGTCCACTTCTCTCGGGGTAATGCCGACTGCTTTGAGATCCTTCGACGGCACGTCCAGTTCGTCCGTCCCTCGCAGTTCATCCGCATAGCGCAGCGTGTTCATGATGATCACGTCCTTGACCGGCATCAGGGCCGCGACATACTGCCTGGTGCGGATGACGACGTTGGCGATGCCGATCTTGCCCGACTGGATCAGCGTTTCCCGGAGTAGGGCATAGCCCTTGTGTCCCCGCTTATCCGGCGCCAGGTAGTACGGGGTCTCAAAATACACGGGGGCAATCTCGCCGGCGTCTACAAAGCTCACGATGTCCACCGTCTGAGTGGCTTCCACATTGGCCCGCTTAAAATCTTCCTCCGTCAACACGACGTACCGTTCTTTTTCGTACTCATAGCCCTTGACGATGTCGTCCCAGGACACATCTTCGCCGGTCTCTTTGTTGTAGCGCTTGAAGCCGACGGGCTTCATGGTCCGGCGATCCAACATCGTCAGGTCAAAACTGTTTCGTTTCTCGGCGGAGTACACGCCGACCGGAATATGCACGAGACCGAAGCTGATCGCGCCTTTCCACAGTGTGCGGGGCATGATGGACTCCTTCGATTCGAGTGTTGAGTGTGTAAGTTCTTAGTTCCCGGAGAACTCAGCATTCACAACTCATAACTCAAACACTAACAACTTAAAACTCACAACTCAGAATTCAGAACTCACAACTAGGCGGCTTTAGGCTGCCCGGTGGTGTCGGCGCCGGCCACGGCCTGCTGGTGCGTCGTGGCATGCTCGATGGCGGCATGATCGATCTCCGCATTAATTTCGCCGCCGATCAACAGCACCATGCCGCTCCAATAGAGCCAGAGCATCAGCACGATCACGCCGGCGATGGACCCGTACACCTTGTTGTAGTCGCTGAAATTATCGACGTAAAGTTTGAACCCGAGCGTCACGACCACCCACATGCCGACGGCGAACACCGAGCCGGGCGTGACCCACCGCCACTCCTGCCGTATATCCGGACACACGTAGTAGACGACCCCGACCACCAGCAACATCAGGCCGACGATCACCGGCCAGCGCAGCAGATTCCACAGCCACGTGAAGGCCTCCCCGAGACCCACCAGACCGGCGATCCAGGTGCCGATGGTTTGGCCATACAGCACGAGGGTCAAGGAGAGAATCACAAAACCCGCCAGCCCGATCGTCAAAAGAATCGCCGTCAACCTGACCTGCCAAAATGGCCGCGAATCCTCTTTCACGTCATACACCACGTTCAACGCTTCCATGATCGCCGTGACGCCGCTCGACGAGGCCCATAAGGCGCCCAGGCCCCCCAGCGAGAGAATGTTCGCTCCGCTGCCGTCCGCGACCTGCTGCAGGAACCGTTCGACCATGGACAAGACATCCTCCGGCAGCACCGTCCGGAGATAGGTCATCAGTTCCGGCATGTAGCGTTCGACAGACAACAAGCCCATGGCGGCGGTCAGGACGATCAGCGCAGGGAACAGCGCCAGCAGAACGTAATACGACAACTGCGCCGCGCGGCCGAACACTTCGTCTTTCTGGCTCTGATACCAGAGCCTGTTCGCGAGTTCGCGCACCGTCAATCCGCCCAGTTTCCACGGATTGTACGCCGGCGACCGGCTGACCATGGATGAGGCGGCGTTCGTACGGCTCATGCTCAGCCCAGATGGTCCTTGGCGAACCCCGGCAGAATCGCCTTGAAAAACGCGTTCTGGATCAAATTGCCGACCACCTGCCAGGTGTCGGCCTGCGGGTTCTCCACTGGCCCGGACACATCGGTTTGAGTGGCGACTTCCTTTCTCGGGGCATTCTCCAGCGCGCCGAGCACGCCGCCGACGACGGCCTCATAGACACGCCGCGTCACCGCTTTGTCTTTGTCCTGTTTGGGATCATAGACCTCGACGTCTTTCAGCAGGGGCTTGACATAGCCGTCGATGTGATTGTTTTTCACTGACAGTTCGCTGAAAAACGCAAACAAGCCCTCGACCGTGTCAATCTTTCCATAGGCGCGGAGGACATTATTCAGGGATTGCACCTTGGTCTTGATGATTTTCACCTCCAGGTCAAAGTCGGGTCTCGGCTTCTCGGGACGGAATGTGCCGCTCACCACGGTCGGCCCGCTGCCCATAAATTTTCCCGTCAACTTCACCACTCCGGTCCCTTCCTCGAGGCGATTACTGAAGTGGTCCATGTCGAGATTCATGTCGCCCATGAACACCCGATACTGCGGAGACGCGGATTCATTCACGAAGCCCATTTCACTGTTGAGAATTTTGCCGTGCTTCACTGTCACCGCCATACGCGAATCCTGATGAGATTCTTTGGTCTTTTGAGCCCCCTTTTTGAGCTTGGCTTTTTCCTTCTCCTTCGTCACGCCCGAGTGCACATAGTCGATCTTCGCCCCGTCGAGCAGGAAGTCTTCGATGGCAACCACCGTGCGTGCCGGAGAGTATTTGACCCGTCCGCTCATCCCGAAGGCCCCCTGGGTGAGCTGCACATGGTAGGTCTGGGCGACCGGTTTCAATGGTTTCAGCGGAAGATCCTGCACCTTCATCTGCACGTCGATCCCCGGGAGGGGTTTGGCGAAGAAATCGGCGCTGCCATCCACGTTCATCGTCCCCCGATCCAGCTGTGCCGTCACATGGAGATCAGACGGCAAGTCGCCGGGCTTGGATTCACGGTTACGGATGTGTTCCGCTGTCACGCCGAGACTCCGGATGTGGATCGGATCAGCGGAGGACCCATGCCGATAGAAGACCTCGCCGTCCTCAATCGACACCCGTTCGATGGTCACATCAAACACACCGGTGACCAGATCCTGCCACGGCCGGGATTGACCGGCCGCCGTTGAGGCGGGAGCTTCCGGCCCGCCGGACGCCGGGTTGTACACATAGTCGACTTTCGGACGGCGCAAGGCGATCTCATGGATCGTCGCACTTTTCCTGTCAGGCGCATATTCGATATGGCCGGCCATTTCCAGCACTCCAGCCTTGACCGGAAGGTCGGTGCGACCGATTGTGACCAACGCCGGCTCGAGCGTGAAGTTGCGCAAGCCGATGTCGGCAATCACGGCGGGATGCGGTTTGGCCAGCACATCGGCTGTCCCGTTCAATTCAAACTGCGCATCTTCAAGCAGACGCGCCGCAACATGGAGACGCGAAGGATGTGCTTCTCCTTCACCCGGACGATTCGTCACATTCTCCACGCGGACGTCTAGGTCGTGCACCGTCACGGGCGCGGACGCCGGTGGTCCTTCATACCGGAGTTCGCCGTGCGAGAGGACGAACGCCATCCGGACAGACATGGCGTCTCTCAGCCGGTCTTGCCAGGCGGCCGACGGTTCCTCAGGGGGTCTCTGCTTGATGAGCTCCAACGCCTGATCCACTTGCTGACGTGTGGCCGAGATGTGAATCCCGTCCAGTGTGAGGGTCGCCCCGATGGTGCCGGACAACAAGGGGATGAATTGGGCATCCAGGGTCGCTTGAGGAATCGTCATCAGCACCGGATCGGGATGCGCCTCCTGACGCACCGCCACGTCGCGCAGATCAACCGACAACGTCAGGGGATGGAGGTCCAATGTTCCGATCGTCACCTGATAGCCGGGCAGCTTGTCATTCGCCTGGCGTTCGGCATAGCCGCGCAGCGGCTCGTCAAGGAACGAGGCGACGACCACCGCCAGGAGGAGCAATCCCCCAATGATCAGTGCCGTAATTTTCCACCAACGACCCGATTTCATCTTCATCCTTTCATCTGAACGCGTTTGAGGGCGCGCAGGGCCGCGACTGCCTTACCCGCTCTCGCTCTGCTGTGGAGTATGGAATGCGCCGATCGGACGCTGACTTCCTGTTCTCAGCCCTCGCGGAGAAGGAATCTCAGGACCGACAGACAGAGAGGACGACGTGTCATGCGGGGACTCACCGTCGGGCAGGATGCCGACTGCACGGAAGCACTCGCCGTTCACCCCATGCGGTCAATATCTCGACATGGGACGCGCGCCGCTCGAGCGCGGGGCGCCGGGACGGCTGAGAGAGTCGACCAGGGACTGCACCATGATGCGTCCCACATCACGCACGAAGGCCTTTCCCGTTTCGAGCGCCGCGTGCTGAATCCGCTCACGTTCTTTCGTGAACTCTTCCGTCAAGTCGTTCCATAACGACGCCATCGGTTTGAGCACATCGAGCGCGCGATCAGCCGCTGACTGTCCATCGTCCATTGTCTCGCCGGACTGCTCCGAGGAACCAGGGTAAGAGGAACCGGGGTAAAAGGGATAGACGCCGCCTTGCGCCTGTCCATTGCCATGCGAGGGCATGACTTCGGCTCCATGGGCTTTCGGCGGATAGTAGGGATAGACCCCGGATTTCCTCCGGTGTTCCAGGAAGCCGGTCAGGAAGCCGACGGCCATTGCGCTTCCGAGCAGGATCCAGGGCCGTTGCCCGGCTTGGACCCGGGGGTCGATGGCCTTCGTCGTCGTCTCGACGAAATCCACGGCCGTGTTCCTCGCCTGCTGAATGACATCCAATGCGGCCGACTTCGTCCCCTGCACCGTCTCCTCCACCCGTTGCTCCAGCAACTGGATCTTTTCGGCCAGCGCCAGCCTCGTGCGGAGAATTTCCTTCAGGTCCTCTTCGACATCACTTGTTTTGTGATCCATTGTGCGTCTTCCTTTGTCACGGATAAAAATGCCGGCGTCGTGTCCACGTTTGCGACCAGCGTCCTGACCTCATCAGCAAGCGGCCTCCGGTCCAAGCCAGCAACAAGCCGAGCGGAGAATTTCCTTCAGGTCCTTCAAGTCCTTTTCGACATCACTTGTTCTTTGATCCATTGTGCGTCTTCTTTTATTGCGAATAAGGTACGTCGCGGTGTCGCATGCACATTCCCGGCGAGCGACCTCGCCCTCATCAGCAAGCCCCCTCCGATACCAGCCAGCAACAAACCGACGATGCCATACGAAGCCCAGAGCGGCAGGTTCGCCCCTTCATGGAGGCCATAGACCAGCATCAGCAACAGGAACAATCCGCCGATGGCCAACAATCCGATAGCGAGGCCGAATCCCGAGGCAGCCTGGAGCGCCTTGTTGACCTCAAGCTTCACTTCGTCTCGAAGCAGCTGAGCTTCCTGCCGCATCAGGACTTTCACATCCTGAACAATGCCGAAGACGAGGTCGATCATGCCCGACCGGGGCGCCGACGTCTGGGTGTTGTGATTCGGCATCATGACCACGTCCTTCGTGCGAGCAGAAGTCCAATCCCGAATCCGATCAGCACCGTGGGCCATGGGTACTGCTCGATCCATTGCTCGACCTGGTCCAGCGCATCGGTGGCCGTGTCCCTCATCGACTGTCCGGATGGTGCGAGGACGAAGTCGTCCTCACCCGGAGACACTGGCTGAATCACCGTCACAGAAGCGGATGCCGTGCGCTCCCAGGGCCGATTGAGCGTGGCGGCAATCGGATCTCGTTCATCCATGATGCTCCTCCTGTCTATGCGGGCACGTCTTCTTCATGCGGCAAGATCCTGATCCAATTCGTCCCGCCTCATTTCGACATTCCGTTGCAGCCGCGCGAGACCCGTGTCCCCCAGCAGCGCCTGGGCAAGCGGAAACACATCGCGCTCTTCCATGGCCATATGGCGTTGGACCCGCCGCATCAGCCCGTCGATCTGGGAAATAAACGCCTCGTCGTGCGTGCGACTGTCTTTCACCTTCGTCAGATGGTCCTGCACCGCCTGATGCTCCTTCCAGGCCGTCCGCATGACGGTCGAGGCTTTGCGATCGGCTTGCCGGTCCACATGCGCTTGGAGAGCGGGATAGAAGACGTCCGCTTCGACCCTGGCGTGCAATTCCAATTCACGCAGGACGCGATTGGCGAGAAAATACCGATCGTCGCCGCCCGCAGTTTGAAACCCTTCGAACTCACTTTGAATGTTTTCGTGATCCCGCTGTAAGAGCTCGAGCGCGCTCTGACTTCGTGCCCTGCGGAGAAGCCCCTGCGGCCGGCGGCCGCCCGACCGGGTTCTGGATGACAGGCCGTAGGTAGAATCGCTCGGAGTCATAGCTTGCACCTGGTGTACATCACCGTTTGTATACAGACAGTATCATGCCATCCCGCGGCACCAACTGGATGCATCCCTAGTAGTTTCACCAATTTGACGCTGGTCGCCAACGAGGAAGGTTCGGACCGGACGGAGCTCAAGAGAGCCGCTCGAGCAGGCCCACCGGACAATGCTGAAACACCTGGTTCAAAGGCAGCACCCGGCGTCCGTTCACCGATTCGGCGGTGAGGAGCTCTCCGGTGAAGACGTTTCGATACGCACCCAGTGTCGGCCATGGAGGAACGGCGACCCAGCTATCCTCCCACATGGATCCGAGCGGCGGGTTCTTCGTGTCGTGCGTGAGGGTGGCGAGCAAGCGAGGCACGACCGTCACCACGGCCTGGTCCTCGTGGACCCGGGCAAATGCGCACACGTGCTGCTTCTTGCTCCCTCCGCATTCCAGCGGCAGATAGTCGCCTTGCTGGTACAACGCCGGATGCTCGCGCCGGAAGGCCAGGCCGGCCATGGCGAGATACAATTTCATGCGCCCGTCGCGGGCCTGGGAGGCGAGCGAATGGACCCACTGCGCCCGCTCGGTCCGCTCGTCTTCCAACACCCGGCGAAGGTCCTCAAGCATCCGGGATCGCGCCTGGTAGTCCACCGGCGCGCGGTTGTCCGGATCGACGAGCGTGAAATTCCAGAGCTCCGTGCCTTGATAGAAGTCTGGCACTCCCGGCGCGGTGATCTTCAACAGGAGCTGAGAGAGTCCGGTGAACAGGCCGTAGTGAGCGATCCGCTCCTGGAAAGGCAGAAAGTCCTGCAGAAATCCGTTGGAGGCTGAGCGATCCAGCACCGCGTCGACGAAGTCGCGCATGGCCTGATCATAGGTCGGACTGGGGTTGACCCAGCTCGTGTGCACCTTCGCTTCACGGATCGCCTTCTCCATGTAACGCTGGATGCGTCCGCAGAAGACGCCATACGCCTCTTCTCCCATCGAGTCCAGCGGCCACGCGCCGACCAAGGTCTGATACAACAGGTACTCGTCGTTGCGGTCGGGAAGCCGCTCGCCTTCGGTTTCCCGACGATGCTTGCGATTCAGGCGGCGCCAGCGGCTGATTTTCGCTTTCCACTCAAGCGGGAGCTCGGAAAGCACGTTGATCCGGGCCCGGACATCCTCGCCGCGCTTGGTGTCGTGGGTCGACGACGCCGAGAGCGCGAGCGGCCAGCGTGCCTGCCGCTCGCGCATCCGCTTGTGAAACTCTTCCAGGGACATCCCGAACTGTTCGGGTTCGCCGCCGACTTCATTCAGCGACACCAGCCGGTTGTAGCGGTAGTAGACCGTGTCCTCAATGCCTTTTGCGGTCACCGGGCTGGTGGTCTGTTGAAACTTCATCACGAAGCGCATCTGCTCGTCGCGATCGCGGGCGGATCGCGCGTCGCTCTGCTTCAGCAGCAGCGAACGGATAAAATCAAAGACCTGCCCGCTCAAGGCCGGGTTGCGCCGTTTCGCCCGCGCCACCGCCATATGAATGTAGGCGCGATCGCGATCCGCCACCGGCGCCGGCCCTTCGGTCGCATACGTGCGGTAGACCGGGAAGCAGGCGATGATTTCCCGGATGGCGTGCGTGAGACTATTCAACGTGAAATCGCGGAAACGCCGGTCCCGTTCCGACAGCACATTGAGCTGATGGCCGAGCACGTTGATCTCGCTCGACATGGAGGCGCGCATAATGAGGCGCTTGCACTCATACACCAGATCCCCATAGACCACGTTCCGGTTGATCACTCGCGCGTACAGATCGGTCCAGGCCCGTTCATTGGCCGTCTGCACGAATACGCCGCTGACCTGATTCGCGAACTCATAGCCGGTCGTGCCTTGCACCGGCCAGCTGTCCGGCAGTGGTTCGTCCTTGCCCAGAATTTTTTCGACGACGATGTACAACGACCGGTCTTGCAGATTGCCGCCGTCGGCATCCTTCGCCCTGGCTTGCAGCTGCTGAAGATAGCCGCCGGGATCGTACAGGCCATCGACGTGATCGACTCGCACGCCGGTGACCGCACCCTCGCGAATCAGCCGCAACAGGAGCTGATGCGACTCCTGAAAGACCAGCGGATCTTCCATCCGGATGGCGGCCAGGTCGTTGATGTCGAAGAATCGGCGGTAATTGATTTCCTCGGACGCCACTTTCCAGGACGCGAGCCGATAGGCCTGCTCGTTCAACAGCGCGTCCAGGTCGTCAAAGCTGTCCGGCTGGCCTTTCGCCCCGTTCAACAGGGCCACATTGTCTTGCAGATGTCTCGCCACCGCTTGGCTGGCGGCCATCAAGACAGCCAACCGCCGCTTGATGACTTCCACTTCACGGTACCGTTCAGCGATGCGCTCAGGGTCACGCTCTTCCGAGCCCGGCAGGTTGCGCAGGGCCGTCAGGATGCTCTGCAACTCCATGACGGACGGGTCGTCGGCGGCCGCCTGTTGGGCGAGGGAGTCCATCCGGGCGGCCAGCACGCGACTCCACGATTTCGGGGTCAGTGGCAGCCGATGCTCGCCGTAGCGCACGCCGAGTTCTCCGTCCTCCAGGAACAGCGTGAACCCTTGGTTCTCGAGGACGGTTCCGTATTGATCGCCCAGGATCGGCAGCAGGACCTTATTGTTGAGTTCCTGCTTGATGGGATGCCAGTCGATATCGAACGCCGCCGCGTATCTGGCGCTGGGCCCGTTTTCAAGGACGTCCCGCCACCAGCGGTTCAGCGTCTTGCCGATGCCCATGTGGTTCGGCACGACGTCGACGACCAGGCTCATCCCGTGGGCATGCAGCGCCTCCACGAACGCTTGGAATTGTTCCTCTGTTCCTAATTCAGGGTTGAGCACGAGGGGATCGATCGCGTCATACCCGTGCTCGCTGCCCGGCATGGCCTTGACGATGGGCGACACGTAACAATCCGTGATGCCGAGGCCATGCAGATACGGCACGATGTCGCGCGCGTCGGCGAACGTAAACCCGCGGTTGAATTGCAGACGATAGGTCGCGAGGGGCGCTCTGGTCAACGGCATAGGGCCTGTCCCGGCGGTCACGAGGCGTGTCGCATCAGATCCTGTTCCATGCGCGGCCAGGATGACCGCGACAGCACGATGATCCCGGATGCAGACACATGATAGCGCTGTCGGTCCTCTGCGCTGCTGAACCCGATGGCGCTCCAGGCGGGAATCATCGTCGCCCGATCGGCGACGACGCGCCGCAAGCGCGCATGCGCTCCGACATGCACTCCGTCCAGGAGAACCGAATCTTCGACGCTGGCGCCCGCGTCAATGCGGACGCCGCGACCGATTACTGACCGGCGGATGTCGGCGTCGACGCACAAACTGCCCTGTCCGATCATTGAATCGTCGATACGGGTGCGCACCAGCGACGCCATGGGGCCGTCGAAGGCACAGGTCAGGATGGGCCAGTGCGGATTCCGCAGATCCAGCACAGGCGTTTCTCCCAACAAATCCATGTTGGCCTGCCAGTAGGCGTCCAGCGAACCGACATCGCGCCAGTATCCCCGTTCTTCATAGGGCTGCAAGCCGGGGATGTCGTTCGACAGGACGTCATAGACATCCACGCGGTGGTGAGGATACAGGTCCGGCACAATATTCCGTCCGAAATCATGCGTGCCGGGTCGCGAGGCATCCCGCTTCAAAATCCGCACCAGCACGTCGGTCTTGAACAGATAATTACCCATGGAGGACAAGGCCATGTCGGACCGCCCGGGCATGGGCTTTGGAGACGCGGGCTTCTCATCAAAGCCGATCATGCGGCCGCTGGCATCCACCTCGACGATGCCGAACCCCGTCGCTTGCCGCACGGGGACCGGCAAGGCGGCCACCGTCACGTCCGAATCGCGTTCGAGGTGCTGCGAGACCATCTGACTGATATCCATGCGGTACACGTGATCGGCACCGAAGACGGCGATGACGTCCGGCGCGTAATCCTCGATGAGATTCAAGTTCTGGTAAACGGCGTCGGCCGTGCCCTCATACCAGCCGTCGCGGGCGCGCATCTGGGGAGGCACCACGCTGACAAACCCGTGCCGGCCGCGGTCGCCGACTTTCCAGGCTTCACGAAGGTGTTCGATGAGTGATTGAGAACGGTACTGCACGAGCACGTATAACGCGAGCACACCGGAATTGACGAAGTTGCTCAACACGAAATCGATGATCCGGTAATGCCCGCCGAAAGGCACGGCCGGTTTGCTCCGCTCAGCGGTGAGCGGAAGCAAACGCTCCCCCTTGCCACCGGCCATAATCATCCCGAGAACTCGCGGGTATTTCATAATTGTGAGATCGATCTTCCTCGTGGGTGTCCGGGAGAGTGTCGTCGCGCCAGTTCCCGATTGTTTCCGGTCGGCTCGAGACGCCGAACTCACGATAACAAAGGGGATATCCAGCGCCTAGCTAGGCATTCCCCGTACCTGCCCGCGGGCAGACCCTTGCCACGGCACTCCCGTTCGGCCACGCCACTCACACGATTCGGTAATTGGGGAATCCCCTAGTTACTATCGCATCGGTGAACAGTGAAGATCGCGAACAGCAGAAGGTCGCGAAGGAGGGAGCCAGGAGATGCCCGCAAATCATGTTGTGACGGCCCTGCTGCTTCTTCCATATCTCTGGGCAAGCGCCGCGATGGCGACGCCTGAAAGCGGATCCACCGGGGAGCATGCCGACCGACCGCCGCAGGAGCGCTCGGCGAAAGACCCGCCCGCCTCTCAAGAACCGAAACAGAAGCGAACCGGCGACGGTAAATCCGAGACGTCACCACCGCCTTCCGGCGACGATAAAGCCATCAAGACGGAGGAACCGCCCGTGCCGCAGGCCGCCCCGCCGCCGGTGCTCAAACAAGACGAACCGGCCGGGAAAAAACCGGTGACCTCGGTCATCCTGAGCATCAAACTGGCCCTGATCGCCGAGCCGTCACTCTTTCCGTTCGACGTCGAAGTGGAAATGGATAAACAGGAAGCCGTCCTGAAGGGGACCGTCTCTTCCGAAGAGGAGAAAGCCAAGGCTGCCGAAATCGCCCGCAAGATAGACGGGGTGGAATCGGTCACCAATAAGCTCGCGGTATCGGCGGCGCAGCGCGTGTCATGGACGAAGAAGCAGGACGAAGCGCTTGAGCACTCTGTTAAAGAACGCATGAACAAGAGTGAAACGGTCAAAGCCGTGGGGTTCGACGTGAAGTCGGAGAACGGCATCATTTCACTCAGCGGCAAAACCCGGTTTCAAGTGATTGCGCTGGAAGCCGCGGAAGCCGCCCGCCACGTCCCCGGGGTGCGGGCCGTCAATACCGCCGCGGTGCAAATCACCGGCAAAGATTAACGCACCATACGCTCAGCATGAGTAAGGGAGGACCCACTGACACGTGAGGGAGGATCCGTCCCGGTCGCTCGGACCCACCGACCAGCGACAGGCTGGGGACGCTACCGGATGCTCAGCGGCGATTTCACGCTGGTGTGGTGGGGGCAAGTGGTGTCTCAGGTGGGCGACGGCATCTCCAAGCTGGCCTTGCTGTGGTTTGTCTACTCCGTCACCGGTTCGCCGCTCAAAACCAGCGTCATCGGGCTGTTGCAGACCGTTCCCGCCATCCTGCTGGCACCGCTGATCGGCGTGGCCGTCGACCGGCTCCCCAAGAAAATGTTGCTGATCGTGTCCGACGTCGTGCGGGCCGTCGTGCTGGGATTGATCCCCTGCTGGATGTCGACGGACGCGTTCACCGTGTCCTACCTGTATGTGCTGGTCACCGTGCATGCCGTCGCCACCGCGGTCTTCGGGCCGGCGCTCACCGCGGCGATCCCCTCTCTCGTGGCGCCTTCGCAGTACACCTCTGCCAATGCCTTGCTTCAAAGCACGACCAGTCTCGGCATCATCATGGGCCCCGCACTGAGCGGCGTCGGCATCGCCATGCTGAGCTCTCAGGAAGTGCTCTGTCTCAATGCTGTCACGTATCTCATTGCGGCGGCCTGCTTTCGTCCCCATCCGCTTTGTCCCTCCGACTCTCCATCTCGTCAAGAGCCCGCCGGTTGTTTCCATGTTGCACGATCTGATCGAGGGCTTCCGATATGTCATCAAAGGGCAGCCGATTTTTCTGTTCCTGACGGCGACCGCGGCCACCTACACCTTTGCGACCAGCGCCTTTACGACCTTGTTTCCCGTCTTCGGCCGTCGCTTGTTGGACCTGGGACCGGTGGAGGTCGGCTATCTCTGGTCCATGCTGGGTGTCGGGCTCTTGATCACCTCCCTGGCGCTCACGACGATCAGCGCCTGGGACATTCGCCATCGGATTCGCATCATTGTCGTCTCCTCCACCATCAGCGGACTCGCGTTGTGCGCGTTGATCTGGACGAAACAGCCGGCCATCATCGCCGTGTTATTAAGCGTCCTCGGGGCCGGCATCGGCGCGCTCACGCCAATCGCGTGGGGCGTGCTGCAAGAACGCACGCCGCCGCATCTCCTCGGGCGGGTCCTGGCCTTCTATACGATGGGCGCCATGGCCGCCGCCATGGGCGGCATTACGTTCTTCGGGTGGGTGACCGGAGAGTTCGGCGAATCAGCAGCCGTGATCATGATCGGCATGGTGATGCTGGGAACGGCGGCGATGGCCGGACGCTTCGTGCAATGGCTTCCTGTCCGTTCTCAATGAAAAGGCGCTAATCCTGCCGTCTAAAATCCGACGTTAGTCTCATAAGCCCCATGGAAGTGCAGGTCGCGAGAACTAGTAGAGCCCCCAGGGCTCGGTTCCTCGCGATTCGTGCAGCGTTTGGCCTTGAGGACATTCTATCCAGCGTCACAGAATCTTCTTCAACGACAGGGACTTAAAATGCCTGCGATCATAAGTGATGGATCGGGGTCACAGGGGCATTTACGGGTCAGAATGAGGCAAGGTCTGTGCATAGCTACAGCGCAAAGGAGACACTCTGCTATGTCCAGTGCCGTCCAGTCGGAACACATCAAGCAGGCGCAACCGGTGAGTCAGTCACCCGGCTGGGACTTGTTGAAGACACGAAATTTTGGATTGCTGTTCTGGGGGCAGTTGACCTCCCAAATCGGAGACAGTCTGAATCGTGTCGCCTTGTTGTGGCTGGTCTATCAGCTGACCGGGTCGGCCATGAAGATGGTGGTGATCGGTCTGCTCCAAACAATTCCCCCGTTGGTGTCTGGGTCCGTTTATCGGTGTGTATGTAGACCGCGTCAACAAGAAACGTCTGATGGTGGGCGTCGACTTCGCCCGCACGTTCCTGGTCTTGTTGATTCCCGTGCTCTATGCGCTGGATGCGCTGTCGCTGGAACGGTTGTATGTGGCCGTCTTCCTGCTGGCCATCGTGTCGACCATCTTCGGTCCGGCCTTGTCTTCGGCGGTGCCGCAGATCGTTCGACGTGATCAACTCACCGCCGCCAATGCCCTGCTCCAGACGACGACCAATGTCGGCATTTTGATCGGTCCTTTGATCAGCGGCGTGGGCATTGCGCTGATCGGCTCCCAAAATGTTCTGTATGTGAACGCCGCCACCTTTTTGGTGTCCGCCCTGTGCCTGGTGCCGATTCAAATCAGGGCGATCCAGAGTCTGCCGGCGGGCGCCGCACGGCCGCCGTGGCGCCACGAGTTACTGGCCGGCCTCCGCTTCGTGTGCTTCGAACAACCGACGGTCTTCAATCTCATGCTGGCGGCCGCCCTCTACAGCCTCGCCGCCAGCGCCTTTGCCTTCATGCTGCCGGTATTCGCGGAACAAAATCTCAGCGCGAGCGCCTTGGAAGTGGGCGTGCTCTGGTCCGCGCTCGGGGCCGGCATGTTGGCGGCGTCCACCTGGTTGGCCTCGTTCTCCCAGGGCGACCTCGCGGGGCGTTTCACGCTGATCGTTCGTTCAATGGTGGTGAGCGGGTTCGCCATGTGCGGGCTCAGTGTACTCACAGGAACCGTCGCGGCCGGCGCCTTCATTCTCGTCATCGGGGGAAGCACCGCGTTATTTATGCCGATCGTCTGGGGTGTGCTGCAGGAAGTGACTCCCGAACCTCTGCTGGGCCGCGTGTTCGCGACATTCAGCACGGGATCCATGGCCTCCGCCATGGCCGGCATGGCCGGGTTCGGCTGGGCGGCGGACACCATGGGGGCTCACGTCAGCCTGCTCGGCATCGGCGTCGTACTTCTCGTGACGGCCTGCGTGGCTGCCTTCTCCATCCGCCGCTGTCGCGAATCCGCTGGTCACAACACCTACCCGATTGTAAAGGCGGCCTAGCCAGCACTCTCTTTTTCAGCAGTCTCGTACGTATCAACAATAGCGGCGTCAGGGTCGCCACACTTCCCCCGCTTCGTCGCAATGACCCAGAACGGCCTTTCGCTCAGCAGAGAAACGCCGCGGCCGGTGTCCCCCGGCCGCGGTGCAAAACTATGGGCGATGTGAAGGATGATTAGAAGCTGACTCGAGGTCAGCTTATGCTGGATGGTGGCTGAACCTCGAGGATCTTGACGTCGATGATGACGTGTTGACCTGCCAAGGGATGGTTGAAATCCACTTGGGCTTCCGGACCCGACACATCCACCACGACAAACGGCACCCCTTCCTGCGTCGTGAGCACCGTGCCGGGCTTCGTGTCGGCGGGTAGATGATCCTTGCTGATCACCGTCTTCTTGGACGCATCGTAAGGACCAAACGCTTCATCGGCTGAAAGGTCGACCCGTTTCTCTTCCCCCTGCTTCATCCCGGCCAACGCCTTCTCCAGATTTGGCAACATCTCGTGATGGCCGGGAACGAACTGGCTGACATTTTTCGGAATTTTGAGTTTCGATTCGGGCACCGTGATCGAGTATTCAATGATCACCGTTGCCCCCTCGGCGACCGGCGTATTACCGTCCGCATGCACCAGAAGAGGCATACCGGCCAGGCCCCCCGCGAACAAAGCCATGGCAATCAGGACGGTCATCTGTCGCATGTGTTCTCCTTTCGTGGCACCCCGGGTCGATGGATGGTGTGATGCAGGTCGCATAGGGCCCTCCTTTCAATGAGGAGCGATGCGCTCGGTCTCTGACGGGTCGCCGGTGACTTCGGGCTTCGGCGATCGCGCCACTTGGCTCGAGGCGTGCGTTTGACGCCACTGTGAATATTGTTCAGGCCCCAACACGTCTCCGGCTTCCCGGAGCGCGACGATGCCCGCCATCCGCAGCTTGCTGTGCTCTTGATCAGCCTTTTGCACCGCGGCTTCCACTGACGCCAGCGACGTGTGGCGGTCATGAATCAGCTTGAGCGCGTCCATCTCGCTCTGCTTGTACGCCGCTTCCCGACGGCTTCGCGTCTGGGCATACTGATCGCGAATGGCCGTAATCTTTTCGATCTGGTCCTTCTTCAGCCCCAGCGCATTGGCTTGCTCCACTAATTGCTGGATGGAATTCGCGGCAAAGTCATGATCGGGGCGATCCGCCGCTTGCGCCGCCGATTGAAGCAACCGCTGCATCTGCTGTTCGGTAGGCGGATCACCCGCCAGCGCGAGGGATGCGGCGCCGGTCCCGACAAATGCCGCGATCAGCCATGAATGGCGAACAGCTTTCACGAATCGGTACATGGATCTCATGGCTCCTCCTTGTGATGGACATATCAAGGGTGTGGCGTGCACTTTCTGTAGGCAGCAAGCCATATGCCGCCTGATGGCCCTTCGCGGGAGCCCACAATCTCAAGCGCTTTAGAAGGGCGCTCGTGATCTCCTGCCTGTGCAGATAGACACAACCCGGCAAAATGTCCGTCACAAGACAGATTGTCTGTTACCACGCAGGCCGACGTCATGGCTGCTACGAGGCTGTCGCGCGCCATGGTTCTTGCAATGTTCACGGGTACGAGGAGGTACCTATGACAATACAACGCTTCGCAAAAGTACTGGGCGCCTTGTTTCTCGTTGTGGGCGTGCTGGGATTTATCCCGGCTCTCGTCAGTCCCGCTCCAGCCGAGCGTCTAGGGCTGACGGTGCAAACCGGGTTCGGCTACTTGCTCGGTTTGTTCGCGATCAATGTGCTGCACAACGTCGTGCATCTCGGTATCGGCTTCTGGGGATGGATCGCGTCTCGAACGCCGGTTGATGCGCTGCGCTTTTGCAGAGGGGTCGCAGTCTTCTATGGCGCATTGACCGTCATGGGTTTGATACCGGGGTTGGACACGACGCTCGGCTTAATCCCTTTGTTCGGGCATGACGTCTGGCTGCATGCCCTCACCGCGGTGAGTGCGGCCTACTTCGGGTACTACTGGACCGACGCAGTGGTGGAGGTGGAACACCGGGAGACGAGGCGAGCGGCGTAGCGTGAGCACGGCTGAGGCTGGGCACCGGACGGCCGCCTGCAACCAGGCGGCCGTCATCCTCAGTGATCCGTTTTATGCCGCTCTTTTTTGGTCTTCTGAAGAAGCGGGCCGGTCACCCTGCGTTCGTTCATCGTCCGTCGATGCTTGCTCGGCCTGCCCGGTCCGTTGGGCATAGTCTTCCGCGCTCGCAGGATTCAGTTCCCAACGCTCGGCATCGCGGGATTCCATCTTGCCGTCGGGATCGATCGGCTCACCTTCCTCATAGGTGACGCCCACGGCAGCGCCAATCTCATCCACGAGATCCTGATCGGGGGTGGGATTGGAGCCGCCGACGGTTTCCTCTCCCGTCGCCGTCGGACTCCAGGCCGCATCGATGTCGCCGCCGCTGACGACAGCCTCCTCCGGCCTCGGTGTGTCCCGGGTGGCCTGGTCATGCCACTCAATCTCGTCCTCCGGCTCGCCTGCGAGTGCCTCCAGCGACATCTGCTCGCCTTCCTCGTACTGACGGATCATATCGTCGGCGTCTATTTCCCGTTCTTTGTCGTCCTTGGGATCGGCAGTCATGTTCACCTCCCTATCGGTGTTGCGAGCGATGAACGGTCATTACAGAGCCTGTCACAAAAACGCGACGCGATATTTCAGCGCGCCATACAACCGCCAGAACACCGCATACGGCGGAATGATCAACGACGTGACGAGCATTTCGGCGACATGCGACGGCCGTCGTGACGCGTGCCGCAATCGCCGGACGCAAAAGGCGGCGACCAGGCACAACCAGGTCACAATCGCGATCATTGCCAGCGGCGCCCGGCCCATCGCCATGGCGATGCCGCCGATGACTATCAGGGCGACCATGGCGTAATAGGCCCACGGGGGTTCGTGCGGATTGAACAATCGATAGAACGTCGGATGCTTCTTATAGAGCAGCGCATTGAACCGGTTCTGGCGCTGCACCCTGATACTCACGCCCCATGGAGCGGGCCGGGCCGGGTGCTCCACGACTGCCGACGGCGCATGCTTGATGGCGACACCGAGAGCCAGCACGCGGAAGTGCAAATCGCTGTCTTCACGCCAGGCCTCGGTGAAGCGTTCATCGAAGCCGCCGACCGCCTCCAGCACCGCACGCCGGTAAAAACAATTCGCCGTCGCGCAGGGCGCCTGTTCCAGCCCGGCCACATTCCGCTCCCAATCGGTCGGCTCCGGAGGCAGCGGGACGATAATACGTCCCCACGCGGCGCCCGCGTCCTGAGATGCCAGCGCGGCGAGCCCCGCCTGCAGCCAACCGGCGTCTGGAATGCAATCGTCATCGGTAAAGGCGATCACGGCACCGTGCGCACTGCGCCATCCCGCGTTACGGGCGGCGGCCGGACCATGTTTGGGGCCTGACATCCGGTACACAAGACGGAATTCAGGACAGCGATGCGCCCAGCTTCGCACCATGTCTTCGGTCGCCTCGTGGGGCCCATCGTCCACGACGATGACTTCATACTGCGCGCTCGGCAGGCCCTGTGCGGCGAGCGCGCGAAGGCACCGGTCAAGCAACGCCGGCCGATTCAATGTGGCAATGACCACCGAGGCCAGGACCCCGTGATCTCCGGTGATGGACGCAGGTTCCCCCATCCCCATCATCGATGGCTCACTCCCGGTTTCTCGAGGAGGAATGAGCCGATGACCAGGGCGTCGAGCGGCGACATACAATAGGCAGCCACGGCGTCACGCGGGCTGCAGACCATCGGTTCCCCCCGGATATTGAAGGAGGTATTCACTAACACAGGTACGCCGGTTCTTCGGCCGAACGCCTTCACCAGATCATAATAGAGCGGGTGTTGTGTGCGATTGATCGTCTGCACGCGCGCCGTCCCGTCGACATGCCTCACCGCGGGGATCTGGCCGGCTTTGTCGGGCCGCACGTCGAACACGAACAACATGAAGGGGGACGGGCCGGCATTCTCAAACCAGTCACCGGCTCGCTCTTCCAGCACCACCGGCGCCACCGGCCGGAAATCTTCCCGGTCTTTGATATCGTTGAGGCGATCCTGCATCGAGGGACTGATGGGCGACGCTAAGATCGATCTGGCGCCGAGCGCGCGGGGTCCGAATTCCATCGGACCTTGAAACCAGCCGATGATGCGGTCCTGCTCGAGCAGGGCCGCCGTCTCTTCCGCCACATTCTCGAGCCGCCGATAGGAAAGCTTGGACCGGCGCAAGATCGCTTCAATCTCTTCGTCGCTGTACGAAGGCCCCCAGAACACATGGTTCATCATGGATGGGCGGACGCCCTTCGTCGGACGCATCTGCGCATCGATCCAGACCGCGGCGCCGAGTGCCGTGCCGGCGTCTCCCGCGGCCGGTTGTACCCACAGCTCTTTGAACGGGCTCTGATCTCTGAGCCGGGCATTGAGCACGCAATTCAGCGCGACCCCCCCGGCCAGGCAGAGGGCCTCCTGCCGGGTCGACCGGTGCAGCCATGCGGCTAATTCCAATGTCGACTCTTCCAGGACCTGCTGCAGCGACCGCGCCAGATTGTAATGGCGCTGCTCAAGCGGCCCTCCGCGCCGCCGCGCGGGACCGAACCGTTCAGCCAGATCGACCGGCTGAATGACGTACTGCCCGTCGGGAAGGACCTGCACGATGTCCCGCAGCTCCTTCACAAATTCCGGCTTTCCAAAGGATGCGAGCGCCATCACCTTATATTCGTCGCTGGAATGCAAAAATCCCAGATAGGTGGTGACCTGTTCGTACAAGAGGCCGAGCGAGTGCGGCATGGTGACCGCGCCATGCTCGATGAGTTGCTGTCCGTGTCCCACATAGTAACTCGTCGTGGCGCGCTCGCCCCGCCCGTCCAGCGTCATGACGGCGGCCGAGGGAAACGGAGAGGCGTGGAATGCGCTCGCGGCGTGAGCCAGATGATGCGGCACATAATGCCAACTGCCTGGCCCCTCCTCCGGAAGGCCTCCGCACAGCTCGCTCAAATGATGGGGCACCCCGCTCGCCAGGTGGCGGGGCGCGTTCACGATCGCGGAGAGCGCCAGCGGATCCCAGGGCGATTCCCACTCCCTCGTTTCCAGCCCTTGACGTTGCAGCGGGATCGGAATCTGCGCATTGCCCGCGTGTGGACCCAGCAAGAGATACGGATCGAATGAATAGGCCACGTGATCGACATCGGAAAGACGAATGCCCGCTTTCCGGACGCAGAATTCGATGGCGTGAAACGGCAGTTCATACGTGCTGAACGGAATCGGCCGTTTCCCATGCTTGATATGGGTGAAGCGTTCCTCTTCGGCGGCGGCGATCAACCGGCCGTTCCGCACCAGACAGGCGGCGGGATCATGAAATGCGGCATTGATTCCGAGCGTGTACACATCCTCTCCTTTTTGATTGTGATCAGACCAGCCGGGTTCAGGCGGCCTTCCGCCGTGACTGCGCAGCGGCTTTGGCTCCCTGCTGCCCAAGGGCGCGCCGGGTCCGTTTTGGGAGGCGCGCGATGGTCCGTTTACGTTTCGCGGCCTTCGTCGCCTTGATAATATTCCGCCTCGCGGCGGCTCGCTGTTTGTCGGTCGCCATGGGAGCGCTCCATCGTCCTGAGTGGCCGTCGCTACGCCGCGGCTCTTGAGGCCGGCACGCGGAAGCGGTACGACTCGCCGTGAGTCAGATACTCGACCCGGTCCTGCCATCCCGCCGCCCTGACCTCCCGTTGGAAATCCGACAACGGCGACGTGAACACGTCGTAGTCGTTGTAATGAATCGGAATCGCCCGTTGGGGACGGATCACGCGCAACATCTCGACGCCCTGCTTCGCATCCATGGTGACGAGGAGACCTAACACCCGCGTGCCGCCTAAATGGAGCAAGGCCAGGTCCACGTCCGGATACCGCCGGGGAATCTCCTTCAAATCGTCGATGATCAGCGTGTCTCCGGTCAGATAGAGACGGAATGCTTTGGTGCCGGGTGACTGAAATTCCAGCATGCTGCCCATCACTGCCGGTAACACCAGATTGGCCAGGGGCGGCCCGTGCCGGCCCGGCATGGAAGTAATGCGCAGTTCCGTGTCGCCCTTGGTCATCGCGGTCGATGACCATGTGGTCAGGGCTGTCGTGCGGGCGAATCCCCGCTCATTCAACTTCTTGGCCGCTTCAGGCGTCGTGACAATGGGATAAGACCGATCCAATTCGCGTTCGGCCACCTGGTCAAAATGGTCTCCATGAAAATGAGACAGGACGATGAGATCCAGCGGGGGGAGCGCACTGATGTCCATTGCTGGATTGGTCAGCCGGACGCTGTGCATGCCGTAGCCGATCGACACCTGCTCGTGCTGATGGATGAAGGTGGGATCCGTCAAGATGGTGAACCCGCCGTACCGGATCAACACCGTCGCGTTGCCGATGAAGAGCACGGATCCCTCGTTGGGAGCCATCTGGCGACCGCCGCCCTGCGCTGATTGGTCATTGGACAATTTCATCGCGCCCTGTCCATTTTTTTTCATTGCTCTCAGCAGACCGCGCCTCCTCTATCACCCGCCGGTCGAGCCCGGCCGACGGCTGAGCCAGCACATGCCCGCCGTCCGCCGGGAAACTAGTGTTTCGCTTTCAAATGGGCTTGAAGGATGCCGGAGTTCTGGATTTGAGGATTGTCTTTGCCGAGCTCCTGCGCCGTCTTGAAATGCTCAATGGCGGCTTTGTGATCGCCGGCCTTGTCAAGCGTCAGCGCCAGATCATAATGGGCTTCGGCCGACCGCTGGTCCGCTTGCACCGCTTCCTGGAAGTGTTTTTTCGCGACGTCCCAGTGACCTTTATCGTAGTGCGCCATCCCTTCGTTGACGGCCACCTCGGCTTTCGAGCCGGGAGCGGCCGGCAGGGCCGGAGCCGTCTTGTTCATGTCCGCGCCCGCGACAGCGCCGGTGAACCACACACACAAGGCAACAATGCAAACTGACATCTGCTTCATAATGCTTCTCCTCATAACGAATGGTTGGTGGTGATCGCAGGAGTCGTGTTC
Source organism: uncultured Nitrospiraceae bacterium (assembly GCA_963728135.1). GTDB lineage: Bacteria > Nitrospirota > Nitrospiria > Nitrospirales > Nitrospiraceae > Nitrospira_D. The sequence goes on along the minus strand of CAVSJC010000009.1, from coordinate 3,261 downwards.
CTCCCGGCGATGTGTGGCGGTCCCTAGGCGGCCCGCTGGATCAAATGCTCGATGCGATCCTCGTCCGTGTATCGCTCATTGTTCAGGAAGAACGTCGGCGTGCCATCGACACCCAGCCGCCGGCCGCCTTCGACGTCGCGCTGCACGCGGTCGGCATACACACGATCGGTGATTTCCTGCCGCATGCGGTCGACATCAAGCCCGATTTTCGCGGCGAAGTTGAAGACGTCCTCCGCGTCCCGCGAGTCCTGATAGGCGAACAGGAAGTTGTGCATGGGCCAGAACCGGCCCTGTGCGGCCGCCGCTTCCGCAAACTCCGCGGCCGCCTCGGCGAAGGGATGTTTGTCCCTGAGCGGAAAATGCCGGAAGACAAATTGAAGACGGTCACCGAACCGGCCCATCAGCCGGGTGACGACATGATAGGCCCGCCCGCAATACGGACATTCAAAATCGCAATAGGCGATCACCGTCATGGCGGCCTTTGGCGCCCCCGTCACGTGATCGTCCGGTTGGACCGCTAACATGCGGCGATCGGCCGCCTTCGACTTGCCCATGTACCACGTCCGTATGCGCCGCGATGACCCGCACGGCCCGACAGGCAAGACAATCAAGTGCGTGTGCACTCCTCCTGCAAGTGTGGTCCTGCGCTCTTCGGCTGTTCGTTATCGGCGCCTGGCTCCCGATTGGGCGCCCGCTTCCATCGTGTCCTTAAAACGTTCCAGGTCCCGGGCGATTTTGTATTCCGGATCTTCACCCAACAGCTTGGCAATGGCGATGCCGATGCGCCCGGCCGGCGGAGCATACTGTAATGTCACAGTCAGCCGCGTCCGCTGGCCGTCTCCGGCCGGTTCGAATTCCACCGATCCTGTGTTGTCCACATCGGCGCCGGTCAGCGAACGCCAGCCGATCCGTTCGTGCTCAATGTCGTTGATGATTTCTGCGTCCCATTCCACCGAGGGCGCGCCGGGCAGCGTTTTCACGACCCAGTGGGACAACCGGTCGTTGATCACCTGCACGGATTCCAAGTGGCTCATCACTCGCGGGAGATTTTCCAATGTCCGCCAATAGCGGTAGAGCTCGGCGGGTGGACGGTTGATCTCGATGGTTCTCCTGATCTTCGTCGCCTGGGAAGTATGGACCTTGCGCCGGCCGATGGCGTTCGTCGAGGACCCCGCTCGCGTCGAGTCGATGCCCATGGCATTGAAGAGGGCGCAATAGCCGCTCATGCCCCTGTGTAGGAGAGAGACGCCGATCACTGCTAGACCGGCCCCCGCCCATGATCGCCGCATCAACCCGCTGACCAGCAGTCCCCCGCCCAACACGGCCGATGCCATGCGTTCGACGTCGCCGACGTTTTGACTCCCCTGCGAGCCGGCGGCTTGTTCTTCGCTCCAATCCAGGTCCTGAGTGTTCGTACGGTAGCGTTCTCGTCCCGTATCTGTTGCAGCCATGGAACCTCCCTGATTGGTTGATGTCACGACTAGGATGACCGCCGCCTGGCTCCAGGCGACACGGGCTTTCGATTGCGCCCTTTTCCGATGACGGCCTTGCCGCGCGGCGGTACTTTGGCTTGTTCCTCTTCCTCCCGCTCTCGCGGCGCCCGGGTGATACCAGTGGCTTTGCGTTTCGTTGCCATGCGGTCCCTTCGCTCAGTGGATCGGTTTAGCGGAGTGGTGCAAGAGGCGGACCGATAGCTCTTGAATACATGACGGCTGCAAGCCCCGCGGCTTTCACGTTGTCCCGGTCACAGCACGTATGCGAAGGTGAGCGGCGCCTCAAAAACCCAGGACATCCTGTCTTCCTCCGGACATCTCTTCCGCTGCGTATCACTGCATACGCACTGCCCAATGTGTCGATTTGCTAGGACTTCTCCGAGTGCCGCTGCTGGTCGAGGTTTCGTAGAACCATTCGTAGGAAACAGACGACTGGAGCGCGCCGTGTCCGATCCTGCCGACCTCGTACGAGCGTATTTGTTGTATTTCATCCTGCCGCTGTGGATCGTGGCGGGCTTGAGTGATTACGCGCTGCACCGTCGCACGCAGATCGCCCACACCAGCGGCACGAAAGAATCGCTGCTGCATCTGCTGCAATTGGGTGAAACCGGCCTCCCTGTGCTGATGGGTCTGCTGCTGGACATCAATGCGCTGGTGCTGCTGTTCATGCTGGTCGCTCTGGTCGCGCACCAGGCGACGGCCATGTGGGATGCGCGCTATGCCATCACCCGACGTTACGTGGGTCCCCTTGAACAGCAGGTGCACAGTTTTTTAGAGCTGCTCCCGCTGATGGGCGTGTCCTTCGTGACCATCCTGTATTGGGATCAGTTTCTCGCCTTGTTCGGCCTTGGCCTGGAGACGCCGCGCTTCGAGATACGTTTCAAAAACCCGCCGCTGCCGCTGGGGTATCTCCTGGGACTCTTCACGGCGATTCTCATTTTCGTCGTCCTGCCGTTTGTCGAAGAATTGCACCGCTGCATGCAGGTTTCGCGAGTGCGTGGGACGCCAGCGGAGAATCTGCGCCGAGCCGCGTGATCCCGTCCATCCGCTTCGAGTCGGTCTGCAATTTGCACCAGCTCAGACTCCATGGACGAGCAATAGCGTCATCACCACTTCACGGAGGAGGAATTATGCGAACACTCACCATACTCACGGTTGCGTTGTCCGCCGGCGCGTTGCTGTCAGGCTGTGCGGCTGCCCAGCGCGCCATGCCCGGCACACTCTCGAATGCCAATGTCGTGGCGGTGTTGAATACGATTGACACCAGCGAGATCGAAGCGGCTCAACTGGCGAAGCAAAAAGCTTCGTCGCAGGCGGTGCGGACCTACGCCACGCGCCTGGTCGATGAGCACACCGACATGATGCAAAAGAATCTTCAGCTGGCAAGGCGGATTAAGGTGGAGCCGGAAAAGCCCCGTCTGGCCTCGGCCCTGGAGAGCACGCATCAAGAGACGATGGAACAGCTACGCAAACAGTCCGGACAGGATTTCGACCGCGCCTATATGGCCTACCAGGTGAAGATGCACGAGCAAGCCGTCAAGCTGGTGGGAGATACGGCGGAATCGGCTGACGATTCACGCCTGAAACAGCATCTCATCCAGGCGCGGCCGGAGCTTCAAAGTCATTTATCCACGGCACAGAATCTTCAACGGCAGCTGGTCGCGCAGCAGTAATCCGAAACAGAAAGCGCGGTGAGTCCTCCCGGTCACCGCGCTTTCTTTGCCGTCCATTTACGCGGCGACGGCTTCACGGCGAGATACAGGGTCAG
>CAVSJC010000008.1:0-273823 GCA_963728135.1 uncultured Nitrospiraceae bacterium | reverse complement strand
TCCCGTCACGGGACGCTCCAGCCAGGTGACGATCAACGCGGTGTACGGACTGGCTGCCCCTCTCGTCGAGGGGCAAGCCGTGCCCGATCAGTATGTCGTCGAAATGGGCGATGGTCACCACCCCGGCATTCGGAGGCGCCTCATCGCGGACAAGCCGGCACGTGTGACCGTCGCCGAGCAGGGTGTGCACACAGAGCCGGTTGAAGAGGCCATCCGCTACACGTCGTCGCTCTCAGACGACCAGCTCGACGAACTTGCGCGAATGACAAAGCAGATCGAGCGCGCGTTCGGCTATCCGGTCGATATCGAGTGGGTGTTTGATGCCACTCGACTCTGGGTCATGCAAGCGCGTCCGATCACCGCGGCTCGTCGTTCCTCCGAACTCACGAACGACGACTGCGAGTGGACCAGGGCGAACTTCAAGGAAACGATGCCGGAGATGCCCAGTCCGATCGGTCTCTCCTTTTTGCAGTATTTTATGGACGTGCACATTCTCGCCCACTATCGGCGATTGGGCTGTCGGATTCCGGGCGGACTATCGTCCGTCCGCATCCTGCATGGTCGTCCCTATCTCAATGCGACGCTCTTTTATAGCCTGGTGGGCCAGCTGGGAGGCGACCCTTCATTGAACGCTGAGCAGATGGGCGGCGTGCAGCTGCTGTGGCCGCCGGCTGTCAGACGCATCGGGCGGGCGGCATTGGTGAGAGCCGGCTGCTTGATGATCAGAGAACTGAGGCGCTGTGAAAAGTATGGACCGGCGTGGTTCGACGTGATGAAGACACAAGCGTCCTGCTATCACCCGGATCGCATCCGCCATTTTACGAAGGAACAAATCGCCGATCATCTTGATTGCCTCGGCCGGCGGCTGGATGGGCATGAAGTCACATTCGGCATCGCGGCCGGAGTCGGTCAATGCTTGCAGGCCTTCAGTCAGCGGCTGCCGCGGTGGCTGGGTGGAGACTGGCGGACGCTCTTCAACGCCGCCTTGCAGGGCCAGGGAACTGTCATCAGCGCCCGTCAGATTGTGGATTTGTCTGCGCTGGTCGAAGCGGCCAAGCGGGAATCCGCCGTCAATCAGTGGCTGTCTTCCGACCCATGGAATCCGATGGACTTCCGAATGGCTCTCAACGGGACGGAGTTTCTTCATGCGTTCGAAGACTATCTTCGCGCGTACGGACACCGAGCGGTCGGCGAATCAGATGTCATGTCGCCGCGGATGGCCGAACAGCCCGATTCCATCCTGCAAGTCATCCGGGCGCAGCTCGCGGCTGCCACAACGGCTCCCTCCGATCTACTGTCCAGGCAGGCGCGTTGTCGCCAGGACGCGCTCGTGGAAATCAGACGGCGGCTGGCCTGGCGGTGGGACCGAAGGGCGATGTTCGTATGGTGGTACAGGCGCTTGGCCCGATTCTTCGCATTGCGAGAAGCCAACCGGCATCACTTGATGTACTACTCCACGGCGGTCCGCCATCTCCTCCTGCGACTCGGCGAGTTGCTCGTTAAGGAGGAACGTTTGGATTGTGCCGAAGATATATTTTTCGTGACGCTTGAGGAGCGATCCGCGCTCCTGGTGGCAGAGCAAAAGGACTTTAAGATGCTGATCGCCGGTCGCCGCGCGGCGTGGATTCGTGATGCCGCCGTTCAGGTTCCCGACACCATTCACGACTGGCAACAGGCTGTCTCCGGATTCACGGAACCGTGCGCGGCTGGGTCAAATAACCTATTACGTGGACTCCCGATCAGCGTCGGTTGCGTGAGCGGTCCTGTCCGATTGCTGCGATCCCCGTCTGACTGGAGCCATGTGCGTCCGGGCGATATCCTGGTGGCTTCCGTCATCGATCCGGGCATGGCGCCTCTGTTTGGGATGGCCGGCGGACTCATCGTCGAAATGGGCGGCACCTTGTCGCACGGGGCCATTATCGCCCGTGAGTACGGCTTGCCGACTATTGCGAATGTCGTACAAGCGATGACGAAGCTGGCATCAGGACAACGCGTGACGCTCGATGCAGGCGCCGGCACCATTGTCTTCAATGAGCCGCCGATTCGTAATCCTTAGCAGAATTGCTAAAGCCAATCGATCCTAGCGTGTTCTGGGTCCTTGACCTTTTACAACCATTTGCGTACCCTCGTCGCGTTTCTCACCTGGAAGTTTTTCTTCACACGCGCTTTTCAATTCTTGTCGCAGTGACGCCCGTTGGAGAGGCCGAGCTCATGAACGAGATGATCACTTTGCTGACAGGCCTTGGGATGGGATTGCTGCTCGGCGGATCCCTGGTCGGTCTCTGGGTGTCCGGCCGCTTGCGGGTACACTCTCAACGAGCGGAAGCCACGGCTGAGGAATTGCGCAAGCAACTCGATCATCACCGCCAGGAAAGCCTGGCCCTGCGCGAATCGTTAGCCGACGCGCAACAAGCACGCGTGGCAGCGGAGACGCGGATCGAAGACACGACCAGGCAACTCGCCGACCAGAAAACGCTGCTCGATCAGGCGCGACAGGAATTGATGGGCTCGTTTCAAGCGCTGTCCGGCGAAGCCCTGAAGCAAAACAACGACGCCTTTCTCAAACTCGCCGCGGTATCCTTTGAAGCGTTGCACGCGAAGGCCGAAGGTGATCTGACGCAACGGCAGCAGGCCATCGATGGACTCGTCAGGCCGTTGCACGAGTCGCTGCAACGCTATGATGAACAGATGCGCCTGCTGGAGCAATCCCGGCAGTCGGCGTACGGCGGGCTGGATCAGCATTTAAAATCGTTGGCCGAATCGCATCAGCGCCTTCAGCAGGAGACCGGCAATCTGGTGAAGGCCTTGCGCGCCCCGACCGTGCGCGGACAGTGGGGAGAGACCACCTTGAAACGTGTCGCGGAGCTGGCGGGCATGGTCGAGCATTGTGATTTTGTGCAACAAGCGACGGTGACCGGCAACGACGGCCGCTTTCGCCCTGATATGGTCGTCCGTCTGCCCGGGGGCCGGCAAATTATCGTGGATGCCAAGACGGTCCTCGCCGCCTATCTGGATGCCCATGAAGCGCCGACCGATCAACTGCGCGCCGACGCCTTGCGCCGCCATGCGGAGCAAGTGAGGAGCCGCATGGATGAATTGTCCTTAAAAGCGTACTGGACGCAGTTCGATCGCGCGCCTGAATTCGTTGTCCTGTTTCTGCCGGGCGAACAGTTCCTGGGCGCGGCATTAGATCAAGATCCACACTTGATCGAAGAGGGATTTTCCCGCGGCGTGGTGTTGGCCACGCCGGCCACACTCGTGGCCCTGCTGCGGGCCGTGGCCTATGGCTGGCGGCAGGAACAATTGAACGCGCATGCCGAAGAAGCCGGCAGATTGGGCAAGGACCTCTACGAGCGCATGGCCGTTCTGGCGGAACATTTCAACGATGTCGGGCAGGCGTTGGGCAAAAGCGTGTCGGCGTACAATCGCGCCGTAGGGTCGCTGGAGACCAGGATTCTCCCGGCGGCCAGAAAGTTCAAGGAACTGGGGGTCTCCTCTGATAAAGACATTCCGGTGTTGGAACCGGCGGAGTTGTTTCCGCGCAAGTCGTTGCCCTTTGAGACGCCATAACAAAAGGAGCCTCATGACCGACGAGCAATCCATGGTCGCTGAGTTCCACCGCAAGTTTGACATTCTGGTGCAGGAGCGCCCGGCGATTCCAGCCGGATCAACTCAAGAGTTGCGCGTTCGATTGATCCAAGAGGAATTCGATGAGCTCAAGGAAGCTCTGACCCGCGAGGATCTGGCCGCGATCGCAAAGGAGATGGCTGACTTGCTGTATGTGGTCTACGGGACGGCGGTGTCGTACGGGATCGACATGAAGCCGGTGTTTGAGGAGGTTCACCGGTCGAACTTGAGCAAGGTCGGCGGTTTTAAGCGAGCGGACGGGAAATGGGTGAAGCCGCCGACCTATTCTCCGGCCTCCGTGCAGCCCCTTCTGGATGCGCAGTGTGAGGCCGCGTTGGCGGGGGACCCTTCGAGCAATGGTGTCTCGCGGGAGTCGCACCGGAATACATGAAGCAGCTTCATTGCCCCAGCTGTGGAACGCCTTTTGTGCGGGTGACCGCTCAAGAAAGCCGGATGGAGCGCGTCCTCAACCGCATCAAAGTCTTACCGTTCCGCTGCCAGCTCTGCACCATGCGGTTTCATGCCTTTTGGACCGGATCGCCGAACGCGACCCAATCGTTTGACCGCCGGCAGTTCCGGCGCCTGCCGACCTCTCTTCATGCCACCGTGCTGGCAGATAATGCGGTGCGATCGGACAATCGAGTCACGGATATTTCGATGGCGGGCTGCACGTTGGAGACGGAGTCGGCCTTGCCAAAAGGCACCTTCCTTGAGATCACCATCAAACCCGCCTCCGATGAAGAAGACATCCGCGTCGATACGGCGATGGTGTGCTCCGTGCGGCCGGACTCCATGGGCGTACGCTTTCTTGAATTTCATGCCGATGAAAAACAGCGGCTCAGCCAAGTCGTGCTCAGTCTTCTCGTGGGACAAAGCGTCCATCCCAACCCCTATTCCTAACCAGATTTTGACGCGTTGTGTCACGGTGCGACGACGAGATTGTCGATCAGGCGCACCTTTCCGACACGGACGGCGCCGAGCAAGACCGTGCGACCGGTGACGGCGGCGAGCGGTTCTAAGCTCACCGGGTCGCACACCGCAAGGTAGTCGACCGTCACAGCCCGCTCCCGGCGAACGATCGATGCCATCAGGCCTCGAATCCGCTTCCCATCGCGGAGGCCGTTCCGAATGGCCGCTGCTCCGGATCGCAAACCGGCATATAAGATGGGTGCGATTCCCCTCTCCTCCTGCGAGAGATAGACGTTGCGCGAACTTTTGGCCAGGCCGTCCGGTTCCCGCACCGTCGGACGAACGACGATACGCACACCGAGATTGAGATCCTGTGCCAGCTGTCGCACCAGGGCCGCCTGCTGGAAATCCTTTTGCCCGAACCACGAGCCGTGCGGCCGGACCATGCCGAATAACTTTGTGACGACGGTCGCCACGCCGGCGAAGTGCTGGGGACGTATCTCGCCTTCCCATCGTCTGGCGAGTCCGGGCACGGACACCACCGTTTGGAAGCCGTCCGGGTACATGGATCGCGCCGCGGGCTCAAAGCACACGTCGACGCCTTCGGCGCGGCAGAGGGCCCGGTCTCTGGTGATGGGCCGCGGATACTTCGTCAGGTCTTCCGCGGGACCGAATTGAATCGGGTTGACAAAAATGCTCACGACGAGTGCGTCGCACTGCGATCTCGCCGCGTGGATCAGCGCGCGATGCCCGTCGTGCAGCGCTCCCATAGTCGGCACAAAGCCGATGGTGACGCCTTTGCGGCGAAGACCGTCGCTCCACCTGGTCATCGCCTGCGGGGAACGTATGATTTTCATGAATCAGGATTGCAAGCCGGACGGGAGCCGTAGCGGGTGGAGGGCTGCGGAAACACGAGCTGGACTTTGGACCGATCAGGCACGTCGGCCAGGAGCTGATTAATCGTTCGATGCAACGTCGGATGCTCCCACAGCGGATCGAGTTCGCTCATGGGCATCAGCACGAACCGGCGTTGATGCAACCGGGGATGTGGCACGATGAGATCCGGCTCATTGATCACTCTCATCCCATAAAACAGCATGTCGAGGTCGATCGTTCTAGGACCGGACCGATCGTCTTCATCGCGCCCCAGCGCGCGTTCGATCTCCCGCAGCATCGTCAACAAGCTGCGGGGGGTGAGGTCTGTCTCCAATTGCACGACGCCGTTGAGGAACCAGCCTTCGCCCGGTTGCGCATGGTCGAACACCGGCTCCGTCTCATACAAGAGCGAGACGCCCGTGAGTTGCGAATGCGGCAGGAGACTCAGGAGCGTGACGGCGCGGTCGCAGAAATCCAGCCGATTGCCGACGTTCGAGCCGAATCCGATAAACACCGTCTCGCGCACGCGCGTGCCTCGTGAAGTCGTTCATGAACCGGAAGCGCAGACCCCGACGCTCTAGAATCCTGCTTTCTTGATCCGCTCCACCGCTTCTGCCAGCCGTTCCTTCGTGGTACAGACCGTCATGCGGATATAGCCCTCGCCCGGCGCGCCGAAGCCATTGCCAGGCGTCGTGACGATGCCGGCGTGCTCCAGCAGGTGGGCGGTGAACGAGGTGGAGGTGTAGCCTTTCGGCACCGTCACCCAGATATAGAAGGCGGCGGGAGGTGGATCGACTTCCAGCCCCAATTTCTTGAGGCCGGGAACCAGGATGTCTCGGCGCTCCTGATAAATCTTTCTCAGGCCGTCGGTCACGCCGTCGTCCAGGTTCAGCGCGGTGATGCCGGCCTCCTGAATGGCCTGAAAGCAACCGGAGTCCAGATTGCTCTTTACCTTGCCGAGCCCGGCCAGCACGTCCTTGTGCCCTACGGCGAAGCCGATGCGCCAGCCGGTCATATTATAGGTCTTTGAAAGTGAGTGGAATTCGATCCCGACCTCTTTTGCGCCATCCACCTCGAGAAAACTCGCAGGACGCTTGCCGTCGTAGAAGATTTCCGAATAGGCGGCGTCGTGACAGACGATGACGTGATGTTCCTGCGCAAACGCGACGACCCGCTTGAAGTAGTCTTTCGTCATAATGACCGACGTCGGATTGTTCGGCGAGTTCAGGAACATCAGTTTGGCTTTGCGCGCAATGTCCTTGGGTATCGCGCTCAAATCCGGCAAGAAGCCGTTCTGCTTGGTAAGCGGCATCAAATGCGAGACGCCGCCGGCGAAGTTTGTTCCCACCGGATACACCGGATAGCCGGGACTCGGCACCAGGACGATGTCACCGGGATCGACAAAGGCGAGCGGAATATGGCCGATGCCTTCCTTGGAGCCGATCAACGTCAGCACTTCATTGCCTGGGTCAAGCGTCACATGGAACCGGCGCTTGTACCAGTCGGCCACGGCCTTGCGGAATGTCAGCATGCCTTCATATGAGGGATATTGATGATGCTTGGGATTCTTTGCGGCCTGAGCGAGGCTTTCGACGATGGGCGCAGGAGTCGGGAGATCGGGGTCTCCGATGCCGAGATTGATGATATCGACGCCCTTGGCAATCGCCTTCTGCTTCATGTCATCGATGGCGGCGAACAAATAGGGAGGCAGGGTCTTGATACGGGTTGCAACTTCGATCGGGAAACCAGCCATGATGGTGCAGCACTCCTTTCCACCGGAAGCCCTAGACAGAGAAATGAAGCTCCTAGGCTACTTCAGGCAGGCGCCTCTAATCAATCGTGGGATGTGAGCGGATGGGCGAACGACAAACAGGAGATATAAATGTGCCTAGCCGTTCCCGAGCATCCTGCGATACAATCCGGCACATGACTCACGTGATTGCCAATGTCGAAGATCTTCGCTGGTTGATCGCGCATACGGGCGGGTTCCGCGGCGGCTATGTCACCGACGTCCAGATGTCCAAGCGGCGGCTCTTCGATGAAGAAACGGGACGCGATCTGCTGGCCGGTACGGCCGTGTCCGTGGTCATCCGGTATCAGCTGCGGGACGTGGTCCGGGTGGCCAAGCTGGCGATGACCGGGGTGACCGATTTTTCCATCTTTGAACAGGAAGGCGCAGATTGTTCGGCGCTCACGATGATCCAAGCCGAAGCCACGGCCGGCCGGTTACGATTTTGGTTCGATCCGCAGGGCGAACTCTATGTCGTGTGTGAAGAGGCGGTGTTCGAAGAAGTGTCGGCCCCGATCGTCGAGTTCGGACCAGGACAGGAATTGGCCCGCTGGACGTTTCAAAGCCTGGCTCCCGAAGGCCCAAGCGTCGACTGGTTGCTGGCGGCGCTGGACCGTGCAGGCATTCCATGTGCCTGGAAGGAGGCCAAGCGGAGCAGCCGTGTGCATCCGGCCATCCAGTGGCTGGGAGATCTGATTCCGAGTGGCGACGCCTGCTCCGCGCCGGCCGACAGCGTGCGCGTGATGCTCTATGGGCCCCTGGACGAGGACGGATTCGGCATTATGCTCAGGGTGCAGGCTCCCCGGGGAGGTCATGGTCCGCGCGTGCTTGCCGCGCTCGCCGATCACATCACACAATCCTATCTTGGACGGTGCCTGGTCGGGACGACGATCGTTCCGGGGGAAAGCTGGGAAAGTTGGGTGGCTCAGGACGGCAGACGCAAATCGGAGAAATAACGGCGCCGGTCAGATCGAGTGCCCGTTCGCGTATTGTCCGTTGCTCTCGGGGGTGTAGCTGGTCGAGCCGTTGGCGTATCCGGCCGCTCCATTGCCGTTCAATATGGGGTGGCCGTTCTTCCCGTTCACACATTCGACGAGCGCCCAGAATCGCAGCGGATTGACATTCTGCTTCCGGGCGACATGCAAGGACGTCCCTTCCAGCACCGTGTTCAATGAAAGATCTGTGCGCCATCCCAAATGTTTGGTGAGCGGCGAGATCACTTTTTCCATGGCGGCAATGATCTTGTTCCCGTTGCTGAAGTGGTTGAGCATGATAATCCGTCCGCCCGGACGGCAGACGCGAATCATTTCATTGACGACTTTCCGATAATCCGGCACGGCGGTGACGACGTACGCCGCGACCACCGTATCAAAACTATCATCCTCGAATTCCATTGCCCCGGCATCCATGCGTTGCAGTTGCACGTGCGCCAGTTGGAGCGCCTCGGCTCGCTCCTTGGCTTTAGACAGCATGCCCGGCGAAAGATCGATGCCGACGATGCGACAATGACGCGGGTACATCGGAAGGGCGAGGCCGGTGCCGACACCCACTTCCAGGATCTGTTCGTCAGGTTGGACGTTCAGGTTGCGAATGGCGGATTCGCGTCCTTCATGGAAGACGCGGCCAAAAATCTGATCGTATACGCCGGCATAGGAAGTGTAGACACGTTCGACTTTCTTCAGATCCATAAACCCTTATCTCCTCAACGCACCACAAGATCCACATCCTGCGCACCCCGGAGAGTCAGGGATGGCTGACGCCAATGTGACGAGTGGGAAAAAAACCCGAAGGCGGTAAGCCTATATAGAATCCACGAGAAGCCCGCCCGAATTATTCCGTACTGTAGCCAAGTGCATACGAGTGAGTCAACAGCTTCCTCAAGCTTCATCGCATCCGGGCTTATTCGCCACTCATGATTGCCCTAGGGGAGAGCCTAATCGACACTGGTCCGGCTTGATTCACTTGCCGCACTGTGGGATAGGTACCGCGGATGATACTGGCGGGATTGTTTGCAGCGGCATTATTTTTCGGCCTGATCGTCGGGGATTGGCTCTACTTTGTCCGACTGACTCCTGACGCGATTCGGTACGGCTGCAGCATCGCACGGGTGGAAGACCGGTTTTCCCGTCACACGCTCGCCTCGCTACAGGATGCGTTTCCGCCCGACGGTGTGCTCAGGCTCCCGCACGGCGTCGCCTGGTTTCATGAGGATCTCTCTCAAATCGCGATGCGTCCACAGTACCGGCTCTTCTCGATGAGCTTCAGGACCGCCTGGCCAATGAAAGGGTTGATTCATCTGACGCAGGAAGAACAGGGCGTCCGTGCACTCTGTATCAAGCGTATTCCCTGGTCTTCAGCGCTTCTCACACTCGCTCTGGTTTGCGGTGGTGGCGCTCGGCTCGCTGACATTTGTCGTCAGGTACATCCTGGACGGGGGATTCAACTCCTTCAGCGGTATCCTCATGGGCAGCGGCATCATCGGAATTGCGTTGCTGGTCCTGGCCTTCGGCTTCGTCACCGTGGTGTTCTCGTACCGGCTGGAGAACAGCCGGTTGATGAAAGTGTACGACGAGCTGCGTCAGGAATTCGCCGGTGAAGGTTCTTGAGCCGGCGGAGAAGAGCGTGGACATATGGCAGGAAGGCTACGCGCCGAACAATTTTAAGAGGCCATCATACTCGGCAGGCAGGTTCAGTGCGGCGCGATCCCGTGCGAGACCGGCGATGATCCCGCGATGCTTCTTGACGAGCCCTGAAGTTTCAAACGCCTGACAGAACTGCAACCACTGCAAGGTTGGGTCCGCCGCGATCCGAGCCTGTTCTTCCTTGGACAGGGCATGCAGGGTGGTGGTCAGCGTGCGAATGGCCTTCTCGACGCTTTCATACGGTGGAGCCAGCTTCAGCCGTCCGTAGAAGATTTCCAAATGACGGCGAAATTCCTCTCGTAACGATTCCACGGGAGTCCTGGAAGGCTGGTCCGGCTGCGTCATGGCGGGATGATACGGGACGGCAGTGCGTGCTGACAACGGCGGAATCTTATGGCGGCGGCAGGGCGGCTTTCAAGGGCATCGCAACCCAGCTCTCTCCGCCGTTGAGTGAATGATATAAGCCGCTGCCATTGGTGCCGGCGAACAATTCAAGCCCGTTGCCGGGGCCCATGGCGAGCGTGCGGATATTCAACGTCGCGAGTCCACTGTTGATCGTGTGGAAGGTCCGCCCGCCGTCGGTGCTTTTCCAGACCCCGCCCGGTCCCCCGATATAGAGGAGGTTGGGGTCGGTGGGGCTGACCAGAATGCTGCTGACGTAGGGATCCGGGAGGTCGAGCCCGATCCGTTCCCAGAGCGCGCCGCGGTTTTTCGTTTGGAACAGTCCCTTGGTGGAACCGGCATACACGACATCCGGGTCTATTGGATTGATGACGATCACATTGATGCCCAGCGCCATGGCCGCCAACAACTCGGAATCCGGGATGAGCCCGGTATTCATTTTCTTCCAGGTGGTCGCGCCATCATCGGACCGGTAGATGCCTCCGGTGGTGCCGGCATAGAGCACTCGCGGCTCCCTCTGAGTAATGGCGATGGAGACCACGATGTGCACTTCTTTCATCCCCGCCATCCGCTCTTCCCACACCCGGCCGCCGTCCCTCGTGTAAAAAGCGCCGACGGTCGTGGCGGCGTAGATCTGCTCGTGGTCGATCGGATGAAAGACGAATTGATTAATGAAGGACACGTGCTCTTTGAGCCCGACGTTGTGCGGCAGCCAATGTTGGCCGCCGTCCGGGCTCTTGTAGACGGCATCGGCCATCGTACCGGCGTAAATGGTCGCCGGGAATTGCGGGTCAATGGCGAGCGTGGTCACACGGCGCGCGCTGAAGCTCGGAAACCGTTCCCACGTGGCCCCGGCGTCACGCGATTTATATACGGCGTCGTTGGTCCCGACGTAGAGAATGTTGGCCTTGGTCGGATGCAGCGCGATCGATGTGATCGATTCGCTGTCTTTCTGGCAGCCCGTCATGAAGATAAAAACCAGCAGCACAGCGATTGGACAAAGCCGTGGAGGTCCGATGCAACACACGTATAGGCTTCGACTCATCATGCAATACCGCAGTCAGTTGTCATCAGGTTCCGGGACGACGTGGAAATGAGCCAAGGCAGCTTCGTTACAGCTTCTGCGGCGACGCGTATCCGGTCAGCTCCACGTACCCGTCTCCTGTGATGGGCTGGCCCTGCTGTGTTCCAGTGACGGCGACGGCGCCTTCCCAGTAGATGACCTGTGTGCTGCGTGACGTGCGAAGCTCCTGCTCGGCGAGCACAGGCAGCACATCGAGTGCAAGATCCAAGGACGGAATTATAATGTGCCATTGGCTGGGATAGACGGCCTGACTGGCCGCGCTGGTCCAGGATCTGGTGGCTTCAATCCGAAAATCCTCCAGCCTCAGATGCCGGGTCTGACCCTCAGCGGAGATGACTGTACCGCTGGAGACGCGATCGGGCGAGCCGTCCCTTCGGCGCATACAATAGAGCATGATCTCACGGTTGTCGGCCAGTTGGATGCTGAACCAGTCCCATCCCACCACATCCTCCCCGAGGTCGGCTGAACCGAATTCATGATCCATCCAGCTCGTGCCTGTGACGGGGAACGACTCCTTCCCGATTGTGAGCGTTCCGGTCGTCACGAGCCGGGTGAAGGAATAGTAATGAGATGCTTGACCGGCTTCACTGCCTTTCAGGCTGACGCCGTCCCTCCCATGCGCCGCGAGGGGTTTGGCCGGGGCAAGCGTGAGGGCAACTGCATACGCTTTGTCGCTCGCCACAATGTGCTGTTCGCCGCCTCCTTCGCTCAGTGCCGTCGCATGCCAGTCGTCGATCCAGACGCGCAAATGCGATTCATCCGCGCCCGCTTTTCCGAGCCCGGCACGGCTGACCTTTTCGGAGTAATGAAACCGGTGTCCATTGATGTCGGTCACGGCAAAATGCGCGAGATAGAGATGAGTGAGCGACCATTGTGACGGCAGGGTTTTCACTTCATGGGCAGGAATCGCGCGGCGAAAAAACGTCAATTCAAAGCCGAACGACCGTCCGTCCTTCGCCCGGAGATGCCCCGTGTAGTACCACCATTCCGTCCGGAACGCAGGATGAGACCCGTGGTCTCGAGGGAACTGAAATTCATAACCAGGGGTCGCGGGTTTGAATTCAGCCGCCGGAGCATCTGCAGCAAAGGAAGCGCAATTCATGAGCAGCCAACCGGCAGCCCGGAGCGTGAACCGGCACACCGGTGCCAGCGAGTGAATCCATGGCTGTGCAACCGAGAGTCGTACTGACATGATGGCGCGCCTCGTACGACGGTTATAGCATGGGTTCTGAGACCGCACAAATCTCCAGTGCTGGAGCGGTCGTTCGACGTTTCTAGCCGCCGGATGCGTCTGGGAAACGTCGTTGACAATTTTCACAAGTCTCGGCTATCGTGAGCCATGCATACTGATCACAGCCGAGAACCGTCCAAGCGCGTGTCTGCCGAATCGTTTGAGCCGTTTCCCATTCCAACCCGCGTGCCGATTTTTCCGCTGCCCAATGTCGTCTTTTTCCCCCGGACGTACCTGCCGCTGCATGTCTTCGAGCCGCGGTATCGTCAGATGGTGACCGATGCCACGGCGGGCGGCCAGTGCATTGCCATGGCGCTGCTGAAAGAGGGATGGGAAAGCGAGTATTACGGGAACCCTCCGATCTATTCCTTGGTCTGTGTCGGCCGTCTCATGAGCGTGCAACCGTTGCCGGACGGGCGCTCGCACATCCTGCTGCAAGGCCTCGAACGGTGTGATATCCGTGAAGAGCATTTCGACAAACCGTATCGTGAAGCCACGATCGCAGTAAAGCCGCAATCATCGGAACCGGACCTGGCTCGTGAGATCCGGCGCCGATTGGTCGAGGCGCTGGCGGACTACCTGCAGAGCCGCGAGGACGGCACCGCGTGGCAGGGATTCTTCAGGGAAGAAGTGAGTGACGAGGTGTTGGTCAACACCCTCGCGACGTATCTCGACTGCACCCCGCTTGAAAAACAATTTCTGTTGGAAGCAGACGGTCTTCACCAGCGCGCGCGTCGCCTGAACGATCTGATCCAATTCATGCGGCACGATCATCACGGCGCGAAAGGCTGGGAGTAATGGACCGCACGATCGCGATCAACGTGAGTCATCTCACGAAATCCTACGGCGACTATCGAGCCGTCGACGATCTCTCGTTCCACGTCTATGCGGGCGAAATTTTCGGTCTACTGGGTCCCAACGGCGCAGGCAAGAGCACGACGTTGCGCACCTTGATTACGTTATTGCACCCGACCTCGGGTTCAGCGACCGTCCTGGGACACGACACCTTGCATGAGGCCGACACCGTCCGCAAGCTGATCGGCTACGTCCCCCAAGAACGAGCCATCGACCGGTTTCTGACCGGCCGCGAACACCTCCAATTGCTCGGCGCCCTCTATCATCTGACGAAAGCGGAAGCGACGAAACGGATCGGCGAACTGTTGACACTCGTTGATTTGGACGCCTTTGCCGACCGTCCGGCAAAGACCTATTCGGGAGGCATGAAGCGCAAGCTCGACATCGCGTGCGGCCTCCTGCCGGATCCTAAAATCCTGTTCCTTGACGAACCGACGCTGGGGCTCGACGTCCAGAGCCGATTGCGGATTTGGGACTACATCCGCATGCTGAAAGCCCGGGGGCTGACCGTCGTCATGACGACCAATTACCTGGATGAAGCCGATCAGCTCTGCGATCGGCTCGCAATCATCGACAAAGGCAGGATCAAAACGCTGGGCTCACCGGCGGAACTCAAGATTGCGCTCGGCGGCGACATTGTGTCGCTCACGATCAAGGAAACGTCCCGTATTGGAGCGCTCGCCGCCGCCGTGACCGGCCAACCCGCGATCCGTACCGTCAACGTGACGCCCGCCGGCCTGGACATCCGCGTGGAATCCTCCGAGAAGGCGATTCCCGCCATTCTCGAAGCAGCGAACCGGCTGGATTGCCGGCTGGAGTTCATCGACTACCATCGCCCCAGACTCGACGACGTGTTCATTGCCCATACAGGACGGTCCATTAAAGATGAGATTCAACCGACCGAGACAGCATAGGACAACATAATTCCATGGGTCATTATTGGCAGGAGATCAGTGCCCTCACCATGCGGTGGGTCTTGCGGTTAAGCCGCGAGAAATTCAGCATGCTCTTCACCCTTGTGCAGCCGATGTTGTTCTGGCTCATTTTTTTCGGCAATTTGTTTCAGCGCGCGGCAGACACGCAAGTCACCCAGGCCCCCAACTACATCAGCTTTCTGGCGGCGGGGGTCGTGGTCATGACCGTATTGAACAACGGCTTGGCCGGCGGCGTGGATCTGCTCTTCGATAAGGAGAACGGGTTTCTTGAACGGCTCATGTCGACGCCGATTCATCGGAGTTCGGTGATTCTCAGCCGCTTCATTTTTGTAATGACCATTACCTCGTTGCAAGTGCTGGTCATTCTCGGTGTGGCCTTTTTGTTCGGCGTTCAGCCCGCGACGGGGTTGCCGGGAATCGCCACGATTCTCTTGATCGGCATGATGTTCGGAGTCGGACTGACGGCGATTTCGATGGCCATGGCGTTTTCTGTGAAGAGTCACGGCGATTTCTTTTCCGTGCTGGGGTTCCTCTCGTTGCCGATGATCTTTTTAAGCTCAGCGTTGGTGCCCCTCGCCGCGATGCCGGGCTGGATGAGCGTGCTCGCCCAGTTCAATCCCATGACCTGGGCCATTGATGCGGTGCGGCCCTTGATTCTCTCCGGCTGGAGCGAAGCGTTGCCGCATGTCGGCATGGTGATTCTGGTGATGCTGGTGTTTGATGCACTCTGCCTCTATGGCGGTGCCAAGGCCTTCCGACGGGCGATGGGCTGACAGTCTGCAGGGGAGAGGAAGGACTCAGGATGATGATCATACCGGAAAGCCAGATTCGTGCGTTGATCCGCCTGTTGTCGGATGAGGACGACCGCATTGTCGAGACGATCAGCGGCAGACTGATCGACATCGGACCCTCGGCCGTTCCGTTGTTGCAGGAAGCGGAGATTGAACAGCCCGAGATGGCCGATCGGATTGCCTCTATTCTCGAGGAAATCCGCGGCGGCAAATTGGAAGACGAACTGGTTGAGCAGGCCTCGCGTCCGGACGATGCCATGAGCCTGGAAATCGGCGCCTTCATCATCGCCCGGTACGCCTATCCGACGCTCGACGTAGCCCGTTACCGTGACCAGCTCGACACCATGGCTCGCGAAGTGCGGGACCGGATCGGGCCGCGAGCCTCCGGAGAGGAGACGGTCAACGCGCTGAACCGCTACATCTTCACGGAGCAGGGATTCAAGGGCAATACGAAGAATTATTATGAGCTGGAAAACAGTTACATTAACTGTGTGATCGATCGCCGCATAGGGATTCCGATCAGCCTGTCGGTCTTTTATCTGCTGATCGGGCAACGACTGGCGCTGCCCCTGTTCGGCATCGGCATGCCCGGGCATTTCCTGGTCAAGTATGAGTCAGACCGCTACAAGGTCTTCATTGATTGTTTCAACGGGGGCGCGTTACTGACGGAAAAGAATTGCGCGCGGTTCTTGACTGAAGCGGGCTATGGCTTCGATGATAAGTATCTGCAGAAAAGTCCTACCCGGGCCATTCTTTCCCGCATGCTTAAAAATCTCCTGTCGGTCTATTCCAAAATGGAAGAGCCGGTCAAAACCGCCCGCTTTACAAAGTTCATTGAAATCCTGGGAGGCGAGCCTCGAGAAGAAGGTCTGTGATTACAATCGAATCTCGAGCAGATCCTTGCCCTTTCTGATGATCCCGCCGTACAAGACCGCTGCCTGACGCTTGACGTCAAACCGTTCCGCCATCGGATAGAAATGCGACAGGATCAACTGTCCGACGCCGGCTTCGCGCGCCACTTGGCCGCACTGCCCGGCGTGGAGGTGAACGGGCCCGGGACGATTGGCCGGATACGAACAGTCGAGAATGGCCACATCCGCATCTCCGCAGAGCTGCACCAGATTCTGGCAATACTCAGAATCGCCGGAGTAGGCGAGCGCCTTGCCCTTGTATTCGAGCCGATAGCCGACGCAGTGCAGTCCGGGACTATGCGTGACCGTGCGCGGACAGATTCTGGTGGCGCCGATCCAGAACGGCCGGTCCGACACTTCCTTGAAGCGCACGGTAAACGGCGGCTCGGCAAATCCGGGCAGCGAGGCAAACAGGATGCGAAAGAGACGGGCCGTGCCGCGCGGACCGACGACGGTGAGCGGCGCCCGTTGGCCGCCTTGATATTTTGTATAGATCATCGCGTCGAAGAAGTACGTGATGAAGTCGGAAAAGTGATCGGCATGGAAGTGAGAGAACAGCACGTGAGTGATCTGGTGCCGGTTGACGCCGGTCTTCAATAGATTGCTGAGGGTGCGGGGCCCGAAATCCAACAGTAATATCTGGTCCGTCCGCACCAGATATCCCGCCGCTGCGCGTGTCGGATGGAGATTGGTGCCGGAGCCGAGGATGGTAAGACGCATACGATCAGATGCCGTCCTTCTGGAAGCTATCTCGAAGCCGAAGCAGCAACGTCCTGGCGACCTCCACCTCCTCCTTCGTGAGCGCCCGCTCAAACAATGGGCGGAGAAACGCAATGTGCGCGGCAAAGGTCTTTTGAAACAGCGCATTCCCTTTGTCGGTCAGCGAGACTTTTGTAAACCGGCGGTCGCCTTTCACCGTATCCCGTCGGATCAGCGCTTTCTTTCCCAGGCGATCCAGCACGCCTGTGAGGGTGCCTTTGGTGACCAGCGTCCTGGCTGAAAGTTCCGAACAGGTCATCCCATCCGTATCGCCCAGCGTCGCGATGACATCGAACTGCGACGGGGTCAGCTTGAGGGATTTGATATGCCGGCTGTCGGCCCGTGCGAACGCCACCGAGGCCTCCACGAGCGGCCGGACCAGTTTGAGGTAGGGATCGTCTTTGAGGTCGGGTAATTCCATGGCGCGAGAATAGAGTGAACCGGTCGGAAGGGTCAAGCCGGATGGCTGGCCATGGCGATTCGTTGACGGGCTCTCGACCTGGCTCGTATGATTCTGTTCCCATGACGGCCCACCGTGAAGAAGGACAAGCCAACCTGACAGCTATTGCGGTCCTAGTCGGCGCCATCGTGGCGGCCGTATGGATCTGGAAGCGGCTGTCACTCGAGACTCAGGACTACATCATCGACGAGGGCCTGCCGTTTGCGGCCGTCGCAGGTGTCGGTATTGCTCTGGTTGTCTGGATGGTCAAAAAGATCCGGAGACGGAGGGACGTGCGGAAGGAAAGGAACCGATTGATCACGGCGTTTCAGCGGGAAACCGCCCAGGATAAAAAATTGGAACTCTCCTTTGCGCTGACTGAGATCAATGGCTATCGCATCAAGGGATTGGAACCGGTGGTCCCCGAGCTCAAATCCCTCTGGACCGGTACCCTCCGGGGCGCGGTCGGTGACAAGCAGCACCGCATCAGGGGCATGGCCGCGAGCCACTTAGGAGTGCTGCAGGACCAGACCCTCGTGCCGCTCCTGTTGAAGGCACTCGAGGACGATCATGCCTATGTGCGTTCCTGTGCCGCGCTGGGATTGGGACGACTCAGAGCGACCGAAGCCAGGGAGCGCTTGATGATGGTGATGGAAGAGGACTGGGATCAGACGGTTAGAAGCCGCGCCAAGGAAGCCGTCGAGCGCATGCGAGCCTGATCGCTAGGCCGCCTGTGAGTGCGTCCACTCGATGAGAGCGATCTCAGGCTCGCAATTGAAGCGGAAGGGCAGGAACGACCAACCCAGGCCGCGGTTGACGTACAGCCGGTGTCCCCCGGCCTGATGATGGCCGCCAACTCGCCCCCCGCACCCAGGTGGCAGCCAGAAAGTGGGAATCCATGGCAGTCGCCATTGTCCTCCATGGCTGTGTCCGCACAGAATCAGATCGACAGCGTGGTGGTCCTCCATCTGATCCAGGATATTCGGCGCATGGGCCAGCAGCAGGGTGAACCGGCGGTCTGCGGGCGGCGGGAGGCAGCGTAAATCTGCTCGGTGCAGTGAGGGATCGTCCACCCCCACGATGGCTAATTCACCCTGGCCGGTCGAAACGATTGTGCTCTGATTGATTAACAGTGTGATCTTGTGCCGGTCTGCAAGCTCCGCATAGTGTGACAGAGGCACCCCGCTATAATGGTCGTGATTGCCCAATGTAATATAGACTGGCGCAATGTCCCGAAGGCGGGCCAGAAATAGAAAGAGATGCGGAAGGCCCTCCGGCACGTTCAATAAATCACCGGTAATAAAGATCCAATCGGGCCGGAGACTCTCCACCGTTTCCACGACGCGATCGTGCCGCGGCTGATAGCGGTCAAGGTGCAAGTCCGTCAAATGGACGGCCCGGCGGCCGGCGAGCGGTGGATGTTCACAAATGAGATTCGAAACGGCATGCGAAGACAAACCCCATTCCCAGTGGGGAACTAAACTGAAAATCCGATAGAACGGTTCGCTGAGGCAGGCACCGACAAAGGCCCGAACCCGGTCGGGCCAGGACATCGTGCGTCGCGTCATTTCGTGACTCGATCGATTTCCGCCCGGTCGGCGGCGCTGACGCGGTAACCCTTCTCGTACAACTCGCCCATGCTGTTCATCAGGCTTTCCAGATTCCGGCCTCGGTACCAGGTGTCAAAGCGTTCGTTCAGTGCCAGGGTATGACGACCGGTCGAGTGCGCGGGATCATAGGTGAGGGCCAATGATTGGAACAGGTCCCCGAGCTCCTCGCGGCTGTACCGCGCATCGTCATCCCGATCTCCGACAAGGGCGAACTCATAAAAGGTCAGGCTGACGGACAAGGAGGTTTGCGTGCGATGGAAGTCCTGCCGTACGGCCTCGAGGCCACCGGGGTAATCACGCAGACAGTCCTCCCGGCTGGGCGGTTCCAGCACAAGATCAAGGCGAATGGCATGCGTATTCGGTGCGGGGCCCTTGTGCTTCTCCTGCTGGTAGAACCAGTTCGTGCATCCACTGGCCTTCGTGAAGGCGATCTTGTCCGACTCAACCTGCTTCTGAATGTGGTGGCTGAAGCGTTCAAAGACGCCGTCATTGCGGTCATGGCTGTCAGCGGCAACTGCCGGTAAGGCCGGCTGATCAAGGGTGAAGAGCACCGCAGCAAGCAGGATAGATTGAATCATAACTCCCCCCGGGTGAGGAGTCTGCGGATGGTATGGCACATGAAGAAAGTATACCATGGGGTCGTTTCTCGAGACGCATGGAAACGTCTCTCGATTCACCCCGCATCTCTCTGAAATGGAACGAATAACGACAGACCAGCGAGAACCGTTTCTGACGGCGAGCATCTCGGGAATCGGAGGAAGGATCCGGTCAACGCCCGAGGATTTCCAGGTCGAAGAACGACCGCTGTACCTTCCCTGCGGTGAGGGGGAACATCTCTACGTCCGGATCACCAAACGCGGCTTATCTACTCCCGATCTCGTTCGCCGTCTTTCCTCGACGCTGGGTATCAAGGCGCAGGCCATTGGGGTGGCAGGACTCAAAGATGCCAGGGCCGTGACGACTCAGATGGTGTCGCTTCAAGGAGTCCACCAGGATGACGTGTCGCGGCTGAAGGTGGACGACCAGCTCGTGAAGATCGACGTACTGGGTCGCCACCGCAACCGGCTGCGCACGGGCCATCACGCCGGCAATCGTTTTAGCTTAGTCGTCCGTGACGTAGCCGGCCATGCGGCCGAGGCGGTGCCTGCTGTCCTGGAACAACTCGTACGCCGGGGTGTGCCGAATTATTTCGGCCCGCAGCGGCAAGGCAGGGACGGTGACAATTACCAGCTCGGTGCGGTTCTCCTGAATGATGCCCGTCGGCGGGATAAGCTCAGCCGGTCCAAGCGCATGTGGTATCTGAATGCGTATCAATCTTTTCTGTTCAATCGCATCCTGGCCGCACGTCTGAACAGTCTCGATCGTGTGTTGGTGGGCGATTGGGCCATAAAGTCGGAGAATGGGGCCTGCTTTCCGGTCGAGGATGCTGAACGAGAACAAGCCACGCGCCGACCGCTTCGAGATCAGCCCCACGGGAATTCTGTTTGGTTCACGGGTGTCGTGGGCCAGTGGCGAGCCGGGGCTTATAGAGGCCTCCGTGATTGCTGAAGCCGGCACCACGCGCGAGGCTCTCGTCAGCGCTGCCAAAGCCTGCGGGTTTCGAGGAGAGCGGCGCGCCCTCAGAATTCCATTGGCGGATCTTGAGTGGTCCCTCGATGGTTCAACGCTCACGCTTTCCTTTGCGCTCCCCCCCGGCGCCTATGCCACGAGCGTGCTTCGAGAGCTGATGAAAAAGGAGTAGCCGGCTTTGATACATGCGCTCCTTGGATGACGTTCGGGTGGTAAACTGAAGTCGATCCAAAGTGTCTCGATGAGCCATCATCAAGAAACCGTTCATATCAGCGGGCACATTATCGACTCCCTGATCTTGGCCAAGGTCCTGGACCTCATTGTGATGATGGGTGGAACGTTCGAGTTCGAGCACGTGACGATCGGCAAAAAGCGGGAAGAGCCCTCGCATGCCCGCATCGTGGTCGCTGCGACTTCCAGCGCGCTCTTGGAAGACATCTTGAAGGCCATCCAGCCGCATGGGGCATCCGTTGAGCGGGACGCTGACTGTCGTACGGAGGCGGCGCCGGCTGATGGGCTGCTGCCGGAGGAGTTTTATGCGACGACGCATCTGCCCACACAGGTGCGGTCGGGGGGGCGTTGGATCGATGTGGACCGGATTGAGATGGACCTGGCCGTCATGTTGAATTCGCAGGCGGCTCCGGCGGCACGAGCGATTCCCATGGGAGACGTCCGTCGGGGTGATCCTATTGTGGTGGGTCGCGAAGGCGTTCGCGTCATTCCGTTACCCCGCCCCGAGAAGCGGGATGTGTTCGGGTTCATGGAGTCGCAGGTGTCGGCGGAGCGCCCGCATGGCCATGTGATTGCGGACGTTGCGGCGCGCGTGCGTCTATTACGGAATCGCTTCCAACAAGGACAGCTGGATTCAAAAGTCCTTTTGGCCGGTGGCCCGGCCATCATCCATTCAGGAGGACGGGACGCGCTCACCTGGCTGATTGATGAGGGCTACATCCAGGTGTTGTTCTGCGGCAATGCGCTGGCCGCCCACGACATGGAAGTGGATTTGTACGGCACTTCGCTGGGCTACGGAATGACGGCGGGGCGCGTGGTGCCTCATGGGCATGAACATCATTTGCGCACCATCAACCGGATCCGTGCGATCGGCAGCATCGAGGCCGCGGTCAGTTCGGGACTCGTACGTGAGGGCATTATGGCGGCCTGCGTGCGACGACAGGTCCATGTCGTGATGGCCGGCACCATTCGAGACGATGGTCCCTTACCGGGTGTCATCACCGATTCCGTGCGCGCACAGGCGGCCATGCGCGCAGTCGTGCCGGACATCAAGTTGGCAATGCTCGTCGCCTCGACGCTGCATTCCGTGGCCACCGGCAATCTGTTGCCCGCCTCGGTGCCGTCAGTCTGTGTCGACGTCAATCCCTCCGTGCCGACCAAATTGGCGGATCGCGGCAGCTTTCAAGCGGTGGGACTGGTCATGGACGCGGCGTCTTTTCTCGGGGAGCTGGCGCGACACTTGGGGAGGCCGGCATGAGTCGTTTGCTCGTCTGTCCGCCGGACTTCTTCGCCATTCAATATGAAATCAATCCCTGGATGCGTCTGAGCAATCAGGTGGATCGTGAACAGGCGGTGGCGCAATGGCATGGATTGATGGAGGTCCTTGAAGGAGATTTGAATGTCGTGCTGGATCGAATGGCGCCGGTTGCCGGCCTGCCTGATCTGGTCTTTACGGCCAATGCCGCCGTGGTCGTCGGACGAACCGCCGTGATCAGCCGCTTCCGCTACGCCGAGCGGCAACAGGAAGAAGCGCATTTCGCGCAGTGGTTTCGCACGCACGACTATGACGTGGTGCGCGTAGACCGGGAAGTGTGTTTTGAAGGCGCCGGCGATTTGCTCGGCTTTCCCGAGTGCTGGTTCGGCGGCTATCAGCAGCGATCGGAAATCCGGGCCTTTCCGTTGCTCAGCGAGCGCTTCCGCCGAGAAATCATTCCCCTCGAGCTGACGGACTCCCGGTTCTATCACCTGGATACGTGCTTCTGCCCGCTGAGTGGGGGAGAGTTGCTGTATTTTCCTTCGGCGTTCGATGCGTACGGTCTGAAGGCCATTGCCGAGCGGATTTCAGAAGGGCGTCGGCTCGCGGTGACTGAACAAGAGGCCCTGCGGTTTGCCTGCAACGCGGTCTGTGTCGGCAAGCATGTCGTGCTGCCTGCCGGATGTCCTCTGACTGAACGGCTGCTCCAGGAGCGGGGCTACCGGACGCATGCCGTTCCCCTTGATCAATTCATGAAATCAGGCGGGTCTGCGAAGTGTCTCACGCTCGCCCTCGACTAGCGTAAGCAGCTTGTCGGCATGCTGATGTTCTCACCCGGCTGGTTACTTCTTTCGCCAGAGAAACGCGCCATACAGACCCGCGATGGTGATCGTGACCAGTTCGATCGTGACCAGCATGCGGCTGACGATGGCGTCGGGTGTGGGCGGAGAGAGGATGAAGTGCATCCCAAGAAATTCCGGTGTCTGGCTTGGGGGAGTTTCCCATGGAGGAAACACCACCGCGATGATCAACCCCGCGATCATTCCATACAGCACATTGAGATTCAGCTGTTCGGGTTGGCCGGCATTGGACCGACCGGATGCAGGGGTCGAACCGCCGGCTTGAAGCCGTTGACCGCAATGCGTGCAGAAGCGATTGATCTCCGGCATCGGTCGATGACAGGTGGAACAGATTTGCATGAGCGAGTCATTCAAACAAAGAAGAATGCACGAAGGTTACACGAAACCTCCAAACTTTCCCAGCCAGGCAGGCTGGACTTGGACGGGGCTAGAAATGGTATCCGATCCCGAATGAGACCAGATACATCCGGTAGGTACCATCGAAGCCGTAGGGAAACGGAAAGAGGTCTGCGTTTTCGCGGAAATTGAAACGCGCGTAGTTATATTTCACTTCCCCGAATGCGGTGAGATGTCTTGTGATGTAATACTCGAAACCGGCCTTGGCGTTCACTCCAAGCCGCGCGTTGTCGGATGTCGATGCCGGAGTACCCGGTGTGAGGCCTTCACCCGTGATGCGGGCGAAGAAGAGTGCGGGTCCGATTCCGACATACGGTTGTAGCCGATACTTGGGATAGCGAAACATCAGATTGGCCGGCGCCAAGGTGAACACCCGGAAGTGAGCACCTTGGAATGTTCCGCTGACGACTCCGGGAACGGCCGGATTTTGAAAGCTATGTGTCTGTTCCTTGATGTGAGGCGTCGTGTTGTACGCCTCAGCTTCCAACCCAAACCACCGGGCCCGTTTAAAATAGTAGCCGGCTTTCAGCCCGATCAGAGCAGAAGACTTGAGGGCAAGATCACTGTGTGTCGTGCCGGGGAGAAACTGGGTCGTGATATCGATATCCGACAATCCCTTACCAATCGACGGGAGCGCCATTCCAAATTGTCCAGCGATGTAGGCTTCCGGATACGCAAAAGGCACACTGACCGAGATCGAAGTGAACAGGACGAGCGTGCAGACCCATAGATATCGCATCCATGCACAAGTAAAGATCATTCCAACCTCTCCATTTTGAGCAGTATTTAGGACCGGGTTTCTTATAGGTCCGGGTGAGACATTCCGAACTACTGAATGGAGAAGGGAGCAAACGATGTGCCATTACGAGTCGGGATGCTCTGCAACTTGGCCCTACGACTTGACAAAGCTGCGCTCCTCGTTCCATTTCGTTGACACCCCATCAGGAGCGTTCCTATAATCCGCGGCCCGAACGATCGTAGCGATTAATCTGACGCCTGCTTGTGCGACTGAGACGGTGTGTATGAATGCCATTCGCCATATCAGCGTGATCGGAGCCGGAGCCTGGGGAACCGCGCTGGCGAAACATTTGGCCGAAAAGGGTTTGCACGTTCGGCTCTGGGCTTACGAAGAAGAAGTGGTGCATGCCATACAGGATAAGCATGAGAATTCGATCTTCCTTCCTGGCGTCGCCTTGCCGCGAACACTGCTCGCCACGTCTTCGATGGCCGATGCCGTGGAAGAGTGCGAGGGTGTGTTGTTCGTGGTGCCCTCCCATGTGACCAGGCCGGTTCTTCAATCTCTTGCCTCCTGTCTCCCCGGCCCTGTGCCGTTCATCAGTGCGACAAAAGGTATCGAAGAGGGCACCTCCAAGCTGATGACCCAGGTGATGGAGGATGTCTTGCCGCCGACGATGGCGCCGATGATCATGGCCCTATCCGGTCCCAGCTTTGCGCTGGAACTGAGTCAAGGCAAGCCGACCGCCGTGTGCCTGGCAGGCCGGGAGATGAGCACGGTGCAGCGATTTCAGCAGGCGTTGATGACGCCTGCATTACGCGTGTATGCCGACGCCGATCTACTGGGCGTCCAATTGGGCGGCGCCTTGAAGAATGTCATGGCGCTCGCCGCCGGCGTGGTGGACGGCCTCGGCCTCGGTCTCAATGCGCGTGCGGCGCTCATTACACGCGGCTTGGCAGAAATCGTGCGCTTGGGCGTCGCCATGGGAGCTGACCCGCGAACCTTTTATGGGCTTTCCGGGGTGGGCGATCTCGCCTTGACCTGTACCGGCACGCTGAGCCGAAACCATACCGTCGGGGTTCGTCTCGGCAAAGGTGACAAGCTCGAAACAATTCTGAGCAGCATGCAGGCCGTTGCCGAAGGCGTGCGCACGGCGCACGCGGCGCTCGGTTTGGCGCGTCGCCATGGGGTGGACATGCCGATCACGCAGGAAATCAATGCGGTCCTGTTTGAAGGAAAGTCTTGCCGGAAAGCGGTGAGCGACCTCATGGAGCGTGAAGCGAAACCCGAGAAGGGCCAGCCATGAACCCCGAAAGGCTCGAGCGGCTGCTTGGACAAGTCCGGGAAGGGGAGGTCACCGTCAAACAGGCGCTCGAACGGCTGAAATCATTGCCGTTTGAAGATCTCGGGTTCGCATCGCTGGATCACCATCGTTCCTTGCGCCAAGGCTTCCCCGAAGTCGTCTTGTGCGAGGGCAAGACCACGGATCAGATCCTCTCGATCACGCGCGCGCTGATCAAGAAGCGTGGCCCCTTGCTGGCCACACGGGTTTCACCGGCGGTCGCTCGTGCGCTCCGGCGGCTTGATCGCCGAGCCCGCTATTACGAAGAGGCAAGGGTCGTCGCCATTCATCAGGCGCGGAGCCAACGCCTGGGCCGGGTGTTGATTGTCACCGCCGGAACGGCGGATGTCCCGGTGGCAGAGGAGGCTCGGGTGACGGCTGAAGTGATGGGCAGTCACGTCGAGCGACTGTATGACGTTGGGGTTGCCGGTCTCCATCGCCTGCTTGGACGCAAAGAGCGTTTGTTCAGCGCCAATGTGGTTGTGGTGATAGCCGGCATGGACGGAGTCTTGCCCAGTGTCGTGGGAGGCTTGGTCGATTGTCCGGTCGTAGCTGTGCCGACGAGCCGCGGTTACGGCGCGAGCTTCGGAGGACTGGCCGCGCTGCTGACCATGCTCAATTCGTGCGCGGCGGGGGTGGGTGTCATGAACATCGACAATGGCTTCGGCGCCGGATGTCTGGCCCATCGCATCAACCGGTTGGCGGTCAAAGCAGAGGAGTAAGCACCGCGTTATCCTTCTCGGTCAACCCGCTTCCCTGGTGCGGTTACTTCACTTCGAGCGTGCCCCGCTTCGGCCAAGCCACCATCAGAGTGCGCGGGCCTTTCTCTCCATCGGCGAGCAGCTTGATGCGGACCTCGTAGGCATACTGTCCGGGACCCGCCAATTGCTTTCGATGGTCTTGTCCGTCCCACGTGAGCTGGAGCGAGAGTTTGGGCGGCGCACCTCCAACCAGAGCGGGCGCCGGCACCTGAACGCCTTGGCGATGAGAGAGAAACCGCAGGGAGGTCTTCGAGGGCGAACTAATCAGTGAGGCCACCTCGAGTATCGTGGCGCCGTTGAGTTCCTTCGGCAGTTGCACGGTCACGGCAAATTGAAGTGGGCCGTTGCTCGGCGTGTACGGCGTGGGCGTGATGTTCAGGTCAAGGATTTTGAGCTCAGGTTCCGGTCTGGGGACCCGCGGCGCTTTGGTTTTCGCACCGAGGTCGCCTGGGAATGCCACAGTCATGAGCAGGCCACAGAGGACGGCGAGCAGTGCCAGCCTTCCCGACTCTTGATGCGGGACCCTCCACCGCCTATGCATGTTCATGAGCAGCCAGACAGGAAAGACGCGGGAAAGAGCGCTGAGCAGGTATCACCATCGACAGGGGATAACATAGGCTCTATGGACTGTCAACGATTAGCGAACACGATTGCCGTTCAGAAAGGCCTTGGGTAAGATGAGCGGCCATTCCGGCAACCGGCAGCGGCGGGGAACGAGTGGGTCGTCACTTACACTTCGATTGCTTCTCAGGCATCAGCGGGGACATGATCCTCGGCGCGCTCGTCGACGCCGGCTTGCCATGGGCTGCGCTCGTCGATGGATTGAAACGACTCAGGCTGACGGGCTATCGGCTGCGCAAGCGTGAGGTCCATCGGGGCGCGCTGCACGCGGTCAAGGTGGATGTGGTCATCGGGCGCGGCCTTCAACGTCCCTTGACCCTGTCGGGCATCAAACGGATTCTTTCAGCCAGTACGCTGCCCGATCCTGTGAAGCGTCAAAGTCTGGCGGTCTTTGAGCGGCTGGCCGAAGCCGAAGGAGTTGCGCATCGTGTGACCGCCAGAGAGGTGCGTTTCCATGAAGTCGGCGTGATCGATTCCTTTATTGATGTGGTAGGCGGGTTGCTGGGCTGCCATCTGCTGAACGTCACCCGGGTGACGTCGTCGGCCATCAACGTCGGGTCCGGCACGATCTCGACCGCGCATGGCCTCTTGCCGGTTCCCGGCCCGGCGGTGGCGGCGCTGTCTCACGGCATTCCTATTTACTCGGAAGGCCCGCATCGTGAGTTGGCCACTCCCACCGGGGTGGCCTTGGTACGTACGCTGACGACGGAGTTCGGTCCTCTCTCGATGATCGAACCGGCGACCGTGGGCTATGGGGCCGGCGATCATGACCCGGAAGGGTGGCCCAACGCCTTGCGGGTCTTCTTGTCAGAATCATCGCAGTCGGAAGGCCGGCCGACCGATCGCGTCATGCAGATCGAAACGAATCTCGACGACCTCAATCCGCAGGTGTATGAACATGTGATGGAGCAACTGTTTAGCGTGGGCGCGCTGGACGTGGCATTGATCCCCGTCATCATGAAACGAAGCCGGCCAGGCGTCATCTTGAGCTGCCTCGTGCCGCGCGATCGGGTCGATGCCGCGCTCGAGGTTCTGTTTCTGGAAACTCCCGCATTGGGGGTGCGCCTGCAAGAACTGGCTCGTCAGCTTCTCGCGCGACGCTTCGTTTCGGTGAAGGTGCATGGAGGCGCGGTGCGCATGAAGATTGCCGACATTGGCGCCGGCTGGGAGAAGGCCGCGCCGGAATATGTCGACTGTAAGAAGATTGCCGCCAAGACCGGACGCCCGCTCAACGAGGTGATGGATGAAGCACGGATCGCGTACAAGCGCAATCGGGCAGGCAGGGCTCGCGCGTGATCCTTCTCCTGTATGCGCTGCTCTTCATTGTCTCCGTCGCCGTCACGTTGGGTGGCTGTGCGTTATTCACCAATGCGATTGAGTGGCTGGGAAAGCGGCTCGGCGTGTCCGAAGGCGCGGTCGGCAGCATCTTTGCCGCAATCGGGACCACCCTCCCAGAGACCTCCATCCCCGTCATCGCCATTTTTTTCGGCAAAGGGCAGCAAGAGACGGAAGTCGGGCTGGGCGCCATCCTGGGTGCGCCGTTCATGCTCAGCACGCTCGTGCTGCCGATCCTGGCGCTGTTGTTAGTCCTGTATGCGCGAGCAGGAAAGCGCGCGGCGCGGTTTCATTTGAATTATCGCGAAGTGAAAACCGACCTGTCGTTTTTCATGGTGGGATACAGCGTCGCCCTGGGCTGCGTCTTTGTCCCGTCGCGGCTCGTTCATGTGCTGGCGGCAATCGGACTGATCGCGATGTATCTCTATTATATGAAGCTCAAGTTCAGCGCGACGGACGACGAGGAAGGGGAAGGCAGCGGCCTGGACCCGCTGCTCTTTGCGAAATCCGCGCCTACGCCGAGTCATGCCATGATCGGTCTGCAAGCACTCGCGGGGTTAGCCGGCCTGATCCTGGGAGCGCATCTCTTCGTGACAGCGGCTGAAACGATGGCGGCTGCACTCTCTGTCTCGCCGCTGATCCTGGCGCTCTTGGTCGCTCCGCTAGCCACGGAGTTACCTGAGATGTCGAATAGCTTTCTCTGGCTGTATCGCAAGAAGGATCGCCTGGCCGTCGGTAATGTCACAGGCGCAATGGTGTTTCAAGGCACCTTCCCTGTTTCCGTTGGCTTGCTCGGCACCGAGTGGGCGCTCGCGCCCTCGGCCTTGGCCACGATGGTCCTGGCCGTGGCGGCGGTCCTGTTCAGTTTCACTCAAATTCTTGTTAGCGGTCTTTGGCAGCCCTGGTTGCTGAGTGCCAGCGCCATCCTTTATATAGGCTATACGGTGTACTTGTATGCGTTCTAAATCGCGCCCGGCTTCAAAGGCGACGTCACATCTCCCGTTGTTGGGCATCACCATGGGGGATCCGGCGGGAATCGGCCCCGAGGTGATCGCCAAAGCGATGGCAGACAAAGCGCTGCGCCGGCTCTGTCATCCATTGGTCATCGGATCCTTTCCTGTGATGGAGCGGACCGTTAAACGGTTACGACTGGCGCTGAAAGTCTTTCGGATCGATGGCCATGATGCCATGGCCTTACGCGAGGGCACGATGGCGGTGCTGGATCCGCTTGATCCCCCTCTGGGTGCGTTCAGGCCGGGGACTGCAGCCAAAGAAACCGGCGCGGCCTCGGTCGCCTTCATTAAGAAAGGCGTCGAACTGGCGCAGCTCGGTTGCATCGACGGGATCGTGACCGCGCCGATCAATAAAGAAGCCATCAATATGGCGGGCTGCCATTACCCCGGACATACCGAACTCCTGGCCGATCTGACACAGGCGAAGGAGTCGGGCATGATGATCGTGGGCGGACCGCTGCGTATTATGTTCGTCACGACTCACGTCGCCATCAAAGATCTCTCGTCGCTCCTTACGAAAGCGAAAATCGAAAAGGGGATTCGTCTGGCGCATCTGGCGCTGACGCAGCTCTATGGAATCAAAAAGCCGAAAATCGGCGTCGCCGCCTTGAACCCGCACGCCGGCGAGCATGGGCTTTTCGGGGACGAAGAAGCTCGTGTGATCTTGCCTGCCGCCCGGGCGGCACAGGCCCAAGGAATCCTGGCCAGCGACCCGCTCCCGGCTGATACGCTGTTCGGCAAGGCGGCGAAGGGGCACTATGACGGGATCGTCGCGATGTATCACGATCAGGGATTGATTCCGCTGAAGCTCGTCGCGTTCGGGACCTGTGTGAATCTCACGGTCGGTCTGCCGATCATCCGTACCTCAGTGGATCACGGCACGGCCTTTGACATTGTCGGGAAAGGCGTTGCTGATCCTGGCAGTTTGTTGCAAGCAGTCAAACTGGCGGCTCACATCGCCACAGGCCGGATGGCCGCGACGTCGGAATAGGAAGGCACGACAGATATGTCAGACAATAAGGGCCTGGCGGTAGTGCAACAGCAGATGAAAGAATTGGACGTCCTGGCCGGGCAGACCCTCGAAGATTTGAATACCGTCGCCGGCACCGAACGCGTCGCCAAATGGAAGTCGAAGACCGTGGCATTGATTACGGAGGCGGTGGGCAAGCAGGAAGGCCAACAGTTCGCAGCCATCCAACCGGGGCCATCGTTCACGAATGATATGGTGGAAGAGTTCACGGACCTGATTGACAGTTACCGTACACCGCTCGCCGCCCTGGCCAAGCGACTGGCCCAGGCCCCTCGTCCTCCGTCAGGCGGCTGACGGGTGGGACTCTCCGATCCTCCCTCTGCGATCAAACGCCTCGGCCAGAACTTTCTCATCGATCCGAATATCGTTCGCAAGATCGTCGCGCTCGCTGGCATCACTGCCAGCGACAGCGTGCTTGAAATCGGACCGGGCCGCGGTATTCTCACTGAAGCCCTGTGCAAGGCCGCCGGCCGCGTGACGGCCGTGGAAATTGATCCGAGGCTCCATGCCTATGTGGCCGAACGGCACGCGCAGTTTGCAAATCTTACGCTTGTCCTGGACGATGCGATGACTTATCCAATCGACCATCTCCAGGTCGGCACGGTCGTGGTGGCCAATCTGCCTTACTATCTGTCCACTCCGTTGCTGTTTCGATTGCTGGACCACCGCGATCGCTTCCCCCGGTTCGTGCTCATGCTTCAGGATGAAGTGGCCGACCGGCTGGTCGCGAAGCCGGGCAGCTCTGAGTACGGCGTGCTTTCGATCATGGCCCAGTATGCGGCCGACATTACCAAGGTGTTCCGCGTTTCGGCGCAGTGTTTCCGTCCCAGACCCGACGTCGGTTCCGCGGTTGTCTTATTGAAGACGAAGGAGCGGAGGCCTCTCAGCCGTGAAAACGAACCCAGGTTTGCCGCGCTGGTCAAAGCCGCCTTCGCCCATCGGCGGAAGACACTCGTGAACTCGCTCAAAGACGAAGGGTACGATCAGAAGGCAGTGTTGGAAGCGTTGCATTCACTCAGTCTCTCGCCAACGGCCCGGGCTGAGACCCTCTCGCTCCCTCAACTGATCACATTGAGCAGCCGCATCGCGATTTGATCCATTTCTGGATGAGCTGCCTCCCCTCTGATGACTCCGATTTCTTTCGGCGCCCAAACCGTCGTTTCTTTTGACGCATTCCGCTTTGGCGGGTAGGCTGCACACCTAAGATTCCTTAGAGCAGGATCTGCTATAGCGACATGTTGGCGAGACTCTTTGGACATGGACAGAGGCAACCGCTGCTTGCGATGCTCGTTCTTTGTCTGCTTCACGGTGGTGTGATCGTTGAGGCGATCAGAGCTGAGACGTGGGTGTGTTCGCGTCCCGGTGAGGCGGATCTGTATATGGACCACGGCGGGGCCGGCTGTGCACGGATGGAAGAGGCCAAAACGTATTCAACACTACAGATTGCGCCCTCCGGGGCAGCGCCGCCTCCGATTGCCGGTTCTGCTTCGCGCCCTCTCATCCTACCGCCTGGCGGTCCCGCACCGGGCCACAAGATTCCTCGGCCGTTTCAAGAAGTGTCTATTTCCTTTCCGATCGTGACCGTCAGCGAGCCCATCCATGGGTCCATCACCGGGTCATGGCTTGGGCTCATCGTGCATTTGACCGTCGGTTATCTGGCGAGCGGAAAAGGGCCGGAGATTCTCACGGACGGGAACTTGCGGCCGGTCTCAATGCATTCGTTACTGACAGCCCTCACTGCCGCCGCGACCGCCGTGGGATACGATTCCAAGTTCCTCAAAATCCGCCTGCTCGTTCCGACAGGAGTTGATGGGCCCAGCGCCGGCGGGATGTATGCCGTCGGCATCGCCTCAGCACTCCTGGGCGACGAGATTCGCCGCGACGTCTGCATGTCGGGCACAATTGAACCTACGTTGGAAATTAAGCCGGTCGGGCGATTGGAAGACAAGATGAACGCCTGCAAGACGTTGAGGAAGAGCACGATGATTGTGCCGGACGGCCTCGACAACAGTCATTTGAGCTTTAGAGGAGCCGAGCGGGCGATCCAGGTCATTGAAGTCCATACTCTGGCTGAGGCGTACTCCGCTGCGACCGGACACGTGCTGCGGCAAAATTCGCTCTAACGATAAATCGGGGAGATAGATGATGAAATCGCATACTGAACCGTCGAGGGGTGCCAAGAACGGCGGCTTGGTTTGTTGGCTGACATTTGCCGGCGTGGTCATCGGGTTCATGGCCGGTCAGTCCTGGGCAGGCGATCCTGTAAAAATCGGTTCATTGCACGCCGATCCACGGGCCTACAACTTGAAGCTGGTCAATGTGGATGGTGTGGTCGTGGCCCATCGGATGAATCATTTCATCGGAAGCATGTCCAAACTGGAAAAATGTATTCAGAACTTCGCGCTGAAAGATGATACCGGCACGATCGATGCCGTCTATGCCACCCTCTGCCAAAAGGGGGGCATCATCCTTGAGAACGGCGATCATGTGACCGTGGAAGCGCACTATTCGGGCGTTTTGGAGGTGCGATCCGTGACCAAGCATTGAGGCTTATCCAAGCCTCAGATGGATTTTGAAGATCGCGCGCAGGCTTTTCTCGCGGTCCGGCTGTCCTCTCGCAGTGCGCAGAAGAACCTGCTGCCGCGTCCGTTCGCTGAATCCTTGTCCTGGAAGCACTCATAGGCCCGGGTCAGCCTGGTTCGGATGGCTTCAAGGCCCTGCACCAACCCCCGCGAACGAACGATCCTGACGCAACCTCAAGTTCCGGATATCGTCTTTGGCCAAGACATCATGAGGGCAGGCTTCTCATGACCAACCTCCGTGCCAGGAGACGCTTGTCTTTGCACGCGCAGAATATAGAGGAATCAGCGGGGAGCCGAGCGAACATAAGGCAATTGCTACCCCCTTGTGGGGTAGCTCTTGCTGGAGTGTCAGGAGGCGATTGACCGCAGCCGGTGAAATAGCTCGAGTAGGCGTTCTTCCTGGTCCGGTCCGATGGAGACGATTTTCACGCCGAATTCATGAGTATGGGCCCACCGGACGGTGGCAGAGTCGATGGTGATGGGGGAGAGGACCGAGGGCGATTGAATGATCAACTGGTACGGCTGTCCGATCATGACGGCGATGTCGCTCAAAATCATGCAGCCGCCGGGTGACAGATTCAGAATAGTCCCGTCTCCTTCGCTGTCTCCATCGAGACGACCGGACTGGAGGATCGCCGAAAACGAAAGAAGAGATCCGGGCGGGGGCGTGACGCGCCGGTGCTTGCGCAATTCGATGAAGCGTGGAGGCTGCAGGGTGGAGTCGGCCATGGTTGGGATTCCAGTCGCTTGTGTAGCATCTTAGCCATCGCTGTCAGAGCCACCAAGCACTTTCCATTCTTTTGTCGGAATCACCGTTCCCATCTGCGCCGTCGTTTGAAATGACTGGTCCCCTGTGTTAGCATCCGCGCCTATGGGTGTGTCCACCTCGGCAAAGCGGGGCGAAGCCCGCCGCGCCCCCAGTCCTCCCTCTCACATTCAGCGGGAAGTCATCGGCGTGATCCTTATCGCGTTGAGTTTGCTCACCTTGTTGAGCCTCCTGTCGTTTGTGCCTGGCGAAGCGAAGACGGTGGCGAGCGGCGCACCGGCTGCAAATCCTCCACGGAATTTGATCGGCTCCTTCGGAGCGGTGCTCGCCGGTGGGTTCTTCTATGCCATCGGCGGAGCAGCTTACCTGTTCCCTTTGTTGCTGGGCCGGCTCGGATTTCGTTGCTTTTCCCAAACTCCGGTCAGCATCCGGCTTCGCACCGCAGGGAGTTCGCTCGCGGCGGTCCTCTTTTTGAGCGCCTTTCTTCATTTGGAACTGACCGCCGTGCCGACGCTGACGAGTGGCCTGGTGTCGCGCGGGATGGCCGGAGGGATCGGAGGCCAGATCATGGGTGAAGGCTTGCGCGCCGTCTTCGCCAGTACCGGCGCCCATATCCTGGTCATCGCCGGGTTCATCGTCTCACTCTTGTTCACAACGCCGCTGTCCTTAACGGAGGTCCTCTCCGGCATGCCGGCCCGTTGGGCCTCATTCCGGGAACGGCTGGCGGCATTGATGCCCGAACGTTCTGAACCTCCGGTTGAATCAGGAACTCGAAGACAGAAAGCCAAGGCACCAAAACTGAACCGCCTGACGGTTTCGGAAGATCCTCTTGCCGAAGCAGGTGATGAGGCAGAGCCGGCCTTGCCGTCACAGAGCCCTATTATTCAACCGCCTCTGATGGCGACTGCTCCTATCGCTGAGAAGGACGAGGAACCGGAGACGATGACGGCTCAGCCTGATTCGAGCGATTACCGGCTTCCGGATCCTCGCGACTTACTGAGCGAGCCGACCGGTCCTGTCTGCCGCATGTCCGATGAAGACTTGAAAGCGCAGTCCGAGGTGTTGTCCCGCGCCCTCGGCAGTTTCGGAATTGAAGGCAAAGTCACGGAGGTCCGGCCAGGACCAGTCGTGACGATGTATGAATTCGAACCGGCGCCCGGCACGAAAGTCGCCCGCATTGTCAATCTGGCCGATGACCTGGCCCTGGCGCTCAAGGCGACCAGTCTGCGCATTGTCGCGCCGCTGCCAGGGAAATCGGTGGTCGGCATCGAAGTGCCGAATCTCTCCCGTGAAACCGTGTCGATGAAAGAAGTGGCAATGAGCGAGGCGTTCATGCGGGCGCGCTCGAAACTCACGTTGGCGCTAGGCAAGGATATTTTCGGCGCTCCGGTCACGGTGGATCTCAAGACGATGCCGCACTTGCTGGTGGCAGGGGCCACCGGAGCGGGCAAAAGCGTGGGCCTGAATACCATGCTCTTGAGCATCTTGTTTTCGGCGAAGCCCAGCGAGGTCAAACTCTTATTGATCGATCCTAAAATGCTTGAATTCCAATCCTACGACGGCATTCCACACCTGTTGCGCCCGGTCATTACTGATGCCAAGTCCGCCGCAAAGGGATTAGGCTGGGTGGTGGCAGAGATGGAGCGACGGTACAAGTTATTGGCCGAGGCGGGCGTCAGGAATATCGACGCCTACAATCGTAAGGTCGCGGGCCTGCACGAAGCCTTTGCGGATCAGGCTTTGGCACCCGCCGAACAAGCCGAATTGCCCATGCAATTCCTTTCAGAGGAGGCCCGACTGTCAGCCGGAGAAAGCGCACTTGCTGAAGGCGAGCGGGGCTGCATGGAGCCGAAACCGACGCCGCCTGAGCCACTGCCCTTTATTGTCGTGATGATCGATGAGCTGGCGGATCTCATGATGGTGGCACCGAAGGATGTCGAAGACAAAATCGCCCGGCTCGCTCAAATGGCACGGGCCTCCGGCATTCATCTCGTGCTGGCAACCCAGCGGCCTTCTGTCGATGTGCTGACCGGTCTGATCAAGGCGAACTTCCCGGCCCGCATCGCGTTCCAAGTGTCGTCGAAAACCGATTCCCGGACCATTTTGGATGCCAATGGCGCAGAAGCCCTGCTCGGTCGTGGGGACATGCTGTATCTGGCTTCCGGCACGGGCCGTCTGGCTCGCTTGCACGGATCATTTGTGTCAGACGACGATGTGCGATCGGTTGTGGATTTTGTCAAGAAACAAGCGATGCCGGTCTATAACCAGGAACTGCAATCACTGAAGCAGGAAGAGGCGGCAGAAGAAGAAGCCAAGGACGAAGTCTACGAACAAGCCAAAGAGTTGGTGCTCTCGACCGGACAGGCGTCGGCCTCGTTGATTCAACGGCGCTTGCGCGTCGGCTATCCACGCGCCGCTCGGATGATCGAGCAAATGGAGACCGATGGCATCGTGAGCGCGGCCGGGCGGGACGGCCGTCGCGAGGTGTTGGGGCGGCGCGGTCCAGTGGGAGCGGCGGAAGTATGACCCCTCTAGCCGCAGGCTGTGCCTTGAGCATGCTGCTGCTCAGCCCGGTCATGGCCGCAGACGATGGCTTTGATGAAAAGGCCGTGCAGGAAGTGCATGAGGTCGTGAAACAGATTCAAGCCCGCTATGAAAAGACCAAAGACCTGCAGGCGGATTTCTCCCAGAAGACGAGGATCGAGGGGTTCGAACGGCCGGTGACCTCATCCGGCAAGGTCTACATCAAAAAGCCAGGTCGTCTACGATGGGATTATCTCGATCCGGCGAACGAAGAGATCTACGTGAATCAGGACGACGTGAAAGTGTATGTTCCGGAACACAAGCAGGTGCTCGTCGGGAAGCTGACACAGATGGCAGCGTCCAAGGCGCCGCTGGAGCTCTTGCAAGGGGCGGCAAGATTGGAAGAATCGTTCGACGTCGAGCCGACTCGCGGGAAAGAGCGCGGCGTCGGCGGCCTACGAAGGATCACGCTGATTCCCAAAGCGAAGGAACAGGAATCGACGCGGGGTCTTCAGCGGATTGTGCTCGAAGTCTTTCCCAAGACCTATTTTATCCGCACGGTGTCCCTGCACGAGATGAGCGGAAATGTGGCAACCTTCGAGTTTTCCGGATTGAAGCCGAACCTCGGGCTCGGGAATGACATCTTCGAGTTCAAGGCGCCCCCCGATGTCGAAGTCGTCAAGGCTCCGGTGCTGAGCGGACCATAAGAATCCGTTGAGAGTCGATCCCGAGTGACTCCTTCGCGTAGGACTGGGAGGATAGGATGGCGGTCGGTACGGACAGTATTGCTGAGGCAGTCGAGCGGGCGGTGGAGGCCTTAGACGTCGACCGTCTCCATCGCGAGTATTGGGAGCAAAACGAATTCCTGGTCATCAAGCAGTTCTTACCGCGCGCGTTCGTAGAGGAGATGCTGGTGCCTCAAGCCCAAGGCGTGAAGGCCAGCCTCAACCGGAACTACATTCCCGGGCATAAAAAAGGCGGCAGCGTCAGCTATTACACGGTGCAGGAGCAGGCTCCCCGCTTTCTGGAACTGTACCGGTCGGCATCGTTCATGACGTTCCTGAACCGGCTCGTCGATGCGCAATTGATGTTTTGCCCTGACAATGACCCCCATGCCTGCGCGCTCTATTACTACACGGAACCCGGCGATCACATCGGGTTCCATTACGACACCTCCTATTATGAAGGGGCGCGTTACACCATTTTGATGGGGCTCGTCGATCGATCGACTCACTGCAAGTTGGTCTGCGAGTTATTCAAGGATCATCCGACCACTCCGCCCCGGCATCTCGAGCTGATCACCGAACCGGGTGATATGATCATTTTTAACGGCGACAAGCTCTGGCATGCGGTGACGCCGCTCGGCGAGGGGGAAGAGCGCATCGCCCTGACCATGGAGTATGTG
Source organism: uncultured Nitrospiraceae bacterium (assembly GCA_963728135.1). Taxonomy (GTDB): domain Bacteria; phylum Nitrospirota; class Nitrospiria; order Nitrospirales; family Nitrospiraceae; genus Nitrospira_D. The sequence goes on along the minus strand of CAVSJC010000008.1, from coordinate 236,538 downwards.
ACCAATCCCACCATGGGGCGGTTCAAGCGGCTGTATTCAAATTTGAAAGATTCGTTCGCGTACTTCGGCCTGAAAGCGGTGTTTAAGCAGGCGCTGACCGGCTCGAGGAAGTCTTGACCGCCTGTGCCGAGTCAGCGGCACCGACCGATCCTATCAGACGCGTGGCGGTTCCATGCTTTTTGAGCGCGTACCCAAACCAGACCAGCCAGTGAAGGGAGCCGTCTGTCCGGCGAGCGCGATGCCGAATGGCGCATATGTTGGAGTCATCCTGCGCCTCGCGAAGAGCACGCGCCACCTCCGCGCGGTCCGGCTCGTAGATAAAGCTCAAGAGTTCTTCCTGCGAGAGCATGCGGCTTCCGTTTGTGTGGCCGAGGAGCTCCATGGCGCGTCCTGAGCAATACATTCGACGGCTCTTACGATCCCAATCCCATAGGCCCAATTCTGCGGAGGCCAACGCAAAGCGGACGCGGTCTTCGCAGCGCTGGAGGGCTTCTTCCTGCTCCTTTTCGCGTGAGATGTCCTCCGCCAATCCGATGATGCGATAGACCACTCCGGAGATATCGCGAATCGGGAACGCTTCGTCCCGGATCCATCGTGTCGTTCCATCAGACCTGGTAATGCGGTATTCCTCGCGGTAGGTGCCGGCACTCTGCTTGGTCATGGCCGCATGCAGGACCCTGGCCCGATCGTCAGGATGCACTGCGTCCAGCCAGGCGCGAGGGGAGCGATATAATTCTTCGCAGGGCCTTCCCCAGACTTCAGCATAGGACGGGCTCACGTACATCAATTCATTTTTGGCCGCATCCGTTATCCAGAACACGAGCCGCAAGTGCTCCGTGAGCAACTGAAACCGCTCGACGGTATTGTGAAGCGCGGCTTCGGTGGCCGTTCGCGCCGTCACATCCCGAATGATCCCGCTGTAGAATGTCTTGCCGCTGCCCACCCAGCTGGCCAGGGACAGTTCAATCGGAAACTCCCGCCCGTCCTTCCGGAGGCCATGCAGACTGACGACCTTACCCATCAGCTTCGATTGCCCGCTCATACGCATCCGCTCAATGCCCATTTCGTGACCTTCGCGATATCGCATCGGCATGAGGATCGTCAGCGGTCTTCCGAGCACCTCGTCCGCACCGTACTGAAACATCGCCGCGGCGGCATGATTCCAGGAAGCGATATACCCATGCTCGTCTGAGACGATAATGGCATCCGGCGCTGATTGGACGACTGAACGAAACCGATCCTCGCTCTCCGAGAGGGCCACGGCAATACCTTCCGCCTTCGTGGCCAGCGACTTCATGCCAATAGCGCGGTGGAGAATCGCGCGCAATTCGTCTCGGTGATAGGGCTTCGTCAAATGCGCGAAAGCGCCTTGTGTCAGCGAGCCGAGCTTACGATCCATCGATGTGGTGGCGGTCAGAACGATGACCGGAAGGGAAGGATCGGATTCTTGCAGCCGATGTAAGACACGCTGTCCGTCGCCATCGGGTAAGCCCAGATCAAGCAGGACGGCGTTATAGAAATTCCGCTCGATGGAGTCCAGCGCGGCATGACAGGTGTTGGCACAATCTACATGAAACCCTTCATATTCGAGCAGGTCTTGCAGCGCCGTGACGATATCGGGATCGTCATCGACCACCAGCACGGATTGCTGTGAATCAGGGTTCGTCATCTGTATCCCGCATCACTTACCGACCAGGCGCCTATCGGCATTCACTATGAGTCTATGCTCCCACGCCCGGTATTTCGTCGTATCGTTTGGCCCATCCAGCTGCATGCGGGCCGTGCCTCCCGAAGGAGGCACGGCGCCCCGTGGCAGCGGCCGAAGGCAACGGCGGCTCTCTGGATGGGCACGATCCCGAGAGGCACTCCCACAATGCCGGGATTGCATGGCAGTAGAGGGAATGACCGGCGGCTTCATACGGTGCCACATTGAGGCTTGTCACATCAGAATAGGCAGTACACAAATCATCCCGCCTTTGAAAGGAGGTACACACTGTCAGTTAATGAGCAATGCGCATACCAGTGAAAATGGAATCCATCGATTCGAGGAGGGAAGAGGCTAAGTGGTTGAATAACCGGTAGACAGTCCCGATCTCACGAGGCTCGTTGCAGTGACAGGAAGGTCTACGCACATTCCGTCGTGCTGTATCGAAATCGGTACCAGGATGATCCTGTTTGATACAGCAGCCTGGAACGGGATGGACTGCTTACTGATGGAGGTGTTTCATGGCTGCGGCGCAGAGAATGATAAAGAAACCCATCCAGAGAGCCGCGCGCTGATAAGGGACCGCCTCATAGGTTTCGCCCTCTTCCTCCTCGTCCGCCTTGAAGAGGACTGTGTAGAGGAACAGCGTCAGAAGCCCTAAGACGAGCCCAAGCTTGATGAAAAAGACCATAAGGTATTTGGCATGGTTCTGTACACCGCTACCGGTCTGTGAGGTGAGCACCTGGTTCACGTAATGGAGATTGATGCCGCCGGTGAACAGAAGGACGATGAGGAGAATGCCGGCCACCCTCTTGTAGTACCGATAGAAGATGTCGGTAATGGGTTTGATCTGGTTCTTGGGGACCGCCTTTTGAAGTCCTGGTGTGACGGCCATGACGAGAAAGGCCAAGCCGCCGATCCATATGACGGCCGAGAGCAGGTGAAACCAGTGATTGATAATGGGAATGACAGTGTTGAGATCGGTGACGATGCTTTGCAGTGCGTCCATTTAGTAGAGAGTAAGAAAGAGAAGCCAGAACGGGTCGCCCTGGCCCGCCCGCTTACTCTTTCGCCTTTACGTCAAAACTGAACACCGGTGCATCGTTTCCGAAGCGCTTCTTGCGCAGCTCTTCCATCAATTCCACGGTGATGAGCGACAGGTTGTGCTCACGGGCGTGTTTCTCCACGCCTTTCTTCACCATCGCCCGGAGGAAGTAGGGGATGCGGCTGAGGCGCAACGCGGAGGCCTCGTCCCAGGCGACGTCGGATTCTTCGGGGATGTTGAACGCCACTTTGATCTTGTCGCCACCCTTCGGGGTGTAGAGGCACCACTCGTCTTCGTCCAGCCAGTCGCCGTGATCGACATAAGGACGGGCGCGACAGCCTCCGCAGATGTCGCTGTACTCGCAGTCTCCGCATTTTCCTTTGAGTTGCGGGTAGCGGAAGGAATTGAAGACGTCGGACTTCTCCCACAGATCGACAAAGCTGTTCTGCCGGACGTTGCCGGCCGAGAGCGGCATGTAGGGACAGGGTGTCAATTCGCCGTTCGGGGTGACGCGCGCATAGTTGGTGCCCGCCAAACAGCCGCCGCCCATGTACCCGGTCGCTTTGGTGATCGGCGAGTTGGGGTCCTTTTCGTAGGCCAGCCGCTTGAAGTGCGGGGCGCAACGGGCGCGAACGAGCATGCCCTTGTAGTTATCCTGGCAATCGATGAGGTAGCTGAGCACTTCTTCATACTGGGCCGGCGTAATATCGGTCAGCTCCTCCCCGCGGCCGGTGCAGACCATGAAGAACACATTCAGAACCCGCGCTCCTAGGCTGTGCGACCACTCGATGACGGCCGGGAGTTCCTGATAGTTCATCGGCTGGGCGCTGAAGTGGACCTGGAACTGAAGGCCGTTGCGCTTGCTGGCTTCGATGCCGGCCACAGCGGCTTCCCAGGCGCCAGGAACGCCGCGAAAGGCATTGTGCTTGGCGGCATCAAGCGAATCAATGCTGATGCCGACGCCCATCACGCCGATTTCGACAAGGGTTTTGGCCATCGCGTCGTCGATCAACATACCGTTCGTGCCGAAGACGACCATGAAGCCGAGCTTCACCGCATAACGGGCGATGTCGAGAATGTCCGGCCGGACCAACGGTTCCCCACCGGTGATGACCAGCAGACAGCCTTTGTTCACTTCGGCGATTTGATCGATCAGCTTGTAGCATTCTTCCGTGGACAGTTCGTCGTCGCCCCCCGCCGCCTTGGTCGTGGCATCGAGGTAACAGTGGTCGCATTTTAGGTTGCACCGCTTGGTGAGATTCAGCGCGACGAGGTAGGGCTTAAAGTCGTCGACGGTACGGCCGTCGTAAGGTCCGTCGGTCCTTGCCGAGGGCGTAAAGAACTGCGTAATCTGCTGCTGAACCGATCCCAGCGCGCCCGTGAGAGCCGGGATATTAAGCATCGGAAGCGATTTACCCATAGTCACACGTTCTGAGTGCTGAGATGGGGAGTGTGCAGGCAAGTGCGTTGCAGAAACCGCTTCTTGCTGGTCACTCTGCACTCAGGACTATGAACTGACCTTTCCCGTGAGGTTCGCGATCATGTCCTTGAGGTTGCCGGTTTTCATGGCGTCGGCCATGTAATCCTTGGCCTGTTCGATGCCCTCGTGCGCCACGTCGATCGTGATATGGGTGACACCGAGTTTATTCGCATGCTTGATGATCAAGGCCTTCGTGCATTCGCGCATAAAGCCTTCAGGCGCACGGTCTAAGCGGGCCTGGGCTTCGGCCGTCCAGGTGTACGGCGACGTCTCAGTCTGTCCATGACTCTGTCCGTTCCCGTTTTCGTGCGTGGTCGTTCCGTTGGATCCTGTTGTCTTCGCGGCTTCCAGTTTCGCTTCGCCTTCAGCGGAGGTGCCGGCACCCTTATTGGCAAAGATCGGCTGGTAGTCTTCCGAGGCGGCTTCCTTGATCATCGGGGCGGCATATTCCAACGTGATAGTCGTCATGCCCAGTTTGCGAGACGTCTTTTCGATTTTGGCTTTGGCCCGGCGACGCTGGAAACCGGCCGGCACGGCGCGAATCGCCTCCTTGGCATCTTTCGTCCACTGCATGGGCACGTCATCGTACGACAGATCGGTTTCCACGGCCCCTTCGGCATTGGCGGCTGCCTCGAAGATCGTCTTGTCCACCAGCTTGAAGCGCTCGCCGCCCGCCCCGCAGACGGGGCATTTCACGGGCGTCTCGCCTTTGCCGATATATCCGCAGCCGTCGCAGACAAAGTAATTCTGGGTCATCCGGTCGAGATAGGCCTGCGTGCCGGCACTGACGGTCGGTTTTTCTTCGACGATCTCCGTCATCATGCCGCTGAGCGTTGAGCCCATGAGATCCTTCGCGACCGAATCGGCCGCCTGCATCTTGTCTCGATCGATACCGGCCGCATCCAGACTGCCGCCGAGCGCCCGCATGGCATCCATCGCGCCTTTGGGCAGGATATGGCCGATTGCGGTGTCCAGCACGGTGTTGCTGATGATCGTGTGGCCTTTCTCGATCGCATAACGGTGGACGGCCGTCTTTGCGACGCCGCGGGCGAAAATCGGAATCTTTTCCATCCGTCGCAGCGCTTCTTCGGTCCAGGCAATCGTGTACTCGGCTTGCGTATCGATCGGCGGCACGTACTTGCGGTTCGAAATGAGCACATTGCACGGCGCGCTGCGAAGGAGATTCTCGGTGTTGCTGCCGATATCCATGTCCTCGTCGCTGTGCACGCCGATACGTCCGACGATCAACAAGGCGGGGATGTCCTTGCGGACGTACTGAATGATTTTCTCAAATGCTTTGCCGTCCAAGAGCGTCGTCTTGACGTCCGTTTCCTGGGCCTGGGCGATTTCTCGGGAGATGTCCAAATGCGACTGGTAGATCTTTGCCAGGCCGCTGTCGATGATCTCCTCATGCAGTTTTTCTTGTTCCTTGAAACGGAACACTTTGCCGGCTTCTTCGTTCAAGACGCCGGAAATGCTATGGAAGGCGGCATAATGAAAATAGGGATCGAACGCGGAGATGGCTTCCACCGGCATGTTGAACGCTTTGCCGAGCGCCAGGCCCGTCATCAACCCGCCAAACGAATACGGGCTGCCATCGACTGCGACGACGATTTTCCCGCCCGCGATCGGCTGGGTGTTCTTGATGATCAGCATATCCGAGTTGCGGACACGCCGCACGACGCGCTCGGTGTTGCTGCCGATCACACTGTCCTTGACTGCCCCCACGCCTAAGGCGCCCATGATGACGAGATCGTAGGCGTTGGTATTGATATCTTCGGCGAGCACCTTCCAATTCCGGCCTTCGAGCGAACGCCGCTCGATGGGCAGATTGGCCTCGTTGCATTTCTTGTCGACGTAGTCGAGGTAGGAATCGGTGATGATCTGAAGCCCGCGGGTAATCAGCGAGTCATGAATCTGCCGTTGCCGGTCCAGTTCCTTCTCGTCATGATATTCCTCAGGCAGGCCTGCTTCCATCTGCTTGAAGCGCTTGTCATGCATTTTGGCGGCGTAAACGTGGCTGCCGACGATCTTGGAGCCGAACGTTTTGGCCATATGGACGCCGACGTCGACCGCTGTATTGGAATGGTCGGAATTGTCGACGGGAACATAGATCGTCTTATACATTCGAGCTGCCTCCTCCTGGAACACTCACTACCAGGGTTGGTTGTCGTAAGCCTTCGAAAAGACTGACGCTTCGAAGCACCCAGGTCTAAAGGACGCGAATGATAGCACTGCGCCGAATTGGATTGCAAGGCGTAGCCGTTCGCCTTGGCTGTAAAACCTCAATAGTCATGCGATGAACAGCCCAGCGCCCTCTCCCAACCAGGATGGGAATACGGTTGGTTCACCCGACGGAAGTCACCCGAGGGTCGGTGGACGAGGCAGGCGTTTGCGAGGGACGTCGAGAACGGAGTATTTCCTCCAGAGAGAGCAAGGCATCGCGCCCTGAGTTCCCTTCGATGCCTCGAATCAGGTTCGCATCCGCATATTGTCCCGTATCCGTGCGGGTTTGTGACAGGGATCCGGTCCATTTCCGGGGATCCCGGCTCCCGGCCTTGCGCTCCCAGGCTTTGAGGCAGGCCTTGGCAATGAACGTATTGAGCGGGGCTGGATTGTAGAGCAGTTTTCTGATGCTGGTCGGAGTCAGCATCAAAGGGTTATAGCCAGCCGACAGGTACCCCTCCTCCAGGAGCCGTTGCTCCAGGTCGGTATTTGGCTGAATGCCCAGGAAGAACATGAGGGGGAAGACACGTTCTTCACCTAGAATCGAAGCCACCGTTTTGTACGAGTCCACGCTTTGAAGGAGGGTCTCCTCAGTTTCTTTAGGACTATTCAGCGAATAGTTTAGAATCACTTTGCCTCTGAATCCGGCTTCGGCCAGGTAGCGGCATCCGTCGTAGAGCCGTTCGAGTTTAAATCCCATGTGAAGGTTGTTCAGCACCTCCTGAGAGCCGGAGGTGATTGCGACCTCCAGATCACCGACCCCGGATCGGACCATCAACCGGGCAAGTTCCGGCGTGATGAGCGAGGTCCGGATATAGCCGGACCACTCAATCTCCATTTTTTCGCGAATGATCCGTTCAAGAATCTCCGTGCATTGCGGATAGGATTCCTTGCCTGTGATGAATTGCGCATCGGTGAACCAGAACCGGCGCGTGCCCCATTGGTGATAGTGTTGCGCCATGTCCTTCACGACCATGTCGGGCGGCCGATACCGTACGCGCTTGCCCTCTATATAGGGATACAGACAGAAGGCGCAGTCATAGGGACAGCCGCGCTTGGTTTGCACCCCGATCGCCTCGCCCTGGTAGTCCCGGTACTGCGGGAAAATGGAGGTGAGATAGGGCAAGTCGACAGTGAGCGCATCGAGCAACGCCGGGGAGCCCTGCCGGCCTTTCCGGATCTGTGTCCCCTCTTGGACGATATAGCGCTCGTCTTCAATGGACCGGCCTTCGATCACTTTAAGGATGGCGTCTTCGCCTTCGCCCAGCAAGCCGATTGTCCCTTCGGGCAATTTCACAATCAGCTGATCGGCAAACGCCGTAAAGGCTCCGCCGCCGATCATGATTTGTGCGTCGGGGAATTCTTTCCGGATGAGCCAGGGATAGGACAGGATGGTATGGATATGGCTGTAGTAGCGGTACAGCTGCTTCAGGCCTTGAAATGAGGCCGCGATGCGTTTGAGCGGATTGCTCGCGAAATAAAAATTAAACGCGTGTTCCAGCGACGAGTCGCCTTCGTGCGGGGAGAAGATCTGAATGTCGCGCCACGAAAAGCAAACCAGGTCCGGCTTGAATTCACCGGCCGCATCGCGAAGCGCCCGGCTTCGCTGCGAGACCGGATACAGCGACAAGTCGAGAATCCGTTGGCGAACCTCCGGCTTGCGGCGATGAATGAAATCAGCCAGATAGGTGACTCCAATGGGGTACACCTTCTTGCAGGGCAGAAACACATAGAGAATCGAGTCCATTGTCGTTGATTTTGAGTTATGAGCGTTTAAGTTTAAAACTTTAAACTAAGAACTAAAGACTTCATTTCGTCGCGATGTGGATGGCCACGATCCCGCCGGTCAAATTCCGGTAGGACACGTCGCGGAAGCCGGCCTCTCTCAGAATGTGGCACAGCCGTTCCTGATCCGGAAACGTGCGGATCGATGCGGGCAGGTATGCATAGACCCCGGTTGTATCCCGAGCCACTTTGGTGCCCATCCAGGGCAGCAAAGTGAACGAGTACCAATCATAGAGGGCGCGCAGCCAGCTGAACACCGGCCGGGAAAACTCCAGGCAGACAAATCGGCCGCCCGGTTTCATCACACGGCGGATCTCACTCACGGCCTGAGGCAGGTTCCCGACATTGCGCATGCAGAAACCAGTGGTCACTGCGTCAAAGGTGTTGTCCGGGAATCCCAACTGCTCGGCATTCGCCTGCAGACAGGCGATGTTCTTGGCGCGACCTTGTTGCTCGACTTTTTTGAGTCCGACCGCGAGCATCGCATGATTCAAATCCGAGGCGATGACCCGCCCGCCGGTACCCATCCGCGGCTCGACCATCAGCGCCAGGTCGGCCGTCCCAGACCCGACATCCAGGGCGGTCCCCTGTGCAACGATCGGTACCAAAGAGGCGGTGAGTTTTTTCCAGCGATGATGCAGCCCGAAACTGAGCAACGTGTTGTTGAGGTCGTAGACGCCGGCAATGGCTGTAAACATCCGTTGCACGGCCTGTTCCCGGGCCGGTCCGGACCAGGTGGAGACTGCCTTGGCTGGAGCCGTCGTGTCTTGTGAAACAGGGGGTTGTCCGGCTCGTACCATGTCAGCGTGGTAGCACCTGTTTTCCGCCTTTGTCAAGGCGAGGAGGGCAGGTGGTATAATCCGCGTCCCATGAGCCATTCGATCGTCATCAAAGGTGCGCGGGAGCACAATCTCAAGAACATCGACGTCGAGATCCCGCGCGACAAGCTCGTCGTCATCACCGGCTTGAGCGGATCCGGCAAATCGTCGCTTGCCTTCGACACCATCTATGCCGAAGGACAGCGGCGCTACGTCGAATCCCTCTCCGCCTATGCCCGTCAGTTCCTTGAGCAGATGGGGAAACCGGATGTCGATTCCATCGAGGGATTGTCTCCGGCGATTTCGATCGAGCAGAAAAGCACCAGTCATAATCCCCGCTCTACCGTCGGCACCGTCACAGAAATCTATGATTACCTGCGATTACTCTTTGCGCGCGTCGGCCGGCCCTATTGTTTTCAGTGTGGCGAGGAGATCACAGCGCAGACGGTCCAGCAGATGGTCGATGCGATCGCCGCCTTGCCCGAAGGCATGAAATTTCAGATCCTCGCCCCGATCGTACGAGGACGGAAGGGCGAGTACCGGAAAGAACTGCTGGACATGCGCCGCGCGGGCTATGTCCGTGCGCGCATCGACCAGACGATCGTCGACCTGGGCGAGGACATCACGCTCGACAAACAAAAGAAACATACGATTGAGATCATCGTCGATCGATTGGTCATGAAGCCGGGCGATGCCTTGATGCGGCGGCTGGCGGACTCCGTCGAGACCTCGCTCAAATTGGCCGGCGGGCTGGTCGGCGTCTTGACCGAGGACGGCAAGACGCTCCTGTACAGCGACAAGCTGGCCTGTATTCGATGCGGCGTGAGCTATCCCGAAGTCACCCCCCGCATCTTTTCGTTCAACAGCCCGCATGGGGCCTGTCCGGCCTGCGACGGGATCGGGTATGCGATGCACGCTGGTGCGGAGGAGGAAGAGGACTTCACCTTATTGGAACCCTGCGAGGTCTGTCACGGCGCCCGGCTGCGGCCGGAGAGTCTGTCTGTGAAACTCGCGAGGAAGTCCATTGCCGAAGTCACCCATCTGTCGGTCCGCGCCGCGGCCGACTTTTTTCTCTCGCTCAAATTTACCGACCGCGAGCTCATCATCGCCCATCGGATCTTGAAAGAGATTCGCGAACGGCTGGGGTTTCTCGTGAACGTGGGACTGGATTACCTCACGCTGGATCGCGCCGCGGCGACGTTGTCGGGCGGGGAAGGGCAACGAATCCGGCTCGCGACGCAAATCGGCTCGGGACTGGTTGGCGTGCTGTACATCCTTGATGAGCCGTCGATCGGACTGCATCAGCGCGACAATCGCCGCTTGCTGCAGACGCTGATCCGTCTGCGCGATCTGGGGAACACGGTGGTGGTCGTCGAGCATGATGCCGAAACGATGCAGGCGGCGGACTATCTGCTTGATATGGGCCCGGGCGCCGGCTCTCAGGGAGGGCACGTCATTGCCAAAGGGACACCGCAGGAAGTGATGGCCGATCCCAAGTCGCTCACCGGGCAATATCTCCGTGGAATCCAAACGGTGGCTGTGCCGCAGCGGCAGCGGAAACCCAGGGGCTTTTTGTCGATCGTCAATGCGCACAAACACAACCTGAAAAATGTCACGGCCAAGATTCCGTTGGGACTCATGACCTGCGTCACGGGCGTGTCAGGATCAGGCAAGAGCACATTAGTCCTTGAAGTGCTGTTCCATTCACTCTCGCAGGTGCTCTACCACAAGAAACCAAAGATCGACGGCTGCAAAGAGCTCAAGGGGGTGGATGCGCTTGACAAGGTCATCGATATTGATCAATCGCCGATCGGCCGGACCCCTCGCTCCAATCCGGCCACCTACACAGGTCTCTTCGGCTACATCCGCGATCTCTATTCGAATTTACCGGAATCGAGGGTGCGCGGGTATAAGCCGGGACGATATAGCTTCAATGTGAAAGGCGGACGTTGTGAAGCCTGCCAGGGCGATGGCCTCATCAAGATCGAAATGCATTTCCTGCCGGACGTCTACGTCACCTGCGAAGTCTGCAAGGGCCAGCGCTACAACCGGGAGACCCTTGAGATCCATCACAAGGGCAAGAGCATTGCCGATGTGTTGAATATGACCGTGGATGACGCGCTGGAGTTCTTCGAACACATCCCGCTCATCAAAACAAAACTTCAGACCCTGCACGATGTCGGGTTGCATTATGTGAAGCTGGGCCAGTCTGCCACGACGCTGTCAGGCGGCGAAGCGCAACGCGTGAAGCTTTCGCGCGAATTGTCCAAGCGGGCGACTGGGCGGACGATGTACATACTGGATGAGCCGACGACCGGTCTGCATTTTGCCGACGTACAGCGGTTGCTCGACGTGCTGGACCGGCTCGTCGAAGCCGGCAACACTGTGCTTGTCATCGAGCACAATCTGGACGTCATCAAGAACGCCGACTGGATCATCGATCTGGGGCCGGAAGGCGGCGACCGCGGCGGCGACATCGTGGTGGAAGGGCCGCCCGGCCAGATTGCGAAGTCGAAACGTTCCTACACGGGGCAGGTGCTCAAGGAAGCCGGATTGTAGAAGGAGCGAGGAACGATGCGCACGATTCTCTTGCTGACGATCTCAAATATCTTCATGACGTTCGCCTGGTACGGCCACCTCAAGTATAAAGATTCGCCGCTCTGGATCGCCATTATGGTGAGTTGGGGCATCGCCTTCCTGGAATACTGCTTTCAAGTTCCGGCCAATCGCATCGGGCACTATGAATTTACCGCCGCCCAATTGAAAACCATTCAAGAGGTCATTACCCTGGTCGTGTTTTGCATTTTCTCGGTGCTGTATCTCAAAGAGCCGCTCAAGTGGAATTATCTTGCCGGTTTCGGCCTGATGATCGGAGCGGTATTTCTGATCTTCAAAGAATGGTGAGGGGCGGGAGCAACCGGCCAGGTTGGGTGGGTGAGGATGGTGCGCGCAGGGGAAGAACGGGCCGGCTGCTCCCTTGTGAGAGGGTAAGAAGGAGCCAAATCGTGCCGCCAAACAAAAAGGTAACAACCAAAGCGAAGCAATCGACAAAGGCGCTATCGTCCACTCGAGCCAGCAGCGCCGAAGACTTCGAGAAACTCGGCGTCTTTTACCTGGGGCGACCCTATGACCTCCCGACCAAGCAATCCAAGCCGGGCTGGCTGCTCTACGACTCGAAAGACCTGGTCACCCATGCCGTCTGCGTCGGTATGACCGGCAGTGGCAAGACCGGCCTCTGCCTCGCGCTGCTGGAAGAAGCCGCGATCGACAATATCCCTGCGATTCTCATTGATCCGAAGGGCGACCTCGGCAATTTGATGCTGACGTTTCCCAGCCTGACCGGTGACGCATTCCAACCATGGATCAATGAGGATGAAGCGAGGAAGAAAGGCCTGTCCACGGCTGACTATGCCGCGCAGCAGGCTGAATTCTGGAAGAACGGCTTGGCCTCATGGCAGCAGGACGGTGCCCGTATTCAGCGGCTCCGTGAAGCGGCCGAGGTCGCCATTTATACGCCGGGCAGCAATGCCGGCCTCCCTGTGTCAATCTTGAAATCCTTTGCCGCGCCGCCAGCTGACGTCCGTCAGGACGCCGAGTTGCTGCGCGAGCGGATCAGTACGACTGTGACCGGCCTGCTTGGACTGCTCGGGATCGAAGCCGATCCGATTCAAAGCCGCGAGCACATTTTGCTCTCGGCCATTCTTGACCAGTGCTGGAGGCATGAGGAGGATCTGGACCTTGCCGCGCTGATTCATGCCATTCAATCGCCGCCTGTGTCGAACATCGGCGTCATGGATATGGACTCCTTCTTCCCGTCCAAGGAGCGGTTCGCGCTGGCGATGAAGCTCAATAATCTGCTCGCCGCCCCCGGGTTTCAGTCATGGATGGACGGGGAGGCCTTGGACATCCAGCAGTTGCTGTACACCTCACAGGGGAAACCACGGCTGGCAATTTTCTCGATCGCGCATCTCAACGACGCCGAACGCATGTTCTTTGTCACGCTCCTCTTGAGCCAGATGGTGGGATGGATGCGGACCCAATCGGGCACCACCAGCTTGCGCGCGCTGCTCTACATGGACGAGATATTCGGCTATTTCCCGCCCGTGGCCAATCCACCGTCCAAACTCCCGTTGCTCACGTTACTCAAACAAGCGCGCGCGTTCGGACTCGGCGTGGTGCTGGCGACACAGAACCCCGTCGATCTCGACTATAAGGGCTTGTCAAATACCGGCACCTGGTTCATCGGCCGTTTGCAGACCGAGCGGGACAAGGCCCGGGTGCTGGAAGGGTTGGAGGGAGCGTCTGCCGGTTCGGGTAAGCGATTCGACAAAGGACGAATGGAGCAGGTCCTCGCCGGGCTTGGCAATCGCGTGTTTTTGATGAACAACGTGCACGAGGATGAGCCGGTCGTCTTCGAATCGCGCTGGTGCCTCTCCTACCTGCGTGGTCCCTTGACGCGGACGCAAATCAAAACACTCATGGACCCGCGCCGCGCCGTCAATGCCGCGACCGTTACATCGCCAATGGCTGCGCCGTCCAAGAACGGCAAAGAGGGCGGCAGGCCTATTCTCTCGCCCGAGGTCCCCCAGTATTATGTCCCGCTGCGCGGCATGAGGCCGGAAGGGAAAACGCTGATCTACGCCCCTATGTTGCTGGCGTCTGCCCAGATCCGGTTTGCCGATTCAAAAAGCGGACTCGACACCACGCACGAGGTGACGGTCTTGGCGCCCATGAGCGATGGAGCCGTCACAGTTGATTGGAATCAGGCGACCCCCGCCGGGTTGGCGGTGGGAGATTTGGAGTCGGCGCCGGCTGACGGCGCGCGGTTTCTTCCACTGCCATCGAGCGCCGGGAAAGCCAGGAACTACACAGATTGGGAGAAGGACTTCTCCGGGTGGCTGTTCCGCACGCAAAGACTGGAGCTGATGAAGAGTCCAAGCACCAAAGAGATGTCCAAGGCCGGCGAGTCCGAGCGGGAGTTTCGGGTGCGGCTGCAACAGTCCGGCCGCGAGCAGCGGGACAAAGCCATCGACGCGTTGCGCCAACAGTATGCGCCGAAGATTGCCATGCTGCAGGATCGTCTCCGGCGGGCGGTACAACAAAAGGAGCGACAGCAGGCCGAGTCGCGCTCCAGCCAGGTGCAGGCGGCGATTTCCGTCGGCGCGTCGATTCTAGGGGCGTTCCTGGGGCGCAAGACGATCAGCGCGACGAATATCGGCCGCGCGACAACGGCGATTCGAAGCGCCGGTCGTGTCATGAAAGAATCTCAAGACGTGGGGCAGGCGGAGGAGACTGTCGCCGCCTTGCAGCAGCAGCTTGGCGACCTCGAAGCGCAGTTCAAGCTGGAGCGCGACGCCTTAACAGCCGCCATTGATCCGCTCAACGAGAAGCTCGACATCATCTCGCTCAAACCCGCGAAAGCCAATATTGGCGTCCGGCTCGTGGCGCTCGCGTGGCTGCCTCAATGGCGTGACGGAAACGGCACGCTGAATCCTGCCTGGACCTAGCGAGAAGCGCCAGGCGTCAGCGTCCGCGCGACTTAAGCCAACGGCGTCCCCATCGCCGGTTTCGAATCGTGCTTCTTGTCCTTCAGCATGATCTTATCGGTCCAGGCCAACAAAATAGCGGAGCCTAGGAAGGTCATGTGGATGAAAATCTTCCATTTGACATGTTCCGTGTTTTCATTCGCGATATCGACGAACGATTTCAGCAGATGAATACTCGAAATCCCGATGAGGGAGGCGGCCAGCTTGATTTTGATGGTGCCGGGGTCGACGTGTGTCAGCCACTCCGGGCGGTCTGGATGTGTTTCCAGATCCAGCTTGCTCACGAACGTGGCATAACCGCCGATGATGACCATAGTCAGCAAGTTGGCCACCATCGTGACGTCGATCAGTCCCAGGACGCCCAGCATGAAGACCGTTTCTTCCATCCTGTGGATGTGAATGACCAACTCCCAGAGCTCAATCAGGAACTTGTAGGCATACAGAAGTTCCGCGACAATCAGACCGCCATACAGCGGCGCCTGTATCCATCGGCTTGAAAAGACGGCCACTTCGAAAAGATGTTCAAGGTAGTTACTGGGTTGGTGCGACCCTTTGGCCGGCGATGCCGGGGAAGAGGACGGACGGTCGGACATGAGGCCTCCTGAATACAATTGCGTCGGCTCGTTCAATCGCTCTCGGGACCTTGAGGTCCGGGCGAAGCGACCGGGTATCCTAGTTGTTGAGGTAGGGACTGTCAATTCTGGATGGACAGACCGATGGCCTAGCAGGGATTCTCGTGACGATAGGCCATGTCAATGGCGAAGTCGGGGCTCGGGGGATGAATGCTTCAGGTGGTCTTCAAGCGAGATCTCCGGTTCGAGAAGCGGGGAGATGTCAACAAATCGCGGAGTCAGGTGCGCTGGAGAGGAGTGTAAGCCGGGGCCGCGCTCGCTCGCAGGAACCACGCGACGGCTTCCGTTCGTCGTTTGACTCCAAGTTTGTCAAAGATATTGGCGAGATAATTCTTCACGGTCTTGTCGCTCAGATGCAGTTCGAGGGCAATTTCCTTGTTGGTTTTTCCTTCTGCCAGCAAGGGCATGATGAGACGTTCCTGGGGGGACAACTCCAGCGGCCTTTTCGATGTCATCCCTCCAGGGGGTCTTGATCTGATCCAGGAGAGAGCCTGTTGCGCGACGCGAGGATCGAGATACCCCCGGCCCGCCGCGACGGTACGAATGGCGTGCAGCAAGTCCTGCGTGCGCACATCCTTCAGCACATAGCCGTGCGCGCCATGTTGGACGGCCGCCACGACGGTGGCATCTTCGGCATAGCTGGTGAGCACCAGGATGCGGAGATTCGGCGCGACCGCCAACAGCCGTCCGCATGCCTCTACGCCGGAGGCATCAGGAAGGCGGAGGTCCAGCAGGACCATCTGAGGACGAAGACGCTCGACGAGACATCGCGGCGCCCGCAGTCGTGTCCGCCTCCCCGACGACGCGGAGGTCAGCCTCAAGATCTAAAAAGGAGCGCAATCCTTTTCGCACCACTTCATGATCGTCGACAATCACCAATCGAATCAGCGGATGTTTCATACCGGTGTCAGAATCGGTTCCAGGGCAAACTCTGCCACAATCCTGGTCCCACGGCCTCTCTGCGAGCGGATCGTCAGTTGCCCGCCCAGCTTTTTGGCCCGTGCGGCCATGTTGGCGAGGCCATACCCGCTGGTCCGTGCCTCGGTCGGGACGAAACCGGTTCCATTGTCGCCGATCGTGAGGCGCACCCGGGTGCCTCGTGCATGGAGTTTCACGGTGGCTTGACTGGCCTGCGCATGGCGGGCGCAGTTACTCAGGGCTTCCCGGACGATGTTGAGGATTTCCCGTTCTTCTTCGCCGGTGAGAATCTCGACGGCGGCCGGCTGAAGATCCATGGCAATATTCAGATCTCCGACGCATGAATAGGTGGCGACCAGGCTCTTCAATTCAGACGATAGGTCAAATTCCTCAACAGTGCCGTGCTCGAGCCCATAGATCATCCGCCGGATATCTTGAATCAAACCATTCAGTTGGTCGACCGCATGATCCGGCGAAGCCCGTCGGCTTGAGGGCGGACCCTTCGGTGCCAGACGGCGCGCATGCTCCAGGCTCAATCCGATGGCATAGAGCGATTGTAAAACACAATCATGTAGATCCCGTCCGAGCCGTCCGCGATCCTCCAGCAGCGCGCTCAGACGTTGCTCTGAGGCCCGGAGCGCGACCGTCAGATCACCCGGCGGGCGATCAGAAGAAGCAGCAGCGATGACGGCCGCGGATACCGAAGAAGTCGGCTCAGTCGCCGAGGGGCGCTGGCTCGTCCCACGGATTAATCGTAAGCGTTGCTGTTCCTCTCTCATAGCGCCCTCGCAACAGGTGAGGTGGCAATATCGGCAGCAATGGATTCCGGCTCATGCAGGAACATCATAGTAGACGGATCCTCGAGGCGTACCTGGCGCACCAGCCAGGTACGTTGCGCAACCCGTCACGCGTATCAGGCAATTAATCCCGACCCCAGTGCCCGCGCGACGGCTTGTGTACGAGACGTCACATCGAGTTTTTCGAAGATGCCGCCGACATGAAACCGCACCGTCCGCTCGCTGAGGCCCAAGATGCGGGCGATTTCCCAATTGGTCTTTCCTTCCTTCATCCACAGGAGGACCGTCATCTCCCGAGGAGACAGGTGACCGCGCGCCATTTCGACGGGGAAAGGTCCCGACCGTGGCGTCTCCATCTTGATTTGCGCCTTGGAGAGACAGTCAAAGACATAATGGAGCAGGTGGTAGGTCCGTCCGCCCTTGGCGTTTAGAGGACCGGGCGAAATGCCACCGCCTCGCGTGCCGCCGGTATTTCTCCCGGCCGTCCCGTTGCCGAAGAGCGTTGGGAGTTCGGTCACCAGATGCTCAAGATCACGCTTTCTGTTGGCATCAAGAATCCGGTGCATGACCCCAAGGACGGCGAGCAGGTCCTCCCGGGACAGTCCTTTGAAGACATCCGTTGGCAGACAAGCAGGCGCTTGAATCGTTCCATCGCTATGTTTCATACGTCCCTCGTGATGACATCTCCGCCTCCAGGCTGAATGGCTGCCCTTGGTCGATTCGTCCCCCTAGTGCACGAGTGGTCCCGCTGGCGCCGTCTGTTCAGCCTGTTCCGCGCGAGCCATCGCCGTCGTTGCAAGCGGCTCGTGATAGGCGCCCATGCCCTCGTGAATCAGCAGGCCGCTTGAGACAGGCGTTTCGACGCCTGAAACGGCGAGGACGATGTTTTTTCCTCCAAACCCGAAACTGTTGATCAACGCGCGATGCATGGTCTGTGGTCGTCCGATGCAGGCCACATAGTCCAAATCGCATGCAGGGTCCGGCTGAGTCAGATGAAGGGTGGGAGGGATAAACTGATGTTGGAGCGCAAGGACGGTTCCAATCATCTGGAAGGCGCCGCTGGCGGCAAACGCATGTCCCAGCGCGGACTTAAACGAACTGACCGGGACCCGGTACGCCTGTTGTCCCATGGCCTCTTTGATGGCCATGGTTTCGATGAGGTCCAGCTCAATGGTCCCGAGTCCGCAGGCGTTAATGTAATCCACTTCTTCGGGAAACCAGTGGGCAGAGGACATGGCCCGCTCGATCGACCGGCGATGTTCTTTGCCGGTCTCATCGGGGCGAGCCATCGAGTAGGCGTCGGTGGTGAAGGCCCAGCCTTCCAGTTCCGCATAGACACGCGCCCCCCGCCGCTCGGCGTGCTCGGCCTCTTCAAGGATGAGACAGCCGGCTCCCTCTCCGAGCACAATGCCGCAGCGCGTTTGGTCGAACGGCCGGGGAAGATTGCGAATGGTGCCGCCCTGGTCCGGCGCCAATGTCCGCCCGGCGTCCATTGCGGAAAAGATCGTCGGATGCAGCGGCGCTTCGGCCCCTCCGGCCATGACAATGTCGACGTCGTGTGAGCGGATCAGATCGTAGGCCCGTCCGATCGCGTTCGCGGTGGACGAGCAGCCGATCGAATAGGTCTCGCATTCGCCATGCGTGCCCAACGCAATCGACACCTCTGCGGACACCGCGTTCGGAAAGGTGGTGGTCATCGTGAAGGGATTCGTGTGCTTGTAGTGTTTCGCAAGCATCGAATCATGGGCTTCGAACGCCTCTTTCAATCCGCCGACGGAAGTCCCGAAGCACACACCCGCGCGCTCCCGATCCTCCTGGTCCAAGTCCAGTGCCGCGTCGCGCCCCGCCATAAGCGCCGCGGCCACCGCAAACTGCGAGACGCGGCCCATCCGTCGGGCTTTTTTGGGTTGGATGAAATCGGTCGGGTCAAAATCGGTGATTTCGCCGGCGAGCGAGGCGTTGAATGGCGACGTATCGAAACTGGTAATGGGGCGGATGCCGCTCTTGCCTTGACTGAGCAAATGCCAGAATGTTCGCAAATCCAATCCAAGGGGAGACACGATGCCCATCCCCGTAATGACGACTCGCCGGCGGCTAATCATGGTGTGTTCCTTTCTGTAGTCCCCGATCGATGCTGTCTTCGTGATGCCACCGGTTCAGATGGTCCCGATGGGCCACTGGAAGACTCGGCTGGGGGTAGAAGCGGTCATAAAAGTTCGCATCCACATGGTGGGCTTGGAAGGCGATGACGGTCTTAAACGCATCGACGTGCGCGGGGAATCGGCCGTATGTCCGCATGGTGTACTCGCAGAACGCGATGGTGGCATCCACCGCGCGCTGATCATGTCGGCGGATGTCCGCCGCGCGGACCGAACCAGCCCACGGTGTTGTGCCTGCGTGTGAATAGGGACCCCCCTCGCCGAATTTTGCTGTCATCAGCGCGAGCACGGCTGATTCCATTGAGTTGGCAAACGGGGGACAGGGTCCTTCCCAGACGCCCGGGACGCCCACGGGGTTGGATCGAACGCCTGTGACCGTTGACGGCGCAAATTGGAATCCCAATCCCTGGAAGACCTGCGGCTCCCAACCCAGCAGATGCCGTCCGCTGCCCACGCTGTGAATGCCGCCTCCCAGCCCGATCGCTTGCTCCATGAGGAACATGTTCTGGCAGGCGACCGCCTGTTCCTGCAGCGCCGTATCGCTGATTGCGCCATCGAGGTCGCGCAGGGTCATCGTGCGTCGCTTCGCCATATCATCATGGAGGTGTCCGCCCCGGCTGCGACGAAACAGATCAAGACCGCAGGGGGTATTGCCATTGTCGCTATCGACGACGAAATAGCCGCACTCCGCGCTGAAGAGCACCAGCAACAGATTCAGATAGACGCTGGCGATGTCGGTGACGGGAACCAGATACAGGCTGCCGGGCCGGTTGGCATACCATTGATTGAACGAGAGCATGTAGGGCATCTCGCGGGGGATCTCCATGCGGCCTTCCCGCATCCTGACCAACACAGGCTTTTCCTGAGTCTCCGGGTCGGGAACGCGCGCCACGAAGTACAGGCCTGTGTCGTCTGTCAGGAACAATCGTGTGGCCTGGGCGGCGCAAGGGCTCGGGACGGTCCTTCCCTGAAAACTCATGATCGCCATGCCCTGGCCGTCCTCACCTCCTGGGCGCGGCGCATACTGCATGTCGCCGAGATGCATGCCCGTTTGTCCCACGCCCGCAAACAGGAGGTAGTGGGTTTCCTCAGGTGAAAGGGGAATCGGCGGCGACTGGCTGCGATAGCGAAGGGGACCTTCCGGGATTTCCATTCCGCAGCCGAACCGGCGTGTTTTGCGTTGTCGTAAGACGTCAAGCACCGCGTGCAGGTCTGTCGCGTGGGACGCGTGGGATGCAGGAACTGACATATCGTCCTCCTTCCGGCCGTGGCACTCAGAATATCCGGCAACAGGTTTTTGCGTGGTCATTGGGCGGGGAACCTACCGGAGTCCGGGAAAGAAGGAACCTACCCGACCGGGTAGGTCCCTTCTTTCAATGCCTGACTTACTGTGCGGCACGCGATGCTCACCAACAGACGAACAGCGACTCTATCGGTCCTTTACGCATGTTCCTCTCACCGAGGACGCACAAAGGAGAAGGCAAGATGAATACGTCAGCGCACGCGACATGCCCCTTTCATACAGCGGCGACGCCTCACAACGAAGCGCAAGCCTCTGAGCAGCACATTCACCGGACACTCAAGGACCTTCCGGGGCCCGAGGGGCTTCCTCTCGTGGGCAACCTGTTGCAATTGGATTTGAAGCAGCTGCACACCATCCTCGAGACCTGGGCGGGGATCTATGGGCCTCTGTATAAATTTAGGATCGCCCACAAACCAGTGGTGGCGATCTCGGACACCGATCTGATTAATGAGGTGCTCAGGAAACGGCCCGCCGCCTATCGGCGTCTGGCGTCGATCGAACCGGTGCTGAAGGAAATGGGGATCAATGGAGTGTTTTCAGCGGAGGGCGAGCAGTGGATCAGGCAGCGACGAACGGCCATGCAGGCGCTCAACACCGCGCACCTGAGAACATTCTTTCCCACGCTAATCAAAGTGACGGAACGTCTGAAGCAGCGATGGGACCGCGCTGCGAGCGAAGGGCAGAGGATCGATGTGCAGGAAGACTTGATGCGCTATACCATCGATGTCACGAGCAACCTGGCGTTCGGCTACGATGTGAATACGCTGGAAGGCAAAGGAGACGATCTTCAGAGACATCTCGAAAAAGTGTTTCCGATGGTCAACAAACGAATCAATGCGCCCTTTCCCTATTGGCATTTTATCAAGTTGCCTGAGGATCGCGCGCTGGACGAGGCGCTGGTCGCCATCCGCAAGGCGCTCGTCGAATTCATCGCCCACAGCAGAGCACGACTGACGGAGCATCCCGACTTGGCGATTCACCCCACCAACTTCCTGGAGGCGATGCTGGCGGTTCGCGATGCCGGCGAGGCAGACATTACCGATGACGAGATCTTCGGCAACGTCCTCACCATGCTCATCGGAGGAGAAGATTCGACTGCGGCGACGATGTCGTGGATGCTCCATTTCATGACGGAATATCCGGACATCCAGGAACGGATTCAGCATGAGGTGGACGACGTGTTGGGCGATGCCCGTCTGTTGCAGGATATTCGGGATGCAGAACGGCTTACCTATCTTGAAGCCGTCTCGTTTGAAACGATGCGCCTCAAGTCCGTGTTCCCGATCTTGTTTTTAGGCACGAACAAAGATGTGGAACTGGGGGGCGTTCACATTCCGGAAGGGACGGCGATCTTCCTGCTGACACGAAAGTGCGGCATGCAGGAACGTGAATTTACCGCGGCTGATCAGTTCCAGCCGGAGCGCTGGCTGACAGGGAGCGCCTGTCCCGTGGAGGGACACAATCCCAAGGCATTTGTCCCGTTCGGCGCCGGTCCGCGCTTCTGCCCCGGCCGGAATCTGGCCCTGCTGGAAATGAAATCGGCCATGGCGATGCTCTGTCGGGGTTTTGCCGTAACGAAATCGAGAGAGGCTAAACCGGTTGAAGAAAATTTCGGGTTTTTAATGGGTCCGAAGCATCTGTCAGTGGATTTCACCGCCCGGCAGCCCGCAGTTGCTCATCACGAGGCGACGTCTGAGAAGGGGGCGTGCCCGTTTGCGGCGCGTGTGGCTTAGCCGGTTCGCTCAGAGCCTAGGAGGAACCGCGCTTTGAATCGGTCGCGGGATCTGGGGGACGGGTGGCCGGGTAAGACAGATTCGTCGCGTTCTGCCATTGGGCCACGGCAGCCCAGCGATTTTCCACGCCGCCTAGTTTCTGATACACATTTTTGAGGTGAAACTTAATCGTGTTCAAGCTCACATGAAGGATGACTGAAATTTCCCAGTTCGTCTTCCCTTCCGCAACCCAGCGCATGATTTCCTCTTCGCGGTCGGTCAGAGCGAGCTTCGAAGAGGAGGTCTGTCCCTGGTCCGCCCAGGAGGTCGCGCGCATATAGGCCAGATGTAAGTGCGGTCCAAGGATTTGCATCATCGTCCGGAATTTATGTAACAGCCGATGATCGAAATTGCTGAATGCGAAATACGTGCACCTGCCCAATACGCCGCGCACACCCACCGTCAAACATTCCTTAATGCCTGCATCAAGTTTGAGGTTGATCACCTCTTTGGGCATCTCCAGGTCAAGAAGGTCCTCGCTTGAGACCGTGCCGATGTGTGTCGACTGAAGCAGTTGGATGGCCGGATCATAAACGTATCCCTGCGTTTGGTACAGGTGGGTATGCTCTTCTCCATAGTTGGAGTGTCCGATCTGCAAATCCCGCTTGGATACATCAAAGGTACCGTTTGCCGCAAACTGATGGGGTACGAGCGCATGAATGGATGAGGCGAGCTTCGACAACTGGTCTCGATGCTGCACGCTTCGCACCTGGTGCATAATTTCGCCCAGATGCTGAAATTCTTTTCTGGATGGATACTGAAGACTTTCCGGGCCTCGAAAAATCACAGCGCGACCTCTATCGGGATAGGTCTGAAGGGGAACCGCATCTCCGTAAGGCCCTGGTGGCCATGGGCGGGTAGGGACGGGAGAGTGTTGACCACGCGGAGGTTCATGATTGCCGTCCAAACGCACATGGCGTTCACGGGAGTGAGACCCTCATACGACACGACTGAGCACAGCCGGATCTGCGCGTGATCCCCGTTCATGTAAGCATAGTCTGAAGACAAAAATCCATAGGAGGGACCAGAACAGCCCTGCGCCCATAGTGAAACCGGCGTGTCAGATTGTCGACGATGTCAAGCTTGTGCCAGCGTCGCACGGAGTTGTGCGATGGTGGCATTGTCCAGTCCTGTCAGGCGCAGTTCCTCGTCGCTGGCCTGCGCGATGTCGGCCGGTGTGCGAAAAGCCTTCAAGAGAGCCGTCCGCTTGATCGGGCCCACCCCGATAATTTGATCCAGCTTGGATGCAATGAGCGATTGTCCGCGTAGCTTCCGGTGATAGGTGATGGCAAACCGATGCGCTTCATCCCGGATTCGTTGCAACAGATGCGTTGAAGGGGATTGAGCCTTCAGGACGATGGGATTTTTTCTGCCTGCCAGGAAGATGCGCTCATCCTTCTGCCCGCGCGCCTTTGCCAGGCCGATGATCGGCACCCGACTAAGACCGACCTCTCTCAGGCCGTCCATGGCCGCGGCGAGTTGTCCTAACCCGCCGTCGATGAGGATGAGATCCGGTCGTGCGAGATGTTCCGCGTGCCCATAGCGCCGGCTCACCACTTCCTTCATACTGGCAAAATCATTCGCGCCAATGACGGTCCGAATTCTAAAACGCCGGTAATCCGCCTTCTTCATCTGCCCCTCTTCCCACACGACCATCGAGGCGACGGATTGGTTGCCCATCGTATTGGAGATATCAAACCCTTCAATCCGCCGTGGGGGCTGGTCCATGCGAAGCAGGCGTTTCAATTCTTCCCCGGCTTGCCGGTCAATTTCCACGTCGCGCAGGTGATTGGCGACGGAGGCCGCGGCATTTTCTTCGGCCAAGAGGACCAGTTGATGTTTTTGTCCGCGCTCCGGGGCGAGGACGCGAACGGCCGTTCCGCGTTTGTCTGACAGCCAGTGTTCGATGAGGGGCGTATCTTCAAGCGTCACCGGCACCAGCACTTCCTTCGGCGGTTGCCCGTCCTTATTGTAAAACTGTTCGATGGCCGACCGGACGAGCTCTTCATCCGCCGTGTCGGCGCCCTGCGGCCAAAAGAAATCCTTCCTTCCGATCAAGAGACCGCCCCGGACAAAGAGGATCTGAAGATCGACCGCCGCCCCCTGGCGTGCCAACCCCATCACATCCTGATCCGCCGCCGAGGTCTGTGTGATGCGCTGTTTCTCAAGCATGCGTTCGATCTTGAAAAAGCGATCGCGGAAACGGGCGGCTTCCTCGAACTCCTCTCGTTCGGCGGCCCTGTCCATCTTCGCCCGCAACTCGGCGAGCAGTTCATGATCGTGTCCTTCGAGAAAATGGCGGACCTGTTTGACGATCTGATGATACTCATCCCGGGTTTGGTTTCCCGTGCATGGGGCCATGCATCGTTTGATCTCGAACTCGATACAGGCGCGCTCTGCCTTTCCTGTGATGTCGATGGTGCAGGTCGCGAGCGGGAAGACATGCTTGATCACTTTCAGCGTTTCGCGGAGGGCGTTGGCCGGTGTGTAGGGGCCATAATAGAGCGCCCCGTCCTTCTGCACCCGGCGGACAATGGACAGCCGGGGGAAATCATCTTTGATGGGCAGCCGCACGTAGGGATATTGTTTGTCGTCGCGTAAGACCACGTTGAACCGGGGCCGTTCACGCTTGACCAGGTTGCTTTCCAGGATCAGCGCTTCGAGTTCCGAACGGGTGACCATCGTGTCCACGTCGGTCACCTGGCTCACCAATAACCGG
Source organism: uncultured Nitrospiraceae bacterium (assembly GCA_963728135.1). GTDB lineage: Bacteria > Nitrospirota > Nitrospiria > Nitrospirales > Nitrospiraceae > Nitrospira_D. The sequence goes on along the minus strand of CAVSJC010000008.1, from coordinate 211,633 downwards.
GTCTTCGGGCTATGGTCGGCGCCTTTTTGGAAGTACGACCGGACGCGATCGGCCAGCACCGCGGCTTTCCCGATATAGACGATCTCGCCAGCCGCATCCTTAAAGAGATACACCCCGGGATTCGACGGCAGGTGCTCCAGCTTGGATTGCAAATCGGTTTGGACAGCGTCTCCCATGACGCCATTCTACGGCGCGGAGACTGGGCGGGCAAGCAAGCGGGGACGCGGCTACCTGAGTGACCGTATGAAGGAGCGGCTGAGCGTGCCTCTGGCGACTTCCGCGACGGGGCCTTTCATGGTCAGGTCGAAATCATCGTCAACTTGAATGTTCAGCGTGCCGCCCGGCATTTTGACAGTGACCGGACTCTTGACCAGCCCCAGGCGAACAGCGGCGCTCGCAGCGGCGCATGACGAAGAGCCGGATGCTTGCGTCTCTCCGGCCCCCCGCTCCCAAATCAGGATGAACAGTTCTTTTGGTCCGGTCGGAACCGCGAGTTGGACGTTCGTCCGTTTTGGAAAGACGGCATGATGCTCTAGGGCCGGCCCAAGCGCTAACAGCTCTTCCCGCGTCCAGGATGCCCCCTGAGTCTTGAAGACCACGCAATGCGGATTTCCCACGCTGACGCCGGTAAACGTCAGCGCACGACCCGCTGCCTCGATCGGTTGCTCGATCAGCTCATCACTCTCGACTGTGCATGGAAGCGCGGCCGGTTTAAATGTGGCCCGTCCCATTTCTACCGTCACTGCACTCGCATCGCCGTGGCGATCGACGTGGAGCTCGATGGTGACCAGGCCGCCCTTCGTTTCCACAGTGAAGCGCTTTTTCTTTGTCTTCCCGGTTGCGTGAAGATAGCGGGCAAAAATGCGTAGCCCGTTGCCGGATTTCTCTGCCTCGCTCCCGTCCGGATTAAAAATGCGCAGGCCGAAATCCGCCTTCCTTGAGGGAACCAACGAAAGGATGCCATCGCTGCCAAGGCCCCAATTGCGGTCGCACACCGCCTTGATGTTGAACGGCGACAGCTTGAATGACAGCTCACCGGGATCCATGACCAGGTAGTCATTGCCAAGGCCATGCCCGCGAAAAAACCCGTTCTTCATGCCCAGACTCCTCGAATGGGAAATGCGTGATCGGCGGAGGAAGGTAGCACGAAGGTGATCGGGAGGAAAAGAGGCGAAATGCGCGTTAAACGATTTTGACGCCGGCCGGCCGTTCGATCAGTTCGATTTCATAGCCGTCCGGGGCGTCGATAAAGACAAAGCGGCTGCCGGATGAGGTCTGTGTCGGGCCGTCAGTGACCTGCACGCCCTTGGCCTGTAGATCGGCAATGGTTTCCTCAAGGCTGTCGACTTGAAATGCAAGATGCACGAGGTCCTCCTGCACCTTGACCGGCCCGCTCGGCGGAAAACTGGTCAGTTCAATCAACTCGTCGCTGTTCGGCACCTTCAAAAATGCCAGTTGCGATCCGCGAGGTGAGGTTTTGCGCTCAATAACCTCAAGCCCCAGCACGCTCGTATAGAACCGAATGGTTTCATCCAGGTTGCTCACGCGCATTCTTGTGTGCAGGAGTTTCTTGACCATCATCTTATTGTTCTTCTCAAATGTGTAAGGAGGGTCTGGGCCAGGTCGACTTCTAATCTCTCGCCGGGCCGGCCGTCTTCCGCAGCAACAGTTCGGCGCTGCCCGGAATCAGAAAATTCGGCATAGGCCCGATCTCCTGATAACCCTGCCTTCTGTAAAATGCCCGCGCCGGCTCATTGAAGTCGGACACGCAGGCAAACATGTTCTTGGTCCTTCCAAAGACGAGAGACTCGATCTGCGCCAGCATGGTCCGGCCCAGCCCTTTCCCCCGGGCCCAGAGAGCGATGCCGAGCAGTTCCAGATAGTCCCCCAGGAGAAATTTTTGTCGCACGATCGCCACTCCCGCCACGCGCCCGTCGAACTCTATTACGTAGCTCTCACGCCCTTGTGGAATCGGGCAAAATATACGGTTCCAGTCGTCCTTGGTATAGCCGAGCGTTTTCCAGGGATCCGATTCTCCCAGGAGCTCGACGACCGCCTCGCGGTCAGGTACCTCCATCTCCCTGATGAGGTGGTCGGTCATGGGACGGGACGTTTGCAGTTTAAGAGCTCACTGACCGTCATCGGCTTGAGGCCCTTATGTGGAAGCACTTCGATGGTAAGGCGCTCGATTACCTGGCGGGTCTGCTTTCCCTTGCCGTTCGCATGGAATACGACGATGCTGCCAGGCTTCATGCGTTTTGAAACCCGTGTGAGAATCTGCTCGGTCGAGAGGCTGGGGTCGGGATCGCCGGATTCGACACTCCACTGAATGAATCGCAGGCCGAGAGCTTTGACGACCGCGATGGTGGCTTCATTGTACTCTCCGTACGGCGGACGAAAAAGCGTCGCTTCATGGGCATAGTGTTCATGAAGGAGTGTCACGGGGCGGCGGATTTCTTCTCGCTGCTCGTCACTGCTGTGCATCGGCAAATGGGCATGCACCTCGCCATGCGTGCCGATTTCAAAAAACCCGATGCCAAGGAGATGTTCGACGGTCTCGTCGTGCTTACCCATCCATTTCCCCGACATAAAAAAGGTCGCAGGAATCTGGTGCTCAGTCAGATAGTCAATGATAGCGGGATCATATCCGGATCCCTTGCGGACCGGACAGAGGTCGAAGGTTAACGCGACGCCGGGACAGGACGGCGGACCCGATGTGATGACTTGAGCCGTTCCCGTCGTCGATAGGAAGAGCTCAAGACAGAGAGCGAACAGGATCAGTGACAGCCGTGGGGGAGGGGTCCTTCGCATCACGACTAGTATACCTCAAGCGGAATCTGGTGGTTGACCGCCAATTTGCACGGCTGGTACGGTGAGCATATGCAATGGCCATCGTGGGAAATCGGGCGGGCGTTCGGCATTCCGGTTCGCGTGCACGCGTCCTGGTTCCTGGTGTTTCTGTTTGTGACGTCGACACTGGCCACGGGATACATGCCCGAAAGTCTTCCCGGATTATCCGCAGGGCGGTATTGGGGCATGGGAGGAATTGCCGCCGTGCTGTTGTTCGTCTCCGTCCTGCTTCATGAGCTCGGCCATTCCTATGTGGCACTCCGTTACCGCATTCCCATTGACCAGATTACGCTGTTCATCTTCGGCGGCGTCGCGCATATGCGGAGCGAAGCGCCCAGTCCGCGCGCTGAATTTTTGATTGCGGTGGCAGGACCGATTGTCAGTTTTCTTCTCGGCGCCCTCTGTTTCGGGTTCGTGATGCTGGCGGAATCCGCTCAAACGCGGCAGGGGCTGAACGGCCTGGTCATGCTCAGCGCCTTGCTGGGGATGGTCAATGTGCAGCTCGGTCTCTTCAATCTCCTGCCGGGATTTCCGTTGGACGGAGGACGTGTCTTGCGGGCAGGGCTGTGGGCCTGGGGCAAGGACTTCCATCGGGCCACGAAACAAGCCGCCGGAGTTGGGCTGGCGTTTGGCGTGATGTTTGGACTGCTCGGGGCGGCGCTGATTTTCGGAGCCTTCACCGGTGCTGTGCCTCCCTCACTCGCGTCCAATGGCGGATGGGTGATCTTTCTCGGAATGTTTCTGTTTGCCACGGCACTCGCCAGCCGCCGGCAGGCCTCGGTGCGCCAATCGCTCGGCGCCATTCCGGTCAAGGAATTGATGGTGCAGGCGGTCGTGTCGATTCCTGAGGATTGCACGGTCGATGAGGCAGTGAACCGCTATTTTCGTGCGTACGGCTATGGAGGATTTCCCGTCACCGGAGACGGACGACTGGTCGGCCTTGTCACAGTCGCGGACATCCAAACGGTTCCTACGGAGCTGTGGAACTGGCGTCCTGTTAAGCACGTCATGCGCCCGTTCGCGCTCTCGCTCGTAGTGGGTCCGGACGAGCCGGTCATGCAGGCAATGGAGCAGATGTTACGGGAAGGCTGGGACCGGCTTGTCGTGATGGAAGGCGAGCAAATCGTCGGACTTGTCACGCATTCGGCCATCCTGCATTTTCTTCAGTTGCGAAAGCGTTAAGCCCGCGGGACGTTCAGCGAAACGCAGTGAAGCATCCCTCACCTCGACCGCACGGGTCCTAGTCGGTACCTGTGCTTCATCCCTCCGCCCGCGCGGCAGAAATATTCTGAGCGATCGCCACGCGGATAAGGTGTACGACCAGGAGGAAGCCATACACGACACAGAAGAATTTGAACGTGACGCGATAGAAATCCATCAACAGGATGGGCAAGCAGAGCGCGAACAGGAGACTGGCAATCAGCGTGGCAAAGGTGAGCCGCCGGCAGAATTCATAGGACGGTTCCTTCCCGATGGGCTTCAAGGCTCGCGCATAGCGTTCGGCTCGCTGCAGGCGTGCCGCGTGCAGCGCATCATCCGTCGGTCCCCAGTATCTGAGATTGAAATAGCCGGAGACGATGAACAGCCAGGGCACCGACCAGAGAGGCCAATACAAGGTGCCGGCATACTCCTCCGTGCTGATGAGCACGGCGTAGGACGGGGCATAGAGCAACCCGAGCACGAGCGGAAGAATCCGTTCGTCGCCCGGACGATCGCCGTCAGGACCCCCATGGATCAATTCCCGCTCGAACAGTGGATAGCCGTACTTCAGAATGACCAACGCGATGGCCGCGCTCATGGTCTTATCGGGAATGTAACGGATACAGTTCTGAAACCAATTCACGACATACCACCCGATGTGTTCGCTCCAGCTCAGGCCCATCATTGATTCGAGATACAGTTGTACCGCGGACTCCCAATGCGCGATCCGTGCGCTCAAGGCCTCGGCGACTTCCGGATTCAAGGCGAAGATCGACCGTTCCTGAAGCGCGGATTGCACGAGTGTGCCCGGTAGGCTCATGACGACGGCGCCGACGACACCAAAGCTTAAGAGAAACCAGGTGTGGGCGAGGCCGGAGCTCTTGCTCGTTCGCACGTATTTTTGGAATCCCGCCTGCCTCGCCAGCAGGCCCCAGAACAGTGCGCCGGTCATGTTGACCAGAGACCAGGGAAAGATCACGACGTCCGCGCCTGCTTCCGGATACAGCAACCAATTCACAACGGAGTTCGAAAGGAGCGCGGCGATGGCGCCCCACCAAGGGCCGAGCAGAATGGCGACGAGCGCGGTGCCGGTCATGTCGAGGAAAAGAATACTTTCCAGATGCCGGCTGAGGGTCAATCCGACGTAATTCAGCAGGACCCCTGCCGCCACGATCACGCTAGTCTCGTTCAGAAGAAGGTAGGATGATCCCCTCAGGGGCTTCGATGAAAAAAAGTCGACGGTCGAGAGCGTGTCGCTTGATGCGCGTGCGGGCTGCGGGGAGTTTTTGGGGTCTTTCTTGTTTTGAATGCGGTGTTGGATGTCTAGCAGCTTCTCCATGACGGTCAGGAGGGCCGCGATAAAGCCCGCCAGCGTGCCTGCAAGCATCATCAGTTCTTTGCCGTATTCTTCAAACATTCTGAAGCGCCCTCCTTGTGCCGGAAGCCATTCTATCGGGGAAGGACACCCCTCGCCAGAAAAAGGGCTGAAGCTGCATCAATGGCAAGGTGAGCGGATAGAATGATCGGTGAGCGGCGGGGTCGGCACGAGCCGCGCGGCAGCGGTCAGGCAGAAAGTGTCTCAGTGAGGACTGGCGCCTCTACCTGATTCCGCTGCTGCAGGTGGTGGGCGATGACAGCCCCGAAGAGCAGCAGGAGGGCGGAGTAGTACACCCAGAGCAACAGGAACACCACTTCCAATAGCGATCCGTACATCCGGACATAGACAGTGGCATATCCGCTGTACGTCACAAACAGCAGCTTAGCGGCGACCCAGAGCACTCCAAAGGTCATGGCTCCCAGCATGGCCTCCCGCCAATCCGGTCGACGGCGCGGCACATAGCGGTAGAGCAGGGTGACCGTCAGAAAAGCCAGGACAAAGGGCAGGGTATACGTGAGGAGGAAGTCGTGCGCCGCCAGCCCTACCAGATCCAATCCCCAGAGATGAGGGACATAGTCGGTCAGGAAATTAATGGTTTGAGTCGCGACATACGACACGATCAGCAGGAGTCCCGTCGCCCCAAGCGATGCCACAGAAATAGCCGTCGAGATCAGTGGATGCCGGCGCCAGGTGCTCTCGAACACGACATTCAGCGCGTAATCGAGTTCATAGAAGACCAGACCTCCGAACCACCCGAATGATAAGAACACGATCCATCGCACGCTTTCCAGCGCGCTGATGCGGTGCAGTTCCTCCGCCACCCGCTCTCCGAGCGACGGGAGAAAGCCTTTGAGGAAACTCAGCAGGAATTGCTCGCCGATGACGTCCTGACTCACCAGAAAACTGATCCCGTACAGCAAAAGGAAGACAAGAGGAAACAGGGACAGCAGGGAGAAGAAGGCGAGGGACGCTGCCAGGCTGGTGCATCCGTGCCGTTGAAACGCCTTGATGAGGTCAAGGCCGAAGCGGAGGAGATCCACGAAGCGTGTCATATAGGTAAGCGTAGCATGAAGACCGCCGGCCGCTCTCCTTCGAGACGGTCCGTGGTTACCTCAGGGTCAGCACGGCCTGTGCGGCGAGGTTGATGAGTGGATTGGGATAGATCCCGAGGATGACCACTCCGGCGATCGCACAGGCGAGCACGATGGACACCGCCGGCGACATGACGAGCCGTGGAGAGGTCGCGCTGAGCGCTTCCGGTTCGTGCATATACATCACCATCACCAGGCGCAGATAGTAGTAGGCCGAAATCGCCGCGAAGACGAGCGCGAGGACGGCGAGCCATGTCATACCGGCCTCCACGGCGGCCATGAATACGTAGAGTTTTCCGATGAACCCGGCTGTCGGAGGCAGGCCCGCCAGCGACACCATGAAGACCAGCATCAGCAAGGCAGCCACGGGATGGCGTTTGGCGAGCCCGGCGAAGTCTTCAATCTCCTCTCCTTCCAGTCCGCCCTTTCGCAGCATCGCGACGATGGCAAACGCGCCGAAAGTCATGAATGCGTACAAGCGCGAGATAGAGCAGCACGCTCGCGATCCCCCTGGCGCTGCCGGTTGTGCCGTCAAACCGTCCGGCCGCGACCACCCCGATCAGCGCGTATCCCGCATGCGCGATGCTCGAGTAAGCCAGCATCCGTTTGACGTTCGTTTGCACCAGCGCCACGATGTTTCCCAGCACCAGCGTAGCAATACAGAGCAGCAAGAACATCGCGGACCAATTAGCCTTCAACCCGCCAAGGCCTTCGATGAACACGCGCAAAAAAGCGCCGAAGCTGGCCGCCTTGGAGGCCACGGCCATAAACGCCGTGACGGACGTCGGCGCGCCCTGGTATACGTCCGGCGTCCACATATGAAACGGTACGACGGCGAGTTTGAAGGCAAAGCCCACCGCCAGCAAAATGGTGGCAAACAGGAGCAGGGGATCATCAAGGCTGCGTCCGCCGATGGCCGCGGCGATAGCGGGCAGCCGGGTGCTGCCGGTCGCCCCATAGAGGAGCGAGATGCCGTACAGCAGAATGCCCGACGAGAACGCGCCAAGCACAAAGTATTTTGCGGAGGCTTCGAGCGAGCGAGGGGCGGCTCGCTTCAACCCCGCCATGACATACAGGGAGAGCGACATCAGTTCGGTGCCCAGATAGATAGTGAGCAAGTCCGCGGCCGAGACCATCACCATCATGCCGACCAGCGCGAGCAATACGAATCCGTAGTATTCGCCGACGATCAGCCGCTCTTCTTTTAAATAGGAAAAGGACAGGAGCACGGTGAGGCCGGTCACGAAGTAGAGCAGTAGTTTCCAGAACGCCGCGTAGGCATCGATGACGACCAGTCCTCCGAAGGCAGTCGCAGGATGACTCATCTGAGATGCGGTCAGTCCCATGCAAATGGCCAGCGTGCCGAGACTCAGCCAGGCGAGCCCGTCCTTCTTCGAGGCAGGGATGACCGGGTCGAGCGCGAGCACGACGCAGGCCGCGGTCATGACAAGAAGCTCGGGAAGGATCAAAAACAGATCGTTGAGAGGGAAGGTCATGGTTGCCGGACCTCCGCTTGAAGCGGGACGGGTTCCACCGGTGCGAGAGGCAGCGTGTGGGAAGCGGTCGCTGACTCATGAACGGGCGGCGATAACCGGGCGATCACCTTCTCGACGCTCGCGTGCATCCGACTGAGCAGCGGATTGGGGAACAGACCGATCCAAAAGACCAGGACGACGAGCGGCACCAGCGCGAGCAGTTCCCGCTGATTGACATCGCGGAGCTTCGAGAGAAACTGCGGGGACGGGACACCGAACGCGACGCGCTGCACCATCCACAGCATGTAGGCCGCCGCTAGGATGATGCCGAGCGACGCCAAGGCTGTTGCAATCTTGCTCCACAGGAAAGTGCCGGCTAAGACCAGGAATTCGCCGACGAAACTGTTCGTCCCCGGCAGCCCCAGCGACGAGAGCGAGAAGATCACCAGGAGCGTCGCGTACTTCGGCATCGGCGTGGTGAGGCCGACGTTGTCCGCGATCTGCCGGCTATGGGTCCGTTCGTAGATCACGCCGACGCAGAGGAAGAGGCCGCCGGTTGTAATGCCGTGACTCACCATCTGCATGACGGCGCCTTCGATACCTTGGACATTGAACATAAACAGCCCGAGGGTCACGAATCCCATATGGCTGACGCTGGAATAGGCAATCAGTTTCTTGAGGTCGGTCTGAGCCAACGCCATGTAGGCGCCGTAAATGATGGCAATGATCGACAATGTGACCATCAGGGGCGTAAAGGCGTGTGACGCGTCCGGCAGCATCGGCAGGCTGAAGCGCAAGAACCCATAGGTGCCCATCTTGAGGAGGACGCTCGCCAGAATCACGCTGCCGGCGGTCGGGGCCTCCACATGGGCATCAGGCAGCCAGGTATGGAACGGGAACATCGGCACCTTCACCGCAAAGGCCGCAAAAAATGCCAGGAACAGCCAGAATTGCAGCGAAGCCGGATAGGTGCCTTGACTCAATTGCAGAATGTCGAAGGTATGCCCGCCTTGAAAATAGAGGACGAGGATCGCGACGAGGAGCAGGATGCTGCCGGCCAGTGTGTAGAGAAAGAATTTGATGGCGGCGTACAGGCGATTCGGTCCGCCCCAGACGCCGATCAACAGATACATGGGAATGAGCATGGCTTCCCAGAACACATAGAACAGAACGAAATCGAGAGCCGCAAACACGCCGATCATGGCCCCTTCCATCACGAGCAGCATCGCCACAAAGCTTCTGATTCTGGTTTGTATCGACTGCCAGGAAATCAACACACAGAGCGGCATCAGCACCGTCGTCATCAGCACCAGCGGCAGACTGATACCATCGACCCCCAACCGGTAATGGATCGGCGGAGTCGTGATCCACAGAGCCTGTTCGGCGAATTGCATCTGATTCGACGATGCGTCGAAGAGCCACCAGAGCGGCAATGAGAGAAGAAGGTTCGCCAGCGTGATCCCGAGCGCGGTGAGCCGTACCCTCGTCTCGTTGACAAAGAAGACGGCAATGGCGCCCGCCAGCGGAGTCACAATCAACAATGTCAACCAGGGAATCTCATGCATAGCGATGCCGACCGTCGTCAGAAGAGCAAGTAGGCGGTTAAGATCACGATCCCGACCGCCATGCCCAGCGCATAGTGCTGCGTCTGCCCGCTTTGCACCAGCCGCAGCAGCCATCCGCCCCACGCCACCGCCCGTGCCACGCCGTTGACCGCTCCATCAATCACGGCCACATCGACGCGCTGCCAGAGCGCCGAAGCGGCATCGAACGTTGGTCGCACAAACAGCCGGTCATAGGCCTCGTCCACGTACCACTTATGGAGCGATCCCTGATACAGCGTCTGCCACTGGCGCGCCAAGCGGTCAGGAAGATGCGGGTTCAGGACGTACAGATAGTAGGCCGCCGCGATGCCGCTCAGACCCATCAGCGTCGCGACAATCATAATGCCGAGGCCTGCGGCTCCATGATGGGTGAGGCCTTCGCTGCCGACCGAAAACACCGGTTCTAAAAACGCTGGAATGCCGAGATAGCCGGTCACGATACTGAATACCGCCAGGATCAGCAGGGGTGTCGTCATCGTGTGAGGCGGCTCATGAACGTGCGCGGCATGATGGGGATCGACATGCGATGGTCCCCAAAACGTGACGAATACGAGGCGGAAGCTATAAAAGGCCGTCAGCAGCGCGGTCAGCAAGCCGAAGACTGTCAGCACCTGTCCCAAAGTGCCCGACGCCCACGCCGAGACCAGCAGATCGTCCTTGCTGAAGAATCCGGCCGTCAGTGGAAAGCCTGCGAGTGCCAGCGACCCGACGACGAACGTCCAATAGGTGATGGGGAGCTTCTCTTTAAGGCCGCCCATACGGCGCATGTCCTGCTCATGGTGCAAGGCGATGATGACGGAGCCGCAGCCCAAAAAGAGCAGGGCTTTGAAGGCGCCATGCGTCAGGAGATGGTACATGCCGGAGGCATAGGCGCCCAACCCGCAGGCCATGACCATGTAGCCCAGCTGACTCACCGTCGAATAGGCGACGACCCGCTTGATATCGGTTTGCGTGAGCGCAATCGTGGCGCCTAAGACCATCGTCGGCTCCGCCGACGAGGGCCACGACATTCATGGCGATCGGAGAGAGGTTATACAAGGGAGCCAGTCTCGCCACCATGAACACGCCGGCAGTGACCATCGTGGCCGCATGGATCAGAGCCGAGATGGGCGTCGGACCCTCCATCGCATCGGGGAGCCAGACGTGCAACGGCACTTGGGCCGATTTGCCCATGGCGCCCATGAACAACAACAGGCAAATCAGCGTGAACACCGAGATGTCCCAGGTCCCGCCGAACGGCCCGAGAACATTCATGCTGAGGTTTGTCGCCTCATACGCGGCGGGAAACACCTCGAGATAATTCAACGACCCGAAGGTATACCAGACGAGCAGGAGGCCCAGCATGAACCCGAAGTCGCCCACGCGGTTGACAATGAAGGCTTTGGTTGCGGCCGAACAGGCGGACGCCCGCTCATACCAATGTCCGATCAACAGATACGAACAGAGACCCACGGCTTCCCAGAAGACGAATAGCTGGAGCAGGTTATCGGCCAGCACCAGCATCAGCATTGAAAAGGTAAAAAGGGCGATGTAGGCGAAGAATCGCGCGTATCCTGGATCGCCGTGCATATAGCCGATCGTGTAGACGTGCACGAGTGAACTCACGATTGTGACCAGCAGGAGCATCACCGCCGTCAGCCGGTCAATATACAGTCCGATATGGACGTCCAGGCTTCCCGACGTGATCCAGGCATAGAGTGGAACCGAAATGACGGCGCCGTTTGCCACCTCGACGAAGGCCACGATCGAAAGCGCGCAAGACATCAGCACGGCTGGAACGGCCACCAGATGTGCCCGGTCCTTGATGCGTGAGCCGGCGAGGCCCAATATGACAAACGCCGCCAGCGGGAGTAGAGGGATCAGCGCGTACAGCAGATCGATTACCACTTCATGAGACTGAAATTCCTCCACGTTGATGGAGGACTTGGAGCGGTGTAAGGCGATGATGATGGCGAGCCCGACGGCCACTTCCGCCGCAGCCACCGTCAGGGCGAAAAACACGAAGACCTGACCGCCCAAGTCTTGCAGGTGTTCCGAAAACGCGACGAAGTTGATGTTCGTGGCATTGAGCATCAGTTCCACCGATAACAAAATGGCGATGATGTTGCGGCGGATCAGGACGCCCACGATTCCCGTCAGAAACACCATCGCGCTCAAGATGAGATAGTAGGACACGGGAACCGTCATGGGGTGGATGACTCCATGACGTCTTTTTTTGCCAGAATGATGGCGCCGATCATCGCCACCAGCAAAATGAGAGAGGCCACCTCAAATGGAAAGAGGTAAGTGGAGAACAGAATTTCTCCGATGGCCAGCGTGTTATTGGGTGTGGCGGTCTCGGCGGCCTCGGCCGGGGCGGCGCCGGCCGGCGGCGAAGAGGCCACGCTGCCTGCGAGGAGCACCATGAACTCGAGGAGAAGAGGGAGACACACGAAGGCCGCGATCCGCCAGTGACGGTGATAGCGGTCGTCCCCCTTCACGTTGAGCAGCATGACGACAAACAGGTAGAGCACCAGAATCGCGCCCGCATACACGATGATCTGAACGGCGGCGAGAAATTCCGCATGGAGCGTCACATACAGGCCCGCCACGTGGAAAAACATGACCAGGAGGGAGAGCGCACTATAGACCGGGTTCTTCAATGCCACGACCAGGATGGACGTGAGCACGATGACGCCCCCGAAGTACCCGAAAAACAGCTGCCCCACGATCCAGCCCTTCATTCACGTTGAGCGGCGCACTCAACGCATGGTGGTTGCCCGAGAACGGTGCCGGTCAGCTCGGCTTCTGCGGCATGTGCTTGAACGCCACGTTAAAGAACGCCACATTCGGATGCTGCAACTCCAGGCGCTTCTCGCGAACAGGAAAGGAGCGGTCGCCGATGGACAGGAGCTGCTCTTTGTTCAGATGGAGCTGCCGCTTGTCGTAGACGGCCCATTCAAATTCGCGCGTCATGCCCAGGGCATCGACCGGGCAGGCATCCACGCACATCCCGCAGAACAGACAGCGGGTCATGTCCATGTAATATTCCTTGGCATACCGCTTCGTCGGCTCGCCCGGCACTTCCGCGCTGACGACACGGATCACGCGAGACGGACAGGCGGCTTCACAGAGATCGCAGCCCACGCATTTCTCCGTGCCGTCGTCGTAGCGCAACAGCGCGAGCATGCCTCGATAATTGTCCGGTAACAGCCGCTTCTCATGCGGATACTGCACGGTGATGGGCTTGTAGTGGATTAAATGGGACAGGGTGGCCTTCATGCCCACAAGGATCTCGTAGAACGTAATGGTCTTGAGCCATTCGGTGAACGAAAGACGCCGTGATGTCGTCGTAGTGGTGTGTCCCATGCCCGTCGCCGTTTACTGGTGCATCTGATTGTAGATAAAGACCGCAATGGCCGTGACAATGATATTGCCCAGCGCAATCGGCAGCATCACCTTCCATCCGAATTTCATCAATTGATCGTAGCGCAGCCGCGGTAAGGTCGCGCGCAGCCAGAAAAAGAGAAAGAGAAAGCCATAGACCTTGACCGTAAACCACGCGACGCCTTCGGCCCAGGCAAACGATTCCAGGCCAAGATGGCCAAGGATCGTTCCGGGATACGGCGCATTCCAGCCGCCGAGAAACAAGGCCGCGGCGACGCAGGACACCAGCACCATGTTCGCGTACTCGGCGATGAAAAAGAACGCGAACCGCATGCCGCTGTATTCCGTGAAGAACCCGGCGACGAGCTCGCTCTCTGCTTCAGGCAAATCAAAGGGCACGCGATTGGTTTCGGCCACCGCGGAAATCACATAGACGACAAAGGCAAAGATCTGCGGCGCGGGAAAGGCAAACACGTACCAATGCCAGAACCCGCCCGCCTGGGATTGCGTGATCTGCACGAGGCTGAGTGAACCGGCCATGATCAGCACACCGACGATGGCGAGGCCCACATTGAGTTCGTAGCTGATGATCTGCGCCGCCGAACGCAACCCGCCGAGCAAGGAGTACTTGCTGTTCGACGCCCACCCGCCGAGAATGATGCCGTAGGCTCCGATCGACGCAAAGGCCAGGATATAGAGAATGCCGATGTTGATGTCGCTGATCACAAAGGGCTTGATCGTCAGGCCGAAGACCTCGAGAGTCTGGTCGGGCCCGAACGGGATCACGGCAAAGCCGATGAGAGCGGGCACCATCGCGAGAATCGGAGCCAGGCTGAACAGGAACTTATTGGCGCCGGCCGGTACGATATCTTCTTTGAAAAAGAGCTTCAGCCCATCCGCGATCGGTTGAAGGATGCCGTAGGGACCCACTTCCATCGGACCCATGCGGTCCTGCATCCATCCCAACACCTTGCGTTCGGCCAGGGTCAGGATCATGACGGTCAACATGACAATGCCCATGACCGCCGCGATCTGGGCAACCGATACGGCGAGGCGCAGCCCTAATTCAGTCACGATGACTCTCCTCAGTTAACAGGCACATCAGCAGCGTCACGTTCATGCCACCTTCATCATGGACACGACGGTCGTTCTAAACGAAGGGACGCGGGTCACGGGGTCGGTGACACACGTAAAGAGATGGAGGGCCTGTTGGCTGAAATGGTCAGGAAACCACGCGAGCCCTTCAGGAACGCGACCGACGACTTTGACCTCCGTGGTCGTTTCCCCACGGGCGTTCGAGAGCCGCACACGGTCGCCATCCGTCAGGGCGAAACGCGTCGCATCCAGGGGATTGATGCGCAGCGTGGCCTTGCCTTCCACTTGCAACAGGCCTTTGGCACGGGTCGAAAGCTTCCCCGAGTGAAAGAGGCTCTGCGCAAGTTCCAACTGGACCGTCCCGTCCGGCCGCAACGTGGGCGCATCCAGGGCATAGCGCGCCGCAAGATCCTGTCTGTAGCCATCTGTGAGGTAGCGATCGATGGCGCCGCAATCGACCTTCGGAAGCTTGGGCGCGGGGCCGAGGGAGCCATAGCCGGGAATCAGACTCCGGATTTCTTTTAAAATGTCCTTGCTTTCCGCATAGTCTGACGGCGCACCGAGGAGCAAAGAGAGCGCGGCGAAGATCTCCCAGTCGGGACGGCTTTCCCCAACCGGCTCAATCGCCGCGCGGACGGCTTGCACGTGTCCTTCCGTGTTCGTGAAGGTGCCGTTCTTTTCCATCGACGACGCCACCGGAAGGACGACGTGAGCCAGCGCCGCCGTCTCAGTGAGAAATAATTCCTGGCAGACGAGCAACTCGAGCGTCCCGAGCGATTCTTTCGCCCTCATTTGCACAGGAAGACTGGCGATCGGATTTTCGCCTACGATCAACATGGCTTTCATGCGGCCGGCACCAGCCAGATCCAACATGTCGAGCAGGGAGGCCCCGGCCTGCTGCGGCGGCGGGGTTCCCCAGAGCTTAGCCATGCGATCTCGCGCCGTGGAGTCGGTCAAATCAGAGGGCCCTGGAAGAAACTCCGCCACGGCGCCCATCTCCACGGCGCCTTGATCGTTGTTTTCTTCAGCCAGCGGCGCAAAGCCGCAACCGGGCTGATCCAATTTGCCAATCAGAAGCAGCAGTTCCATTAAGTTGACCGAGCCTGCATAACCATGCGGACCACGCAGCAAACCTTGCCCGGCCAGGATCACCACGCGTCGCCCGCCCGCCAACACCTTCCCCGCGGCGATGAGGGAAGAGCGGCTGGCGCCAGTGGCGGCTTCCAGGGATTCCCAGGAAATCTGCTGTAAGGTGTCTGACACCTCATGCAGATAGGCCGATTGGCGCTGCTTAAACTCAGGCTGAACGAGATTGTCTTCGACGACGGCCTTGAGCAGCCCCAGAATGGTATTGCGCAGATGCGTCGCGGGAACCGTGAAATGATGGAGCGCCAGATTCGCAATATTACTGATGGCGTCGATCGCCGGAGTGAGCGTTTCAATGGTGATCAGGGTGGCGCCGCGCTTCTTCACCGCTTCTTTGACGCGCAGGCCGGTAATGGGATTGGATTCGGTGATGTTCGTGCCGACCAGCAGCAGCACATCAGCCGCCGCCACGTCGTCAAAACTGACCACCCAGCGGTGCGTTCCCTGCACCCGCCGCATGGCATGGAGGCCGTTCATGTGGCCATAGCGCGCACTGCTGTCGATGTGGTTGGTGCCGACCGCGACCCGCATGAACTTCTGGAACAAATAGAGTTCTTCGTTCGTGCATCGGCCGGAAATCAATCCGCCGATGCTCGATGGGCCGTATGCGGCTTTGATCCTGGCGACCTGCTCGGCGACGAATTCCAAGGCCTCTTCCCATGTCGCCTGGACGAGCACGCCGTGACGGCGAATCAGCGGATGCGTCAGACGTTCGGGATGGCTGCCGGCCTGGAAGCCGAAAAAACCCCTCGCGCAGAGATCGCCGTTATTCCGTCCCGCGCCATGCGCGGAGTTCACTTCGATCAGTTCCTGGTCTTTTGTCTGCACCGTGATCTGACAGCCGTCGCCGCAATAGCCGCAGATGCTCTCGGCCCGCTTCAGCATCCAGGGCCGGTACTCGTACATCGAGAGGCGGCTGGTGATGGCCCCGACGGGGCAGATCTGCACGCAGCCGCCACAGAATTCGCAATCGAGCGGGTGGGCGCCGAAATGCTTGATCTCGGTCATGGTGCCGCGCCCCACCGGAGCCAGCGCCTTGACATCCATGACCTCATCGCAATAGCGGACGCAGCGCAGGCACTGCACGCAGCGATTCATCTGCGTTTCGATCAGCGGACTGAAGTATTCTTTCTGAAAGATGCGCTTGATTTCGACGAACCGGCTGGTCGTCGCGGTGTACTGGTGCGAGAAATCCTGGAGATCGCACCTGCCGCCTTGATCGCAGACCGGACAATCCAAGGGATGGTTGGCCAGAATAAATTCAAGCACCGACTTATGGGCGTCGTTCACCACGGTCGTGGCCGTGTGGACGATCATCCCTTCAGCCACCGGCGTGCTGCAGGACGTTTGGAGTTTGGGCATCTTTTCCACTTCGACGAGGCACATCCGGCAGTTGGCGTCCGGCTTGAGCTTCGGGTGATAACAGAAGTGGGGAATCATGGCGCCGACGCGACGAGCCGCTTCGATGACCAGCGTCCCTTTCGGAACGGTGACCGTCTGGCCATCGATCGTGAGACGAACGCTTTCTGTGGCGGTGTTCGGCATGGTCGGATTGAAATTAGCTGAGGGCCGTCACGCTGAACGGATCCCCAGCAATTCAGATTTCCTCTCACTGTCTCAACGCCGGTTCCGGGTGGATCAGATTGGCCCTTTCGGCCTCCTGGATCAACGTCACGTACTCGGACCGCCAGTATTTCAGGGTGCTCATGATCGGCGCGACTTCCGCATCGCCGAACGCGCAGACCGTGCGGCCGGCGATGTTCTGGCACAGATCCACCAAGGTTTCAAGGTCTTCCATCCGGCCGCGCTTCGCCACGATCCGGCGCATCGTCTGCACCAGCCAGGAGCTCCCTTCACGGCACGGGCTGCACTTGCCGCAGGACTCATGATAGAAAAATTCCATCAATCGGAGCGCGGCCCACACCATGCTGGTGCCCTCTTCCATGACCGTCACGCCGCCCGACCCCAGCATTGACCCCGCCGGCGCGACAGATTCGAAATCCAATTTCACGTCCAGATGATCCGGAGTTAAAAACGGGGCGGAGGCCCCCCGGGAATGAAGGCTTTGATCGGCTTGTCGGCCCGCATGCCGCCGGCATGTTCGTAGATCAGCTCTCGAAACGTCACCCCCATCGGGACTTCGTAGTTCCCCGGGCGTTTGACATGGCCGCTGACACAAAACACTCTGGTGCCCGTGCTCTTGGGAGGCGAGCCGATCGACGCGAACCATTCGGCTCCGCGGGTCAGAATATGAGGCAGATTCGCCAGCGTCTCGACGTTGTTGACCACCGTCGGTTTGTTATAGAGACCATGCGTGGCCGGAAAGGGCGGCTTCACACGGGGCAAGGCCCCGCTTCCCTTCCAGCGATTCCAGCAGCGCGGTTTCCTCGCCGCAGATGTAGGCGCCGGCTCCTCGGTGGACCCACACATCGATAGTAATGCCTGTGCCCAAGATGTTTTTGCCCAGATAGCCGGCGGCACGCGCTTCGGCGAGGGCTCGCTCCAGTATCCGGGAGCCGAGCACGATTTCGCCGCGTATATAGATGTACGCGGACTCGGCGCCAATGGCGTAGCACGCCAGCGCGATGCCCTCGAGCAATTGATGCGGATCGCGCTCCATGAGCTGGCGATCCTTAAAGGTGCCCGGCTCGCTTTCGTCCGCATTGCAGCAGAGGTAGCGCGGTCCCTGATAGTCTTTGGGAAGGAAGCCCCATTTCACGCCGGTCGGGAATCCGGCTCCTCCGCGTCCTCGCAAGCCGGATTTCATCACAGTCGTGGTCAGTTCTGCCGGCGGCATCTTGCCGAGGACCTTGCGCAAGGCCTGGTAGCCGCCGGTTTGTTCGTAGTCAGCCAGAGAGCCGCCGTACCCGGGCTGCGACATGTTCTTCAAGAGGATTAATTCGTGCTTCGGCATGACGATGCGTGCTCTCAGGCTCTGTTCACCGGTTCCGGCCACATGTAGGGACCGCTCTTCAGCTGACTGGTCCCCGTCGAACGCAGATCCGCGAGGATGCGGTCGACGCGCTCCTCCGTCAGCCGTTCATAGTAGTCATCGTTAATCTGCATCATCGGCGCCGTCCCGCACGACGCCAGGCACTCGACAGTACTCAGTGTAAAGAGACCGTCGGCGGTCGATCCTCCCGGTGCGATGCCCAGTTTCGTCTGGATCCAGCCGATCACCGTGTCCGACCCGACCAGCGCGCACATGAGCGACTTGCAGACCTGTATATGGAACCTGCCCACCTTCTTCAAATTCAACATCGTATAAAACGTGACGGTTTCGTAGACTTGCGGCGGAGTCAATCCCAGGAGAGCGGCGATTTCCTTCATGGCCGGTTCGGTGATGTACCCCTGTTCCCGCTGAGCCAGATACAGTAACGGAATCAGCGCCGACCGCTTGACCGGATAGCGGCTCAATATTTCGTCGATCTCCTTCTGGTGCTTGTCCTTCAGCATCTAGCCTTTCCCATCCCACCCACCAAGGTGAGGGAGCGGAGGGTGCCCTCACCTGCGCGCGTGCAACGAGCACCGCCCGCTACGTTCATCCGATTGATCTTGCGTGCGCGTTGCGCGACCAAAAGGGCATCCTCGTTCCCTCACCTATCACACTCGCCCATGACAATGTCGTAGGTGCCGAAGATGGTAATGATGTCGGAGATCAAATAGCCGCGCGCCATGTGATCGAACGCGCCCATATGGATAAACGAGGGCGAGCGGATCTTCAGTCGATACGGACGGGCGCTGCCGTCGCTGATGATGAAAAAACCCAGCTCGCCCTTCGGCGCTTCTGTGGCGCAATACGTTTCGGCCTTGGGCGGCTTGAATCCCTGGGTGAAAATGATGAAGTGGTGGATCAAACTCTCCATATCCCGCATGACCTGCTGTTTGGGCGGCGGAATGTATTGTGGCACGTCGGCCATGATGGGGCCCGGCGGCAGTTGGTCGAGGCACTGCGCGATAATGCGCGCGCTCTGACGCATCTCTTCCATGCGGATCCAATAGCGGTCGTACGTGTCCCCGTTCTTTCCGACTGGCACTTCCCAGTCCACTTTGCCATAGACTCCGTAGGGCTCTAGCTTGCGGATATCATAGGCGACGCCCGACCCGCGGAGCGTCGGCCCGGTCAGGCCGAAATTGATGGCGTCCTCCGCTGAAATCACGGCGACATTCTTGGTGCGTCCCAGCCAAATACGGTTCGAGGCGATCAGCGAGTCGTATTCACTGACTTTCTGAGGAAACGCCTCCAGAAACGTCTTCAGGCGGACCACCAGATCGGGCGTAAAGTCGCTGTCCACCCCGCCGATGCGATAGTAGTTCAACGTCAAGCGGGCTCCGCAGAGTTTTTCGAACATGTCGAGCAGAACTTCCCGCTCTCTGAACGTCCAGAAGAACACCGTCATGGCGCCGATATCGAGGGCCTGCGTGCCGAGCCAGAACAGATGGCCGATAATGCGCTGCATCTCGGCGACGATCGTCCGGATGTACTCAGCGCGCTCGGGCACCGTAATACAGAGCAACTTTTCGACTGCCCGGACATAGGCATAATTGTTGGACATGGCGCACACGTAGTCCAGCCGGTCCGTGTGGGGAATGATCTGCATGTAGGCCAGACCTTCCGCAAGTTTCTCCACTCCACGGTGAAGATAGCCCAGATCCGGCGTGGCCTTGACGATCCGCTCTCCGTCCAATTCCAGCACCACACGCAAGACCCCGTGTGTGCTGGGATGCTGCGGACCCATGTTGAGCAGCAGTTCTTCCCGCCGGCGCGATCCTGACGGTCCGGTGTCGGCGAGAAACGGTTTTTTCTGCTCCTCCGGAATCTCACCCTCCCGCTGTTCGGCCGGCGGTTCATCGAGACGTGGGATGAAATCGAATTCACTGCGCCACCCGCGGCCTTCCGTCGGGAAGTCCTTGCGCAGCGGATACCCTTCTGCGTAATCCTCGGGCAGGAGGATCCGGCGCAGGTCGGGATGACCGGTAAAGCGAATGCCCATCATGTCGTACACTTCCCGTTCCAAAAATTCGGCGCCGCGCCAGATGCCGGTGACCGAATCGATGGAGGCATCCGCCTCCGTCACGCGGGCCTTCACGCGGATGCGATGGCCATGCGGCAGGGAGAGGAGCTGGTAAATAACTTCAAAGCGCTTCTCGTCTTCCGGATAGTCGGCGGAACAGATGTCGCTGATATGGTCGAAGGAGGTCTCCGGAGCATCATGCAGATAGCGGGCGACCTCGACAATCCTCGGCGCGGCCACATGGATGGTCAGTTCCGAGCGAGCCCTGTCGAGATCCGCCGAAAGGACGGCCTCAGGAAATTGCTTGAGTAATGTGTCGACCAGAGCCTGCATTCGTTCGCTCAAAGCTGACAGGCCGCAAGGCAGAGACGCCGGCCGGCCTTTTGGTTCCGCTTCCTACTTCACGAAGACCTTCTCACGTTGGATTTTTTCCTGCAGCTTCAAGAGCCCGTCCATCAACGCTTCGGGCCGAGGCGGGCACCCAGGCACATACACATCCACCGGAATGATTTGGTCGACGCCTTGGACCACGGCATAGCTGTTGTAATGATTCCCGGACGTGGCGCAGGAACCCATCGAAATCACATAGCGGGGTTCCGGCATCTGGTCATAGATCCGCCGGATCACCGGCGCCATCTTCCGCGTCACGGTTCCCGCGACGATCATGAGATCCGACTGCCGGGGAGAGGCGCGGAAGACGCCGGCGCCAAACCGGTCGAGATCGTAGCGGGAAGACACGCTCGCAATCATTTCAATCGCGCAGCAGGCCAGTCCGAACGTCATCGGCCATAGCGCCGACTTTCTGGCCCAGTTGACGACGGCATCCAGATTCGTCGTGAGGATGTTGGCTTCGAATTGGCGTTCTAAAAAGCTCATGTCGCTCGCCTAATGTTGAGTGTTGAATGATGAATGTTGAATGGAAGCTGGGAACTATCGATTCAACATTGAACATGCAAGAAATTAAACATTGCGCGCTTCGCGCTCAATCCCATTCCAACGCCCCCTTCTTCCAGGCGTACCAAAAGCCCACCACCAGGATGCCGATAAAAACCGCCATCTCGACCAAGCCGACGAGGCCGAGTTTTTTGAAGGCGACGGCCCAGGGAAACATGAACACGATTTCAATATCGAAGATGACGAACAACATCGCAATAATGTAATACCGCATCGGAAACTGCACGCGCGCATCTTGAAAGAGCGGGCTGCCGCTTTCATACGGAGCCAGCTTGGCGCGATACGGGTGGCTCGGGCGCACAAACCAGCCGGCGAGGAGTGAGGCCGCCCCGAACGCGATCGCAATGCCGATGAAGACGAGAATCGGCACATAATTCGCCGGAACAGCAGCATTACCCACGCGACACCTGTGGCCGGTGATCGGTCGTCAGCGAGGCTGCGCCGGGCCCTTTGAATAACAGGATGTCGTGCAGACCGTTCGTCATGCGGCTGACCGTACTGCGAGGGCTTCGCCGAAGAAGGGTTTAAACGTGAGGCCATCCAATGCCGGCCGCTCGATGCCCTTGTGCTGAACGAGGACCTTGAACGTACTGCCCATGCCATCGGGTCTCAACAAGTGAATGGCCGCGCGAAAGTCCGGGCTCTCCGGTTCCAGGTTTGCGATCATGTCTTCCACGCCTAATCCCATTAAAAAACTCATCTGATTCGTGAATCCCGTCACGAGAAGCCCGTGTGCTTCACCGACCGTCGCCAGGCTCGTAAAATCAACATGCGCCGTCATATCCTGTTGGCCGACCCTCGTATAGGGATCTTCAGACGTCATCTGTGAGTAGTAGCAGAGCAGCGTGCCTCCGGACCGGTCCGCGCTGTAGAGGTCCTGCGCCGTATGGCCGTAATCGATCGTGATGGCAATGCCGCGCCTGATCGAATCGCCCACCTGCTTCATCCATCCGAGCGCCGCCAGGTTGATTTCGGTCCGATAGCCGTCGGGCAGCGAGACATTCAGCCCTGCGAGATAGTGCTGGAGCTCCGGCGAGGATGGCGGCCGAAGACATTCTACGAACCGGGTGCCGTCATAGTCCACATACACTTCCTGCATCAGCGCGCCCGTCATGCAGATGCGATGGACAGGGAAGGCGTCGGGCAGTTCATTGCTGAGGCACAGACCTTCCACGCTGGCCGGGGGAAGACTCGCCAGATCTTCGATCCAGCTCACAAGTCCTGCTTCTTTCAGCCAGGGTCTCAGGTTGGCCTGCTGCAGGGTGCGCATGGCGGGGCTGCATTCGACGAGCACATAGCGGAGTCTCGTGCTTAGAGAGTCCTCCGTCGTATGGAGCGCCTGTAACAGGTCTCTCGCCAGGAGGCCTTTGCCCGGGCCCATCTCCACGATTGTGAAGGGATCAGGATGACCGAGCACCGCATCAATCTGCCGCGCCTGAATGGCGAGCGCGCGCCCCAAGATCGGGTGCACGTCTGAACTGGTGTAGAAATCTCCGGACCACCCGATTCGTTCAGTTCCGGCCTCCGGCGGACGCATGTAATAGCCGTACTGCGGATGATACAGCGCCAGGTCCATGAAGCGGACGAATGGGATAGGCCCTGAAGACGCGATTTCAGAAGCAATGGCGGAGACGAGCTCCGGATGTCCCACCGTCACAGACCACTCCCTTCGTCCGCCGGCATTCCTAAGCAAGGCCAGCATACGGCGGGCATCACCTCAGCCGTTGCGCCTGGCGGGTCAAAAAGTGGGGTAGAGTAGCCTTCGAGACAGTGCTAAGTCAAGGAGAACTAAGAGGGAATCCAGAACGAGCGCGATGAAATGATGTCCGGAAAGGCAGCGTCTGGTAGGACGAACTGACGGCGCTAGCTGCCGTGGCACTTCTTGTATTTCTTCCCGCTGCCACAGGGGCAGGGGTCGTTTCGGCCGACTTTGTCGTCACTGCGCTGGACGGTTTGAGGAGCGGCCGGTTCATCTCCCCGGTTCAGGGTGAGCCTGGGCTGTGGACGCGACATCACAGGGGGCGGCGGGACGCTGGGTTCCGGTCCTTCGTTCCTGACGGCTTGCACGCGAAAGAGCCGCTCGAGCGCATCGGATTTGATACGCTGCATCATGCCGGCGAACAGATCATAGCCTTCTTTCTTATATTCGATCAGCGGATCCTTCTGCCCGTAGCCGCGCAACCCGATGCCATCACGAAGATGATCCATCCCGAGCAGATGATCCTTCCAATGATGGTCGACCACTTGCAGCATGAAGGTCTTTTCCAGGAACCGCATGAGGTCGGATCCGAGCTCCTGCTCTTTGCGCGCGTAGGCGTCATGCGCCAACTTCTTCAGATCGTCGATCAGCGCGTCGCGGCCGAGGTCGCGCAGTGAGGCGGCCTCGTCATTTTTCCCTTGCGTGATGTCGAGCCCGAACTGGCCCTGCATCATTTCGACAAGGCCTTTCATATCCCACTCCTCCGGATACTGTTCGACGGGGCAATAGACCGCCATGGCCGAGTCCACCATGCTGTCCATCATGTCGTGAATATCGTCTTTCAGACTTTGCCCGGCCAGCACGGCGTGACGATGTTGATAGATGACTTCCCGCTGTTTGTTCATCACGTCGTCGTATTCGAGCAGCTGTTTCCGGATCTCAAAGTTATGCGCTTCGACTTTTTTCTGGGCGTTGGCAATGGCCCGCGTGACCATGCCATGTTCAATAGGAACGCCCTCTTCCATGCCCAGCTTTAACATGAGCTGGGAGACACGCTCGGATGCGAAGATGCGCATGAGGTCGTCTTCCAGGGACAGGTAGAAGCGCGATGAGCCGGGATCGCCTTGCCGGCCGGCGCGGCCACGCAGTTGATTGTCGATGCGCCGGCTTTCATGCCGTTCGGTGCCCAGGATATGCAATCCGCCGGCGGCGATGACTTCTTGTTTGTCTTTCTCGCATTCAGCTTTGATTTGTTCGTAGACTTCGAGCCTGCGTTCCTCCGGCAAGCCTTCTTCGCGATAGAGCACCTGCTTGAATAGAAAGTCGGGATTGCCGCCCAGCAGAATGTCGGTGCCGCGGCCGGCCATATTGGTCGCGATCGTCACGGCCCCTTTGCGGCCGGCCTGCGCAATGATCTCGGCTTCCTTTTCATGGAACTTCGCGTTCAAGACATTGTGTTTGACGCCATTGCGGCTCAAGAGGCCGGAGAGGCGCTCTGATTTCTCGATGGAAATGGTTCCCACCAGCACCGGCTGCCCGGTCTTATTGCACTCTTTGATTTCTTCGACGATGGCGGCGAATTTTTCTTTCTCCGTGCGATAGACCACATCCGCATAGTCCTGGCGGATCATTTTGCGATTGGTCGGCACCACGTTGACATCGAGGTTGTAGATTTTGGCGAATTCGCCCGCCTCGGTGTCGGCGGTCCCCGTCATGCCGGCCAGTTTCTTGTACATCCGGAAATAGTTTTGGAAGGTGACGGAGGCCAGCGTCTGATTTTCGTTGGCGATCTTGACGCCTTCCTTCGCCTCCACCGCCTGGTGCAACCCGTCGCTCCAGCGGCGCCCGGGCATCAGGCGCCCGGTGAATTCATCGACGATCAGGACCTCACCGTCTTTGACGACATAGTCGACGTCTCGTTTGTAGAGCGCATATGCCTGCAAGGCTTTCACGACGTGGTGCACGAGATCCATGTTGGCCGGATCGTACAAGTTATCCACGCCGAGGAGCTTTTCGACGCGCGCGTTGCCGTCCTCGGTCAGCGAGGCTGTCTTGGTCTTTTCCTCGATGGTGTAGTCCTGCTCGGGTTTGAGCTGAGGGATGACGGCATTGATCCGGTAATAGAGATCGGTTGTTTGGTCCGTCGGGCCTGAGATGATCAGCGGCGTCCGCGCTTCATCGATCAGAATGCTGTCCACCTCGTCCACGATGGCGAAGTTGAGCTCACGCTGCACGCACTGGTTCAGATCGCTGACGATCAGGTTGTCGCGGAGATAGTCGAAGCCGTATTCGTTGTTGGTGCCATAGGTAATGTCCGCCCGATAGGCTTCCTGCCTGGTGCAGGGCCGCAAAGATTGCAGGCGCTTATCGGACGCATTGTAGTCCGGGTCGTACAGAAAGGAGGCGTCGTGCTGGATGACTCCGACCGAGAGACCGAGCGCATGATAGAGCTGGGCCATCCATTGGGCGTCGCGCTTCGCCAGGTAGTCATTGACGGTCACCAGATGCGCGCCTTTGCCTTCGAGCGCATTCAGGTACAGCGGCAAGGTCGCGACCAGGGTTTTACCTTCGCCGGTCTTCATTTCCGAGATGCGGCCCTTGTTCAGAATCATGCCGCCGACCAGCTGCACGTCGAAATGGCGCATGTTCAGCTTGCGCCGCGACATTTCACGGCACACCGCAAAGGCTTCCGGAAGGATGTCGTCGAGGGTTTCGCCGCTTGAGAGCCGCTTCTTGAAGTCCGCGGTTTTGTCAGTCAGCGCCTGGTCGGATAGAGGGGTCAGGCCTGACTCCAGGTCATTGATGCGGGTCACGATCGGCATCAACGCCTTGATTTCGCGATCGTTCTTGCTGCCGAAGATCAGATTGAGCAGTTGTGTAACCATGACGGGTTCCAATGACGAGCGCGTGGGCTCTCAAGAATTAACGAGGGAGTATACCGCAAACTTTTCTCGAATCCTATCAGGAAGACAAGGGGTTGTGCACTTCAGGCGATCTTGACTCCGTGAGTCCGAGTCCAGTAGCATTCGCCATTAAGTTGTGTTCGGGTATGATGCGCCTATGAGACGCTTGCAGATGAAACGAGCCGTCGCCGCCTTTTTGGTTGTCTGTCTTCTCGTCGTCGGCGGGTTGGCCTCGGCCCAATCCATCACGCATGAATCTCATCATGCGCACCACCAGAAGGCGACACATGGGACCGTGCTCTGTTCCTGGATGTGCGCCGCCGGGCAGATACTCGATGCGGGCGCCGCACCCATGCTGATCGAACAGCCTCCGGTCAGTCTTCCGGAATCCGCTGCCTATCTCTTCGTCCCCCATACTGCACATGACAACATCCCTTCCCGGGGTCCTCCCACCCGCTTCTAAGCGAAGTTCCTGAGCAGCGATCGCATCCAGGCCCGGATGTCGGGCGATGGATCGTGCTCATCGGGGACTTCTCTCTTCTATCGCTGTTCAGACATCTGGATGACGCAGTGAGGCGGCGTGAAATGACAGGAATAGGCAATCCTGACTTCCATTCGAGACTGATGATGCAAGGGTGGGGCATGTCCCTGCTGCTTCATCTGGGACTGCTGTTGGCGGTCATCGCCGTGACGCCGAGATTGACGATTGTCCTGGAGCAGGAGCCGTTCAGATGGGATGTCACGCTCGTTGAGGCGCCGCAGGCAGTCGTCAATGACGAAATCCCTCCGCCCACTCCGAAGGTCCAGCCCTCCACGAAAAGGCCTGTTGAAACTGTCAAGCAGATTGAACCGGCTCAGGAAATGGTTGCGCGAGTGGCGCCCCAGCAGAGTCAGCAGATCATCCATCCGGTCATCGAGCCTCCGAAGCCGCAGCAGAAGCCGGAACCGCTGGAAACCATGCCGCCGGTTGAAACCAAAGTACCCGAACCCGTCACGAAAGACGTCGCTAAAGAACCGGTCAAGGAAAGTGTTCCAGAACCTCCATCGGTTGTCGAGCCGGTGGCTCCGACCTATACCTATACGGCGCCCGCTCCAGAACCACCCGTCGTCGCTAGCGCTCCACCGGCGGCAGAGCCGACCGCTCCAGCGGCGCCCCCACCAGCCGCGCCCAGAGCTGTGGAAGAGGTGCCTTCGCCAGCAGTTTCGGCTCCTCCCACCCAGGTGGCGGCCGAGCCTCCGACGCAAGCTGCCAAGCTTGTGCCGCAAGCTGCGCCGCCTGCTTCCGAAACCAAGGCGGATCATCGCTGGCTCGGCGAGTCGCTCCATCGGCGTGTGTCCGAACTCAAGCGGTATCCCAGCTCAGCCCGCTTGAACGGCTTGGAGGGCCGCGTCCTGCTCAAGGCGATTATTCGAGCGGACGGCCAGTTAGCCGACGTGTTCGTGGTGAAGAGTTCCGGGCATGCGGTCCTTGATGCGGCGGCGATGGAAGTGGTGAAGATGGCCTGCCCGCTGCATATGAAGCACCCGATCGGTCCGCCGCAGATCGCCATCAGTCTGCCCATCGTCTACAGCCTCGCAAACTAGGTGTCGCATGAAACAGTGGTCTTGTGCTCTCGTGGGTTCCCTCCTTCTCACCGTCTCAGGTCCGGCCTTTGGGTCAGCCTTTGCCGAACCTCAAGTCAGCGCGGGTCGGAAATTCGTCACCACTCATCAAGTGAAAAATATCGTAGGGCCGTCAGTACAGATCGATGAGCAGGGGTTGGTCGGCGCCACCTGGGTGGAAGAGGAAGCCGATACCCGCACGATCTTTTTTGCAAAATCCACAGAACCGGGCGGTCCTCTTGGGTCGCCGGTGCGCGTCAATCCGCAGTCGGAACATCCGTACTACCGCCAGGAGGCCCCTGCCCTGGTCATGCGGGGGAGCGACGTCTTTATTACCTGGGCATCGACTCATCCGAACGCGACACCCGATAAGCCCTTTTCCAGTGAGCTGCGGTTGAGCCGATCCACGGACGGTGGACGCACGTTCACGCCTCCTATTCTCGTCAATGACGATGGCCAAGCGATCAATCATACGTTCGATGCGCTGCACGTGGCTCCGAACGGAGAGATCCACCTGGCGTGGATTGACGGCCGCGATGGTAAGAAGGAACCCGGCACCTTTGTCGCCCGGTCCGTGGATCAAGGACGCAGTGTCAGCAAAAATATGAAGATCGACGACAGCACCTGCGTCTGCTGCCGGACCTCGATCGCCGCCTCGGCGGATGGCACAGTCTATGTGGCCTGGCGAAAGATTTTCGAAGGCAATGTCCGGGAGACGGTCGTGGCACGCTCCACCGATGCAGGCGAGACCTTTTCATTGCCCGCCATCGTGGGCCATGATCGCTGGATGTATCAAGCCTGCCCCCACAGGCCGGCGTCGCTGGGGACCGATCTGCAGGGCCGACTCTACGTCGTCTGGTACACGGAAGGCGCCGATGAGACGCCTGCCATCTACCTGGCCTATTCCGATGACCGTGGGACGACCTTCTCCACCAAGAAACAATTGAATGGCTCGAAGGGCACCTTCCCCGACCATCCGCAGATGGCGGTTGATCCGCAGGGACGGGTGATGGTCGTGTGGGAAGAGCAATCGCCGGTCCGCCGTGAAGTGGTGATGAGTTATTCGCTGGATCGGGGCGGATCGTTCAGCAAGCCGCTCAGGCTGAATGAAAAAAACGGCCAAACGCCGACTGTGTCAGTAAACGGGGAAGGCACTGCCGTCATCGGCTGGCGGGAGCACGTCATGCCCGCCCATCGGCTTGTCTTGCAGACCATGCAGTTTCCTTCGGTGAAATTGGCAGAGGGAAATCATGCGCCGTAAGGCGCCTCCATTGTACGTCCTGCTCACGGCAGTGGCCGTATTGTATGTCGGCGGGGTAGGAGCGCTATCCTACGGCGCCTCGCCCACGACGTACGATCCCTTCGTCAGCCTCAAGGTCAGCCGCCTGTCGGGAACAGAAAGTTTTGGATCGTTCGAACTCAAAGCGCTCGATGGTCGCACGGTCCACAGCAGTGATCTGGCAGGAAAGGTGGTCCTGCTCAATTTCTGGGCTACGTGGTGCGGGCCCTGCAAAGAAGAAATGCCCTCCCTTGCGCGGCTCCAACAGCAGCTTGATCCGGAGCAGTTTCGCATTGTGACCGTGACGTCGGACATGTATCCGCAGGGCATCCGGCAATTCCTCATTCAGCTCGGCGTCGGTCTCCCTGTGTTGTTCGATGAAGATCAGGAACTCTCGCGCCGCTCTGATGGTGCGGGGCCTGCCGACGACGATTCTCATCGCGGAAGACGGTCGTCCGGTCGGGCGTGCGGTCGGACCACGGTCATGGGACAGTCAGGACGCCGTGGCGCTGATGCGGCAGGTGTCCGTCGGCAAGCGATGAAGCGGTCGTTTACCCTTCTCGCGTTGGTGATGGTGGCCCTGTATGTGACCCTGGGGGTTGGTGCGGCCGCCTGTTTGATTGACGCGACCGGGCACCACGGCACCGCGCATCATCACCATTCTCACGTCGCCCATTCCATCTTCTGCGCCTGGGCCTGCCAGGCGAATCCGACCGTCACCACCGTGATTCATACACCGCCTGAGGCGGTGTTTCATCTCGTCGCCCTGTCGGTTTCAATCCACAGCCTTCAGCCTACTGGGCCTGTCATCTTCGCGGCGCATCCCAGGGCGCCGCCCTCCATCTAGTCATCCCGCACCGCATTCCAGACATTGGTGCCGGGTATTTCCGCCGGGCAGCGGAATCCCGCTGAAATTTGTCGTGTTCATCCTTTAGAGGAGTCGTGAATCATGGGGGCCTTAACACGGGTGTCGGTTGTTCATGTCCTGGTGGTCAGTGCGTTATGGGGCGCCATCGCTGCGGGAGCCATGGCTCAAGACCTCACGGGTCCGTCCGATGAGACGGCCACGCCGCGCGAACAGGAGTTGCGGAATCAACTGAAGGGAATCCTACAAGAGCTGGATGAGATCGGTCAGGCGAAGGAGCAGGGAAAATCTCCGGCCGAACGTCCTCCCATCGTCAAAGAAAAGACGGAACCGGTGCCATCCGAAACAACCGCGGAGATACCGCATTATGAATTGGCCGATACCAGCATTGTGAGCCAGCGGTATCAAAAACATCCGGAGGGCGTCTCGCTCGCAGCGACGCTTCCTTCGGAGACAGACTCTCAGCCCACGCGCACCATGCGCGAGTCAATGGAGTCCTTGCCCGGCGTCGTCCTTCGCCAGGCCAACGGTCCAAGGGATTTCAGCATGATGATCCGCGGGCAGGGCGCCAAAACGACCTTCGCCGTGCGAGACATCAAGATCTATGAAGATGGATTCATCCAAACGCAGTCCGATGGGTTGTCCCGCCTGGACCTTCACGATCCATGGTTCATGCGCAGCGTGGAAGTCACGCGAGGCGCGTCATCCTCGCTGTACGACAACTACGCGCTGGGCGGCATGGTGCATTTCAGAACGCGGCGCGGCAGCGACATCAACGGATTCGAAACGCTTCTTGTCGCGGCGGTTCTTACGGTTTTCACAAAGAGGCCTTCGCGGTCGGGCAAGCAAACCGAGCATCTCGACGTCTCGCTGTTTGCCAGCAATGTGGGCGAAGACGGATTCATCCGGAACAGCGACTACACGACGCAGACACTCAATTTCAATCTGCGTTTCAAGATCGACGACAAGCAGAATTTCTATTTCAAAGCCATCACCAACTGGCTGGATAGCCGCGTGCCGACGCGGTTGACGCAATCGCAGTTCCACGCCGACGAACGGCAGGCGGGCGGATCCCAGACGACGTGTACACCCGGCACGTACAACCCTAACTGCGCAAATGCGCAACTCCTTCATCAACAGCGCGTTGACCGGCGGACGATCGTTGGCGGTATTTACGAACGTCAGATCAATGCGAATACCGTGCTGACGATCGAAGGTGACTATGACGTCAAGGACATCAACCAATACTTCTCTCAGATTACCGACAACGTGAATCCGAACTATAAAACATACGCAGATCTTCGGCATGACGGACGGCTGGCGGAGATGCCGCTGAGAAGTTATGTCGGATTTTTTGTCAATAATATGGAGCAGGAAGGACAGACATTTCAAAACCTAGCCGATGGTCACGGTACCCGTGGCTCGCTGGCTGCAAAATAATCGCGGCACGATCCGGAACATCGGCGGTCGGTTCCGCGAGGAGCTGGAATTCGTTCCCAAAGTGATTCTGGCCGCGGGGCTCGGTTTCGAACAGTCGATGCTGAGCATACAGTCGA
Source organism: uncultured Nitrospiraceae bacterium (assembly GCA_963728135.1). Lineage (GTDB taxonomy): Bacteria > Nitrospirota > Nitrospiria > Nitrospirales > Nitrospiraceae > Nitrospira_D. The sequence goes on along the minus strand of CAVSJC010000008.1, from coordinate 180,555 downwards.
TCAATTATACGGGGGCGACGCCCGCCCCGGTCAGTGCGAATCGCACGTTCTATAATTGGGCTCCGGAAATGTCGCTCTCATGGAAGCCGGCCGAGGGCTATCGCCATTGGGTCAGAGCGTCGACAGGCTATGGCATCCCTCAATTCGGCAATCTCTTACGCGACCCCATAACGGGACAGCCTGGCACCAACTTCGACCTCAAACCACAAAAGAACCTCAATACGGAGATCGGGACCGAATCGAGGCTGCACCAAGGATCTTACGGTCCAACTCGTCGGGTTCTGGACCTTCTTCAAGAACGAGATCATCACCCAGACCATCTCGGGCGGGAATACCGCCTCTGTCAATGCGGATTCATCCGAGTATCGGGGCATTGAAGCCTTTTACGATTGGCGTCCGCTCACGGGCCTGCGACTCTCCGGTGCTTACACACATATTGACGCCAGGTACATCAATTTTGCCGACCGCACGGCTGGCGGGTTTTCTCACCAGGGATGGCAAGAACGTGCCCAATGTTCCGACCGATGTCCTCTTCACCAAAGCCGAATACGATCATTGGGCGACCGGGTGGGGCGGCTGGGTCGAGGCCAGTTACTACAACAGCTACTTCCTGAACAACAGTAATACGTTCGGCATTCCCTCCTATGTGGTTGCCAATATGAACGTTCACAAGAGTTTTGAAGTCAAAAATTCCTGGGTCCGGTTCGTCAAGCTCTATCTGCAGATGGATAACATCGCTGACAAGAAGTACGCGGCGTCCGGGCAAGTGATTGGCGGCGAGACCGCCGGAGCGGCGGCAACTAACCAGGCCTTCTTTGCCGGCTATGGTCGTGCTATCTATGGCGGTGTGACGGTGGGACTATTTTAGGGTTTAGAGGGGTTATGGGCTCAGCGGCCCTTGAGTTGCCCCTCTTCGCTAGTCAGCAGGCAGACAATGTCTGCCAGGAAGGCCAACATGAAGCGATCAGCTGTCGCCACGGGTACTCTCATCTTTCTTGCGCTGGCGGGTCTTCCAAGCGTTTCTTTTTCGCACGGAGATATTCTTGCGCCAGGAGGAAAAACAATCGCAGGGCCTGGAAACGTCACGGTGGAAAAGGGAAAAGCCACGGTCGTTCTCGAGTCAAAAACGCCCATCGTCTCCTCCTGTATCACGGTCCTGAACATGACGATGTTCCCGGTCACGATTTGGCTCAACGATTCCCCCACCGATTACGTCATAGGAAACGGGACCAGCGCCTATTGCTGGGGCAAAGGAACCAAAAAGATTTCGCTGCACTTGAGCGATTCGAAGCAAAGCGAGAAAGCGCAGGTGTTGTGGCGCATTGACACGCAGTAACTGCCGTCAACGATAGCGTGCGCTGTGATGCCGGTCATGCCATCTCTGACTTCGTCGTGAGGTTCCGGCTTCGCATTGATTTCATTGTCTCGTCACGTTTATAGTCCGACCACGAACCTAGCAAGGAACATGGATCGTATGGCGTCACGCCAATGTCGGACAGGTATCGCTTTCCTGTGCTTGTTCCTTGGACTTCCCGCTGCCTCACCCTCCCCGACAGTCGCTGCTGTTCAGGCCGATTCGTCCCAGGCACTGATCGAGCAGGGGACCGCGCTCTTGCGGCAGGGCAATATCAAAGGGGCTGAAGAGGCGGCTAAAAAAGCGATCCAGCAGTATCCCTCCTCTGCGGAAGCGCACCATCTGTTGGGTCTCATTCATGTGAAAGCGCGCAAGCCCACCGAGGCGGTGGACGCCTTCACGCATGCCCTGAAACTCAAGCCAGCGTACCCGGAGGCACTGAATGATCTGGCGGAGGTGTACCTCGTACAGGGCAAATCCGCCGAAGCCGAACAGGCGCTCAGGCGCGCAATCGAAATCAATCCCAAGCATGTCGAATCGTATCTCGACCTGGCGAAACTGTATGAACAACGGCGGGATCTGGACGACGCAAAGAAACTGTATCTGACGTTACTCAACGCAGTGCCGGGGCAACAGGATGCGCTCTTCGAACTGGCGGCCCTCTATGACACCCAGGGAGAGGCCAAAGCTGCACGGGACACCCTGCGCCGCTTGACCAAAGCCAATCCGAAACATGCCAGCGCCTGGTACTTGAGCGGGCGGATCGCAGAACGAAACAATGATCTGGTCGAGGCGGCCTATGCCTACAAGCAGGCGATTGCCGCTAAACCCGACCTGGTCGACGCGCACTACAATCTCGGATTTATCTATCGCAGCCAGGGGAAGCCCAACGAGGCGGAGCGTGAATTTCTGGAAGTACTGCGGTACCGGCCGGAGTACGCCGAAGCGCATATGAACCTGGGCGTCGTCTATACGAGTGTCAGTAAGCTTGAGGATGCCGAACATGAGTATGAAACCGCCGTCTCGCTGAAGCCGGACTATGCCGAGGCGCATTACAATCTCGGGGTGTTTTACGAGTTGCATCGTAAGGACATGGCGCGTGCGCTGGCGCAATACCGCAAATATCGCGAACTGGGCGGTCGGGACGATCGAGTCGAACGGATCGTGGGGTCGACCTTCCGGTAACTGAGCGGAGGCATCCGGCTATTCCGCCGCGAGGATTATTCTCCTCTTCCAATGGGTTTGGTCTCCGCCATTGACTTGCCCGTGATCCTCGAATGAATAGGGCTAATCAGCCGATCATTATTGATGTGGTGAAGTCCTCAAGCCCTTGAATGGCGCAGGATGCGGCATGTTGGCAAAGCATGCCGCAATGCGGGTATCGTATACCGATGGCTGGTCAGTCCATTTTCGCGAGAAAGGAGTGTGAAATGAATTGGTGCGTTGCATCCCGGTGGAGCCTGCTGCTAGCCATGTTCGGAACCCTCGTCCTATGGGCGGGGCCGGAAAAGTTGTGGGCCGCGCAACCGGCATTGAAAGGAAAGTACGAACTGCTCAAGGACGAACCGTCCACCCATCAGCGAGGAAAGGTGAAGGTGGTCGAGTTCGCGGATTTTTATTGCCCGCATTGTCATCATTTCGAGGAAACCGGCCTGCCCCTGCTGGTCAAAGAATTCGGCAACAAGGTTGAGATTACGATGATGGGATTTCCGGTCATCCATGGAAAACTGCCTACGCCATTCGACATGTACGAACAGGCGAAGAGCATGGGCAAGGGCAACGAAATGAAAGCGGTGTTGTTCCGCACCATTCATAAGGACAAGGTCGACGGCGTGCTGGATCGCTCGATCCGCTCTCTGCTCATCAAGGAAGTCGGCCTCGATGTTGCGGCATTCGAAGCAGGGATGGAGAGCGGCAAGCCGGCGAAGGCGTTTGAAGACGGGCGCCGCTGGGGTGAGCGGATCAAGCTGGCGTCGACACCAGCCCTCTTGTTGGACGGCAATATCAAAGTGGACGGGGCCAATATGACACCCGAGAATGTCATCACGGTGATTCGCAGCATTCTGGAGAATGACGGTAAGAAGTGACGGGGTAGGGATTGGGATAACGGGGTAAGGGGGATAAGGTAACGGAATAAGGGGAACGGCGCACAGGTATTATTTGTCCGATTACCCCGTTATCCCGCTGCCCCTCTACACCGTGACAGACACATGGCAATCGATCCGATATGCGGCATGACGGTGGAGCCGGCGACTGCCGCCGGACAGGCCGACTTCCAGGGCCGTACGTATTATTTTTGTGCCGACTCCTGCTTACAACGGTTCAAGGCAGATCCGGCTGCGGCGCTGCATCTCCAGCCAGCCCATGTCTCAGCGAAACCCACCACCCGAAAGCCGCTGCCTATGATGATGCCGCCGACGGCTTCAGGAAGCGGGAAGGAGATCGATCCCGTCTGCGGCATGACGGTGGATCCGGCGACCGCGGCCGGTTCGTTCTCCTATCGCGGCAAGACGTATTATTTCTGCGCGACGAGTTGTCTGACGAAGTTCCGCGAGGATCCCGAGCGGTATCTGGTGCCGCCTGGACAACGTCCTCCGACGGCACCCGTTCCAGCCGGCGCCACCGTCGAATATGTCTGTCCCATGGACCCGGAGGTGTTGGAGACGAAGCCTGGCGCTTGTCCGATATGCGGGATGGCCCTGGAGCCGAGAATCATCAGCGCGGACGAAGGCCCAAACCCTGAGCTGGAGGACATGAGCCGCCGGTTCTGGCGGTGCCTCGGGCCGGCGATCGCGGTGATGATCGTTGGCATGTCGGACATGATTCCGGGTATGCCGCTGCAACAGCGATTCGGCGGCGCCGTGCTGAATTGGGTGCAGTTCATCCTTGCGACGCCGGTGGTCCTCTGGGGTGGCGCGCCGTTTTTCCACCGCGGCTGGCTGTCGGTCATCAACCGGGCTCCGAACATGTTTACGTTGATCGCCATCGGCACCGGCGCCGCATACCTGTACAGCGCGGTGGCCACGATGGCTCCCTCCCTGTTGCCCTCGTCGTTCCAACGACCTGATGGCACTGTTGCCGTGTATTTTGAGGCGGCGGCCATGATCACGGTGCTGGTCCTGCTCGGGCAGGTCCTGGAACTTCGCGCTCGCAGTCAGACCGGATCGGCGATCAAAGGATTGTTACGGCTCGCGCCAGCCACGGCCCGTCGCATTACGGGCGACGGGCAGGAACAGGATGTGCCGCTTGAACAGGTACGTGTGGGCGAACGCTTGCGGGTGCGTCCGGGTGAGCGTGTGCCGGTCGACGGAGTCGTGGTGGACGGGAGGACATCAATCGATGAGTCAACCATCACGGGAGAGTCCATACCAGTGGAAAAGACCATCGGTGCGTCGGTCACCGGTGGCACGATGAACGGCACCGGCAGCATCGTCATGAAAGCACAACGCGTGGGTCGTGACACCCTGCTCGCGCGGATCGTGCAAATGGTGAGCGAAGCCCAGCGGAGCCGGGCACCCATCCAACGCGTCGCCGACCGGGTGGCTGCCTACTTCGTGCCGCTGGTCGTCTTGGCTGCGATAGTGACGGCGGTGGCCTGGGCGGTGTGGGGCCCTGAGCCACGGCTCGCGCATGCGCTCGTCAACGCGGTGGCAGTGCTGATCATCGCCTGTCCCTGTGCTCTCGGGCTCGCGACGCCGATGTCCATTATGGTGGGAACCGGTCGCGGGGCGAGGGCGGGTGTGCTGGTCAAGAAGGCCGAAGCGCTCGAAGTCTTCGGGAAAGCCGATACCATCGTGTTTGACAAGACGGGAACATTGACGGAGGGCAAGCCTACTCTCATGGCGGTCCGGTTTATTCCGCCCCAGACCGAGAGAGACGTGCTCCACTTCGCCGCGAGCCTTGAACAGCGGAGCGAGCATCCCTTGGCGGCGGCAATCGTCGCGGGGGCCAGATCGCGCGGTCTGACCTTGAGCGCGCCGGAACAGTTCCAGTCGGTAACGGAAAAGGAGTGACGGGCACCGTCGAAGGCCGGCGTGTGGCCGTGGGAACCGCATCATTTCTGCGAGAAACCGCCGGCGTCTCGGGCAATCCCTTGGCCGTGCTTGACGAGGAAGCGGAAGGGTTGAGACAGCGGGGACAAACGGTGATTTTTGCCGCACTCGACGGCGCAATTGCCGGTCTGCTGGGTGTGGCCGATCCCATCAAGGCGACGACGGCCCAGGCCGTGCGCAGCTTACAAGCGGACGGCCTCCGCCTGATCATGCTGACCGGCGATCATCAAGCGACCGCGACCGCCGTGGCCGCGCAGTTGGGCATCGATCAAGTGATGGCGGGGGTCCTGCCGGCAGAAAAAGGTGAGATCGTCACGCGTTTGAAGTTGGAAGGCCGGATCGTCGCCATGGCGGGTGACGGCATCAACGATGCGCCTGCCTTGGCGCTGGCCGATGTGGGTATCGCCATGGGCACCGGAGCCGATGTGGCGATCGACAGCGCGTCTATGACGCTCGTGAAAGGCGACCTCCAGGCGCTCGTACGAGCCAGACGCTTGAGCCAGGCCACCATGCGGAACATTCGCCAGAACCTGTTCTTTGCCTTTGCCTATAACCTGCTTGGCGTGCCGATTGCCGCCGGTGTGCTCTATCCGTTCACCGGAGTGCTGCTCAGTCCCATGCTCGCCAGCGCCGCCATGACCTTCAGTTCCGTCTCCGTCATTTCGAACGCCCTGAGGCTGCGTCAGATCGAATTATGAGTGCGCGGGACTGGGCTGCATGTTAGGCTGCGCACGGGTTGGCAGTGGGACTGACAGCACGCATCAAGGAGCAAAGCCTGTGACAGTACGCAGCGGTTTGAGGGTTCTGGTTGTCTGCCTGGCGGTCGGAGGGGTGCTGTCGGCCGCGGCAGGCTTCAGCGCAACCCACCTCTTGTCCGTAACCAACGGGCATGATCTTCAAAGCCAGGTCAGATCCACGGCCACCAAAGTCATTCCCGCCGTCGTCAGTATCGCCTCCACAGTGATGGTGCGCGACCAGGCGTTCAGCGATGAGGCGTTGCCCTTCGGTCTGTTTAAGGAACCACCGACCCGCCGCCAATATGGGCAAGGCTCCGGCGTCATTGTGACGACAGACGGGTATATCGTCACCAACAACCATGTCGTCGCCGATGCCGTGGATGTGGAAGTGATTCTCGCCGATCGGCGGCAATACAAAGGCAAGGTGGTCGCCACCGATCCGAAGACGGATGTCGCAGTGGTGAAGATTCACGCCACGAATCTTCCCACCGCCGCCTGGGGTGACTCGAGCAATTTAGCGGTCGGCGATTTCGTGCTGGCGATCGGCAACCCCCTCGGCTTGAGCCGGACCGTCACATTCGGCATCGTGAGCGCGGTCGGTCGTGCGGACGTCGGCGTCGCCGATTTCGAAGATTTCATCCAGACCGACGCTCCCATTAACCCCGGCAATTCCGGTGGCGCATTAGTCAATGTCAACGGAGAACTGGTCGGCATCAACACCGCCATCGCCAGTCCGACGGGCGGCAGCGTGGGGGTCGGGTTTGCGATTCCCAGCAACATGGCCCGGGCGGCAATGCAAAGCCTCATCAAGACCGGGCGGGTCGTGCGCGGGTTCCTCGGAGCCTCCACCCAAGACGTGACGCCAGCCTTAGGAAAGATTTTTCGTTTACCCGACGTCAAGGGAGCTATCGTCACCGACATCCACTCAAAAGGTTCGGCCGAACGGGCCGGACTAAAGCGCGGTGACGTCGTCGTGCGGTTCGATAGCCGCGATGTGATGGATAGCGGGCAGCTGCGGAATCTCATCGCGCAATCCACCATCGGCAGCAAACACCGGATCGATCTCATTCGCGAGGGTAAGTCCTACCAGGCCGAACTCGTCGTGCAGGAAGCGCCCCGCGAACGGGCCAAAAAAAGCCAAACCGCCTCCGCCGCCGCCTCGACGACGCATCCGTTGACCGGTGTGGTCTTCGACGACGTCACGCCGCCGTTGGCCAGGCAGATGGATCTGTCTGTCAACAGCGGGGTGGTTGTCACCGACATGGAGGAGGGAAGCCTGGCGGAATCGTCCGGACTCCAGCCCGGCGATGTGGTACTCGAACTCAATCGCCAGTCCATCAGCAGCTTCAACGTCTTTCAACGTCTCGCCGATCCGCTGAAGCCCACCGATCTCGCACTCCTGCTGGTCAATCGGCAGGGCAACGTCCTGTACATTCCGATTCAGGGCGAATAGCCGTCAGAAGTCCAACTCGTCGGCATGACCCTCGTCTTGACCTGCCGGTGTGTCTAGTGCTACGTATCTGATATTCGTAGCACTGGAGCAGGCATGAAAAAACTCGTCCGTTTCGGCGTCTCCCTCGACCATCACCTCCTGGATGCCTTCGATCATCATATCGAGAAGCGCAAGTACACCAACCGGTCCGAGGCGCTGCGGGATTTGATACGCGACAATCTGGTCGGGCAGGAGTGGGAGCAAGATAAGGACACCGTCGGCACGATTACGTTCGTCTATGACCATCACGTGCGCGACCTGACAAGAAAACTCACCCATATCCAGCACGATTTTCAAGGGCACATTCTGGCGGGCATGCACGTGCATCTCGATCATGATCATTGCCTGGAAGTCCTGGTGGTGAAGGGGAAGGGCACGCAGATCCGGAAGGTCGCCGATGCCTTAGTCAGCGTCAAAGGGGTGAAACACGGCAAGTTGACGATGGCCACGACCGGCAAAGGATTGCCCTGAGCGCGGCGTGATCCTTCGCGGACCCCTCCTGCTGTTGTGCTTCCTGTTGGCTGCGCTCCCTCCGGCAGCGGCTCACGACCCTGACGTCGAAGTCCTGGAAGTCCCGGACATTGCCGTAGAGGGAGAACGGCCCGTCGCCGCGTCCTCCCAACAGTTCATCCCCGACAAGGAAATCCTGCTTCAGCCGCAAGGCCGGCCTGCGCAGGTCTTGCGGTTGATTCCGGGGTTCATTGCGGTTGAGCACTCCGGCGGTGCCGGCAAAGCCGATCAATACTTCCTGCGCGGTTTTGACGCGGACCATGGGACCGATGTGGCATTTTTCGCCGACGGCATGCCCATCAATCTCCGCACGCATGCGCATGGTCAGGGCTATACCGATCTGAATTTCATTATTCCAGAAACGATTGAAGGGCTCGACGTGTACAAAGGGGCCTACCTGCCTGAGTTTGGCGACTTCGCGACAGCGGGGGCGGTAAATTTTAGAACCAGGCAGGTGGTCAAGGAGGCGGTGCTCCAGGCGGCCGCGGGGCAATTCGATACGCAGCGCTACCTGCTCATGTTCTCGCCCACGAAAGGCAAGATCCGCACGTTGTTCGCGGGGGAAGGCTATTACACAAACGGGCCCTTCCAAAACGACAATCGCTATTTCCGGACCAATCTGTTTGGTAAGGCGACGACGAACCTGAGCAGCCGCGACGAGTTGAGCCTCACGGCCACCTTTCACAAGGCGCAATGGAATGCATCGGGAGAGATCCCGTTACGCGCCGTGCAGGACGGCACGCTCGACCGCTTCGGCGCCATCGATCCTTCGGAAGGGGGCGAGACGCTCCGGAGCACGGCCCGATTGAACTATCATTACGATACGCCGTCCGGCGGCCAGTTCTTTGCCAACGCCTACGGACAGTATTACCGGCTGGATCTGTTTACCAACTTCACCTTCTTCGCCAACGACATCGCGACCAACGGCATGCCGACCGGGGGTGACGGCATTCAGCAGTCCGATCGCCGGGTGATGTATGGCGGCGACATCGGATACAAACACCGGATGGACGTGCTGGGCGTTCCGAGCATCGGGACCATCGGGTTTCAAACCAGAGTGGACGACATCCATGCCCGGTTGGGGACTCAGACGACGAGAGCGTCGACCGGCACCACGACAGACAGCGACATTCTCGAAGCGTCCTATGCCCCGTTCGTCAAGGCGGAGGTCCAGCCGACCTCATGGATGCGGGTGGCGGGCGGCCTGCGCGCCGAAACCTTTACGTTCGATGTGCGCAACCGCTGCGACACGTGCGCCGAGCAGCCGGCTGGACGGAAAAGCTCCGGGATCGTGCTGCCGAAGTTGAATCTGATCCTGGGCCCCTGGGCGGCCACGGAATTCTTTGCGAATTACGGAGAGGGTTATCATAGCAACGACGCACGGTCGGCGGTGGCGCCGGATTCTTCTCCGATCGCGCGTGCGAAAAGCTACGAAGTCGGCGTACGCTCGAGGCCCTGGGGAACGGACGGTCTCGAATTGATCGCGACGGCATGGCGGATGGACCTCAAATCCGAACTGGTGTTTGTGGGCGATGAAGGGACGACGGAGATTCGAGGAGCCAGCCGGCGTCAAGGTGTGGAAGTCGCCGCGCGCGGGCAAGTCTGGGGCCCGCTATACGTGAACGGCAGTGTCACCTGGACGAAAGCTGAATTCCGCAATGGCGACGCGATTCCACTGGCGCCGGAACTGACTGCGTATGGCGCGGTGATCTTGAGATGGCCGGAAGGCCTGACCTCGCAGGTGCAAGCGACGTATCTCGGTGTCCGGCCGCTCGTCGAGGACCGGAGCGTCAAAGCACCCGCCTGGATCGACTTCGATCTGTCGGAACGCTACCAGCTGCCGATCAAGCTGTCTCATGGACGTCTGGAAGCGTTCCTGTTCATTCAAAATCTGTTCAACACCAAGTGGGAGCAAGCCATATTTTCATTCGAATCGCAGCTCAGAAACGAGGCGGCACCGGTCAACGATATTCACTTTGTGCCGGGTAATCCCCGCACGTTTATGGGCGGCATCGCATGGTATTTCTAGCGGTTGATGAAAACTCCCTGTCTCACCCGCCCTGGCCCTAGCACGCCGAGACGCGCTTTTCCCAAGCGTGCGTTCTCGTCGCGTGCCTCCCTGCGACGTAGCCCAGAGGGTACGCCTCAGTCGCCACGCTTCCTGCGGCCTTGTTGGAAGGATGTTTTGAGCCACCGCTACTTGACGAAGAGGGAGCCTGCCTGCTGGTAGTCAGAGTGAAGCCTATTGCGATATTTTTAGAACTCATATGCAACGGTCCAAGTTACCAATCATTCTCACTCGCGACTATTTTGACAGGTCCACGCTGGTGATCGCGCGGTCACTCATCGGCAAGTATCTGGTTCGGCAAAGCGAGAAGGGCACGACGGCGGGAAAGATCATTGAGGTTGAGGCGTATGTCGGGCCTCAGGACAAGGCCTGTCATGCGTCGAAGGGAAGGACCCAGCGGACTGATGTCTTATTCGGTCCACCCGGAATCGCGTACGTGTATCTCATCTATGGGATGTATCACTGTCTTAACGTCGTCACGGAACGCGAGGGGTTTCCCGCCGCTGTCTTGATCCGGGCGATCGAGATCGAGGGTGAATTGATCGACGGGCCGGGGCGGTTGTGCCGGGCCCTCGGCATTGATCGCACGCTCAATCGTGTAGATCTAACGATCGGGAAGGGGTTGTGGTTCGAAGACCGGGGTGAACGTATCCTGTCCCGCCATATCGGCGCTCATCCGCGCATTGGGGTCGATTATGCGGGAGTGTGGGCGAGAAAACCCTGGCGCTTCCGGTTGCGCGATGAGCTGAAATCATCCCCGCGCATCTCGGCTGTCCGCCGGTTACGCAGGAAGCCGTAAAAAGAAAACGGGGAGGCTGTCATCAAACAGCCTCCCCGTTCCTGATTTCCGGATCTGGTGACTACTCGATCTTGCGATCGCTGCCAATTTTGGTCGCAGAGTTGACGGGCGGCGCAATCTTGATCTGCGGACCCTGTACATTCGGAAGCTGACCGGCGCCCTTTCCCTCGGTGATGCGGGCATTGTCTGTTTTCACGAGATTCTGCTGGGCGCTCTTAATGGAGTCGGCCGACTTCAACAAGGTCGTTTCACCCCGGGCATCGTGCTGGCCCGGGTCATTGGCCGTCGGCTGACCCGTGACAGGGCTCCCGCTGTTCTTCATCGGATAGCCCTCGTGCTTGGGAAGGAGTGCTGGATTGGCCAAAGCCACGGACAGCATGAACAGGACACCGGACAGCGTCGCAACAGTGCCGATTACGAGCTTCATACTCCTACTCCTTTGAATTAATGGTGGCTGGAATGCGTTTAAAAACGATCAAAGTCGAACGAATCAAGTAGGCCGAATCATAGCGACGAGCCACCATCCTGTCAAGCTCGAATGGGACGCATCGTCCTGGTATCGCTTTGGACATGGGCCGAATCGGCGATGAGAAAAGCGCCTGCGGAAGACTTATCGGCGTGGGGGGCGGCGTGCCCGGCCCCGATGGCGGAACGCCGGGCCACGGCTGACCCCCGGGAGGCGGATGGTAACGGAGGTGCCCTCCCCTGGTGCGCTGCCGATGGCAATCGAGCCGCCATGTTCTTCGACGATCTTTTTCACTGTGGCCAGCCCCAGCCCGGTCCCCGACCGCTTGGTCGTAAAGAACGGTTCAAAGACTTTATCCAGAATCTCCGCGGGGATGGGAACGCCGTCGTTCTTGATCAGAATCTGCACTTCGACGCCGCGGCCGGCGCGGTGCTGTGATACTTCAATATGCAGATGCCCCCCCGGTGTCATGGCTTCGCCGGCGTTCTTGAAGATACTCAGGAAGACCTGTTGCAGCTTGGCTTCGTCAGCCCGAACCGGCGCGATGACATTGGCATAGTCCTTGGTGACATGAATACGGGTCACTTCCAGGTCGGTACCAACCACCACCAGGGCGCTCTCAACCACTTCAGGAATGCGGCAAAGGCGGCGGTTCAGCTCTAATGGTTTCGCAAAGTCCAAAATTTCATTCAAAATCGCCTCAATGCGGATCATGTCACGCATGGCGTTCTCGACGCGCGTCTGGGGATCGAAATCGAGGATCCCTTCGCCCGTCACTTCCTCGAGCTGCGCGCGGATGGACGCCAGCGGCTCACGGATTTCCGTCGCCAGGAATGCGCTGAACTCACCGATCGCGGCTTGCCGTTCTTGTTTTCGAATTACCGGCTCAATGGACACCGGCGCGGCCGCGACTTGCGGCAGTTCTCCCGCCTCAGTCATCACCGCGGCCACTGGAGCCGGAGGAGCAGGCGCCTGTAGGAGATCGGCGAGCTTGAGAATGATCGGTTCGAGGGTCCGGGCGTCGGTCGGTTGATACTGCCCGGCTTGCTTCGATCCCAGCGTCAATGTGCCGCCGACCTGCCCGCGAACGAAGAACGGCACGACCAGGGAAGACAAAAAGCGATCTTTGTACAAATGTTTATGGTCGAGGAAGCGGCCTTGAGTGGAGGCCAGGTCGTGGTCCACCCGCGGCTTTCGATGGCGCACGGCCCACCCTGATGCCGAGCTGTCGAGCGTGAGACGGAAGCCCGGCTTCAGGTCCTTCTTGCTGTCCTTTTGTTCTCCTTTAAGATCGCCCGCCATTCCCAGAACTTCCACGTTGCCGGCAAGGGGGTCGTAGTGACAGGCCCACGCTCGATCAAAGGCCACATATTGATTCGCCTCTGTCAGCACACTCTCGATCTTGTGTTGGAGCTCCGGCGTAAAAGGCGAGGGCTGCGCGGTAAACAGTTCAGGGACAGCCGCCTGAGCCGCAACCGGTTCCTGGGACACATAGGAGCGAGCGAGGACGACGTTCGTATCGAAGAGGCCTTCGCGCTCCAATGCCTTCGTGATCCCATCACTCGCCTGTTCCATCAGGGTCTTTTCCTTCTTCGCGAAGGTCGCCCCGTCTTTCCGCCCGATGACGACATAGCCGTACGCACGGTTGCGATGGCGAAGTGGAACACTCAGCAGCGTTTTTGCGCCTGGCGTGATGAGCCGCAGCCTGATGGTGCGTCCTCCGTCCTGATCCTGTCCGGTCGAGGAAAGGGCGGTGGCAGCCTGTGTGCTCAACGTGCGGAGGATGGCCTGCACGTCCCGCGGCGTGAATCCACGGGAGGCGTGGCCGATTAACGGCCCTTTTTCCTGATGGAAAATCGCGGCGAGCGCTGAATCCATTGCCAGCTCATTGAGGGCGGAGTTCAGCGTGCGCTGTAAATGGGTTTCAGGCGACGGTTTCGACTGGACTGCGGACGTGATCATAGCCTCTCGATTCGAATAGCCGGCGCATTGTAGCCGGAGTTTATTTGAATATCTACTGAGTCTCTCGCCACAGGCATAGTGGGTGGTTCACCGTCTTTGGGGTCATTCCGGATTGATGATTCTTGGGGGCCGTTGTTCTACAGCGATTTGTTCGGGCGGCCGTTGTTCGACCAACCAGGCGTTGAGAATGGTCGAAACCAGGCTGATGATCAAGGCCCCCCCGACGGCGGGCCAGAATCCGGAGACCGTAAAGCCCTTCACCAGATAGGCGGTCAATTCGAGCAACAAGGCGTTGAGCACGACAAGAAACAGCCCCAGCGTAAACACAATCAGCGGCAGCGTCAGAACGAAGAGAATGGGGCGGATGAGCACATTTAAAATTGTCAGGACCAAGACCGCGGCAATGCCCGCTGTCAGGCTGTCCGCCTCCAGTCCAGGGACTGTGGCCACCGCCAGGAACACCGCCACGCCGGTGATCAGGATGCGCGTGAGCACCTTGCGCATGCCGCCATGAAAAGGCGATTCATGAACGATGCGTGAAAAGTACATGGGTGCCATGGATCCCGTTACTGGCCGACCGCAGCCGGCGCCTGTTTGCCGGGTGAAAAGTGGACTTCAGTGGCCGTCAACACCTTGGCGTCTTTTTCGTCTCTCGTCGCTTCAATGACCACGCGATCTCCGACGACGGGAGTCAGGGTGGATTTTGGATGGCCTTTTTCTCTGAACCGAGTCTGTTTGGTAAGCCCGACCGACACGATGGCCCCTTTGTTTGTTTTCACCTCGATATGTTTGGCATCGATCGCCGTCACCGTGCCCAGAACATGTTGGCTGGTGCCGTGAGCGAACACCGTCGCCGTCATGCACAGCAATGCGACCGCAAGCACACAATATCGAACCATGATGCGCTCCGTTTCTGGACTAATGACGGTGACCCTGGCCGGCCGTGGGAGCGGCCGTGTCGTCGCCTTGTAAAAACCGATCGAACAACGCTTCTTCGTCCAACTCGTGCTGCGTTTTGGGATTCAGTGTCTTCATCCGTTCCAGTTCTTCCGGCGTCAATTTGGGGAGATGCCGGATCCAATGCACCAGTTTCCAGCTATCCAGATCGCGATCGGGGTCCCCTTCGCCCCAGGCCGGCATGGCGGTAAAACGGATGCCGTTGTGGATCACCCAGAAGATCTCTCCATCCGACATGGTTTGAGTGGGCGGTTCCCGCAAATCCGGGGCCTTGGGATAGACGTTTTTTCCGATCGGTGTCTGGCCGCTGCCGTCATTGGCGTGGCAGGCGGCGCAGTGGTCTGCGAAATGCGCCAGCCCTTCCTGCAGAATGTCCGGCGTCAGAGGAACGGGGTTGGCTTTGTTCCGTTGTTCCAGCGGAATGGCAAGATATCGGAGTTGCCGTCGCCAGGAAGACTTCCAGCGCATGCGGTTCCGTTTTCGCACTGAATCCTGTGGAAAACATCCGATAGCCGATCCAGCCGAGCACCGCCATCGTTCCCAACAGGCCGATCCCACTATCGCAATGAATGTAGACCGCATGACCCCCCAGGTAGATCACTATACAAAGTCCCCGCGGCCAATGCTACTGACGGTGGTGCGCGTCGGAGTTCGACGGCCACAATCGAAGCAGCAGCAGCGCGGTGACGGGAAGATACATGAGCGTACCGGTCATGCCAAGTAACGGTTCACCGATCCAAAACGTCATGGCCAGGTTGAACGCCAGTACACCATAATAGAGCCCGACTCCGAGCAAGAGTCGTCGGGTAACCACGTGAGACGGCACGGCAGGCAGCGCGGGCAAGCGGCGGTCCCAGACGAAATAGAGAGAAAGAGAGACCAACCCTACCACGGCCCAGCCTGCATAGTTGGCGAGCGGGACGCCGAAGTGCGTTCCCGGCTCAGGGTAATAATAGATCTTTCCCAGGAACCACCGGTCACCGCGGAGGGCGAGCGGGTCGATCACCATATCGATGCATGCAAAGAAGAGCGCCGCTAAGACGAGAGCCGGCCCACCGGTGCGAGCGGCTGAGTCGAGACGGAGGCGGCGCAGCCTCGAGGGCTGACCGGTTGAATCCGACGGGAGCAGGAAACACAGGGCGAGGCAATAGGCGGCAAACAGGAGAAAACTGAATGAAAGAGAATCCATGAAGGGGATATTGGAAATGTACAACTCATCACCGACCGTGGAACCGTTGTAGTGATACCAGCCGAACGGCACGCCGGTGCGGGTGGAGGAAAATTCGCAGATGAACGCCGTGATCCAGCTGATGACCCAGAAGCGCCAGGTCCGAGGCCAACCGACTAGTTGAATAGCCGAGAACAGGAACGCGGCGAGAAAGACGAAGACGTAAGGGCGGTACCAAACTGTTTTGACGAACAGGGTAAGGTCTTCCATCAGTTTTGAGTTCTAAGTTTTTAGTTATTCGAACACTCAACAGTCACCACTCAAAACTAAGCGCTCTCCCATTATGCGTACTTGTGATCGCGGAACCAGCGCACGGCTTTTTCCAGTGCGACTTCTGGTGCTGTTTGGGGGACGCCGAGCTCCCGGATGGCTTTGCCGCAGTCGTAGTGCATGGTGTATTTGGCCATTTTCACCCCTTCGAGTGGAATGCGAGGCGCAATGCCGGTGACGTACGAAAATGCCAGGTTCAGGTAGGCCAGAGGAAGCACGGCCTCGCGCGGCAGTTTGACCGACGGCGCCTTCACGCCGGTCAGACGGCTTAGGACCTCGAACACTTCCCGCAAGGTCAGGTTCTTCGTTCCGAGGATGTACCGTTCGCCGATGCGACCTTTCTGCATGGCCAGCAGATGACCGGCCGCCACATCATCCACATCCACAATGTTCATGCCGGTTTCGATATAGGCCCACATGCGGCCCTTCATGAAATCGACGATGACTTGGCCGGTGGGCGTGGGTTTTACGTCGCCTTCTCCGACCGGTGCGCTCGGATTCACGATGACCACCGGTAAGCCGGCCTTCGCCAGCTTGAGGACTTCCTGTTCGGCGAGATACTTGGATCGCTTGTAATGGCCGGCCATTTGAGACAAGGAGACCGGCGTGTTCTCGTTGCCTGGCCCGCCGCCCGGCGGCAATCCGATGGCCCCGATGGTGCTGCAGTAGACGATGCGTTCGGTCCCCGCGTCGCGGGCGGCTTCCATGAGATTCGTGGTGCCGGTGACGTTGACGTCGTAAAAGATGGACGGGTTTCTCGCCCACAGGGCGTAATGCGCGGCGACATGGTACAGCTGCTGGCAGCCGCTCAGTGCCTTGCGGAGAGACTCCTTATCCCGCAGATCCCCGAAAGCCTCGTCAAGCTTGAACTGCTGCAAATTGCTGAAGTCGCTGTGGCGGCGGGCGAGCACGCGGACGTCGACACCGGCTTTCACGAGCGCACGCACGACGGCCGCGCCGACAAATCCGGTCGCACCGGTGACCAGGGCTTTCATGATGTGCGCGTGCAGTGTGAAACGTGAAGCGTGACCGGTGTGAATGGGGAGCGGTTGTCGAGATGAGCGGTCATGCGCTTTACGAGAGATGTTTCACGAACGGCGATCAGTTCCTGCGAGCGGTAATGTATCGCGCCAGCTCGCGAAGCGGATCGGCCGGGGATCCGAACGATGCCAACCGAGCGTTGGCACGGGCGACGCACTCATCAGCGAGCTGCCGCGCGCCCTCGACGCCGTAAAACGTCGGATAGGTCTTCTTCCCTCGCTCCGCATCGGTGTTCGGATTCTTTCCTAATTCTTCCCGCGTGCCGGTCACGTTCAGGACGTCATCAGCAATTTGAAAGGCCAAGCCGATGTCTTCGGCATAGCCGGTGAGGTCATCCAGCTGGCGATCGGTTGCGCCCGCGGCAATCGCCCCCATGCGGACCGCCGCCCGGATCAACATGCCCGTCTTATGCTTATGGATGGTTTGCAGCGCCGTGAGATCGATGTCCTGGTTCTCCGCCTGGATGTCGAAGACCTGGCCTCCCACCATGCCCTTATGGCCTGACCCATAGGCCAGCTCCTGGACCAGCCGTACTTGCCGGACAGGATCGCAGCCTTTCATGAGGTCGGGACGGGTGCAGAGATCGAACGCCATCGTCAGCAGCGCATCGCCGGCCAGGATGGCCATCGCTTCGCCGTAGACCTTATGGTTGGTCGGTTTGCCGCGTCGAAAATCATCGTTATCCATCGAAGGCAGATCGTCATGAATGAGCGAGTAGGTATGGATGAGTTCGAGGGAGCACGCCACCGCCAGCAAGCCGGGGGGCGTCGTGCCGACGGCTTCGGCGGCGGCGATCGTCAGCACCGGCCGCACACGTTTTCCGCCTGCCATGAGACTGTAGCGCATGCTCTCATGCAGGGTCGTCGGCGGCATCGTGGCCGGTGGACTGACGGCGTCGAGGAACCGATCGACTTCGATCCGCTTGTGCTCGAGATAGTCCTTGATGTTCATGGGAGTGCGAGGTGTTGGTGATGACAGGTTCGGCAGTCGGCGGAGAGTAACAAATGGCCTGAGGCGAGTCAAACCGGGAAGTGTGCCGCATCAGCACAGGAAAGAACCGCGCGGGCTCTTTCACTCGCTTGTTATTCTTCGCCGGCATTCGCTATACTTCCGCACCTATGAGCATCCGAAAAGGCGGCGGAGATTGGGAGCCCATGTTGCTGGGAATCGAACCCCGCCACTGCAAGGTCTGTAAGGAAGGACTCTACCGCAACAAGACGTTCTTCAGCGGCGGCTGGTCCCGATGCAGCCTTTGCGACGAATTCGTCCACTATAGTTGCCTGGCCAGCGGGAAGGTCTCATTCCTCAAAGCCCGTCCTCGCATCTGTAAGACCTGCCGGGCCGTCAAAGAAGGCGCGTCCCTACCTTCCGTCGACAAGGATGTGGCCCCGGTCGCTGTCGGATCGTGACCGCGCTGACCCATTCTGATCCTCCCGTCCGTACTCCCCGGCACGCGTTCTTCGCCGAAACGTTGCGGCTGGCCCTCGCGCCTCTTCTATTGCTGTTCAGTGGATTCTTCACCGCCAATTTTATTATCAGTGGTCAATATACGTGGCCGCGCACGAGCCGCGCCTTTGCCTTGACCCTGACGGTGGTCATCCTATCTTACGAATTCGTCTACAAAGAACAATTGGCCATCGGCGGGACCACCGAGCGGGCCAAGCGCGTCCTGCTTCATTCCTGTATCATTCCCTATCTCATCGGTGTGCTGCTCATGGTGCTGTTGTGGAAGCTGTGACGAGCGGGATTTGAAAAACGATGACGCAGATCATTAAGAGCGGAGCGTTCCTGCAACAATGCTGGTCGGTTCATCCCTTGTGTGTCACGGTCAAACGGATGGCCGACGACGGGTCGCTCATCTTAACGTGCTCGTCCTGCAAGTCCGCCCATCGTCTCGTGCTCGCCATCGTGTCGTCCAAGGAATCCGGCGCCCATGACGAGACGCAGGATCCGCGGGACACATCGCCAGAAGAAGGGTCGGATTCCTTGGCCCATTGCATTGCCCAGCATCGCTCGGCCGTCACCATGCGGGATATGGATGTGTTCCAGGACCTCGTCCTGCTCCGGTGTGCGGAATGCCGCCGCCACTATGAAGCGACCGTCGCCTCATTTGAAACCCATCAACGCTGATTCATTCCGACCCGTCATCCCGATGCCCTCACCGTTGACATTTTCCGACGACGACATGACACGGCTGGCGGATGCTCAGTTTTTTAAAGCAAAAGCCGCCATCATGGTGAAAATCCGGGGGATGCTGGAAGCCACAGACCAGGCCTTGAAGAAGGAGCTGGTCGACCTGCCGCTTCTGAGCCCGCCTGGCTTTGATTGTGCCAACCGGCAACTGGTCAAGGGTGAACATCTTGAAGACTTCCCCTATCAATATCTCGATCATCCCAAGCACTTTGCCGACGGGAATACCTTGACGTTCCGGACGCTGTTCTGGTGGGGCCATCATGTAACCTGCGCGCTGTTGCTCGAAGGGCTGCGGCTCAAAGAGTACAAAAGACATATTGTGGATCGGTTTCACCAGCTCGCGGGGAAGGACCTCGAACTGTCATTGGCGCCCACGCTCTGGGAATGGAAGCGGGGAGAGGGCTACACGCTCCCGATCACGCATGACCGCAAGGCGCAGGTCGCCGCCGTGCTCGCTGAACGATCCGCCGTGAAAATCGTCCGGTGTCTGCCGCTCACCGATCCACGGATTCAAGGCGGACAACTGCCGCAATTCAGCTGTGACACGTTCCGCGCCGTTCTGCCTGTCGTGACCGCTTGAAAAGGATTTAGATAATGACGGGCTCAGCATCTCTGCCTAATTGTCTCCCACAGGCAAGTTGGGTAGACTGGGCCACCGTCATGTGCAGTTGTCTATCGCGAGGAGGAGCTACGTGAAACGATCGTCTCTGCCGGTTGCATGGTTCCTGATGGGTCTGTGTGTGTTGATGACAGGGTGTGCGGGGAAAGGCGATGTGCGCTATCTGGATCTGTCTACGAAGCCACCTAGCGCCCAGATGGCCGTCACCGAACCCGTTAAGATAGTGATCGAGCCCTTTGAGGATCGACGTGCGGAGAAGGGGCGAGTCGGCATGCGCACCCACCTCTGGGGCGGCGTGACCTACTTCAACATCGCCGGAGAGAAGCCGGGTGAGTTTGTCGCTCAGGCTCTCGCCGATCGATTGCAACACCGTGGGTGGCACGATCGAGCCTGGAATGTGCGGGTGGCGCCGGCCGGGTCGGTGACCGACGCGGACATTGTCATCACCGGTCAGCTGTTGGAGTTTGCCGCCAATGCGAAGAGCCGGGCATTTTCCACCGCCATCAGCACCGATGCCAAAGTGACGATTCAAGCCCATAATCAGGCCGATAAGAGCACGACGACACGGAGCGTGGAAGGCGCCCAGAACCGGACGGTATTCTGGTTCGATGAAGACGATGTCCAAGAGTTGCTGGCCGCGACGCTGAAGGATGGTATCAACCGCCTCATCGCTGATACGATGATCGAGCAGAAGAGTTTGCGTCCCGTGCGGTAACGCCGGGGTGGCAAAAGGTGTGTCAGACCGGCTGTGCTTGAAAGGACCTCGTGCGCGAGAGGCGATGGGAAACGACGACCCCTCTGACGTTCGGGGAAGCCCTCGCAGTCGGCGACCGCTTGGCCGCGCTGGGCCTCAAGCCGGCGGTGCCTGCCAAAGACGTCATCTGTTACGTGGAAGAATGGACCGTCGACACCCCCGACGATTTTGACCGGCTGGATCCATGGGCCACTGAGGATATGACGCTCGTGCATATCCGTGAACGGTGGCGCGGCGATTTCTTTCTTCTCGCGGGCGCCTATCACACCGTGTACCAGCGACATCAGGATGTCGGGACGTACTGCTCCGTCAGCCATCCCTGGCGCGCCCGTGAGGTCTTGCGGCTGCATGAGCCCCGTCACATGCTCTGGCTGGGATTCCGGCATGCGCATTCGTTCATTCGCATCAGGCTCCAGACCAAAGAGGTGATCACACCCGGGGAGACCCGCGGGGACGGGGACCGAACCCGCTGGTTGGACGAACGGCGCGCCGCATTTCTGGAAGCGATTGCGACGCTGGAATTGCCGATTGAAACGAACGTCGAAAAAGATGCCGTGGTCCTCCGGCCGTCCGATCTTTCGATTCCCTTCTTCTGTTCCTGGCCCGACGCCTTCGGCCCCTGCCAATTCGAATACAACACGACCGATGCCTTCGAATTCCTGGTGCCGGCCAGTAAGCTGGCCGAGACGTTCGCGCCCGAGCCGGCCGGAGTCCGCGCATACCTGACGGGGTTTTCGGAAGAGGCCCTCACGGAGTTTCAGTCGATCGAAGCGGGCGCCCGCTTTGCCTACCGATGCTCGATCCACTGTCCGCTTGACGATCTCCCGGAAGTGCTGGACGCCATCAAGCCTGATGGCCGTCTCTATTCTACTCTCTGCGAGTTTCAGTCACAGGACCTTGTGCCGGAAGGCGGCGATGCCTCAGTCATTATCGGGATCGTCGGGTTCGAGGGGCACTTCCAGATCGAAGCGCGTTTGAACCGCGCTCCGCTCAAGGAAGAGGCGATGGCAGGCTGGCTCGAGCGGTTGATCGGGCATCCGGTCATATATGCGCCGCTCCCTGCTTTCGTCTAGCAGAATGCTGAAACAGTCCGCCAGCTGCGTTCTCGCCTCCAAAGCATCCTCAACGTAGCCCAAGGCTACGCCTCCGGTGCTTTTATCGGCTGCGGCCTTGCCGGACGGCCTGTTTGAGCGTTCTGCGCGAGCACGCTTGAGGGTGTCGCGTACTCCCAGCGTACGCCTCCGGTTTTTTTCTCACCCTCTGGCCTTGCTGGACGACTGGTTTGAGCAACCGGTGGAGAACTTCTCAGAGAACTGAATTTTCGTTGAAGAAAATACTCCGATTCCGCACAGTGACGGCATGAGTCCGCTGGGGAAAATGCAATCGCTCCTAGCCAAGCCGTTCATGCCCGCCGTGTTCTTCCTGTCGGGCGTGACCTATGACACACTGACGCTGACACGCATCGATCGGCTGCAAGACAATCTCCTCCTGCTGATGTATTTGCTGTTCCTGGGCGTGCTGATCGTCTTGACCGGACGGTTGGGGATCGAGCCTGCGCCGGAGCGCGAGCATCTCGCCACCCTCTCCGCATTCGGGCGCTGGATACTCAAAGCGAGGCCCTACTATCCCATGGCCGTCCAGTTTCTCCTTGGCGGCCTCTTCAGTGCCTACGCGATTTTCTATTCGCGGAGCGCGACACTGACGAGCACGGCGATTTTCTTTGCCCTGCTGGTCTTCTTACTTGTCGGAAACGAATTTTTGCGTGATCGCCTGTCGAGCCTCCGTCTGCTCGTGAGCCTCTACGCGGTCGTCTGTTTCGCGTTTTTCACCTTCTTCCTGCCGGTGATGACGGGTCACATGAATGCCCTCATCTTCTTGGCCGGGGCGGTGCTGAGCGCGGCGGTGACGTTTCGGGTGGTGCAGCTGATCTATCGGAACAATCCGGATCGTTCCCGGCGCGAAGCCGTGGGCGTCACGGTTCCGGCGTTCGCCTTGATCGGTCTGCTCGTGGGATTTTATTTCTTGAACTGGATCCCGCCCGTCCCGCTCTCGCTGAAGTTCGGCGGCATCTACCACGAGGTCAAGAAGTCCGGCGACCGGTTCGAGCTGTCGTTCGACAAGAAGTGGTATCAAGCCTGGAAGCGATCAGATACGACCTTTCCGGCCAACGAGCCCATCTACTGCTTTACCGCCGTCTTCGCGCCCGTGGATTTGAACACCACGGTCTATCACCACTGGTATTTTCGAACGAACGGCAGCAAGTCCTTTACCCATGCTGACAGAATCCCGATCAAGATTTCAGGCGGCCGGGAAGGCGGCTATCGGGCCTATACCTTCAAGCAGCGCCTCGATCCCGGCGACTGGCGCGTGGATGTCGAGACTGAGGACGGGCGGATTGTCGGACGAGTGCCTGTGAAGGTTGTCGAGACGGCTGACGACCAGCCGACGATTAGGACCGTGCTGTATTAATGGAGCGTGTGAGCGGCATCAACTTGATCGATGAACGCGAAGGGGAGGGGCCGCCTGCTCGGAAAGGTGACCGTATCGTCTACAACACCAGAATCTTTTTGAACCGGGGCGACGAAGTCACGCTGAACGGCAAACAAGCCGAGCATTTCCCCGAAGAGATGATGCGCGTGGAGGAAGGGGTGACTTTCGTTGACCACTCGATTGTGCTCGGGAGGCGCCAGGCCATCGCCGGAGTCGAACATGCGCTGACGGGAATGAAAGTCGGAGGTTATCGAAAGGTTCGTATCAGCCCGCATCTCGCCTATCGCGATAAAGGCATTCCGGATGTGATACCGGTGGACGCAGTGCTCGTCTGCGAAATATGGCTGCGCCACATTAGGGACAAGGAGATCCTGTGAGTATGCGAACGTTGCCACCCTGTCCCGCGAGTCCTAACTGTGTATCCACGCAGGCCACAGATGAAGGTCATGCGATCGCGCCGGTTCGCTATCGAAAGTCTCGAGCGGAAGCGAAAGAGGCGCTGAAAGAAGTCGTCCGCGCACTGCCGCGCACCAAGCTCGTCGGGGAGGACGGGGCCTACCTGCATTTCGAATTTACCAGTCTGATCATGCGGTTTGTCGACGATGTGGAGTTTCTCTTCGACGACGAGGCCAAAACAATGCATTTTCGGTCCGCCTCCCGGACCGGCTATAGCGACTTGGGCGTGAATCGCAAGAGGATGGAAGAGATCAGGCCGTTGGTTGAAGGCAAGCTATAAAGCGCGGCAGGCAGTTCCAGGCGTCAGCTCCACATCGTTAAATTCCACGTTCGACAGATAAGCCCAGCCCATCAGATAGCCCAGGTGCCGGTAGGCTTCGAATTCTTCCAGTTCGTACCACTGAAACATCGTGCTGGTCCCGGGAAGCTCTTCCCTTGCGGTGAGTCCACTTTTTTCAGCGCCTGCTGGGCGCAACTACGAGCCTGATATGAAGAGCGAGATTCCAAGGGGGGCCGCGGCGCATTGGGCGAGGCCGCCATGCGTGTGGTACGGTGATGAGGAACCGGTCAACAGCCATTGGAGGGCAGTCGGATCATGGCGATCGAAACCTTTCAGGCCGAAGTCAGCCGGGTCAGGGACTTGACCCATGACGTCCGCGAACTCGAACTGACACTGCAGGCACCCGATGCGATCAGGTTCAAGGCTGGGCAATTTATCTCATTCGAGGTACCGAAGGAAGGCTTCCCGTTTCCACTTTCACGCCCTTATTCCATCGCGTCTCCGCCATCCAGCATGCATCAGATTACCCTGGTCTTTAATCTGGTGTCCGGCGGCCCGGGCTCGACCTATTTGTATGGCCTCAAAAAAGGGGATGTCACCAGCTTCAAGGGACCGGCGGGATCGTTTTATCTCCGGGAGGATGCCACCCGGCATCTGTTGTTCGTGGCCACTGGCACAGGAATCGCCCCTCTTCGCTCGATGCTGCTGACTCAGCTGGAACGGAACACGGGCCAGCCTTTGACCCTCTTCTGGGGCCTCCGATTTGAGCGCGATCTCTATTACCAGGATGAGATAAGCGAGTGGGCTTCGCGGTACCCGAAGTTTTCCTTCGTGACCACCCTCTCTCAACCAGGGCCGGCCTGGACCGGGGCCAGAGGCCGGGTGACGAGCCTTATTCAAGAGCGGATCACCTCCGTCGGAGATCTCGCCGTGTACCTCTGCGGAAATGGAGACATGATCAAAGAGGTGACGGCTCTGATCCAGAGCAACGGCCTCTGTCCGATCTACCGGGAAAAATATTACTAACGGCGGCTGAGGAAAATGGCCGCGGACTACGTTCTCGGCTCGCCGAAGTCCTCAACGGGGACCCGGCCGCCTCACCAACTCGGCGGCGCGCACGGACGTGGTGCTCCTTATTCGTCGCACCGTGCGCCCCAGAGGGTACGCCTCCGGCTTTAACTCGCCTGCGGCCTCGTCGGCGACCATTTTGATCAGCCGCTAGCCAGTTCCAGAAACGGTCATCCGATCGATAAAACTTCGGCGCAATTAATGCTTGGAAGCGGCAGCGGGCTTCGGCCCGAGCCTTGTGGTGTGTTGGAAGACGCACTTGGGACAGGTGTAGTGCAGGAATTGGTTTCCGCCGACGAGACGTTTCTTCATTTCGACTTTGCACCAGGTGCAGAGCCGGTCCGGCAGAGAATCAATCGAGATTTGTGAGGTGCTCTCGTTCATGACGGCATTCTCACCGAGGCCGACAAACCATGTCAACCGACATGGTTTCTGCCGGGCGAAAAGAACTTCAGACGGCCGCGCGCAAATTTTTTTATGACCGCTGCCCCTCCTTTAAAAAAATCATGGTATATTCCGACGCATGCTCACTCAGTTGGTATCTTTACCCTCACACAGAAAGGTGCACCCCCTCTATGGCTATCCCGGCCGGTTCCGAGTCGTCAATCTTACCAACGAACGCCCCAGCGGCTTCTTCGCTTCTCGTCCAGGACATGGTGGGAGCCGGAAAAGCCTGGGGACTCTGTACGGCTGTTGACCTCCAAGATTGCAATCCCCATCTCATCCGCGATGCCGGCCATATCAAGCGCTATGTCATAGAGCTCTGCGAGCTCATCGGCATGAAGCGTTTCGGCGAGTGCCAGGTGGTCAATTTCGGCGAGGGGCGGGTGGCCGGATACTCCATGGTGCAGCTGATTTCCACGTCATTAATCAGCGGCCATTTCGCGAATGACACGAACAACGCGTATCTCGATATCTTCAGTTGCAAGGGATACGATCCCGCAGTCGTTGAGGCCTTCT
Source organism: uncultured Nitrospiraceae bacterium (assembly GCA_963728135.1). Lineage (GTDB taxonomy): Bacteria > Nitrospirota > Nitrospiria > Nitrospirales > Nitrospiraceae > Nitrospira_D. The sequence goes on along the minus strand of CAVSJC010000008.1, from coordinate 154,799 downwards.
CCAAGGACTTCTTCGGCGCGCGGCGGAGCGTGGCGACAGCTACACTCCGATATTAGCGCTGAGCCCCATCATGCATGGGGGCTGCGGACCGTAGTCCTCATGCATGCGATGCGACGTGATTGATCCCCACATGAATGCTGCGACTCTCAAGGACTTCTTTCGGGCACTCCCTCGCGCGCTGGATCAGGATGCGGCCGAGGATCTCGACGCGATCTTCCAATTCGATCTCAGCGGTCCCCAGGGAGGGCAGTATGTCCTCACCATACAAAGCGGGACGTGTTCGGTGAAAGAAGGTAGTCATGCCGATCCGCATGTCACCCTCTCCATGGCCGGGGAGGATTGTCTCAAGGTGTTGAACGGACAGCTTAGCGGTCCGGCGATCGTCATGTCCGGACGCTTGCGCATCAGCGGGGATGTCGGCCTCGCGATGCAGCTCAAGTCGCTGTTTCCGACGCTGGGTCAATAGACGGCCGGAGCCGGACGGCCCTCAGCAGGAATCTCCTCGCGCCGCTCCTCTTCGAGCTTCCTCGGGAAACGCTCCTCCAGAATCAGATACATGGTGGGGACCAGAAACAGGGTGAGCAAGGTCGACACGCTGAGTCCTCCGACCACGGCCCGCGCCAGCGGTGCGTTGGTTTCCCCCCCCGTCCCGATACCGATGGCCATGGGCAACAACCCAAAGACCGTGGCGAGCGAGGTCATGAGGATCGGCCTCAGCCGGGTGCGGGAGGCGGTGACGACCGCGTCGATCAACGGCCGCCCTTTCCGGCGCAGCACATTCGTATAGTCCACGAGCAGCACACCGTTGGACACGACAATGCCGAGCATCATAATGATGCCCATCATCGAGGTCGTGGACAAGGTGGTATCTGTCAGAAACAGAATCAGAATCACACCGGGGAACCCCATGGGGACCGAGAACATGATGATGAAAGGATCGACGAGCGACTTAAATTGGGCCGCCATGACCATGTACACCAGCATCAGCGCGAGGATGGTTGCAAACTGCAGGCCCTGGAAGGTTTCCCGTTGCTGCTGAATCTGGCCGGCGAGCCGGATGCTGAAGCCGGTCGGCAATTGCAGTTTGGCGAAGGCGGTTTCCAAATCCTGGGCAATGGCGCCGAGATCGCGATTGACGGGATTCGCCGTCACATGGACGATGCGCTGGAAGTATTTGCGATCGATTTTGACCGGCCCGGCGTTCAATTTCAGCGATGCGACATTCTTAAGCAGGACCGGCTCACCGGCTTTCGTCGTCAAGACAATATTCTCGACGTCCGTGAGATCTTTGCGATGTTCTTCCGCCAGCCAGGCGCTGATGTAGTATTCGTTCCCGTTTTGAGGATCGGTATAAATGATCGGATCCGTCTGGCCGTTCCCGTTCAAGGAAAAGAGCACGGCATTCGCGACATCCGTCTCACTGATGCCCAGTAATGCCGCCTTTTCGCGATCCACCACCACGTTGATTTCAGGGTAATTCTCTTCGCGGCTCACTTCAATGTCCGCCAGTCCCTGCGTGTGATGCATGACCTCTTCCACCTGCCGGATGGCTGCACGCGCTTTTTCGAAGTCGTAGCCATAGATCTCCACGTCCACGGACTTCTGGGAGCCAAAGCTCGTCACCCGCTTCACCAGGCCGCCCGGATCGAAAAACATCGCGACGCCAGGGAACAGTTTGAGCACGGTTGGGCGTACATCGTTCATGATCTGCACCTGGTTGCGCGTGCGTTTCTCGGGCGAGACCAGATACACCGAGATGACGGACGTGTGCGGCCCGGTATTCGGATTGAACAGGGACGAGCGCCCCTGGGAGAGCACGCCGGTGCTCGACACGATAGTTTCCAGCTCATGAGAGGGGATCTGTTCCCGCAACACCCGCTCCACCTCGGCCACCTGCTGTTCGGTTTTCTCGACGCGCTGGCCGACGGGCGCCCGCAACACGATGCGGAACTGGCTCTCGTCGGAGACGGGCAGGAACTCGGTTCCAATCAGGGGCACCAAGGTGAGGGATCCCGCAAAGATCCCCGCGACGGTGAAGATGAACAGGCGGCGGTGGGCCAAGACCCACCGCAACGATTCTTCGTAGCTTCGATCGAGGGATTCATACCGAGCACGGCTCCACTCCATAACCCGAACGAACCAGCGTGGCATGCGAGCGATGCGCCTCGTGCTCGGGCTTGAGGAACTTGTAACAGAGGGCCGGTGTCACGGTGCGGGAGATGAAAAACGAGGTGAACAGGGCGATGGCAATCGTCACGCGTCAACGGAATCAAAAGCAAACGTGCAATCCCGACGACGAAAAACATCGGCAGGAAGACCACGACGGTCGTCACGGTGGACGCCAGAATCGGCATGGCGACTTCCCGGGCGGCTTCCAGGATGGCATCCCAGCGGCGCGGGGTGGTGTTCAGATGCCGTTGGATGTTTTCCAATTCCACGATCGAGTCGTCGACCAGGCGGCCGATGCCCAGCGCCAGCCCGCCCAGGGTGAAGACGTTTAACGTCTGCCCGGTGAAATAGAGCACGATAAACGTCACAAGGATCGACAGTGGAATCGAGACCGAAATGATCAAGGTGCTGGTCAGATTGCGGAGGAAAATCAGGATAACGGCCGCGGCAAGGAGGGAGCCATGGAGCGCTTGCTCGATCAAATTTTGAATCGATTGCCGGATGTACACCGACTGATCGAAGGAGATGCCGAGTGTCACGCCCGGAGGAATCCCGAACATCTTGGGCAGGGCCTTTCGCAGCGCATCGACGACTTCGACCGTATTGGCGATCGGTTGTTTGTTGACGCGGAGGTAGACGGCCCTGGCTCCGTCCGTTCGCACGATGTTGGTTTGGATGTCCGAGGAATCGGTGACGGTGCCCACGTCGCGGACCCGGACCGGATTCCCCTGCTGGTTCACCTTCACGATGACGTCTTGAATCGGCTCGACCGTCTTGAACTGATTGTTGGTAAAGACATTGTAATCGAGGTTCCCGGCCTTGATATCGCCTGACGGCAAAATGAGATTGGCCGCCTTGACCGAGCGCACGACATCCAGGATGGACAGGCCGCGCGCGCTTAGCAGCGCCGGGTCCAGATTGATATTGATCTGCCGGATCTTTCCGCCTTCCACTGTCGCCGCGGCGACATTCGCAATCTGCTCGATCTGCGGCGCGATGGTGTTGTAGGCCAGGTCGTAGAGCGCGCGCTCATCCAGGTCGGCGCTCGAGACGGTGACCATGGAGACCGGAATGTTCGAGACGTCGAACTTGACGATGAAGGGCTGCAGAATGCCGGGCGGGAGGCTGTTGAGAATCTGTGTGATGCGCTGCATCACCTCCATCTGTCCGACGTTGATGTCCGCTCCCCAGTTGAACCAGATTTGCACCGCGCCGAGCCCTTGCTTGGCGAACGACTCGACGTGCTCGACGTTGGAGGCGGAGCTGACGGCCTTCTCAATCGGATACACGACGCTCTGCTCGATATCCAGCGGCGGGGCGCCCTTATAAATGACGCCGACGAAGGCAACCGGAACCTGAATGTTCGGAAACAGATCGACAGGCAGGCGCTGCAGCGATGTGCCCCCCAGCACCACCATGGCGAGCGACAGCATTAAAATGCCGATGCGATTGCGGAGCGCCAGGAGCGTCAGCCACATAAAGCCAGCGCGGGCCGTTGATTGATGGAAACTGCAGGGAAGATCATGATGAATGCGCCCAAAACATGTCTCGCCCGTTACGCTGACACCACTGCTGTGTGGTATACCGAATGCTCATGACTGAGAGAACGGTTCTGTTTGGACCGGCGTGCCATCGTGGACCAGGTCTTTTCCTGACACGATGACCTGTTCATCGCCGCTCAAGCCCCTGGTAATCTCCACCCGGTTTTCGTCGCGCAGGCCGATATCCACGTTGACACGCTGCGCTTTGCCGTCCCGGACGATGTAGACGTATTGCGCGTCCTCCAGCCGGCTCACCGCATCGATGGGAATTTGTATCGCGTGGCGATGCGTCCCGACGAGCGCTTCTACCCGGGCAAACATGCCGCCCTTGAGCTGCCTGTCCTTGTTGGGCAAGTCGATTTCCACCGTCATCGTGCGAGTCGCCCGGTTGAGCGCATGGACAATGCGGGTCACGGTTCCGTCAAACACCCGGTCAGGGTAGGCTTCGGCGCGGACTTCCGCTGTCTGTCCGATCTTCACGAGCGGGATATCTTTTTCCACCACTTCGATGAGAATGCGCACCGTGTCGATATCGTGCAAGCTCAGGATGCCGCGGGACATCGTCGAGGTGCTGGCCGTGGCGTTCGTGACATAGGCGCCGGCGTCGAGGTTGCGCTCTGCGACATAGCCCGAAAATGGCGCACGGATATAGGAATAGGCCAGGTTGGTTTCGGATTGGGCCAGCGCGACCTCCACTTGTTTGACCTGCGCCTGCAGAGATTCCAGCGCGGCGATGGCACCGTCGAAATTGACCTGGGCCGTGTCCAAATCCTGCTGAGACACGAATTGGTCTTTAATCAGGGCTTGCATGCGGTCCAGAGTCAGCTTGGCGTTGCGCACCGCCGCCTCCTGCTGAGCCACCTTGGCTTTGGCGGCGGCCAAATTCGCTTTGGATTGATTGACCGCGTGCTGGTAATCGGTGTGATCGATTTCGATCAAGAGCTGATTTGCCTTCACGAAATCTCCCTTGTCCACGTGGAGTTTGGCAATGTAACCATCCACGCGCGAAAACAGATTGACCACTTGATTGGGAATGATATCGGCCGTATAGGCCAGACGGACATCGAGATCCTGTTTAAGGGGCGCCACAGTCCCGACCGTGATGAGGCGGGCCCTGTGCTGGTCGCTCTTCGCACCGCTGCTCAGCCGGAATACGATCAGCGCGGTGACCGCAAAGAACACAATGACGCCGAGCGTGACGAGAGGATGCTGTCGAAACGGTCTCATCTCGATCGCCTCTCTATGGCTCTAGATGGTCCGCCGCCTGCGACCAGCCCCTGTAGGAAAAGATCCACATAGGTGTCGACTGTATCGCCATGAGAGCGGTGCAAGGGCACACCGAAAATCTCGTGCAACAGACGATGGTGGACGACCATGCCGACGAAGGCCCGTGCCGCCAACAGCGGATCGACCGGGCGAAACGCGCCTTCCTTAATCCGCGTGCGGATATAGGTCGCCAGGCGTTCGTAAAAGACCTTGTGATGCTTCGCAAAGAACATATCCGATAATTCGTGGCCCTCCAAGGCACTGAACAACAGCAAACGAAGGAGCGTCGAATCGACATCCGGCCGTATGCGATACCCCGCGATGAGGGCGAAGACCCGCCGATCGTCCCGTTTCTTCGAGGAGTCCTCAATCGTGTCCAACAGTTCATTGATCGTGATCTTCTCGGCGAGGATCGCGGCATACAAGGCCTGCTTGGTGGGAAAATACTTGAAGACGAGCGCCTCGCTGACCCCTGCGGCTTTGGCAATTTCTTTGGTCGTCGTCCCATTAAATCCGTTGCGGGCAAACAAAGAGGCCGCGGCGGCAATGAGGCTGGCCTGGCGTTTGACGCTGGATGAGCGGGGCGGTTTGATAACTTGTTTCATGGGCAGTGAGTAAGTGATCACTCACTTTGAAAGGTAGCACGGCGGCCACTGCCCGCACAAGCACGGGCCGAACGCGGAGGGTGTGTGGTGAGGGCCGATTAAGGGACGACGAAGGGGATCAAAGGGACTGCTCTTTGAGGTGAAGGAAAGGACTTATCTAGCGTAACAAGAATGCGTGCAGTCGCTTACCCTCCCGAAGACTGAGTTGAGTGAGTCGCACGCCGAAGTGACGGCCTTTGGCCCAGGCCACTGAGGCTTCCAGTATAAACAGCGGATCGTCACCATCGGGCAGATATAAGAACAACGTCAAGTCCATTCCCGGTTTCACCGGACGGTTGCCCCGGACGGCAAGGCCGCCGCAGGACAGATCCGTGACTGTGCCGTCGCCCATGAGCACATCTCCGTCATCGAGAGCCGAATACATGAGTCCGAATGAGGAGGGCACCCGGTCGGTCTGACGGCGGTCAAGGCATGTGGCGTCCTGATCATTACATCGGTGCGTCGTTTTGTCCTGTTTCATGGGACACCTCCGGATCATTCATAGATTTGTTGGCAACCAACTCACTCACCCGTTCGGCTGCGAGTGAGGACCGGCTGCCGGTCGGTGCTGGCGGTCGACAAAAAGAACTGAAGCCGGTGCTGATCCTTGAGATTCAATGCGCCGAGCGCGACGCCGAAACGGCGGCCCTTGACCCAAGACACGCGCGCATGGGGAATGCAGAGATGATCTTCTGAACCCGGTAACTCGATAAACAAGGCCAGGTCCATGCCAGCCTTGACTGGACGATCGCCGCGGACTCCAATGCCATCCTCAGAGAGGTCCATGACTTGACCGTCGCCCATCATGAATTGACGGCCGTCGACACCGGAGAATGTCAGACCGCAGGAACCGCCCACACGCCAGTCCCGTCGGCGATCAAAAGCCGATTCTAAAGTGTCAAAAGAGCCGTCTTGCTTGGAGGTCCTCAGTTCCATGGTCTCCTCTTTCCTCGTGAAAGGTTGGTCTGTACCTGCGTTCTCTGGCTACAGAACCAGACTATCCCGAGAGGGTGGGTTTGCCTGCCCCCTAGGGGAGGGACGGAGCACTATGCCGAAGGGGGGTACCGAGAGGCGAAATCGGGACATGCAGGGTGTACCAACTGTCTTGCATTCGAGTGGCGGAATGCAGGAAAGAGGGGGATGATAATCCAGTTCTACAAATCTCATGCGCCAGATCGCTCACCGTGCGGTGAGAAATCCTTTTCCGGATGAAGGATTCCAGCCGTTCGATGGTCCGGCGCTATCGGTTATCCCAAGGACAGAGAAGGAACCGCGCGAAGGAGAGTAATCTGGTAAACGGCTGGGAGGCCGCTCGATAGACGTGAGAGGAAGGTCTATTGCCGGATCTTTGCCCAGGCCTTTTGATATTCCTCGAACGAGTCAACTTCCATCCATCCCTTGAAGACCGGCACGGCTTGGACGGAATGACCCTGGTCGATCAATTCCTGCAGCATGTCGGTAAACGAGGCAGTGCTCAGGCTCGCGGCTTCATGAAAACCCGTTGGACGAGCGCCTTTGTGTGCCGCTCGATAACAGTCTCGCAGTGCTTGCGTGCCCTTTTCGGAAAACATCGCCATTCCGATGAATTCCCCGTGCGCGTGGTCTCTCGGGATCTGCTGACCGATTTTGAGGACGCGGTGCTCTCCTTCTGGAATGACAAAACGGGAGAGATAGCTTTTTCCCGGTGGCTCTGCAAGCGAGACGAGGTCCGGATTCAAGTGGATGGGCTGCGCCTGCCGTTGTTCCTGTTCCAGCCAGGCCAAATCAACCACGACTGCGATATCTGCAGGACTCTTGAGCAGCTTTTCTAGAATGGCCGTGTCGAAGATGATATCGCCGTAAAGCACCAGCGTCCGTCCTTTGAGCTCATTCTCCGCGCAGAACAGTGAATAGAGTTCGCCCGTTTCTTCATACCGATCATTGTCGTAATAGCGGATGTTGGGAAGCGTGATGGCTTCCTTTTTGTAGCCGCGGATCAGCGCAATGTCCTTGATGTTGCACTCATTGAGCGCCCCCACCGCGCGTTCCAGTATGGTTTTGCCCTTGATATCGAGCAGGCATTTGGGCTTGTCTTCGATCAAGGGCAGCAATTGTTTTTCAAATCCGGCGGCCGCGATGATGGCGGTGATGTGTTCTCCGCCAACCGGGAGGAATTGTTTCTCATCCTGCTCCATCTGAGGCACGCCGACGATGTCGTACACTTCGGGTAACGAGACGATGCGATCGTTTGCGGCACCGGGCCGTGTGTCGCTCTTGATGAGATCAAGCGCGTCCCGCATGGCACGGATGGCGGCTCGCACGGGCTGGTTGGCATAGATGATGATTTTGGCGCCGGCTTCTTCCATTTCACGGGCGGTCGTCTGGTCGAAGATGGTCGGCACCACTACCAGCGGGACTCGCCCGGACCAGGCTTTGTATACCGACTTCAGCTCGTCAAACTTTTTTGACTTGGAGTGGATCAGCACCGCATCGGCGCCCGCTTCCGCATAGGCTTCGGCTCGCCTCAGCGCCTCCTCTTGTCCCCAACCCGCGATTAGCGCTTCCGTCCTTGCGATGACGACAAAGTCGGGAGACAGTTGCGCCGCTTTGGCGGCTTTGATTTTCCCGCAATGCTCTTCAATGGGAATCAGTTCCCGGCGGACGCCTGCGTAAAAACTGCAGCGTTTGGGGTAGACATTGTCTTCAATGCAAATCGCGGCCACGCCCGCCCGTTCCCGGTCGTTGACCGTCCGCATGACGTTCAACGCGTTTCCGTAGCCGGTGTCACAATCCGCAATGACCGGAATGGAGACGGCATGGGCGATATTCCGCTCGATAGCCAGTTGTTCGCTGGAGTCGATGAAGCTCGCGTCTGGAATACATTTGAGGGAAGCGGAAATGGCGAATCCGCTCGCCCAGATGGCGTCAAATCCCGCCCGCTCGATCAGTTTGGCGCTCAGCGCATCGTGAGCTCCCACGACCTTGATGGCCCCCGGTCGTTTCAGCAGGGCACGCAGTGAGGCGGCATTATTCATAGGAAGGCATCATGCGAAAGCCTGTGGGCGGTTGTCAATCGAAAGTTTACCGGCGCGGGCGGTCAGAAGACTGTGGCTGAATTTCCTTCGGAAAGTTTTTCGCGCAGTGTCCTGCTCTCGAAGAAAATGATCCCTTGTTCGGCTTTCGTGTCATATCGGAGTGTGATCTCGGTGTCGAATCCATGCCATGCGTACACCCGAATCGGCCCGACAGCAATTTGTCCCGGAGTGCGGTCAAGCGGGCCATACGTGGACTGTAGATACACCAGGATTTGCTCGTGCGTCGGCTTGCCGGAATAGCGGATCGTGACACGTCCGAACTTTCCCTCGAACGTCGTGAACCGCATGACGTCGACCGGTGTCGTCCCGAGCGCCGGCGCCGTCCCTTTGATCTCATAAGTTTGAAGCCGGCCCGCATCCTCGACCTTCCCGAAGTGTTCCCCTTCTGAAAACGACGCGCCCCAGGGAATGCCCTCAAACCCGTTCGGGTCGTTCACGATGGGCACCCCGAGCGCGTGAGCACCGGTCAGCACGAGCCCGGCGCAATACCATGAGAGGACGAGTCGAGGCAGCAGCATCTGCCAATCCGATCTATTCTGCCGAATCGGTAATCTGGTCATTGAATCGGGGAGCGAGCGTGCGGCTGTCGATAAAAATGTGTCCGCGCTCCGTGCCCGCCTGGTATGTGAGATTGATCTCAGTCTCCGGTCCCCGCCAAGTATACTGTTGACTCAGGCCTCGTGCCATCTGCCCGGGAATCCGCTCCAGAGTACCAAACTGAGTCTCCATATAATGGAGCACCTGCTTATGCGCCCGTTCCCCCTGGTATCGAACGATCACCCGGGCAAATTGATTATCCACCGATACATAGGCAATGCTGGATACTTCAGTGCCGGCAAACGAAGGGACCTCCGATTTGAAGCGATACTCATTCGTATGGGACGCGGACCTGATTCGCTCCAGGTCTTCCCGTTCTGCCAGCGGCGCTCCCCAGGGGATGTCGTGAAATCCTTTGGGGTCGTTGATCATGGATATCGCGTGCGCCGCTGGAATCGGCAGCGCTCCAATGAGAAGTAGAATGAGGAACGAGAGTCGACTGGGGTGTCTGTTCATGTCAGGGCAGAGTCGATCAGCGCAGGCAGAGTCTAGGCAAACGCTACCATGTGGGCAAGGTGAACGCAACCCATCGATGTTCCTTGAGAATCCCAAGGACCGTATCTTATAATGCGCCGGTTTTTCCATCCACTGTGTGTTCGGCGGCCTGCACATGAAGGGTTGATGCATGATTGAAAGCGACGTCTTTGTTCAAGCCCTCCAGGACATGGGGGTCGATTTTTTTACCGGCGTCCCGGACTCGATTCTAGGCGGCATCATCGCCGAATTGATGGAACGCCGTCTGTATACGCCTGCGGTACGAGAAGATGAAGCCGTCGCCATGGCGGCCGGGTCCTACATGGCCGGAAGGATTCCGGCCGTTCTGATGCAGAACTCCGGCCTGGGCACCTCGCTCAATGCGCTTATTTCGCTCAATATGATCTACCGGCAGCCCTGCATCCTGATCGTGTCCTGGAGGGGCCAAGGCGGCAAGGATGCGCCGGAACATCTGGTCATGGGCGAGGTCATGTTGCAATTTCTCGATACCATGAAGATTCCGCATCGCACCTTGACCGAGAAAACGGCGGTCGAGGATTTCAGGTGGGTTGCGGACACGTTTATGAAGCAACGGATCCCGGTGGCGCTTATTATTACGAAGGGCGTCGTGAAAGGATTGCACCCATGAGGCCGGAGCAGGGCACCTCTGATCAGTCGCGCGCAGGCCATCGCGGCATTGCTGGAACTATTGACGGATCAGCCGGTCGTGATTTGTAACGGATTCCCCTCTCGTGAGGCGCACAAGATCGCCGACCGTCCCACGCATTTTTATATGATCGGGTCGATGGGAAACGCGGCGGCGATCGCCTTGGGAGTGGCGCTCGCGAAGCCGCATAAACAGGTGATTACCTTCGACGGCGACGGCAATGTGCTAATGGGCATGGGCACGCTGGCCACCGTGGGCGGGCTGAAACCAAAAAATTTTATCCATGTGGTCTTCGACAACGAAGTGTACGGGACGACGGGCAATCAGCCGACCATCTCCAACGTGGTGCCCCTTGAAAAGGTGGCCAAGGCGGCGGGCTATGTCAATGTCGAGCGGGTGCTCGATCGGGACGATCTCGTCTACGAATTCAAAGACCTATTGAAAAAGGATGGCCCCAGCATGCTGCTGGTCAAGGTCAATGAGTTCTGTGAGGATGCCGGCCGCGTGCTCCTTGAACCGCCCGAGATCACTGCGCGCTTTAAGAAAGCGATCGAGTAACCCGATGATGCTGCTCAACCCCGGTCCCGTCAACGTCAGTGACCGCGTGCGCCAGGCCCTCCTGAAGCCGGACCTCTGTCATCGCGAGGTCGAGTTCACGGCGCTGTTGCACGGCATACAGGACAAGCTCTTAAAGGCCTTCGTCCCGGGGGCTGAATCGGAATATGCTGCCGTACTCATTACCGGTTCGGGTACCGCCGCCGTGGAATCGGCTCTCATGTCCTCAATTCCTCACGGCAGACGAATTCTGATTCTGAACAACGGCATCTATGGGGAACGGTTGTCCAGCATGGTGGGCCTCCACCGTCTGGGCGTGTCGGAACTGAAGTACGAGTGGACCGTCAAGCCGGACCCCGAGCGATTGCGTCTCGCGCTGAGGCAGCATCCCGAAGTGCATGGGGTGGCTATGGTGCATCATGAAACGACCACGGGATTGCTGAATCCGGTCAAGGACATCGCCGAGGTGGTCGATAGCCAAAACCGTGTGTTTATACTCGATGCGATCAGTGCTTTGGGAGCGGAGACCATCGATGTGGCCGGCTCGCATATGTATATGGTGGCGGGTACAGCCGGAAAGTGCATTCAAGGATTTCCCGGCGTCTCATTTGTTCTTGTACGCAAAGGATTTCTTGAACGCATGAGGACCTATCCTAAGCGCTCGTGGTATTTACATCTGACGCACTATGTGGACGACCAGGGCCGCGGCACGATTCCCTTTACGCCCGCGGTGCAGGTGTACTATGCGTTCGACGAAGCGTTGAACGAGCTGCTGGAAGAAGGCGTGACGAAGCGCATTCAGCGTTATAAAAAGATGGCGTCGCTCATCCGGAGCCGCATGGCCGGCATGGGTGTGAAGCCGGTGCTGACGCCGGAGCGGCAGTCGAACAGCCTCACCGCCTTTTATCTTCCTGAGGGCATCTCGTATGACCTGTTGCACGATCGGCTGAAACAACAGGGATATGTGATTTATGCGGGGCAGGGCAATTTGGAGAACAAGATCTTCCGCGTGGCGAACATGGGGGCTTTGACCGAGGCGCAGTTCACTTCGTTCCTCGACGCCTTTGAACAGGCGTGCAAGGCGGCATGAAGGCCGTTATCCTCGCCGCCGGCGTCGGCAAACGGTTATGGCAGGTCACCCAACACCGGCCGAAGTGTTTGATCGACATCGGCGGCCAATCCCTGCTGAGGCGCTATCTGACGACACTCGCGAGTCTCGGGATCAGGCGAGCCGACATCGTCGTCGGATATAAACAGGACATGATTCGCTCGGCGGTCGCCGGTGATGCGTGCGGCGTCAAGGTGCACTTTCTGGTGAACGAGCAATTTCAGCGCGGCAGCATTTCCTCCCTGTGGATCGCGCGCACGGCATTGGACGACGATGTGATCGTCATGGATGCCGACGTGCTGTTTCATCGTGAAATCCTGCGCCGCCTGGTCGAGTCGCCGTATGAGAACGCCTTGTTGATGGATGAAACCGTCAAGCAGACGGGCGAGGAATGTATGGTGGTGGTGGCGGGCGGCCGCGTCATTGCGCTGACAAAAACGATGCCTGCGCACTATGACTATGCCGGCGAGGGCGTCGGGTTCTTGCGTGTCCGGCATGGCGATACGCCGCATGTGGTGGCGTCGCTCCGATCGTATGTGGACAAAGAGGCCTGGAATATGGAATACGAAGACGCGCTTCTGGAATATTTCCGGGCGGTCAAGGTGGGCCATGAAAAAATCGGGGGTCTGCCCTGGACAGAGATTGACTTTGTGGAAGACGTTCGGAAAGCGGAATTGGAAGTGCTCCCGCGACTCTAAGCACTGCACGAGCGAGGATACGATCGATGAGTGAGAGTCTGACCCAACAAAGAGCCGACATACAGGGCCTCGCAACCGCCATTCTCCTGCCGTCCGTCAGTGTCTTCGGCGGGCCGATCGGCCAGGGAGCCGGCGAGGTCGGGCCGCTGACCAGCGTGGTGGGCATCGGCCTCTTTCAACGCGCGGTGCTCACCTTGCAGCGAGCCGGTATCCGCCAGTTAATTGTGCTGGTCGGACCTGAAGAAGACCAACTTAAGCAGGCGTTGGGCAAAGGTCCCCGTGTGACGATTCCTGTTCGCTGGATGCCGATCAGGGAGTTTCCTCTGGACGATCCCCGCACGTGGGAGTCGCTGGCTTCGGAGGTGCATGGGTTCGTGCTGATCGCCAGCGTCAACGGCATTTTTTCCCGCGCGCTCGTCGAGCAGTTGCGGCAGGAGGTTCAGAACGGCCAAGCGTTGGTCGTGGCGCAGGAATCGTCCGGCAGAACAGCGAGCCGGGAATCGCGCGGGCTGCGCCTGAAAGTGCAGTCAGAACGCCTCACCGCTTTCGCCCCCGGGCGCTTCGATGAATCGGCGCCGCGAGCCGCAGAACTCGTCGTGCTGCCTGGCACAATCATGAGCGCAGCCAGCGAGACGGGGCATGACGCCGGAACACTACCCATCCGCCGATGGCTCGAACGAGCGGCCGTCGACGGCCGCGTGAGAGTCGTCTCGACAGACAGCCGGAGACAAGAGTGGTATCAGGATGTCCGGACGCCGGCGGATGTGAAAACGGCTGAAAACAAGCTGTTTACGTCCCTCAAGGGAGAGGCCGAGGGATTCGTCGACCGGTATTTCAACCGGAAGCTGTCCCGCTGGTGCACGCGGCTGTTCTTGGCGGTCGGACTGTCTCCCAACTCGGTGACCGTTCTCGCTACGGCGATCGGGTTCATCTCAGCGGCGGTCTTCGGGTTGGGAACTTACGGCGCCGGCATTATGGCCGCGCTATTGTTTCAGCTTGCAGCCATTATCGACTGTTCGGACGGTGAGGTGGCTCGCCTCACCTTCACTGAATCGCCGTTCGGAGCCTGGCTGGATCTTGCCATGGACAACATCGTGCACATGGCCATTTTTGCCGGCATTGCGGCGGGCCTCTATATGACGCATGTGGGGCAGGATCAGGCTTGGCTGTTTCTCCTGCTGGGGGCCACGGCGGTGACAGGCAATGGAATGTCATTTTTGCTGGTCGAGAAAGCACAGAAGATCAATGCCGCCCGTGCCTGGAAGATGCCGGCGCATGCCGCATGGGGCTCGTTTATGCTCAAGAATGTGGCCAGCCGCGATTTTTCCATCATTGTGGTTATGTTTGCCGTACTGGACAAGCTTGGCTGGTTTCTCTGGATGGCAGCCATCGGCTCCGTTGTCTTCGCGGGAATTATGCTGTGGGTCATCCGGCCCTCCGCGGTCGGAACATCCCGTCCTCAGTGAGCAAGGAGCAGTGATGGATCACAACTGTCCTGGTTCATCATCCTGATAGCGTGCTGCGGTACCTCCTACTCGCCCTCGGCCTCCTTACAGTCGCCTTTCTCATTTGGCACATCGGGCCCGGCAACATTTATCAGACCGCCGTACGGCTCGGGCCTTACGCGCTAATCGTCATCCTGTTGCCCTCGGCGCTTATGTATCTCCTCGAGGCCTATGGATGGAAGATCACGCTCCGGCCCTCCGGTCGGTCGACAGCGTTTTGGCGGTTGTTCGCCATACGGACGGCCGGAGAAGTCGTGAACATGACGACACCGACGGCGTATGTTGGCGGGGAACCCCTCAAGGCCTATCTGCTGAAGCGATATCATGTGCCCATGGTCGAGGGACTGGCCTCTGTGGTCATTGCCAAGACTACGATGACAATCGCGGAAGTGCTGTTCATTCTCGTCGGCATTGCTCTAGGCCTTTGGATCCTGGGTACGGACGGCTCATCAGGCCAAATGGTCGCAGCTGGCTTGTTGAGCGTCGGTCTCTTACTGTTCGGGACCGCGGGATTTGTCTTTGTGCAGCGCCGCGGGATTTTTACCTGGATCTTGGCAACCTTGCGCAAGCTGGGGATCCGCATCGGATTTCTCGAAGCGAGGGAAGATCAGCTTCAGTCGCTCGACCGCACCATTCTAAATTTTTACAGCCATCACCAAGGCGCCTTTTATGCTTCTACCGCCGTGTACTTCATCGGTTGGATGGCCGAAGCACTGGAAGTGTATGCCATCGTCTACTTTCTCGGGGAGCCTGTCAGCGTGCTCTCCGCCATTTCCATCGGGGCCCTGTCCGTCTTCATTAAAGGAGGTACGTTTTTCATCCCCGGCAGCCTCGGCGCTCAGGATGGAGGCAATCTGCTCTTACTGACGGCCTTTGGTTATAGCGAAGTCACCGGCATCACGTTCGCGCTGCTGCGCCGTTTTCGTGAACTGGTTTGGATCGGAATTGGCCTCGTGTGCCTCGCGATGCTGGGGCGGCTGGACCCAGCTCTTTCCACACCACATTCAAAGCCAGACTGAGGGCAACTCGCAAAGTTCAAGCCCCAGTTGGTACTGCTGCTGCCTTCTTGCTTGCGCTCCGCCGCCGCTCGCATGTGGAAAAAAAGTTTTCGAATAGTCGATGTCCTCTTGACTTTTGATCGGCCGAAATTATCTGCCTCCTCGTTGCTGATACTACACCAGATGAATCGGTATCGGGCTCGACTCTGGACAAGTACTGGCGGCAGAGAATGCTTCCGTCTTCCTTTACCCGGGCCCGATTCATCGCTTAACCTCAACCCATTGTGTGACCTCTCTGCAGGAGAGGAGGAGGAATAGTTATGAGCAGCTATGTGCCTTCCGGCATGACGTCAATGAGACAGGATGCATTTGACGGGCAAATCGACCGTGTATTGGACGAGGCCTTGCGCGCATTCGGCCAAACATGGATGCCGTCGTGTAATGTGTGGGACGACGAAAACGGGTTCTATGTGCAAGTGGCGCTTCCGGGATGGGAGGCGAATCAAGTGGCGCTGGAACTGAATAACCAGATCTTGACCATCAGAGGTGAACGGAAAGAGGGCCCCGAAAGTGGGAGTCGCTACCATCTCCATGAGATCGAGAGAGGGAGCTTTGTGCGCCGCTTCAAATTGCCTTCCTTCGTCGATCAGGACAAAGCGTCGGCCACCCAGAAGAACGGTGTTTTGACCGTCGCTTTCCCCAAACGTGAGGAGGCCAAATCGAGGCGCATTCTAATTGACGGTCAGTAAGGCGCAGGTCCAGCGGTCCTGCCTTCCTCGCGACGACGACCGGTCGATGGGCTTCATTGATGTCTTCAGTCAGTGAGGCCCTTCCCCCTTCCATGGGCACCGGTTGGTCGATATATCCGGCAATGAAGGAGGTAGAGATGGGGGAGAGACGTGGTTTAAGCGATGGCGAGGTCACAATCGCTCAGTCGAAGAAGCGGAACCAACGAACGGACGCGAAGCGTCGGCAGATTGGAAAAAGCGGTGGCGGACGGTCTTTGGTGAAAAACGACGGTGGGATAAAGCGGAGACTAGAACGCCAAAGCCAGGGAGCCCGCTGTCTCACGGCCTTTTCTAAGGATGAACCGTGCATCTCGTGCGGTTCTTGTATACGAAGGGCTAGGGCGAGACACTGTGTTTAATTAATTGCAAGCGCTCGAGCATCCGGTCCCATACAAAGCCATGCAAGCGAAGATTGGCTTTCCGCTCCAGTTGATGGAAGTGCAATCCAACCAGTGTTCCGCGGACCCACCGCACTTCCGCCTGTTGGATAGGCAATGATGCCTGTTCATCCGGCAGAATGAGGCGGATGTGCAGGTGGGTATTCTCCGGCAACCCTCCAGGACACTCAAGCATACAGCCGAACACAGACAGATTGGTCACGGTGCCCTCACCGATCGAAGAGCGATCAGAGAACATGGCCGGGTAACTGACCGCGAGACGATAGTGCTCCCGGGTATACGCTCGTGTGGATTCCATGATGTCCAGTGTAGCGGCGTCTCCTCGAGCAAACCATTCCCCGTTCGAGGGGCCGGAGGAGTCGGTGCTTCCAGGGCGACGGTTTCGCCCACTTCGGGAGTGTGTTCACAGCGCACGGGTGTCACTGTGTTGGTTCAAACGATTTTAGTACTAGCAAACAACGGCAACGAGCGCAGTCAGCATCACCATGGCTCGCACTCTACAGGGCTCAGTTTGGTTGTGATACCATGCCGCGCATGAAATGGGCCTTGGCGCTGCTATGGTTGCTGATATCGCTGGTGGCTGCCGTCGCGATGGCGAACGTGACGGGTCTGATTCATCCCGATGAAAAGGTAAACGGTCTGTGGCTCGTCGTTGCCGCGGCCTGCATTTATGTGCTTGCCCAGCGCTTCTATGGACGGTGGCTGGCCTATCGGGTCCTTGAGCTCAACAATCAGCGAGTTACGCCGGCGATCCGCCTCAACGACGGCGTCAACTTTCATCCGACGAATAAATTCGTTTTGTTCGGACACCACTTCGCGGCGATTGCGGGTGCCGGCCCGCTCCTCGGGCCGGTGCTCGCCGCGCAGTTCGGTTTCCTCCCGGGGTTTCTGTGGCTTGTGATTGGCGCAGTGCTGGCCGGCGCCGTGCAGGACTTTATTATCCTGGTCGCTTCCATGCGGCGCAACGGCCGCTCGCTTCCAGAAATTGCGCACGATGAACTGGGTATGATCACGGGCACAGCCACCGCGGTCGCGGTCCTGTTCATCGTCGTGGTCGCGCTGGCGGGGCTGGGCTTTGCGATCGTGAATGCGCTCTACCAGAATGCCTGGGGCACGTTCACCATTGCGATGACGATTCCCATCGGTTTCATCATGGGATTCTATCTCCAGAAGATTCGCCCGGGAGCGGTGGCGGAAGTATCGGTCATCGGGGTCGTACTCTTGATTGTGGCGGTGTTATTCGGCCGTGTGGTCGGCCAGTCATCCGTTGCCCCATGGTTTGAATTTGAACGACCGACACTGGTCTGGCTCCTGGCGGGTTACGGATTCCTCGCATCGGTCCTACCCGGCTGGATGCTGCTGGTGCCGCGTGGCTATTTGTCTACCTTTATGAAACTGGGTGTCGTCTTTCTTCTCGGCTTGGGCGTCATCGTCATGGCGCCCACGATTGAGATGCCGAGGATGACCGCGTTCGCTGATGGCGGCGGTCCGATTATTCCCGGGGCGCTGTTTCCCTTTCTCTTCATTACGATTGCCTGCGGAGCGGTCTCGGGATTTCACTCGTTGGTTTCCTCCGGTACGACGCCGAAGATGATCGAGCAGGAATCGCAGGCCGTCGTCGCCTATGCGGCGATGCTACTGGAAAGCTTCGTCGGGGTGATGGCGTTGATTGCCGCTTCCGTGCTGATTCCCGGGGATTATCTGGCGATCAACACCAATCTGTCGGCGGAGACGCTCGCTGCCATGGGATTTGCTCCCTCCCGCATTGCGGAGCTGTCTCAGCTCGTTGAAGTCGATGTGGCGGGACGCCCGGGCGGCGCCGTGTCGCTCGCGGTCGGGATGGCCTCCATCTTCTCGGCGCTGCCCGGCATGGCGGGATTGATGGCCTACTGGTATCAATTCGCATTGGTCTTTGAGGCGCTGTTTATTCTAACGACCATCGATACGGGGACGCGCGTGGGGCGCTATCTCATCCAAGAAATGGCCGGACGGGTATACGCACCGTTTCGTCGCATCAATTGGTGGCCAGGTGTGCTACTGAGCAGCGGCTTCGTGGTTGGATCGTGGGCCTATCTCATCGGTACGGGCAGCATCTCGACCATCTGGCCGATGTTCGGCGCCGCCAATCAGTTGCTCGGCACACTGGCGTTGTGTATCGGTACGACGGTGTTGATCAAGATGTGGAAATCGTCGTATCTCTGGGTGACAGCGGTCCCGATGGTTTTTGTCGGAGCGATTACGTTGACCGGGTCCTATCACATGTTTGGGATCTTCCTTGCGAAGGCAGCCACGCTAGCCGCCGATGAGTCCTTTCCCTTGTATGTGGACGCCATCCTTGTGGCAGGGGTGGCGATTCTGGGCGTGATCGTCTTGGGCGACAGCGTGAAGCAATGGTATGGCTACGTGATTTTGAAGCGTCCATTTACCAGCAGCGAAGTGGTCGTCATGGCAGGCGGCGGGTCCGCAGGACGCCTCCAGACGGCGATTACTGATGAAGAGCCGAAGCAGATCTTCAGGCTGCCGCATGATAGCGGGTGCTGTTAATCATAGGGGAAGGTACTCGGGGCATGCGCGCACTGGGACAGTGGCCGGTGCGGAGAGGAGGCGATCATGGCTGAGCAGTTTTCGTTCGATGTCGTGTCGGAAGTCAACATGCAGGAATTGAGGAACGTTGTCGATCAGGCGACGAAGGAGATCAAGCAACGATTCGACTTCAAAGACTCGAAAACCGAGCTCACGTTGAAGGAAAAAGAAAAAGAGCTCGTGGTCGTATCGGACGATGATTACAAACTGGCGGCGGTGACGGACATCGTGAAAACGAAGTGTACAAAACGCGGGGTATCCCTGAAGGCGTTCACCTATGGTGCCATTGAGCCGGCCTTGGGAGGGACCGTGCGACAGGTGGCGAAGATCCAAAGCGGGATTGTGTCAGAAAAAGCCAAGGAGATTACGAAGGCCGTGAAGGAATCGAAATTGAAAGTGCAGGCCCAGATCCAAGGGGAACAACTCCGCGTACTCGGTAAGAGCAAGGATGAGTTGCAAGCGACGATGAGTTTCCTAAAGAGCAAAGATTTCGGCATCGATCTGCAATTCACCAATTACCGATAACGGCGGATGTCCGACGCCTTCCCTTCATGATACGCGTGGCCGCTCTCCTTCTCGTGCTTGCCTGTCTAACCGGTTGCAATGGCAGCGATCCCATCGTCGTGCTGCAGCTCCATCCGAAGAATCCCGACATCATCTATATCGCCACCAACGATTACATCTTTAAGACGCGGGACGGCGGCCAGACGTGGACGAATCTCTCTAAAGGTATGAGCCATTCTCGGGTCATCGCCATGGCGATCGATCCCGTGTATCCGGCAACCGTGTATGCCGGCACAAAAGGCGACGCCGTGTTCAAAAGCCACGACGGCGGGCAGCGATGGACGTCGATGCGTTCAGGTCTGGATGATGTCACGATCACCTCGGTGGTCAATCAGTTCGTGTTCGATCCGGCGGATACTAATCACATCTTCATCGCCACGACGATGGGCGTGTTTGAGACAAGAAATGGCGGTGAGAGTTGGACCAAAAGAATGGATGGCATGAAGGAAGTGCTCATGGTGATCACGCTCGCCATGGATCCGACGCGCCCATCGATCCTGTATGCGGGAACGAGCGGCGGGGTATACAAGTCAGTCGATCAGGCCGGACATTGGAAACAAGTCAACAATGGATTGGTGCCGCCTGACATGGTCAAGACCTCTCGCGCGTTGAACGTGACGGCGATCCTGGTCAATCCGTATGGGCCGGAGACCGTCTATGCTGCGACGTTGGCCGGGCTGTACAAGACTACTGATGGAGCCAAGTCATGGAAACGGATTGGCGAATCATTGCAGGATCAAATGATCATCTCGATGATTCTCGATCGGACACGAGAAGATCGCCTATACATCGTGGGTCGCGGCGGAGTGCACCGAAGCGAGGACGGGGGGACGAGTTGGAAAACGATCAATACCGGTTTTACCGCCACGAACGTACGAACGATAGCCCAGAGCGCCAGCGATGCCAACCTCCTCTACGCTGGCACAAATGGGAGCGGATTGTATCGAAGTGCTGATGCGGGGGATACGTGGCATCCCATGCCGCCGTTGCGCGCGGCCAACTGAATGTCGGGAAAAATCGAAAATCAGGAAAGTCAGCGGTTCGTACCGCGATTCTGCAGGCTGGACCCCACCGACGATCCGCCCATCGTCGATCCGATGGAGGTATCACTCAGGCTGGATCCGACAGTGGATTGACCGAGACTCGATCCGACCGTCGTATCTGAAATGCTTGAGCCGACTGTCGACGGTTGGAGGCTGGATCCGACTGCTGATTCATCTGAATTCAAACGAGATTCTCCGATCTCTGCACCAGCCCTGCCTGTAGCGCCAATCTCAAAACCGGTTGGTCCTGTTGCGCCGATGTCGCGGCCTGCCTTCGGATTCGCTCCGAGATCTGCACCCACTGCCCCTTCCGCTCCGATTTGTGCTCCGGTCCTTGGCGTCTTCCCGATTGCGCTGCCCACGCTGGGGTTTGCGCCTATGCCGGTGCCAGTTTTCGGTCCGGTCGGTAACGGCTGTGAGCGGATCTCCCTGTCGAGAGAGTCTTCCACATCCCTCAGTCGGGCCGCTTCTCTGGACGATTCCTGATAGTCGAGCTCTCCCAGCTTCTGTCGCGCCGTCCCCACATCTTCGAGTTTGACACGCAGCGTTTTCAGGTCCGCACGCGCTTTCGCCACCGGCGGGATCAATTCGCGCAATGTCCAGCCACGCAGTTTCATGTGTTCGCTAAAGAGACCGGCTTGAGTCACGGCCAACAATTCACCGACTTCGTCGCCCAGCTCCTCGACGGTTTGGAGTTCCGCAAGATCAGTCTTGCAACAATCGACAAACTGATTGTACTTGCGTAAAAATGTCGTCACCTCGGCCTGAAGGTTTTCGATCCGGACCTCTCGATCCCGATCCTTTTGAATGACTGACGTGTCTTTCTTTTCGACGAGAGGAACACACTCGCCTGTTGTGATGCCCTTGACTGCCCCCAATTGCTGATCCGGGGTCCGGTTCGCGCAGAATTCAAGTGGGGGGGCCGCCATTCCCATCGAGGGAACGAGCAGAACAAAAAAAGATAGCAGCGATAAACCGCTGAGCAGGTTGATCGTCAGGATTTCTCTGTCCTGCCGGTACATGCCTCGCATTCTCCCGCCCGTTTCGAAGGTTGTCAACGAATCACCCTTTTAAGACGCATCTCAACAATAGCAGCTGTGTTCTTCGAATCTCCAAGAAGCAGAGAGGCGTAGTTATCCTCCTCGCATCTGCCGCATTCATCTCTCTCTGCAATGGGATTTTCAGTGTTCTAAAGTTCCACCGTCATGCTCAAGGTCAGTAAATAGCTTCAAAAGAAATACCCATTCATCCGTACTCACGCCTCGTCCAAATGAAGGTTTTGGACATCGAGTCT
The DNA here is from genome assembly GCA_963728135.1 of uncultured Nitrospiraceae bacterium. Lineage (GTDB taxonomy): Bacteria > Nitrospirota > Nitrospiria > Nitrospirales > Nitrospiraceae > Nitrospira_D. Next base: position 132,833 of record CAVSJC010000008.1, on the reverse strand, counting down.
TTGATAACTGCGCCGGTCTTCTTTCAGCCCTATCACAATTCCTAGTGGCTGGCAGCGGAGATTTTTTAAGTCTTCGTGTTTTCCTCTTGTGGATAACTGCTCTTTGCAAAGTATCATTTGCGGTTGATGCCCCGACTCTGATCTGATCCATCCAGTCTTTGTAAAATCTTATAAGTTACTGAATTTCATATTGACAAGACTTCTGACGAGAGTATACTTCCGACTCTAGTGGGAAGAAGTGGAAGTGAGTGGAGACAACCAATCTGATGCGGTCTTTCACCATTCTCCTGTCATGGTGAAAGAAGTCCTGTCATGGCTACTTCCGAGAACAACGAGTTCCATTTGCGACGGAACGGTGGGACATGGTGGGCATGCTGAGGCCCTGCTAAATGAGATGGAGGGAACTCTTATTGGCATCGACCGCGACGAAGAGGCCCTCGCCGTCTGCAGGAGGCATTTGTCGCGATATGGAGAGCGGGTGGTTTTAATCAAGGGACTCTTCGTGGATTTGCCGCTACATCTCAACCAAGCCGGCTTCCAGCGCACGGACGGGGTGCTGCTCGACCTCGGGGTGTCTTCCCGCCAGTTGGACGATCCTAAGCGTGGATTCAGTTTCCAATCAGACGGTCCGCTCGACATGCGAATGGATCAATCATCCGGACGGACGGCTGCCGATCTCGTCAATTCGCTTCCTGAGTCGGAGTTGGCCGATCTCATTTATCAGTACGGGGAAGAGCGCTTCTCTAGAAGAATTGCGCGAGCGATCGTTCAGGCAAGGTTGGACCATTTGTTCAGGACGACCCGGGAACTGGTGGCTGTCATTGCGGATGCCGTGCCTGCGGCGTACCGAAGTGGACGCATCCATTGTGCAACGAGGACTTTCCAGGCATTGCGCATTGCAGTCAATCGGGAGATCGAGACCTTGGAGGCGGCCCTTCGAGGCATGGTGGGCGTCTTAAGTCCCGCCGGTCGCATCGCCGTCATTTCGTTCCACTCCCTCGAAGACCGCATTGTAAAGCATACATTTCGCGCGCTTTCCACAGGAGACGATGCACGGCTTAAGGTTTTGACGAAGAAACCGCAGTTGCCGACTGATGAAGAACGCCGGTCCAACCCCCGAGCAAGAAGTGCCAAGTTGCGAGTGGCCGAACGCATCTCACAGGAGTCTCTCCAATGAAAATCCTTACCGTCGCTGCGGGGCTCTGCCTGGTGTTTATCTTCGTATGGGAGCGGGTGGATATGGTCCGAGTGGGGTATCAGATCGAGCGGCTCAAGCACGACAAAGTCCTTCTTGAGCGTGAGCGGGACGAGCTCCGGGTCAAGGTTTCCGCGCTGAGCGCTCCGGATCGGATTGCCAAAGTGGCGTCCGAAAAATTGGGCATGGGGCTGCCCCAGCAGGGGCAAGTCATCATGGTGCAGGTCAGGCCGGAGACGTCTCCGCCGCACTACGCAACACCGGTCGAAGTTCGCATCGCAAAGAACGATCTGTCCGGAGGAGGGCGGTAGTGGCGGCTCCTCTCTCTCGCGGTCGTCGCTATGCCGTTCTGCTGCTGTTGTTATGCGGCTTCGGTTTGGTTTTATTCCGGCTGGTCAACCTTCAGGTTCTTCAAGCCGCAGAGCTGACTCTCAAGGCAGACCGCCAGCATCAGAAAACGGTGTCACTCGAGGGCGCCCGGGGCACGATTGTGGATCGGCATGGAAAGGTGCTGGCCATGAACATGGAGGTGCCTTCGGTCTTCGGTGTGCCGACTGCGCTTGAGAGCCCGGCCAAGACTGCACGGCATCTCTCGCCTGTCCTGCGAGTCAGTACCGGCGAGCTTGAGCGCAAGCTCCGGCAGGACCGGGGGTTCGTATGGCTGGCGCGGAAATTGGATCCGGAGCAGGGTCGCAGGCTCGAGCATATCTCGATGGACGGAATCGGGGTGGTCATGGAGGGGAGGCGGTTCTATCCCAAGGGCCCTCTGCTCTCTCATGTGCTCGGATTCGCCGGCATGGATGGTGAGGGGCTGGAAGGCATCGAGCGTCGGTATGAACCGCAGCTGCATGGTGAAAAACGGGTTGCAGTTCTGCAGCGAGACGCGCTGGGACGCACGGTGTTCCCGAAGGGATTGGCCGAGCAGAGTCCTACGCCGGGGCACAGTCTGGTTCTGACGGTTGACGAGGTGATTCAGTACATCACGGAAAAGGAACTGGAAGACGCTGTGATGCGTACCCATGCCAAGTCGGGCACCATGATCGTGCTCGATCCCCAAACCGGCGCCCTGCTCGCCCTTGCTGTGAGTCCTCGTTTTGATCCGAATACGGTGGCTCTCATTGGTCCTGACCGCTGGAGGAATCGTGCGCTCACGGACGCCTATGAGCCCGGCTCCACTATGAAGGCCATTGTCGCGGCAGCTGCCATAGAAGAAAAAGTCATGAAGCCCAGTACAATGATCTTCGGCGAAAACGGCCGCATGTCCATCGCCAATACTGTCATTCATGACCACGAAAAGCTGGGATGGGTGACATTCGCGCAGGTCATTCAGAAGTCCAGCAACATAGGAGCGGCAAAAACGGGCCTCGCGCTGGGAGACCAGCGCTTATACCGGTACCTGCAAGGCTTCGGATTCGGCCAGCGGACGGATATCGACCTACCGGGCGAGGCCGGCGGCCTCGTCAAAAATCCTCGCGACTGGGGGCGGCGCTCGGTGGCATCTATATCAATGGGGCAGGAAATCGGCGTGACTCCCATTCAGATGGTCTCGGCGATCGGGATCATTGCCAATGGCGGAGTCTTGATGAAGCCCTATGTCGTGTCAGAAATCCGGGATGCCCAGGGGCGCGTGCTGAAACAGGTGTTGCCCCAAGTCAAACGGCGGGTGGTCTCCCCGGAGACGGCGCGCACCGTGACGACCATTCTCGAAGGTGTGGTCACCGATGGCACCGGCGGCAAGGCGGCGATACCAGGTTTTCGAGTGGCCGGCAAAACGGGCACCGCACAGAAGATCGATGCGCGCACGGGAAGGTATTCCGCGACCCAATTTGTCGGGTCGTTTGTCGGCTTTGTGCCGGCCGACAACCCGCGGTTGGCCATGATCGTCGTGATCGATGAACCGCACGGCGAGTCATGGGGCGGCACTGTGGCGGCGCCGGTGTTCAAACGGGTCGGTGAACAAGTATTGAATTATCTCGGTGTCTCGTCAAACGAGCCGGTTAAATTGGCGATGCTCCCAGGGGAACGGTAATGGCGCTGCCAGTGGAAGAGCTATGACGTTGGTGGAAATGCTGCAAGCCTTGGAAGGCCAGGTCGAGCTCCTGGAAAGCCAGGGGGAAACCCAGGTGCACATCACGGCCATCACGGATGATTCTCGTGCGGTTCGTCACGGCAGCTTATTTGTGGCGGTCAAAGGAGAACGCGTGGATGGGCATCGGTTCATATCGTCGGCGGTCACGGCAGGGGCCGCTGCTCTCGTCATGCAACAGCACGTACCGGATATGACGATTCCTTTCGCGCGCGTCGCCGACTCTCGCAAGGCCCTGGGTCTCCTCGGCGGGCGCTTCTATGGCAATCCATCCGGCCGCATGCGGATGATCGGTATCACCGGCACCAACGGCAAGACCACCACGAGCTATGTCTGCAAAGGCTTATTGGAAGCGCTGGGACGACGGGTCGGGCTCATCGGGACCGTGGCCTACCAGATCGGCGATGAGACGATCCCGGCTTCCCACACCACGCCTGGTGCGCTGGAGCTGCAGCAACTGCTGGCCACCATGGTAGAGCGCGGTTGCAATGCGGCGGTGATGGAAGTGTCTTCTCATGCGCTCGCGCAGGATCGCACCAGCGGCTGCGAATATGACGTGGCGGTCTTTTCAAATTTGACACAGGATCACCTGGATTTTCATCGCACCATGGAAGAGTACTTTCAGGCGAAGCTGCGACTCTTCACCGGTTTGACCGGCCTGCAGAAGGCGAATAAGCGCGCCATCGTGAATAACGACGATCCCAGTGCCATGCGCATTCAATCGCTCTGCCCGGCGCCTGTGTGGACGTATGGAATCAAAAGTCGTGCGGATGTATGCGCGGAGAACGTCCGCCTATCGCTCGGCGGCACAACCTTCACCGCCGCGACCCCGGCCGGATCATTTCCTGTTGAAAGCCATCTCGTCGGTGAGCACAACGTCTACAACTTACTCGCTGCGATCGGGGTGGCGCTGCACGAAGGAGCGACTCCCGATCAGGTCCGCCAGGCCGTCAGCCATGTGACGAACGTGCCGGGACGATTTGAACGCGTGATGGCCGGCCAGCCCTTTACCGTCGTGGTGGACTATGCCCACACGGAAGACGCGCTGGTGCGGTTGCTCACGGCAGCGCAAACGGTAAAGGCGGGACGGATCATCACAGTTTTCGGATGCGGAGGGGATCGGGATCGCGGCAAGCGGCCGAAAATGGGCCGTGCGGCCGTTCAGTACAGCGACGTCGTCATCCTGACGTCGGACAATCCGAGGACGGAAGATCCGCTCGCCATTCTGGAAGAGGTCGAACGAGGAGTGACAGAGGCGCTCTCGCAGCGCCCCGCGGTCCGTTATCGAAAAGTGGCCGATCGCCGTGAAGCGATCGGGGCGGCGGTGCGCGAAGCGCGCGCGGGCGATATGGTGTTGATCGCCGGCAAGGGCCATGAGGACTATCAAATCATTGGGACGACAAAATTTCATTTCGATGATCGCGAAGTGGCACGTGAAGCAATTGCACAACTTTCAACCTGCGCATAATCCGGACGACGGTTCATCAGCGCTGGCAAGGACGGAGATGGCGTTATTCACTGTGGAAGAATTGAGGGAAGTCATCAGTGTCAAGATATTGACCGAGGTGTCCCCCGGTTGGGCGAAGCAGCGTATACGGCGGATCACTCTGGATTCACGATCTATTCGTCCGGGCGATCTCTTTGTGGCGATCAAGGGCGACCGTTTTGACGGGCATGATTTCGTGGCCGCCGCATTGTCGGGTGGCGCCGTCGGCGCCATTGTGCACGACAGCGTTGCGCTTGCCCCCGCGTGGCTCAAAGTCATGGCGAAACGCTCCATGCCGTTCGTCCTTGGCGCCCGCGATCCGCTCTTTGCCTATCAGCAGCTGGCGACCCACCACCGAAGCCGGTTTGACATCCCCGTCGTGGCCGTGACCGGGAGCAACGGCAAGACCACCACCAAGGAAATGGTCGCGAGTGTGCTGGCACAGCGATGGAAGATTTTAAAGACCGAAGGCAACCTGAACAATCGCATCGGCATGCCCCAGACGCTGCTCCGTCTCGATGCACACCATGAAGGGGCGGTGATCGAAATGGGCGTCGACAACCTGGGTCAGACGACCAGGCTCTGTGAAATTGCGCGGCCCACCATCGGCATCATTACGAACATCGGACCAGATCACTTGGAATTCTTCCGCAGTATGGATGGATCGGCGCAAGCCAAGGCGGAATTGCTCGACTTACTTCCCTCCAACGGGGCGGCCGTGCTGAACGTCGATGATTCCTACTACGACTATCTGGCCGCACGTGCGCAGTGCCGTGTCGTCTCCTTCGGGTTTTCGTCCAAGGCCGATGTCCGCGCGACAGACGTCAAGGCTGACGGACATGACGGCACGATCTTCCGTCTCCGGCTGCCCGGAAAAGTGCGACACACCATCGTGCACATTCGTGTGCAAGGAACACACAACGTCCTGAATGCGTTGGCAGCGGCGGCCGTCGGCTCGATTCTGGGCCTGCCGGGCGCGGTGATCGCTCAAGGGCTGTCTCGTTTCCGGCCGGCCGCCATGCGGTCGCAGATCAGCATGAGTCACGGCGTCAAAGTCATCAACGATTGCTACAACGCGAATCCGGCGTCGATGAAGGCCGCGGTGCAGTTATTGGCCCAAACCCGCTGTGACCGCCTCAAGATTGCGGTCCTGGGCGACATGCTGGAGCTTGGACCAGGGGCCGTCCGCATGCATATCGAAGTGGGTGAGTTTGTCGCGCATCAGGGCATCGACCGGCTGATCGCCTGTGGACCGTTGTCGCGACACCTCGCAGACGGGGCGAGGCAGGCCGGGATGGAGCGCGCCCGTGTGGTTGAAGTGGCCGATGCGGAGGCGGCTGCTGCGGCCGTCAAAGCAACGGTGAAACAAGGTGACGCCGTACTGGTTAAGGCGTCGCGCGGAATGAAGCTCGAGCAGGTGGTGCAAGCCCTTCAAGGGTCTCGGCGCGCGGCCAAGGCTTCATAGCGACACGCAATGGTCGCAGCTGTCTTACACGGTGCTCGGTTGATGCAGAAAACAAGCTATGCTGTATAACTGGCTGTATCCGCTTCATACAGAGTTCTCCTTCCTGAATGTATTCCGCTATCAAAGCTTTCGAATTATCTATGCGGCGGTCACGGCATTTTTGATTGCGTTTGTCCTGGCGCCCTGGGTGATCCGCAAGCTGCAGGACATCAAGCTGGGCCAGCAAATCCGAGACGACGGGCCGAAACGGCACCTGGCCAAGAGCGGCACGCCCACGATGGGCGGCATCCTCATTATCTTTTCGGTGACCCTTTCGACGCTGCTTTGGGCGGACATTTCCAGGCCGGTATGTGTGGCTCGTGCTCGCAGCCACGATGGGGTTCGGCGCGATCGGGTTCGCCGACGACTATCTCAAATTTATCAAGGCGCAATCCAAGGGCCTCTCAGCGACCCAGAAGCTTCACTGCGCAAGTGGCCGTGGCGCTGGCCATCGCGGTCGTGCTGTATTTTCTTCCCGGCTACAGCACGAAACTGAGCATGCCGTTCTTCAAGAACATCATGCCCGACCTCGGGTGGTTTTATATCGTGTTTGCGGTCCTCGTCATCGTCGGTAGCTCCAATGCCGTCAATCTTACGGACGGACTCGATGGATTGGCCGTCGGCCCCGTAATGATCGCGGCGCTCGCGTACACCGTTGTGGCGTACGTGGCGGGCCATCGATTGATGTCGGACTATTTGCTCATTCCGCACATCGACGGGGCCGGAGAACTCGCCGTCTTTACCGCCGCCATTCTAGGATCGAGCCTCGGGTTTCTCTGGTTCAACACCTATCCGGCCTCGGTCTTCATGGGTGATGTCGGGTCGCTTCCTCTGGGGGCGGCCTTGGGGACTGTGGCGGTCATCAGCAAACATGAATTGTTGCTCCTCATGGTGGGGGGCGTGTTCGTGATCGAGGCGGTTTCTGTGATCTTTCAGGTCGCGTCGTTTAAATCGCGGGGTAAGCGGATTTTCTTGATGGCGCCTATTCATCATCACTTCGAGATGAAGGGCTGGGAAGAGCCAAAAGTGGTCGTGCGCCTGTGGATCATTGCTATTCTGCTGGCGCTGCTGAGTCTGAGTACGCTCAAGCTGCGGTGATGATGGTTGACGAAGACATCATGGAATTAGCCGGTCGAAACGTCACGGTCGTGGGCCTTGCTCGAAGCGGAGTCGCGGCCGCGCGGTTGCTGCAGGAAGCGGGGGCGCGCGTCACGGTGGCTGATCGCAAGGAACGCAGCGAATTAGCCGCGGTGCTCGAGCGTCTCGATCAGTCGAAGATCGGGGTCACCGTCGGCCGCGGGTATGAAGCGGCGCTCGACCATGCCGATCTCGTGGTGATCAGCCCCGGTGTCCCCTATCGAATGGAAGCGCTTGAGCGGGTCCGCCGTCGAGGCGTGAAAGTCGTCAGCGAGCTTGAACTCGCCGCGCGATTCCTGCCGGCCCCTATATTGGCGCTCACCGGGACGAATGGAAAGAGCACGACGGTGACCTTGATCGGCAAGATGTTGCAGCAGCAGGGCAAGCGCGTCTTCGTCGGAGGAAATCTCGGGACGGCCCTGAGCGAAGCGGCTGAACAGTGCATGCTGGCCCAAAAGCAGGGTCGGCCCAGCCCCTACGATTGTCCTCGTGGTCGAAGTGTCGAGCTTTCAACTGGAGACGGTCGAGCAATTTCATCCCTGGATTGCGGCGATCCTCAATGTCACCGTCGATCACCAGGATCGCTATGACTCCCTCGATGAATACGTGCAGGCCAAAAGCAGGATTTTTGCCAACCAGACGCCGTCCGACTATGCCTTGTTCAATCTGGATGATCCACGTGTGGCCGTTCTTCGCCAGAAGGTGAGGGCACGGCTGTTGGGCTTCACGCGGACGCGCGCATTGCCGACTGATCTTGCCGGGGGGACGTACGTCGACCACGATCGGATCGTCACGACCGTCACGGGAACGGTCCTCGAAATCTGCCGGCGCGACGAAATCAGGATCATCGGTAATCACAATATTGAAAACGTCATGGCGGCAGTCACGTACGCGGCGTTGAGCGGCTGCTCCCTCGAGGTCATTCGCCGCGTGCTGTGTGAGTTTCCCGGTCTGGAGCATGCGCTGGAAATTGTGCGGGAGCGGCGGGGCGTTCGCTTCGTGAACGACTCGAAGGGGACGAACGTCGATGCCACCCTCAAGGCGCTCGAAAGCATCGACCAACCCATCTGGCTGATAGCCGGCGGCCGGGATAAGGGGGGGGATTTCTCGCGCTTGGCGTCCGCGATTCGGCAACGAGTGAAGCGACTCATCTTGATCGGGGAAGCCGCTCCGCTGATCGCGAATGCGGTCCAGGGCTATCAGGCCATCGAGCGCGCCGTGACCTTACGCCAGGCAGTGGAAGCGGCGGCTGCCGGCGCCGCCGCCGGTGACGTGGTGTTGATGTCGCCGGCCTGCGCCAGTTTCGACATGTTTGCGGATTACCAGGATCGGGGCCGTCAGTTTAAGGCGCTGGTGCAATCCCTGCCCGCGTAAACGATCCGGTAAGCAGAGGAGAATGAAACTCGAAGATGTCACAGAGATCCGCAGGGACCCTGGCGCTCCCGTGGCCCACGTCCAGTCCCAAAGCGCACAAGCGGGTGGCGATGGATCACACCTTGTTGATCGTGACCATGACGCTGGCTCTGGTCGGCCTCGTGATGGTGTTCAGCGCGAGCGCGATCGTGGCCGGCAACCGTTTTCACGACTCAGGGTACTTCCTGAAACGACAGCTCGCCTGGCTGACGTTCGGATTCTTGCTCCTGCATCTGGCCTCGCACGTCGACTACGTGTGGTGGAAGCGCCTGTCGATTCCCTTGATGGGATTGGTCATGGTCCTGCTTGTGATGGTGTTGATTCCCTCACTGGGCGTCGCGGCGAAGGGCGCCCGCCGGTGGTTGCGACTAGGACCGATTTCTATTCAGCCGGCCGAAATGGTGAAACTCGTCGCGGTGATCTACCTTGCAGCCTATCTGACGAAAAAGGAAGACGGGATCACGGTCTTTTCGAGCGGCCTGCTGCCGGTTCTGATCGTCGTGGGACTGCTCAGCGGCCTGGTGCTGCTCGAGCCGGATCTGGGGACGGTGGTCGTCATCGGTTTAGTCACGGTGGGGTTGCTGTTTCTGGGCGGGGCGCGCATCTCCCATTTGCTGGCGCTCGCGCTCTGCGCGGTGCCGGCCGTTTTGGTGCTCGTCCTCGGCTCGAGTTACCGGCGTCAACGCTTGATGACGTTTCTGGCACCCTGGAAGGATGCATCGGATGCAGGCTTTCAAATCACGCAATCGTTTCTGGCCTTCGGCAGCGGGGGTCCCTTCGGGGTGGGACTGGGCGAAGGGAAACAGAAGTTGTTCTTTCTGCCGGAAGCGCACACCGACTTTGTCTTGGCCTTGGTCGGGGAAGAACTGGGGTTAGTCGGGACAGGCGCCATCATTCTGCTGTTTGCGCTCTTTGTGGTGCGGGGTTTTCAGATTGCGGCGCGCGCGCGGATGCCGTTTGGCCGCTATCTCGGCATGGGCATTACGCTGCTCCTGGGCATTCAAGCGCTGGTCAATGCGTGTGTGGTGACAGGACTGGTTCCGACGAAAGGTCTCACCCTGCCCTTTGTCAGCTATGGCGGCTCGTCATTAGTGATCAGCCTGCTGGGAGTCGGCATCCTGTTGAACATCTCGCGGGACCGGCAGGCGGGACGGGAAGAACTGCAGGGTGGACGAAAACCGGGACGCCGATGACAGTGGTGATTGCTGCAGGAGGAACCGGAGGACATCTGTACCCGGCTGTCGCGCTCGCCCGAGAATTTCTAAGACGCGATCCGTCCACACGCATCGTATTTGTCGGCACTGCACGTGGCGTCGAATCGAAGGTGTTGGCACATGAGGGATTTGAATTGATGTTCATCACGGCCAAGCCCGTGATGGGAAGGGGCTGGTCTAGACGTGCTGCAAGGTGTCCTCTCTTTACCGATTGGACTGTGGGAGTCCCTGCGCATTCTACGCGCGCGTCAGGCCGACTTGGTCATCGGTGTGGGCGGCTACACGAGCCCGGCCATGTTGATGGCAGCCGCTTTACAAGGTGTTTCCAGGGTCATTCTGGAGCCCAATGCGTATCCTGGCATGGCCAACAAAGTGGCCGGTCCATTGGCCCAACGGATTTTTCTGGCGTTTGATTCAGCGGCCGGCTCCTTCAATCGGCGGAAAGTCCGGGTGGTCGGCACGCCGATCAGGCAGGCATTACTTGAGCAGCTGGCGGAAGGCGAGGGGCCGACTCTCACACGAACTGGTCAACGTCTGCTCGTGTTTGGCGGCAGCCAAGGAGCCCAGGCGCTCAATAGTGCGATGCTCGACGGCCTGGCCTGCCTTGTCTCCAAACTGCCGGCCCTGACGATCACACACCAGACCGGAGAAGCGGAGTATCAGCGGGTGAGTGAGGCGTATCGGCGGGCGGGGGTTCAGGCCGAGGTGGTGCCGTTTCTCTATGACATGCCGAAGGCGCTCCGGGCCGCGGATCTGGTGGTGGCGCGAGCCGGCGCCATGACGATTGCCGAACTGACTGCCTGCGGGAAGGCGGCTATTCTGATCCCGTTGCCGTCGGCCATCTACGACCATCAGATGAAAAATGCGCGAGCCATGGAGTCGGCGGGGGGAGCGATGGTCATTCCACAACAGGAGTTGACCGGGGTACTCCTCAGTCGCTCTATCGCGGCTCTTCTGCAGGATGAACCGCGGCTCACGCGCATGCGGGAAAGCAGTTGGAGGATGAGGCGCACCGATGCGGCAGAGGTGATTGTCCATGAATGCTACGACCTCATGGGGGTGACACATGACCGTAACCGAAATCTTGGAGCGGCAGGAGGCTAGCGGTGTTGGCGGACGGAACCAGGGCATCAGGGAAACAACCGGGCCGCAAGGACTGAGGCGAACGACGATGTTTCGAAAGACTCAACATATCCATCTGGTGGGAATCGGCGGCTCAGGCATGAGCGGCATTGCCGAAGTGCTGTTGACGTTGGGATACAAAATCACCGGCTCGGATCTTCAGGCCTCCGAGACGACGCGGCGCCTAGAAGAACTCGGCGGGAAAATTTTCGTCGGCCACCAGGAATCCAATGTGGGTGAAGCGCAGGTGGTGGTGATCTCCTCGGCCGTGGCGGCGAACAACCCCGAAGTGGTCGTGGCCAAGGCGAGACAGATTCCGGTCATCCCGCGGGCAGAAATGCTGGCCGAGTTGATGCGCTTGAAGTTCGGCGTGGCCATCGCAGGCGCGCACGGCAAGACGACGACGACGTCGATGGTCGCCAATGTGCTGGCGCAGGGCGGGCTGGATCCCACGATGGTGATCGGCGGCAAGGTCAACGCGCTGGGCAGCCATGCGCGCCTTGGCCGGGGCGATCTCCTGGTGGCTGAGGCGGACGAAAGCGACGGCTCCTTCCTCCGACTCTCGCCCACCATCGTGGCCGTCACCAACCTCGACCGCGAGCACCTCGACCACTACGGGTCGATGGATCGCCTCAACGAATGTTTTTTGGAATTCGTGAACAAGATTCCCTTCTATGGGCTTGCGGTGCTCTGTTCCGACGACGAACGGCTGAGGGCGCTGTTCCCGCGGATCGTCAAGCGGTATCACACCTATGGGTTGCAGGAACGGGAAGGTTTCGTACCGGACTTTAAAGGGACCGACATCAGTCTCAAGCAGTGGGGGGCGGAGTTTCGGGCGCACTTCCGAGGCAAAAACCTGGGGCCATTCCGCCTCGCTGTCCCCGGCATTCACAACGTCTCGAATGCGCTCGCCGCCATTGCGATCGGCGTGGAACTGGAAATCCCGGTGGATCTCATCCGCAAAGGCTTGGCGGCCTTTACCGGTGTCGAGCGGCGCTTTCATCTGCGGGGCGAAGTGAACGGCATCATGGTCGTCGACGACTATGGGCACCATCCAACGGAAGTCAAAGCGACATTGACGGCGGCCAAGCAGGGCTGGGATCGCCGGTTGGTCGTGCTCTTTCAGCCGCATCGCTATAGCAGGACGCGGGATTGCATCGAGGAATTCACGCATGCGTTTGACCAGGCGGATGTCGTGTTCATGACCGAGATTTATGCGGCGGGCGAGCAACCGATTCCCGGCGTATCAGGTGCCAGGCTGTGCGAGGCCATCAAGACCGCGGGGCATCCTTCGATTACGTTTGTCGAACGGAAAGAAACGCTGCCGGATCAGGTCTTGCCCCACCTCAAGCCGGGCGATCTCGTGCTCACGTTGGGGGCCGGAGATATCTGGAAAGCAGGCACCGGGATTCTTGCGAGACTCGAACCGACGTCCTAACCATGGCTTCAGTGAGACAGACGCATGCCAAGTCAAGACCACAAACCGGCACCGCGCGCAGGCTGCAGGCAGCGATGGCCGGCATTCGAGGAAGGGTCTGCTTCAATGCCGCGCTCAAGGAGTACACATCGTTTCGCATCGGCGGCCCGGCCGATGTCCTGGTGGAACCGGCGGATGTGGCGGACGTGGTCCGGGTCATCACCCAAGTACGCGATCACAAGCTTCCGCTGTTCGTGGTGGGCGGGACCAATCTGCTCATCCGCGACAAGGGCATTCGGGGCGTCGTGGTCAGCTTGGCGAAGTTGCGTGCGATCCAGGAAGAACCGGAATCAGTGCTTTATGCAGAAGGCGGCGTCGGCATGCCGACGCTCATCGGCCACGCCATCCGCCGGTCGCTCACGGGGCTGGAATGGGCGGCCGGGATTCCCGGCACCGTCGCGGGGTGTGTGGTGATGAATGCCGGAACGAGATTGGGAGAAATGAAAGACTCGCTCAAGGCGGTCCGCATCGTGACACCGGACGGGGCGGTGATCGAGCGCTCTGCATCCCAGATTTCATTTTCCTATCGGCGCGCCCTTCTTCCACCGGGCATCGTCGTCGGCGCGTGGGTGCAACTGCAACCCGGCGTCCGGTCGGAGATTGAAAAGATTGTGAAGGACTATTTGCACTATCGACGCGCCACACAGCCGCTGGCTTTGCCGAGTGCGGGGTGCGTCTTCAAGAATCCGCCGAACGATTCTGCCGGTCGCATTGTAGAAGCCGCCGGGCTCAAAGGGGCTCGGGTGGGTGACGCCCAGGTGTCCGAGAAGCATGGCAACTTCATTGTGAATCAAGGACAGGCCCGGGCGAAGGATGTGCTGGCGCTGATTAAAAAAGTACGGACGCAAGTCGCCCGCAAGACCGGCGTCAAGCTGGAATTGGAGCTGAAACTGGTGGGGCAAGCGTAACGATGGCCCAACACGGTCGCTTAACCACGGCACGAATCGGTGTCCTGATGGGCGGGCAGTCCTCCGAGCGGGAGGTCTCCCTCCGCACCGGGCAAGCTGTCTACCAGTCGCTGCTCCGTCGAGGATACGACGCGGTGGTCATCGATGTCACCGATCGCCTTCATCAGGACTTAACGGATCAGCGTGTGCAGATCGCTTTTCTGTCGCTGCACGGTCCCGGCGGGGAAGACGGCACCATGCAAGGTTTCCTCGAGACGATAGGCCTGCCCTATACCGGCTCAGGCGTGCAGGCCAGTGCCGTGAGCATGCACAAGGCCATCACGAAAACGCTGCTGACGGCGCACGACATTCCTGTTCCCGGAGGGACGGTGGTGCCACGAGGGGAATCGCCCTCGCTGGCCAAGCTTCTCACGTCGGCGCGGTTGAAACTTCCGGTGGTGGTCAAGCCGGCGTCGCAAGGATCGACTATCGGCGTCACGATTGTCCGTCAGTCGAGAGAATGGAAACCAGCGTTAGCGCTCGCTCACCGGTATGACGCCGATGCCATGGTGGAGAGCTACATCCCAGGCCATGAAGTGACCGTCTCGATACTGGGTGGAGCGACGGCCGCTCCGACTGTGCTGCCCGCCGTCGAGATTGTGGCTCCCGGCGGCTTTTACGATTTTTCCGCCAAGTATCAAAAGGGAAAGACGCAGTACCTCTGCCCCGCACCGTTGCCCGCCAAGATGCTGCGCGAGATCGCGGAACTCGGCAAGCGGACGTATCACGTTCTCGGATGCGAAGGGGCGGCTCGCGTCGATTTTCGGATTACGCCGAGAGGCCGTCCGTATGTATTGGAGATCAACACAGTCCCCGGCATGACGGAAACAAGCTTGCTGCCCATGGCTGCCGCCCGAGCCGGGATTGATTACGACAGTTTGGTCGAATGGATTCTACAGTCGGCGCTCGACCGCGCAACTCGAGTCGCACAAGCCGCGAAGGGGGAGTCTGCGTGATGCCACCGTTCGTTAATCGCAAAGGGACCAGTCCGGCGGGGCCGCGGAGGAATCAGTGGAGGGGGTCTCGTCCGGGAGAGGCCGCCGGCCTGCACGTGGAAGCCAGGCGCCTCAAGGCGCGGGAGACATGGATACGGCGCCTGAAGCTGGCCGGGTTCCTGGTCGGCGCAGTGCTGCTGGGCTGGGGGCTCGTGACAGCCGCGAAATTATCGGCACCGGTCGCCACGCGTTTGCTTGAAATACGGGCGGTGACCGTCGAGGGGGTGCATCACATTCAGCGACAGGAATTGATCGATCTCGTGGCACTCCGGCCGGGCACGGCGCTCCATCACATTGTCGCCGGCGCGATTGAGCACAAGGTGAAAACGCATCCCTGGGTCAAGGAGGCGGTCGTGACACGAGTCCCCTTTCATGAGCTCCGGATTTCCGTCGTCGAACGGAAGCCCGCCGCCATCGTCCGGATCGGCGTGGACAACTATCTTTGTGATGATGGCGGGCACGTGCTCACGCGACTCGGGCAGGCCGACAATGAGGTGCTGCCCATGCTGACGGGCATCGATTTGAAAGGCTTCATTCAAGGAGACAGCGCGGTGCGGCGCGCCATCATGTCAGGAATCGAATTGGCCAAGCTCGTCGGGCATACGTTCGAAGGACGGCTGCAAATCAATGCGGCCAATCCCTCCAATCTCGTGGCTTCAGTCCGAGGGGTGCAATTTCAGTTTGGCGACGAGGCAGTCGGGGAACAGTGGGAACGGTTCCAACGGGTCAAGCCGACGCTCAAGACGCTCAACTTCGATGGACGCAGCCGGGGGGCCAATGAAGTGGATCTTCGTTACGAGAATCGCATCATTGTTCGCGAAAGGGGGTGATCGCGGTGCCAAAACGGGATCAAATCCTCGTCGGGCTTGATATCGGGACTACGAAGATCTGCGCCATCGTCTCAGAGATTACGGACACTGGCAGCCTGAACGTGATCGGCGTCGGGTCGAGTCCCTCGCGAGGACTGCGCAAAGGCGTCGTGGTCGATATCGAGAGCACCGTGGAATCCATTAAGAAAGCGGTCGAGGAAGCGGAGCTCATGGCGGCGGTTCAGATCAACTCTGTGTATACCGGGATCGCAGGCAGCCACATCTCAGCGGAGAATTGTAAGGGCGTCGTGGCGCTCAAGCGTGCCGAGGTGACCAGGGAAGATATCCATCGGGCGATTGAAAGCGCCCGTACGCTGGCCGTCATTCCACACGAGCGACGGATCCTGCATGTGCTGCCGAGAGAGTTCATGGTGGACGGCCAGGAGGGGGTGCGGGAGCCGCTCGGCCTGTCGGGCAATCGCCTCGAGGTCAACGTGCATGTCATCACCGGCGCGGTCACCTCGGCGCAAAACATTATCAAAAGTGTGAATCGAGCCGGACTCGATGTCGTGGACATCATCTTGCAGCCGCTCGCCTCGAGTGAAGCCGTATTGAGTCAGGAGGAACGCGACCTCGGGGTCGTGATGGTGGATCTCGGCGGCGGGACGACCGACCTGGCCATTTTCCTCGACGGCAGTATCCGCCACTCGGCTGTGCTGCCGATCGGCGGCCAGAACCTCACGAAAGACCTTGCCATCGGCCTGCTGACGTCGCAAACCGAAGCGGAAAAAATCAAGACTCAGCATGGCATTGCGCGAACCGAGCTGGTGACGGGTCATCATGCGGTCGAGGTGCCATCGGTGGGGGATCGTCCGGCCCGGACCTTTTCACGCCGGGACATTGCGGAAATTCTGGAACCCCGCGTCGAAGAGATGTTTGAACTCGTTCGCAGGGAAATCGCCCGCGCCGGCTATGAAGGTATGTTGGGAGCGGGCGTTGTCATTACCGGGGGGACCTCGCTGCTTGAAGGGATGCCGGACGCGGCCGAGAGGGTGTTGAATCTGCCGGCTCGTCGGGGCGCCCCCTCGGGGGTGGGAGGATTGAGGGACATTGTGGGTCATCCCAGCCATGCGACCGGGGTCGGCCTGCTCCTGCATGCGCGCCGCCATGCGGATGAACTGGAAACCGCCGGTCTCCGCAATGGGGGAGCCTGGGCCAAGATGTTTGGGTGGACGAAGCGAGTGTTGGAGGTGTTTTAACCATAATCATCGCGGCCACGCGATGAACGAGGAGGTGTCGTAATGTTTTCATTCCAGGAAGATGTGCTGCTGCCGGTCCGGATCAAAGTCATCGGAGTCGGCGGAGCCGGGTGCAACGCGGTCAATACGATGATCGGATCCGGCCTCGCCCGTGTGGATTTTATCTCGGCGAACACGGATCTGCAGGCATTGGATCGCTCACTGGCTCCCTATAAGATCCAGTTGGGACCCGAACGTACGCGCGGATTGGGCGCCGGCGCCAAGCCGGAGATCGGCAAGGACGCCGCTCTGGAAAGCAAAGATCACATTCGTGAATGCCTGGAAGGGGCCGACATGGTCTTCGTCACGGCCGGCATGGGCGGCGGCACGGGTACCGGGGCGGCCCCGATTGTGGCAAGCATCGCCAGGGAACTGGGCATTCTCACCGTCGGCGTGGTGACAAAGCCGTTTCAGTATGAAGGTCAACGCCGGCATAAGCATGCCGAGGAAGGCATCCGCGATCTCCGCCGCCATGTCGACACCCTGCTCATCATCCCGAATCAGCGGTTGCTGGGCATCGTCGACAAAGCCACGCCGCTGCTCGAAGCGTTCAAAGTGGCCGATGATGTCTTGCGGCAGGCCATTCAAGGTATCGCGGATGTCATCACCACGACGGGCCATGTGAACGTGGACTTTGCCGACGTGCGGACGATCATGTCGCATACAGGTCGCGCGGTGATGGGCATGGGGATATCCCGAGGCACCAATCGCGCCATCGAAGCGGCACAGAAAGCGATATGCAGTCCCCTGCTCGAAGAGGGCAGTGTGGAAGGCGCGCGGGGAGTGCTGTTGAACATTACCGGCGGGCCGAACATGTCGCTGCATGAAATCGAGGAAGCGGCCTCGATCATCCAGCAGACGGCTGATTCAGAAGCCAACATCATTGTGGGTCAGGTGATCAATCCGGACATGGGCGATGATCTCGTGGTGACGGTGATTGCGACCGGATTCGAACACGAGGACGAGCCGGCGGCCGTCACGCTCGGCATGGAACGGTCGACGGCGCGGGCGCCAAAGCCGGCTCAGCCTGTCTTGGCCGGAGTCGGAGCGACCTCGTCGGTCGATCGGCCGATGAAGGATCTTGATCGTCCGACGTTCCTCCGCCGGATGAGTGACGCAAGAGAATCAATCGATCGGGCGGCGCTGTCGGCAGATGATGAATGGGATGTGCCGACATTTCTCCGGAAGCAGGTCGATTAAGGCATCAGAGACTCGGCACGAACAGCTTCGCGTGGAGAGCAGTCATGGGTGGACCCACGGTCATCACAGTGCCGGCCTTTGCCTCGCCTCGAGGCGGCATCCGGCATTTTTTCGGAACCCGGCATCATGCATCCGGCTTTGAGGTCGAAGCGGGTATTCCGAGACCGGGAATCCCTCGTTCCACGTGGCTTCTGTCTGTCAGGCAGGTGCATGGCACAGCCGCGCTCGTCGTGGATCGATCGTTGTCCTCCGATGATCGGTTTGATGGAGGCTGGGACGCCTTAGTCACGGATCAGCCCGGAGTCATGGTCGCCGTCCGGACGGCGGACTGTGTCCCGGTGCTGGTGCATGATCCAAAGCGCCGGGTTGTGGCCGCCATTCATGCCGGTTGGCGCGGAGCCGTGGCCGGCATCGTGCCGAAGACGATGGCTTTGATGCAGTCAAGATTTGGTTCGGATCCCGCGCAGCTCCATGTCAGTATCGGGCCGTCTGCCGGCGCCTGTTGTTATCAGGTCGATGAACCGGTCCTGGACAAGTTGCGCAGAGAGTTTGGAGGTTGGGAGACGGTGGTCCGGGACTACAACGGGGGAACAGCCCGCCTGGACTTAAAGTCGCTGATACGTGAACAAGTGCGCCAGGCCGGGACGAGGAGCGACGCCATCACCGCCGTGAATCTGTGTACCATTTGTCACGAGGACCTGTTTTTTTCCTATCGCCGAGAAGGAAAGGTGATGGGGACGATGGTGAGTGCCATCGGCCTGACTCGCTAGAAAGAGCGGGCAGGGTCTGCCAATTGTGTGCTCCTTCCGTTAGAATACGGGCGGTTCGCCGAGCGACCCATAGCGAGGTTCATACACGGTGGAGCCGTCTGTCAAAGACACGGTCGCCGATCGTGTTCAGCAGGTGCTGTCGAACATTCGCCGTGCCGCGGATCACGCCGGACGGTCGGTTCAGCACATCCGTCTGGTGGCAGTCACGAAGACTGTGACGGTTGACCGCATTCAACAAGGCATTGACGCAGGACTGTCTATTCTGGGAGAAAGTCGCCTCCAGGAGGCGGTCTCCAAAATCGACGTCCTCAAGCAGGCTCCTGTGAGGTGGCACTTTATCGGGCACCTGCAACGTCGCAAAGTGCGATCGGTCATCGGCCTATTTGACCTGATCCATTCCGTCGACAGCATCCCGTTGGGCCAAGACCTGGATCGCTGTACCGGAGCCCTGGGCCGCTCTCAGGACATCCTGCTGGAAGTCAACATCGGGAATGAGTCGACCAAAGGGGGTTTTCGGATCGAGGACATCATCGATGCGGCGCCTGTGATAGGCATGTTGCCGCATATTCGTATTAAAGGACTCATGGCGATTCCACCTCCCCAGACGCATGCCGAACAGTCGCGGCCATACTTCCGCCGTCTGAAGGAACTGGGTTTGCGTCTCCGGGACCTGAATCTTCCTGGCGTAGAAATGGATGAATTGTCGATGGGCATGTCTCAGGATTATGAAGTCGCGATTGAAGAAGGCGCCACGCTGGTCCGGGTGGGCACCGCAATTTTTGGAGCACGCGATGTCTAACCGATTGCTCAGCCACAACATCGCATTCGTGGGCGGAGGCCAGATGGCCGAAGCGTTGATAGGGGGCCTGCTCTCTGCGAAGTTGTGCGAACCCGACCAGATCTGGGCGACCGATCCTGTGGCGAGCCGGCTTGATCACCTGAAGAAGGAATACGGCGTTCAGGTCGGCGCCCACAATCGACAGGCGGTCGCATGGGCCGATGTCGTGGTGCTTGCAGTCAAACCGCAAATCCTTGATGCCGTGTTGGGCGAGGTTGGCACCGAATTGGGAAAGGCGCTAGTGGTGTCACTTGTGGCCGGCGTCACGATTCAACGAATTGCCGATGCCTGCGGCCCTCACACCCGTGTCATCCGCACGATGCCGAATACGCCCGCGATGGTGCACGAGGGGATGACGGCAATGGCCATGGGGCGGGGCGTCGCTGACGAGGATGTGCGCTGCGTGCGACAGATGTTCGAATCGGTCGGGAAAGTCGTGCCGGTCGAAGAACGTCTGATGGATGCGGTGACCGGACTGAGCGGGAGCGGGCCTGCCTATGTGTTCCTCGCGATCGAAGCGCTGACTGATGGCGGCGTCAAAATGGGGTTGTCTCGTGAAACCGCGGCCCTCCTTGCCGCGCAAACCGTGTTGGGCGCCGCGCGCATGGTGTTGGACACCGGGCAGCATCCTGCCCGGCTGAAGGATCAAGTGGCCTCTCCAGGCGGGACGACCATGGCCGGCTTGCATCAGTTGGAGCAGGGAGGCTTGCGGGCCACCTTGATTGACGCGGTCGAAGCGGCCACAAAACGATCTCAGGAGCTGGGACGCTGATGTTTGTCATGGGCAACCTCCTGCTTGGGCTTGCGACCGTGCTGGATTACGCCCTGTGGTTCTATATGTGGATTATCATCGCCAGGGCCCTAATCTCGTGGGTGAATCCAGACCCGTGGAATCCGATTGTCCAATTTCTGGATCGGGCCACTGAGCCTGTGCTTTCACCGATCCGCCGATGGATGGGATGGCGGATGGGGATCGACTTGTCGCCGCTGGTGGCCATCGTCGCCATCACATTTCTTCAGATCGCGGTCGTGCAGTCACTCAAGGATCTGGCAGTCCGGATCAATTGAGCCAACCAATGGGGGACACCATGAAAATTACACCACTCGACATTCAGCAGATGGTTTTCCGCGTGAAGCTTCGAGGATACGACCGTGAAGAGGTCAACCGTTTTCTGGAGGAAGTGGCGCAGACCGTCGAAATGTTGAATCGCGACAATGCCGCGCTTCGCGAACGGATGGTGTTCATGGAGCAGCAGGTGTCGGAGCTCAAACGTACGGAATCGACGTTATCGAACACGCTGATGTCGGCGCAGTCTCTGGCCGAGGATGTCAAGCGAAGCGCCAATCGAGACGCCGAACTGATCATTAAGGAAGCGGAGCTCAAAGCCAGTGAATTGATCCGTCAGGCACGAGTGGAACTGGGCGAGACACAGCGCGACCTCTCGCAATTACAAAAGCAACGGTTTTTAATGGTGGAGCGGATGCGGGCGACTTTGCATACGTTTGAGCGGATGCTGGACGTTGAGACGAACGAAGCCTACCAGGATAGCGGTGCCGTACCGGAGGAAAAGCTGGAAGGCGAATCAAGTCCTGCTCGATAAGCGGCTGGTGGCAGGCTTGCCAATCGGTTCAATCCCTCCGCCTCCACCGTGTCATAGAGCGTTCGTCCATCGGCCGCGTGATCCCGTCTGACCATGCAAGTCCCCTCATCTATCGAGACGGCGCTGCAAGCCGCAGTGGCCGCTGGAGTCTTTCCCGGTGTGGTCCTCGCAATCCGCCGTGGCGGCGGATCGGTCTGCTATGCCTCTGCTGGTTGTCTTTCCATCGTTCCGCCAGGCGGCCCCGTGTCCTCATCGACCATCTATGATCTTGCATCGTTGACCAAGCCCTTGGCGACCGCGACGTCCATCGTATTGCTCATCCAGGACGGGCGTTGCCGGCTCAATGATCGGGCGGACCTTTTCCTCCCGGAACTGCGGGATGCGCCAGCGGGTTCGCTGACGCTGCGGGATTTGCTGTCGCACAGCTCCGGTTTGCCGGGCTGGCGAGGGTTCTATGAGCACATGAGTCCGAACGCAGACTTGCCGAATTCGCAAGAGTCTCGAGCGAAGGCCAATCAGCAGCTGCTTGGACTGATTAAAGGAGAACCGCTTGTATATAGAACGGGAGCGAGGAGTCTTTACAGCGATTTAGGATTTATGCTGTTGGGTCTGATCATTGAACACGTCAGTGGTCACTCGCTGGATGACTTTGTCCAAGCGCGCATCGCCGAACCACTTCAGGCCGAAACGTTGCGGTATTTGCCTATCGGCGAAATGAGCCAGCGGAAGCAAGTTCCGGGTACCATTGCGCCGACGGAGCCAGACACATGGAGAGGCCGTCTCTTGTGCGGCGAGGTCCACGACGAAAATTCGGCGGCCGCCGGGGGCGTCGCGGGCCATGCAGGGCTGTTCGGGACTGCGGGTTCAATTCTCGCGGTCACCGCGGCATGGCTCGACGCGTATCATAGGCGACCCGCGATGCTCGATGCCGGCGTCGTGCGCGAATTCACCGAACGGCAAGTCCATATCCAGGGGTCGAGCTGGGCCCTCGGATGGGATACACCATCGATGCCCTCTTCGTCAGGGCAGTATTTTTCTCCGAGATCCTTCGGGCATCTGGGCTATACAGGGACGTCGATTTGGATTGATCCGGTAGAGGAGCTGGAAGTGGTATTGCTATCGAACCGTGTACATCCCACAAGGAAGAACGAAGCGATCAAAATGTTTCGCCCTGCGATTCATGATCTGGTGTACAGGGAGTTCGTGGCGGAGGCTTAAGGCAGGTCCAGGTATTCCACCCAGGTTTCCTTTTCAGCGAGATAGCGTGTGCCTTTAAAGTTGGCGCGCGATCGCATGCGGGTGAATCCCAACTCTTGCAGCTTTTCGACCAGTTCTTTCGCGGCGGCTTCAATGGTGGAATGCGATCCGCCTTCGACGGTCAAGGCCTCGTACATGACTTTTGCGGCATAGCCCGAGGCGGTCCGATTGACCAGCATGGCGCGGCTAAAATAACGGTCGCTTGGATCCACCCCCTCAAGCTGATGCTTTTCAACCAGCCCCTGCTTTTTAAACATTAAGGGTAATGTGCTCATCCACTTCCTCCAGCCGTTCCGGCCTTCGTCACTGCGAGATTATAGGGGCCTTCGGTGATGACTGCAACCGCGTTGACAAGCCGCAACCCTATTACTATGATGCCTGCCCTTACACCAGCGGCATCACTGTAACCGCTTTCATGAACATTCCCAATAGCCTGACGATTCTTCGCATCCTGCTGATCCCTGTCTACATCGGGTGCATGACATATGGCCAATACGGGTTCGCATTGGTGGCTCTGCTTCTAGCGGGCGCTACCGATGCATTGGACGGTCCCCTCGCCCGGATGCTCAACCAGCGGACAAAGCTGGGAACCTTTCTTGATCCCTTGGCGGACAAGCTCCTGCTGACCTCAGGATTTATTTCTCTTGCCCTCCTTCACCTGGTTCCCTCCTGGCTCGTCATCCTTGTGGTAAGCCGCGACATCATTCTTCTGCTGGGGACCGCGGTCGCTCATGTGACGAATTCTCCGATCGATATCACTCCGACCTTCTGGGGCAAAGGGACGACGCTGCTCCAGTTGAGCTATCTCCTGCTCGTGGTATTGATGACGTGGAGAGGACTCGGGCTCTCTCCTCTCACTCCTCTTCTCGCCGTCATGGTCTTTTTCACGCTCGCCTCCGGTCTGCATTACCTGTATCGAGGGTACCGATATACGAATGCCGTTCCTCCATTGACATAGCCGGAGCAGTTCATGCGTTTGCCGAGTCAATTCTGCAATTGCTTTGACAGGTTTTCCGACGCCCAGTAGACTCGCTTCGTAATCCACCGTCTGCCATCAACCGGCTCGCGGAGCCACAACAGGACGAGAACCTATGGCCACGTTTGCATACGTCGGACGGAGCAAGTCAGGATCGGTCAAAAAAGGGGAACTCGTTGCCAAGACGCGGGATGAAGCGGTCGATCAGCTCCGTAAGCAAAGTGTGGTCGTCACGAGCCTGGAGGAAAAGGCTGCGAAGGAAGGATTCAAGCTCAGCTTTGGATCCGGGTTGACGGATAAAGATCTCGTCGTCTTTACTCGCCAATTCGGGACCATGATTAATGCCGGTCTTCCGCTGATCCAGTGTCTCGAGATTCTCTCGACACAATCTGAAAATGCCGCCTTAAGAAAGGCCATCGGAGAAGTCAAAACGCACGTGGAGGGCGGGTCTACATTTTCCGATGCGCTCAAGCGCCATCCCAAAGTATTCGATGATTTGTATATCAACATGGTGCACGCCGGGGAAGTCGGCGGACTGTTGGACACGATTCTCAACCGCCTGTCCAAACATATTGAAAAGGCCATGAAGCTCAAAGCGCAGATCAAGAGCGCGATGGTCTATCCGGCTGCGATTTGCGGTATCGCCGTGATCGTCATTACGGTCTTGATGATCTGGGTGATTCCCGTCTTCGAGAAAATGTTCCGGGAAATGTCCAACGGCAAAATGGCCTTGCCCGGCCCGACTCAGCTCGTCATCGATATGAGCAATTTTGTGCAGGGGAATTGGTATTTGATTTTGGGAGCGGTAGTTGGCGCAGTGATAGCAACCAAAAAATATTATGCCACGCCGCAAGGCCGGCTCGCGATCGATAAGTTTGTGCTCAAAGTGCCCGTGTTCGGAGATCTCATTAAAAAGGCTTCTGTTGCCAAGTTCACACGAACACTGGGCACGTTACTGTCAAGCGGAGTGCCATTGCTGGAGGCCCTGAGTATCTGCGCTAAGACCTCCGGAAACAAAGTGGTGGAGGGCTCGCTCATGGACGCTCGGATCAGCATCAGTGGAGGCAAAACCATCTCAGAGCCGCTTGCAAAGAGCGGTACGTTCCCCAAGATGGTGACGCACATGATCGCCGTGGGAGAGTCGACAGGCGCTCTCGACAGCATGCTCGGAAAGATTGCAGATTTTTATGAGGAAGAGGTGGATCAAGCGGTCACGTCGTTAACCGCCCTCCTAGAGCCCATGATGATGGTTTTTCTCGGCATCACGATTGGCTTCATCGTCATCGCGATGTATCTGCCGATTTTCTCCATGGCCTCGGCGATCGGTTAAGCGCCGATCTTCATGGACTCTCTGGACACCACGAAGCTTTCCTTCAGGAGAGCTCCTGTCAACCCTCTATACGTGAATCAACACTCGCCCGTGGCAGGCATATCGACATCAGCTCGTCTTCGACTCATTTAATCTGCGTAGCCTTCGCATTATGGAGAGCATCAAGACCAGAATTCATTGGCTGATGGCACTGCGTGTTGTGGTTGTCACGCTGCTTCTTGGCCTCTCTCTTACCTTCCAGGTGACCAAGGGAGAGCAAGTCGAGACGTTTTACGCTCTCATTGTCTTCACCTACGCCGTCACGATCCCTTATGCGCTGATATTACGACGCCTGACAAGGCACGAGGCGCTCCTGCATTTTGCATGGGCTCAGGTCGGCATTGATTTTCTGCTGGAAACAGTGCTCATCGCTCGAACGGGCGGCATTGAAAGCCCGTTTGCCGTGCTCTACGTCATTACCATTACCGTGGTCAGCCTCGTCTCCCGACGGCGCGTGGGGTTATTGACGGCCAGTCTCTCGACCATTCTGTTCGGACTGCTGACCAACATCCAGATGTATGGCTTGATGGAGGGATCGGGCTGGTTACCGCGGACGCATCTCAGCGCTCCTGAAACCTTCCAGACCTTTGGGGTGTACGGCCTGGCCTTCGTAATCGTTGGTTTTCTCAGCGGCGCACTTGCAGATCAGCTTCGTCTCGCGGACCAATCGCTGCTGGAGAAAGAGCAAGGACTCACTCGCCTCCAGGCGTTCCATGAAAATATCGTTCACAGCATCAGCAGCGGGGTTTTCACGACTGATGAAGGAGGACGGATTACGTCCTTTAACCCGGCGGCACAGGAGGCGACGGGTTACGGATTTCACCAAGTCCACGGACGGCACTGGCGGGAGGTCTTTAACTGGCATCCAGATCAGCCGACGGATGCGTCCTCACATCGGCTGGACGGCCAACATGCGATTTGAAGTCGAATGCAAACGCGCAGATGGGAATCGGCTCGATCCTTGGGATGACGGTGTCTCCCTTGCATGAACAGGGGAAGGAAACCGGATTGGTGGGGGTCTTCAAGGATCTGACGCAGATTCGGGACTTAGAAGAAGAAATGCGCCGGAAAGAGTGGCTGGCCAGCCTGGGAGAAATGTCCGCCGGTATGGCTCATGAGATTCGCAATCCGCTGGGCGCTCTCGCCGGAGCCATGCAAATGCTTCGCAAGGATTTGCAGGGGGACGAAACGAGCCAACGGCTGATGGATATTGCCGTCCGGGAAGCGACGAGGTTGGATACCATCATCACCGAGTTTCTCCAATATGCGAGGCCGCCGGCGCTCGATTTGGCCGAGTACGATTTGAACAAAGTCCTTGCTGAGACGCTTGATCTGGTACAACATGAAGCACGCACTCGAGCGAACATGAAGATCGTGACCACATTGGCGAACGGTGCGCTGCCTGCACAGATCGATCAGGATCAAATGAAGCAAGTGTTCTGGAATCTGGCCACGAACGCCTTCGATGCCATGCCCCGAGGCGGTCAGTTGAGCATTAGCACGGGGTGCCGGAAAATTGATGTCGGAGGACGCAAGGCCGACGTGGTGGAGATCTCCTTCCAAGACAGCGGGGAAGGTATTCCAAAAGAAAATCTCGACAAGATCTTTCTCCCTTTTTTTACGACGAAGAAGCAGGGGTCGGGGCTGGGCTTGGCTGCCGTGCATCGAATCGTCGATCTCCATGGCGGCTGGATCAAGGTCGACAGTGAACAAGGAAAAGGGTCTCGGTTAGTGGTGTGTCTCCCGCGCTCGGCCGAGGCTGGAGTGCGGTTGTGGCATGAAGGCAGGGAACCGTGGAAAAGATCCTAGTCGTTGATGATGAACAGAGTCTTCGCGACGTGTTGAGCATTATGCTCAAGCGGGCCGGATACGCCGTCACCAGTGTCGCGGACGGGGAAGAAGCGATTGAGCAAGTACAGAAAGAAATTTTCGATCTCGTCATCACGGATCTCCGGATGCCCAAGGTTGACGGGATGGAAGTGCTCAGGGCGGTCAAATCAACGTCGCCTGAAACCGTGGTGCTCATCATCACGGCGTTCGCCACCGCCGATTCCGCAGTCGAAGCCATGAAGCAAGGCGCCTACGATTATCTCACCAAACCTTTCCAGGTCGACGAAGTACAACTGATCATCCGTAACGCGCTGGAAAAGCGTCGCCTCTCGACTGAAAATATGCTGCTGAAGCGAGAGATGGCCAGCCAGTCCTCATTTGCCCAGCTGGTCGGCCAGAGCGAGGCCATGCAAAAAGTGTTTGATGTGGTGCGGAAAGTCGCCGACTCCAAAAGCAACGTCTTGATCTGCGGTGAAAGTGGAACAGGCAAGGAATTAGTCGCCAGGGCGATTCATTACAATAGCGCGCGCAGCACGGCTCCCTTCGTGGCCGTGAACTGCAGCGCTGTGCCCGAGACCTTGCTGGAAAGCGAGTTGTTCGGCCATATGAAGGGGTCGTTTACAGGCGCCATTTCGAACAAGGCGGGATTGTTCGAGGTCGCGGACGGAGGGACCGTCTTCCTTGATGAAATCGGTGATACGACACCGACAATTCAGGTGAAACTTCTCCGCGTGATCCAGGAACGGGAATTCCGACGCGTGGGAGGCAATCAAGACGTCAAAGTGGATATCCGTATTGTGGCCGCCACGAACAAGGATCTAGAAAAGGCGGTAGCCGACGGATCCTTTCGTGAGGATCTCTATTATCGTCTGGACGTCATCCCGATCAAACTTCCGCCGTTGCGGTTACGAAGCGGCGACATTCCCTTACTGGTGAATCATTTCCTGGAGCGGTTCTCGAAAGACAGCGGCAGGGCGATGCCGACGTTAAGCAATGAGGCCATGCACGTCCTCTTGGCCCACGAATGGCGTGGGAACGTTCGGGAACTGGAAAACTTGATCGAGCGTGTCGTGGCATTTTCAAACGGGGCAACCGTCAACGATGCCGACGTGCGCGGGTGGCTGCATCGGTCGGTCGCGCCGCAGTCATCGACGGGCGTTCCCACCGATCTTCCCGACGATGGGCTGGATCTTGAAGGCCTGATCGATGGCATAGAAAAAGATCTGTTGATGAAAGCGCTCGAGCGCACGAAGTGGGTCAAAAAGAAAGCAGCGAGGCTGCTGCGTCTCAATACCAGGTCCTTCCGCTACCGCCTGGAGAAGTATGCTATAAAAGGAGGCCGTGACTAAGGACGCCGTTGCACCAAACGCCAGCTCTTCCTACGCTGTTTCCGTTCCTGCTCCTGCCAAAGTCAACCTCATCCTGCGAATTCTCGATCGACGCCCCGACGGATTTCACAATCTATGGTCTGTGATGCAGACCATTCAGTTAGAGGATAACGTCTCAATTCGGCTCAACCAGTCGCATTCCGACATCAGATTAGAGTGCGATGCCCGAACGTTGAGCGTCGATCAGACGAATCTTGTACACCGGGCGGCGGCGGCCGTGCTGCAAGCGTGCAACCGGAAAGCGGGGCTCGACATCGTCCTGGCCAAGCGCATTCCGATGGGTGCAGGACTGGGCGGCGGAAGCAGCGATGCGGCCGCGACGATCATCGGATTGAACCACCTGCTGAGCTTAGGTTGGTCGGCGACGAAAATGGCGCAGGTGGGAGAAACTCTGGGGAGCGACGTGCCGTTCTTCTGTTTCGCGCCTTCGGCAGTCGTCTCGGGGCGAGGGGAGCAAGTCCATCCGGTCAAGCTGACTGACAGCCGCTGGATCGTCCTCGTGAATCCTGGATTCCCCATTGAAACAAGATGGGCCTATCAGCAGCTGTCGATGACCCGCTCGCAGGTGCAGCCGCTGTCTGCGGCACAAGGCAGGCTGGCCGCCGAGAGCAAAGTCACATGGGAGCACATACTCAGAATGGCGGAAAACGACTTTGAAGGCCCTGTCTTTCAGCGCTATCCGCAGTTGCGAGACATCAAACTGCAGCTCCTCAAGGAAGAGGCGGAGATTGCGCTGCTCTCTGGAAGCGGGGCGACGGTTTTCGGGACGTTTATAGATGAGACGAAGGCGCGGAAGGCAGTGGCTCGTCTCAGCGTGAAGTCGGAATTCAAGGTCTTCGTGGTTCCCTCACAGAGCAGCCCGCTCCTCTGCCAAGAGACACGCATGCTTGGTTGACAAGCCTGTGAGTCTTCCGCTAATGTTTCATCCCTTGGTGGCCTCCTCAGTAGCGTATGGCGAACGAGGGAGGCGAGGCCCGGAGGGCCCGCCGACACCCGCCCAGAACCACTACTTCGAGAATTCAGAGTCTTACAGGTAGACGATAGGACGGTTCAATAGTCCATGAACAGAGAACTGAAAATATTCTCTGGCAACGCCAATCTTGCGCTCGCCCATGAGATTTCTTCGTATCTTGGGCAGAAGCTTGGTGAGGCGACCGTCTCATCCTTCAGCGATGGGGAAATTCGAGTCAAAATAGAAGAGAACGTTCGGGGCGCCGATGTGTTTGTCGTGCAGTCCTGCTGTCAGCCTGTCAACGATTCGTTGATGGAGTTACTAATCATTATTGACGCGCTGAAGCGATCGTCGGCCAATCGCATTACGGCGGTCATCCCCTATTTCGGGTATGCCCGTCAGGATCGTAAGGATCAGCCACGGGTGCCTATCACTGCCAAATTGGTGGCCGACTTGATCACCACAGCCGGGACGGACCGCGTCCTCACCATGGATCTTCATGCGGGGCAAATACAAGGATTCTTCAATGTGCCCGTGGACCATCTGTATGCGCTGCCGGTGCTCTTGGAATACATCACCAAGAAGAAAATCAACGATCTGGTCGTGGTGTCTCCGGATGCCGGCGGCGTCGAACGGGCTCGAGCATTTGCCAAGCGGCTTCAGGCCCAACTCGCCATCATCGATAAGCGACGAGAGGGGCCGAACCAAGCGCAGATCATGAATATCATCGGCGATGTACAGGGCAAGAGCGTGTTGCTGCTCGACGACATGATCGATACGGCGGGAACGATTGTTCAAGGCGCGCAAGCGTGCGCGGACCAAGGCGCCCGCGAAGTCTGGACGGCCTGTACGCATGCCGTGCTTTCAGGCCCGGCCCTGGACCGCCTGCAAACCTCCTGCATCGCCCAGGTCGTCATTACCGATACGATTCCGCTGCGAGGGAAAGAGCAGAACTGTCCCAAGTTGCATCAATTGTCGGTGGCGCCTCTGTTGGGTGAAGCCATTCGACGCATACACGAAGACGAGTCAGTCAGTTCATTATTTGCGTAGGCCCGTGCGGCACTGAGACTGAGCCGAAGCAGGGAGACGAAGGAGCCTTATGAAATTCGAATTAGCAGTAACCGTGAGAGAGCAGGCCGGCAAGGGAGCCGCCAGGACGATGCGGCGAAACGGGAAAGTCCCCGCCGTGCTGTATGGTCAGGGGGAATGTTTGCTGTTGACCGTCATGCCGGAGGAATTGATCAAAATCCTCAAGACGCAGGCCGGGAGCACGGCGTTAATTTCTTTGACTGTGGCGGGAGCCAAGTCTAAACCCACGCGCACCGCCTTATTGCGCGATTATCAAGTGGATCCGGTCACCGGAGCGGTGCTCCATGCGGATCTGTTTGAGATTTCCATGAGCAAGCCGATTCGTGTGAAGGTGCCAATTCTTGTGGTCGGCGGCGTGCCCGCGGGCGTGAAAGAGGGCGGCGTACTGCACCATAATTTACGCGAACTGATGGTTGAGTGCCTTCCAGCCGCATTGCCGGACAACATCGAAGTCGATGCATCGCCACTCACGATCGGGCAAGGTATTCACTTGAAGGAAATCGCCAAGCGGGAAGGCATCCGGTTTCTCGACGATCCGGAGCAGATGGTCGTCAGCGTCGCCGCGCCGATGACCGATGCCAAACTCGAAGCCTTGCTCACCAGCGCAGCTGGGGCAGCCACAGAACCGGAGGTCGTCGCCAAAGGCAAAGAAGCTGTTGCAGCGGAAGGTGCTGAACCAGCGAAGGCGGGAGCCGCCGCCCCAGCTGCGGGTGAAGCCAAAGCCGGTGACAAGAAAGAAGCGGGTAAGGAAGCTCCCAAGGCTGAAAAGAAGGAAGCCGACAAGAAGAAGTAGCGGTGCGCCTCATCGTTGGATTGGGCAATCCCGGCAAGACCTACGCACAAACCCGCCACAATATTGGAATGTGGACCATCGAGCGGGCCGCCGCTCGATGGTCCATACGTCTGACTCCACGAGGGACAGCCCAAAGAGGCGGGGGACGGCTTGGGTCAGAACTAATCGAGCTGGCTGGTCTGCTTGACTGGATGAATGTAACCGGGCCTCCTCTCAAAGGCCTTCTGCGTGAGTTGAAGCTTCCCCCTACCGAGGTGATCCTCGTCCACGACGATCTTGATCTGCCGCCGGGGCGGCTGCGCATCAAATGCGCTGGTGGCCATGGTGGCCACAACGGGGTCAAGTCCGTGATCGAGGCCCTGGGAACCTCTCAATTCGTCCGAATCAAGATAGGGATTGGCAGGCCTGCCCCCGGCCAGGATTCAGCCGATTATGTATTGGAGCCTGTCCTGCCGGATGAGAGAGCCATCTTTGACCCTTGTTTGGAGCGAGCCGTCGATGCGCTTGAATGTCTGATTCATCGCGGGACTGATGTAGCGATGAATCAATTTAATATACGCGAGCGTGAATCAGCGGATAGTGATGAATGAAAATAGATGACTGAGGACTGAACAGGTACTTCGTCAGCATCAACAACCAGACCCGGCCTGTGAATGGCCGCCTGTCCCAACGTCGAAAAGACGTTCAATGTCTTCACCGCGGTGGTAGTATTTCTCGTACTTCTTCTGGTCTGACCCAACTCATTTCAAGAGGATCCATACATGCGTCATGGTGTACTGTGTGCGAGACTCTGCCAGGTGATCGTCGTCGGGTGTTCAATCGTCATGGCCGGAGCATCCATCCAAGCTGGGGAGGTGAGGCTGGACTCACTGGCCGTGAGAGGAGGGCCGAGCGGGAGTTCTGTAATTGGAGAAGCGCAGAACAACGATTTTCACCAAGTCGACATGGCGGTCACCGTCCGGCTTCCCTGGGAGTGGGAGGTCGGCTCGGGTTGGGTTGTCAGAACTCGCCTTTTGACCTCTGCAGGCGCGCTCAGCGGAGCTGACGAAACCAACGGCGTCTTTACGCTGGTGCCGGTCAATGTCATGTTCGGACGAAAGAACGGACTGCTCTCGGTTGATATGGGTGTAGGCGGCGCGTTACTCACCGACCATAAGTTCGACGGGCAAAACTTAGGGGGACCATTTCAGTTCGTCTGGACCTTCGGAGCGACCAGTCGCTTCGCCGGCCCGTTTGGAGCCGGCTACCATTTTCAGCATTACTCAGATGCCACCCTGTATGGAAATGACAGCCGCGGCATCGATCTCCATCTTTTCGAACTTATTTATTGGTTCGATTAAGTGGAGAACATCATGATGTCGTTCGTCTGATCGCTCAAAATATCCTAGCGAACTTGGGCTCAGCCCGACGTGTCGCGCTCTGCAATGTTACGCGGCGAGTTGGTCAATGATCTTATGAGAGGGATCGATATCGGCCTTGAGCGTCTGTTGCATATGCACGAGCGCTCTGCGGTTCGCTTCCGGATCGATGGACGCCACACAATCGGACGGAACGAAAACTTGGAACTCCCGCATGTAGGCATCCGCGGCGGTATACAGCACGCAATTGTTGCCGGCCACTCCGGTAAGGATCAATCGACGGGACCGGAGAAAGTGGAGAAGTAGCTCCAAGGGTGTCGCGAAAAATCCAGAATGTTTGGGTTTCAACACGAAATAGTCGTCGTCTTCCGGCGTGAGCAGCCTCGCGATGGATCTCCCCTTACAATGCTCTTCTAGACAACGAGCCACCAGCTTCCGGAAATCTGACTGCCACCGCCCAAAGTTGTCGTTCACATAGACCACTGGGACGCCTGCAGCTTTTGCCCGCCGCTTGAGCATTGCAATGTTACCGGCGGCCTGCTCGATGGCGGGGAAGAGTGCCTCCGCTCCATCAAAGGAGAATTCATTCATCATGTCGATGATCAGCAGGCAGGTCGTCGGGTTGTGCATCGGAGAGGCCATGGCGTCGCTTATGCCGCCCGGCTACGAAGATGTCGTGAGATGTGGCGTAGATCCTCGACCAAGCGCTGGTACTCCTCCTCCCGCTGCGCCTGTTCCGGATGACGGAGAATGGCGGAAGGATGGACAGTCACAAACACATTGGGGCCAAGAGCCGTGCTCCAACGCTTCGCCCTCGCCTCGTGTAGGCGAATGGTTTTGCCGAAGACTGACTGTGCGGCCGTCACTCCCAGACAGACGATCACCTCGGGGTTGAGCACCCGTACTTCCGCTTCAAGCCAGGGCCGGCAGGCGGCCATTTCAGCGGCCGAGGGTTTTTTGTGTTTCCGGCGTTTGCCTTGCGGTTCCCACTTAAAGTGCTTCACGGCATTCGTGATGTAGACATCCTGGCGGGCGATGCCGGCTTCCGCGAGCGCCTTGTCCAGAATTTTGCCTGCCGGACCCACGAAGGGATGGCCTGCCCTGTCTTCCTGATCGCCCGGTTGCTCGCCCACAAAAATGATTCGGGCCTGTACCGCGCCTTCTCCAAAGACGGTTTGCGTCGCGCGTTGGTAGAGGTCGCAGCCGGTGCACGAAGAGGCGGCCTGTTTCAGCGCACGGAGGGTCAACTGATCAGGAACGAATGGGGCGGCGGATCTGGCAGGACCGCGTGGCATCATTCACCATACCATGTCTCCTGTGGGGCCTGTCGAGACGGGTTGGCATCGGGGGTCCGGTCGAGCCATTGCAGGTCGCAGAGCGTGAGGGTCACGACGCCGAATGCGTCCTCAACGAGCCCGTGGACGACATACGCCCGATTGGGTGATAAGAGCTGATGGCATCGTTGGTAGACCTCAGGAAACAGGGTGGCATCGTAAAGGGCAGTCGTATCTTCCAGCGTGATGAATTCCATCGCCAGACCGTCTTTGGTTTCCACCGGTTTTTCGGTAATGAGCCATCCCACCATGGTGATGCGGCGGCCCACGAACCGATGCATCTGCGAAGCCGGCACCGGCCGCAGTTGCTCGATCTGCCTTCGATACAGGGTCAAGGGATGGCGGCTCGCCAGAAAACCAAACGCCTCCATCTCATGGGCCACTTTCTGGGTGGCGGGATAATCGTCTGGTACGGGCAACGGACTTACACCGGTCTCTCCGGCATACAATCGCCACAGCAAGCCGGGTCTCGTCAGTTCCCCGGCGAGCGAATCGCAGCAGCCGGCGCGGATCAAGGTTCTCGTGTGAGCCGGTTCCTGTTTGACGCGTGTCAAAAAATCATGAAACGAACGGAAGGGACCATGTGTCGTTCGTTCCGCCACAATCCTGGTGCCGAGCTCTTTAGGGAGTGTGTGCACGTGCATCAATCCCATCCGCAACCGATCGCCTTCTCCGCCATACGCCCAGTCACTGGCATTCACGTCCGGCGGAAGAATGGCGAGACCCATTCGGCGCGCCTCAGACAGATAGGCAAATGTCGAATAAAAGCCGCCTTCATTGCTGATCACGGCCGCCATAAATTCCGCCGGATGATGGGCGCGTAGATACGCGGATTTGAATGAGACCTGCGCATAACTGGCCGAATGAGGCTTGCAAAAGCTGTAGCCGGCAAAGCTCATGATCATCGTCCAGATTTTCCTGATGATTTCCGGTGAGGCGCCGTTCTTGGCCGCCCCCCGGCAAAACTGCTGGTAGTAGTCCCGCAATTGCCGTTCCTTGTGTTTCTTACTGATGACCTTTCTCAGTTGGTCCGCATCCTCGAGGGAGAAGCCGGCGAGAGCCATCGCCACCTTCGTGACGTCTTCCTGATAAACCATAATGCCGTGGGTTTCCTCCAGGATAGATTCCATCAGGGGGTGTAACGGTGTATGCGGGTGGCCATGTGCGCGTGTGACAAACTCGTGCACGAACGTAATCGCCGCCGGCCGGACGAGCGAGGACACCATCACCAGATACTCAAAGACATCGGCGCGTGCGCGACGATCCGGAGGCATCCCGCTCCAGAGCTTTCGGAGGAGCAATCGCGTCGCCGGCGATTCGATGTAGAAGCATCCGATCGTGTCGCCGCGCCGGATCACGTCTTGGGTGGCTTCATCGTTCAGCGGATCCCAGCTCGCATAGTCGATCTGACGACCGGTATGACGGGCGATGGCGGAGAGCGCGTCGCGGATGACGGCGAGCGAACGGTTTCCGAGCAGGTCGATCTTGACGAGGCCTGCTTCTTCGGTCTGGTCTTTTTCCCACTGGACGACCGGCAGGCCTTTTGCCGTGAATTCCACCGGCACATAGCGCCGGATCTCATCCGGCACGATCACCACGCCGCCGCAATGCATGGAAAGATGACGGAAATGATGTTGTGCCTTAAGCGCCCCGTTTAAGATGTCCGGCCAGGGCGCTTTCAACGTCAGGGTTCGCATCAGTTCGTTGAGCCATTGCTGGTTAGTCGGAGATTCGATAAATCGCAGCAGCGTGTTGTGGCGCAAAAT
Organism: uncultured Nitrospiraceae bacterium; assembly: GCA_963728135.1. Taxonomy (GTDB): domain Bacteria; phylum Nitrospirota; class Nitrospiria; order Nitrospirales; family Nitrospiraceae; genus Nitrospira_D. The sequence continues at coordinate 97,629 of CAVSJC010000008.1, read as the reverse complement.
GCGGGAGGACATGGTGGTGATGTCCTGGGCCGGCAGGCCATAGACCTTGGCGGTTTCCCGTATGGCTGCGCGGAAACCCAGATTGTTTTGATTGGCCACCATCGCAGCCTGGCGTTGGCCATACTGCCGAAAGACCCATTGGAGGATCTCGTCACGCTCGTCCCAGGGAAAATCGATGTCGATATCGGGCGGGTCCGTTCGGCCGGGATTCAAAAACCGCTCAAAAAATAACCGGTGCTTAAGCGGGTCCACATGCGTGAGCTTGAGGCAATACGAGACGATGGACGCCGCCACTGAACCGCGGCCGCAGGTGCGTGGCGCCTGCCGGACGATTTCATCCACCACAAGAAAGTAATGGGCGAAGCGTTTCTGCCGGATGATCGACAATTCCTTCTCGATCCGTTCGCGGACCTCTTGTGTGAGGGGACCATAGCGCTCGTAGGCCCCCGCATAGGTGTGCGCTGTGAGCAGGACGAACGCGTCGTCATCGGAGAGCCGGCGAAAGGCGGGGAAGATCGTGTCCCGAAAATTCCAGTCGGTATGGCAGGCCTCGGCGATCCGAACGGTATTCTCCAGCGCACAGGGCACATGCGGATAGTGCGACGCCAGGCGGGCCGGCGGGAGCAGCCATTGCGTGGGAGCACAGCAGGCCTGCGGCGGCAATCGGGACAGCGTCGTATTCAGCGCGATCGCACGCAGGAGCCGATGGGTGGCAAAATCTTCCGGTCCCGTGAAGTACGCCCGAGTAGTGGCGACGGGCGGTATGTCGGTGCGACGGCTGAATCGCAGGGTGGACTGCATCGATGGACCCGGCGTCAACTCGACATACAGATCCTGCCGGGAGTCTCGGGCCCATACGGCGAGGGCGGGCTCAAGATCGGTCAGTATGATCAGGCCGCTCCGATAGCGGGCGATGGCCGCGATAAAGTCAAAGGAGGGATCGCAGTGGCGGTCGGACAGCAGACGGCAGAGGTTGGCGTAGCCTTCCGGTGTTTTAGCCAGGAGCACCGCACGATGGTGGTCGGTCGTCAACTCGGCGCCGAGGATCGGCCGTAAGCCCTCCTGTTTCGCGTGGTCGATAAACCTAATTGCTCCATACAACCCATTCGTGTCCGTGATGGCCAACGCCGGCATGCCCTGCCGTTGAACGCACGCGCACAGCTCGCCAAGCGACGAGACTCCCTGCATTGCCGAATAATCCGAATGGACGTGCAGATGTACGAAGGGAATGGACGTCATCGCAGCGTCTTCCCCCACGACAGGGCCTGCTTGCCAAACTTCCCGCGGATCCGATCCAGCGCCAAGGCCAGACGATGGGACGCGGGCGGGAGGGCGGAAGCTGGTTCGTCGTAGAGCGATAACTGGTAGGCCGGCGCCTCAAGATGGCTGACCTGCAGCGTCACGCGCCGGAGCCGGACGCGACGCCGGAAGCACCGAAAGAACAAGCGTGTGAGTATCGGGTGCAAGTCGGCCTCCCAGTACGTGCCCTGTGGAAATGTTTCCTGCGCGATCTGCTCATGATGATCGCTGTACCGGATGGTGAGTGCCAGGCGACGGCAGACCCGCCGTTGCTCCCGGAGTGTGGCGCAGAGAAGCTCCAACAGCCCGTAGAGTCGTCCCAATAACGCCTGGTCGTCGATCTCATCCGGATCGAGATTGAGAGATCGCTCGACCATCGGCTGTTCACCCGGCCAGCGGACCGGAGAGGGATCGATGCCCAGCGCCCAGTTATGCAGCAAGCCGGCTGACGCGCCGAAGGCCGATTCCAAATGGGCCAGGGAAACGTCGGCAATCGCTCCCAGCGTCTGCAGATTTAAGTCTTCGAGTCGCCGTAACACGTGCGAAGTCTCTGCACGGTGAAGGCCTGGAAGCAGCAGGGCCGGCAAGGGGGCAAGAAACGATTGTTCAGAGCAGGGATGAATCGAAAATACTTGTGGCGGCCGTCCCAGGGTGGTCGTCGCAAGTTGAGACACCAGCTTGCTTCCGGCGAGGCCGATCACGCTGTGCCATCCCTGTTGTTGTGTAAGGGTCCGTCCGATGCGGGCCGCCGTATCGATCGAGGGACCGAAGAGGCGCGTGGTCCCGGTGAGGTCCAGAAACAAGGAGCCGGGCGAGATCGGCTCGCAGACCGGCGCAAAATGACGGACGCAGCGGTGCAGTTCCTGCTGCGCTGATTGCAGGCGTGCGGCGTCCGGCGGAACGACGCGCAGTCCAGGGCAGAGCCGTCGTGCGAGTTCCAGTGACATGCCTCGGGCGATGCCTTCGCGAGAGGCCTCCGGAGACATCTCGCGAATGAGTGCGCGCGGTGTATGCACGGGCGCGATGGCCACCGGCCGGCCTCGCAGGGATGCATCGCCTCTCTGCGCGAGCGCCGTCCCGAATGAAGGAATGTGAAGACAGATAATATGACGTTCCATTGACCATTCTTAGTGTATCCAATGGTTACAAACAGGAGAGCCGCCTGTCAACGCGTGGAAGCCCTTACGGGCAAAATATTTGAACTGCCAAGTTGAAGCACTTTTCAAAATCATTCTGTGAAAGCGGTCACTAGTTGAAAAGGAACTAAGCCACATGTTCAAACTGAATAAAGTGCTCGCACAACTGGGCTCGTGTGAAACGCCAACCCTAGGCGCAGGAGCGCGGAGGAGACGGCAACGATCGGCGTCCAGCGGAACACCAGCGGCAGGCCCTACGGTGACCACGGTCCGGAAGCGGCGCGTGCGACCCTCGCTGCGGCAAGTCGCCTTGGTTTATTGACAGTGTGAAAGGGCCTATGCTACCGTCCACCGTTCGTCGCGCCGTATAGGCGCCCCACACCTCGCTCCCGACCGGTTCGGGGGCCTTTGTCCAGGAGGATTTCTGCATGGAGCTCTACGAGTCTCTGTTTATTATTCGTCCGTCCGTTTCCGACGACGAAACCAACGCGCTTATTGAAAAGATGAAGGGTGTAGCCGATAAGACCGGCGCGCAATTCATTAAATCTGAGAACTGGGGCCGTAAGAAACTGGCGTATGAAGTCCGCCGTGAGCGGAAGGGCACCTACGCCTACTTTTATTTCAAAGCGCCGAACAACACCGTCGGCGAATTGGAGCGGGCCTATCGGTTGGAAGACAACATCATCAAATTCCTCACGATCCATCTCGAAAAGGAACTGGTGCCGCCACGCCCGTTGGAAGCCACCGCGCAGGAGTCTGACGGTGGCCGGATTTAATAAAGTCATTCTTATGGGCAATCTCACGCGCAATCCGGAGTTGCGCTATACGCCCAGTGGCACCCCGGTGGCGAGCTTCGGTCTGGCGGTGAGCCGCCGTTTTAAGCAGGGCGACGATCTGAAGGAAGAAGTGTGTTTCGTCGACATTGTCGTGTTCGGCAAACAAGCCGAACACTGCGGACAGTATTTGAGTAAGGGCAATGGGGCGATTGTCGAAGGACGGTTGCAACAGCGCCGCTGGGAAACGGAAGACGGCCAAAAGCGCAGCAAGCATGAAGTGGTAGCCCAGACCGTCACCTTCATGCCGAAGCGGCAAGACACCGGGGGGGCCGGCGGAACGGGTGGAGAAGCGCCCGTCCCGGAAGATCCCAGTTATGAATTTGAAGAACAGAGCTGATCGGCTTGTAAGGAGGAGACAGTGATAGAACGAGGAGAAGGTGGGGGAGGCGGCGGGCGGTTGTTTCAACGAAGGCGGCCCTGCCGGTTTTGCCTGGAAAAGGCGCCGATTGATTTCAAGGATGCCGGATTGCTGCGGAATTTTCTCACCGAGCGGGGGCGCATTGTGCCACGCCGGATTTCGGGCAACTGCATGGGCCATCAGCGGGAATTGACGGTCGCGATCAAGCGCGCCCGTCATATTGCCATCATCAGCTTTTCCGAGGAGCGATAACGAGCATGAAGGGCGATCGAGCGGGTATAATGACGTGGGTCAGCAGCGCAACGCTGGAGATGACTATGGACCTGCTCACACCTAAGATTGCCGACATTACGGGCGAAGGCTTGTCCCTCTCAGGAGACGTGACAGCCGAGGAATTGGAACTCGACGAGGCCGACGCCGTCTTGCGGGGTCCGCTGGCCGTGGGATTGGATCTCCGGGCAGTGGAAAACACCGTATGCGTGACCGGCGTCGTGGAAGGCACGGCGGTTCGGGAATGCGTGCGCTGCTTGAAAGACTTCGAGGAGCCGATCGCATTCTCCGTGCGGGTGGCCTACGAGCGGGAAGTCAAGTCGGCCGCTCCGGTGAAACGTGACGATGGCCGCAAGAAGCCGGCTGGGGCCGAGGATGCGCCGGAGGAATTGAACGACGACATCTACCATTATGCCGGCGACCAGCTGGAACTTGCGCCGATGCTCAGAGAGCAACTCATTCTGGCGGCACCCATGCATCCGTTGTGCAAAGACGAGTGTTTGGGGCTCTGCGCGCACTGTGGAAAAGATTTAAATGAAGGCCCCTGTCAGTGTGCCGACGAACCGGCAGGCGGCCCGTTTCAGGTTCTCCGTAAGCTCAAACAAAAGCATGAGTGAGCGCTCCCGTGAGGGTGCGCGGTTGAATCAGAGAAGGAGTTCCCATGCCGAATCCAAAACATAAGCATTCCCGTGCCCGCCGCGATAAGCGGCGCACCCAAAAGCTGCGCATGACGCCGCCGGGCATGTCCGTCTGTCCTCAGTGTCATGAACTCAAACTGCCGCACTACACCTGCTTGCACTGCGGAACCTATAAGGGTAAAGCCGTCATTCAAGTCGAAGAATCCTGAGAACGCGCTCCTGCGAACGCTTGGACGGCGATGTCGGGCACCTGTCAATGGATGGTGAAACGTGTCGTCCCTGTCATGCTCATATTCTTCGGATCCTCAGCCTATGAGAACCGTCTGCCCCGGGCCTTCGTATTCTGCAAGGCTATTTCCCAGTCGGTTCAATAGACCGGGCCTCAGGGCTACGCATCTGACAGAGGGCGCCACGCAGATACCGCAAGTGGCAGTCCCATTCCACCATCCTCTGTGAGCACCTCACCTCGCATGAAAATCGCGCTCGACGCGGTCGGTGGCGACCACGGTCCGGCTCCCTGTATCGAAGGCGCGCTGCAGGCCATCCAGGCTTACGACGTGGAAGTCATCCTTGTCGGGGATCAAGCTATCCTGGCCCAGCAGTGCAAGCGCTTGGGATGTCGCGACCCGCGACTTTCTATCCGTCATGCGTCCCAGGTTGTTGAAATGCACGAATCGCCCGCAGCGGTCGCCCGCAAAAAGCGCGATTCGTCAATTTGGATCGCGACGGAGCTGGTCAAAAGCGGTGAGGCGCAGGCAGTCGTGAGCCCGGGGAATACCGGCGCGAGTATGGTGGCGTCATTCTTTGTGCTGGGACTGACGAAAGGCGTCGAGCGCCCGGCCATCGCCACCAGTTTGCCGACGTTGACAGGGGAAGCCATTATGCTCGATGTCGGGGCCAACGTGGATTGCAGCGCTCAGCATCTGGAGCAATTCGCCTTGATGGGCCATGAATACGGAAAGCACCTCTTCAAGAAGCCCAACCCCCGGATCGGCCTGCTAAGCATCGGCGAGGAGGACAGCAAAGGGAACGAAGTGACCAAGGAGGCGTTTAAGCGGCTCAAGGCCAGTGCGCTGAATTTTGTGGGCAATATCGAAGGCCGGGAAGTGTACAGCGGCAGCGCCGATGTCGTCGTGTGCGATGGGTTTATCGGCAATGTGGCGCTGAAAATTTCCGAAGGTGTGGCTGAGACGATCAAGAAACTCCTTATCAAGGAGATCTCCGCCTCGTTTTTCGGACGCCTGGCGTATCCCCTGATTGCGGCGCCGCTGACCAATTTAAAGCGAAAGATCGATTATGCTGAATTCGGCGGGGCGCCCTTGCTCGGAGTCAATGGCGTCACGATTATTTGTCATGGCCGCAGCTCTGCGAAAGCGATCAAGAACGCGATTCGCCGCGCGAAGGGCATGGCGGAAGTCCGCGTCCATGAATTGATTCAACGCGACGTCGAAGAATCCCTCGCACGTCCGCCGCTGGAGTTCGAACCATGAAGGCCCGCATTACCGGCACCGGCTCGTATGCGCCCGCGAAGGTGTTGACCAACGCCGATCTCGAGCGCATGGTGGCGACCTCCGATGAATGGATTCGTGAGCGGACCGGCATCAGGGAACGGCGTATTGCAGGGACCGGTGAGGCCTGTTCTGACATGGCGGTAGAGGCCGGCAGGCGGGCATTGGACGCCGCCGGCGTCGCCGCCGCCGATCTGGACATGATTCTGCTCGCCACCTGCACCGGTGACTACCCGTTGCCGGCTACGGCCTGCTTAGTCCAACAGCATCTGGGCGCCACCAAGGCAGCCGCCTGCGACCTCTCCGCAGCTTGTTGCGGATTCGTCTATGCGCTGTCCATGGCCGATGCCTATGTTAAAACCGGCATGCGGCATGTGTTGGTTGTGGGATCGGAAGTCATGTCTGCCGTGACCGACTGGACTGATCGCAATACCTGCATTCTCTTTGGCGACGGCGCGGGGGCTGCCGTGGTGAGCGCCAGTGACGGGGATCGCGGGATTCTCTCGACGCATCTACGCTCCGACGGAAATCTGTGTGAGCTCATCGCGGTGCCGGGGGGCGGGTCCCGGACGCCCGCCTGTGAGAAGGTGGTCGCTGAAGGCATGCAGTTCATCAAGATGAAAGGCAACGAAACCTTCAAGGTGGCGGTACGCATGCTGGAAGAAATCGCCAGAGAGACGATGGAGGCCAATGGTCTCCAGTTGAAGGATCTTGATCTCTATGTGCCGCATCAAGCCAACGTGCGGATCCTCAATGCCGTGGCGGACCGGTTGGGTCTTCCCATTGAAAAAGTCATGTTGAACCTGGACCGCTACGGGAACACGTCGGCGGCTTCCATTCCGATCGCATTGGATGAAGCGGTGCGTGCCGGACGGATTACAGAGCGATCGTTGGTGATGCTGGGAGCATTCGGTGCGGGCCTGACCTGGGCGTCGGCTTTGATCAGATGGTGAGCGCTCCTTCATGGGTAACTTTTCCCGTTGACATTCCAAGAGATTTCTAAGATATCTAACCCCTTATGGCTGCTCGAATTGGGCTGGTTTTTCCCGGCCAAGGCTCGCAATCGGTCGGCATGGGCCAGGCGTTGTGCGAGGCCTATCCTACTCTGAAATCGGTGTACGACGAGGCGTCGTCTGTGCTTGGGTATGACGCAGCGGCCCTGTGTTTTCAAGGACCGGCCGAGCGGCTCAATCTCACTGAATACACGCAGCCGGCCTTGCTGGTCTGCAGCATCGCGGCGCTGAAAACTTTGGAGCCTGCCGGTGTCAAACCGGTCGCAGTCGCGGGTCATAGCTTGGGAGAGTATTCAGCGCTGGTGGCGGCCGGCGGCCTGTCGTTTCGGGAGGCCGTGGGGCTCGTGCAAAAACGTGGTCGCTATATGTCCGAAGCGGTGCCGCCGGGAACGGGTCTGGTCGCCGCCCTCTTAGGGCTGAGCTCTGATCTCGTCAAAGACGTGTGCCGGGAGGCTTCGGCGGTCGGTATCGTCGCCGCCGCGAATTTCAATTCCCCCGGTCAGATCGTCATTGCCGGTGAGAAAGCGGCCGTCGAACGGGCCATTGAAGTGGCCAAAGGCAAGGGCTGCAAAAAGGCGATACCCCTGCCCGTCAGTGTGCCGGTCCATACCCCGTTGATGCAGAAAGCGGCTGATCAGCTGGCGAAGGATGTGGCGCAGGTCCAGTGGTCGGATCTCCGGGTGCCCCTGGTCAATAATGCCGATGCTAAGGCGATGAGCCGGGTCGACGAGATTCAAGCGTCGCTGGTGCGACAGTTGCCGTCCCCGGTGTTATGGGAGGACACGATTCACGTGATGCAGACGATGGGCGTCACGACCTTTGTCGAAGTCGGGCCCGGCACGGTCCTGACCGGGCTGATCAAACGCATAGCGCCCGAGGCTCATTTACTCAACGTTCATGATCCGAAATCTTTGGAAGCGACCCTCGGCGCGCTCTCGTAGGCACGAAGTCGGTTGCCGGCCCGCGTCGGTTGACGCTAAATGAAGGAATAGTGCATGTCATTGCAAGGACGAGTGGCGATTGTCACGGGAGCGGCACAGGGAATCGGGAGGGCGATTGCCGAAGGACTGGCCCAGGCGGGCGCAGATATCGTGGTGGCCGATCTTGATCCGGGCCGTTCACAAGAAACGGTAACTGCAATTGAAAAAATCGGTCGCAAAGCGCTGAACGTCAAAGTCAACGTGGCTGAAGCCGCGGACACAAAGGCGCTGGTCGAACAGGTGCTGAAGGCGTGGGGGAAAATTGACATTCTCGTGAACAACGCCGGCATCACCCGGGACGGACTCTTGCTGCGCATGAAAGAAGAGGATTGGAACCTCGTGATGCAAGTCAACCTGAATGGCACGTTTCATTGCACCAAGGCGGTCTTGCAGCCGATGACGAAGCAGCGCTATGGTCGTATCGTGAACATCGCATCGATTGTGGGAGTGATGGGCAATGCCGGCCAGGCTAATTACGCGGCCTCCAAAGCGGCTGTGATCGGGTTCACTAAGACGGTGGGACGGGAGTATGCCAGCCGCAATGTGACCGTGAATGCGGTCGCTCCAGGATTCATCGATACGGCGATGACGCATGGTCTGCCGGCGGATGTCAAAGAGACACTACAAAAACAGATTCCCCTAGGCCGGCTGGGGACGCCAGGAGACATTGCCGCGGCGGTACGGTTTCTGGTGTCGGATGATGCGGCGTATATCACCGGCCATGTGTTGCATGTCAACGGTGGCATGTTGATGGTCTAGCGGCTACGCATACATGACGAAGAGCCGTCGCAGATCCCCATGCCACGGTGCAGCGGATGTCACAACGGGGAAGGAGGTTGGTACAGCAATGGCAACAGTTGAAGAGCGCGTGAAGAAAATCATCGCCGAGCAACTCGGTGTGGAAGAAGATGAAGTGACGCCCGAGGCGTCTTTCGTGGAAGATCTCGGCGCTGACTCGCTGGATACCGTCGAGTTGGTGATGGCGCTCGAAGAAGAATTCGAAATCGAAATTCCCGACGAGGATGCCGAAAAAATCCTCACCGTCGGGAAGGCGCTCGACTATATCAAGGAAAAATCCTAACAGGTCAGAGCTATCATGGCGGACGCGACGACAAGACGTATCGTGGTCACCGGCCTGGGCCTGGTGACTCCGCTCGGCACAGGGGTAGACAAAACCTGGACGGCGCTCTGCGCCGGAGAGTCGGGCATCCGCCGCATCACGAAATTCGATCCGGCCGGGTACGATGCGCAGATCGCCGGAGAGGTCACAGACTTCGATCCGGCGCGATTCATCGAAAAGAAAGAAATTAAAAAGATGGATACGTTTATCCACTATGCCGTCGGAGCAGCGCTGATGGCGGTGGATGACGCCGGATTGAAAGTGGCGCCTGAAGAAGCGACCCAGGTGGGCGTCTATATCGGGTCCGGCATCGGGGGGCTCGGCTCCATCGAGCACTACCACGATGTGCTGAAGGAGAAGGGACCGGGACGTGTGTCGCCGTTCTTCATTCCGATGACGATCATTAACCTGGCGTCCGGCCAAGTCGCCATTCGTCTGGGGGCCAAGGGCCCGAATTCCTGTGCCGTGACTGCCTGTGCGACGGGCAATCATTGTATCGGCGATGCGTTTCGCTTGATTCAGCGCGGCGATGCCGATGTGATGGTGGCGGGCGGCGCAGAGGCCGCGGTCACTCCGCTGGGGGTAGCCGGATTTGCCGCAGCCAAAGCCTTGTCCTTCAGGAACGACGAGCCCGCCAGAGCGAGCCGGCCGTTTGACAAAGACCGAGACGGGTTTGTATTGGGTGAAGGCGCGGGTGTGGTAGTGCTGGAAGAACGCGAGCACGCCCGTCGTCGGGGTGCGAGAATGTATGCCGAATTGATCGGGTACGGGATGAACAGCGATGCCTACCATATCACGGCTCCGCCGGAAGAAGGCGAAGGGGCTGTGCGGTGTATGGAACTGGCGCTGAAAGACGCCGGGCTCGCCAAGGATCAGATCGGTTATATCAACGCCCACGGAACGTCCACCATGGCGGATGCCATTGAGACCCGTGCTATCAAGGCGGTGTTCGGCGAACGGGCCTATCGCATTCCGGTCAGTTCGACGAAGTCGATGACCGGGCATCTGCTTGGCGCCGCCGGGGGCATCGAAGCGGTCTTCAGCATTCTGGCGCTGTACCATGGCATCCTTCCGCCTACCATTAATCTCGAAACTCCTGATCCCGCCTGCGATCTCGATTACGTGCCGAACAAGGCGCGTCCAGCCGCCATTGAAGCGGCATTATCGAATTCGTTCGGATTCGGCGGGGTCAACGCCTGCTTAATCTTTAGACGCGCGGATGCCTAACGCGCCTGCGACCATGACACCGGCGTCGCCAGCCGATTCTTCACCGCTTCCGTTCAAGTATGTGTTTGCCAATCCGGCCCTTCTGACTGAAGCGCTCACGCATAAGTCGCATGTGAATGAACGTAAAAGCCAGGATCGGAAACACAACGAACGGCTGGAGTTCCTCGGCGATGCCGTGTTATCCCTCATTATCAGCGAGCATCTCGCGACCCTGTTCCCGCAATTGAGTGAGGGCGCGCTCTCCAAGCTCAAGGCCAAACTTGTGAGTGAAACGTCATTGGCCGGCGCCGCCAGACGGTTAAACCTGGGTGCGCATCTTCAATTAGGACGTGGCGAAGAAGTATCGAAAGGACGGGAGAAGCCTTCCCTGCTGGCCGATGCGCTCGAAGCGGTCATTGCGGCGGTGTATCTTGACGGCGGTTTGAGGGCCAGTCGTGATTTCACGCTCGACGCCTTGGCCGACGAGTTGCACCAGATCGAATCACAGCTCGTGAGGCCCGGGGCGGACGATTACAAGACGCGCTTTCAAGAATGGTGTCAAAAGCAGTATGACACGCTGCCGCGGTACGCGACCGTGCGAGAGTCTGGGCCGGACCACTGCAAGCTCTTTGAAGTTGAACTGCAGGTCGACGGGAAAGTGGTCGGGACCGGGCGGGGACATAGCAAGAAAGAGGCGGAGCAACTGGCCGCGCAGCAGGCGCTGGACGAGGCGGAGCCGTGACAAAACACAATAGATGACGTGGAGATTCATCCATGAATTCTTTCTCGGTATGAGAAGGGGACGACGTAGTGAAGGAGGTGATGAACATGCGGATGCGAACAGGACTGATGCTCATGATGGTGGTATTGGCGGGCGCTATTGTTTCTCCCGACGGCCTCTTCGCCGCCGACAAGCCCCCGGCTCAAAAATCCGAGGTGTCCAAAGGGCCGCGGGCTATCATCAAAACGAAGTTCGGCGATATCGAGGTGAAGTTTTATCAGGATCTGGCCCCCAAGCATGTCGAAAATTTCATTAAGCTGGCCAAGGAAGGGTTCTATAACGGGACGATCTTTCATCGAGTCATTCCCGGGTTCATGATTCAAGGCGGCGACCCAAACACGAAAGATACCCTCAAGAAGGAGTCGTACGGTCAAGGCGGACCGAAGGACGAAAATGGCAAGCCGATCTCGGTGAAGGCGGAATTCAGCGACACGCCGCATAAGCGCGGCGTCGTGTCGATGGCGCGTGCGGCCGATCCGGATAGTGCGGGATCTCAGTTTTTTATCGTGGTCGAAGACTCACGATTCCTGGATCGGAAGTATACAGTGTTCGGTGAAGTGACCAAGGGTATCGGAGTGGCCGATAAGATTGTGAACCTCAGCCGCGATGAGCGGGATAACCCAAAAGAACGCGTCGAAATGACCGTCACAGTTCTCGAATAACGTGGGCCTCCCTGCGGACGTCACGAGTCAGCAGGGAGCGCTTCAGGCTTTGATGGGCATTCATCTTTAATCCGATCCACTTCTCGATCGATAGCCACATCAGAGCTTTACGCTTAAGAAAACGCTCCCTTGTCCTCCCGGGCGTCTCCGTCGAGGATGATGCGCCTCCCCCTTTCGAGGGGGCCCATTGGTGGGATTTTATCGCTCGGAACGGACGACTATCCTTGAGTCTCTGACGTTGTTCCTCCTCAAGGAGCGTCGCGTGTTTCGCTCAACGACTTCCCGCATGTACCGCAGGGTCCCTACCGACTATCCGGCTTGTTACCTCCAGAACCAATCCTTTCGTCAAGGCACGGTGAGAGACCTTTCCTTGAACGGATTTAGAGTCGAAGGTCAGCCGGGAGTGCGCTGTCACGACATGGTCATGCTGCGCGTGTGGTTGCCTGGCGGGCACGGCAGTATTGATATTGATCAAGCCGTGGTACGGTGGGTGAAAGATCTGGAGTTTGGAGTGCAGATTATCGCGCTGTCCAATGAGTCGGACTTACGTTTGGCGCTTCACGTGGAACGGGAGCTGGAGCGCACAGCTCTTCACAGGCTGGCGGGCTAGTGATGGTGCTGACAACCGGGGCCATGTGTATGCGGTTCGGAAGCGGGCGGAGGCATGAACGATTGTCCCGGCAGCACAATATGCCCCGGTTCGTGTTTCTTCTGTAAATGTTCGGCGATGTGAGGGTGGAAGGCTTTCACATAGCCGACCAGGCCGCTTAAAAACCGCCGCGACTGAAAATCTTTTCCTGAAAACGCCGACGCAAATTGGATAGCACGGTCAAGAATCTCGGGAGCAGTGGACGAATCTGCGATCTGTTCCGGGTTCTGTTTCTTGAAGGCGTCGTATTCCTTTTTGAGATGTTCCGCAAAGACGGGCATGGGCGCCGATGGCACATGGAGGGGGCTTAGCGTCCGGCGAAGGCCTTGTATCGCCGCCACCACTTCCGCATCCTGGCCGTCCCGTCGTCCTTCAAAATAACTGAAGGTGACCACCTCGATTAAGTTGTAGAGGGCCACCGCTTTGTTGCCGCCCAGTTCGCTCAATTCGCGATAAAACTCCCTTCGCACCGGCATGAACTGTTCGGCCAGGCGTTTTTCCTGATAGCCGCTTCCCGTGTCGAGGTATGTGCAATCGCTCGGACAGGACACACGGACCAACCGGTGCTCACCGCAGCAGGTGCTGCAAATCAATCCATGAAGGGCGGGGCATGGGCGCTTGCCCTTCCGCTGTGTGCAATACACACATTGGCTCACGGCTTTGGTGCTCCTTGAGGGGCCGATTTCGCCGGGGGAGAGACGAACCCGTAATCCGCCAATGTCCGTTTCTCTGCTTTCGGTGTGCCGTCAGAAGGCGCTTCGAGCCCATTCATCTCGGCCGCATGCGCATAGTGATAGGGAACCAGGATCAGATTGCCCGCGCGCTGGATGCTGATGTCGGCCGGAGCCGGAAGATACTCAGCGATCACCTGGAAACGATTGTCACGCGTCATGCGCCAGATTTTGCCCTTCGTGAAATCTGACACATACATGTTGCCCCACCGGTCGAAATCAATCCCGCTCAAATTTTGGAAGCGGCTGGTAAAAAAGCCGTTCGACACGAGTTCTGTCAACTGGCCTTCCGGCGTCATCTCCAGGATTTTGCCTTTTTCCCAGCTGACGGCGATGACGTGGTGGGTCTTAGGATGGACTGCGATGCCGGCCGGCCCGGCGAGCCGGTCGTCATGGATGAAGAGACTGACACGATTACGAGCCTCCGTTTCAATGCGGTAGATTGAATTGGACTGTTGATCAGATGCATACAGCAGACCATCCGGTCCTGCCGTCACATCGGTCAATGACACCGGCTTCTGAGTTGCCGATGCCGGAAAGGATACGGTCACGAGTAGCTTACCCGTGGTCTTATCAAACCCTTTCAGCTGATCGAGGTCCGCCACATACAGCGTTTGTCCGACCAGGGCCAGACCTTTCGGAGCGTGGAGGAGCACGTTCGCCACTCCTCCCTGGATAAATTTCAGGCTGGTAATTTTGCCGTCGGTGTCCAACTTCGTGATGAAGCCATTGTTGTCCCTGCCGTCCGGTTCCCCATTGATGTTCGAAATAAAATATTCGGTGCCCAGCGAATCACCGACGAAGCTATTGGGTGATTCGAGTCCGGTGATCTGCACCGCCTGACCGGCCTGAGTCCACGTCAGGCCCACGATGAACAGGCACAGGGTCCATCGCAGCAGATGCCGTGAACTGGGGCAATGGTAGGGGTTGGTCAAGGTCGTGCGTGGGTGCGAGATGTTCGGAACGCATCGTAGCCAACGGAGAAAGAGTCTGTCAAGGAACCATGCCATCACGCCTCACGTTGACTTGCTCAAAATTGCCCTGTTAAGGTGCCACATTTTCAGCGATGTCGAGCAGCTTCAGGAGGAGGCACCGGTGGCAGCACGATTGATTGACGGCAAAGCGTTGGCCCAGCAAGTGCGTGATCGGTTGGCGAAGGAGTCGGCGGAAGTCCTGGCGCAGTCAGGCATCAAGCCCGGCCTGGCGACGATTCTTGTCGGGGAGGATCCCGCGTCCCAGATTTACGTGAAAAACAAACAGAAGGCCTGCGAGCTGGCCGGCATTTACGTGGATGATCACAAGCTGCCGGCCGCTACGACGCAGGCGGAGCTCTTGGCGCTTATCGAGAAGACCAACGCAGACCCTCAGATCCACGGCATTCTCGTCCAGCTGCCGCTGCCCAAGCACATTGACAGCAAAGTCGTGTTGGAAGCGGTCTCGCCGCTCAAGGATGCGGATGGATTTCATCCCTATAATTTCGGCCGGCTGGTCGAAGGTCATCCGGTGTTCGAAGCCTGTACCCCCAAAGGCGTCATCAAGATGATCGAATCTGCCGGTGTGACCATTGAAGGAAAGCGGGCCGTCGTCCTTGGACGCAGCAACATCGTCGGAAAGCCGCTGGCTTTAATGCTGTTGCAGCGGAACGCGACGGTCACCATCTGTCACTCCAAGACGAGGGACCTTCCAGCCGTTTGCCGTGAGGCCGAGCTCTTATTGGTAGCGATCGGAAAAGCCAGGTTCGTGACAGCTGACATGGTGAAAGAGGGAGCGGTGGTCATTGATGTCGGGACGAACAAGACCCCCGAAGGCAAATTATGCGGAGATGTCGATTTCGAGCCGGTGAGTCACAAGGCCGGATGGATCAGCCCCGTGCCGGGAGGCGTCGGTCCGATGACGATCGCAATGTTGCTTGAAAATACCGTTGAGTCGGCAAAACGAGCGGCTGGAGTCAAGTGACATGACCGTGAAGCGGGACGGTTCGGCGCGCCCTTGATGCCTGTGAGCCAGTGTGAAGCCTCCTCCCTCGACGGAGGCCCTGATGTGGAGAGGAGAGGCGAATGAGCCGAGAACCGAAGCGGTTGAAAGATGTGCTGGATCGAGGCACATTTGCCGTGACCGTTGAGTATAACCCTCCGAAAGGCACGAACATATCCGCCGTGCTGGAGAACGCCAAGCAGCTGGTTGGGCGCGTTCACGGCGTGAATGTCACCGACAATACCGCGGCCGTTGTGCGTGCCGGGTCGTTGCCGGTCTGTCGTCTGCTGTATGAGCTTGGGCACGATCCGGTGATGCAGCTGACCTGTCGCGATCGAAACAGGATCGCCATGCAATCGGATCTGTTAGGCGCCCATATGCTGGGGATACGAAATATCCTCTGTCTGACCGGTGACTATCCGACAGTCGGCGATCACAAAGAAGCCAAGCCTGTCTACGATCTGGACTCTGTGCAAGTCATGCAATTAGTGCAAGGATTGAACAGCGGCCGAGATATGGCTGGTAATAAACTGGATGGGGCCACGGCCTATACCATCGGGGCAGCGGTCACGCCGGAGGCGGATCCACTCGGACCCATGCTGGCCAAATTCGAAGTGAAGGTCAAAGCCGGCGCGCAGTTTTTCCAAACACAGGCGGTCTATAATCCTGAGCAATTCGGCGTCTTCATGAAAGCGGTAAGGCCGTTCAAGGTCAAAGTCCTTGCCGGCATTCTGGTGCTCCGCAATGCCAAGATGGCCGAATTCATGAACGCCAATATCCCGGGGGTATCCGTGCCGCAAGAAATGATCGATGAACTTCGAGCAGCCGGCGATAAGGCGGAAGATGTAGGTGTCGAGATTGCGGTACGAACGATCAACGCCGTCCGGTCGCATTGTGACGGCGTGCACATTATGGCCATCAAGGCGACGCACCGCTTGCCGGACATTATTCAGAAGGCTGATCTTGGCTCATGACCATCCTCGAATTTCAGCAATCGAAGCGGGATAAGAAAAAGCTCATCGTTGTCACGGCCTACGACGCGCTGTTCACACGCATTGTCGAGCAGGCCGGCATCAAAGTCATTCTTGTTGGAGATTCGCTCGGCGTGGTCGTGCAAGGGAAGCGGACCACCCTCTCGGTCACGATGGACGACATGCTCTATCACACCAAACTGGTCGCCGGTGCGGCTCAAGAAGCGCTGGTTATCGGCGATCTGCCCTTCATGTCGTACCAGGCCAGCACGGAAGAGGCGATTAGAAACGCCGGGCGGTTTCTGCAAGCCGGCGCGACCGCTGTGAAACTGGAAGGGGGGGCCGCAGTGCTGGAGCAAATTAAGGCCATGACCGCGATTGGGATTCCGGTGATGGGACATCTCGGCATGACACCGCAATCTGTGCACGCGCTCGGCGGCTACAAAGTTCAGGGAAGGAGTGAGGACGCGGCGACTGCCTTGCTACGTGATGCCAAGGCGCTGGAAGCAGCGGGGGCCTTCGGTATTGTCCTAGAGGCCATTCCTGTCACGGTGGCTCAAACGATTACCGAAGCGCTGTCCATCCCCACTATTGGCATTGGAGCAGGGCCACACTGTGATGGTCAGGTGCTGGTTCTTTATGATCTGCTCGGATTGTTCGATGATTTTGTGCCGAAGTTCGTCAAACCCTATGCGCATCTCAAGGCGGATGCCCTGCAGGCTCTCCGACGCTACAAAGAGGAAGTCGAGCAGGGCAAGTTTCCCACAGACTCCGAGTCCTATCACTGACGCGGTCGTCGCGCAGGAGCGATTTCTATATCCAGACGAATAAGCGGAGGCTGGAGATGTGGATGGACCAGTCGTGCGTCAACCGCGTCTATTAAGTCCGCCACGTCAATGCCCATGTATGAGCGAGGAAGTAATCGTAATCGAGCCATTCCATTCCGGTACAGGTTGCGGGCTGCTGTCTCACGGACGAGAAACTGTTTAAGATTCGCCGCGGCCAGCTGAATCAACGCCTGGAAGCACCCGCCCTGCGTGCTGTCATGCCCTACGGCATGCCACAGACCCTCGAAGACTTCGTGACATTCCCACCAGTACGCAAAATTATACAGATCGATGCCATGTAGATAGTCTTCCGACTGACGCCACTCATCCGGACAAAACAGCGCGGGCCTCGTTTCCGGTTGACCATGGGAATGTCCGAGCGGATGACGTCGGGGATGGGGCGTGTGTCCAGGCACAAACCGATAGGCAGGGAATGGATATGTCGAGTAGCGCGGCCACGCAGGGTCGGCGGGCTGTGGCTCACTCACCGCGACAGTTCCCGTTACCGCACGTCACCTGAAAGACACGTCGGTCTTCTAAGCGCACGGCGGTGAGCTGCCTGCCCCACACACATCCGCTGTCGAGCGCCAGCACGTTGGCTGATATTTGGAGTCCGAGCGCCGCCCAGTGGCCGAAAATCAGTGTGGCGTCCGTGCTTCGTCTTCCCGGGATCGTAAACCAGGGAACGTGGCCAGGTTGCGCTTGGTCTGGATGTCCAGAGAACCCCGTGTCCATCTGGCCATCTGGAGTGCAAGTTCTCAGCCGAGTCAGAACCCTGGCGGTTGCGGCCAGCCGCTGCATTCCCTCGAGTGCCGGCGCCCACTGTGCCGGCGCATCATGAAACACGGTCTGAAGGAATACCTTGTAGTCCGGTCCTGACAGGACCTGTGAGACGGCCTGCGCAAGCCGTTCTGCCTCCGTAATCGTCCATTGAGGTAACAGCCCGGCATGCACCACGAAGTACGGCCCTTCCCTATAATGCAAGGGCTGATGCCGAAGCCAGTTGAGCAGCTCGACTCGGTCCTCTGCTTCCAGCACATCTTGAATGGAATCTTTCGGCCGTAGTCCCACGATGCCTTCTGCGGCGGCGAGCAAAAACAGATCATGATTGCCAAGGGCCACACGGACAGCGGCACCAAGCTTCTTAAGCAGACGAAGAACCAGGACTGATTCCGGCCCGCGGTTCACCAGGTCGCCGACGAACCACAGCCGGTCAAGAGACGGATCGAACCGGATGCGATCGATCAGACGCTGGAGGCTGCCATAGCATCCCTGGACATCGCCGATCGCATAAATGGCCATGGCAGGCAAAAGACTCCTGTTCAGAGCCGTCAGGGTAGCGGGAGGACCTGCGAATTACAAGGAAGTGAGCCCGACGTCGCTTACCTCCACAGGAGAAAGAGTCTCGTGAGGCCACCGATGAGTGTGAGACTTTGCGATGGCCAATCACGAGCCGTTCGAGCAGAGGGAGGGCGAGGAGCTGACTGAAGAAATTACTCTGGGAGTTTCCCGCAGAGACGTGGTCAGGGATATTTAGACTCGATCAGGCTGCGCAGCCCTCCGCGGGCGGCAAACTCGCCGGTGACGCGGGCCCAGACAGGGCGGCAAGCTTTCGCAACATCTTCGAGAATTCGATTAACGGCATTCTCGTAAAAAATACCGACGTCGCGATAGGCATGGATGTACATCTTCAGTGATTTAAGTTCCAGGCACTCCTTGTCCGGCATGTACCGTACCGTAATGGTCCCAAAATCTGGAAGGGCGGTCTTGGGGCAGATGGCCGTGTACTCCGGGATTTCAATCGTGATCTCATATCCCTTATACTGATTGGGGAATGTCTCAATATCCGGCAGCGGGTCGGTAATACCGCTCCGGGCGTGATCTTTGTTGTATCCCAGCGCTCGTTTCGTGCGTCGTTTCTTCCCGCTCACCCTCGCCATCAACCCCTCGCACTGATTAGACTTGCTTCATCCAGTCTGTCTGACCGATCTTTTCGAGCTCGAGATAAAGGGAAACCCATGGACATTTCATTTCTGGATACACCTCACACAGCCCGCCTTTGCGGACGCCTCCGCAAGGTCCATGCGCCATGAATTTTGGACATTCCGCTTTCAGTGAATCGTCAGGAATCGGTGGGCGCTTATGGACGCCTCCCACATGGGTGCCGGCTTCATCTTCGCCTGGAATGAGGACTCGTAGTGGCATAACGCAGTCTAAACGGATTCTGCGTGAGGGGCAATCGCAACGCGCAATTAAATCTCACGGACCGCTCCTGAATTCATGTTCTTGCTCAAAGGATGGTGACGTTTGGGGCGAATGGCCTATCCACCGGGGCGTGACGTAGGCCTTCTTTCGGATATGGTGGGTCTTCTGAGAAGTTGCTTTGATTATCAGGAAGTTATAATATTTTTCTGTAGCACGCGAACAGTCCATCGCTCCGAATATCTGATTGACAGTGTTTTTTGGGCTTTGCTAGGATGGCCGTCTGTGAACACTCAGAGTCGATTCCCGACGTCCAGCCTCGAAAGTCCCGCTGGTTTTTTCGTTTTGAGATTGCATTGAACAATCGGCAACGGCCTGCTGTTGCAGCGACATAAGGGAGGTGCCTGATGAGTCTCGATTATGTGAAGTTTTCAAACGGCTTTGAGAAATTCATGCCGAAAGAATATCGGGACATGGTTGAACATGGCCCCTTTGGAAAGAAGGTATCCGTCTCCCAGATGGGCAGCTTCAAGGAAATTCTGGAAGAGCACCCCATGTGCGCCGGTTGTGCGATGACTCTGTTTATTCGCCTCGCGATGATTGCGGTCCCGAATCCGGAAGATACCATCATGGTCGGCACCGCCGGGTGTGGCCGATTGGCGATTTCACAAGCGGCGATTCCCTTTGTGTATGGCAACTACGGCGATCAAAACGGGGTGGCCAGCGGGCTCTCCCGTGGTTTGCGGCTTCGTTTTGGTGACAAGCCGAAGGATGTCGTCGTGATGGCGGGGGACGGCGGAACGGCGGACATCGGCTTCCAGCAAGTGCTTCACTCGTGGTTCCGTAAAGAACGATTCACCACCATTATGCTGGACAACGAGGTGTATGGGAACACCGGTGGCCAAGAGAGCGGCATGACGAACCGTGGCGCCGTCTTGAAGATGGCCCCGCTGGGGAAGAAGTTCGAGAAGATGGATATGCTGCAGATGGCGAAGGTGGCCGGTTGCGCCTATGTCGCGACAGTGGTGCCCAATAACCCACGCCGTGTCGAAAGCGTCATTAAGAAGGCGGTCTTGATCGCCCGTGAAGTAGGATCGACCTATATTCAAGCCTACACGTCCTGCAACATCGAATACGCGATCCCTACCGACAAGGTGATGGAAGATGCCAAGACGGTCGAAAACGATCGGTATGCCTTTTCCGAATATGTCAGCGACGAAGCCAAGCAGTACTTGACCGAGCGGTATGGCTATAAGGAATTTCTCCCGAAGCCGGCTGCTCCAGCTGGCGCAATCTCCAAGGCTTAAGCTCGACCGGGAAGGAGGGTCGCCCCATGGCAAAGCGTTTTAACATTCGGATGGCGGGTGTCGGCGGTCAGGGTGTCGTCACGGGCTCCCACATTCTCAGCACGGCCGTCATCAATGCCGGCGGGGAAAGCACCATCGTTCCCTTCTACGGTTCAGAAAAGCGGATGGCGCCGGTCGAGAGTTACGTGCGGGTGTCGGATGAACCGATCTATGAGATCGGCGAGATCACGTTCCCGCACATCATCATCATTTTCCATCCTCAGGTCATCACGCACGGAAAGTCTTACACCATGCCGTTTTATTTCGGGCTGAAAGAAGACGGCATCGCCTTGATCAACAATGACGGGCCGATGAATCTCCATAAAGATCAGGCTCGGGAGTTGGAAGAACGCCGGGCGAGACTGTACTATTTCCCGGCTACGAAGCTGTCCTTGGAAGTGGCCGGAATGGATCTCGCGACCAATATGGCTTTAATGGGCTGCATCGGCGCGATCACCGGTTTGACGAATATGCTGGGTTTAGAGCAGGCCGTCAAAGACCGGTTTCTTGGGAAAGGGTTCGTCGTATCCGGTGGAACGGCAGCTCTCGACAGCGTCGTAGAAAGAAAATTCAAGAAGAAACAAGAATTGATTGATAAGAACGTCGCCGTCATGCGGGCCGGGTGGAACTATGCCGTCGACCACGGTTGGGCTTCTCCCGACGTTAAACGCGTGGAAGAGCCTGTGGCCACCGCCACTGCGTAATTGCGAGAGGAAGGAGTTTCATGTATCTCGTAGCCGACATTAACGTTGAAATCTGCGCCGCAAAGAGCTGCAAGCTCTGCACGCAGTATTGTCCCGAGGCCAATACCATTCTCTATAGCGAGGAGATGGGAAAGGATCAAGGCTTTAAGTACGGGTCTGCTTATGTCGCCGTCGACCGCTGTAAGGGCTGTGCCCAATGTGTCTGGGTCTGCGACAACATGGCAAAGAACAATGCCATTAAGATGATCATGATCGATCAGTTACCGAAGGCTGCTTTGACCGATAACATCACCTATGGTGACAAGAGCACGACGGCGGTCTTGGCGAGCCCTGTCGTCGGGTAAGCGTGAGTCAGAAAGGGGAACGGGCGTGGCACTAACTCAGGATACACGAGAGAAAATCATCGTACCCGGGCCGGCCGGATTTCATCCTCCATCCGCCGCGCAACTGGGCGTCGCCCTCCCCGACCCAGGGCAGGGGCTCTACTATGGACTCCTTGAGCCGGACGAGGACAAGGTCATCGAAGAGATGGCCCGCAAAATGCTCACCAGCCCGAACGCCACTTTGTTTCCCGGACCGCTGGTATTATGGGCCTGGAATGACCATGCGGTTGAAAAAGCCAAGGCCGTGTTGGAAATCGCCGCTCAGATTCCCGACGTGATGATCATTCCTATGCCGGATTATCGCCCCAAGTACCCGAAGATCGATCCTGAAGAAGTCATTAACCCCAATCATCCGAACCTGACAATCTGGGGGAATAAAATCGAAGCCTGCATCTTCGTGGGCGTCCACTGCCATTATGCCAATCTGACCTTGAAAATGATTCGCGCGGGAACGAATTGCTGCACGATGGCGATTTGCGCGGAACAAGGTCACGAAGATGCCATGCTCACGATTCGCGATTCCGATACCCTGAAATTGAGGAGAACGGCCCAGATTTTCAAGAAGGTCCGTGAAGAGATGGGCATTAAACTTCCAACGAACGGCGAGAACGTCCGCTTTACAGGAACCCAATCGAAAGTCCATGGCGGCAAAACTCACACTAATCCTCTCACCTTTATGCCGACAGCGGAAGCCGGTCTCGGCAGTGCAGCGACGTTTGGTCATTCTGCCGAGCAGATGAAGCGCGAGGGCTAAGGGCAGGACTACGGGCGATATAGCCAAGAGGTGCAACGATGAGCGAAACGGAAATCAAAACCAATCCACAGGGCGATCCCATCACCAGCGTCGCGGTCCCCAAGTCGGATGGAAAGAAAGATCCGCATGCCGATGCCAAGAGGCAGCGGGTCGTGACACCGGAATATATGTTCCAGGAGGCCCCGCGGACCAAAGAGTTCATTACCGGCAGCGAAGCCGCCAAGGAAGCCATTCGCCGATCCAACGTCGACATGGCCATTGCCTATCCCATTACGCCGCAAAGTGAAACGATGCAGCTCGTGGGCGTTCTGTACGGCGAAGGCTACGTTAAAGAATACTATCGTGGCGAAGAAGAAGTCGGTGTGATGGCCGCCATCGCCGGTGGTTCACGGTCGGGTGTCCGCTGCTTTACGGCGACCGCTGGTCCGGGAACGCTGCGCGGGTTGGAGGGCATCGCTTCGTGGCCGGGCCACCGCCTGCCCGCCGTCGCCATGTTCACCTGCCGGGTGGTCAATGCGCCGTTGGCTATTCAGCCGGACAACATTGAGATCGCCTATCTGCTTAACTGTGGGATGATCGTGTTCCATGCTGAGAATCAGCAGGACATGTTCGATTTCATCATGGCCGGGTTCATCATCAGCGAGAAGAACGACGTCACATTACCGGTCGGCGTCTGCTGTGACGGTTTCTTCGTGACTCATGCGCGCGGGTATGTGCGGATGCAAGATCGCGGCGTCAAGCTGCCGCCGCGCGATGCGTGGCGTGGGGCGGTTCCTGTCCTGGATGCGGAGAATCCTCCCGCGCGCCTCTCTCGTGACGCTCCGGTTCAGAAGTCCAATTTCATGGCCTACAATATTCACGCGGTGTGGCAGCAGGAAGTCTGGGCCGCGGTCGAACGGTCCCGTAAGTACATTAATCAGTACATGGGAGGTCTTCTTACCTCCGAAAATGTGGATGATGCGGAAGCCGTTATTATCGCTTCCGGCAGCGCCGCAGCCCAATCCCGTGAAGCGGTTCGCATTTGTGCCGAAAAAGGTATCAAGATTGGCTTGATTAAAATCCGTTCCCTTCGGCCCTTCCCCACCCAAGAACTCCGGGCGCTGTGCGGCAAGGCCAAGTTGATTGTCGTGCCGGAGTTCAACTACGTCGGGTGGCTGGCCAAGGAAGTCGCGACCGCGGTTTACGGCTATTCCAAGGCCAAGATCATCGGTGGTCCTCGCGTCTACGGCGGTCAGTCAATGCCGGTTGAATTGATCGTGGATGAAGTGGAATCAGGTCTGACAGGCAAAAAGTCCACGAACGTGGCCATGTCCTCAGTCATGGGCGGAGCCGTCAACCAGGACGATGTGGCCCACTTCATGCGCAGCATCTAACACACTCAGATGGACTCACGCGAAGGGCCCGTCCGGAGAACCGGACGGGCCCTTTCCTTTAACTGCCTGTATTGTTAACCCTGGATTTCGTCCTGGACCATTTCCTCGCTCGCGGGCATGCCGTGCGCCACATACTTGGCGTAGGACAAATAAATCATGGCGCTGTCACGCATGGCTTTGTAGCCGTGCGTCATACGGAGCAGCTTATCGGATTCCGGTCCTTCGGACCCTTGCAGGGCGGTGACTTGCTCTTGAAGCATCAGTGTGAAGCGTTCCATTGCCTGTTCCACTTCACGGTAGGACTGTAGTATGGCGTCAGTCATGATTGGCCTCCCTCACGGGATGAGCATACACTAGCATATGGAGGCCTTCAACCAACGGCCAGTCTACCGATTATCTCCTCAGGCCTTGCAGCTCTTTCAGCACTTACATCGCCCACCCGGTCCTGGCTCTTCAAGCTCCCTGGTGGCAAGCATTGCCGATTTGTCCCGCCTGTTCACCAAGGAACGTGGCGCCATCGGGGCCCGGTATTTCGACAATCCGGTGTTAATGGCAGGCTATGCCGCCTATTTCCTCCCTGTCAACTTTGCCAAAGTTCAGATACTGCTGAACGAATTGCCGACTGACTGGGCTCTTCGAGATAGTCTTTCCGTCCTCGACGTGGGTTCTGGCCCCGGCACGGCCTCCTTGGCGGTGCTGGACTGGCTTGATTCCAGAGGGTGCATGAATCATCCGCTCATGCAGGTGACAGCGATCGATCATTCGAAAGCGGCGCTTTTGGAAGCCCGCCGTCTCTGGACTGCCTATCAGCGAAAGCCTTCAGCGGGCCAAGCGTCCTTGCTCACTTCGGTCGAGCAGGTTGAAAACCTCATTCATCGAGATCTCGGCAAGGCGGTATTGTCAGGAGCGCCATTCGATCTCATCATGGTTGCCAACTGTCTCAATGAGCTGTTTCATGAGTCGTCCGATGCAGACGAACTGCGCGCCGCAGTGCTGGAACGATTGCTGACCCTGTTGAAGCCGGATGGAACGCTCATGGTCGTGGAGCCGGCCTTGCGGTCCACCGCCCGCGCGCTGCACCGGACGAGAGACCGCCTCCTGTCGGGTGGCGCGTGCACTGTATATAGTCCGTGCCTGCATGAGTTGAGTTGTCCTGCCCTGGCAAAAGCGGATGATTGGTGTCATGAAGAGCGGTGTTGGGAGCCGCCGGGCTGGATCGCCAAGCTTGATGAAGCGTTGGGGTTCATCAAGGATGCACTGAAATTTTCTTATGTCTTGTTCAGGAAAGACGGGCGGACTATTGTGCTGCGTAATCCGGATACCTATCGGGTCGTGAGCGAGTTGCGCGTGTTCAAAGGCGAGAAGCGGGCGTGGCTTTGCAACGAACGCGGCCGATCGGAAGTGGGACGGTTGGATCGAAAAGCCACGACCTCAAACGCCGATTTCGACGCATGGGAACGGGGATCGCTGGTGCAGATTGACCGCATCGTCAGGAAGGACCACGGGGGGAAGGTCTCAGCATTGGGGAGGCTCGCTGAGGACAGCGCCGTGAAAATCGTCCGTCAGCCCCACTAGTCGGCTTCCGGTTCCGAACTGCCGTGCTGATGGCTGACCTTGTCTTCATCAAAGAGTTCCGCCATTTCTTCGGCGATCATATCTCGATCATTGGGTACGGAGACCAGCGGAATCTCTTTGCGCTTAGGAGACGGCGGTGCTTTCGGGTCTTGAGGGGTCGGTTCGCTCATAACGGCAGTATACACTATCGTGGCTTGTCGTGCGCTATTCAAATGCCTCCATGAGAGATCTTTCACTGAAGGCATGCGAACAAGCGGTGCAGGTGACGAAATAGTGGGCTTCGCGTACGGACATGACAATGCGAAAGTCCAGGGACACTCCATGTTTGCCGCAACTGGGGCAGGGAATGGTGCGCATGAGATAAGGGATATCCGGTTGAGTCCTTCGATAGAAATCCATGTCCGTGTGAATCGGAAAGGAGTAGCGGCATTGTTTGCACACGCCTTTGCATTCACCATCCGGCTGCAGCGTGCGGCGGTCCACCATAAACTGGCTGGTTTTGCAGATCGCGCACTTGACGGCGCTTAAACGTTGCTCGACTTCTTCAATACTCGGGCGGCTCATGGCAACTCATCCAAGTACATGCGATTGGACAAAACTGTGAAGAGTATACGAGTGGACCTCCTGCATCCGCAACCAAGGAGAATCGGTCACCGTGCCACTCGTCCTGCATGTAACTATTGACCGTTGCAATGGCTCGTCTATACTAGCATTCACCATGCACCTCATTACTGATTCACTGCTCGTCGGCAATCTGGATGACGCCCAGGATCCTTCTCCTGTGGTAGGAGGGCTATTATTCGTAGCGGAAGAGCATAGCGTGCGGCCTCCGGTCTGGATTGATTACGCAAAGATTCCCTTCAAAGAGTTCGCGGAACCCAATCCTGTCCTCCTGGCTCAAGCGGTACGCTGGATCGAGGACCACCTGATCCACAATCGGGTGATGGTCTGCTGTCGCGCCGGAATGGGCAGATCGGTTTCGGTCGTGATTGCCTATCTCTGCTGTGCGCAGGGCCTGCAGTATGAGGAAGCCCTCAAATTGGCTAAGATGAGACGGCCGGGCGCGATGCCGTTGCCTCGATTGGACGCTGTCATCGAGCAGGTGCGTATGCTCCGCACGTCTCAGGCCGGTAATGGCCCCGGCGCCCGTTCTCTTCCCAAACCCAGCTGCGCGTAGACATTCTTTTCTCTCCTCCCGCCGTTGCCTTTCTCCGAAGCCCATGGCGATAATCCCATCTTCAACCTTGCAGGTGAACGTGCCTGAACTTCCAGAAGCTGAGGTCACCGCCATGCAGTTGCGGTCACGCCTGACCGGACTGCGCATCACCGACATTCAGGTGGGGCGGAGCGACATCATCCGCGAAGGCGGCCAGACGATCGATTGGTACCGCGGATCCCGTGTCCGATCGATCGGTCGCCAAGGCAAAAGCGTCATCATCGAGATGGAAAAAAGCAGCCAGGGACGCTATCTCATTGCCGAATTGGGCATGACCGGACTCCTCTTGCTGCCGCGGGCCCTCGTCAAACATCCGCAGCACGTCCACGCCGTCATCACGTTTGAAGAACGCCCTGACTACACGCTTCGGTATTGGAATCCCCGGCGGTTCGGCCGGTTGTCCCTGGTCGATGGTGAAGGACTCGAGCGCTACGTGGCCCGCCGCTTTGGCTGGGATCCTCTGGTCATCAGTCAGGACGATTTTGTCCAGCTCATGCATCGGTACCGCCGGCGACTCAAGCCCCTCCTCATGCATCAGCAAACGATTGCCGGCATCGGCAACATCTATGCAAATGAGATCCTGTTCCGAGCAGCGATTCATCCGAACGCCGTTGCGAGCCGCTTAAGAACGGCGACGGCGGAACGGCTGCACCGTACCATGCAGGCGGTTCTTCGAGAGGCGATCCAGAGCGGAGGATCAAGCGTCAAAGACTTTTTATCGCCTGACGGGGAGGAAGGCCGTTACAAAGAGCGCCATCTTGTCTATGCCAAGGAGAATCGGCCATGCCATAACCGATGCGGTTCGCTGATTCGACGACTTCAAAGCGAACGAAGTTCCTTCTACTGTCCCACCTGCCAGAAGAATCGGCGCTCACCATAAATGAACCAGAAATGAACCAGAGCCGACCTCCGTCATGGTCATGCCCCAAACGCAATAGTATTCCCCTGTATTCAGTCACTTAGGATCGAATTACCTACCAAGGTCCGTTGACTAGGCCTTTTGTACCGCAGGTCGTTAGTACCTCTGGTGTCTTGTGTCGCCCTCTCAATTTGGCTAGAATCCGCTTTCCTATCCGTCTGTTCACTTGTTTCTTAAGGAGACATGTCATGGCCAAGGTGCTTGAGGGTCCCGGGATGGGCCTCATGAAGAAGTGGGGCATTACGGTTCCGAACTATGTCGTCGTCACCTCTGCAGACGAACTGTCGAAGCTCGGTCATGCGAACGAATGGATGAAGCAGAGCAAGCTTGTAGCGAAGGCTCATGAAGCACTCGGCTCACGGTTTAAGCTCGGGTTAGTCAAGGTGGGGCTCGATTTGAACGGGGCCATTGCGGCCACGAAGGAAATGATCGGGAAACAAGTCGGGAGCATCACCGTGACCCAGGTCATTGTGTCTGAAATGATTCCGCACAAGGACGAATACTATTGTGCCGTCAAATCGACGCGTGAAGGCAGCGAAATCCTGGTCGCCAACTGTGGCGGCATTGAAGTGGAATCCAACTGGGACCGTGTGAAGCGGTTGACGCTGGACGTGGGCCAGCAGCCCACGCCGGAGACCCTGGAGAAGCTCTCGAAGGATGCGGGTTTTACCGGGCCGCTGGGCAAGAAGATGGCGGATTTCGCCGGGAAAATGTTCATTTGTTTCGATAACGAAGACGCGCAGTACCTCGAGGTTAATCCCGTCGTCGTCCGTGAAAAAGACGGTGAGCTGGTTGCCTTGGATGCGGTGACGCTCCTCGATGGCGACGCCAAATTCCGCCACCCAGATTGGAACTTTCAATTCGCTGCCGAATTTGGCCGGGCGTATTCCAAAGACGAAATGGAAGTGATGGCGGTTGATTCCAAGATCAAGGGATCTGTGAAATTCATCGAGATTCCCGGTGGGGACACGGCCATGCTGCCGGCCGGCGGCGGCGCCAGCGTGTATTACTCGGATGCGGTCGTAGCGCGCGGTGGAAAACTTGCCAATTACGCCGAATATTCAGGCGACCCGCCCGACTGGGCCGTCGAAGTGCTCACAGAGAAGGTCTGCTCGCTGCCCGGTATTAAGAATGTCATTGTCGGCGGCGCCATTGCGAACTTCACGGATGTGAAGAAAACGTTCGGCGGAATCATCAACGGTTTTCGGAAAGCCAAGTCAGAAGGCAAGATGAAAAATGTGAAGATATGGGTCCGTCGCGGAGGCCCGCGCGAAAAGGAAGGGCTGGATGCGATGCGGGCACTCAAAGACGAAGGCTTTGATATTCATGTCTTCGATCGCAACACACCGCTCACCGATATCGTCGACAAGGCACTGCAAAACAAGTAACGACGGGAAACTCCGGACTGAGGGACGTCCCGCAGTCCGCAGCATTCGCGCTCCGCAGGCGGCAGTGAAGAAGAGGGGAGTCTCCGATGAGTATCCTGGCCAACAAAGATACCCGCGTAGTGATTCAGGGCGGCCAAGCCGGCGTGAATGCCGCACGACGCATGGCGGAGTTCTGTTATCTCATTAAGCGCCCGCTCAATGTCGAGGCCTTTGTCTATCCACCCGACGCCGGCAAGACAAACGAGATTCCTTACGGCAGCGGATTGATAGCCATTCCAGTTTATAAGTCGATCGCCGAAGCCACGAAACACCATTCAACGATCAATACCAGCCTTGTGTATATCGGCGCCGATCGAGCCATGAAGGGCGGAATGGAGGCGCTCGACGATCCGCATATCAAGGTCGTCTCCATGATCACGGAGGGCGTGCCCGAAAAGGATGCGAAGCTGCTCGGGGCCCACGCGCGGAAGGTGGGAAAGGTCTTCAACGGTCCCTCCTCCATCGGAATCATATCGGCCGGTGCCTGCCGCCTGGGCGTCATCGGCGGCGCATTCGACAATCTCGTGCTCTCGAAGCTCTACCGGGAAGGCTCGTTCGGCGTCATCACCAAGTCTGGCGGGCTCTCCAACGAAATCATTTGGATCTGCTCTCAGTTTGCCGACGGGATTACGACCGCCATCGGGATCGGCGGTGACGCCTACCCGGGCACTGATTACGTCAGCTATCTCGAAATGTTCGAGAACGATCCGCAGACGAAGGCGGTCGTCATTGTGGGCGAAATGGGCGGCGATCTCGAGGAGCGAGCGGCTGAATGGTACGGCGCGAAAAAGCGGCGGATCAAGTTAATCGGCGTCGTGTCCGGCTTTTGTCAGGAAAGCCTGCCGAAGGGGATGAAGTTCGGTCATGCAGGCGCCAAGGAAGGCCTGAAGGGCGAGGGTTCTGCCCGGTCGAAATCTGACGCGTTGAAGAAGGCCGGCGCGATCGTACCGGCCACATTCGGGGCGCTGGGACCTGCCATCAAAGAGGCGTATCAAGAGTTCCTCAAGTCAGGGCAGGTGAAGGAACCGATTGAGCCGGCCACATTGCCGAGACTGCCGAAATCGATTGAAGAAGCGATGAAGGCGGATGAAGTCATGGTGGCGCCGCTGATCCGTACGACCATCAGCGACGACCGCGGTGATGAACCCTGCTATGACGGCTATCCCGCCTCTGAATTAATCAATAAAGGCTATGAAATTCCTCACGTCATCGGATTGTTATGGGACAAGCGGCTGATCTCCAAGCAGGAATCCGAAATCATCAAGCGCATCATGATGCTCTCCGCCGATCACGGCCCTTGTGTCAGCGGTGCCTATGCGACCATTTTGGCGGCCTGCGCCGGCATCGGCCTCTCCCAGTCGGTGGCAGCGGGCATGATCATGATCGGTCCGCGCTTCGGGGGGCGGTGACGGACGCCGGCCGGTTTTTCAAGTATGCGGTCGACAATAAGATGTCCGTCGATGAATTCCTGGGCTACATGAAGAAAAATCACGGACCGGTGCCCGGCATCGGCCATCGTGTGAAGAGCTTGCGCAATCCGGACAAGCGCGTGAAGGAGTTGGTCGGCTATGTGAAGAGCTTGCCGAACATCAAGACACCCTGTCTGGATTTTGCGTTGGAAGTTGAAAAAGTGACGGCGGCGAAGAAGGACAATTTGATTTTGAACGTGGACGGAACGATGGCAGCGGTTCTCGTTGACATCGGGTTTCCGGTGGATAGTTTAAACGGGTTCTTTATCCTGTCGAGGACCATCGGACTGATCGGACATTGGGTCGACCAAAAACGCCAGGACAGCCGCTTGATCCGGCTGTTCGATTACCTTGTGAACTATGCGGCGCCAAAGCGCCGGGAAGTGCCCCCGCTGAAATAACTCGGAGTGAATTGAACTCCACCTTTGGCCGGACGGTCGGGGTGTTGAAGGAGATATTGCCATGTCGATGGATCTTGCCCAGCCACTGTACAAAAAGATGCCGGAAGTGTTTGCCAAGGCCCGCAAAAAATTCGGCCGCGCCCTGACGCTGGCGGAAAAAATCCTTGTGTCGCATGCCGACAACTTTGATGCTCAGACCTGGGAACGTGGGAAGGCCATGCTGGCGCTTCGGCCCGATCGTGTGGCGATGCAGGATGCCACTGCGCAGATGGCCATCTTGCAGTTTATGCAGGCGAACAAGAAGCAGGTGGCCGTGCCGAGCACGATCCATTGCGATCACCTGATCCGCGCTGAAATGGGCTCAGAGAAAGACCTGCTTCGTGCCATGGACGAGAATAAGGAGGTTTACAACTTCCTGGCGTCCGCGGCGAAGAAGTACGGGATCGGCTTCTGGAAGCCAGGGGCCGGAATCATCCATCAAGTGGTATTGGAAAATTATGCGTTCCCCGGCTGCTTGATCATTGGAACGGATTCCCACACGCCGAACGGCGGAGGGCTGGGCGGGCTCGCGATCGGTGTCGGCGGCGCCGATGCGGGTGAAGTCATGGCGGGGCTTCCCTGGGAAGTGCTGCATCCGAAACTGATCGGTGTGCGGCTCACGGGCAAACTGAACGGCTGGGCCTCCCCGAAAGATGTCATCCTCTACCTCTGCGGACTACTCACCGTCAAAGGCGGCACAAACAAAATCGTCGAATACTTTGGCCCCGGTGCTGAAACGATCAGTGCGACGGGCAAGGGCACCATCTGCAATATGGGCGCTGAACTGGGTGCCACCACGTCGGTCTTCCCGTTCGATCAGAAGATGGTCGCATATATGAACATTATGGACCGTGCGGACGTGGCGAAGTTTGCGCAGGCGCATAAGGACCTGCTGGTCGCAGATCCCGAGGTCTATCAATCCCCGGAGAAGCATTACGATCAGATTGTGGAAGTCGATTTGTCCACTCTCGAGCCGCATGTCGTGGGCCCCCATACGCCCGATCTCGCCCGACCGATTTCGAAATTGGCGGCAGAAGCCAAAGAAAAGGGCTATCCGGTCGAATTGAAGGCGGCGCTGATCGGGAGTTGCACCAATTCCTCGTATGAGGACATCAGCCGCTCCGCGCACATCGCCCGGCAGGGCCTCAAGGCGGGACTGAAGGCGAAGGCCTCGTTCCTCGTGTCGCCCGGCTCCGAGCGCATCTATCACACGATGAAGCGTGACGGGTTCCTGGATACGTTTGAACAGCTGGGAGGGACCGTGTTGTCGAATTCCTGCGGCCCGTGCATCGGGCAGTGGAAGCGGGCCGATGGCGTGAAAGGCAAAGCCGATTCCATCGTCAGCTCCTTTAATCGCAACTTCCCAGGGCGGAACGACGGCATCAACGAGACCCTCTCATTCCTCGCCAGTCCCGAAATAGTGACGGCCTATGCCATTACCGGTGACCTGGGCTTCGATCCGGTTAACCAGACACTCAAGGGAGCCGACGGGAACGCGTTCAAGTTCCAGCCCCCGCAGGGAGAAGAACTGCCTGCCAAAGGGTTCGCCAAGGGCGAAGAAGGATTCGTGGCGCCCGCTCAAAATGGTGATGCCCTAACCGTCGATATTCCGCCGACCAGCGAGCGGTTGCAGCTCTTGCAGCCGTTCCCGCGTTGGGATGGCAAGGATTTCGACAAGCTGCCCTTGCTGATCAAAACGAAGGGGAAGACGACGACCGACCACATTTCCCCTGCGGGACCCTGGCTCAAGTTCAGGGGACACCTCGATAAGATCAGCGACAACATGTTCCTGGGGGCGAACAATGCCTTTTCGTCCGAGCCGGGCAAAGGCACAAATGTGCTGACCGGCGAATCGAACCTCACGATCGCGCAGATTGCCCGTGCCTATAAGGCACAGGGCATCGGGTCGATTGTGGTGGGCGACGAAAATTACGGCGAGGGTAGCAGCCGCGAGCATGCCGCCATGTCGCCGAGATTCTTAAACGTGCGGGTGGTCATCACAAAGAGTTTTGCTCGCATCCATGAAACCAATTTGAAGAAACAGGGGATCTTGGCGTTGACCTTTGCTGACCCGAAGGATTACGAGAAGATCGAGCAGCAGGACCGCATTAGCGTGGCGGGGCTGAGCAGTCTGGCTCCTGGCAAGCCGGTGCAGGTAACCATACACAAGGCGGATGGCAAGGCGCTCACCATCCAGGCGAACCACAGCATGACCGAGCAACAGATTGCGTGGTTCAAGGCTGGTTCGGCGCTCAACGCGCTGAACTAACAGGAGAGGTAAAGAGGGACAATCATGACGACGAACGCTTCCAAGATCATATACACAAAGACAGACGAAGCCCCGATGTTGGCCACATACTCGTTCCTGCCGATCATCAATGCCTTCTCGAAGGCGGCGGGGGTAGCGGTTGAATTGCGGGATATCTCGCTGGCGGGTCGCATTCTCGCCCTGTTCCCAGATTATCTGACGCCTCAGCAGAAGCAGCCGGACGCCCTCTCCGAATTGGGCGAACTCGCCAAGACGCCGGAAGCTAATATTATCAAACTGCCCAACATCAGTGCCTCGCTTCCTCAATTGAAAGAGGCCATCAAGGAATTGCAGGGACAGGGATACAAGCTCCCTGAATATCCGGAGAATCCAAAAGACGACAAAGAAAAAGATATCAAGAATCGTTACGACAAGGTCAAGGGCAGTGCCGTCAATCCGGTCCTGCGTGAAGGCAATTCCGACCGCCGGGCGCCGCTTTCCGTAAAAGCGCATACCAGAAAGCATCCGCATAAAATGGGCGCGTGGAGTCCAGACTCCAAGACACACGTGTCCCATATGAAGGGCGGGGATTTCCGGTCGAACGAAAAATCCATGACGAACGCTGCGGCGACCGAGGTGCGCATCGAGTTTGTGGGGCAGGACGGTAAGACAACGGTACTGAAGCCGAAGGTGGCCTTACAGGCCGGCGAAGTGATCGATGCGACCTTCATGAGCAAGCGTGCGCTGCGTCAATTCATCGAGGAGCAGATCGAGGATGCGAAGAAGCAAGGGGTCTTGTTCTCGCTCCATATGAAGGCCACCATGATGAAGGTCTCGGACCCGAAGATCTTCGGACATGCCGTGACGGTGTACTACAAGGACGTGTTTGAAAAGCATGGCGAGACGCTCAAGAAGCTGGGCGTCGATCCTGACAACGGCATTGGCGACTTGTACGCGAAAATCAAGGCCTTGCCGGACGATCAACGCAAGGCCATCGAAGCCGACATCCAAGCGGTGTATCAGAAGCGGCCTCCGATGGCGATGGTGAATTCCGACAAAGGGATCACGAATCTCCATGTGCCCAGCGACATCATCATCGATGCCTCCATGCCGCCGGTCATCCGCGATAGCGGAAAGATGTGGGGCCCGGATGGCAAGGCGGCGGACGCCAAGTGCGTGATTCCGGACGGCAGCTATGCGCCGGTCTACCAAGAGGTCGTGAACTTCTGCAAAAAGCACGGTGCGCTTGATCCGAAGACCATGGGAAGCGTGCCGAACGTGGGACTGATGGCACAGGCGGCGGAAGAATACGGGTCGCACGACAAGACCTTCAAGGCTCCGGGCAACGGCACGATCCGCGTGGTGGATGCGAGCGGGAAGGCGCTGCTCGAACACCAGGTGGAAGAGGGCGACATCTGGCGCATGTGCCAGGTGAAGGATGCGCCGATCCAGGACTGGGTGAAGCTGGCGGTGACACGCGCGAAGGCGACGGGAGCTCCGGCGATTTTCTGGCTGGACAAGACCCGCGCGCACGATGCGGAACTCATCAAGAAGGTTGAGCGTTATCTGAAGAATCACGATACGAAGGGGCTCGACATCCGGATCATGTCCCCGGCAGAGGCCACACGGCTCTCGCTCGAGCGGATCAAAGAAGGCAAGGATACGATTTCGGTCACCGGCAACGTCTTGCGTGACTATCTCACGGATCTGTTCCCGATTCTTGAAATCGGCACGAGCGCCAAAATGCTTTCGATCGTGCCGCTATTGAACGGCGGTGGACTCTTCGAGACCGGCGCCGGAGGATCCGCTCCGAAACATGTGCAGCAGTTCCAGGAAGAAGGCTATCTGCGGTGGGATTCGCTTGGCGAATTCCTGGCGCTCGCGGCGTCATTGGAACATCTGGCAAAAGTCGCCAACAATCAGGCCGCGAAGATTCTGGCTGATACCCTGGATCAGGCCAATGCCAAGTTTTTGGAGAGCAACAAGTCGCCGGCCCGCAAGGTGGGCGAAATCGACAATCGTGGCAGCCATTTCTATCTGGCTTTGTACTGGGCACAAGCCTTGGCCCAGCAGACACAGGACAAGAATCTCGCGGCCCGGTTTACAAAGATCGCCAAAGAAATGGCCGACAACGAGTCGAAGATTTCCACCGAGTTACTCGGCGCTCAGGGCAAACCGGTGGATGTTGGCGGGTACTATCACCCGGATGACGCCAAGGCCGCCAAAGCGATGCGTCCCAGCCCGACGCTGAATACGATCGTTGATGCGATTGCATAGCGGCCGTCAGGGGGAGTAAGGATGAGGGAGCGCGAGGGGTTTCTCCTCGCGCAGTCACCGGCCTCGTATTGAGAGATATGGCACAAGAAGACACGAATGTGATTGATCAGCCCGAGGTGATGAAGCCTCGCATGGTGACGATTGAGATCTCGGGCAAGAAGTATGACGTGCCCGAAGGCATCACCGTCATCAAGGCGTTGTGGTACACGGGTCAGGAGGTCGTGCGCGGAGTCGGTTGCCTGGGGGGGTTCTGCGGAGCCTGCGCCACGTATTACCGGACGAAGGACGATCCCAAGGTGCGGACCTGCCTGGCGTGCCAGATGGCGGTGCAGGACGGGATGTCCTTTACCCTCATGCCCCCTTTCCCGGCCCGGAAGGCGCTCTACGACATTCAGTCCCTCAAAGATCCGAAGCAGGATTTGTTCAATCTCTACCCCGAAGCTCCGTTGTGCCGAAACTGCAATGCCTGCACCGAGGCCTGTCCGCAGAAAATCGACGTGCGTGAAGGTGTCTGGAAGGCGGTGTTCGGCGATTTCAAAAGCGTCTCAGAAATGTTCATGGATTGCGTCATGTGCGGCATGTGCACGCCGGTGTGCATTGCGGACATTGCGCCGAACCTCGTCGCCTTGTACGTGAGCCGCGCGCAGGGAGCCCACTTCACCGAGAAGCCGCAGGGCCTCGATACCCGCATCAAGGAAATTCAAGACGGGCGGTTTAATAGTGAGTGGCAGGCCATCCTTTCGATGAACGAGCAGGAGTTGGCCGCCCACTGTGCGGCGGTCAAGTGAGGGCGCTGCCTGCTCCGACCGTCATTCGTGCGGGGCTCCCCAGCTCATCCCCCGATTGACCCTGACGGGACTGAAGACATGGACATTCACGCGCTCCAACAGATCGTGCATAAGACCCGCGATGCCCGCCGCAAGCAAACGCTTCCGAAGTTTTCCCCCGCAGAATGCGACCAGCTGATTCATAAATACCACCCGGATTATCGGGCCAGCGCCTACCGATCGATCCGCTTCGGTCCCAACAAGGATGAGCGGACCGTCGTCGAACTGGCGACGCTGCTCGAAGGCGACAGCCCGATCCAAGACGGCGTCGATCTGACCCCTCAGTTCACGACCGATGTGCTGGTCATCGGCGGGGGCGGGGCCGGCTGTGCGGCGGCGCTGCATGCCCATGGGACAGGCGCCCAGGTCATTCTGGCCACGAAACTGCGGCTGGGTGATTCCAATAGCGTGATGGCGCAGGGCGGCATGCAAATTTCTGTCGCACCCGAAGATTCGCCGGTGACCCACTTCATCGACACGCTTAAGGGCGGCCACATGCACAATGACCATAACCTGCTCAAGGTGATGGTGGAGGACGGGCCGTCGATCGCCAAGTGGCTGCTCGAATTGGGCGTGCTGTTTGACCGACAAGCCGACGGGAACCTGCACGTCAAAAAAGGGGGCGGCAGCTCAAAACCCCGGCTGCTGACCTGCTCTGACTATACCGGCCTTGAGATCATGCGCGTGCTCAAGGATGAAGTCCTCAATCAAAAGATCCAGCTTCTTGAATTCTGTGCCGCTATCGAACTGTTGAGCGATGATCAGGGCCATTGCACGGGCGCCATCTTCAAGGATATGGACAATCATCGCCATGTGGTGGTCGCGGCGAAGTCGGTGATCCTCGCCACGGGTGGAATCGGACGGTTGCACATTCAAGGATTCCCCACCAGCAATCACTACGGCGCCACCGGGGACGGGCTCTGTCTCTCCTATCGAATGGGCGCCAAATTGGCTCACATCGATACCTTTCAGTATCACCCGTCAGGGGCGGTCTATCCGGAACAACTGATCGGCGCCTTGGTCACTGAAGGCATTCGGTCCGAAGGGGGGCAGCTCGTCAACGCCAAGGGCGAACGCTTCGTGAACGAACTGGATACCCGCGACGTCGTCTCGTCCTCCATTATTCGCGAGTGCGAGGAGGGTCGTGGTATTCGCACCATGTCAGGGCGTGTCGGGGTGTGGCTGGATACGCCGCTCTTGGATGCCGAGCATGGTCCTGGCACGGTCGAGAAGCACTTCCCCGCCATGATGATGCAGTTTGATCGCTTCGGGATCGACATCAGCAAGGATCCGGTCTTGATTTACCCGACCTTGCACTATCAGAACGGGGGCGTGAAGATCGACACCAATTCCGAAACCAATGTGAAGAACCTCTTCGTGGCCGGTGAAGCCTCCGGAGGACTGCACGGGCGCAATCGCTTGATGGGCAATTCGCTGCTTGATCTGATGGTCTTCGGCAAGCGATCCGGCTTGACGGCCGCCGCGCGGGCTGGCTCCGTCAAACAGGGCAAGTTGACGGTGCAACACCTGCAGCGCTTCCGCGCCGACGCGAAGAAGCACGGGAATCTCAGTGATGTGATCTCACCCATGGTTCTGCCGGCCTACACACGAAAAGTCAGTTAAAGGGGTTCAGCATGAATGTGCATGAGTTTCAGGCGAAGTCGTTGTTTGCGCAATTCGGAGTGCCCGTGCCGCGCGGTAAAGAGGTGACCTCTCCTGAAACGGCCACGGCCTGGGCCAGTGAATTGAATACGCCGGTCTTTGTCGTGAAGGCGCAAATTCATGCAGGCGGCAGAGGCAAGGCGGGCGGCGTCAAGATCACCAAAGATAAAGCAGCAGTCGCCGGAATCGCCAAGGAACTCATCGGCAAGACCCTCGTCACGCACCAGACCGGACCCAAGGGCCGGACCGTTCATCGCCTCCTGCTCGAAGAAGGCGCCAACATCGCGAAAGAGTTGTATCTCAGCATTCTCGTGGATCGGGACACCGGCTGGCCGACGTTCATCGCGAGTACCGAGGGCGGAATGGAAATCGAAGAAGTCGCCGAGAAGACCCCAGAGAAAATCATTAAGGAAGCGGTCGATCCGGCCATTGGCTTTCAAGGGCACAATGGGCGCAACGTGGCCTATGCGCT
This sequence comes from uncultured Nitrospiraceae bacterium, assembly GCA_963728135.1. Classification (GTDB taxonomy): domain Bacteria; phylum Nitrospirota; class Nitrospiria; order Nitrospirales; family Nitrospiraceae; genus Nitrospira_D. The sequence goes on along the minus strand of CAVSJC010000008.1, from coordinate 59,376 downwards.
CGGGCTCCAGCACCTCGAACCGGCCGTCATCAATCCATTCGTCCAAATGCTTGGTAATCTGTACCGGCTCTTTATGGAGAAACATGCGGCGCTCGTGGAGATCAATCCGCTCATTATCACCAAGGAAAAGACGTTGGTGGCGCTGGATGGAAAAGTCTCGTTCGACGACAACGGTCTGTTCAAGCATGATGATATCCAGAAGATGCGTGACTTGAATGAAGAAGACCCCTTGGAGATCGAAGCTACGGCGAGCAATCTGAATTATGTGAAGCTGGACGGGAACATAGGCTGCATGGTGAACGGCGCAGGCCTTGCGATGGCCACAATGGACGTCATCAAGCTGGCAGGCAGCGAGCCGGCCAACTTCCTGGATGTGGGTGGAGGGGCGACCAAAGAGACGGTTGCAGCCGGCTTCCGGATTCTGCTGAAAGATCCGAACGTCAAGGGCATCTTCATCAATATCTTCGGTGGGATCGTCCGCTGTGAGCGGATTGCGCATGGGGTGATTGAAGCGGCCAAGGAAGTGAAGATTACGGTGCCGCTGGTCGTACGTCTCCAAGGCACAAATGCAGATGAAGGACGGAAGCTGCTCGCGGAGTCGGGACTCAAGCTGGAAGTGGCCAATGATTTGTGGGAAGCCGCTCAGAAAATTGTAACGTTGACCAAGGCGGCGTAAAGGAGAACCCCGTGAGCATTCTCGTCAATAAGAATACGCGAGTCGTGGTGCAGGGGATTACGGGCAAAGAGGGCTCTTTTCACGCGACGCAGTGCAAGGCCTACGGGACGAAGATGGTCGCAGGCGTCACGCCGGGCAAGGCCGGGCAGGAAGTAGAAGGCATCCCGGTCTTCAACACGGTGGCGGATGCGGTCAAGAAGACCGACTGCGATACGTCGCTCATCTTTGTTCCGCCGCCTTTTTGTGCCGACGCGATTTTAGAAGCGGCCGATGCCGGCGTGACGCTGATCATTTGCATCACCGAGGGCATTCCGGTCAATGACATGGTGAAAGTGAAGCGAGCCCTGCGCGGCCGTGACGTCCGATTGATCGGGCCGAACTGTCCTGGCGTCATTACCGTTGATGAGGCCAAAATCGGCATCATGCCGGGCTTTATCCATACAAAGGGCATCGTGGGTGTGGTTTCCCGAAGCGGCACCCTCACCTATGAAGCGGTGCATCAATTATCGACGCTGGGCCTCGGGGAGACGACTTGCGTGGGCATCGGCGGCGATCCAGTCAATGGCACGGGGTTTGTGGATGTACTGCCCCTGTTTGAAAAAGACCCGGAGACACAGGCCATCGTCATGATCGGTGAAATCGGCGGCGATGCGGAAGAAAAGGCGGCTGAGTACATCAAGAAGCATGTCAAAAAGCCGGTCATCAGTTTCATCGCCGGCATCACGGCGCCCCCCGGCCGACGGATGGGCCACGCCGGCGCGATTATTTCAGGCGGCAAGGGCACGGCAAACGAAAAAATGAAGGCGCTCGAAGCGGCCGGCGTGAAGGTGGTCAAGAATCCGGCCGAGATCGGCAACGCGGTCAAGAAGGCCCTCGGCCGTTAGTCTGGGGCTTTGTACGTGTCATCGGGGGTGTTGGGCATTGTCCAGCACCCCCGCTGTGTCAGGCGTTCAGCCATGTTCGGAGGAAGCCATGAGACACATCGCCATCATCTTCGGTCTGATTCTCGCCGTCGCTCCCATTGCGACGGCAGGGCAGGGAACGACCCTGACCTGGCATGGCCATGCGGCGTTTGAAATTACGACTCCATCCGGAAAGATTATCCTCATTGATCCGTGGCTGAACAATCCGCTCAATCCCTTGGCCAAGGACAAACAGGATCCGGTCGAGCACATCGCCAAGGCGGATTACATTCTTATTACCCACGGGCACTTCGATCATGTCGGCGATGCGGTGGCCATCGCGAAGAAAACCGGCGCCCGGCTCGTCGCCAATTTCGAACTCGGGACGAATCTGGTCAAGCTTCAAGGTTTTCCCAAGGACCAGGTCGGATTTGACGGCCTCATGAATCCCGGTGGAGAATTAACCATTGCCGACGGCGAGGTCATGGTTGCCATGACGCCGGCCGTGCATTCGAGCGGTATGGGGAATCCTCTGGCAACCGAGCAGAGCCCTGATCTCGTGTATGCCGGCAATCCGGGTGGATATGTCCTTAAAATAAAAGGTGGCCCGACGATCTATCACTCCGGCGATACGGCCTACTTCAAGGATATGGATGTTATCGGCGAGCAATATGCCCCGGACGTCGCCCTGTTGAACATCGGCGGGCACTTCGGCATGGAGCCGGCCATGGCAGCGCGAGCGGCGGCCAGCGTCAAAGCCAAGCTGGCCATCGGCCATCATTACGGCACGTTCCCGGTCCTCACTCAGGACACGGCGTCTTTTGCCGAGGCCCTGAAAAAACGGAAGATCGGATTTAAAAAGATGGCGCCAGGTTCGACGCTGGTCTTCGAAGGAAGGAAGCTCGCGTTCACCGGCCACTGAGCCGGTCTTAATCATACCCCTATCCTGTCTGTTTCAGCAGCTCGTCCGCCCACAGCCAGGGTGAGCCCTCGTCCTCATGCTTGCAGTACACGAAACAATCCTGCCCTCGAGCCGCTGCCTCTCCCAACCGTTCGCCCCATTGCTGTAATTCAGTCAGGGAATAGCGGCTTTTTCTCAGCCGCGCGTACCGGAAGCCGGCTGTGTCGCGATGCTCGGCTTCGTACTCATCCGTGTCCACCGCAGCCCACGCGATTCCGTATTGGCGCAGGAGCTCCTCGACCGGTCCGGCATGCCAGCTGTCATGACGAAATTCCATGGCCCATCGGTGTGTGGTCGGGAGCAACGCGAGAAACGCAGCGAGCCGGGCGTCGTCCCGCTTCAGATTCGGGGGCAGCTGCAGCAGAATCGGGCCGAGCTTGCCCGCCTCCCGAAGTGGTGCGAAACGTTCCAGCATGGCGTTGAGTGTCGAGAGCCCTTCCGGCTTGAGTCTCCGGACGTGTGTGATCTGACGATGCGCCTTCGGTGCGTACAGGAATCCGGCCGGTGTCTGATGGTTCCACGTCTGAACGGCCTGACTCGTCGGTAGACGATACCAGACGCCGTCTAATTCCACCGTCTGGTATCGAGTCGCATAGTAGGAAAGAAAGCCGGTGGCTTTCAGGTCCGGCGGATAGAACCGCATGGGGCCTTGCCAGGCCTTGTAGGAATAGCCGGAAAGCCCGATGAAAATCTTGGCCATATCAGCGACCGCCGGTGCAACGCGCGCTGGTTGATTATACCGAAATGCCCCAGATCTGTTTGGCCAGAAGCCCGATGGCGTAACTGATACTCACTGCCACCGTGATGATGATGAGGTTGAGCAGAACCCGGCGTTTGATGTCCATGCCGGAGAGAAAGGAGAGGATGGCTGACACGGCGATTACCATGAATCCTGCTGCCACAATCGAAGCCAACGCGTTGCTCGCCCCGAACAGGACCGGCAGCACGGGGATCATGGCACCGATGAGATACGCGGAGCCCACGACGATGGCGGAGGAAAGCGGCTGTTCTTCCATCGGGGCGCTATTGGATTCTTCGCCCAAAAATACTTTCCTGGCTGCTTCGGTAGATTTCACTTCTTTCTCAGAATTCAACGCGAGGAAGGCGCCGGCTCCCATGGACAGAGCCCCTGCCACGGCGGTGGTGGAGGCGGCGATCAGCACCATGGTTGCGCTCCCGAACGCGCCAAAGAACCCGCTGACCGCTCCGAGTATCTCGACGAGGCCGTCATTCAGCCCCAGAAAGATATTGCGGATCTTCTCCGCATTGATCTTTCTTTGCGTGAGGGCGGTCACCAGCACATCCTCATGTTTGAATTCGTCCATGAGGATGCCGCGCAAGGCTTCCCCGAGCGGCTGATGCTGATATTCCTGCCAGAGCGCGAGATATTTCCGGACACCGTGCACTTCGATCGCTTCCAGCGCGAGATGGATGCCGGTGGTGCCGAGCACGCGGCAGGCGAGGAGCATGACGTGCAGTTTAAGCCCCCGCGCCCAGTCAAGCCGGTCGACCTTGTGCCCGAAAAACTTCTGCCAAAACGCCAGATGCTGAGTCTCCACCCTCACGAGTTCTTCAAGGGTGTTTCTTGAGTCTTCGTCGGGCGATATCTGGTGCAAGGCCCGATAGAGAGACAGGTCAAAGAGCTCGTCGAGAATTAATGCGCGAGCCAACGCCTGATCGTATTGGTATGGGCTGGTCATGGATGGCTATGAGACTTTGTTCGTCCAACTCATTGAGACTGCAGCTAATTGCCCTGGCACTGGCGACGTTGGATGTAGTCAGGACGGACACACGATGATAGACCGATCGGTGTCCTGTCTCAAGGTCACCATCGAGCTAGGCAAAATTGTCTTGTCTGCTAAGCTTCATTGTCTCCTAAACCCAAACCCGATACTCGCAGGAGAGAGGAGTCCTCTCATGGGACAAAAGCGAGAATTCTACCGAATTGCGGTGGAGCGAAGCGGCACCGTCCGACGCGGCGAGGAGACGGTCGCCTGTGAAGTGTGCGATCTGACTGAGAAGGGCGTCCAACTGACCACCGACCTGCCGGTGCGGGTCGGAGAAACGTTGGAGCTCGAATTCAGCCTGACGGATGCCGTCGCCATCCACTGCAGCATCCTGGTCACGCGGGTGAGCGGGAACTCGGTGGGATCCTGCATCTCCGACATCGCTCCGGGCGACCAGGAACGGCTCTCGCGGTTTATTAATGACCTCGTTGCCTTGAATCTGGAGGGATTGTGATCGATGGGTGACTCCGCTCACAAGCACTCTTCAGAGACAGTCCCGTTGCTATGCCTGCTGGGTGTTGTGGGTTTGCTGAGTTCCGTCACCCTCGTCATCAAATACGTGTTCCAGCATAGCCCCGTTCAGGCCATGAGCCTCGCGATGATACGGGTCACCATTGGATTTGTCTTTCTTTCGGCCATCACACTCCTGTGGGATTGGCGGGGTCTTCTCGCCCTGCGTATCCGTGATGTGATGCATCTGACCATCGTGGGGTTTCTGGGGGTCTTTTCTTACGCGGTGTCGGCGTATGGTCTCATGCACACCAGCGTCACCCATTATGCCTTGATTTACAGCCTGCTGCCCTCCTGCACCGCGTTGATGAGCGTCTTCCTCGGTAGAGAACGGCTGAATGCCATCAAGCTGGCTGGCATCGTCCTCTCTTTCCTGGGTTGTATCGTCGCCGTTGCAGGAGAGGCGGCGACTCTTGACATCCACCTGCATGCCGGCGACGGGTTCGTCCTGCTGTTCACCATCATGATGTCCGCTCACATTGTCTTCAGCGCGGGCGTGGTCAAGCGATTCGGGGTGATGGTGTCCAACACAGTCATGTTTGGCAGCAGCGCCTGCTTATTGCTGGCGGGTTCCTGGCAGTTGACGCAAGCCCAGCACGGGGATCTGTCTCTCACGATCGTGGCAGGTATTGTGTATGTGGGGTTTGCGACCGCCGGGGTGTTTCTGTTGCGTTGCCGCTCCTTGCAGTCATTGCCTCCGGCGACAGTGGGGACCTTTCATAACCTCATTCCGATCGTGACTATTTTCCTGGCCTTCCTGGTCTTCGAAGAATCGATCGGGGTGGAAACGTTTGTCGGTGCGACGGCGGTGGTGGCCGGCGCTGAGCTGGTTCGTCGCGCGGAGTTTCCCCGCTGGATGCAGATTGCCTGGTTCAGTAAGCGCGTTATTCCGCAGGCAGAGTCTGAAAAATCCTCCACCTGACTCATCCGGCGCAGACAAGTCATGAGCGCGGAGGCGGCATCACGTCAGTCGGCGAGTTTCTTGTCGTCGGTTTGCCGGCGACTCAGCCGATTAGAACGTAGGCAGTGGCACCGAAGGCCGCCAGCAGAGCGAGGCCGAGCATGACCTTCTCATGCCCGCACATCCCCTGCTGGGCCTTGCAGGCTGCCATGGAACACATCATGGACATGGGGGCCTCCTCTAGTGCTGTGTTGACCATCACGGTACGCCTCTCACCAATGCCAGTCAACGACTCCAATAGGCTGCCAGGGCCGCTGACTCGCAACGCAGGTTAGTCTCAGCCACGTCGCACCTCGTTATGGTAAAGCAGCAGGCTAGCGACGAAATCCGAAAGAACATCTCCTCCGACAGTGCCATGCGCTTCAGGCAGCAATCTCTTGGGCGGTAGTCTATAGTCTCCCTTGCAGCGCTCGAACAGGGCGCTTCAAAACCAATCACCAACATAAACAGGAGGGACAGTCCGGTCATGGCAGGACGGCTAAGCAATAGACTGGGGTCTTCTGCGCTTCGTGACATTCTCTATGGACTCATAGGAGTACTCACTCTCTGGGCAACTACTGGATGCCGCGCCGGGGTCTCATTACCCGGTCATCCTGTCCAAGCCCAATCCCGGATTGTCGATCTCACCCATGCGTTTGGCGCCGATACGATTGTGTGGCCGACCGAACAGGATTTCGTACTCATTCCCCAGCATGCGGAACAGATGCCTGGCGGATATTTCTATACTTCCAATCGCCTGGCGATGCCGGAGCATGGCGGCACTCATATCGACGCGCCGGTTCACTTTGCCCGAGGCGCACAGACTCTGGATCAGATACCCCTCGAGCGTCTAATCGGGCCCGGAGTCCGGATCGACCTCTCCGCCAAGTGCTCAAAAGACCGCGACTACCGTGTCGGCGTTCATGACTTGGAGCAATGGGAAGCAGAGCATGGAAGCATTGCTGAGGGCATGATCGTGCTGTTAGATACCGGCTTTGGGAAGTTCTGGCCCTCACGGAAAAACTATCTGGGGACGGAACTAAGAGGAGCAGAGGGAGTAAGCGCGCTGCACTTCCCTGGATTGCACCCGCAGGCGGCAGCCTGGCTGGTGCGAGAGCGACGGATCAAGGCAATCGGCATCGACACGGCGTCAATCGACTATGGCCAATCAACCAAGTTCGAGACCCATGTTGAACTGCTCTCCCACGACGTGCCGGTGTTCGAAAACCTGGCCGGCGTGAGCCAACTTCCCGAGCGCGGCTTTGAAATCATCGCTCTGCCGATGAAGATTGCGGGCGGGAGTGGTGGGCCGCTGCGAATCATCGCGGTGATTCCTGCCGCATCCCGGCCGACTCATGATTGAGTGATTTGAACAGGGCCACCGAAAAGGCGGCCCTGTTCCTTCCGACTGGACTGGCCCTATGTTCCCATCTCCCAGCTGGCGAGATACTTCTCCTGCTCTTTCGTCAGCTTGTCAATCACCACGCCCATCCCGGCGAGTTTCAGACGCGAAATTTCCTTATCGATCACGGGCGGCACCGGATAGACTTTCTTTTCGAGCATCTTGTAGTTCTTCACGATATATTCGGCGCCGAGCGCCTGATTGGCAAAGCTCATGTCCATGACACTGGAAGGATGGCCCTCCGCCGTCGCGAGATTGACGAGGCGGCCTTCGCCGAGCAGGCTCACCCGACGGCCGTTTTTCAGCGTGAACTGCTCGACGCCGGTCCGGATGATCTTCCGCTTCCTGCTCAGTTTCTCCAGGGCCGGAATGTCCAACTCCACATTGAAGTGGCCGCTGTTGCAGACGATGGCGCCGTCCTTCATCGCAGCAAAATGCTCCCCGCGAATGACCTTCAAGTTGCCCGTAACCGTGACGAAGAAATCTCCGACCGTCGCCGCTTGTTCCATCGGCATGACGCGGTAGCCATCCATCACCGCTTCCAGGCCTTTCAACGGATCGATCTCCGTGACGACGACGTCGGCGCCCATGCCCTTGGCGCGCATCGCAATGCCGCGGCCGCACCAGCCGTAGCCGGCGACAACGAAAATCGAGCCGCAGACCAGCCGGTTGGTCGCCCGAATGATGCCGTCCATCGTGCGATTGGCCGGTGCCATAGCGATTGTCGAACATGTGTTTGGTGTCGGCATCGTTGACCGAGATAACCGGGAATCTCAGCACCTTCTTCTCGGCCATGCTTCGAAGACGAATCACGCCGGTCGTGGTTTCCTCGGTGCCGCCGATGACATTGCGCAAGAGATCTTTGCGCTTGGAATGTAAGTGGGAGACGACGTCGGCGCCGTCATCCATGGACAGGTGCGGCCGATGGGCGATCGCCGATTCAATGTGCCGATAGTAGGTGGCATTGTCCTCGCCCTTGATGGCGAAGATCGGAATGCCGTCGTGCTGCACGAGCGCCGCCGCGACGTCGTCCTGCGTGCTGAGCGGGTTGGAGGCGCAGAGGCGCACGTCCGCTCCGCCGGCTTTCAAGGTGATGGCAAGATTGGCGGTTTCCGTCGTCACATGCAGGCAGGCTGTGATCCGCACGCCTTTGAGCGGCTGTTGCCGTTGGAATCGCTTCCGGATGAGCCGTAGCACGGGCATGGTGGCTTCGGCCCATTCGATCTTCAATTGTCCCTGGTCGGCCAGCTTGATGTCTCTCACATCGTAATCCACGGAACCCTCCTGCGTGATGAATGATGCTGATAGTGACGAATTGTCACAAAAAAAGGGCGGGTGCTACACCCGCCCTTGTCTCTCGGTCGGACGGCGCTAGAGCCCTGCGTCCTTGCGCAGCGCCTTAGCCTTGTCCGTCTTTTCCCACGTGAACTCCGGTTCATTGCGGCCGAAGTGTCCGTAGGAGGCGGTCTTCCTGAAGATGGGCCGGCGGAGCTTCAGGTGGTCAATGATGCCCCGGGGGGTCATCGGGAAGTGCTTGCGCACCAGTTTATCGAGATTGTCGACTGAAACCTTTTCCGTGTCCTTGGTGTCGACCAGCACCGAGACGGGATCGGCCACGCCGATGGCATACGCCAGCTGCACTTCGCACTTGTCGGCCATGCCGGCGGCCACGATGTTCTTGGCGATGTAGCGAGCCATGTAAGAGGCCGATCGGTCGACCTTCGTTGGATCTTTGCCGGAGAAGGCCCCTCCGCCATGGCTGCCATGGCCCCCGTACGTATCGACGATAATTTTTCGGCCGGTCAGACCGGTGTCACCCATGGGACCGCCGACGACGAACCGACCGGTTGGGTTGATGTGATGCTTCACACTGGCGGGGTCATACAGCCCTTTGGGCATGACGGGTTTAATGACCTTTTCCATAATATCGCGCTCAATCTGCCGATTGGTGACATCTGGGCTGTGTTGAGTTGAGACCACGATCGTGTCGATGCGAACCGGCTTGCCTTTGCGGTATTCGACAGTGACCTGCGACTTGCCGTCTGGACGGACCCAGGGAAGAATCTTTTTCTTCCGCACTTCAGCCAGGCGCTTGGTTAACCGATGGGCGAGCACGATCGGCATCGGCATCAGTTCCGTGGTTTCATTCGTCGCATAGCCGAACATCAAGCCTTGATCGCCCGCGCCGCCCGAATCAACTCCCATGGCGATGTCGGTCGATTGCTGATGGATGGCGGTCAAGACCGAGCAGGTATGGAAATCGAAACCCCACGAGGCATCGCAATAGCCGACGTCCTTAATGACGTCCCGGATGATGTCGGGAATTTCGACGTAAGCCTTGGTGGAGATTTCGCCGGCGACGAATGCAATGCCGGTGGTGAGGATTGTCTCGCAAGCGACCCGAGAATACTTATCTTGGGCGATAATGGCATCCAAGATGCCATCTGATATCTGGTCGGCGATTTTGTCCGGATGTCCTTCAGTCACTGATTCAGATGTAAACAAGTAGTTATTTCGCATGCGCTCCCTCTGGTTCTGGGTTTACTCGCCGAGTTGGGAATTCTCACATCAGGGCAGAGTCGGAATAGAGCGGGATTCTAGCGGAGTTCAAAGGGCATTGTCTATTACTGCTCTCGTAGGGGGACTGGAATGGGTTTGCTTGACACTGGTTTTCAGCCACTTGTAAAATGATCAAATTTTTTCGCGCCTTACAATTTCCACCATCCACGATTACGCCCCTAAGACAACCCAGGAGAGTGTTCCGACCCTCCCGGCGGGCGTGGAATGTCCCCTCATGCGGCTAATCGAGGAGTCTCACTCATTATGAACGGCCAACCAGACGCGCTGCCTGAAAAACCGGCTGTCCGGCCATCCGCCGTTCGCTTGGGATGGGATGAGTTTTCCCGTGAGTTGGTCGAGTTCTTCGCCTCGATCAAGCTGGCCATCTTTCTGTTTCTGTTCCTCGCGATCACTGCGACCGTCGGGACGGTCATCCAGCAAGGGGAGCGGCCCGAAGTGTATGTGCAGGAGTACGGGGAGGCGACCTATCGCTGGTTCGTGCGGCTCGGCTTCACCGATGTCTATCATGCCTGGTGGTTTACGAGCCTGCTCGGGCTCCTTTGTATCAACTCTCTGACCTGTTTTTACAAACGGTTCCCCGCCGTATGGCGGTCAATGCAACAAGATAAGGTGGGGGTCACGCTGGCGTTCGTCAAGAATATGAAGCAGCAGGCCGAGATTCCGCTTGCCGATACCAAAGAATCCGTCGCCCGGCGGCTGCTCGAACATCTTGTCTCCAAGGGCTACCGTGTGCTCGCGAAGAATGAGCCTGGAGAAGTGACCGTGTATGCGACCAAAGGCGTGATGGGTCGGGTGGGCGCTCACATGGCCCATCTGAGCGCGACGGTGATTGTGTTCGGCGGTTTGCTCGGGACCTATTACGGGTTTCAAGAATTCGGGGTTTGCCTGGAAGGGCAGACCTATCATATTCCCCGGGGGAATTTTGACCTGAAGGTGGACAAGTTCTGGATTGATTATCACGAAAACGGCTCGGTGAGATCCTATAACAGCACCCTGACCGTGCTGGAGGACGGAAAGCCGGCTGTCACCAAAACCATTACGGTGAATGATCCCCTCGTCTATAAAGGCATTTGGTTTTATCAGTCCAGCTACGGCGATTCCTGGGATCAAATTGAAATTGCGCGCGTCAACATCAAGGATCGGGCTTCCGACAAGGTCTTGAAGACCATCGATCTGGAGTGGCAGAAGGAACACACGCTTCCTGATCTGAAGCTGAAGCTGGCGATCACGGACTTTGTCGCCGATTTCGCCTTTAACTCGACGGAAAAGAAGGTCTTTTCCAAGACCGTGGAACACGCGAACCCGGCTGTCAAGCTGGCGATTCATGAACGGGACGCCGTGCAAGCGTCGCCCTGGATCTTTTAGCAGTTTCCCGATCTCTTCGCGGTCAAGGACTCCAAATATCAGTTTGAATTGATCGGGTACAAACCCAAGAAATTTACCGGGCTTCAAATTGCGAAGAATCCAGGGATAAACATCGTGTGGACCGGTTGTACGATGATCGTAGTCGGAATCACGCTCTCATCGTTTATTTATCACCGCCGGCTGTGGGCAAAGATCATCCCGGCGCCGGACGGTGGGGTCACGGTGCACCTGGGCGGGACGACACATAAGAGCCAGATCGACTTTCAGAAGGAGTTCCGGAAACTTACGGAGAAAGTCAGGACATTGAAGACCTAAGATTTAGGGTCGTCACTCGGGACGGTTCTTGGAGTATGATACTGGCAGCTCGGCTTCGGTAGACGGAGGACGGTATGATGATGCGCTCACTCTTCCTGTTCGATATGACATTCTGGCTGTATCTGGCGGCGCTCACGCTGTACGTCGCCTATCTCTTTGCCCGCCGTCCTTCCATGGCGCTCGCCCCGGCCGGACATCCGGGCGAAAATTTCGATGAACGGGACGGAGCCTGGGCGACGCAGCTCGGACAGGTGGCGACGTTGGTCACGGTGTTCGGCTGGATGCTCAATACCGCCGCGCTGTTAACGCGTGCCTTCGAACGCATGGAGCATTCGGGCACATTCGCGCCATGGTCGAATCAATTCGAGGCCATGGCCTACGTGTCCTGGGCCATCATTCTCGGGTATGTGCTGCTGGAAGTCCGGTACAAGATCAAAGCGATCGGCGCCTTTGTCGTGGGCATCGGCTTTATCGCGATGGGTGCGGCGTCCTTGTTGCCGTACCGGTATCAAACAGCCGAGCCGCTGGTGCCGGCTCTGAATAGCTATTGGATCTATATCCATGTCTCGGTCACGCTCACCAGCTACGCGGCCTTTGCCATGGCCGGCGGGCTTGGCCTGATGTATCTGTTCAAAGAACGCGCAGAGGAGCGAGGGACCCTATCCCGCTTCTACGCGGCCTTTCCCGATCTCGAAACGATTGACGAACTGGGTTATAAAGCGATCATGGTCGGCTTTCCTATGCTCGCCTTCGGCATTATCCTGGGCGCCATGTGGGCGAATTACGCCTGGGGCGGCTACTGGAGTTGGGATCCCAAAGAAACGTGGTCGTTGATTGTGTGGCTCATTTATGGCGCCTACATCCATGCCCGCATGACGCGCGACTGGGAGGGGCATAAAGCCGCCATTTATGCGGTATTCGGGCTCTTGATGGTGATTTTTTGTTTTTGGGGCGTCAACTTTTTGTTGTCCGGGCTACATGCGTACGCCTAGCCCGGTGTGACCTGCTGTTCCGGAGGTCACCATGTCTGAACACACACCGTCATCTGTCGCCATGGCTCAAGAGCCGCCGAACAGCCGCTCACGCCTTTTGATTCTGGTGGCCGGCGCAACGATCCTTGCCGTCACCTTTGTCATTGTCTGGCTGCAGAGCGCGAAGTATGAGCCGCTGGTCGTGGGGAAGGTGGCGCCGGATTTCGCCCTGACAGACCTGAACGACAAACCGATCAAGCTTTCGGACTACCGCGGCAAAGTCGTCTTCCTCAACTTCTGGGCCACCTGGTGTGCCCCCTGCCGGGAAGAAATGCCGTCCATGGAAGTGTTGTTTAAGAACTTTGAAAAAGACGGCCTCGTGATCCTTGCGGTGAGCATCGACCGCGTCACGACGACCAAAGACATTCCGCCTTTCGTGAAAGGCATGAACCTGACGTTTCCCGTCCTCATCGACTCCTGGGGAAAGACGGATAAGCCCTATAAGAGGATGGGTGTTCCGGAGACTTTTATCATCGATCAAGAAGGCGTGATTCGAGAAATTGTCATCGGGCCAAAGGATTGGACGAGGATCGATAATCTGAAGACGCTGACCACATTGCTGAACGTGCAGCCGAAAACCGCTCAGCCGTCGTCGAACCTCCCTGGCACGACCGTCCTGCAGGAGCGCTCATGAAGTGGTCGCATCATGCCCGGCTGCTCGTCATCCTGTTGGCGTTAGATTGTGTCGGCCAGGCGGCGTTGTCTCGGGCTGAGCCGGGGGTGGGGCGAGCCATTACGGCGGTGGCTGAACGAGGTTCGGTAAAGGTCGGCGAGGTCGCGCCCAACTTCCAGTTGCGGGATCTCGGCGGAAATATGGTCACGCTCGCGCAACTCCGGGGGAAAATTGTGCTGCTCAATTTCTGGGCCACCTGGTGCGGCCCCTGCCGGGTCGAAATGCCGGCGATGGAGCAGCTTTATCGCACGTTTTCACATAAGGAGTTTGAAATACTGGCGGTGTCCACAGATCCTCAAGGCGCCGCCGTGACCCGGCCGTTTCAACAGGAAATGGGATTCACCTTTCCCATTCTGCATGACTCCGAGTATCGGGTGGGGTTGACCTACGGGGCCCGATCGCTGCCTATGACGTTTATGGTCGACCGTCAGGGCGTCATCCGCCAGAAGATTTTTGGGGCCCGGGACTGGGATTCTCAAGAAGCACGGGAGCTGATCCAGACGCTCATGAAGTCCTGACCATGACCCAATCGATTCCTCAAATCTCGCTCGTTGCCGCCTTCTCGGCGGGCCTGCTGTCGTTCGTCTCACCCTGCGTGCTGCCGCTCGTGCCGTCGTACATTTCCTACATCACCGGCCTGTCTGTCGAGCAATTGACGGATGCGAGCGAGCGGAATAAGTTCAAGAAAGCCATCGTCGTCAATGCGCTGTTGTTCATTGCGGGATTCTCGTCGGTCTTTATTGCGTTCGGCGCATCCGCCAGCTTCCTGGGGCAAATGTTGATCACCTATCAGGATCACATGCGCCGCATCGGCGGGATTCTGATCATCGTGTTCGGCCTGTACCTGCTGGGTGTGTTGAATTTGAACTTTTTAAAGATGGAGCATCGCTTCCAGTTCCGGAACCGTCCCACCGGATATGTCGGATCGTTCCTCATCGGGGTCGCCTTCGCGGCCGGATGGACCCCCTGCGTAGGCCCGGTCTTAGGGTCGATTTTGCTCTACGCGAGCACAACGGACTCGCTGATCAACGGTGTCGTGCTGCTCACCTGCTATTCGCTGGGCCTCGGCTTGCCGCTTTTTTTGACGGCGCTCGGCGTGGACCGATTCCTCGCCTATTTTAAAGAAGTCCGCGCCTATCTGTGGGGTGTGTCGACGGTGAGCGGCGTCTTGTTGCTCATCGTCGGAGTCATGATCTATGCGAACTCGCTCACGATGATTACGAGCTTCTTAGAACGGTATGGCATCGGCTGGTATCTCGGCCAATAGTGGAGCGTTGAAAACGATTTCCAGCGTCGTTCTCGCCTCGCTCAGTTCCTCAACGTACCCCAGAGGGTACGCCTCGGTCCTGCTCTCGTCTGCGGCCTAGCTGAAAACCGTTTTGAACGCTCCGCAGAGCTCTCTTTATTGGCGGTACGAAAAAAAGAGAACGGATTGGGTTAGCACCAGGCGCCGAGGCGGCAAGCGGTGAAGCCCTGGCCGAGCGCATTGGCAGAGGGTAGTTGGAGAGAACCAAGCCCAGCGCCGCCGGACGGAGGCTCGGGCAAAGGACGTCCATTGTTGTTGGCGGCTGTTGGACCGATGTCAGAGAACGCCACTGAGGAGTCGGATTTTTTGGCCAGCAACACTCCTGACTTTCCGCCACCGAGCTTTGCCAACAGGCTCTTCCCATCACCGGACACTGTACTGCCGGGATATTTTTCGGCCAACAGCACGAGATTATCGCGTGCCCAGTCATCGGCACCGAGCTCATGGTAGCTCATCGCCAGAAAATAGAGGGCGTCAGGGGCGACGGGTTTGTCCGGATAGAGCTTCATGATCTGCTCGAAGCGGTGAGCCGCAGCCAGATAGGACCCGCGGCGGTAATAAAACTGCCCGACGAACAGATGGGCCTGGGCGAGCCAGTCGTGGCACTCCTGGATTTTCTGTTGCGCCTGGGCGTCGTAGCGGCTTCCCGGAAAATCCTTCCGCATCCGTTCAAGTGCCGTGATCGCCTTGATTAACGGTTCCGGATCCCGATCGATACTCTTCGCCATTTTAAAGTGCGTCTCACCGATCCGAAACGCCGCATAAGGAGCCAGGATGTGGGTCCGGTGTAGATCGAGGAAGTGGTTGTACTCCACCAAAGCCTCGGCATACTCTTCCTTGTCAAAGAAGGCTTCGCCGCGCTTCATGATGACATTGGGGTCGTAATTTTTCTCGATCGTGTCTCCAAGGAAAATTTGCTCGTCCGTCCCCCCCACCGCTTTCTTGGCGGTCGGTTGTTCTTTGGGGGTGCTGGAGCAGCCGACTCCCCAGGCCTGACTGAGGGCCAGACAGACGATCAGCGCGTAAAAGGCGCGCGACGACGTTCTCTTCGAGGACCTCTGTGTGCACCACATCATGATACGTTCATAGCAAGGTTGTGTGCCAAAATCAACACATGATGGAGAGCTGGTTGACCCCATGGTCGCTGGTCCCTATAATTCCGCCACGGTTGAAATTCCATGCGTTTTCTTGGCGAAAGTGCCCGGCGAAGAAGTGATGATACGGACCAGGGTGATCGGAACAGGGAGTTATCTGCCGGAGCGCGTCGTCTCTAATCAAGAGGTCGCGGTTCCTCTTCAGGTGACGGCAGACCGCATTGAACGGCTGACCGGCATTCGCGAGCGCCGGTGGGCCGCCGATCATGAAGCGACTTCCGATCTGGCCATACAAGCCGGACAGCGGGCCCTTGAAGCAGCCGGCTGTCCGGCCACTTCCGTCGACATGATTATTGTGTCGACGACATCACCTGATATGGCCTTTCCCTCCACGGCCTGCTACGTCCAGCGCGGTCTGGGCTGTCGGGGCGTCGGCGCGTTCGATGTCTCCGCCTCTTGTTCGGGGTTTCTCTACGGCCTTTCTATGGCCAATGCCATGATCTGCAGCCGACAAGTCCGGACCTGTCTGGTCGTGGCCTCGGAGATTAAATCCAGGTTTCTTGATCCGGCCGATGCGGACACCGCGGTGCTCTTCGGCGACGGCGCCGGAGCGGTAGTTCTGCGAGGCGAGGAAGACGGGACACCTCAGGCCAAAGGGATCCTTGGCCTTCGAATGTACTCAGACGGGTCACGGCATGACCTGTTGAGAGTGGCGGCGGGGGGATCACGGAAGCCGACTTCGGCCGGAACCATCGCCGCGGGCGAGCATGTGCTGCATATGCAGGGCGCGGCCCTCTTCCGGGTGGCGATCCGGCGGATTGAGCAAGCGGTGCAGGCTATGCTGAAAGAATTCGGCGTGCGGCTGGACGAGGTCAAGCAGGTGGTACTCCATCAAGCCAACGGACGAATTCTCGCCCACCTCGCCGACCGTCTCGGCCTTGCGCCGGAGCAGGTCTCTTCCGTGATTGCCCGCTACGGCAATACGTCGTCCGCGTCCGTTCCAATCGCGCTGGATGCGGCGGTGCGGGAGGGCAAGATTGCCACCGGTGATCTGGTGTTGTTGGGCAGCTTCGGCGGTGGATTGACGTGGGCGACAGGGTTGGTGCGGTGGTAGGAACGTCGGCAAGGTTTGAAAATTGTCACGCCGGTGCCGCACCGGTATGTGAGAAGGCGGGGCGACACCCGACTAGCCAGGAGCAGCCACTGTGATGTTCGGACTGATTCCCAAAGAAGAAGCGTTTTTCGATCTGTTTAAAAAGGCTGCCCATAACATGATCGAGGGCAGTCGTCTGCTGAAGGACATGATGGAGCATTTCCACGATCCGGCCGAACAGGCGAGGCGGATCAAAGAAGTCGAACATATCGGAGACGGCATCACGCATGATATTGCGACGCGTCTGAATCAGACGTTTATCACGCCCATCGATCGGGAGGACATCCACGACCTCGCCAGTGCGTTAGACGACATCCTGGATGCCGTGGAAGCCGTGGCCGACCGGTTTGTGATTTACAAAGTTGCCACACCGACAGAATCGGCCATCCGGCTAGCCGACATCCTGTACCAGGCTTCAGTGGCCGTCGGGCGTGGAGTGGACAAGGTCACGTTGTCGCTCGCTCAGATCAATGAATGCAGCGTAGAGGTCAACAGCCTGGAAAATGAAGCGGATCGCGTGTCTCGCGACGCGATTTCCGGGCTCTTTGAAGAGGAAAAGGACCCGATTGCGGTGATCAAGTGGAAAGAAATCTACGAAACGTTTGAAGCCGGGACAGACCGCTGCGAGGACGTGTCGAATATTCTGGAGCGGATCGTTCTCAAACACAGTTGAAAACCGAACGAGCAGCCGTGACACAGTGGGGATCAGTGTTTCCGGCTCCAGGCCTTCCCACTCACATTTGGCGATGATTTCACATGCCTGACTTGACCGGAATGCTTCTGCTCACCGTCTGCCTTGCGCTGCTCTTCGATTTCTCGAATGGCTGGCACGACTGCGCCAACGCGGTGGCGACGGTCGTCTCGACGCGCGTACTCAGCCCGTTAGCCGCCGTCGTGCTGGCCGGCACGCTGAACGTTGCCGGCGCCTTCTTCTCGACCGCGGTGGCCAAAATGATCGGCGGCGGCATCGTCTTTCCTGACGCCATTACCAATACCGTCGTTGCCGCTGCCTTAAGCGGGGCTATCTTGTGGAACCTCTTCACGTTGATTCTCGGTTTGCCGACCAGCTCGTCCCATGCGTTGATCGGCGGCTTGGTGGGATCCGCCGTGGCGCATGGCGGCTGGTCGGTCGTGCAGTTCAAGGGATTGCGAGCCATTCTAGAGGCGATGATTTTGTCCCCTTTGTTTGGTTTCGGGGTCGGCTTTCTCGTCATGGTCGCGGTGAGCTGGATTTTCTTTCGGGTGCCGAGAGGAGTTGCGACCAAGGTGTTCAGCCGGCTGCAACTGGTGTCAGCGAGTTTCATGGCGTTCAGCCATGGAGCGAACGATGCGCAGAAGGCCATGGGTATCATTACGCTTGCGTTGGTGTCGTCCGGCCAGTTGACGTCTTCTGAGGTGCCGACGTGGGTAATCGTCGCCTGCGCCTTTGCGATGGGGCTCGGCACGGTGGTCGGCGGCTGGCGGATCATGCGGACACTGGGCATGCGCATCGTCAAGCTGGAGCCTGTGCACGGGTTTGCGGCGGAAACCGGCGCTGCCAGCGTCCTCTTGTTCACCGCGCATTTCGGGCTTCCCGTGAGCACGACGCATACCATTACCTCTTCCATTCTGGGCGTAGGCGCGACGAACCGGCTGTCCGCGGTTCGGTGGGGCGTCACCACAAAAATTCTCTCGGCATGGATCTTTACATTTCCGGGAGCCGGCGCGCTGGGGGCGGCAGTCTATGCCGTGTTGGCGTCGCTGATCTGAGCCGTCTCTGCCAACTCGGTCCCTACAGGTAGGCGCACCACGAATCGACTTCCTTGCGGAGCGTTTCCTTCGACCCACACACGGCCGCCCTGTCCTTCGACCAGGTGCTTTACAATCGCCAACCCAAGTCCTGTTCCACCGAGTTCCCGGGAGCGGGCTTTATCGACGCGATAGAAGCGTTCAAACACGCGCGGACGGTCCTGCTCCGGAATGCCAAGCCCGGTGTCGGTGACGCTGAGCTCAAGCATCCGCCGACTCGGTGACGCGCCGGGAGGCGGCGGAGCGATGTGGGCGGCGATAGTAATGGTGCCGCCTTCGGGCGTGTATTTCACCGCGTTGTCCAGGAGATTCGTGAGCACCTGCACGAGCCGGTCTTCATCACCCATGAGTGCCGGCACAGTGTCGTCGATGCGAGTGACAAGACGGTGGCTCTTTTTGGCCGCGAGCGGTGTCATCATGGACATCGTGCGCTCGATGGCGCTGCGAACGTCCATCGGGTCTTCCTTGAACGAAGCGCGCCCGGATTCGATCTTTGACAGTTCGAGCAGGTCCTCGATGATTAAATTGAGCCGGTCGCTTTGGGCCAGGATGATCTTGAGAAACTGGATCGAGGTCTCAGGCTGGTCTTTGGCTCCGTCAAGCAGCGCCTCGACATACCCTTTGATGGATGTCAGCGGCGTCCGCAGCTCATGTGAGACATTGGCCACAAAGTCCTTGCGGATCTTTTCGAGTCGACGCAATTCGGTAATGTCATGAAAGACCAGCACGGCGCAGGCCTCGTTCTCGCGCTCACCTCCGGCGACGGACGCTTCTACGTGCAGGCATCGACCGGTCGCTCCGAGCACGATTTCCTGTTCATGATTGCTGCGGCTGCGGAGTGTGGCAGAGACCACATCATTGAGTTCCTGATGCCGAAAAATCTCCGCACAGCGATGTCCCCGCGCCTCGGCGCGCGTCACGCCGAACATGCGCTCGAGCGCGGGATTGACTTGGAGAATGTGCCCTCGATAGTCGAGGACCATGACGCCTTCCACCATCGACGTGAGCATGGCCAACAGCTGCGCCCGATCTTCGGATAACTCCGCGATCTTGGCGTGCAGCTGATCCGCCATCTGGTTCAATGTCGTCGCTAGAAGGCCGACTTCATCCTGTGCGGTCGTCCGGATGGGCAGGGTCTGTTGCCCGGTCGCGAGTTGTTGCGCGGCCAGCGCGATATCGGACAGGGGTTTGGTAATGCTGCGCGCGAGCCAGAGGCTCAGCGATAAGGCGACTAAGAAAGCGAGGCCGAGAGCGAGCATGAGGTTCTTCTGCAATGTCGTCAGCTCCCGGTCGAGTAACGTGATGGGAAGAGCGACGCGAAGGAACATCGGGGCGGACCCTTGCCGCTGCTTGAGCGTACGCGCGTGGTACATGGTTCGTTCGCCGGTTGTATGACTGGCGCGAATGTCCCGGCCTTGTCCAGCGGCGAGCGCCTGTTGAATTTCAGGACGCGATAGATGGTTTTCCACCGCCGCGAGCTGAGCGTCGGCGACGGCGCTATCCGCCAGCACCCGGCCGTCGGCCGCGATGATGGTCACGCGGGCCGAGGCGCGACTGCCCAGATCGCGCACCATCGCGTTCAATTGAGATGGCGTGGAGTGCGGCGCATCCGGCTGAAACGCGGGTTCAAGGCTGTACGCGATCAGATTCGTCCGTGCTTCCAGGATCTCGGTGAGTTGCGCCACTTCCTGTTGCTCGAGCGATCGGATCGCGAGGATCCCCGCCATCACGAGTCCGCAGGTCACGGCGAGGAGGATGGCGAGCGTGACCTTCCAGCGGATGGGCAGCGTCATGGTGATGAACAAGGATGAGAGACGAGCGAACGGCGGTAGACAAGGCGCGCATGAGAGTCGTGGGGCTTCTTGGTTGAGGCCCGGTGCCTCACGTGTCACCCCCGTTCACATCCTTTAATTTATAGCCGAGCGACTTCACGGACACGATCGCGTTCTCGAGCACCGGCAGCTTTTGCTTGAGGCGCCGCACATGGACATCCACCGTCCGCGTCGTTCCATAATAGTCGTATCCCCACACGGCATTGAGGAGCACCTCACGCGTGAGCACCCGGCCTGGATGCCGAAGCAGATGTTCAAGCAGTCCGAATTCCTTCGCCGTCAATGCAATCTCCTGCGTCCCCACCGTCACTTCATGCCGGGCAAGATCCATGGTGAGGGTGCCATACCGGTAATGGCCGGCTCCATTCACTGGGCTGGCTTCCAAGCGGCGCAACAGGGCTTTGACTCGAGCCACGAGTGTCTTGGGGCTGAACGGCTTGGTCACATAATCGTCCGCGCCTAGCTCAAGGCCGACGATGGTGTCGGATTCTTCCGCTTTCGCGGTCAGCATAATGACAGGAAGCAGAGCGGTTTCCCGGTTGGACCGCAGACGTTTACAAACCTCCAGGCCGTCCAACTCAGGCAACATGAGGTCCAGCACGACAAGGTCCGGTTTTTCCGCCTTGACCTGCGCAAGACCTTCCGTGCCCGTTAGGGCAGTGACGGTTCGAAACCCCTCTTTTTCCAGATAGAGTTTGACGAGCTGCAGGATGTCCTTCTCGTCTTCAATAATGAGGACTTTTTTGGAGCCGGGAGCCGACATGGATGCACAGGGTACGGAGCATGGAATGCCCTGTCAAGAAGCGGTTCCCGGAGGCTTGAATGTTCGTCCAGAGGCCTATTGTGTTGACGACTCCGGTGAATCTGACGTAAGGTGAACGACGATGATTGTGGCGACGAATGTCGCCTTCACCGGCTCTCAGCGGATGGAGTCCCTACGATGATGAAGATATATCTCGCCAACCCGCGAGGGTTCTGTGCCGGCGTCGATCGTGCCATCGACATCGTTGATTTGTCGTTAAAGAAATACGGGGCGCCGATCTATGTACGCCACGAGATTGTCCATAGCCGCCATGTGGTGAACTCACTCCGGCACAAAGGCGCGGTCTTTGTGGAAGAGTTGAGCGAAGTCCCCGAAGGGTCCGTGGTGATTTTCAGCGCCCACGGCGTGGCCAAGTCGGTCTGGGAAGAAGCCAACCGCCGCCGTCTCCACGTCATCGACGCCACGTGTCCGCTGGTGATCAAAGTCCACAATGAAGTGAACCGGGATTACACCCAGGGATACGACCTGATTTTGATCGGCCATGCGGGGCACCCCGAAGTGATCGGCACACTCGGGCAGATCCCGGACAAGTTCCATCTCGTGTCTTCTGTTGAGGACGTGGAAAAACTGCAGGTTGAGAACACGATTAACCTTTCCTATGTCACCCAGACGACGTTGAGCGTGGATGAATGCCGGGACATCGTGGGGGCGCTGCACCGCCGTTTCCCGAACATCAAAGGTCCACACCAGGAGGACATCTGCTACGCGACGCAGAATCGTCAGAATGCGGTCAAGGAACTCTCCAAACTGGTCGACGTCATTCTTGTCATCGGATCGCCGAACAGTTCAAACTCCAACCGGCTCCGGGAGTTGGGGGAACAATGTGGCATTCCCTCCTATCTGATCGATTCCGCTCATGACATCAATCCGGCCTGGCTCCAAGGGACGAAAGCGGTTGGCATTGCCGCCGGCGCGTCCGCGCCGGAAGTGCTGGTGACCGAGGTCGTGGCGTTTCTGAGGGCGTCAGGTCCCTCAGAACTCGAAGAGCTGACCGTCATCGAAGAGGATGTGGAATTTCTCTTGCCGAAGGAGCTGGTTCAAATCGAATCCCTCACGAAATCAGCATCCACACTCGCCAGGTAACGTCTTAACCCTGCGACCACAGAGCGCCGGATTCTACATCTAGTAGGGATCTGGCCCTTCTTCTACTACCAGCAGTATTTTATTTTGATTTCTCCGCACCTGTGTGGTACAAGCGGCTCTGCCGTTCTTAGTCTCCTCCTATTCACGTGCCAAATAGCGCAAAGGTGAACCGATGCACTTGAAATCATTGGACATGTTGGGCTTCAAGTCGTTCGCTGAGGCCAAGATCGAGTTCCCGGAGGGAGTCACGGCAATCGTGGGTCCCAACGGGAGCGGCAAAAGCAATGTGGTGGACGCCATTCTGTGGGTGCTGGGAGAGCAAAGCACAAAGACCCTCCGCAGCGAAAAGATGGAAGACGTCATTTTCAACGGGACGGAACTACGCAAGCCGTTGGGCATGGCAGAGGTCTCGCTCGTGATTGGCGGTCTCGAGCACACGGCCATGAAGCTGGAGGGTGGCGGGGGGCTTCCCAGCCAACTAACCGAATTTCAGGAATTAATGATCACTCGTCGGCTCTACCGGAACGGGGAGAGCGAATATCTCGTCAATAAGACCGCGTGTCGGCTCAAGGATATCCGGAGCCTGCTGCTGGACACGCGGGCGGGCAGCAAGGGCCATACGGTCATCGCGCAAGGCCAAATCGATCAGATCTTGAATGCCTCGCCTCAGGATCGCCGCGAACTGATTGAAGAAACCGCAGGTATCATTCGCTATAAAAAACAGAAAGCGGAAGCGCTCCGGAAGCTGGACGCGACGCATCAAAATCTCGTGCGCGTCCGCGACATCATCGCGGAAGTCAAAAAACAGCTGAACTCGCTCGAGCGACAGGCGCGGCAGGCGCGGACCTACCAGACGCTTCAGCAGGAGGCGCGGAGTGTTGAAATCGAACTGCTCACACGAGAGTTCAGGGCGCTACGCGGCGCGTTAGACGAGGCCGAGGCCGAGGCTCTGACTCTGGATCAGCAGGAAGCGGGTAAAGCGGCCGACCAGGGTCGGTTGACGACGGAGTTGGAGCAGGCTCGCCTGAAAGCGATTGCCATCGGGGACACCATCGGCAAGGTTCGCGAGGAGTTGACGCGCATCGAGCAGCAGCAGGCCCACGCGCTGACGACGGCGGAAGTCGAACGGAACCGGAGCCAGCTGTTCGAACAGCAACAAGGTCAAGAGTCGGCCGAGCTCGCCGAACTATCCCGTTCGCAAGATGAACTACGGTCGGCGCTCGGGACGATTGAGTCTTCCTTGAGTTCCATGGCAGACGAAATGGAGGCGCGGGAACAGGCGTTGGGTGAGCTCGACCGGGAGTATGAGCAGGTCCTTCGCCAGCGTGCCTCTTCAGTTGATGAGGAAGAGCGCGGCCGCCAGGATATTCTTCAACTGGCCGTGCTGGTCGCCAATACCGAACAAAGCATGATCCAATTATCGGTCCGGACGCAAGAACTTGCAGACCGAGGCGATCGCCTGACGTGTGAGCAACAGGAGCTCGAAGCGCAACGAGCTGCCGCCGTGAGTCGACATGACATGTTGCGGGAAGAATACGGAGCCGCGGATCGCCTGGTGACCAGCCTGCGGGACGAGCACCAGACTGTCCAGACCGACGCGGCGAACGTCGCGGCAGAAGCTCAGTCTCTGGATCAGGTCATCCTCCGGCGTTCGGAGGATCTGGCGGCGGTCGAGTCGCGGCTCGAGGCGCTGCAAGGGGTGGTTCGCGAAGAAATGGGTTATGGACGGGCGGGGGCCGACGAGGGGACGGCCCTCAAGTCTTGCGAAGGCGTCCGCGATGCGGTGGCCGAGTGGCTCGTGATTCCTCCCGGCATGGACCGTGCGGTGGAAGCGGTCTTGGGTGAGCGGGTGCGTGGTTGGTTTGTCGATGAACCCTCGGTCGCCCACCGGGTCGTCGGGTTTCTGCAGGAACAATCGCTGGGCCGTGGGAGTTTTATCCCGCAGCATCCTCGATGGTCGAACGTGCAGTCCCATGCCTGGTGGCCCGCCATTGCCGATCAAGCCGGTGTCATCGGACGGGCGATCGATCTGATCCAAACGGACGATGCCCGAACGGCCGCACGCGACTGTTTATTCGATCGGGTCGTGATCATGGAGTCGATGGAGCGCGCCGTTCGGTTATGGGAGCGGCAGTCGTGGTCGGCTCCCGATGGGCCCATTCTCGTGTCGTTGGCCGGTGAAGTGCTCGATCCCTCAGGCGTTCTTACAGGTGGGCAAATTCAAGAAGGACAGGGGCTCCTCGAACGGCGCCGGGAGGTCCTTGAACTTGAATCAAGACGCCAGGGGCTGATCGTTGAGCTCGAACAGGACAAGCGACATCGGGAAGAGTTGCAGATAGAGGGTCAACGGCTTGTTCAACACACGAGGCAGCTCGCCGATTCCTTACGGCAGGCGGAGATGCAAAACCTTTCCTTACGCAAGGACGAAGAGAATTTGCAGCAGCTCTTAGCCGACATGGACCATCGCCTGGGTGGGATGACCTCGGACATCCAGAAAGCCATGATTGAACGTCAGCGCCTTGTGGAGGAGTCGGCGTCTATCCAAGCCCAGCTCGCCCAGTGGATTGCGGAAAAAGACGGTCAGGAAGCAGGGCTTGGTCGAGTCCGGGAGCGACTGGGTCAGATCGATGAGGATGCCCGGACCTTGCAGGAACGGGTCACGGAAGCGAGGCTCGCGGCCGAAGGACTCCGGGCGAAGCGCGAGCATGAGCAGGCGAACCTTGCCCGGATGACACAGCAGGCTCTGGAGATGGAGGCGCGACGGCAGTCGTTGCAAGAACATCTGGAAGGGCTCAGGCAGACGATCGTCGACAGTCGCACCGAGCAGCTCCGCCAGGAAGCGCTCTGCCAGGAGTTCGGCGTGGCGGCCGGTCGGGTGAAGGCTGACCTCGTGGCATCGCAAGAACAGCAAGCCCACGAAATGGCGGCCTGTCAGGCCCTGGAAGCAAGCTTGGACGACCTTCGCCGGTCCATGTCTGTCATTCGAGACGCGCGCATGACGGTGGAAGTCCGGCGTGCTGAAATCCGAACGCAGCTCGGTACGGTAGAGGGAACCCTCTCCGGGACCTATCAGCTGGATCCCCAGGCTCTTCTGACAGGAACTGCGGGGTTACCTCAGTTGCCGGCCGGAGGAGACGCAGCCGAAGATGATGGTGTTGCCGGGTCTCCCGATGCCGAATTGAAAGAGCGACTGCAAAAACTGCGGGACCGGCTGGATCGGATGGGGCCGATCAACCTCGCGGCCATCAGCGAGCATCAGGAACTGGACCAACGCCATACCTTTTTGTCGGCGCAGGAACAGGATCTTTCGAATTCTATCTCGTCATTGAAGGAAATCATTCAACGCATCAATCGCACGACCAAGGACATGTTCATTTCGACGTTCAATGAGCTGCAGCTGAAGTTCACTGAAGTGTTCGCCCAGTTTTTTCCGGGCGGACGGGCCGAGCTTCAGCTGGTTGAAGATGCGGCATCGGACAACGGCGAGAACACCGGCAGCCAGGATCCAGGGGTGGAAATTGTGGCCCAACCACCAGGAAAGCGGCTGAAAAACATCACCATGTTATCCGGAGGGGAAAAGACGTTGACCGCCATGGCATTGCTGTTCGCAAGCTTTCTTATCAGGCCGACGCCCTTTTGTTTGTTGGACGAAATTGATGCGCCCCTTGACGAAGAAAACATCGGGCGGTTTACAAGCGTTTTGAGAGGACTGTCGGAGAACGCTCAGTTCCTGGTGATCACGCACAATAAGCGGACCATGGCCATCGCCGATTCCTTGTTCGGCGTCACCATGGAAGAACCGGGGATATCCAAGCTGGTGTCCGTTCGCCTGGGGGATCTGCAACCGGCCTGACAAAGCGTCTGCGCCGGTTTCCTTTGGGCTCCTGGCCCGTGTTCCACAGCAAGATGAGAGAGGCTGTGTCAAAAACCTGAATCTTTTAGGGCACTTCACTAGTCCTTGGCTTGACTCGCCTGGGAGGCTCTGCTATAAGCCCTCCGATGGGCTGCTCACCGACTGTGTAACGATCAGTTCTCTGCGCCGTACCTCGTTGCACGCCAGTCACTTCGTCCATCTCTGTCGCATCCTGGGAAATGCATGAAACTTCTCAAGGCGTTATTCAGCCGCCTGTCTGACAGCCTGCTTAGTGTGCCGGGCAAGCTCAGCCCGGCCACGGAGTTCGCTCCTGCCTCACCTCTTCGGCTTGTATCCGACAAGGCGACGGTGTTGCCGCCTTTGGATTCCACGCGCCGGCCGGTGAGCCATGTCGTGAGCCAACCGGACACCATCGAGGACGCGATCCGTCGCAGTCAATCATGGTTCTTCGGCAAACAGCATGCGGAAGGGTATTGGGTCGCCGAGCTCGAAGCGGATACGACGCTCACGTCCGAGTATGTGATGCTACGCAGGTTTCTCGACTGCGTGGACCCGGAACGGGAACTGAAAGCCGTTCAGTACCTGAAAGCCATGCAACTGTCCGATGGCGGCTGGCCGATTTATTACGGAGGACCGGCGGACATCAGTGCATCGGTGAAAGCCTACTTTGCGCTGAAATTGAGCGGAGTCTCGGCAGATGAACCGTTGATGATCCGGGCGAAGGATCGAATTCTCGGCATGGGCGGTGTCGTGCAGGCGAACGTGTTTACAAAGATCGCCCTAGCGCTCTTCGATCAATATGATTGGGAAGGCATTCCGCATATGCCCGTCGAGCTGATGTTGTTGCCTAAACGATTTTATTTCAGCATCTACGCCATTTCGTACTGGTCGCGGGCCGTCCTGATTCCGCTGTTGATCGTGTTTGCGCATCAACCGGTCTGTCGTCTCCTGCCGGAACAGCGCATCGACGAATTGCATCCCATCCCCAGGGGCAGCATTCGTTACTGGAAATTTCCGCCGTTCAATAAAGACCAGAAATGGCTGACGCCGCACAATCTGTTCGTCGCGTTGGACGCGATGCTGAAGATTTATGACCGGATGCCGATCACCATGTTACGCGAGAAAGCGGTCCACAAGGCGGCCACATGGATGTTGGAGCGTCTCAAAGGCGCCGGCGGATTGGGCGCCATCTATCCGGCGATGGCGAATTCCATCATGGCACTGCGGTGCCTGGGCTATGAGATGGACGATCCGCTGATCGTCAAAGCCCTGCGGGAAATTGAGGATCTTGAAGTCTATGATTCGGTGACTCTGAATGGACAGCGCACCCCGGCGCTGCATCTTCAGCCCTGCTTCTCTCCTATCTGGGACACGGCGTTGTTGACGAATGCTCTCATCGAAGCCGGTCTTCCGCCTGATCACCCGGCTCTTCTGAAAGCGGGGTCGTATTTGATTTCACGCCAGACGAGGACGGTCGCGGATTGGAAGGTGTCTTCGCCGAACGCCGAGCCTGGCGGGTGGTATTTTCAGTTTGAAAATGAGTTCTATCCGGATGTCGATGACTCCGCCGTCGTCATCATGGCATTGGCAAAGTTGCGAATGCCGGAGCCGGCGCTTCAAAACGAATCGCTGCAGCGCGGCATGCAGTGGGTGCTCGCGATGCAAGGATCGGACGGTGGCTGGGGCGCCTATGACAAAGACAACAACCGGGTGGTGTTTAATTACATCCCCTTTGCCGACCATAAGGCCCTTCTGGATCCAAGCACGTCCGATCTCACCGGGCGCTGCCTTGAGATGCTCGGTGCGCTGGGATATGACAAAACACACCCGGCCGTGAAGCCTGCGCTCGCCTTTTTGAAAAGGGAGCAGGAGCCGGACGGGAGTTGGTATGGGCGCTGGGGCGTCAATTATATCTACGGTACATGGTCGGTGTTGGCCGGTCTCCGCGCCATTGGAGAGGATCTTTCGGCGCCCTATGTCAAACATGCCGTGTCCTGGCTGGAGACGAAACAAAATCCGGATGGCGGCTGGGGAGAATCCTGCCTGTCCTATTCGGAAGAGGCGCAGAGTGGAAAGGGAGAGAGCACGGCCTCGCAGACGGCGTGGGCGTTAATGGCTTTGATGTCGGCCGGCGCGACCGATGCCTTCAGTGTGGCTCGAGGCATCCAGTATCTGCTGCGGCACCAGATGAAGGACGGATCATGGGAAGAGGTCTGTCACACGGGGACCGGCTTTCCCCGAGTCTTCTATCTTCGCTACCACTGGTATTGTCAGTATTTCCCTCTGTGGGCCCTTGCCATGTATCGCAACCTCCGTTCCCGTGGGAAGATGCGAGCTGACGAGGTCCGTCAGCAGGTCCAGGGAACTGGATCCTACCGGTTTGAGCATTGACCGCCGCAATGACTGTTCCGATCCTTGCGCAGCCGACGGCGGAGACAGCTTCGCCCATTCGGATTGCCATGTTTGCTGCGACTTCCTGGGAACTCGGGGCGGTGCTTGCCGCGTTCAAGGGACAACCGCGACGCATGGTCAGCGGCGTTTCTGTCTTTTCAAGCGAGAATGGGGGCAGCGAATTCTGGGTCGCCCGCACGGGGATCGGCCCGGAAAAGGCCGCCACACAGGCAGCATGGCTGCTAGAGCAGCAGCGCTTTCAACTGGTTGTTTCGACGGGATTTGCCTGTGCATTGAATCGGGCCCGCATCGGAGATCTCGTTGTCGGAGATGCCGTCCTGGTGATGGGAGCCGATAAGCAAAGGTTCATCGAGCTGGCCAGCCGTGGCAGTGCCGGCCGCGACCGGTTGTTCTCATTCGCCAGGACGGTGCTGCCGGCTGACCGCATCGGGACGGTTGTGTCCGTGGAGCGGATTATTGGACGCGCAGTCGAGAAACAGCACTATGCCAGGCTGACGGGTGCGATCGCCCTTGACATGGAAAGCGGGGCTCTCGCATCGGAAGCCGTGAAGGGCGATGTGCCCTTCGTCATCGTCCGCGCGGTATCTGATCTCCTTGATGAAGAACTCCCGCTTGACTTCAATCTGTTTCTCAGGCCCACTGGATGGCTGAAAGGCTTCGCCTCTGTGATCGCCGCACCGTCGAGCCTCATGGGCCTTGGCCGGCTTCGTCGCCAGAGCATAACGGCTGCCAAGAGTCTGACTCGGTTTTTCCAGCAATATCTCAGCGCGGTGATGACCTCGCCTAACGGGACGAAGAGCGCGTTATGAACATTCTTGAGCGGATTGGCCGGTGGGCTCTGACGTACATCGCTGAAATGGGCCGTATGCTCATTTTCGTCCTGTCGTCTTTCGCCTGGCTGTTTCGGCCCCCTCTCCGATTCGTTCAGATCGTGAAGCAGCTGCATTTTATCGGCTACAAATCGACGTTTGTGGTGGTCCTGACGGCAGGATTTACCGGCATGGTGCTGGCGTTACAGGGCTATTACTCCTTGCGCAAGTTCGGCTCCGAAGGGCTCCTTGGCTCTGCGGTGGCCCTCAGCATGATTCGCGAACTGGGGCCGGTCCTCGCCGCCTTGATGGTCACGGCGCGAGCTGGTTCGGCCATGACCGCAGAAATCGGGATTATGCGAATCACCGAGCAGATCGACGCACTCGATACCATGGCCATCAATCCTCTCCAGTATCTCATTGCTCCTAAACTGGTGGCAGGCTTGATCGGCGTGCCTCTGCTGGTTGCGATTTTCGACGTCGTCGGAATTTATGGCGGGTACCTGGTCGGGGTGGACCTCCTAGGGGTCAACGCCGGATCGTACTGGAACTCCATTGAGTCGGCGGTCGAGTGGAAGGACGTCTACGGCGGCATTCTGAAGTCGATCAGCTTTGGTCTCATCGTGAGCTGGATCTGCTGTTACAAAGGGTTTTATACCCGCATGAGCGCTGAGGGACTGGGGACCGCCACGACCGAGGCCGTGGTGTTGTCCTCCGTCGTGATCCTGGTCTGGGACTATTTTCTCACGTCGGTTTTGCTGTAATCATGCTCAAGCTGATCGGCGTCAAGAAAACATTGGGCACTCAGCCGGTCCTGCAGGGAATCGATCTCACGATTCCATCCGGGAAATTGACGACGATCATCGGACGAAGCGGCGAAGGCAAGAGCGTCTTGCTGAAACATATGATCGGCCTGCTTCAGCCTGATCAAGGCGAGGTCTGGGTCGACGATGTGGAGATTTCGCGCCTCCGGGGTCAAGGGCTTAACGAAGTGCGGAAGCGATTTGCCATGCTCTTTCAGGGAGCCGCGCTATTTGACTCGTTGACCGTTACCGAAAATGTGGCCTTTCCCCTGAGAGAACGCCTCCGGATGAAAGGTGCTGATGTCATGGCTCGCGTGGATGAGGTGCTCGAACAGGTCGGATTGGTGGGCATGGGGCACAAATTTCCGGCCGAATTGAGCGGGGGCATGCGCAAACGGGCCGGTCTTGCCCGGGCCCTCGTCATGCGTCCTGAGATCATGCTGTTCGATGAGCCTACGACAGGGTTGGATCCCGTGATGGCCAAGTCCATTCATGATCTCATTATGAGCACCCAGCGTAAGTTTGGATTTACCGCGGTGATGGTCAGTCATGAGATTCCCGAGATCTTTGGCATTTCAGATTATGTCGCCATGCTGAAGAAGGGCAAGATCGCCTTGATGGCCACTCCGGCAGAATTCCAGCAGACGACGGATCCGGATATCAAGGAATTCATTTCAGTGGGTGGGACGATGGCGTTCCCGTCATCAGTGTCCTCACGCCGGTAAGGGAGCGACTCAATGGAAAAAACCAAGATGGAATTGGTCGTAGGCGCGTTCGTGCTGGTGGGAATCGTGTGTCTGGGCTATCTCTCGATTAAGCTGGGCAAGCTGGAAGTGATCGGCGGCGATTTGTATGAGGTCGAGGCCCAGTTCACTTCGGCCTCCGGACTGAAACCGGGATCGACGGTGGAAATTGCCGGCGTGGAAGTCGGGCGCGTGAAAGCGATCGTCTTAAAAGAAGACCGGGCGATGGTGAAGCTCGGAATCGACAAGGACACCAAGCTGTATACCGACACCATCGCCTCCATCAAGACCAGAGGGATCATCGGCGAAAAGTTTTTAGCGTTGTCGCCCGGAGGCGGCGGAGATCCGCTCAAGGCCGGAGATATGATCCGTGACACGGAATCAGGGCTGGATCTCGAAGAGTTGGTGAGCCAGTATGTGCATGGAAAGGTGAATTAGCCATTCCGAGAGGGATGAGACGATCATGACCAACAGGGAGTGCATGATGATGACGGTTCAAGGTGCAAGAAAGACAGCGGGACGTCAGAAAATTTCTAGTGTCGCCATTGCTGTCGCTATTGCCGTGTGCCTGGGACTGACTGGAGTTCCTGCGTATGCGGGTGCGCCCACAGAAGCGATGAAAACCACGATCGACGAAGTGTTGAAAATCATCGCTGAGAAGGAGCTCAAGCAGCCCGCCAAGTCGGAAGAAAGGCGGCAACAGCTTGAACGGGTGGTGAGCGCGAGATTTGACTATCAGGAGATGTCGCGCCGGGCGCTGGGAGCGCCTTGGAATGATCTTTCTGATCAACAGAAGCAGGAATTCGTGTCCCTGTTCCGGACTTTGTTGACGAATTCCTATGCCGACAAAATCGAGACCTATTCCGGCGAAGGCGTGCAATACCTGAACGAACGGACTGAGAAGGAATACGCCGAAGTGCGGACCAAGGTGCTCTCAGGGAAAACGGAAATTCCCCTCGACTACCGGCTGATGAACAAGTCGGCTGATTGGCGTGTGTATGATGTCGTGGTCGACGGCGTCAGCCTGGTGAACAATTATCGCGGACAATTTACCAAGATCCTGCGGGCCTCCTCGTATTCAGATCTCGTCGATCAGCTCCGTAAGAAGTCCGACAAACTCAAGTCGCCGTAATCTTCCTCCCGGCAGAGCGTTCATGACGATCCTGCGTGCACTTGCTGTAGTTTTGCTTTGCATGTTTGGGCATGAAGCGCTTCGGCCTGCAACCTCCTGGGCCGACACGCAGGTCTTTCCGATCCCCTCCGCCTCAACCTCAAAGAACGACGGCAGTGATGCCGGGTTGATCGTACCCGTTCTGATTACAGACCCTGACGGAGAGCTGAAGTATTTGTTGGCCCCGATGCTCATCAAAAACTCCATTGTCGGTACGAGAGGCACCTTCAACCTCTTTCGCTATGACCCGGGCGGTCGACAAATGCAGTTCATCGCGTCGCTCACGGAGAAGATCGAGCGGAAACTGCTGTTCAATTACACCGATCCGGCGTTCAGCAACGGACGGTATTTCCTTAACTTCGGAGGGTCCTTCTTCAAAAACGCGACGTCCCGCTTTTTTGGTCTCGGCCAGAAGACACTCGAGCAGGACGAAACGAATTATACGGCGCGCGAGTTGCGCGCTAATTGGCGCTTTGGGCTCTACGCGAATGAAGTCACGCAAATTGCCGTCGCCCAGCGGTTTCGGGATGTGCGATTGGAACGCGGCGCCACGGATCTTCCGTTCACCGTCGAGCGATTTCCGACGGTGGACGGCGTCAACGGTGAGACATACATCCTCGGTCATCGCGCGAGTTTCCACTATGACACCAGGAACAATCTCGTTACCCCGACCGACGGCATGGCCATCACCGCCTATGCCGAACTGAACCAGAACATCGGAAACGGCGATCATCCGGTCTATTCGCGGTATGAGCTTGAGGTCAAGAAAATGTTTCCCAGCGAGTCTAAGCGGGCCATCTTGGTGGTTCGAGCCGATCTGCAAGCGACCCTCGGCAGCCAGGTGCCGTTTTTTGAGCAGAGTTCCTTGGGTGGCCAGAACAATCTCCGGGGCTTCGGCGGTGATCGGTTCATCGATAAGCACCTGATTGCAGTCAGCGTCGAGGAGCGGATTCATCTCATGAGGGCCAAGATTGCCGGAGTGGCGGCCGACTTTGAAATTGCTCCATTTTTGGATACCGGGCAGGTGTTCAATAACTACAAGGATGTCAGCTTTAAGGATTACCGGATGACTCCGGGAATCGGCTTCCGTGGAATCGTCCGGCCGAATGTGGTTGGTCGCCTCGATTACGGGTGGAGCAAAGAAGGGGGTGCTATCTTTGCCGGACTCGATTTTCCATATTAGTGAGTTGGCAATGTGGAAGGCGGTTGATCCGAACTCCCGAAGCCAAATGCGGACGACTCTTCTCCTAACCGCTTGACCTTATAGGGCTTGTATGCGAAACTGCCTTCCGCTAGAATTATGAGTCGCAGCTCTGCCGACTTCTTCTGCCGTCCGGTTCTAATCCAGAGCCTCTGAAGGGAGTACGCCATGTCGATCTTGAAGGCTGTCCATGATCCATCTGACTTAAAGCGGTTATCGCCGCATCAGTTTCCTGCTTTGTGTCAGGAAATCAGGGAGCAAATCATTGGAGCGGTGGCTCAGGTGGGTGGGCACCTTGCCTCTAATCTAGGCGTAGTAGAACTCACCGTGGCCCTCCACTATCTGTTGGATACCCCGGAGGATAAGATCGTCTGGGACACCAGTAATCAAGCTTACACGCACAAGCTGTTAACCGGACGACGGGAACAATTTCATACGCTCCGCCAGTACGGGGGCCTTAGCGGTTTCTGCAAGAGAGAAGAAAGCGTCTATGACACGTTTAATGCCGGCCACGCCGGGACAGGTGTCTCGGCAGCATTCGGGATGGTCGAAGCGAGGGAACAGCTTGGGCGGAAAAACAAAGTCGTCTGCGTCGTCGGCGATGGAGCGATGACCGCCGGTATGACGCTGGAAGGTCTCCATCACGCCGGTGGATTGAACAAAGATTTCCTTGTCATTTTGAACGACAACCAGATGTCTATCTCGAAGAATGTGGGCGCCATTTCGGCCTATTTGAGCCGGACCATCACAGGAGAGTTCTACGGCAAGATGCGGGAAGAAACCGGCCAACTCCTTAGAAAGATTCCTCATATCGGCCCGGACATGCAGAAACTCGCGCGCAGGGCGGAAGAACTGGCCAAAGGCGCCATCCTTCCAGGCTTGTTGTTCGAAGAGTTGGGGTTTCAATACAGCGGTCCGATTGACGGACACAATTTCGACCATCTCATTCCGACGCTCGAAAACGTGCTCAAAATGAAGGGGCCCATACTGCTCCATGTCATTACTAAAAAGGGCCTGGGCTACGAGCCGGCGATCAAGAATCCCGTCTGGTTCCATGCCTGTCCGCCATTCGTACGAGAGACGGGAGCGCCCGCCAAAAAGGCGGTTCGTCCTTCTTATACCCAATTTGCCATGGAAACCCTGGTCAAGCTCGCCCGCCAAGACAAGCGGGTAGTGGCGATCACGGCCGCGATGTGTGAAGGAACCGGTCTGACCGCCTTTGAAAAAGAATTTCCTGACCGGTTGTTTGATGTGGGTATCGCGGAACAGCATGCAGTCACCTTTGCAGCGGGACTCGCCAGCCAGGGGATCAAGCCGGTGGTGGCCATGTACGCGACGTTTCTCCAGCGCGCCTATGACCAGGTCGTGCATGACGTGGCGACTCAGAACCTTCCGGTGATGTTTTGCATTGACCGCGGGGGGCTCGTCGCGGAGGATGGCACGACGCACCATGGGGCGTTCGACTATGCGTTTCTCAGACATGTGCCGAACATGGTGGTGATGGCCCCGAAGGACGAGAACGAGCTCCAGCATATGATGAAGACAGGGGTGCAGTATGAAGGGCCCATTTCCGTCCGGTACCCGCGCGGCGTCAGTCTTGGCGTAAAGATGGATCCGACCCCTCAGGCCTTGCCCATTGGAAAGGGCGAGCTGCTGAAGGAGGGAACAGACGTGGCGATCGTGGCCATCGGCGTCTCGGTGTGGCAGGCGGTGGAAGCCGCGGAGCGACTTCATCAAGAAGGGGTATCTACGGCGGTGGTCAATGCGCGATTTGTCAAGCCGCTGGATAAGGATTTGATCATCGAGGTGGCCAAGCGAGTCCGTTACGTGGTCACAGTTGAGGAAGGATGCAGGATGGGCGGCTTCGGGTCGGCTGTCCTCGAGGCGCTTTCTGACGCCGGGGTGACGGATGTCGCCACGAAAGTCCTGGGGCTGCCCGATTGGTACATCGAGCAAGGGCCTCAAGATTTCCTGCGGGAACGTTACGGGCTGACTGCAGAAGGCATTTATCAAAGCGTGAAGGAGCTCGTAGGGAAGACCCCCGCTTCTCCAAACGACCGCGTCGGCCTCGCGGCTTTCTCCGGTCATCTTCCGCACGGGGATGAACAAGGAAGCTAGGTCAAGGACTGCCCATGCACATCACCAGGCGAAAGACCAGACAGATCCGGGTCGGCTCAGTCAAAATCGGCGGCGACGCGCCCATTTCTGTGCAGTCCATGTGCTCCACGGATACCAGGGACACGAAAGCCACGATTGAACAGATCCAGCAGCTTGAAGCTGCAGGGTGTGAGCTTATTCGTGTCGCGGTTCCTGATGAGGAAGCGGCGGCAGCACTCCCTGCGATTAAGGCGGCTATGACCGTGCCGCTCATTGCGGACATTCACTTTGACCATCGTCTTGCCTTGAAGGCCGCAGAAATCGTCGATTGTGTTCGCATCAATCCAGGCAACATCGGGGCCTGGTGGAAAGTCGAAGAGGTCATTAAAGCCGTCAATGATCGCGGCATTCCGATTCGTGTTGGAGTCAACGGGGGATCATTGGAGCGCCCGCTGCTGGACAAATACGGGTGGCCGTCCCCGGACGCGTTGGCCGAATCCGCCTTGAATGCCGTCCATGCGCTCGAAGATGTGGGATTCACCAACATGAAGGTGTCCCTGAAGGCGTCGGATGTGCATCATGCCATTGACGCCTATTGGTTATTCTCCCGTCAGTCGGATTATCCCTTGCACATTGGTATCACGGAAGCCGGCACGGCCATGACCGGTGCCGTGAAGTCGTCCATTGGTCTCGGCTACCTCTTGTCTCAAGGAGTCGGGGACACGCTGCGCGTCTCGCTTGCCGCCGATCCGGTTGAGGAAGTGAAAGTGGGATTTGAGATCCTGAAATCACTTGAATTGCGTCACCGCGGAATCAATGTCATCGCGTGCCCCACGTGCGGTCGGGTTGAAATCGACGTCGTGCGCATGGCGAACGAGCTAGAGAAAAGACTGGGGCATATCAAGACGCCGCTCAATGTGTCCGTGCTGGGGTGCGTCGTGAATGGCATCGGCGAAGGGAAAGAGGCCGACATCGGGATTGCGGGAGGTGAAGGCAAGGGCATCCTGTTCAAGAAGGGCAAACTCGTCCGAAAAGTGCCGCTTGACGAATTGATGGAGACGCTGATTGAAGAGGTGGAGACACTCGCCAAAGAAAAAGAAGCGGAAGGAACCGCACCGTCCACCGAATCGGGACGCAATGGATGGGAATCCGTTGCACCGGAGTCTGACCCGCCTTCAACCTTAGGAAGAAAGATCCCAGTACTTCCCAATCGATAGCACCCGGACGGCCTCGGTCATCTCCTCAATGGTTGTTGTTGAGATGCCTGGAACAGGGTCGCTATAATCTCACCCGCATGGCGCCGTACCCAAGTGGTAAGGGAGCAGTCTGCAAAACTGCGATGCGGCGGTTCGAACCCGCCCGGCGCCTCCATATCCATGCTGTTTCGTCGATATTCGCTAGCAGCAGTCGCGAGGTCACGGTTTCTAAGCTTTGGGGAAATTGACGAGCCAGAAAAGTGATGGTACTATCCGCAAGCCATTAGGTGCCTCCAAATCGGCTGCGTCCAGCAGCCGCTCACGATAAAACTCAGTCGGAAGGAGAGAGGGATGGCCGTACCGCTTTCCCAGATGTATACGGTGACCAAATACGTGCTCACGCAGAAGTTGAATGGCGTGAAGCGCTATCCCCTGGTCTTGATGCTGGAGCCCTTATTTCGCTGCAACTTGGCCTGCGCCGGGTGTGGAAAGATCCAGTATCCCGACCACGTTCTCGACAAGCGCCTGACGCCGGAGCAGTGCTGGGCTGCCGCGGAAGAATGTGGCGCACCGATCGTGAGCATCCCGGGGGGCGAGCCATTGATCCATCCGGAGATGGCGACGATTGTGAAAGGCCTGATCGATCAGCGACGCTATGTCTATCTCTGCACAAACGCGATCATGCTTGAGCGGAAGCTCGATGAATATGAGCCCTCCAAGTTTTTGACGTTCAGTGTGCACATGGACGGGTTGCGCGATGAGCACGACCTGGCCGTCTGCCGAGACGGGGTCTACGATGTGGCGGTCAAAGCGATCAAAGCGGCCCTCAAGCGAGGTCATCGCGTCACCACCAACACTACGCTATTTGACGATGCGAATCCGGAGCGCGTTCGCCAGTTCTTCGACGAAATGATGGCGCTCGGCGTCGAAGGGATGATGGTGTCTCCGGGCTACAGCTATCAAAAGGCGCCTGATCAGCAGCATTTCTTAAAGCGTGAGCGCACACGCGAACTGTTTTCTCGTATTCTGGGCAAACCCAAGCGGGGCTGGCAGTTCAATCAATCGCCGCTCTTTTTGGATTTCCTGATGGGCCGGCGCGAGTACCAGTGCACCCCCTGGGGGAACCCCACGTACAATGTCTTCGGCTGGCAGAAGCCCTGTTATCTGCTCCAGGAGGGGTATGCCAAAACGTTCCGGGAACTCATGGACACCACGGCCTGGAACGACTATGGCACGACGCGAAATGAGAAATGTGCCGACTGTATGGTGCATTGCGGCTATGAAGCCTCGGCAGTGGAAGACACATTTGGAACGCTCTCCGGGTTTACTAGAACGGTGAAGCTGACCCTCCTGCCTACTTCTCGATAGCAGGACACTGCGCCCATGACTGATACGAAGCAGCACAGTCCCGCCGCCTTACCCGGGTCATTGCAGGGGAGGGTGTTTACACCTCATTCCCGTCCGGAACTGGCAGAGGCCATTGAATTGGCCTTTGATTATCGCGGCGATGTTACGATTTCACTCCGGTCCGGCGAGGTCATTTACGGGTATCTCTTCAATCGCGATGTGAATGGCGAACGTGCCTGGGTCGAAGTATTTCCCGCATCCCAAACGGAAGCCAGACGAGTCTATTATGACGACGTGGCGACGATCGCTTTTACCGGCGAGGACACGGCTAGTGGAAAATCATGGGACGCCTGGCTGACGAAGAAAGAATCTGAACGAAAGCTGGAGGCAGCTCAGGTCGCGTCCGACGCTCACGCACGCGGGCATCTCTAACCCGCGCTCCCCTTCTTCTCCGACTCCAGCTTTTTTGATTCGAGTCGCAACTCCTCCGATTCCGTTTGACCATCCTGCACAAGGCATTTCCCTGCGATGGCCGATCTACGCGGATTGACAAAGAATAGGGCCTATGTTAGATAAATCCGCCTTAAAATGGCCCTGAAATAATAACTTCGACGATTTAAACGGGATCGGGAATTGGTCGAGCTGAGTGACGCGAACAGCCAGAAGGATGTCAGCCGTTCGATCGGGCGTGATAGTGGCGATCGTTGGTGTGTACACCCTGCTTTTCTTTCCCGTCATTCTCCGTGCTACACATGAGGCGGACCATCGATTTACCGTGGAGGGGTTTGTCTGCGGGGTGGATGGCAAGGGCAGCCCCAATGTCGACGTGCTGGTGAAGGACACGCGAATCTCCTACGGTCAGACTGTCACGACCGATGGGAACGGGTACTACAAAGCGACCTTTCATCTGCATAACGATAATCTCGGCGATCCTCTCTATGTGGAGGCTCGTGGAGAGCAGCAGCAGCAGAAGGTGACGTTTGATCCGAAAGATCTGGAAGCGGAAAGACGCATCCAGGTCAATTTCGGAACCGGATGCATCCACGACCCAAGCGCTCCGCCGGTATGGGCCCTGTCCGCAGCCGGCATTGTCGTGATGGGTATCGGCGGCTGGATCGGACTGAAAATGTTCCGGTCGCGGCGTAAAAGAGGAGCAAAACGGGAAAAGGGGCAAGGAAGGAAGAAACACTGAGTAGAGCGGTCCGTGGGGCAGGGCACGTAGCGCACCTCGCCGGATCCGTGAGTTGAGTTGTAGGCGTGGAGCGAGCTTGTGGCCTTAATGGACGAATCAACTTCGGCGCTTTGCATAGAAGGACAGCCTTCTGGCACAAGCGTCTTTTTTCTGCCTACCGCATACCCTAGCGGTAGCTGAAGTGGTAGTCGGTCGCGAGAGATAAGACAAGAGATATAGAAAGGACAGGAGAATGCATATGATGCGGACGAGTTCACGGACGGTTTCAGCGCTCGGGATCATGAGTTTGGGCTGGCTCCTTGTCGCCTGCGGTGGCGAGGCGGGAGGGTCCGATTGTGCCGCCGCCGCCTGCGCCCGCTGAGTACGCCGATAAGCATATGCCGGCTGGATGGTGGGCCGATGCGGAAGATCATTGAAGAAGGACGTGAAATCTTCATCGGCGCAAAGAATCCGGACGTGAATTGCGCGAGCTGCCATGGCAAGGACGGCAAGCCGGTCAAGGCGGGTGCGCGCGACTTCCGTGTCGAGCGATCGGATGAAGCTGTATTCCGACTCGGTCTGGTTCTGGCGCATTTCCGAAGGGGTGCCCAACACGAAGATGAAGGCCTGGAAGAGCAAGCTTGCCTGATGAAGATCGTTGGAAGCTGGTGGCGTTCGAGCGGACACTTCGGACTTGGCGGGCAAGGGATGGGATGACGCAGAAGAAGGCCTGGGTGCCGATGCGGCCGCAGTGGGGGCGGCGCCTGCTGCTGCAGCGCCAGGGGCGGCTCCTGCGACCGCGCCAGCTGCGCCGGCACCGGCCGGCAAGTAAGCGGTCCGATTTCCGTGAGGAGGGGCGGCGACATATCATGAAGACGTGGCAGCGCAGTCTCGTAGCTGTGTTCGCGCTTTTGGCGGTCCTGGGAGGGGCGGCCTATGCGCAGGTGCCTGAACGCGCCTCCCGTCGAGTTTCCCTACACGGGAAACCGGACCGCAGTCTGGATCGTCGCCCAGCTTCACATCCTCTTTGCCGGGTTCATTCTCGGCGCTCCTATCTTCGTCGTGATTTCGGAATGGCTGGGCTATCGCAAGCAGGATCCGCGCTATGATCGATTGGCGAAAGAAGTCACCAAGGTCACCGTCATTCTCTATAGCATGACGGCGTTGACCGGCGGCCTGTTTATCTTCGTCCTGCTGGCCACCTATCCGCAGTTCACCACCTGGCTGATCAATCATTTCTTCCTGATTTTTGCCGTCATCTATCCCCTGCTGTTCATCGGGGAGACGATCGTCCTGTACATGTACTTCTATACGTGGGACGCCTGGAAAGGGGACAAGAAGGCCCGGCATATCGCGCTTGGCGTCCTGCTGAATCTGATCGGCACGATCACCCTGTTTGTCATCGATGGTCCGACCTCCTTCATGAACACGCCGGTCAAAGCGGGAAGGCGTGTCGCCGGCCGAGTTCCTTGCGACGCGCCTCCATCTGGGACAAAATCTTCAACTACAGTTGGATTCCCATGAACCTGCATCGTCTCGTCGGGAACGTCACCTTCGGCGGATTCGTCGCCGGACTGATCGCCGCCTACATGTACATGGGTGCGAAGAAAGAAGAGGAGCGTGCCTATTACGACTGGATGGGGTTTGTCGGCAATCTGATCGGCGTGGGCGCGCTGTTGTTCCTCCCGTTCATGGGCTATCTCTACGCCTATGAACTCTGCGACTACGACGCGTCCATCTGCCCCTACATGATGGCCGACCAGCTCTCGATGTTTTTCGAAATGCAGGGGGCGATGATCGGGCTGATCTTTCTCGCCAGCAATTACTACATCTGGCTCAGCATGAAGCGAATCGAAGGTGTCGAGCGTGTGCGCATGACCGTCCTCGCGCCGATCTGTCATGATCGCTCTACCCTGCGGTGATGACAAAGTGTCTGACGGATCTATCCCGGTGCCCGATCCCGATGTCGCTCGCCATTCCTGCTGCCGTTGCTGCTGGCGCCGCTTCCTCGCTCGGCCGTTCACTCCCGATCACGGTCTCGTCCCGTACCGTCATCAAGGTCGGATTTCTCATGGTCGTGGTGGGCAACGCGATCTGGATGACGCCGCATGGGTTCGTGCCGACCGGCAGCCAAGCTGGTCGCCGAGCTCTGGAACTGCCGTCCGAATGGAACTTCCTCGCGCTGATGCCGGCCAAGAATTCGGCCGCCTTCACGCTGGTCTTCGTCACGGTCGTCAATTACGTCATCTATAACCGGGCCATCGGCCAAGGCACGATTGTGTGGGGAAAAATCGATTTTGCCTCGCAGTTCGTCCTGATCTTTCTGGCCTTCAGCATGATCTGGACCATGGGCCTCATGGGCGTCGATCCGGTCGCTGCTGCGAAAATACTACCATACGTACAATCTGCTGCCGGACTTCACCGCCGAATCCTTCACGCCGACGCTGGCCTATTCGGCCTGGTGGATCACGGGCGATTACCGTCGGTGTTTTACGCCGGTCGTCAGCTTTGCCATTCTTGTGACGCTGCGGGCATCCGAGGCGAAGGGCCATGCGCCGGAAGGCAAGTCCGGTCCCGGCCGGGGCGAAATAGGAGACGCGACGAGTCACAGGCTTTAGGGCGAACGAGGAGTGGCATGGGAAATGTGATTAAGAAGTTGGTGATCGGGTTGATCGTCGGAGGCGATCCTCTTCGGTGTCGACCAAGGCGCTGGAGTTTCCGCTGGTCTTTCAGGTCATGTTTTTCGCCTATGCCATGCTGGGCACCGCTGTCTTCATATCTTCTTGATGCGCCCTCGCTCAAGGCCCTGAGCGGGGCCAAGGCCGTCGATCGCCCTGCTCGTCTTTTACGTCATCCTCTGCGTGGTGTATATGGCAGGCGCGTCGATCTGGCCGCAATACGATCCTGAAGACGAAAAGGGCAAGATCGATAAAATCCTAAAGCCGAAGCGGGCTGCGACTGAACAGGGCAAAGCCGAGGAGTTGATCGCGCGCGCAAAGGCGCTCGACGAGACAGGTCAAGGCGCTCTCGGTTCGATTCGAAGGCGCTCGGCGGCGATCAAGCACCGCGCAGGCCGGCGGGGAGATCGCGCCGCAGGGACGGCGTCAGCGGGCGCCGCCGGCGGAGATGTGTGAAAGGTGGGCGAAGGAGCAGTGGCAGCTGCAAGAATGCTACAACTGCCACAAGCTGAAAGGTGAAGGCGGAAAGAAGCGCGGGCCTGAGCTCGACAACATCGGCAATCTATCTGACCGTCGAGGACATCAAGCAGAAGATTCTCGATCCCAAGAGTTGGATGGCCGAAGGATTCGAGAAGGAATATGAAAAAGGCAAGATGCCCGACAAGTATAAGGACCTGATGGAAGAAAAAGACGTCGAGGCGCTCTGCAGCCTGGTTGGTGACGTTCAAGAACACGTCGGTCAACACGCCGAAGCCGATTAAGAAAAAATAGCGATGCAGCCCAAGCTCAAGTCGAAAGTCCGCTGCGCGGATCGTGAAATCGGAGAGGTCGACCGAGGTCATCGTCGATCCGCTCTCGCTTGAGATCAGCCATATCGTCGTCGGTGGCGACGGAATGGGCAGCGGCGAGCGACAAGTCGCGATGGGCCTCGTGCAGAGCCGTGACGAACGAACTGGTCGAGTTGCGGAGTTCCTCCTCCGATATCCTTGCGCTGCCGCCGTTCAAGCGGGAGGACTACGTCACGACTCACGAAGTCGAAATCTCCCATCTCGAAGAGAAAATTCATGTGTCGCCCGGGGAAGTGCTGGTGCCGTTCCCCGAGCTGGAAAAGAACGTCAAGCGGCGTACCTTCTTCATGAACGTGACCCATGTCATCGGCTTTTTGATCGGACTGCCGATCGCGTACCCCGTCCTGCGGTACCTCATGAAGCCCATGTACCAGCCGTTCGACAATGAATGGCTCAAGATCGGCAACATCGGGAAGATCAAGCAGGACAACATCGGGGTTCAGTTCAAATATAAAAAGAAAGTCAAAGAAGCGTACATGCCCGAGTCTGAGATCGAGAAGAACGTGTGGATTCTCAAGGTCACGCCGGACGTACTCGACAAGGTCTATCAGGGCAAGGATGTGGAATTCCGTGATGCGGTAGGCAAAGCCGTGTGGACGAACAAGAAGGATGTGCCGTATATCGCGTTCTCGGGCAAATGTCCGCACCTTGGATGCGGGTATAAATGGCGGCAGCACAAAGTGCTCGGGCAGGTCTTCCTCTGTCCCTGCCATCTCAGCATCTATGATGCCGCAGGCAAAGTGCTCGATGGCCCGGCGCCGCGCCCGCTTGGATGCGCTGCCTCTCAAGATTTCGGCCGGCGGCGACGTGCAGATTATCGATATGGAATTTAAGGCCGGGACCAAATCCCAGGTCCGGATCGTCTGACCGTCATGGCACAGATCACCACGCCCAGCACCGAAGCCACCGCACTCGAAAAAGTTATCGCCTTCGTGGATGAACGTGTCGGGCTCAAGACGCTCCAGGCCAAGATGCTCAACGAGCCGGTGCCGGGCGGCTCCCGCTGGGCCTACATCTTCGGATCGGTGCTGCTGTTCATTTTCATCATGCAGGCGGTCACGGGCATTTTATTGATGTTCTATTACGTGCCCACCGCCGATCACGCCTACGCCAGCACCCAGTACATCATTCATGATGTCGATTACGGATGGTTTCTTCTGAGTTACCACTTCTGGGGCTCGACGGCGATGGTCGTGTGTGTCTTTGCCCATATGTCGCAGGTGTTTCTCTGGGGCGCCTACAAGAGCCCGCGTGAAATGATCTGGCTGGTCGGACTGGCGCTCTTCGGGA
This sequence comes from uncultured Nitrospiraceae bacterium, assembly GCA_963728135.1. Taxonomy (GTDB): domain Bacteria; phylum Nitrospirota; class Nitrospiria; order Nitrospirales; family Nitrospiraceae; genus Nitrospira_D. The sequence continues at coordinate 15,515 of CAVSJC010000008.1, read as the reverse complement.
TCGTGATGGGATTCGGGTTTACCGGCTACCTGCTGCCATGGGACCAACGCGCCTATTGGGCGACGACGGTCGGCGTCGAGATTATGGATAAGACGCCGCTGTTGGGCGATTTTATGGCGCGGTTCCTCAAAGGCGGCCCCACGCCCGGGCAGATGACGCTCAGCCGGTTCTTCGTGATTCACGTGATGATCCTTCCTGCCGCCTTGATGGGGCTCGCCGGGTTGCATTTGTTCCTGTTCAGAACGGCCGGACCCGCCGGCCCTTTTCGCGGATCGCCGGAAGAGCTCAAGGCGAAGACGGATTACTTCTTCCCGCGGCAGATCTGGAAAGACATCGTGGGCATGGCGACGGTGTTCTTCACCATCTGTGCGCTGGCCTTCTGGGAGCCGGTCGTTCTCCTGGAAGAAGCCACGCCGGATCCAGGCGACTATCACCCCGAGCCCGAGTGGTATTTTCTTTTTCTCTTCCAGCTGCTCAGGCTCAAAATATTCTCCGGAGAATTCGGGCAATTCTTGGGCGCGATTGCGCTGCCTGGCGCCTTCATGGCCCTATTAGCGGCGCTGCCGTTCATCGATCGCGATCCAGAACGGAATATTTTCAAGCGCCCGGTCGCGTTGATCGGATGGATCGTCGTCATGACGGCGATCCTGATTTTTACGGTTTCCGCAATCATCAATCGCGAATTTTTAGATTAGGGTCACGGGCCTGATCAGCGGACTTATGAACGACCGTCAATCACTGTCTCCTTTGAAACTCGGGTTGAATGTCTTATGGTCCACCTGCTGGACCGGATTTCCCATTAAGCTGGTCATCGCCCTCGTTCTCATCGCCTTCGGAATGATTCAATTTGAAGCCAGGCTGGGCCTGGGCTTCCTGATGATTCTTGCCACGCCGGTCACCGTATTTGCCGCGCCGATTCTGATGATGGCGCTGGATGCGCACTGGGGAGAAGGCGCGGGATTAGGCCTTCTGTTTTTACTGGCGATTCCAATCGATATCTGGGCGTATGGCGTCGTGGCGAGGACCTTGTTCCTTGAGCGCTTGCGATTGGAGCCTCCGGATGGGATCGGCCTGTCTCTCTGGTGGAAAGGCGCCGTGCTCGGGGCCTTCTATGTCCCCTTGCTCTGGTACGTCGTGAGTCTCACAACCGAATCCGCCATTTCCATGAGCCATGCTCTGTTCGAGACGGATCTCCTGAAGGGCGTTCCTGTCGCAGAGAAAATCAGCATTGAGCTCGCGCTGTGGGGCGGCGTGGCTTCGGCAGTGCTGATCGCGCTGTTGCTGGTCGGCGTGGCATTGCTGGGACGTCTGGTGAGGAGCGCTGCCAACGCCGCCGCCCCGGTCTCGGACACCTATCAGGGACTGATCACGCGATGGGACCTGTTGCGGGTGCCGGCCGATCAGGGCCTGATGCTCTCGGCGATGACCGGCGCAGGGGTGATTCTCTCAATGCTCTTCTGGCTGGCGCTTCCCGTGAGCACGCCGCATCCCCACGAATGTTGCAAAAAGCCTGAGGTCAAGGCGCAGCCGCCGTATAAACCGGTCGATGCCTTAACCAAAGATGAACGAGCCCTTGTGCAACTGACTGCGCAGGTCGAGGCGATTGAGAAGGCGAAGACTGAGGAAGAAGCCGGCAAGGACAAAGACAAAGCGAAATCCGGCAAACCCAAGGCGGCGGGGAAAGAGACCCTCAAGGTCCCGGCGGCTGGCAAGCCCTAAGAGAGGCAATCAAGAGGTGAGATCCATGACGCACCGGGGTGGAGTTCTTCAGGAGCTCGTTCGCAAGATGGCCGGCTCGCCGGCCATTCTGGCCGCGTTCGTTGTGACTGCCGGCATACTGAGCCTTCCCGCGCTGGGACTGGCGGCCGATGCCGGTACGCCGACGAGAGACTACCGAGACATCCCGGGTATCGGGAGCCGCAATCTGGTCTGGATTATCGCGCAACTCCATTTGCTTCTGGCCGGCTTCGTGCTCGGGGTGCCGATTTTTGCCTGGCTCTGCGAAGTCGTGGCCTGGAAAACCGGTGAGAAGCGTTACGACAAGCTGGCCAAGGAATTCACGAAGCTCCTGACATCCTCCTATGCCACGACCGCACTGTTCGGCGGCATTCTGCTTTTCCTGCTGATTGCCTTCTATCCCAAGCTCATGGCGTATCTGACGGATATCTTCTTCCCGTCCTTTCTCGTGTACTGCCTCCTGTTCCTCGTCGAGACGGCCACCCTTTATCTGTACTGGTACGGGTGGGATGCGATGCAGGACGGCGGCAAGAAGACGTTTCACATTTTCTTGGGCTTCATGCTGAACGTGTTCGCCTTCTTCATCATGATCGTGCCGAATTCATGGGCGACCTTCCAGGCCAGTCCCGTCGTCATTGCCGAAGGCTCTGATTTCGCGAGAGCCTGGGCGGCCACCTGGAATCCCACGTGGTGGCCCGTGAACATTCATCGGCTCATCGCCAACGTCGTGCTCGGCGGCTACATCTGCGGAGCGTACGCGGGCATCCGGTATCTCTCCGCGAGAACGGCGGAAGATCGTGACCATTACGATTGGATGGGCTATGTCGGCAACTTCATCGGCGTCTTCGGTCTGCTCCCGCTGCCGTTTGCCGGCTACTGGCTGATGCGGGAAATCTATCAGTACAACCAGCAGATGGGGATCACCCTGATGGGCGGCTTCCTCTCCTGGCTCTTCATTCTTCAAGCCATGCTCATCGGCGTCCTCTTCCTCGGGTCGAACTATTACTTCTGGCTTGGCATCACCTACCGCATTCCGGGCTCGGAGATGAAGTATCGCAAGCCGATATTATCGATGCTGGTCATTCTGTTGTTGTGCCTCGGCGTCTGGATGACACCGCACTCGCTGGTCGCGAGTCTCGAGGAAGCCCGGAAGATGGGCGGGACGCACCATCCCTTGCTGGGCGTCTTCGGCGTCATGTCGGCAAAAATGACCGTGGCCAACCTGATGATCCTGGTCACCTTCATGAGCTTCATCATGTACTGGCGCGCCGGCAAACAGGAAACGGCGACCTGGGCCAAGATCGCCAGATCAGTCATGGGCGGGGTGCTCGTCCTGGCGGCGATTGCCGTCATTGTGCTCGGTGTCTGGGGCTATTTTGTACCGGCCATCATCCGCATTAATTATTTCTCCACATCGCAGGTCTTGATCGTCCTGTTCGTCATGCTGACCATTACGCCGCTCACGGCGCTCCTCTTGAAAAGCGCCAAGACGACGACCGACATGGTGTGGGGACGGATGCCGCCGCGCGCCGGCTATGCGCTCGTCTTAAATTCCGTGATGGTGATTCTGCTCATGACGCTGATGGGCTACGCCCGCTCCTCCTCGCGCGTCCACTGGCACGTGTACGGTGTGATGCGGGATTCATCGCAATACGCCTTTTCGCCCGCTCTCGGGTATGCCGCGGCATTCATGGCCTTAAACACCTTCCTGTTCTGCATGCTGGTCGCCTTCATCTTCTGGGTGGCGACCATGGGGGATAAGGCCAAGGCGGCGCACAGCGGCGGGACGAAAGGCGATCTGGCGCATGGGGCGATTCCCGCGATGGCCGGAGGCTCCCAGACGTTGGACAAGCAGGGCTGAGGCGCTCATCTTCCGTAGAGGAGTCCTATGAGTGAAGTTGTCCAGTTACAGTTGATCGGTCTCTCCGTCGTGGGGACCGGCATTATCATTCTGCTCTTTGTGCGGGCCCAGTTCGCCCGGGTGATCGGATTTGTGGCGATCGTGCTTGGCCTCTTCTCGCTCGTGGCCCTGGCCGTGCCGCAGATGGCGTCCCTGCCGCCGGCGGAGGAGAAGTTCGACATCGCGACGGTCAAGACGCCGACCGACATGGCATCCATCGGTCAAAAGATTTTCTTCAGCAAAGGGCAATGCGCGCTCTGTCATTCCATCGGGCCGAGCGAGTCGGCCCGCTGCCCGGACTTGAAGGGCATCGGCGCCAAGCTGAGCCGCGAATTTATCTATGAAAGCCTGACGCAGCCGCAGGCCTATATCTATCTGGACTATCGTCACGAAGGCGCGCCGAAGGAATATCCGGCGCGCATGCCCTACATCAATAAAAATCCGATCGGCCTCACCAAGAATGAGATTCTGTCGGTCATCGCCTTCCTGCAACAGATGAGCGGAGAGCCGATCTCGGTGAATCCGTCCGAACTTGAAGTGCCGGGACAGGCGCCGGCCGCTCCGGTCAAGGCTGCTGACGCCGATCCTGTGGCTGTGGCACAAGCGCACTGAGGAGGAACCAATGGGCTCACTGCTCAAGCCGGCTCTGTTAATCGGTTTCATCTATCTGATTCTGAAGTTCGTCGTGCCCAATATCCCCGGGTCAGCGCCGCTGCCGTCCAGTTTGATTTTTCTCTATCTCATGCTGACCACGACCGGGATCGTCATTTTCGCCACCCTCAGCGGTGAATCGAAAGACGCGTTTTGGAATCCGATTCAGCGGTTCCTGACCGGCGAGAATATCGGCGGGCTGCAGATGTTGCGTTATGCGGTGCTGATTGTGTTTCCGCTCCTCGTCGGCTGGCAAACGTACGGCAGCACGGCCACCAGCGACGCGCCCCCGGCTGAGAACCGCACCATCCATCCGGCGCCTCCAGGCGAGTACACAGGACTCTCAAATCCGGTGAGCAAATCGCCCGAGAACATCATGCAGGGGAAAGGCTTTTACGCGGCCTTCTGCTCGCCCTGCCACGGCGGAAACTTTGATGGCAAGGGACCGGCGGCCAGAGGATTCAGCCCGCCGCCCGCAAATTTCTCCGATCCCACCACCATCGCGATGCTTCAAGAAAGCTATCTCTTCTGGCGGATCAAAAAAGGCGGCGTCGGTCTTCCGATCGAAGGCATGCCCTGGAAGTCGGCGATGCCGCGCTGGGAAGTGGAACTGCCCGACGAATGGATCTGGAAAATCATTCTGGGCGAATACGATGGCGCCCACCAGTCGCCACGGACATGGGAATAATGCGGGTGGACAGCCTGTCGTTGTCCTCCGGTGAAAACGAGGCCAGTATGAAACCGGCGAATCACAGAAGACAGTGGGGGCTTAGAGGAGCGGCGATGGCCGCGGCGTTGCTACTCGCCGGCGTGTCCCAGGGAATGGCGCAGGAGAGTGTGGCGGTGCGTGCGCCGATGGTGAAGGGTGCCCTCCCGCTTGATGATCCGAATGCGGCGGTCTGGAGCAGCGCGACGGCCGCGACCTTCCCGATGTCTCCGCAGGTGCATTGGCAGAACCGCATTCAGGAAGTCACGGTCAAAGAGTTGAAAGTGAGTGCCTTGCACGACGGGACGCAAGTCGCCGTGCTCCTGGAATATGCCGATCCGTCCGAAGATCCGGACGACGCCGCCGCGCTTGAGTTTATGGTGGGAGACAAGAAGGCGCATTTTGCCCATGGCCAGCCGATGGCCCAGGTCGAAGGCGGTCCGGTCAATATCTGGTACTGGAAGAACAAGGACAACAAAGGCGTGGACATGAACGCCAAGGGATTCGGCACGCTCAAGGTGCAGGAGCACCAGGATGTGAAGGCCAAAGGTGTCTATGCGAACGGGACATGGAAAGTCCTCTTCTCCCGTCCGCTCTCCACCGGCCACACCGAGGAAGACACCCAGATCGTGCCGGGCGGCTTCATCAACATTGCGTTTGCCGTATGGGACGGCAAGCGGGATGCGACCAGCGGAGACTTGCGGGAAAAGGGCTCACAGAAGGCGGTCTCTTCCTGGTGGTATTTCAGAGCCGAGGCGCCGCCCGACTACTCGGGGTATTATTACGCGGCTCTCGCCGTGGCATTGGCCTTCGGATTTCAGTTTGTATTGATCCGCAAGCTAAGGAAAGGGCAGCCAGCATGAAGGCGGCAAGGCTGGGAGTCGGGGCGGCAATCGTCGGCCTGGTCGGCGTGTGGTCCATGGTCGTGGGCGGATGCGCGAGCGAGCAGCAGAAAAAGGGGCATGAGCTCTATACGCATTACTGCATGCACTGTCATGGGGAAAACGGACGGCAGAACGAAGGCTTCAACTGGTCGTACATGTCGGACCCCAAGCCGAAGGACTTGTCGAACAAATCCGAAATGGGCACCTTCAAGGACGAAGATATCTTCAATACGATTTCACGCGACATGAAGGACACCAGCCCCGGCGGCGACAAAATCGGCGACGACGACTTTGCCGTGCCGACCATGCCGACTTTTAAATATACCCTCTCGGAGGATGAAATCTGGGCGATCGTCGGCTATGTCCGCGGCCTCCATGGGATGAAGCTCGAATATAATGTCGAGAACCGCAAGAAGGAACTCGCGGACGCCCTGCAGGCCGCTAAAGCGAAGTTGGACCAGGCGACGCAAACGTACGAGGCGGCAGACAAGAAAGCCAGCGAGGAAGCGGATAAGAAGGGTGTGGATGTGGACGACGCGGTCACCGCCAAGGAGCAGGCCGCGATGGCGGCGGCGAAGAAGGAGTTCGATGCGGCGCAGGCTGCGCTGAACAATTTCACGGTTCGCCCCGGCAAGGGGACGAGCGTGACACGACCGGATCTTACCGTCACCTCCGCCCAGGCGGCGAAATTGGCCGAGGTCGGGAAGCGGCTCTATGTCAACAAATACGGCTGCAACGGCTGCCATCGTATCGGCGAGGAAGGGGGCAAGGTCGGCCCCGCCCTCGACCGCGCCGGCTTCCGTCTGAACGGGACGTGGATCTATCGCTGGGTTCGGAATCCGCAGGCCATGAAACCGGAAACCCGGATGCCGGCGCTGGGGCTCAACGACGCGGACGCGAAAGCCGTGACGCACTATTTGAGCACACTTCGCGCGATGAAAACTGAAGAAGTGGCGGCCGAGAAACCGGCGCCGTAAGCGTCCTCACAACGCGCAGTGATGACCCCGTGCCTGGAAGGGGCGTCAGACGATAAATCCTGCCACTGCGCCGGTGAGGATGACGACTCCCGCCCACACGTGTGCGCGGAACAAAGCGAAGGCCCGGGGGGGATCAACAGCCCTTTGTAGCTCTGCGACCTGTCCGGCAAAGAACAATCCCACTCCTGCCAAGGCCACGTAGTAAGGCCAGCCGATTTCAGAGATCCATCCTGCCGCCCCCAGCAGAACGAGCATCGTACACAGAGCGGCGCCGACCGCGAGCCAGGTCGAGGATCCGAAAAACAACGCCGCAGATTTCAGCCCGATGCGGTCGTCGTCTTCCAGGTCCTGCAGCGCATAGATCGTATCGTAGCCGATGGCCCACGCTGCCGTCGCGGCGAAGAGGCACCAGGCGGCCGGATCCAGCCGACCGCACACAGCCGCCCACGCCATGACCGTGCCCCAGCCGAAGGCTATGCCGAGCATGGCCTGCGGAACATGCAGCCATCGTTTTGAGAAGGGATAGAGCGCTGCAAGGCCGAGCGCCACAGGTGCGAGCCCAATGACCAAAGGATGGAGCAACAAGACCAGGCTGCCGGCAGTCGCCAGGAGCACAATCACGAGGCGCCAGGCGGCAGAGCGGGATAACTCTCCGGAGGCCAGCGGCCGCATCTTCGTTCGGGTGACTTCCCGGTCGAATGATTGATCGGCCAGATCATTGAGAATCACGCCCGCGCTGCGCATCACAAAGGATCCGGCGACGAAGATGGCGACCAGACGAACCGGCGGCATTCCACGGCTCGCCAGCACGAGTGACCACAGGGTGGGGAGCAGCAGCAGAACGGTACCCGTCTGACTTCGCAACCGAATCAGCCGGGCGAGCGCAGGCCACGGCACCCCCGATTCGGCGAGCGAGGAAGCGGAAGGCGGCGGCATGGCGGAACCTTAGCGTAGGGTCGGAGACCTGTCAATTCAGGGGCGGCGGTTGTGCCGGCCGGCGAAACTTCGGTATAACCTCAACGTGCAAGGTGGCTCTTCAGTGCGATCTAATTTCACGCGATGGCGTCCGGAAGCGGGGTCATGGGTACTGGCTGCGCTCGTCCTCGTGTGCGCGGGTTGCGGATGGTTCCAACGCAGTGATGGATTACTGGGCGTAGCTCCTCTTCCGCTGACGCCCTCCCTTCGATGGTCTCCCAATTCCGCCGACGCCGTCGCGGCGTATCAGGATGCCTGCGGCCAGCCCGCCTCCTATCCCATCGCCGGGCCTGTCATGGAGACGGTGCCGAAGAAGCTCGGGCGCGTGTTCAACGGGATCTTGCCAAACGGTGCGGCAGGAGACGGCCTGATTGAGGTGGGATTGGGTCTCAAACAAATCGATCTGGCCATCATCCGTCAGGTGAAAAGGAAATATCCGGTCACGGTGACGGTGGGGCTCGACGTGTCGTTTGTCGCGGACGACGGCAGTGTGTTGTTCACGAAGAAGTTGCAAAGTTCCAGCTCGGGCGAAGTGGAAGTGACCGATCAGTCTTGTCAGGTGAAAGGACTCGACACGGTCGTCCGGGAAGCGGTCGACTTGGTCAGCGAGGGCGTTGCCAGGCAGATCGGCGAATCAGTGCGGGTAAAGGAATTCGCCGGGCAGCGCAAGGGTGGACAGTCGCCGGCCCCCCTATCGTCGCAGCCGACCGGCATGTCTTCTGCCGCGCCCGAGTCATCCCCGTCGAATGCGGCTCCGACTGCGCCGCCACAGCCGTCCGTCGTGGTGCCACTGGCCGTGGCCACCGACCGTTCACCCGAGGGGACGGCACTCATCTTTCGGGCCATTGTCCGGGACGAGAACCGTGACCACCTCGTCCAACAGGAAGAATCGTTAACGATCGAGATTGAAGTGAAAAACGACGGCGGGGTCACCGCAAAGGATGTGGAGGTCGTGGTGACCGGCACGCCGGCCTTGACGGCGCAGTTTCCGCCGGTCCTGTCGATCGGTGATCTGTCGCCAGGGGAAGTGAAACGGTCGATTACCACAAAACGGATGGCCATCGCGAACGAGCCGCTTCATGGAGAACTGGTCCTCAGTTTGCGCAGCACCACGCCGATCGCGTCCGGGCCGCTCGCGAAGAAGTTCACCGTCGTCATGAAGCCCGAAGGGGCCTCGGTCGCCGAGGCGGTTCCCGACGTGGACCAACCGCCCAAGCCGGTGGCCACCCTGAAGTCTCAGAAGGCCGTGATCATCGCCATCGGCATCGGCCGCTTTCGGGATGCGCAGGTGCCTCCGGTGAAGTTTGCGCGCCATGATGCAGAGGTCATGGCCAGTTATCTTGCGCGCTGTCGGCAGCGTCCCGGAAGACCGGGTGCGGGTCCTGCTCGATGAGCATGCACTAAAGCAAGACCTGGCCGAGACGTTCGATGAATGGTTGCTCAAGCGGGCCGACTCCCACACGGTCGCCTATGTCTATTTCTCCGGGCGGGCGCTGGTGGATGGTGTCACGGGCGCCGTCTCACTCGTGCCGTTCGATGGCACGACCACGGCGGTCAGCCGGCTGTATTCCGTGCGGCGGTTGCAGGAATCGCTCGCGCGCGCGTCGATCCAGCGCGCCGTCTTCATGTTTGATGTGTCTCTGGAGCCGACCCCCGGGGTCCAGCCCTCCACCAGTGCCTTGCCGAATTGGGAGACCGGTGGCGCCGCGGGCATCGAGCACCTCATGTGGATGGTCGGCAATCACCGTCTTCAAGAAGCGCACTCATTTGAGCAGGGAAGACACGGGCTCTTCACCTACCATCTCCTCAGAGGGTTACAAGGCTTGGCTGATGCGGATCGTGATGGGATGGTAGTGGCCGGGGAACTCTGCACCTACGCCAGAAATCAAGTGAGCCGGGTGGCGAGGGAGCAATTCGGCAATGCGCAGGACCCGCTATGCGTGCCGCCGCCGGGTCAAGGTGCCATCGTGCGGATCCATCCCTTGGCAAAAGGCAACAATCCGAAGCCGCCTGCCGTCGTGAAAAAACAAGATGCTCCGGAACCTTCCGGTGCCCAGCCCAAGACGCTTGGCGTGGGGCCGGGACAGTGACCAAGGAGCCAGTGCGAGGGCCGTCCTTCGTTGACACTCCCTATGCTGGCCGGTATCATGGCCCTCCGATACTTCAGTCGCCTCTCGCCATCTTCTTGAGGATGCCGGCGTAGCTCAGTTGGTAGAGCAGCGGTTTCGTAAACCGCAGGTCGCCCGTTCAATCCGGGTCGCCGGCTCCATCCTTTCAAAAACTTAGAGAAGCCTGACCAGATCCAACCTGGCCCTGTGCTAAATTTGTGCTAAACGACCGTCCTGCCTCCAACGCGTCCACCCCATCCCGCAAGCTTTCTGGATAGTGATGAGCATAACGCTGCGTCATGATCGGCGACTTATGCCCCAGGAGCCGCTGAACCTTGTACAGGTCCACCCCGGCCTGAACGATCCTTGTCGCGAACGTGTGGCGAAGATCATGGAAGTGAAAATCTGAAATCTTCGCCATCTTGAGCGCGGCGTTCAGTGCTCGCCGAATATTGCTGCCATCAAGCGGCGTGTCGGTGAGGCTGTGAAACACAAGCTCGCTCGCCGTCGAACGGATCGCGTACCGATGCTTCAGCAGATCGAGCACAGTGGCGTTCACGGGAATGGTCCGTCGTTCGCCGTTCTTTGAGCGAAAGACTGTGACCGTTCGACGGAACAGATCCACACCTGCCCAGGTGAGCAGCCAGGATCTCCCCCATGCGCATGCCGGTGTTGATGGCAAAGACAACCAGTTCCCCCAGCCAGGGAGCCGCAGCAGCCAGCAGCCGCTGTAAAAACCGTGGATTCACAGTTGGCTATTTTGACTGTCATCGCTTGGCACATTACCTGTCTGCTCACTTCCCTAGAACTAGTCAGATATATCCAGGGATGATCAGATGTATCCAACTGCAACAACGACAACGACAGAATGGCAGAGGAGACTGTGGTAGTAGCGCGTCAAGGCTCAGAGGGCGAGATTTGTAAACACCGGTACGTATCGGACGGGGAGAATTGGAGATTAGCGCCCCAGGGTGGAGTATTGACCTACTTTTAAAAAACTTGTCAACCGAACTCGCCAGCCTTCATTGCATTGCAGGTTTGCCAGCGCAGACAGCATCAAAGGGCATCACGCCAAATCAAACGGTTACATGGAGGGTGGGCAGCTGGTTTGCGCATTGAGTTGCAAAACTTCGAGCGATGCGTGGAGAGCACTACTGGCGCGGAAGGCCCGGTGATTAAGAGGGAGAATCGGCCATTTTTTAAAAACCTCGCTATTGCAACGGTTTCCCCAAATTTGTTGCAATCTCACTAGCTTGAGGCGTTCTATTAATTCTATCCTTTCCCGTTCTTTCCCGCCTGGTCTGGTCACAAAAGTGGTCACAGTAGTCTTCAAGAGTAAAAGGTTACACCAAGGAAAGAATCTTGACGCCCGTTTCTACCGATCCATACCTTACCAAACCTCACCTTACCTAAAAAAAGGTCTCGTACAGTATACGGGCCCGTTGGTGACCGGATAAGGGTCATCAGCACAGCCAGCAAAGGTCCTCCTTAGCTAGGGTAGTCCAGAGTTCCTTCCGCTCTAAGTAAGCGTAGCGTAAGGTCCGTTCGCCAAGGGATAAGTCTTGATCGGTGAGTCGGCGTGTTGACGCCGATCTGAAAGGAAAGGAGCGGTGATCATGGAGAGACAAATGAAGAGAGAGAAATGAACGACGCGATCCGCAGCCTACGGCTAGTTGCCGCGTTGGCAGCGTCAACACTGGTCTTGAGTGGATGGGTATCCGCTGCCTGGGGTGCGTCGGCGAAGGAAATTGACGCTAACGTGGACAAGGCGCTGACGCAGTTCGAGCAAGAGGTCAAAAATGCTAACACTTTCCTTGAAAGCAGCAAGGGTGTACTCGTATTCCCGAATGTGCTCAAGGCAGGACTTGCAGTTGGGGGAGAGTATGGTGAAGGTGCGCTTCGGATCGGGGGCAAGACAGTGGACTACTATAATACCGCCGCCGCTTCGTTTGGCTTGCAGGCCGGAGGGCAAATGAAGACCGTTATAATTGCGTTTCTGGACGCCGATGCCCTGCAACGCTTTCGGGAGAGCAAAGGATGGAAGGCAGGTGTGGACGGATCCATCGCCGTGGTCACTTTAGGCGCGGGAGGTGCCATTGATACGACGAAGCTTAAAGAGCCGATCGTCGGATTCGCGGTCGATCAGAAGGGTCTGATGGCGAACCTGACGTTCGAAGGATCAAAATTCACGAAGTTGGATAAGAAGACTTAAGTTCCACACTCGCTCCCGAAGCAACAAAGTTCTGACGCTGTCACTTTGGCATTAACGGGTCGCTCTCCGATTAGGAGAGTTGCCCGTTTGTGTTCGAGAAGAGCCTGTTTAAATAGAAAGCATCTCGTCCATTCCATCTCGTCTGCTTTTGTAATTGTGGACATCTTAAAGCCCATCCGCTCCCTCCACCTTCAGCGTAGTTACGACACCTCCGCTAGCAGGCTAGTTTGTCCAGTCCTGGTAGCAGGGTGGTAGCAAATGAAGATAGAAAGAGATGAGGAGAGCATTTTAAAACGCGAAGTTCTTTGCGGGTAGGACAAAGTACTCCCGTTTTAGGAACACATCCAAAAACGGGAGTACACTCTGGTGTTAAGGCTGAGCAGGTGCTGCTTTAGCCGCAGCCGGCTGAGCAGGCGTTGCTGGAGGCACGGCGGGCTGAACCGCTGACGGCTGCACAGGCGCTGACTTGGCAGGCGCTTGTATCCCAGCTTGGTATTCACCTTCTGAAATTTCCTTAACGTCAGAAGACTGCAACGTCACCATGCTTCCCGTTTTCGCATCCTTGATTTTGACTGCTCCGCCTTTGCCGGTCTCCTTGACCTCCGTCGTGTAATATTCATTTCCAGACGTCGGGTGGGTTACTCGGTAATAGTGGTCGGAGGAGCAGCCCGGGACTAGTATCGTCAGTCCGCCGAGCATCAATGCCGCGGTTACATGTTTTGTGAGCAGCAGTTTACGCATGAGATCCTCCTATGGTGTTGCGAATGACTATGAAACGACTGTCGGGAGCCAATCTGTATTACAGACAAGTGGATAACGCACGACGACCGATTCGACTAGTGGGTTCTCTTATGGAATAGAGCATGGGCACAAGCCATTAAAGGTGAAAAGTAGAAGCCCTATCAGGAGAACACAAAGGCGACCATACAGTGTTTTCTTAGCATCCGAATCAGCGCGTTGCGTTTAGCCATTCAAGGGCATCATTTAGAGTCTCGAAGACCTTAACATTCATCCCTCGATTCACGGCCACGGTTTCTCCTAATCCTGATGGGTCCCTCAGAGGGTGATGCATGACATAGGCAAACCGCGGCGTGATGTTGTGCTCGTCGGCAATCCGACGACTTTCCCGCCCGGCAAAGTCGCCGTAGAGGAAGCGTTCCAAGGCCCCTGGTTGTCCGTTGACGTTTCGGGCATCGAACAATATTTTCTCGGCCTTATATTGGGCAACACTCTCAAGCATTCCCAGAAATGCCTGTTGTGCACTTTCCAGCGAGAAGTCTCCGCTTGCCTCTACGTTGAGAAGCGGCGATTGAAAATACATTTTCTGCTGTAGGCTCATTGGTTCACTACGCAGTAGTCCACACCGACTGGGCATCGTTGGGGGTCACTGTAGATGCGCGCTCAGAGAAGCCGTCTCCCGTATGGCAGTATATAATTGGTCCACGGCCGCCTCTTTCGTGATCAGCGACGTGGCCCCAGCCTTCTTCATCGCCCTCTGGTTCTCCTCCCCAACATTGACCGACAAGCCGATGACGGCGATGTGGGGATACCGGGCCTTCAGGCGAGCCGTCGCCTCGATCCCATTCATCTTTGGCATATTGAGATCCATGACCACCACAGCAGGCTTCAATTGCTCGGCACAAACCAACGCCTCTTCCCCATTAGACGCCTCGCCAATGACTTCCACATCGGCATAGTTTCCCAGCATTGTTTTCAGCCCTTGGCGAACCATGGCATGATCATCCACCAATAACACACCGACGGTCCTTGTATGTTCTCTTAATGCCAGGGAATGATGACTTTTCTCTCCAGATCCTTCCCGCAAAGCCTCAACCAGCATCAGTTCCGCTTCTGTCGTACTCGATGCTGCACTCAAGGGTAACGACAGTGTCGCCGTGGTTCCACGGTTGGGAGCCGTTTCGATCTCAAATGAACCGCCCAGGGCTCTCATACGCTCTCGAATACTGAAGAGGCCAAATTTTGTAGTGAGCTTGTTTGAAGCCGTATTAGCAGCAGCCAGGTCAAAGCCTCGACCATCATCGTGCACTTGTAATTGAAGTTGATTGCTGTTTATCTCCATCGTGACATCAGCCTTACCCGTTGCCGCATACTTCCAGGCATTCATTAGTAATTCGCGTACCGATTGGAACAGCAGCAGCGCCTGATCCTCAGGGAGCTTCGGATTGGCCTCGGGCACCGTAACGGTGATCGCCATGTCATGTTTGTGCATGTACGCGCCAAGCCATGTGAGTCCCGCTGCCAAACCGTGATCTCGCAGCACCGGAGGGCTGAGGTCCGCGACCAACGTGCGTGTGTACTCCAAGGCCTCAGACAGAATGCCATCGGCTTCCCTGATGAGCGTGGCGCATTTCGGTAGCGTCTCGACGTACTCTTTCCCCTGATGTAGTTTCATGCGACCCAGCACCAGCAACTGTTGAAGATGGTCGTGGAGTTCCGTGGCCAGTCGTTTGCGCTCCCGTTGCTCGGCGAGATTCAGTTCGGTAGCGAGCCCCCGCAAGCGGTCGTGGGACTGCGTCAGTTCCTCTGTGCGTTCCTGCACTAACTGTTCCAACTGGCCAGAGAACGACCGCAGCCGATGCTCGCTGTCACGCAACGCGTCCTCCCACTGTTTGCGCTCGGTGATGTCACTGGCGATGCCGTAATGGCGAATCGGTCTGCCCGTCGCGCTGTATTGGTTTCGTCCCAAATTCGCGATCCAGCGCAGGCTTCCGTCCGTGCGGACAATCCGAAACTCGTAGGTGCAATCCTCTCCGCTGTGAAGTGCTTCAGTAAACCATTGCCAGACGCGTTCGCGATCCTCGGGGTGTATGAACTGCTCAAAGCCTTTGGGAGTTGGAACAAACTCGTCCGGCGAAACCCCGAATAGACGATGAGTTTCCGGCGACCACCACAACGCGTCCGTCACCAAATCCCAGTCATAGACGCCCATCCGACCGGCCTGAAGCGCCAGCGTGAGGCGTTCTTCTTTCTGTCGCAGTGATTGCTCTGCGCGCTTGCGCTGAATCCCTAAGGCAATGTGGTCGGCAACCAGCGACATCGCGTGCAGGGTCGACTCGGACAGCGCGGAGCGGGAGAACATCGCCATCACCCCGATGACGCGATCGTCGACAATCAGCGGATACCCGGCGAACGCGACCATGCCCTCGCGTCTGGCCCATTCCTGTTCAGGGATCCGGGGGTCTCCAATCACGTGATTGGTCAGGTGCGGGGTTCGTTCGGAGGCGATCAGGCCGACTTTCCAACTGCCCACCGCGATGCGGGCATGGCGGCCCTCCAGGTTGGTATAGAGGCCGGAACTCGCCTGCAGTTCGAGCACGTTGTCGTGTTCGTTCAAGGTCCAGATG
>CAVSJC010000007.1:0-81968 GCA_963728135.1 uncultured Nitrospiraceae bacterium | reverse complement strand
TTGCGAAGCTTTCCACTCCAAGAGGCAAGCAGGCAGTGCCAGAAGCACGGCGGACGCAAAGGGTTGTTGCTGCCCTGCAAACGGAGTTCGACCGAAGCTCCGGCTCGCGAGGCGAAGCCAAGCAAGACCAGTTCGTTCTGAGACTGACAGGTGAGCGGGAGCATGCAGCAGCGCATGATCGACGCCCAACCGACAGGCTCGTATCCAGCTGATGAGATCGGCGATGTTCGGGGCTGGGAATGCGATGGAATCAATGGCATGAACGAGAACTTCCGCCAAATAACACCGCGACAAGGGTCACTCCAGAGATCCATACATCGGTCGTTAAGCCGCTCTCGAAAAGTCTGAAAAGTTCCGCCAGGAGCAGGTCATTCAAACGTTTCAGGAGCCGCCAAGCGTCCAAATTCTGGTGGGGGACTGATGGGCCAAAATACGGCGTGAGAGTCATAAGTCGCCTTCTAAGAAAGTTGAAATTACGATCGGTCCTTTGGAACAAACCAGATGACGATGTGACCTGATCCTGATCTGGCGTAAGGAATCGCCCTCGTGCCGCGATCGATCTAAAAACCAGTATGGAACCTTAATGCCAACACAAATGCCGCCTCATATAGACGCCTCAACACCAGAGTCCGTTAAGTCTTTCCATGCATGAGTTTCCCTTAACTGATGGGGCGCTAGGATTTTCAATTTACTTAGCCTCTGCGCTTTCGATGGATATTGGCGACCACTATTAGTGGTGCTCCTCGCCGGCTTCCCGAGCCCTTCCTCAGCTCCCATGATGAGTCTGCCGAGGATGCCGATGTCTCCGTTGACTGGCCGCGCTCCAACCGCTCCTTGTCGAAAAGCGTTCCGTGTCGGGCGTTCAGCGTGATCAGGAGTCCGCTTTTTTGGCTTGGTGTGAGTGCAGCAATGAGCACGTCATCAAACGTATCAATCAGCTTCTCCTGTAACCCCAGCTCTTCCCTGACGGTCTAGCAAACACTCACCCCGTTGCTTCTTTGAACTTCTTCTAAGGCCTGTCCATCCGGCTCCATCGCTGCAGAAACCGAAAGATGGTGGACGGTGCGACCCCTTGGTGTCGGGCAATATCATGATCTTCATGCCTTGCTCTGCCAGTTCGCATGACCTTCTCCGGTCGAGCTTCGGGCTCGCGTTGGCTGCGCTCACCGAAGCGAGGAGGGGTAGGGAAGTCGATGGTCTGAGTTTCTTTGTCTTCCATGGGTACCCTCTTCATCTCCGAAATCCCCACCCTTAACGGTCCCCTCTCTAAAGAGAGAGGGACGTTAATTAAGGGTTCGCATTAAGTGTCGACTCTTAACGCCGTCGCTTAATAGAATCGATCGACTAACACAGTTCTTGAGTGTTAAGAGTCGTTAAGGGTGACATGGCGTTAAGGGTCCACGTTAAGGGTTAAAATACGGTCCACTTTGCGTCGTCGGTTCGCCCCCGATCATCCGCCACTTATCCCGCGATGGCGTCTTGATTGGATAGGGTGGCTGGATGATCGGTTGCTTAATACGAGGGCTTTGGCGATCTCTTCTGACGTTCGCATGGTCTGTCCTTGAAAAGGCAGGTTCCGGATCTGTGCTGGAATCGGCAGCTTCTTCTGGAATCTGGCTCATCATTCACATCTACGCATCCACTCGAACGGTTTCCCCTTCAAAGGCTAGTGAAAATCCAAGAGGGTCATGTTTCGGCCCAAAGTCATTCTTTGACTGGCTGAGGACCGACTCGCACGGGGTTCGCCTCTTGTGCTCGCTGAAGCTCCCACACGTCGCGAGCGAACTCGCGGAAGAACACGTCCGATACGCCGTCTTTTCTTGTCCCTCCTGAGCATTCTCGCCACATGCGCGAGGACGAGGGAGGCGCATCCAATCTTCGAAGCGCCTGCTGCAGTTTGACCGCGGCATCGGTGAGGACAGCTCTCCACCGCACGCCATCGCCGCCGAATCGATAATGAGGAGCTTGATGGTGCGTTCCTCTACTGTCGCGGCAATCGTGTCGTACCTCCTGATTGAGCGGGACCTCGCAGCGCCGATAGAAGGGGCGGTGATCGCGTCAATTCCAGGTGCCCGCCTGTAAGGCCTCGAGGCGGCCTCCGACGGTCTCCGCGTTGAGTTCCCCAATCGAGATACAAGACGTTCGACTTAAAGCCAGCGACGCCAGCCCGATGCCCCCATGACAAGCAAGGAGCGCAAAGACAGCGCTAGGTAACGACTTACAGGACCACCAGGGCGTAAATGAGACTTTGGTGATCCGGTAGGTAATGGGGTTGAGAATGAATGGCACCAGCGCTGAAACTGGTCGTTCGAGAACGATCGTAGGCTCACCGCGA
The DNA here is from genome assembly GCA_963728135.1 of uncultured Nitrospiraceae bacterium. Taxonomy (GTDB): domain Bacteria; phylum Nitrospirota; class Nitrospiria; order Nitrospirales; family Nitrospiraceae; genus Nitrospira_D. The sequence continues at coordinate 79,633 of CAVSJC010000007.1, read as the reverse complement.
CGATGGTGCTTCAGCACCCTGTGCACGCCCGCTCTAAGAGTCGTTTCGAAGGGACATGCTCAGCCAGGGTACTGAGCGAGCCGGCAACCTTCGCGCGGCCTGAGCCACTCTGAGTCCGATATCCGTCTGACCTAAAGCTCGACCTCTGCGACCGCACTGTGAGCTCCGCGTAACGTGACCGCGTGGCATCGGTGAGCCGGTCGAAGCTTCATCACCACGTGATGGGCGGGGAAGGTTGCGAGGTAAAGCCGCAGCGACCTCTCAGGTCCATCGCCTCATTGGCAGATTGGCGCAGGAGTCCTGCACCACTTGCCGTTCCTTTCGACCTCTGCCACCAGGCCGCCAACTGATCGAATTTGGAATGATCCAGGTCGAGCCGTTCAGGTCCTTCCAGCTGTGCTCAACGTCGTTCCCGACCAGCAACCGATCATCGAGGCGAGCCCGAAGTCCGCTCACATCGGGGAGCACGACAAATTCACGTCAGCGCGGCGCTGTCAAGTTCCTTGGCGAAGGCATAGAACCCGGCGAGGATCTTTTGCTCCTTCTCCTTCATGCCACGCGTCCGAATCAGGACACAGCAAGACACGGGCGATTGGTCCAGGTAAAATCATCGAGCATCGGCAATACCAGCTTGTCGCCGTTGTCGAGCGTCGAGGACCAGCACCACACTCCACCCACAGCGGCCGTATTCAAGCCACGTTGACAGGCGCACGCGGCCTTCTTTTCGCCTTCCGTGATGGTCAACACGGCTTTGGCGTCTCGAGCCAAAGTCTTCCAATCTACGAGGGGAGGGAGATAGAGGTGCGGGTGGCTGCCGGGTTGTTGGTAATACTTCATTCCATGGCCTTTCCCATCGCTGACCGCCGGCACAAGTTTGAGCCGATGAAAGCAATTGGGTTTCCCGTCCAGCCCGAAATAGGGAATGCGGTAGGCGGATTGTGCAGCCCTGATTGGAATGTCAGCGGGTCTCACAGCTTGAAATCCGAGAGCACCGATCGCCGAATCATCGAGGCCTGATTTCTTTAGGTCGGCCACATGTTCAGGAGCCAACACGACTGTCATCGTTCACCACCTGCAATGGCCCGATAAAAGGCAGCTACATGGGACTGTCTTTCACTTCTCATTGAGTCTCCTTGAGCTTTCCGAGTGCCCGGTGCACTTCACGAACCAATCGCTGCTCCTCGGCACTCATTATTTGCCTCCGTTGCCGCCAATCTTCTTCAAACAAATTGAGGATGGGAGTCAGCATGGCCCCAAGTCGTTCCGAGGTATTCCCGTTCTCTTTAAGTTGGGTTGCATGCAACATATCCATGGCGTTCCCTTCTGTGATTTGTTTCGTTCTGACTTTGTTCTACTTCCTAGGTCCATCATCGTCTCCGGGATGCAACGATTGACCATAACCAGCCGGATTACCCTCGTCTCCGCTCTTGAGGAATCGATCAAGGTCATCTCGTTTAATCAAAATTGTGCCGCCGACAACGGGCTGGGAACACGGCAACCCGGCTCTAATCCATCTGCGCAAAGTTCGAGACACAAACGCCCGCTAATCTGGCGCTACCTTGGATGGTTAAGAATGTGTGACGACTCTCGATCTTCATCTGGTCAAAGATCCAGTTCGCCTGCTTTCGACTATGTAGGCCTCTAAATCTGGAAAAGCCGATAACGAACGGAACCGCCCCATTTCACGAACGGGGGTCCAGAGCCACGTGATCGCGATGTCTGTAGGGTTTTTGTCTGCAATCTTAGGAGGGGCAGCGAATTTTGCGGCTCGATCAGAAGTGAAATGCGTGTTCGACCATTCGCTCCCGATAGTGTCAGGAGCAAATCGAGCGGGAATGAAAGAAATTAAAGAGACTGAATAAATAAGTGATGGAGGGGAACTATTATTCAGGGGGGCCGCTTGGGCGGGGAAAGTGCTTGAGGACCTCCTGAGAAATCGATGGCGAGATTGGAATACGACCGTTGAACAGCCTTCCTTGTCTATGAAGACTTTGGCCTGCGCTGTGCATGTTGTAGCCGAGCCATTTGCCTGGGCCACGGTCAGTCAGATGCGGATCTGTTCGGTTGAACAGTCGATCTCCTTTACATACTTAAGAACCGTGTCCTTGTGTGGAGCAGGAGTTTTGCGATCCTTGCGGTTTTCTGTTTCGAGCTTATCCATAACTCTCTTAATGAGCTTGCCTTGTGTCAGTTGCTTTAGGGCGTCCCGTTCGCTTCAACGCTACCTGCATTTCGAATCATCCTAGAAGCATCCCGGTAGTGCTCGTTGATCGCCCCAAAAATTACATCTTCGACCCTGACCTGTTCTGAAGGGCGACCTCTCTTCCTGTTACGGTGACGGTTGCGTCATCCTGCCAAACGCGTTCTGCTTTCGCCTTTGTCCTCCCTGTAGCCGCCCTGATAACTGCCTGATCTTGCGGGAAATCGATGAGGCGAAACGATTGCAATGGAACAGTAACTGCCGAACCGATCGGCATGTCCCCTCCTGCTGGGGCCCTGGTGAAAGTGGGCGGCTGCTGACGCCAGGAAACGCCTGCCAACTCCGTATCAGTGGAGTCGTTGCCGCCCGAGAGGGCTTATGGGTTATTGTTCACAGGTTCGATAGGTTGCGCCTGGGTTGCGTGGTTGCGGATTTTTGGCGCGTGTTGAGCAAGCCTGCTCTCATGAACGGGGCCATCATGCGGGATTCGCTGAGATAGGGGAGAAGCTCATCCGTTTTCAAGACTGGCACGTTCGGCCGCTCCGTCACCCCTCCGACCTACCCAACGAGAATAAGGGAGATAGGTGCTTGAATCAACCTGGCGTTATTCCGTCACAGCCTGGCTAATCCGCCCATGTAGGGTTGCAGAATCTCCGGAATGGATACCGTCCCGTCCGGTTGCTGATAATTTTCCAAGATCGCCACGAGCGTGCGTCCCACCGCGAGACCTGACCCATTCAGCGTGTGGACGAATTCAGTTTTGGCATCTTTCTTCGCTCCGCTCGGCCGGTATCGGATGCCGGCTCGTCGTGCCTGGAAAGACTCGAAGTTGCTGCAGGAGGAGATTTCCCGATACTGCTGCTGTGCCGGTAACCAGACTTCTATGTCATAGGTCTTGGCCGCGGAGAACCCCATATCGCCGGTACACAGTGTCACCACCCGATAGGGCAACCGGAGACTTTGCAGAATCGACTCGGCATGCCCGGTCAACCGCTCCAACTCCTCGTATGAGCGATCGGGCGTGGAGAACGCGACTAACTCGACCTTGTTGAATTGATGGAGGCGAATCAGGCCCTTCGTATCCTTTCCATAGGAACCGGCCTCCCGTCTAAAACAAGGCGTGTATGCGGTGTATCTGATCGGTAAGCTGTCCTCGCTCAGGATTTCATCGCGGTGGAGGTTGGTCACCGGCACTTCAGCGGTTGGAATCAAAAAGTAATCTTCGTCTTTCAGCCGAAACAAATCCTCTTCAAACTTCGGCAACTGCCCGGTTCCTGTCATCGATTGACGATTAACCATCAGCGGCGGGAGTACTTCCCGATAGCCATGCTGCGTGGTGTGGCGATCCAGCATGAAGTTGATCAGCGCCCGCTCTAACCTTGCTCCGGTTCCCGTCAAGACCGCGAATCGTGCTCCGGCAATCTTCGACGCGCGGTCAAAATCAAGAACTCCGAGCGCTTCACCAAGCTCCCAGTGAGGTTTCGGTGGAGTGGAAAAGGCGGGCAACGTCCCCCATCGTCTGACCTCAAGGTTGGCAGACGAGTCGGCCCCTGCCGGGACCGTCCCATGGGGGAGATTGGGAATGCGCAACGCGAGGTCGGTCAGAGTGTTTTCGACGCCTCTGAGACCTCCCTCGATCTCTTTGATACGGTCACCCAACTGCTTCATCGCGGTCATCGCAGTTTCGGCAGGCTGGTTGGATCGTCGAAGCGCCGCCACTTCCTCCGAGCCCTTCTTGAGCTCATGTCGGAATTGTTCCACCTGGGTGGTCAATGTCCGCCGTTCCTCGCTCAGCTTCTGGATGACATCCCACGGCACATCAGTGCCGCGCCGTCCCAAGCCGGTGCGGAGAGAGTCGAGGTTGTCGCGCAACTGTTTCAGATCATGCACTGGCTACCTGCCAAAAATCGTTTGCGAATCTAGCACCTGAATATCGGGGCCGTCAACGCAACGCTGACCCTCATTGACAAGACAGGCGAGCAGCGGACACCATACGATCATGCGTCCAGTTTCCAATCCACCGAATCCATTCGACTCTCTCCATCGGGAGCTTCTCGAGCCGGCACCGAAGGCGAGGTTGAGCGTGTTCGAGGATGCCACGCGTGACATTCTCAGCCGGAACGACAGTCCGGACCTGCCGTTCCGGTGGAGTGTGAATCCGTATCGAGGGTGCTTTCATGCCTGTGCCTATTGTTACGCGCGGCCGTCGCATGAGTACTGGGGCTTTGGAGCGGGCACCGATTTTGAGAGCAAGATTATCGTGAAAGAAGAGGCCCCGCGGCTGTTGGCTCAGGCATTTGAAAAGCGATCCTGGCATGGCGAGCTGATCGTCTTTTCGGGCAACACCGATTGTTATCAACCGCTGGAGGCAAGCTATGGATTAACGCGCGCATGCCTGGAGGTCTGCGCCAGCTACCGGAACCCTGTCGGCGTCATTACAAAAGGCTTGTTGGTTCTCCGGGACCTCGACGTTCTGGCCCGACTACACGAAGAGGCGTGGAGTCGAGTCTATTTCAGCATCCCATTTGCCTCCGATGATACCGCGCGCCTGGTCGAGCCACACGTCCCATCCAGCAGTAGACGGTTTGAGGCCATGCGAACGGTCGCCCAGGCGGGCATTCCTACCGGCATTTCCATCGCGCCCATCATTCCGGGGTTGAATGACGAAGACATTCCCGAGTTGCTGGCCCGAGCGCGGGATGCCGGGGCCACGGTGGCGACGGCAAGCCTTTTGAGGCTTTCGGGCAGTGTCGAATCGGTGTTTCTTGACCGCATGAAGGAAGCGTTCCCGGAGCGCATCGGGAAAATCGTTCATCGGTTGCGGGAGGTGAGAGGGGGTCCGCTGAACGACAGCAGGTTTTTCCGGCGCCAGGAAGGAACAGGAGATTATTGGCACATGATCCAACAACTCTTCACCTTGGCCAAGCGAAGGGCGGGCTTTCAAGATGACGATGCCTGTCCGGTGCCCGACACGTTCCGGAGACCCGGTTCCGCAATGCAGCCGTCACTGTTTTGATGGGAGGCGCTGTGAAGCATAACCCCGGCTTCTTAAGACTCGTTGAAGACGCGAAGCGGCGTGTGAAGGCATGTACGAGCGCGGACGTGAAGGCGAAGATCGATCGCGGCGACTCGTTTCATTTTATTGATGTACGCGAAGAGAGCGAGTTCGCGAAGGACCATGCCAAGGGCGCGCGGCACCTCGGCAAGGGGATTCTCGAACGGGACATCGAGACCATCATTCCCGACAAACAGGCAGCGATCATCTTGTATTGTGGCGGCGGATTCCGGTCGGCCCTCGCCGCCGATGCGTTGCAGCGGATGGGCTACACCGATGTCACTTCGATGGATGGCGGCATTAAGGCCTGGCGAGAGGCCGGCTATCCCCTGGAAGAGAAATAGCCGGCTTTGAAGTAGGACCTACTTGTTCGTCCGGTCGAATTCTTTGATGACTTGATCGGTCAGATCGATGGTGTCTTTGTTGTAAATGACGATCTTGATCGTCTGCTCGCTCCCTTTATCAACCACCAAGGAAAAGCCGCCTTTTTCCGCAACCGCTTGGGTAGCGACGGCGATTTTTTTCATGTAGTCGTCGACCAGCTCTTTCTGCTTGCCTTGCAGTTCCTGATTAAACTCCTGCGCGCGCTTTTGGTATTCCTGAATCTTGGCCCGGAACTGCGTTTCTTTTTCCTTTTTGTCGTTCTCGCTGAGCTTCGCGGCCTGATCCTTTAATTGTTTTTCGTAATTGCGAAGGTCCTCTTCATCTCTGGCCAGCAGCTTCTGCCTGGTCGAGACATACTCTTTCAGACCGTCTAACGCTTTTTTACCGGCTTTTGACTTTTCCAGGACGGATTGCGGATCCACCACGCCCATCTTGAAGGCGTCGGCGGCATGCAGCGTTGACGTGAACGGACACAGGATAACGGACAACAGAACGGCGGCGGACAGTGTCCGTGAAATCGGCATGCGCATCGGGACATACTCCTTGTGGGGTTCCATAACGAGATGATGGTGAACCGCGCGAGGATAGCTGCGCCGGCGCTGCCTGTCAAGGTCGGAGGGCGCTAGAGAAAGTAGCGGCTGGTGTCAAACTTGTATTCGGTGTTGTCGACGAGACGGATAATACTGTGGCGAAAGTGGCCGGTCTCATCCTTTTCGGTCAGATCCAGTTCAGGTCCTGTATCAGTCGGATTGCCTTGCGGGTCTGCAATGACTCTCACTAATGGACGTTCTCCGGCGGTCTTCTCCATGGCCGGTTTGAGCACGACCGCCAGTTCATCCGTATCCAGGACCACCAGACTTCCGATGGGCACGATGCCCACGCAGTTGACGAACAGCTTCAAGAGAGTCGCATCGAAGCTCTTTCCGGATTTGCCAAACATGATATTGAGTACTTTGGAGGGCGACATCGCTTCCCGTCGGTAGACCCGAGAGGACGTCATGGCGTCATAGCAGTCGGCGATGGTGAGGATGCGTCCGGTCAGGGATAGGGTCCATGGTGTCTTGAGCTTGGGATATCCGGAGTAATCCAAGTTCATATGGTGTTCGAATGATGCGGCGGCCATCCGGGCAGGGAGATTGGTAATGCCCCTCAATTGCGCCAGGCTGAGCACCCCTTCGGTAGGATGGTTTCGCATGGCCGTCCATTCCTCGTCGGTAAACTCTCCCGGTTTGTTGAGGACTTCCAGAGGAATCGTTGACTTTCCCATGTCATGAAACAACGCGGCTAAGCCCAAATCAGCCAGTTCAATTTTCGGATAGCCGGCCCGGTTGGCCAGCGCCATCGACAGGAGGGCGACATTCACGGAGTGGTTGTGAGTGTACTGGTCATGACAGCGAAGCGTGGTGAGGCCGAGTAAGGTGGCCTCATCCTGCATCATCAGATCGACGATGTTTTGAATGGCGCGTTTCGCCTGCTTAAAATTGAGGGTGCCGCCGTCGCGGACGGACTGGGTGAGTTGGCCGACCGTCCCCGCGGCTTTCCCATAGGCGGCTTTGGATTGTGCCTTCTGAGATCCCTTTGTGACACGTCCTTCGCCGGTCGCGCCGTCGGCATTCTCCTTGAGAGCCAGTTCCCGCGGGTCTTCGAGTTCAATGGTCTTGACCTGGAGACGAATGAGTTCTTGCCGGAACCCTTCCAACGGTGTCGTTGCGGGGTCAAGGCTGACGAACAGGTAGGCAAATTCACGCAGCTCCTGCGACGAGACGGACGAAGAAAACGTCACGCCGCCGACTTTCCATTTGTTCATCGTATCGATGACGCTGGCGATCACGGTCATCTGCTGCGCGTTGACCTTCAGGTGGTTGTCGCCGAGAAATAGAAAATCGTTCTGAACCCGGAGCGTCACGGGCTGGTCATGCGCGAGGGTTTGAATCAGCGTGAGCATGGTCTCGACAGGTTTGTCGAGCGCGGCGTTCGTGCGGCCATGAATGCGAGAGGTTTTGATTAACGTGTTCAGCTGGGTGATGAGTTGAAATCCCAGCCGCGCCAACTGTTGATCGAGAATGTCGCCCGCTTCCGAGCCATGCCCGATTTTCTGGGACAGCGACTTTTCATGCGTCAGCAGCGGTTGCGCCTGTTCCTCGCCGGTCACGGTAGACAGGGTATTCGGATCGTTCACGAGTCCAACTCCTTACCGGGCCCGCCGGGCGGCTTTCCACGTTGTTGTCTTTGAAGCTGAGACAAGGCGAGGGTGCAGGCCTGGCGGACGGCTGCCGTTCCCTTCTTCTGACCCAGGTCCAAGGCCGCGATCGCCCTCGGACTGGCCAATTTACCGAGGGCTTCAGCGGCGATGACGGCCAGTTCTTCTTTTTTCTTCCGATTCGTAAATGTCCATTCGGTGAAAAGGTTTTCCCAATAAGGAATGGCTTCATCGCCGCACGTGGCGCGCACGGCTTGATACACGGCGCGCCGCTCGCTCATTTGACGGTCCATGAATTCGTCTGCCGACAGGAAGGAGGCCCACAGTGAAAACGGCGCCGTGTACTGGCCCGACATGAGCAGTTTCAAGGCCGCCACTCTCACGGATTCATCTCCATCGCTCATAAACGACAGGAGTTTGGCGCCGTTGCCGTTGGGCCTGAATTGGCCCAGCGCTTTGACGACCTCCTTGCGCACTTGCGGGTCCGGATAGCGCACGAGCTTTTCCACGGCTTCGGCAAACCGGGGGTCGTTCCATTTCATCAGAATGCCAAGGAGGTTCCGAACGTAGTGTGGCCGGCGGTCCGACAGACCGCGAAGAATGGGCTCGTGATTGCCTTTGGCGATGACGACGAGCGCTTCCGACACGATGGCCTGGTGCGCGGGAGACGTCAGATTCCCGAGCAGCGCGCAGAGGGCCGGGGCCGCGTCCGGTTTCATCAACAGAAGGATGGTCGACAGGCCTTCTGTCGTCGCCTGTACACTGCGATTGAGATAGGCTTCCATCGACTTGAGCCGTTCCGGATGGCCGAGACTGTCGACGACGGCGGCCATTTCCTGCTTGTGTTCCTCAGGGAGATCTGGCCGGACGGCGTCCGTTTCATGGAGCAGCGTCAGGACGTGCTCAAGGACTGTCCATTTGCCCTCACGCAACAGAGAATCGATGACGTGGCTCCAGAGCTGGAAGAGTTTTTTCAACAGGACGGGAGACTTCTCCGAGGCCAGAATCGCAGTCAGCATATCGAGCATGTACATCAAGCTGTCTTGCTTGCTCTCCGCGTCGACTTCCTTTGCCAGCACAGCCAACTCTTCTTCCGTCACTTCATACCCGATTAACCCCGATTGAAACCGCCGGTTCGCCGCGGCTTGTCCACCTTCACCGCCGGTGCTCGCCGGTTCTTCTCCTGCCAGACCGCCCTTTTTGCTCCGCTCTCGATCGAGGAGTTCGCGTAGGCTCGAGTCCGTTGACGGCTGCCCTCCATCCAGCCGGAGAAATGCATCATTGTCGACGGAGGACTGCGCCAGCTCTTCGGCGGTGACGATGGTCAAGGTCGAAAGATTTTTCGACCATAAGCGGGTCACGATATCGTCGTCGTCGTGGTCAGAGTCCAGACTTCCCCACAACGACTCGAGAAAAAAATTGAGGTCTTCCTGCGTGAGGCCTTCCAGCAGCACCAGTTCTCGAATGCCGTCCGCGTACAATTTAAAGGCGATGCTTTCGCTGCCGCTGTCATTCTCCGGCTGATAGACGATTTGCTCTTTGCAGATCAGGTGCGATCGGTGAACGAGGAAGGTCAGTTTTGAATAGGTCGACAGGTGCGTGCTAAGTTCTCCAAATAGCTGTTGCGAAAACTTGAGCGCAACCGGATTGTTGGCGCCATAGGTGCGATTGGATTTGGCCGTCTTGTCGAGCAGTTTCAGGACGCGCTTGACCGACGCAATTTCGGGATCTTCTGCCCCTCTGGCTGCTACCGCCGCTGCCATCATGTCCTGGGCGGTTTTGAGATCAGTCATAGGTTAGGAGTACCGGTTGGTCTCCAAACCGTCAAGAAAATCGCTCATTTTTGAATCTTGCGAGTGGAGTTTTACGCCCAGCATGGAGAAGGTGAGCGTCATGGAACCCACATCCTCTCTCATCTGTTTTGGGGATAGCCTGACAGCGGGATTTCAATCGCCGGCAAGGGACAATCCGGAGGGCCGATCGACACCCTATGGAGACTGGGTGCAGGAATGCTTGGGACCTTCGGTGCAGGTCCGGGTCAGCGGAGTCTGCGGCGAATTGACGGGCGAAATGGTGCTCCGGTTCCGGCGTGATGTCTTAGCGCACCGGCCGAAATATGTGGCGCTGCTGGGCGGGACCAACGATCTGGGATGGAATGCCGCCCCCGGCGAAATCATGCGGAATCTGGTGAAAATGTACGAGCAGACATTGGCCGCGGGAGCGGTTCCGATTCCGATTACGGTGCCGTCGATTCGCGTCGAAGGCAGCGAGGGACACCAGGAAGGGCAGGCCTGGATCGCCCGCCATGTGGCGCACCGACTTCAATTGAATGCGCTGATCCAGCAGTACGCGACATCCAAAGCCATCGCATATGTGGATCTGTTTACCGCCACGGCGGACTCTGAAACGCAGCAGTTGGCGGCTCTCTATTCGAACGACGGAATTCATCTGACCACAGCAGGATACCGTAGGCTCGCCGAAGAGGTGGCCTTGGTAGTGGGCTCTCTGATGAAGGCCGAAGGCTAGACCATGAGCCAGAATCTTCCATCAGTCCACGATCGCAACTTCGACCAGACGATCGAACGCGCAGGGGTACCGGTGCTCGTCGAGTTTTGGAAGCCGGGATGTGGACATTGCCGGGCGTTAACTGCGGAGTTGGAACGTCTGCAAGAAGCCGCGGGGTCCACCCTGCTGGTCGTGGCCATGAATACAGAGGAGAATCATCAGATTCCTGCTGAATTGGAGATCACGACGCTGCCCGCCCTTGCCCTGTTTCGTCGCGGCGAGTTCCAACGTTTCATCGGCGGGATAGGGACAAAGGAAGAGATTCTCAAGCAGCTGGCCGGTGACGAACCGTGATGGTCGGGATGGTGCTAGAGCACGCGCCAGGCTCGTCCGTCATTCTGGATCAGGCGATCCGCTTCGACGGGTCCCCATGAGCCCGCTTGATATTCGGGAAGCCCTCGCTGTCCCAACTGCTCCCAGGCTTGCAGAATCTGCGTGATCCAGGCCCATGACGCTTCAACGGCATCCCGGCGCATGAACCGTGAGGCGTCGCCCGCCATGACATCCAGCAGCAACCGTTCATAGGCTTCCGGTGACGGACGGCCGAACACCTCGCAGTACTTAAAGTTCATCTCCACGGGATGGGTTTGCGCCCGGGTTCCGGGCACGCGTGAGACGATGCGGAGGGAGAGCCCTTCCTCGGGCTGAATGCGTAACGTGAGGACGTTCGGGGGCTGGGGCGCCTGCGGATTGGTGTTGAAGAGGATCTGCGGGATTTCTTTGAATTGCACCGCCACTTCACTCGCGCGCATCGGCAACGCCTTGCCGGTCCGCAAAAAAAATGGCACGCCGGACCAGCGCCAGTTTTCCACAAAACATTTGAGCGCCACATACGTCTCGGTCGTCGAGTTGGGCTTGACGCCTTTCTCACGCCGGTAGCCCGGCACGGGAGTGCCGTGGACGGTGCCTTCGGTATACTGCGCCCGCACCGTGAACGTTTCGACGTCCTTGACCGTAATGGGCCGCAGGCAGCGCAGCACTTCCATTTTGGCATTGCGCACGACGTCGGGATCCAAGGAGTAGGGTGGTTCCATGGCCACGAGGCACAGCAGTTGGAGCAGGTGGTTCTGCACCATATCCCGCAGGGCGCCCGCCTCTTCATAGTAGCTGGCCCTGGTGCCGACCCCTTCCGCTTCGCTCACCGTGATCTGGACATGGTCGATGTATTTGTGGTTCCAGACCGGTTCAAAAATGCTGTTGGCAAATCGCACGACCATGAGATTCTGGACCGTTTCCTTGCCCAGATAATGATCGATGCGGAAAATCTGCGATTCATCGAAAACCCGGCCGGTGACCGCATTGATCGCCTGGGCGGAGGCCAGGTCGCGACCCACGGGCTTTTCAACAATGATCCGGGCATAGGGTGACTGCCTGCCGGGGGGCCCTGCCAGGCCCGCGCTCGATAATCCTTCGCAGACCGGGGTGAAAGAACTGGGAGGAATGCTGAGATAGAAAATCCGGTTCCCCGGCAATTGAAAGGTGCGCTCAAGTTCTTCCACACGAGCCTTGAGCCGCACGTAAGGTCTGGGCGTCGTCATTTCCACCGGCCAGATAAAACAGGTGGCGGGAGAAGGCGTTCCAGGTGTCTTCGATCAACGCCTGTCGGGAATGTTTGACGACTCCGTCGCGGACAGCCGCGCGGAACTCCTCGTCGCTCATCCGCGTGCGCCCGAGCCCAAGCACGACATAACTGGAGGGCAGCAACCCGTCGAGTAACAAGTTATACAACGCCGGGATCAAGCGCCGGCGGGCCAAGTCTCCGGAGCCACCGAAGATCACCAGGGTGCACGGGTCGACCGGGGGCACGGTTTCCTGCGCGGGACTGATCTCGACTCGCTGATTCGCAGGGGGCATCCAACTCCTTCAGGGGTGCGGTTAGCGGCGAACGGCATGGCCGCCGAAGGCATTGCGCAATGCGGCCAGCATTTTCTCCGCGAACGATTCCTGCTGGCGCGACCGGAAACGCGTAAAGAGCGCGCTGGTCAACGTCGGGACGGGTACGTCTTTCTCGATGGCATCGGCGATCATCCAGCGTCCTTCGCCGGAATCCTGCACATAGCCTTTGATCTTTTCCAGCTTCTGGTCTTCCTTTAAGGAGCTGGCAGCCAGTTCGAGGAGCCAGGAACGGACGACGCTGCCATGCATCCATAGATCGGCGATCTGCGCGAGATCCAGTTTGTACTCACTCTTCGACATCAACTCGAAGCCTTCGGCATACCCCTGCATCATGCTGTACTCGATCCCGTTATGAACCATCTTCACGTAATGCCCGGCCCCGACGTCGCCCATATGAGCCCAGCCGTTTTCAGGGGCCAGCGTGGTGAACACGGGAGCGAGACGTTTGACCGCAGCCTCTTCACCCCCGACCATCAGGCAGTACCCGACCTTCAACCCCCAGATGCCGCCGCTCGTCCCCGCGTCGACGTACGTGATGCCTCGCTTCTTCAACTCGGCGGCTCGTCGCACGTCGTCGTGAAAGCGTGTGTTGCCGCCATCAATAATTGTGTCCCCCGACTGCAACAGCGCCCCGACCGCGTGAACGGTTTCTTCGGTGGGAGCGCCGGAAGGCACCATGATCCAGACCGCCCGCGGAGCGCTGAGTTTGCCGACGAGATCGGCCAGCGAGGCGGCCCCGACACAGCCGTGGCCCTCTGCCTCCTTGACCACATCCGGTGAGCGGTCGAACACGACGACGCGGTGCTGATCGCGCCGCAGTCGCGTGACCATGTTCATGCCCATCTTCCCTAAGCCGATAAACCCGAGATCCATACCTGCTCCTTGGCCTGTTTGCCGGTGAGAAATCGCCCCGCCGGATGTGATCACCGGTCGAGGGGGGCGCCTAAAAGCAACGCGTGAAGATGCCGGTCTTGACGCGGATTCCGAACGTGCCGTGCCGGTTAATCGATTCGCGCGGGGTTGGGGACGTTCTTAAAGAGTAGATCCGCAAATTGCCGGCCAAAGTTGAGACGGTCGGGTACCGCCGCGGCTGTGAGAAATTGTCCGGCCACGTCGGCCAGCGCCGGCTCGCGTGAAAACATGAATCGGTGCACATCGACCGGAGCGGTCAACCAGTACCCGCGCAAACGGAAAAAGGCCAGGATGCAATCCTCGTAAAACAGCGTGAGGAGATATTGGGCCGTGCCCGGTTTATCGGCCAGGTCCTGGGCCTTGCCGAGCCAGTGCAGGCATTCGGCCTTCATGCGGATTTGCTCATTCATTGACGCGGGCGGAGGCCCCTGACGAAACCGCTGGTTGGCTCTGTCGATCAGCTTACCGGTGATGCCCTCGTGATCATAGAGCGTCCGGCCTTTTCTCAGGAGTGGAGGAAGCCGGAGTGAGTAGGCCAGTTCTTCCTCCATCTGCAGATGTCCCCGGTAGCGAATGTCCGCCAGCCGGTCGCCGACCCGCAGAATGTCATGGCCGTCTGCCTCGCCTTTGACGAGCGCGATCAAGTCGATGTCGCTATGCGGAGTGATCGCCTTACGGGCCCCTGAGCCGACGAGGACGACACCGACGAGGTCGCCGCCCCGGCGCCCACGGATATGGCGCAAGGCCATCTCGAGACTCTCCTCAAATCCGGGAGGATCGGGTTGGTCCGGTTGTTCCGGCGGTTCGGGAACAGCGAGCAGTTCGGCGTTGAGTTCTTCGCGGGTGGGCATTGAGGTGGCGTTGGATTCCATCAGCGCACGTTCGTTTCTTGGATCTGTGCCGGAAGCGCGTCGAGCCACCGGTCAAACGGCTGTTCGGCGTCGACAATGATTTCCAGCTTGCCATTGGCCAACCGGCGCACTTTGCCGGGGGTCTCGGGTGAGAGGGGAATTTCCACCCATTCGCGATTGAGCCCAAGCTCATCGGTGACCTCGAGAATGCGGCTGATCTGCTGAAAGGACACGGCTTGCAGGGTCATGGTGTCTCCGGAACACTTGGGAGCATTCTATGGAGGGCCGAAATGGGTGTCAACGTGCGGGGTTAGCACGAGGCCGGGGCAAGCACGCGGGAGAAGATGGCTCCGGCTTCGTCAATCTGTTTTGACGATATCTGTAAATGGGTGACGGCTCGATACCGCTGCCCGCCGATTGAGTTGATCAACAGACCTTGTTCGCGCAGGGCTGCCACGATATCGGCGGGGCTGCGCCGCTGGTCGGCCACACCGAAGATGATGATGTTTGTCTCCACCTGCTGCGGGGCGATCTGAACACAGGGAATCTGTTGTAGCAGGCGGGCCAGCTTTTTGGCGTGGTCATGGTCTTCTTTGAGACGGGCGACGTGGTGTTCCAGCGCATAAATGCCGGCGGCGGCGAGAATGCCGGCTTGACGCATGGCGCCTCCGTACATGCGGCGAAAGCGCCGCGCGCGGTCGATGAGCGGTTGATCGCTGGTAATCAGTAACGATCCGACCGGAGCGCCGAGACCTTTGGAAAGACAGAGTGACACCGTTTCAAAGTGTTGCGCATACGCGGTCGGCGGCAAAGTGGTGGCGGCCACGGCATTGAATAACCTCGCTCCGTCGAGATGCATGGGAATTCCGTGCTTCACGGCCACCGTGCGTATCTTTTCAATGGTCGAGAGCGGATAAATGGTTCCGCCGCCCGCGTTATGCGTATTCTCCAGGCAAATGAGCGCCGTTGGAATGCTATGAGGATCTTTTGGCCGGATCGCCGCTTCAACCTGCTCGGCGGTGATCAGTCCCCGGTCTCCCGTGATCCAATGAAGCTGCACTCCGGCCAAGGCGCCGGCTGCTCCCTGTTCATAGCGGATGATATGACACTGACTTTCAACGATGACTTCTTGTCCCGGCTGGGTCTGTGACCGGATGGCTAACTGGTTGCCCATCGTCCCGGAAGGGACGAACAGGGCAAATCGTTTCCCCAGTAACGAGGCCGCCATGTCTTGCAGACGGTTGACGGTGGGATCCTCTCCATACACATCGTCTCCCACCTCGGCGCGCGCCATGGCCTTCCTCATGCCATCGGTTGGAGTCGTTACGGTATCGCTTCGCAGGTCGATCATCACAGCCTCTTAGTGCGGTCCGGCGCATTCTAGCAAATTTTGTCCTTGCAGGTGAGGGGAGGGGTGGGGCACTGTCCGGCATCGTCAGCGGGAGCCTATGCCGGGAACTGTCTTGTTCACAGGGATCCATGTGGAAGCCGATGAGCGCAGGCCGCTGGGCTGGTCGTTTGTGTATTTCTTTTGTTTGCTCTGCGGGTACTACATGCTGCGGCCGGTGCGAGACGAGATGGCCATTGAAGGCGGGGTCCAGCATCTGCCCTGGATGATGACCGGCACGTTTGTGACATTGCTTGTCGCCACACCGTTGTTCGGATGGCTGTCCTCACAATGGCCGCGTGTTCGATTGCTCTTCGGCGTGTACGGATTTTTCATCGGCAACCTGTTGATCTTTTTCAGCGTCATGACCAGTCAGTGGCATCCCGAGTGGGTGGCCCGGGTGTTCTTTGTCTGGCTGTCCGTCTTCAATCTCTTTGTCGTGTCCGTGTTCTGGAGTTTCATGGCGGATCTGTTTACCCCCGAACAGGGGACGCGCGTGTTCGGAATGATTGCGGCGGGAGGCAGCCTGGGCGCGATCGTCGGGCCTGTTCTGACGGCGGCCGTCACCTATGTGTTGCCGATTCCGAGTCTGATGCTGTGCTCCGCCGTATGGCTGATGGCCTGCATGGTTTGTATCGATCGACTCGACCGATCGCCAAAGTCCCGCGCCGGCGTTGAACCGGCCCGCCAGGCGTTGGGCGGGAGCATGTGGGCGGGAATCCGGCTGGCTGCAAAATCATCCTATCTGCTGGGCATCTGTGCGCTATCTTTTCCTACTGACCATGTCGGCCACGGTGTTGTACCTGGAGCAGACAGCGCTGATCAGCAGGGAGATCACTGCGCCGGAAGCGCGCACGCGCTTGTTTGCCGGCCTCGATCTTGCCGTGAACGTGCTGACCTTCATCACGCAGTTGTGGCTGACCAATCGGTTGGTGTTGCGATTCGGTCTCGGCGCCGCGCTCCTGTGCTTGCCGATTGTGAGCGCTCTCGGGTTTCTTGCGCTCGGAGCCATCCCGGTTCTTGGTGTGTTTTTGGTCTTCACCGTCCTGCGTCGCGTGGGAGAATACGCGATCTCGAAACCGGCCCGCGAAGTCTTGTTTACCGTGCTGAGCCGGGAAGAAAAGTACAAGGCTAAAAACTTCATCGACACGGCGGTCTCGCGCGGAGGCGATGCGTCGACTGGATGGATCGTGACCGCCGTGAAAGCACTGGGCGCCTCCACGACCGTTCTGGCTTGGCTTCTGGTGCCGTTGATGATGCTCTGGGGATGGATCGCCTGGTTTCTGGCGCGTCGTGAAGCGCAGTTACAGAGAGAGAAGGAAGCGCGCCGCCCGTCTTAGCTGCCTTTACTCCCCAAAAAATCGCATGGTATAGTCCGCGGCCACTTTTAAAAAATTCAGCATTACCATTCACGTGATGAATGTGCGTGACGGGGGTCGAGATGCCGGAAGTTCCAGTTAAGCTTTACATGGATAAGCTCTTGAAAGAGTGCAGAAATATGACTCGCCCACTAGCGCTCATTTCAGGGCCTGTAAAGGACAAGGCCATACGGGCCATGGCAGACCGGGTGGCGGCCGATGAGGAGCACATTCTGGCCGAGAATGAAAAGGACGTCGACGCAGTCGGGAAGTCCTACGAAGCTGACGTCATGAAGGATCGCATGAAGGCGGCGGTCGCGCGAGTGCGCATGACCGCGGATCATATTAAGGAGATTGTCGACCGTCTGCGGGTGATTGCCGATCAGCCCGACCCGGTCGGTGTCGTGACCTCCCGGTGGGAGCGACCGGATGGACTGCAAGTCAGCCGGGTACGGGTTCCCATCGGCGTGATCGGCGTCATTTCAGAAATGAGTCCGCTCGTGACGGCGGAATCGCTCGCGCTCTGTCTCAAGTCGGGAAACCTGTGTGTGTTTCGCGGCGCCCCTGAATGGGGCCTGACGCACAAGGCGCTTGAGACGGCCCTACGTGAGGCGGCGACCGAGAGCGGGGTGCCGGCCGGTGCCTGGATCCTCATCGAGCGTCCGGAGAAAGACGTGGCGATCGAGCTCATGCGATCCGGCAAGAGTCTGGATGCCATCATTCCACGCGGCGCAGCCGGATTGCGCAAGGCCGTAATCGAGCAGGCGAAGATGCCGGTGTTGTGCTACGACGGCGGGCTCACTCATCTGTATGTGGACGGCGACACCGATATCCCGATGGCGCAGAACCTGGCCATTAACTCCAAGGCCCAGCTGGCGGGAGCCGCCAACTCCCTGGACACCCTGTTGGTGCAGCAGTTCATCGGGCGGCAATTCCTGCCGCCGCTGATCAATCGCTTGCTGGACGAATTCAAGATCGAAGTGCGCGGGTGCCCGAAGACCATCGCGCTCATGGGGCAAATGGCGATGAGCGGCCATACGTCCATCATTCCGGCGACGGAAGCGGATTGGCGTACACAGTTTCAGTCGCCGGTGCTGGCGGTCAAAATGGTCGAGAACATGGATGAGGCCTTGGCGCACATCGTGGAGCATGGCCCCTGTCTGACGGCCGTCATCGCGACGACGCGCTATGAGTCGGCGATGCGGTTTACGCGCGAGGTCGATGCCAGTGCGGTGTTCATCAACGCGTCGTCGCGGTTGAACGCAGGAGACAGCTATGGATTCGGGTGCGATATCGGGCTGAGCGGTTCGCGCATCCATGCGAAAGGGCCGATCGGTCTGGAGCAATTGACCTGCGAGAAATATGTCGGCTTCGGGTCTGGGCAACTGCGATTGCCGCATCCTGTGCCGGAGGCGTACTTTGACGCCATCATGCTCAAGAGACCGTAGTCGCCCGCTGAAAACGCTCCCCAGCTTCGTTCTCAGTCGCGGAAATCATTCAACGTACCGCTGAGGGTACGCCTCATGATTCCGCTCCTTGCGGCCTCGCTGGAAAACGTTTTGAGCGGGCTCGTTGAAGACGCTTCGATGACAACCGAGTCCTCCCAGCCGTCACTCGCCGCCCATCTCGCCTCATGGGGATTGAAGCGGTTCACATCTGACGCCGAGTACTTTGCCTGGCAACGCCAGACGCTGACCCTCGATCAGCTGAATGAGCTTCACCGGTACGTCGAGCGGAAACGCCAGGGCACTCCATGCGATGAAGTCGCATTCTACGACGCGACGGCAGATCCCAAGATCCTTCCGGTTCTCTATAGCCAGCGGTACGACTACTATCACGCGATCGGACCTCGCGTGGCGGCGCGCATCCGTGACGCTCGCACGGTGCTCGACTTCGGCTGCGGCGCCGGTATCTTGACGACGTTTTACGCGCGGCAGTCTCCCGATACGAGCTTCGTCGGCATCGACCGTTCACCCGCGTCGATCGCACGCGCGCAGCAGCAGGCGAGTGATTGTCATGTGACGAATGTCCGGTTCGAGTGTTTGGATGCAACCCAGGAGGCGCCGTCTGGTCACTACGATCTCATTGTCGCCACCCACGCATTGGTGCAAGCCGAGGACGATCCGGGTGTTCCCAGCCGGGACTGGACGACATTCGAACGGGCCGACGACCCGTCTCAGCAGCGGGCGTTTGAAGAACGCACCGGCATCGGAGCGCGACTGGATGCCCTCCGCGGCGTGCTGGTCCCGGATGGGCGCATGATCGTATTTGAAAAAACACGGCAGCTGTCCAGACGCATCCCGTTCCAACGTGCGCTGGCAGCCCGAGGTCTGCATTTGCTCGAACAGCCGGAGGCCATTCGCTATCTGCTGGTCGAGGACATTGCGGACGATGGCCCCTTCTATAGCTTGCAGATGGGAAACGGCGGTGAAGTGACCTGGCAGGAGGCACCGGAACCGGATGAAGGTCAGCCGGTCAACCCAACCGCCTTTCGCTCTGCATCGGTCGCACCGGGGACACCGCTGTACGAGAATCATTGGTCATCGGCGCAGCACGCCTGGCAGCGACTGACACGACGGCAGATCATCAAAGAGACCACGCGCGAGGGACCGGAAGGACAGCAGTTACATGTGGAGATGGGATTGGCAACCGAAGGCGCCTACCTGTACGCCTCAAACACCTTCGACCGGCGGCAGCTCGTGGTCATGCGTCAGGAAGACCGTGACGCACTCGAGGCGTACTTTGCGGAGATCGTCTCCGGGGCTGCTTAAGTACGAGTCGCGTGCAGAACCTGCTTGGCCGGCTGGGCTTCTGTGGACGTGAAGTCACCCCGTAGCGCTTTCAATGCATACCGTTCTTCATCAATCTCACGCTGGGTGCGTACGCCTAAGCGACGAAACAGCGCCAGCGGCGGACACCATCCCTGGACGGCATGTTGGAGCAGGAACCCCGCGACGGCGGTCGGCAGCAGAAACCAGCGCCGGCTGACGAATCGCCCGAGACCAAGGCCGATCAGCGAGACGGTGGCGGCGTTCGCTTCGAGCATCCGTTCGATGTCCCATTCACGATCCAACTCTTGCAACCGGATATCGAGCAACCGCCTGTCGTGCGACGCGTAGAAGGCCACGTTCGCTTCGGTCTGGCGCTTGATGCGTTCGTTGATGTCCTGGTCAGTCTGACGGACAACGCGCTCGGTCGTAGGCGGGGTCACTTCCGTGGACTGCATGGGCGTCTCCGATAAGGTGGCTACAGGCCAAGATTCTCTCTTTCCGAGAAACGCTGCACCTCGCATCTTCCCTAGCTCTCGTCGTCGGGTTGTCTCGACGGTTACCCTCCGGCGAAGACCGGACGAAAACCGGCCTCAGCCAGAATCTTGGCGACGATTTCCCGACGGTCTCCCTGGATTTCAATCCGGCCTTCTTTCACCGTCCCTCCGGCTCCACAAGCTTTCTGCATCTGTTTGGCCAGGTCCTCTTTCTCGGGCTGCCCGATGCCCGTGAAGCCGGTGACCACCGTTACAGTCTTGCCGCCCCGGTGTGCGGTCTGGCGAATAATGTCAACGCGGCCGCGCGACTTCTTCCGAGCGGCTGCCACCGCATCTGTGCGAATGCTTGCCGAAGGGACTGCCGGGAGGGGATCGAGCTGCATATTCTTGAGGGGAGCGAACGGGCTCTTCCACTGGATGGGTTCTCCCTGGATGGGAACCCGTTTCTTGCCTTTCATGCGCTCACCTGACTGACGGCCTGGATGATCCTGAGGCATGCTTCAAAGTCGTCAGGTCCAGTTGCACGGTGGTCGTCCCGTCACCGATCAGCACCGCTCCTTCCTGAATGGTGCAATGGAGTGCCATGGCGCGCTGAGCGAGTTGCCCGAGGGAACGGCTGCCATCTGCCGGAACGCTCAGCACGACGAGATTCTGAAAACGATCCAGCATTGAACGGTGGCTCTCCCACCAGAGACCGGCGCCGCGACCACCATACGAATAAATCACCACCTGTTTGGCACGGCCACAGGCCTGGCGGATCGTTTTGTGATCGGGTTGTCCCACATCGATCCATCGCTCGATTGCTCCTGTGAGATCTCTTTGCCAGAGCGCAGGCTCGTCCTCGGTGCTCAGCCCCCGGCCGAATGCCAGATCCTCGTGCGCGTGCATGGCAAAGGCTAACAATCGGACCATCATGCGTTCGTCGGTTTCAGACGGATGTCGGGCAAGCGTCACCGCATGGTCCTGGTAGTAATGGCGGTCCATATCTGAGATCTGCAGGGACGCTTTATAGATGACGGCGTTCGAGGCCATACGATGACCATTCCTGGGAGTCATTTACCCGACTCTTCTCGCCGGTTTGCATTACAAGCCGACGAATAGATCGATTAACGATTGCTCACTACGGTCCTACTCAAGCTCTGCGATATACATCAACTCAATCCGTTCACGAGCCCAGGCGGTTTTGCGCAGGAACGTGAGGCTGGACTTGATGCTCGGATCGTGAAGGAAGCAGCGCACGGGTAAACGACGTCCGAGTTCGGCCCATCCATGTTGGGCGACCAGTTTCGTGACGATCATCTCGAGGGTGATCCCATGCAAGGGATCTCGAGGATGGGACATAGGAGGCGGCTGCTTCATGACGAGTGGGTGCTGACACCGGCTTACACGTTAAAGCGGAAGTGCATGACGTCGCCGTCCTGGACCACGTACTCCTTGCCTTCCAGCCGCA
The DNA here is from genome assembly GCA_963728135.1 of uncultured Nitrospiraceae bacterium. Classification (GTDB taxonomy): domain Bacteria; phylum Nitrospirota; class Nitrospiria; order Nitrospirales; family Nitrospiraceae; genus Nitrospira_D. Next base: position 58,110 of record CAVSJC010000007.1, on the reverse strand, counting down.
TCTTCCCTTTTTCTTTCGCGCCCGCTTCGCCCTTACAGGCGATGTAGTCCTCGTAGCCGATCACCTCTGCCCGGATGAAGCCCTTTTCGAAGTCGCCATGGATGACACCGGCGGCTTGCGGAGCGGTATCGCCGACATGAATCGTCCAGGCGCGCACCTCCTTCACGCCGGCAGTAAAATAGGTTTGCAGGCCGAGCAGTTGATACGCCGCGCGAATCAGCCGGTTGAGTCCCGGTTCCGTCATGCCGATGTCAGCGAGAAATTCCCGTTTCTCTTCGTCGGAGAGCACCGCGATTTCTGACTCCAAGGCGGCGCAGATCGCGACGACCGGCGCTCCTTCGCGCGCGGCGAATTCTTCCACCCGCGTGAGGAGGGGATTATTGGAGAATCCTTTCTCCGCCACATTCGCCACATACATCACCGGTTTCATCGTGAGGAGACAGAGCGGCTTCAGCAAGGCGAGTTGCGCCGGATCGAATGTGAGCGTGCGCGCCGGCTTGCCTTGATTCAGGCAGGCCGCCACCTGAATCAGCAATTCGCCGAGTTTCGCGGCGTCTTTGTCGCCGGAGCGGGCCACCTTGACGTTCCGCTCCTGAGCTTTTTCCACTGTCGTCAGATCCGCGAGCGCCAGTTCTGTAATGATCGTGGTGATGTCCGAAATGGGATCGACCTTGCCCGCCACGTGCACCACATTGTCATCCTCGAAGCAGCGGACGACATTCACAATGCCATCGGTTTCACGAATGGTCGCGAGAAACTGGTTCCCTAACCCTTCGCCTTTCGATGCGCCCGCGACCAGTCCGGCGATGTCGACGAACTCGGTGGTGGCGTACTGCATCCGCTGCGGCTTCACGATGTCAGCGAGCGGCTGCATCCTTGCATCGGGGACTTCGACGATGCCGATATTCGGCTCGATGGTGCAGAACGGATAGTTTTCGGCCGCGATGCCTGACTTAGTCAGCGCATTGAATAAGGTAGATTTGCCCACATTGGGCAGCCCGACGATTCCGCATTTCACACTCATGACGCTCCCTTACAGTAATGGATCATTCTGCTGCGGCTGTTCCAACCAGCCTTCGCGGCCGAGAGGAGAAGGAAAAGCAGTCGCGCATTCTACGCGGTCAGAGGCGGATTGGTCCACTCCTGTCCGAGTCACGCGGACCAGGCCATTCCTGGAACCCCTTTCTCTTCCTGTGCTATAGATCGTACTGGACTTCTGTATCTGTGTGTCCTACATGGAGAACGATGCCGTCTTCTATTGAGCTGCTGTTTATCGTCTTTTCCGGTCTCGTCATTCTCAGCATTCTGACGATCAAAATATCCAGCCGGATCGGCATTCCATCGTTGGTCTTGTTTGTCGGTATCGGCATGTTGGCCGGCTCCGATGGGATCGGCGGCATCTATTTCGATAATCCGGCCCTGGTGCAGTCGCTGGGCGTCATCGCGCTCACTCTCATCCTGTTTGCCGGAGGTTTGGATACGGAATGGAGCGCAGTCCGTCCGGTGTTATGGAAAGGCCTGTCGCTCTCGACGATCGGCGTGTTCGTCACCGCGGTGCTCGTCGGCCTCTTCGTGTCGTGGGTCCAGGGGTTTACCTTTCTCGAGGGGCTCTTGCTGGGAGCCATTGTCTCCTCCACCGATGCGGCCGCCGTCTTCATGGTGCTGGGCGCGCGCCAGGCGAAATTTCCCCGTTCGTTGACGCAGTTGCTGGAATTGGAATCGGGCAGCAACGATCCCATGGCAGTGGTGCTCACCGTGGCGCTCATCCAACTCTTGACCAATCCCGCGACGTCTGTAGGAGAACTGGCCTCCTTTTTTGTGACTCAAATGGTGGTGGGAGCGGTGCTTGGCATTGCGATGGGCGAAATCATGAGGCGGTCATTCAATGCGATCAACTTAGAACTGGAGGGCATTTATCCGGTGCTGTCCCTGGCGCTGGTGTTGTTAACCTACGGCCTGACCGCGTCTCTCCACGGGAGCGGCTTTCTCGCCGTGTACCTCGCAGGGCTCATCATGCGGCGCCAGCGGTTTGCCCATCAACAGAGTCTCTTTCGTTTTCACGATGGGGTGGCCTGGCTGATGCAGATCACGATGTTTCTCATGCTGGGCTTACAAGTGTTTCCGACGAGACTGGCTCCCATCGCCTGGAGTGGGCTGCTCATTTCCCTTTTTCTCATCCTCATAGCTCGACCGCTCAGCGTCTATGCGGCCTTGGCCGCGTCTCGTCTGCCGTTGCGAGAACAAACGCTGGTTGCCTGGGTCGGGTTGCGCGGAGCCGTGCCGATCATCCTGGCGACGTTTCCAGTATTGGCCGGCATCAAGCAGGCCGACGTCATTTTCCATCTCGTGTTTTTTATCGCGCTCACCTCCGTCGTGCTGCAGGGGCCGCCGATTCCGTTTATCACACGCATGCTGAGAATCGATGTGCCGCCGTCGGAAGAGACCCACAATAAGCTGTCCCTCCAGCCGGATGAGGCTCAGGTGCTGTAGCGCATTCACGACATTCATGGCTCGGGTTATTCTCCGGTTGACAGCACCATGACAGAAGAGTAAGGGTGAATGCGTTGGTCTTTCATTGCCACTCCGAACCAAGGAGGAGGTGAAAATGGAAAGCCTTAGTCCACCGGACCACCAAGGCCCGCCGAGTCACGGGCGGGCGTCTCGTCAGCCACGCTAGCCGGCGTTCCATCGGCTGTCGCCTTCCCGCGTACGGGAAACCTACACCGATCAGCCGCTGAGGGGTGCCCTGGCGGGCGTGAGGAACCCAAGCGCCTGGGATTGATCGCGTCCCCTGACGAGTCCCTTCTACGCTCCGTCTCGCACGGGTCTCCACACAGAGGGCAAGCCCTTTGGCGCCCTAAGCGCCACACACGGGCGACCTTCATGGTCGCCCGTGCTGTCATGCCTCATTCCTGAACCGCAGCCCGTGAGGGGCCATGGAGAGAGGAGGGAGTCGGTCGTGGATAATCTCGTTGAAGATCAGCCGGTCCTCAATCACATCCAGCATCTGGTAGACGAAGAACACCGCTTACATCACCAGGAGTCGCACACCAGGGCCGATCGGAAGCGGCTTTCGCAAGTCCGCATTGAACTGGACCAGTGCTGGGATCTCTTGCGCCAGCGACGGGCTCTGCGCGACGTCGGGCTTGACCCCGACGAAGCGGAAGTGCGCCCCCCGCAGGTCGTGGAGAATTACGAGCAGTGAACGTGAGCGGAAGGCTGCTTAGATGTCCACGACGACTCCGATTTCGACGACATGGTCAGACGGAATGTGAAAAAAAGAACTCGCCAATTGTGAGTTACGCGCCAAAAACACGAAGAGATGTTCCCGCCAGAGGGCCATGCCGGGCTTCGGTGTGGCCAGCGAAGTGATCCGGGTCAAATAGAACGTGGTGTCGTCGGGCGGTATCTCGAGGCCGCGCAGCGCACACAGCTTGAGCGCGGCCGGCAGGTCCGGCTGCTGCATGAAGCCATGCCGGACTGTCAGACGGTGAATGTCGGGGTGCAGCGCATCCAAGCGGATCCTCTCCTCCTGGGGAAGAGCCGGCAGCCGCTCTGTCATGACCGTAAGAAAAATCACATGCGCATGCAGCATTTTGTTATGGGCGAAGTTCTTCACAAAGGCGGGCGGAGTGACGTCCGGGGAGGGCGAGAGGAAGATCCCATATCCCGGCACACGAACCGGCTCACGGGCCAGGACGTCTGCGAGGTACTGGCCGAGCGGAGGCATGGTCTTCCAGAGATTGCGGCTCACCAGCGCACGTCCTTCATTCCAGGTCGTCATGAGAATGAACAAGAGGAGGCCCATGACCAGCGGCAGCCAGCCGCCTTGGGAAAGCTTGAGCAGATTGGCGCTGAAGAATGTGAGATCGATCGTCAAAAAAAGACCGGTGACGAATCCTGCCGCCGCCAGGCCCCAGCCCCACCGCGTTCTCGCCACCACATAGGTAAGCAGCGTGGTCATCACCATGGTGCCTGATACCGCAAAGCCGTACGCCGCCGCCAGATTGCTCGATGTTTTGAAGAACAACACCAGGGCAATCGTCCCGCTGAACAAGAACCAATTCAGAAGGGGGACATAAATCTGTCCTCTTTGGGAGGCCGACGTGTGGCGAATCATCATCCGCGGGAGGTAGCCCAGATGAATCGCTTGCTGCGTCAGCGAGAAGGCGCCGCTCAGCATCGCCTGAGAGGCAATGACGGTTGAAACGGTGGCCAATCCGACCAGCGGAAACAGAAACCAGGACGGAGCCAGAAGATAGAACGGATTCACAATGGCGTCCGGTTCGCGGAGGAGCAGTGCGCCCTGTCCAAAGTATTGGAGCAGGAGGCACGGGAGGACGACTCCATACCATCCGAGGCGGATCGGTTCCTTCCCGAAATGTCCCATATCAGCATAGAGGGCTTCGGCGCCCGTCAAGGCGAGAAACACGCTGCCGAGCACCACAAATCCTTGTCCGGGGTGCATGGCAAGAAACAGGATGCCGAGCACCGGATTCATTGATTCCAGCACGTCCGGAGACTGGACGATGCTCCTGAGCCCGAGCAGACCGATCGCAAAGAACCAGAGCAACATGATCGGCCCAAACACTTGCCCGATCCGTCCTGTCCCTCTGGATTGCAACATGAACAATCCCGCCAGCACGACGACCGTCATGAGCACCAGGTAAGGCGTGAAGATCGGCGTGGCCACGTCCAGTCCTTCGACAGCGCTGAGGACTGAGATAGCCGGCGTAATGATTCCATCGCCGTACACAAAGGCCGCGCCGAGGAGCCCGAGAACAATGACCAGGCTGAGCGGTTGCGGCATGTTCTGTACGGCTTTGTGCCGTTGCGCGAGCGCCATGAGAGCGAGAATACCGCCTTCGCCTTCGTTGTCCGCCCGCATGACAATCCACAAGTATTTCAACGTGACGACGAGCAGCAGCGCCCACACAATGAGGGAGAGGATGCCCAGGACGTTGGGCCTGCTGGCCGAGACACCCAGTGCCGGATGGAAACACTCCCTGAAGGCATATAACGGACTGGTCCCGATGTCGCCATACACAACACCAAGCGCCGCAAGGGCAAGCACACGCCTGTGAGAACGTTTCGGCGATGTCATTACGGCCTGTCGCGATGGAGCAGCGGCTGTCATGGTTTCCGGCATTGGCTGGTCTCTAGCAGAGGAACCCGACGATAGGATGACGCGATGCAGGTCACGTCATTGGTATCATAACACCGGGAGGGCCCTGTCCTCGGATCACGGCCAGGGAAGCAAATATCAGGATGCGGACAAATCCGCGATCGCTCCGGGTGAAAAATCCGGCCACAATTCGCGCTCGACCATCTCACGCCGGGCGATCGCCTTTAAATCAGCACGATGACTTGTCATGACGGGCCTGGCAATGGAATGGACTGACAATGGCGATCACAGCTCATGGGTAAGCGATAGCACGAGTCGAAAGCCAGCATGATGCGGTCATCCCATCGCCGCCCAAATTTTCTGGGCGTTCTCACCGGTAAAGGTCACATCATCCTTCGACGTGGCGCTCCGTTCGAAATAGAGATGCAGCAATCCTCCTCCGAAGTGCGCTTCCCGCACGAGATCGAGATTGATCGCCACCTCGCCGGCACGTTCTTCGTCTCGAACTTTCACAAACCGCATGGCCTGGCCTCCCGGTGTAATAGGACGATGGATAAGCGATGAGTCGCCTGTCTGCGACACCGGCCTAACGTATTCGGCAGTGATGACCTAGTCAACAAAAGGAGGGTAATCTCGCGACGAGTTCGTGAACGGCGCCGGCGACCGTCGTTATGCGCGGCGGACCGCTGTGTGGCGGGCTGACTTGGATTGGCTGCGGAATCGTGCCGGAGGCAGACCGAACTCGCGTTTGAAGGCGCGGTTGAATGACGGCTCAGATTCGTAGCCGACCTCGGCCGCAATCTTGACCACGCTGCTGCTGGTGGACTTCAGCAGCTGCGCACCCAGCTGAAGCCGCCAGCGTGTCAGGTAGGCGATCGGCGTTTCGGAAAGATAACACCGGAAACGCTCGGCCAGGACCGAACGTGAAATGCCGACCTCGGTAGCGAGAGACGCAATCGTCCAAGGATGCGCAGGCTGGCGATGCAGCAAGGCCAACGCTTTGCCGACTTCCGAATCCCGGACGCCTGCCAGCCACCCGGTGCGGGCTGGTGGAAGCAGCGCGATATAGCGCCGTAGGGTTTCGAGGAACAAAACTTCCGACAACTTCGCCATCACCGCCTGACTCCCGGGCTTGGATGCATCCGCATGATTCACTGAATAGCGGATGGACTCTTCAAGCCATTGGCCCGACTCGTCCTGCCGGATATTCACCTTCAGAATGGAGGGCAGGCCGCTCAAAAATACACGGCTCAGATGCGGTTCGCACGCCATGTAGCCGCAGATCAATTTGCTGATTTCTCCGCCCCCTCCGTGGCGGGAGACCGCCAGACCTTCGGCTAGCACTCGCTGCAGTTCACGGGCACTGTCCACCGGCGTGACTGGCGACCCGTTTCCGAGGCTGTGGGGATCGCCATGGGGAAGGATGACAATGTCGCCTGCATTCAGAGGAACCGGCCGGCCGTCACCCTCTACCTGGGCGTAGCCGCGCCCTTCGGTCAGCAGATGAAACATAATGACATGCCTGGATTCCACCGAAAAATGGGACGCGAGTGCGCTGGAGGAAGGTTGGCGGAAGCACCAGGGCGCCGAACATTCAGCATTGAAAAACAGGGCGCCGTCGAGTTTCACGGCCTTGAGGACTTCGGACAAAACATCCATGCCGCTTCAGCCCTGGGACAGAGGTTCCGGCAAAGTGTTCCGGACGCCGGATCAAGCGACGTGCAGCCTAGCATGCTCCGGTCAAGAGAACCAGACTCCCGGATAAGACGTGTCCCCACCCGCGTTCTATTGTGCGACATGCCGGAAGGGCCATTATCCACCTAACTCACAGACAGGAGTGCATCATGTCGATCAACGTTGTGGCACCTGAAGCGGAGAGTCTGAAGGCTCGTCTCAAGAACATCTGGATGTCCGGCGACTACGATCGGTTCTCGCGCTACATGGAAGGCGGTGCCCGCGATTTCTATGAGCGGCTCAATGTGTTTCCCGGATGCCGTTTGTTGGACGTGGGCTGCGGTTCGGGTCAGCTGGCGTTGCTGGCCGCCCGAGACGGACTGGACGTGACCGGCGTCGACATCGCCACGAACCTCGTGGAGCGGGCCCAGGCACGCGCCCAGGCAGAAGGTCTGGACGCCCGATTCCAGGAGGCCGATGCCGAGGCGCTGCCCTTTCCGGAGGCCAGTTTCGATGTCGTAACAAGCCTGATCGGAGCCATGTTCGCGCCGCGGCCCGATCGAGTCGCGAAAGAGCTGCTGCGGGTCTGCGCGCCCGGCGGCACCATCGCCATGGCCAATTGGACGCCATCCGGTTTTGTCGGGCAGATGTTCAAGACTGTCTCGAAATTCATCGCGCCGTCTGGAATGCCTTCACCGGTCCTGTGGGGCGATGAACCGACCGTCCGTGAACGGCTCGGAGGAGGCGTGTTGGATCTCCAGCTGACCAGGCGACAGTATACGTTCAGTTATCCCTTTGGTCCCTCGGAGGTGGTGGAGCTGTTCCGCCTCTATTACGGACCGACGAATCAGGCTTTTGCGTCACTCGACATGGATGGCAGAGCGCGTCTCAGCAGCGAACTTGAAGCGCTCTGGTCTGCTCACAATCGCGGGGGAAAGGGCTGTACGACCGTCTTTGCCGAGTATCTGGAAGTCATCGCGATACGGAAGTGAACGTCGACACGAGGAATGCCACTCAATGTTCCGACAACAAGTAGGAGGTGACCATGTATGACCTGAAGAATCTCAGCAAAATGAAAAACCTGGAAGTCCTTGCGCCGGAGGCCATGAAAGCATTCGTGGCGTTCGATAAGGCAGCAGTGGCTGATGGCGCCATTCCGGGAAAGTATAAGGAGTTGATGGCGCTCGCGGTCGCCTTCACGACCCAGTGCCCGTATTGCATCGACATCCACTCAAACAACGCACGAGGCCTCGGGACGTCCGATCGCGAGATTGCCGAAGCGGTTCTCGTCGCCGCCGCCTTGCGGGCGGGTGGGGCCATCACTCATGGCACGCATGCTCTGAAGCGAGCCGCTGAGACCCAGCCTTAGGGGGCGCCGGCAGTCATCCGGCGGCTCCTCGAGGACTGCTCATTGGACGTCGCCGGATCGGCGCGAAGAGACAACGCTGTGGCTGCCGAAGCCTACTTTGACTCCGGCTGTTCCTGGCACTTCAATTCGTCGCAGAGCTTCTTGACGGTCATCGTCAACTCTTCGCCGAGCCGGCTCCCCAATCGAGCGATCTCGGGCTCGATCTTTTTGCTCAGGTTTTGAATCTTCTGAAAGAGTTCAGGAATTGGTTTGGGTAGATCCTCCATTCGGATGTGATTCTTATCGGATCGATCCGATTTGTCTTCATCCGCCCAAGCCGCAGGTGCCAGGGCCAGCACCGCTGCGAGACCAATCATGATTACCTTAGCCATGGTTCCTCCAACGATGAACATTATGGGTAGCGAGGCAGGTAACTAAGTTCTCATTTTACCATGTGCCTGGGCGGAAGCGGTCACACGTCCATATGAGTTTGAGGTAAGCTGCATTTCGCGTCATTACGAAATAGAGAGATTCAAGAGAACGCATTAAGATTCCGCCTTACTTCGCGGACAGGCTGTCCGGAGGTGGACGGAATGTCACCGTAAGGCAAGGTCCTTGCGCAGCGCTCTTCGTCGTTGACGATGAAATGATAAGGTTTTTGGCTGCTGGGGTTTACCTTGTGACTGGCAAGTCATTTGCGGTATGGCGACTGTCCAGCGGCAATTCCACCACTTAAGGAGGGAGTGAGTTATGAATCGTCTAATCGTGGCGGCAATCGGGCTCTTATGGCTTCCGGCAGTGGCGTTGGCAGCCAGCCCAGCGAAGACCTACACCGGCACCACCGTAGAGAATGTGGATACGAGCAAGCAAACGGTCAGTATCAAGACCAAAGCCGGAGAGTCGTGGACGTTGAAGGTGTTGGATCCAGAGATGCTGAAGAAGCATAATTTGAAGAAGGGCGATCAGGTGAGCATCGAAGTAGACACCAACAACAACATCACAAAAATTGCCAAAGCCGGCGAAGCAGGGCAAAGCGACACTGGCCAAAGCTCTACCCAATAGCGCGGGCAAAACGGCCTACGATGCACGAGCTGATCGTTGGTGCGCAGTTACGCGAAAGCGTAACTGCGCATCAACATGCGGGGGGCGGTCGTTGATGTCCCGAGTGATTGGCAGTCCGAGCACGCGGACTGCCGCAAGTTCAACTCGATGGTCTCAATTCGCTCGCGTTCCCTGAGTGCTGAAGCTCCATTGCTAGCGGCACGGTTCACCAGAACCAACGCAAGACGTGCTTCTAAGTGCGGCGCTGAACTCAATCAAATGTTCAAATGTCGGCAGCATCCGATGTGATCTCTACCATCCGCAAGCGTCTCAAGGTTCAACCAACTCCCTTCTACCGAGGCACATTCTTCCTCCCCATGATCGATTATCCGCTTGCGCGTCGATGAGCCTCTCGTATTGCGACGCCTCTAGCCGGAGCTAACTAGTCCAACGCCAAGCACCCTCCTTGGAAAAGCGATGCGTGGGTCTGAAGAAGAAACTGGAAGCCGGCCAGACTTACACACCACATGTGAGGCGGATAGTTTTTGATACTTCTACAGGGAGACAAGATGTCCCGCTTATCTGCCATTCACCAGGTCCCAAGGCACCCGACCTAAATCCCTCTATCGTGCGTCTTTTCACCTACACTTTGAAGGCCACGACCGCTAGCAAAACCTCTAGGTGAGCTGGAAAGGGTGCTCTAAATGCGGCACCGCGCGGCCTCTTGAGTGGCACGTCACCTGCACTAGTCCCCTCACAACAGGAGCTACACGCAATCCTGACGTTTTAGTCCCCTGAAAGCGCTGAAGGAATTGAATTCCACAGCCGGTGTCCATATGGACAGCGCTCGCGTGTGTCACCAGCGGGTCCTTGTGACCTGCACCATGGAAAGGACCGATCTAATGAAGATCGCACAAATCGCCCCATTGTGGGAAAGCGTACCGCCCAAACTCTATGGAGGCACCGAACGGGTCGTCTCCTATATTACCGAGGAGCTCGTCCGGCAAGGCCATGACGTCACACTCTTCGCCAGCGGGGATTCCTGCACCACAGCCCGCCTCCGGCCCGCCTGCCCGGAAGCGCTACGTCTGCTCAGCGGTCCGTTCAACCGGGACGCGCCGCTAGTCGTCATGCAAGAGCAAGCCTTTGGTCGCGAGGCGGATGAATTCGATATCATTCACTCTCATTTGGACTTTTTAAGCTTTCCCATCAGCCGCCGGTGCTCGACGCCGGTGCTGACCACGATGCACGGCCGTTTGGATCTGCCGGAGCTGAAGCCGGTGTTCCGCGAATACGCCGATATGCCCATCGTGTCAATTTCAGACGCCCAGCGCATCCCTTTGCCCGATGCCAACTGGCAAGGCACCGTCTATCATGGCCTGCCGGACCTCTACCCATTTCAACCGAATCCCGGGTCCTATCTCGCCTTCCTCGGTCGTATCTGTCCGGAGAAGCGTCCCGATCATGCGATTGAAATCGCGAAACGGGTCGGCATGCCCCTCCGGATTGCCGCCAAAGTGGATCCGGTCGATCGGGAATACTTCGAGACGCAGATTGCGCCGCTATTGGATCACCCGCTCATCGAATATGTCGGTGAGATTTCCGATGCGGAGAAACGGGATTTTCTCGGGGATGCGGCCGCCGTGCTCTGCACCTACGACTGGCCGGAGCCGTTCGGCATTGTGTTGATCGAGGCGCTGGCTTGCGGGACGCCGGTACTGGCGTATCGGCGGGGATCAATTCCTGAGATCATTGAGGACGGCGTCACTGGATTTATTTGCGACAACCTCAGCGAGATGGTCGCGGCCATTTACCGCTTGCCTGAGATTCACCGTCGGCGATGCCGGGACTCGTTCGAGGCACGGTTCACCGTCCAGCGCATGGCGGAAGATTATCTCGCGCTGTATGAACGCATGGCCGCGGTTGCCACGCACCCCAGGGCCTACACGAATGGACGGTCCTTGCGGAGTATCAAGGGCGGACGAATGGCGGCGACCGGCCTGGCGACGCCTCACGGCACGGCTTGAACCAAGCGGACTGTCAGAGCACCGAGGGCCCCAGACCAGGAGGGATCAACTATGGCCGTATTCATTCCCGATCCGGAGAGAGATGAACGTCGATCCTTATTGCAGGCCGCAGCCAAGGGGAGCGCGGCTGCGCAGCTGAAGCTGGAGACGGAGTACCACGTCCGCGTGTATACCCTCGCGGAGTGTAAACAGATCGCCGGAAAAATCCGGTCAGGTGCTTTGCGTTTGCCTGGAGCTGTACGCCGGAAAGTCGATCACGTCATCGACAAGATAGGCGGGCAGGGGAATGAGGTCAACGCACGAATGAAGTAGAGACACAAGCGGCGCCGTGGCCTGGATCCCGGACGAGGTTCCGAGGTGGAGAGAGGCGAGGCGCGCTCCTGAAGGATCATTGACCGGTGCATGGAGCCAGGAGAGGCGGGTCCAGTCTTTTCGTCATGAGCGGGGTCTTGTTCTGTCGATGGCCATCAAGCGAATGACGACGGCGAGAGACTGGTTCACCGCTTCATCCGTCGGGCCGGATAGCGGCATGGCAGGATGATATCGCGCGATCCACAGTTTCGCCAGATAGACTGGAAGAAAAAATAACCCGACAGCCACGGAGAAGCAAATCACACTGGTGATGAGTTCGACCGGACCCCCGCCCAGAAGCAATCGCTTGCCCATGATCCCGCTGAAGACTGCGGTTGCCACAATCATCTCCATCATCCACACGAATTGAGTCAGGGTCAGCCTCAAAGGCAGGCGCCTACATGGCGAGCAAAAGATACGCTGCGGTTCGTCAGGCAGGGCCATCAGTAATCGATGCCCCATGCGGTGAAGCGCCCAGCTGAGGCCAAAACCGACGAGGGCATTGAGGACGAGATTAATCCATGGGCTCTGGGCTGCAATCGACGCCGGTCCCACCATGAAGAGCATGGGCGGCACATAGACCGTACAACTCAAGATGTCTTCATACGACAGCATTCGAATGAAGTCGCGGCAAAATTTCATGAGCGACAGACGCTTGGACTCGGGCATGACGGGCATCCCTCTCTGAGGATTATCAATGGCTGGGCGGCAGCAGGAGTGCATAGACGGCAGTAACCGGGAACATGCAAAGGATGCGGCTTTGTAATGAAAGACCGGCGCGGTGTCAAGCGGTAATCTAGTTACGGTGTCAGCGCGTGCCCGTTCACGTGAACAGATAGAAGCAGGAAAGATAAGATCAGAGAATCCCCTGAGCCAGGGATCGAGCGTGCGGGACGAGGCGTCTCGTAACCGCCAGCTAAGCGGGAATTTGCTTGATGGTGAAAATGCCGACACCCCGCGTGATTTTCACTTGCCCGGCCCGGCTGAGGCGGGCCACTTCGGCGGACAGCTCATTCCAGGTAAATTCCGGATTGCGAGCCACCAACGTTTCGAACTCACACTCGGCGGCGCCAAGGAGCATCTCGAGAATCCGGACGGTGATGGGCTTCTGCTCTGACATCGACGGGTTCCCTCCAGCTGTGGATCATTTCCGAACCGTATCGGCGTTGGAGCAGCGGAGACTGATGATCGGTCGCGTCGGCAGTGAACGGGGCGCGCGAGAGATGAGACAGTCGACGTAGCTGAAACGCCCGCTCATGCTACGTGCCGAGCGGGGGTGCGGTCAAGCGGTTTACTTGTTGGGCTAAGCGGCGACTCCGAATAACGCTCCGACTCCGGCGGTCAAGGCCATCGCCAAGGCGCCCCAGAAGGTCACCCGTGCGGCCGCCGTCATCACGGACGCTCCACCCGCGCGCGCCGAGAGGGCGCCGAGGAGAGCCAGAAAGAAGAGCGCGCTACCTGCCACCGCCCACATGATTGCAGAGGCCGGCACCAACAGGACGATCACCAGGGGCAGCGCCGCCCCCACAGAGAAGGTGATAGCGGACGCCATTGCGGCTTGAACCGGCCGCGCAGTGGTGGTCTCGGAGATGCCGAGTTCGTCTCGGGCATGTGCGCCGAGGGCATCGTGTTCCATTAATTGCGCCGCCACAGTGGAGGCAAGGCCCACGTCGAGGCCCCGCTCAACGTAAATACCGGTCAGCTCTCGATGCTCCTGCTTCGGGCGGGTCTCGAGTTCCCTACGTTCACGGTCCAAGTCAGCCCGTTCTGTGTCCGCCTGTGAGCTGACCGATACATATTCGCCAGCCGCCATTGACATGGCTCCGGCCATGAGGCCGGCCACCCCCGCAATCAAAATTCCCTGTGCACTTGTGCCGGCTGCCGCCACGCCCAGGACGAGGCTGGCGGTAGAGACAATCCCGTCATTCGCCCCCAACACGGCCGCACGAAGCCATCCGAGGCGATGGGTCGCATGTGCTTCAGGGCCTGGCATCGCGTCTGTTCATGAGGAGTGCGCAGCTAGGCTTAGAGCGTTCCGCCAGGGAGCGTCCCGCCGGGCAGCGTGCCACCCGGGACGGTCCCGCCAGGCAGCGTCCCTCCCGGGAGCGTGCCGCCGGGTACGGTGCCACCGGGCAACGTCCCGCCCGGAAGCGTGCCACCGGGCACTGTGCCGCCTGGAAGAGTGCCTCCGGGGAGCGTGCCGCCTGGCACCGTGCCGCCAGGCAAAGTCCCTCCCGAAGGAGTGTTGTCGAGTCCTTTCAATTCTTTTGGTGCTTCCTGCGTTTCCGCCCGATGTGCGTCGACACCGGGTGGTGGAGTATCAGCCGCAAAAGACGGAATGAATGGAAGCAAGGTGAGGGCGGTCAGACAGAAGGCGCGTAGAAAAGAGTGCTTTCGATTGAAGTCTGGATGTCGCGCCATTGAGGGGTCTTCTCCGGATTCAAACGTTACCTGCCTATAGCCAGGCTACTCCGATGATAGAACGTAAGCAATATCGGGCGGCTGGCGTGGAAGTCGGTGTCTTGCTAAGCGGCGCCCTGCCAGAGCAGGTCGTAGCCGAGTTCCTTGGTTTCCGAGCACATGCTCAACAATGCGGAGAACTTCTGATTGAACATCTCGTCGGCGTGGGACTTCTCGTGCGCCTCGAAGGATGTCCAATAGGTGACGATGACGTAATGCTCGTCTTCGGTCTTGTTCCCCGTGAGTGATCCTTCGTCAGATACGAAGCCCGAGAACTTGAAGACCTGTCCGGCGAGAAAGCCGCCTTTGTCGCCGCCATAGGTGTTCTTGACCACCATGCAGAGTTCGCCAACGGCCAGCTCCACCGCATCGAAGGTGACGCCGGGCTTGAGCTTGACGGTATTGAACAGCATCTTGGCTCCGAAGGGCACGGTGATTGGGCCGAACATACGTCCTCCTAACGTCGGCGTTGCTTGGTGGGGCGGACAGATACACGCTGTACCACGAGGCGAGGTTGACTGCACTATGTGTCAAAGAGAACTGCGTAACAGTCGGATCCTTTGTCATGGTCTATGCGCGCGGACACTCGGGATGATCGTAACGTCTTACGGTGGCCGTTGACGATAGCAGCGCCCCGTCCTCAGGACGGGACGCGTGACGACCGGTCGTCCTTCAGTTTCATCCGGTACGCCCGTGAGAGGAACCAGGCATACAGCAGCGACAAGAGTACCCAATTGGGAACGAGAATGGCCGGGTTCATCCATTGCCAGCCGTCGAACTTCCAACTGGAAAGCGGCCAGAAGACCGGCGTTGGAAAGAACGCGGACGAATGTGTCGGCACGTCCACCAGCACATGCAGACCCCAGGCGCCGAGTTCCCACAGCGGCTGTTTTCGCAGCAACCAGACGACGAGAAAGACTGCCAGGAAGACCAGCAAGCTATGCGTCACATTGTAGAGAGCATGCACATAGTCCGGAATCGTCGACTCCGGCGGTGTGCCATGGCTGAAGTCCGGTCTCGGTGACAGACCGAGCGTCGCGGCGAGATCACAAGACACCGAACGACAGGAGATCCGGCGCGAAGCCGATGACAAACGCCAGCCAGAAGCTTGGCCGGCTGCTGCGCCCGAAGGCCAGGGCGCCCCAGAGACCGTGGGAAACAATGTCCATGCTGGGCTTTCCTGAGGACACCTGATCAGGCTTACCATAGCAAATCAGAGGACGGCTATGAAGCAGCTCTTCCCGGCCCTGGAACTCTGGTCTCAGGTGGGCAGAGCGATGACGGGCGGAGGATCGCAAGCGCTGCTCTAGAACCGACTCCAACGAGAAACCATGGAGGAACTCTCCCACGCCTTCTGTCGTCGAGTCTGTAGAGCATCGTCAAAAGTACTGCGTGATGCCGATCTGGATCAGCGTATTCTGGCTGGGCGCAAAGAGATGTCCTACATCCACCCGCAAGAGCGTATTCGAAAGAAACGTCGGAATGATGCGGCCACCGGCTCCCACGCTGACGGCACCCAGCCAATCTCTGTTTCCACCGGCGTCAGTAAAGGGCCGAAAGGCGCCGAAATCCGTGAACAGGACGCCTTGAACGGCCCACCTGGGCGCGACTTGAACCGCGTGGCGGAATTCGATGTTGGCATAGGCCTGGCCCTGATTCCGATAGAGATTGTCGGGGAGTCCTCGCACCCCCGTGATACTTCCCAACAGCAGACTATGGTTGGGATTGCCCGAGTTGTTGACCACTTCCGCCACACCATTCATCATGAGGACACTCATCGAACTGAGTGGCACTCCTTGCAAGTACCGCAGTTTTGCTTCATGGCGGTGCTGATGTCCGCCGAAAAAATATCCAGGTTTTAACTCCAGCGCGATGCGGTAGCCGCTCGGGACGAGATCATGCCAACGGTACCGATCCCATGTCAGTTCCGGAATTAATCCCACATAGTAACCGTCCGGCTGCCGGAGGCCCGGCCGGTCCTGCTCGATGAATTCCCGGTACACCTCGAGAACCACTTCATAGCGCAAGGGAGAGCCATAGGCATAAGGTCCGCGGAGTTCGAACTCCGCCCCCAACCGGTTGCGTGTCCAGGTCGCACTCGAGTCGGCGAAGCGTATCCCGTTGGCCGCATAGAAACCCTTGAGCTCTTTGGCCCACCGCCCGGGCTCGAAGGGATGCTGAGAGAGCCACACTTCGACGTTGGGACCTCGTTGGCTGTAGTTGAACTGGCCGCCCAGGTGCGTACCCGTCCCGAAGAGATTGTATTCAACAAGCCCCAGAGTGGCATTGAGGTCTTTCACGCTGCTGCCGCTGGTGAAACTGACGATCGGCGCGAGCGTCATTTTTTCCTGGACCGTCACGGTGAGGATGCCGCCTTCGCGTCTCACCTGCACCGCATCGAACAGGCTGAGGTTTCGGACCCGGCGTTCGAATTCCGCCAACTCCGGCTTCGACAAGTCGGCCGGCAACGGGCGGGGAAGCAGGCGGCTGATCGTCTCCTCTTTCGTGTGGATCAACCCTTCGATGTGCAGGCTGTCTGTGGATATGACCTCTTCGGCCGCTGGCGCCTGAGCCGCCGTTGCCGGATAAGTCCACAGCGGAGAAAGGCAGGCCGTCAAACACAGCAGAGCGAGACTGGTACAGCAATGGGAAGACCTCGATCGCGTTTGCATCATGGACCTCCGAAGAAACGGTGAAACACCCGTCCGTCAATATGGACGAGCGCCGAGTGTGGATATCTTCGGAGGTCTACAGGCGGAGGGGTATGGAGAAGGAAACCGGTGCGTGACGGGGCGGCCGATCCAGGGACGGGGCGGCTCTCTGGCTCACCCGGCTTGCCAGGGGGACGGCGATCGAAGGCACCCCGATATCGGAGTCCGGTGCCGTCATGAGAGCGGCATCGAATGGCATCTCTGCTTTAAGAGAAGGGATCAACACATGTTCGGCGGCGTTGTCGGCTTGGTCGTCGTCCGTCTCCTGGGTGACGTCCGGGGCTTCAAAGACCAGATCGACCACCAGATCGCCCGCCGTCCACAGACACAGGAACAGCGCGAGGCAGGTCATGGTGAAGAGGCGAGTCATCGGGCAAGTATAGCAGTGCATCTTAAAAGTCACCACAGCCGGAGGACCGCCGAGAGGCCAATCCGGCGGCTGGCGGCGGGCATGATGCTGTAAGGGAAAGTGGCACCGCCTGGGGAGTTCAATGCGAGGCCTAGGAGCGCAGTCAGCGGATGACTTTAGGTTGCGCTTGCAAGGCCACACGTCTATGGTCATTTTCAGACTCTCTACCGACCGGGCTGCTTGGCAAAAGTACCGTTTCCCTGCTTCGCGAGTCATGATACGTTTGACCTGAACGATGGCCAATCACGATGAAAGCGAGCCGGTACCGGAGCCCTCTCCGGCTCCCATAGAGAGAGATGTCACCGATTGGATTACATGGCCGGACGAGAAGTTGCTGGATCTTCGGCTGTGCGACCTCCCTCTCAAGATAGAGGGCAGCACGCTGGAGCATCGCATTGCGCAACTGTACCAGGAACTCGAGAGCCGCGGTCTTCGCTTTCATCCGCACTTCTGGCTGTCCGACGAATGGTTCTGTCCGGATGATGTGCCGGGAATCGCGATCCCGTTCTATCTCGCCCACCCCCGGCTCGCCAAGCTCGAATTAAACCAGATGCTGGAAGTGGAAGGCGGCGACCCGGATTCGTGCATGCGCATCCTGAGGCATGAGGCCGGCCACGCCATCGAGAATGCCTTCAAGCTGCGGCGACGGCGGCAGCGGCTCGAGCTCTTCGGGAAAAGCTCTGTGCCGTATCCCGAGGACTATTCCCCCAAGCCGTACAGCAAGAGCTTCGTGCTCCATCTCGACTCATGGTACGCCCAGAGCCATCCCGACGAGGACTTCGCCGAAACCTTTGCCGTGTGGCTGACGCCGAACGCTCAGTGGCAGACACGCTATGCCGGATGGCCGGCGCTCAAGAAACTCCAGTATGTCGATCAGCTCATGCAGACCCTGGTCGGAAAGGTTCCGCCCAACGTCTCGCCGGAAGAAGTCGACCCGCTCCGTCGCCTACGCACGACATTGCGACGGCATTACAAGAAGAAGCGCCGGCATTATGGTGTCGATCATCCGAATTTCAACCATAGCGATCTCCAGTGGTTCTTCTCCAATGCGCCGGAGCACGCGGGCAACATGACGGCTGTCCAGTTTCTTCTGAAGATCAGAAAGCCGGTTCGCCGTCTCGTGGCGGGCTGGACGGGCGTGTATCAATACACGATCGATCAGGTCTTCGAAGACCTCATCGCGCACTGCCGCCGGCTCAACCTTCGCCTGGCGGGGCCGGAAGAGCAGGCGAAACAGGAGTTTACCGTCTTCCTGACGGTGCAAGCGATGAACTACGTCCACACGGGAGGCCGTCGGGTGGCGCTATGAAACCGCTCAAAGTCCTGGTGCTCATGCACAAGCAGCTGGTCCCGCCTCAGGATACGTCCGGCATCGAGACGCAGAACGCCGAATGGAAGACCGAGTTTGACGTGGTGACGACGCTGCGCAAGATCGGCCATGAGGTCGAGCCCTTAGGAGTGGAGGCAGATCTGAGCGTCATTCGCAGCTCCATCGATGCCATGAAACCTCACATTGTCTTCAATATGCTTGAGGCGTTTCACAATGTGGCCATCTTCGAGCCGAATGTCGTGAGTTATCTGGAATTGCTGAGAATCCCCTACACCGGCTGTAATTCGCGGGGCCTGCTGCTGGCCAAAGATAAGGGGCTCTCCAAAAAACTCATGGCCTACCATCGGATTCCCATGCCCGAGTTCGCCGTCTTTCGGAGAGGGCAGAAGATCCGCCTGCCGAAGGACTTCACGTTTCCCATGATCGTCAAATCGCTGACGGAGGAATCCTCGCTCGGGATCTCCCAGGCATCGGTGGTCGACGATGAGCAGAAGTTGCGCGAGCGGATCGCGTTCATCCACGAGAGCGTCGGCACGGATGCGCTCGTCGAACAATTCATCGACGGCCGTGAGCTGTATGTCGGGGTGCTCGGCAACCGGCGGCTGCGCGTCTTTCCCGTCTGGGAAATGCAATTTACCAAGATGCCGGATGATGTGCACCGGATTGCGACCGCGCGGGTCAAATGGAGCGCGAAGTACCGGAGAAACACGGCATCCAAACGGTGGAATTGAAAGACGCGCCCGACGGCCTCGAGGAGCGCATCCAGCACTTGTGTAAACGAGTGTACCGTTCGCTGGAACTGAGCGCCTATGCGCGCATCGATCTCCGGTTGGATAAAGACGGCAAGATGTATGTGTTGGAAGCGAATCCGAATCCCCAAATCGCGCAGGACGAAGATTTCGCCGAATCCGCAAAGCGAGCGGGCCTGCCCTACGAGCAGCTCCTCCAGCAGATCATCGCGCTGGGCCTTCAATGGCGGCCGGAACCCGATGCATGAAGCCCGCGGGTTATCCTGACGTTTGCCCAGGTCCTTCCCGAGACCTTCAAAGATCACGAGCCCAACTCCTTTATAGTCTTCAGTAAAGACGTGCACGTTTGCTAGGCCGTGCATAAGCCGCGTTGGTATCCAGGGTTACTACCAGTGTGATTAGTGCCCTCGAAGGTCCAGCATCCATCCCTGTATGAGGGGGTGAGATGGCCCACGATGTGCGAGTCATTCCCGTTAACGAGTTCCTGAGAACCGATGTCGCGGGCACGGTGGATGTGAAGGCAAGCCGTGAGCTGCTGGCCAAATTGATGGCCATTTGCCGGCGAGAACACCTCGATCGGATTCTCATAGATGTCCGTGAAGCCAGTTCAGATAGCACCATCCTCGATATCTGGACGCTGGCCAGTGATTTGGGTGCATTGGGAGTGGCCCCCGGCAATCGGGTCGCAATCCTCAACAGACCGAAAGACAATTTTGATCGAGGGGCATTTCTTGAACTCTGCGCAACGAATCGCGGGTATCAGCTCAAAGCGTTTCGGGAGTTCGAAGAGGCCTTTATCTGGCTGACCTCAGAAGTACCAATCGGCGAGGGCGCCGATCATCCGGTGCCACGCCGTTAATCATCTCTCTAAGGAGATACCAGCCTAGGCAAGGACGCTCCCTGGATCCTCATGTGCAAGCCTGCTTAGAGCATGAATCCTGAAAATTGAATCGCTGTCTGACAAGGAGGTAATGGTATGCAACCGATGAGATCCCGGTATCTTCGATATCTAGGCGTGGCGTTACTTGTTGTCGTTGGTTGTCAGGGTATGCCTAAGGCGACAAAGACGGGCCATGTCGTAGACGTCGCGATTTCGGATGGTCAATCTGTTGGCGATATCATGGTGAATCCGGGCGATGAAGTGCGGTGGATCAACAAAAGGAGCGCACCTGCGCGAGTGGTCTTAATCGAGCCGGAGTTAGACAAGAAGGTGTCATGCAAGAATCATTTCGGTGGGTTCATGGCACCCGGCGACACCGCCAGGCTGAGCACGAGCGAGACCGCCAGTATCTGCTTCAGCGATCCCGGCCTGTATCGGTACATCGTCCGAATGGAATCGAATAGCGAGACCGGTGAAACCAACGTTCCGGGAGCCATCAAGGTCGCAGGGCAGGGAAGCCGGACTGTTGGTGAAACCAGCGATCCGACCATGTCTGCGAAGTAACCCGAGAGGAGCTTCAGCTACATAACCGCTGCTCGTAACCTTCCATCAAGAGGAACCGGACGACCGCGATCCCTCTTCGCTTGAACCCATCCCGCATGATCGCAGTCCCGCCGGCCACGACGTTGAGTTCCGGCATATCTTCCGCATCGCCGACTGTTGTCCGAGTCACCAATGTAAAGCATGGCACATATGGCGGTGGCAGTGGTGCTTGCAATGGAGGCTACGTCGAGTCAGCTTCCCGCTTTTCCCGCTCACGGTCTGACAGCCGGGCGAGATTGTAAATGATCCTCGCGCCCGGTTTGAACGTGATGTAGTACCACATCCATTCCAACATCACCCGCACGCGATTGCGGAAGCCGATTAAGAAAAAGATGTGCACGAGACACCAGAGCAGCCACGCGAAGAGGCCGGCAAACCGGAGCCGCCCGAGTTGTGCCACGGCTTGTGCGCGCCCGATGGTCGCAAGCATCCCGCGATCTGCATAAGCGAACGGCTTCCGTCGCTCCGGCGGCATGCCTTGCCGGATGAGCCGCGCGACATAACGTCCCTGCTGCATGGCGACCGGAGCCACACCGGGAAGGGGCGTCCCCGACGAATCAGTGCAATGCGCCGCATCGCCGATGACAAAGATCTCCCGGTCACCGGGGATCGTCAGATCGGGAAGGACTTTGACGCGCCCGCTCGCGTCTAAGGGTACGCCGAGGGAGGCCAGGAGCGGCGAGGCGGTATTGCCGGCCGCCCAAATGATATTGGTGGCGCCGATGAATTCGGTTCCAACCGTCAGCCCGCCGGGACGAATGTCGGTGACCGGACTGTTGAGCTTGATCGTGACGCCCATCCGCACCAGCGTGTCGGCCGCGCGTGCCGATAGCTCCGGACTGAACCCGGCGAGGATGCGAGGCCCGGCTTCGACAAGCACAATAGCGAGATCTTCGACGCGCAGCGCGGGAAAATCGGGTCCCAACGCCTTCCGGCCGATCTCGGCGAGCGCTCCGGCCAACTCGACCCCCGTGGGGCCCCCGCCGACGATGACGAACGTGAGGGAATGGTGTGAACGTTCGGCGTCCTCGAACGCCAAGAGCATCCTCTCGCGCAATTCCACGGCATCCGCGATGGTTTTGAGCCCCGGCGCAGCGGGCTCCCAGGCGTCATGTCCGAAATACGAATGCCGCGATCCCGGCGCGACGATGAGCACGTCGAAAGGCAGCGGGCCGTGATGCTGGAGACGGACCACACGCGTCTCGCGATCGATAGACACGACATCGTCCATCATCACCCGGACATCGGGATGTCCGCGGAAAATGGTCCGGAAAGGCCAGGCGATATCGCCGGGAGAGAGGGCGGCCGTGGCGGCCTGATACAGCAGCGGTTGGAACAGGTGATGGTTAGTGCGGTCGATCAGCACGACGTCGGCGTCGCGCAACGACTGGGCAGCCGCCAGACCGCCGAATCCTCCGCCGATGATCACCACCCGCTTGCGAGCCATGCGAGTCAGCCAGGCTACGTGCGCATGCGGAAGGTGTCAAGGCGCGCTGCGCACGCCTGTCTCAGCCAAGGAAGGATTACCGAGGTGCGATCGGAGCGGCTCCGGGCGGCGTCGCTGCGGATGGATCTGATCCAGCGCAAGGAGGACCGTTCAGCGGATTCAAGGGATTCAATCCAGGTACACAAGGCCGGGGCTGTGATGG
The DNA here is from genome assembly GCA_963728135.1 of uncultured Nitrospiraceae bacterium. GTDB lineage: Bacteria > Nitrospirota > Nitrospiria > Nitrospirales > Nitrospiraceae > Nitrospira_D. The sequence goes on along the minus strand of CAVSJC010000007.1, from coordinate 35,753 downwards.
TGGTGACGGCGCAACACGATCCGGAGGCGTTGAGCCAGCCGGTACATCCGGCACGTCAGCCGGCCGGTCCGGTGGTGTGAATGGAGCATAGGGAGGTGAGGGAAGGAGCTCAGAACCGGGTACATTCGCATCTTGAGGCGTCGTGCCGGCATCCGGAGGCAGAGAGAGTGGAGCAGGGTCATGACTGAGGACCTGACAGTCATGGAGCTTTGATTGTGTGTTTGAGAGTACAGTTCTTCCTGCGTCATCGAGGCATTGATAGACTGCCGCAGAAGCCGAGCGGGGAAGATCCACGGCGACCATACTGCTTGAGACGACGAAGAGCGCGATCGAAACAAGGCGATGAACAATGCGGGAGGCGGTAGAGTCCGATGGCTTTCGCTTTGGGAATGTCCCGCAGACTGTCAAAGCAACCATCTCCAATGAGGTGGACGAACACATCAATTGGGAACAAAGAGAGCAATCGCTGTGCCAAGAAGGCGGGCTTCGGCTATGGCGATCGCAGTGAGAGGAGAGATCACCGGAATAGTTTGCGCGCTTCGTCCCCTCTTCCAGTTGAGTTCGATTGGTTTCAGGAGTATCCATATCAGTTCCCGACGCCAGGTGGAACCAATAACCAATAGAAAGGGCGTCGTGGCAGGCGGCTCGTTGGGCTAGGACCTCCGCTGGTTGCGGCTATCATTTAATCACTGCTACCGTCAGAGACATAGGGAGGCCACCATGGCGGTCACGCTCATCAACGTGTTTTCCGTGCCCATCGGCAAAGAGGACGATTTCGTCAAGTGGTGGCAGGACGTGAAGGCGAACATCACGGCCCAGCCGGGGTTCATCAGCGGAAAGTTTCATCGGAGCCTCAAACCGGAAAGCCGATACAACTTCATCAACGTGGCGTTGTGGGAGAATGAAGCGGTGTATTGGACAGCCTACGAAAAAAGCGTCACGCCGATGAAGGCCAAGCTGCAACAGTTGGGGATTGAAATGACCCCAGCACTCTACAGCGTGGCGTTCGAATATTGACGGATCCGCCGATGAGTCTAGTCCGATCGCGCCGTGAAATGATCTTTCTCCTCGGTGGCAGTGCAGCCTGGTGGATGGCCGCGAACCTGCTGCCGTGGCCAAGGGCGGCTGCGGCCCAGGGTGACCCCTGTGTGGTCCGGCCCGAGCAAACGGAAGGGCCGTACTTCGTCGATGAGCGCTTGAACCGGTCCGACATACGATCGGATCCGTCTGACGGCCGGGCCAAGCCGGGGACACCATTGAACCTTACCGTCGTCATCTCGCGTACGCACAGCCGCCGGCTGTCAGCCGATCGAAGGCGCGCAAGTGGATCTCTGGCACTGTGACGGGCTGGGGGTGTATTCGGACGTGGAAGATCCAAGCTTTACGACGCTCGGGCAGAAGTTTTTACGCGGCTATCAGCGGACGGACTCGAGAGGCGAAGCGAAGTTTGTGACGATCTACCCCGGCTGGTATCCGGGCCGGACCGTGCACATACACATCAAGGTGCGCACGTCGCCCGACGCCCACCGGGGCTATGCGTTCACGTCGCAGATGTATTTTCCCGACCGGCTCACAGACCAGGTGCATGCGCAGCCGTCCTACGCCGCCAAGGGGCAGCGCCGTGCGCGAAATGAAGATGACCGGATCTTCCGAAGGGGCGGCGATCAATTGATGCTCAGTCCCACGCCCGCGGCGGGTGGGTATAGCGCCACATTTGCGATGGCGCTGCGAATTCCATAGGGTGATCGTTTGCCACGCAGCCCACAAGGAGACGCTCATGAACAAGATGTTGCTCGTTTCATGCGGAATGCTGCTGCTCACTTGTGTTGTGACGGATGTGTCACGGGCATCCGACCAGCAGGGTATTCCGCCTGGCACTGTCGCTGACTATCTTCACGCCGTCATCGAAGCCGACCGGACCTTCTACACCTTGCACGTGGTCGAGCGCTTGAAGGCAAGCGGGGCGGTCGCGGCGGCCGAAGATTGGCGCGCCAGGAAGAACGTGTTGCCGCTGCCGGCTCAGTTTCTCAGGGAGTCAGGCGAGCTGGCAGCGATGACCGGCTCCAAAGTCCGGTACCGGCTCATCAGCCTGTGGCCGATCAATCCGGACAACCGTCCGTACAGTGACTCAGGAGAAAAAGGGTCTTGAAGCGGTGATGAAGAATCCCGAACGGTCGGCTACGGCGACCGTCAAGGAGGGGAGTCAGACGTACTTCCAAGCCATCTATGCGGATCACGCCGTCACGGAAGCCTGCGTCGCCTGCCACAACGCGCATCCGAAAAGTTCCAAGAAGGATTTCAAGTTGAAAGACGTCATGGGTGGATTGGTCATCGAGATACCGCTGAAGTAACGCGAGACGGTCTCGCCTGCCTGGGTGCCTGCCGTCAGACTCCGTCGGGTGCTTGGTGCGGCGCCCGAGTGCATCTAGCGGGACGCGAAAGCGGGCGGCACCTCTAAGATGTCGTTCACGTCCTCCTCGGCTTCGGCGATCGCCGCCTTTTCCAATCGTCTGTCAGCAGTCCGGAAAAGCCCCAGTCCGCCTCCGCAATCTCTTGAATGACGATATGGGTGTGCTCGGGCTTCTTTCCCAGTATGCGGATAAGCGAATCCGTCATTTCTCGAACGAGTTGAGCCTTTTGCGCTCTCGTCGCTCCCTTCGTGATCTGCACATTGACATAGGGCATGAGGGCGTTCCTTTTTGCATGGAATTGAGCTGTGCGGGCCGTGATTCGGTGTGCGAGGACCGGGTCAATATAACACCGAAGGGAGAAACGCGCCGGCCGGCTTCTGATAGAGCCCGCGGCTCATGAGCGTCATGGGCTGGACCATGCGCAGACCCTGAGTCAGGCACCACCGCAACAATTCCGCGTTCCTCGTTGGGAGTAAGAATCCCGGACCGGCAAACGCCGGGGCGGCACCGATCAGCGCCTTCAGCTCCTCATTCGTCCGGCCCACGGCATGGGAGAAGAAGCCGATACTGGTCGCATAACCTGTGATCCGGCCGCTGTGTTCGACGACTCTGGCCGTTCCGTCGGCGATCGCGTGCGCGAGTTCGCCCTGTCGATCGTGCCCATGCACGCTCAGGCACAGTTCATTGCATGCGCCAAGATCATCGCCGGTCGCGCCTCGCACTCTGTAGCCGGGCATTTCCAGGTTCAGCGGCGATCCCTGCAACGTCGAAAGCGGTTCGCGCGCTTGAAAGCCTAGCTTGGTGTACAGGGAAAGCGAGCGGTTATGATAGGCGGCCTGGACCAGCCGGACCCCGACATGCTGTCGTGTGTGGGCCCGCTCAAGCACACGCTCCATCAATTGGCGACCCACGCTCCCGTTCTGCACGGAAGGAACGACGGTAATCGGACCCACGCCCGCAATGGTATCTCCCTCCCAGAGAAAGTTGCTGCCGACCACCTGATCGTCAATCTCGGCGATCACTGAGTACACATCGGGTCTCGACAGCACCATCGACAATAAGGACACAGCGATGTCCGTGGAAGGAAAGTCGGGAGGGAAATTGTGCTGGGCGGCAATAGCCTTGAAGGCCTCATAACAGACGGTGCCGCAGGCCGTTGCATCGCGGGAGGTGCCGGGTCGAAACGCTGTCTTCATGACGAGTCTCCGGCGAGGAAAATACCGTCCTAGCCGGGAAGGAGTCAATTCCGACCAAACCAGATCGTCTCAAATCGCGGGGCGCCTGAACAGCACAGGAGTCCAACCCTGCGGCAACTCGCCGTCAGGCTCATCGAGCCTCTTCTGTCCGGTGGCAGATTTCCAACCGATTGCCGCCGGGGTCTTCGAAAAACACGGCGTAGTAGCCCGGGCCTTCGTCGTAGCCCGGTCCTTCGACATTCCGGGCGCCCGCCCGGAGGGCGATGCCGGCAAGTCGATCGACGTCGCCTGTGCTGTCGGCCCAGAACGCGATCCGGCACTCATTCGGAATGTGGCGGGACGACTCCATGACGCCGAAGAACTCCGTCGCACCATTCGATCCAGTCGCTTCAAACTGCAGCCAGCCTTCAACCTCGACCTGGCGAGTGAATCCGAGGGCCGGCAAAAGGGTGACATAAAACTCGCGCACCTCGGCCAGGCTGCGCACTCTCAAGTCGATGTGATCGTATCGTCGTCCCACAGTGGGTATCGCAGGGATAGAAGCGTGGACGTCGCAGACCGGAATATTCAGTGCTGTGTTTCAAGCACGTGCGAAAGCTCCTTTAACAGGGTGGCTCCATTGCCGCGCCATGCGCTGCCATGCATGCAGGCCATCAAAACCGGATCAGTCCCGGCCAGTTTGTTCAAAAGTGCCTGACTGTCGCGGCCGTGCGCAAAATAATCCATCGCGCGTCTCATCGTTTCACTCGGGCCAAGGATATCGGACTCGGTCACGGGAACCATGCCGGCGCCCGGTTGCGTGAACAGGTCGCCGCACAGCAACGTCTTGGTCTGCTCCTCGAACATGTAGCCGCACTCCCAGGCGTGGGGCAGGTGGGGCGCATCGATCCAACGCAGCGTCTTCCTGCCGATTCGAAGCGTCTGTCCATCGGAAAGGCCCTGCGCAGGCCGATCGAAGCCGGATCCGTTGATCATGACGTTCACCTGGCTGCAGACAGGGGTCGCTTCGGGAGCCACAGCGAGGAACTCATTCAACGCGCCACACTCGTCCTGCTCGTAATGTGAGAAGCCGATGTACTTCACGTTCCTCACCGGCATCACTTTTTCAATGGCTGCTTTGACGAAGGAAAAAAACGGGCGAGGTCCGGTATGAAATAAAAGCGGTTGATCGTCTGCGATGAGATATTGATTGAGCGTAAAACCGCCTGGGATAGCCCCTGGAGGCATGGCGACACTGATGCGATAGATCTGCTCGCCGACTTCATCAATCGTCGTGTTCATGCATCCTCCTTATGGTTCAACACGGATCACCGTGCGGTACAAACTCTCATGCCACCCAATGGTGTCGGGCATGCGTACCGACAACTACACAGAAACAATAGAGACGGTGGCACCGGGTGCCGGGCGGCCGAATAAGTCCCAGGCGTTCCCGCCGCGGAGAAAGATCTCGACCCAGCGGACATCAGTCCCGTCACGACGCGTCCACCCGCTGCTGCCCGGTGCAAATGCGAGCGCGCCGTGAGGGACCGCGAACGCTCCGTCGCTGACCATGGCTTCATGCTGCCTCTCATTGATCCGCACTTGTATCCGTTTGCCGGGCCGCACCCGCTTCGGGTCGTACCCGATGGTCGTCTTGAGGTTGCCGTATCCGTCTACATAGGCCACCGCCGAGTCCGGGGGCGATGGAATACGGTCGACTTGAATGTCGTCGCCCAATGCGGCCGGCAAACCCAGAGAAATGGCGGCAGCCGCTTGAGGAAACACGTCCCGCGACCTGAACTGGCTGCCTTCGGCCGGAGACGCGGCCCAGCGAAGCTTTCCGGCCACTTCCTTTATAAAGGAGAAAGCGTAGCCGGCATTCACCCCGATCACCCGGACACCGGTCGGCAGCCGCGCGTAAGCGAGACGCTCTCCGGCGTTCTCCGCGCGAACGGCAGGATCGTCCTCGCGAGGGGCCACGTTGTGATAGATCAATGTGCCGGGTGGAGAAGGATGCAGGCCGAGCTGCGCGATGCAAAAGCCGGCCGCGATTGTTGAGAAGGCCGGGACTGGAGTGAGCACTGGTTCGGCGTCGGGCAGATGGAGCTTGATCCGTTGGACGACCTCGGCAAAGGCCAGATCTCCTACCCCGTAATCCGCGATGATGTGCACCAGCATAGGGGCCTCGTCACATACCAGACACGGACACCGACTCACCTGCGATGAAGCGTGCCACAATGCGGCTGCGGTATTACACGACGCGTCGGAGGACCCGCAGGCGCTCGCGGCCCTCGCGACCGGGAAAGGCCACGTCCGGAACATAATCATCCACGATTTCGTAGCCGTCCGCAAACAGCGCCGTGAGATCGGCCACGCTCAAGGGGAAGGGCGGCCCTTCCTTCCCGGGATCGAGCGCCGGATTAATGAACCACACGCCGATGAGCAAGCCGCCGCGCCGGAGCGTCAGGTCGATGCCACGCCGGTACTCCGGGCGCAGCGTCGGGGGCAACGCGCTCATGCAGGTGTGCTCCAGCACCACATCATACGCGTGGCGCATCTCCTCCGGAGGATCGAACAAACTTCCAGTCACGAAGCGCTTCGCTAAATGCGGATACCGCGCGCTGGCCTCCGCCGCTGCGGTGGGCGCGATGTCGAGCCCCGTGGCATCCAGTCCGTGCTCCACGGCCAGCGCCACCTCATGCCCTCGGCCGCAGCCCGGCACCAGCGCGCGCCCGCGCACCGGTTGGCGTTCGAGATACTGCTTCATCGCCGGCGACGGGGCGCCCTTATCCCAGGGCATCTCGCCTTTCTGATACATCTCATCCCAGTCCATGCGTCTCATACTCCTTCGTTCCGGGGCACGGTCTTGTTAGCACTGTGCTGCGCGATGTTTCAAGAGAGCGCGGGCTGGGTTGTGTGAGGTGGCGGAGATGTGATGCGAACTGAACACTTTGAGACAGTTCAAAAGTGGAACGCGGATATACCAAGGCTTTCAGTTCGCAACTGACAAACCATGGTTTTAACCGCCTGCTTCGAATCGCAGGCCTGGATTCGCGTTTGGCTGGCGTGTATCTCCATCTTGAAGAGAGAGTGTTCCTTAATTCGTCCATGGTAGTTTGCTCGCGACAACCACGCCCTTCCACTTCTCCGTCTTTGAATGAGCCGGCCACAGGTCGGTTGATTTCCTTCATCCAGAAGCGTATCCCTCTGGGTTAGCCAAAAGACAACCGGTCGCCATGCATGTGCGCGTATCGGAAATGCGCCGATTCGGCAGGCTATGATGATGTGACATGATCGATTCGTTGGCCAGGGCACAGGGCCTCATACAGACAATCGCCGAGCGGTGGCGCACGCTCAAGGTCCAACACAAAGTCGACGCCGTTCTCGTTCTCCTCATGATTCCGTTGTCTTGTGCGCTCGCTTTGCACCTGTACCCCGTCAGCCTTTTGCTCACGGTCCAGCACGACCGGCACAGCCAACTCTCCGCGCGAGAGCAGGTGCAAGTCGTTCGCCGCTTAGCCGTCGATATTGAAGACGCCTTCCGGGGGTATGTGCTCACGACGAACCATGACTTTCTTAAGCCGCTCTATGATGCGGAATCGAAGCTCGGAAGCGTGGAAAGGGACATCGCTCGCTTACACGGCCGCGATGTGCCGTTGGACGATCTGCAGGCCGTGCTGCCCCGTCTCAAACATTTGCTCCGTTCGAAACACGAGTTAATCGCAGACATTCAGGCAGGACGGCAGGAGCACGCCTTGTCCTATGTTAGGTCCGGCCAAGGACTGATCTTGTCGGACGCCTTACGACAGGATCTCAAAAAGATTGAGGATCGTTTGGATGGCGACATTCGCCGGTTAAACGATCGGGCGGAGCGGCTGTCGACATGGACTTTTACGGGTCTTTGGATTGCGCTGAGCACGGTCTTCGTGCTCTGGTGGCTCACGTCTCGCATTTTTGTGCAATCGCTCACCGGTCCGATCGCGCGCTTACAGTCAGCCGTCACATCGTTCGGCGTCAACGCGGACATGGATGGTATGCGACAACTGTTGCGTCCGGTCAATGGATCGGGGGACGAGCTGGCGATGCTCGCGGAATCGTATCATCAGATGGCCGTGAAGATTAGCCGCCAGATACGCGAGCTGGAAACCCTCGAAGCGCTTGGCCGGGAGATCAACACGATCGGACCGGACGGACTGCTCGGCGTGCTGCGCCGCATTACCGATCGAGCGGTCGAGTTGATGCAGGCGGAAGTCTGCCTGGTGTTGCTGCGAAATGACGCCATGGGGTGTTGGATTGTCGAAGCGGCCTCGGGGGAATTGAATGATCAGTTGAGAGGCTCGGTGATGTTATGGGAGGAGTTGCCCGTGAGTGTCGAGGCGTTTAACCGGCGAGGCCCCGCTGTGGGTGAGCATCTTCGTCAGGACGAGCGTCTGCAGGTGCGGCGGCGCAATTTAATGGGTGATAGCATGCTCTCCGTGCCCCTGATGTCGCAGAGCGGACCGTTCGGCGTGCTCACACTCTTGACAGAACATCCCCGTCCCGGAGACCAATGGAATCTGACTCTGGCTATGGGACTCGCACAAGTCGCCGCAGTCGCCATCTCAAACGTCCGACTGTACGAAGTGGTGCAGCAGAAGCAACACGGCTTACTCACCCGCATGCGGCAGCTCGAGCTGTTGGCGGAACACCTGGCCCATGACCTGAAGGGACCGGGCGCGCGGATGTGCGAATTGACAAAATTATTCGTGCAAGAGTATGGCGGTCACGATCGATGAGCGGGCGGCACGATGGCTGAAACTGATGGAAGACAACGGCGAGGACATCGTCAGGCGTGTCGAAGGTATTTTATCGGTGGCCCGCATCGGCATCGGAGGCGAATCAGTCATGGCCGTCGACTCGGGGCTGGTGCTCAAGGAGGTGTTGGCCGCGCATGCCGAGGAGATCCGTCGCCTGGGGGCTTCCATCCACATTCCGCCGCATCTGCCGATTGTCACGTGTCATGAAATCTATCTGCGGCAGCTATTTGACAATCTCATCTCGAACGGCTTGAAGTATGCCAAGCCGCAGCAGCCGCCGAGGATCACCCTTCACTGGGAACGGCAAGGCAACATGGTACGGTTTTCAGTCCATGATGAGGGTCTCGGAATCCCGGAGACGCAACGGGCCCGGGTCTTCGAACCGTTCGTACGGTTGAAACATTCCGATGCAGCCGGCAGCGGGATCGGCCTCACCATCGTCAAGCGGATCGTGGAACTGTATGGGGGGCGTGTATGGATCGAGAGTAGCGGCGATTCCGGCTCTACCGTAATGTTTACCATCCCATGGTTCAGAGAAGAGGCGCTCGATCCTCTCCCGGTCGCGGATAGCTCATCACAGGACCTTCAATGAGGCGCGCCAGATGAAACCCGATGTTCAGGATGTCCGCGCGATGAAGAAACGCGCCAAAGTGCCATTTACGATTTTAGTCGTAGAAGATAACGCGACGGATGTTGAGCTGATGCTGCATGTGCTCGAAGAGGCCGACCTCAAACCGCTGGGTGGTGACTTTCAGATTGAGGTCCGTGCGACGGCAGAGGGAGCGCTGATGCTTTTGAAGGAACGCGCCGTGGACCTGGTCTTGACTGATCTGATGTTGCCGGCAATGGATGGACTCGATCTGGTGAGCCGCATTCAAACCATTGATCCCAATGTGCCCGTCCTGGTGGTCACCCGTATGAATACCGTCTCCATGGCGGTGGATGCGATGCGGCGGGGAGCATTTGATTATGTGCTCAAACCGGTGAGCGCCCGCGACCTGGCGATGCGATTGCACCGCGCAATTCGCATTTCAGAAATACTCCGTCGCCATGCGATCTATGAGTACCAGGACCGGCAAGAGAGCGAAGCAAACAGTCTGGTGGGAGCGAGCCCGGCGTTCGACCGGATTATGGAAAGCATTCAAGAGGCAGCGGCTGTCCGCTCGACCGTGCTCATTACAGGGGAGACAGGAACCGGGAAAGGCCTGATTGCCAGGGCCATTCATCAGCAGAGTCCGGAGCGCGAACGGCCGTTTCAAGTGATCGACTGCACGACTGTTCCGGAAGGCATTATGGAGAGTGAACTCTTCGGTCATGTGCGCGGCGCGTTTACCGGTGCGATCGCGGACAAACCCGGTCTCATCGAGCTGGCGAATGGTGGAACCGTGTTTCTAGACGAAATCGGAGAGCTGCCGCTTCCCTTACAGGCCAAGCTCCTTCGCGTGTTGGAAGAAAGCGAAGTGCGGCCGGTCGGCGGGACGAGAGTCCGGCGCATCGATATGCGGTTTATTGCGGCGACCAACCAGAACCTCGAAGAGAAAGTGCGCGACGGCTCTTTCCGCCGGGATCTCTACTACCGCCTCGCCGTCGTCTCGATTCCGGTCCCTCCCCTGCGAGAGCGACGAGAGGATGTTCCGGTTATTGCGCGGCATCTTTTGCACCGCCTGGCTCGCGAGATGAACCGGGCGCGCTGTCATTTTAGCGTGGAAGCCCTGGATCTGCTCACGGCGTATTCCTGGCCGGGCAACGGCCGTGAATTACGAAACGTGGTCGAACGTGCGGTGATGCTCGCAACCGATGACACGATCACTCTTGAAGGCATCAGAAGACTGTTGCCTCAGCATGACGCCCAGGAGCTCCTTCCAGACGATAAAGATTTTACGGCGTTGCCATACGCTGACGCCAAAGAGCGGGTGATCGAAGAATTCACAAAAACGTATCTCAAAAGCAAGTTAGGACAGGCTGGCCACGTGATCACCAAGGCAGCCGAGCTCAGTGGCATTCCACGTCAACATTTCTCCCTTCTTATGAAGCGATTCCTCGGCACTGACGAGCCTGGTTCCCTGTAGGTCTGTTCTCGTTGGGTAACATTGCTTTGCGTCGACCTGCCAGCTGGAATTTTCCAGAACCTCCAATTGTTTCCTTCGAGTAACCACTTGCCCGGCGATTCGGCGGTGAGTCGACCGCATTCTGTGAAAGGTCTCCTTTTTCTTCGAACGCATAATGGAATATGCGCACACAAACGCTTGATATATAACATCGCCATAGATGTCGCAGCTCATCCGCATATTTACATACTCATCGATTAGAGCAGAGATGGCCGTTCCCTCTCCCGTCTCTTTCATTACTTTCCTTATTTAGTCTTTGGCTATCAGCCACTTAGGCGACGTTACTTCCCGCGAAGCGGACGCTGTCTTCCTTGGCAATGGAATTGCTGTACTCGACTCCTGCGCGTGAGGACAGAATTCATGATCGCGCCTGCATGAAAGGGGGTGGGAGGACTCTTGAGTCGGAGTGAACGAAAGACAGTCGTCATTTAGCAGGGAGGTTAAGCACATGTTTTTGTCACGTCGGCAATTTTTAAAAGTGTCCGCGGGGACCGTGGCCGCAGTGGCGGTGGCGGATAAAGTCCTGGCGCTGACCGCGCTGCAGCCGGTCATCGAAGTCGGGAACCCGTTGGGCGATTATCCGGACCGGTCGTGGGAGCGCGTCTATCACGATCAGTACCGGTATGATTCTTCGTTTACCTGGTGTTGTTCGCCGAACGACACGCACGCCTGCCGCATCCGCGCCTTCGTCCGCAACGGCGTGGTCATGCGGGTCGAGCAGAACTACGACCACCAGACCTATGAAGACCTCTACGGCAACCGCGGGACGTTCGCGCACAATCCGCGCATGTGCCTCAAGGGGTATCACCTTCCATCGCCGCGTGTACGGTCCCTATCGCTTAAAGGGTCCGTTGATGCGGAAGGGCTGGAAGGCCTGGATGGACGATGGCTCGCCCGAGCTGACCCCCGAAACCAAACGCAAATACAAGTTTGACAGCCGGTTCCTGGACGACATGCTCCGCGTGTCGTGGGACACGGCGTTTACCTATGCGGCCAAAGCCATGATCGTGGTGGCGACGCGGTATAGCGGCGAAGCGGGCGCCCGGCGGCTCCGTGAGCAGGGCTATGCGCCGGAAATGATCGAAATGATGAAGGGCGCCGGCACCCGGTGCTTCAAGCACCGCGCGGGCATGCCGGTCTTGGGCATCATCGGCAAGATGGGCAACACCCGCATGAACGGCGGCATCAACGCGTTGCTCGACACCTGGATCCGCAAAGTCAATCCCGAGCAGGCGCAGGGCGGCCGCTATTGGTCGAACTACACCTGGCACGGCGACCAGAACCCGGCCCACCCCTGGTGGTCAGGGGCGCAGGGCTCCGACATCGACCTCTCCGACATGCGCTTCTCCAAGCTGAACACCAGCTGGGGGAAGAACTTCGTCGAGAACAAGATGCCGGAAGCGCACTGGAAGCTGGAATGTATCGAGCGGGGCGCCCGCGTGGTCGTCATCACGCCCGAATACAATCCGACCGCCTATCGCGGGCCGACTACTGGATGCCGTTGCGTCCGGAATCGGACGGCTCGTTGTTCCTGGGGGCGATGAAGATCATCGTCGATGAGAACATGCACGACATCGACTTCCTCAAGAGCTTCACCGATGCCCCGATCCTTGGTCCGCACGGATACCCTGCAATATCTCGATCCGCGCGACGTGGTGGCGGACTACAAGTTCCCGGACTTCTCCAAGAGCTACTCGGGCCGGATTCAATCCTTGAAGCCGGAGCAGATCGAGCGCTTGGGCGGCATGATGGTCTGGGATCTGAACAAGAAGCAGGCGGTCCCGCTCCATCGGGAGCAGGTGGGCTGGCACTACATGAACAGCGGCATCGACGCCGCGCTGAACGGCACCTTCCGCGTGAAGTTGCTGAACGGCCGTGAAATCGACGCGATGCCGGTCTGGCAGATGTACCTGGTGCATTTCCAGGACTACGACCTGGACACCGTGCATCAGATTTGCCGCACGCCCAAGGACTTGATCGTCCGGTGGGCGCGGGATTCGGGCACGATCAAGCCCGCCGCGATCCACAACGGCGAAGGCACCTGTCACTATTTCCATCAGACGATTAACGCCCGCGGCGCGGCGATGGTGCTCATCATCACCGGCAACGTGGGCAAGTTCGGCACGGGCCAGCATACCTGGGCCGGCAACTACAAAGCGGGCACCTGGACCGCGACCCCCTGGTCGGGCGCCGGGTCTGGCCGTGCATACGGGTGAGGATCCCTTCAACATCACGACGGATCCGAACGCGCATGGCAAGGAAATCAAGACCAAGTCGTACTACTACGGCGAAGAAGTCGGCTACTGGAACCACGGCGACACGGCCTTGATCGTCAATACGCCCAAGTATGGACGCAAGGTCTTCACCGGGAAGACCCACATGCCGACGCCGAGCAAGTTGCGGTGGGTGACCAACGTGAACGTGCTCAACAACGCCAAGCACCATTACGACATGGTGCGCAACGTGGATCCGAACATCGAGACCCTGATCACCCAGGACATCGAGATGACCTCGGACGTCAACCACAACGATATCGCCTTTGCCTGTAACTCGTGGATGGAGTTCACCTATCCGGAAATGACGGTGACGGTCTCCAATCCGTGGGTGCAGATCTGGAAGGGCGGCATCCGGCCGTTGTACGACACCCGCAATGACCTCGATACCTTTGCGGGCACGGCGGCGAAACTCAGCGACATGACGGGCGATAAGCGCATGAAAGACTACTTCGCGATGGTGTACTTGAATCGCGTGGACGTCTATGCCCAACGCATGTTGGACGCCTCCTCGACCTTTTACGGCTACAGCGCCGATACGATGCTGAAGAGCGAAAAGGGCTGGATGGTCATGGTGCGCACCTATCCGCGGCATCCGTTCTGGGAAGAGACCAACGAGTCGAAGCCCATGTGGACACGCAGCGGCCGGTACGAGAATTACCGGATCGAGCCGGAAGCGATTGAATACGGCGAGAACTTTATCAGCCACCGGGAAGGCCCGGAGGCGACGCCGTATCTGCCGAACGCCATCTTTACGACGAACCCCTATTGTCGGCCGGATGACTACGGCATTCCGATCACGGCGCAGCACCACGACGACAAGACGGTGCGCAACATCAAGTTGTCGTGGCATGAAATCAAGCGCCACAGCAATCCGTTGTGGGAGAAGGGGTACCAGTTCTACTGCGTCACCCCGAAGACCCGGCACCGGGTGCATAGCCAGTGGTCGGTCAACGACTGGGTGCAGATTTATGAGAGCAACTTCGGCGATCCGTACCGCATGGACAAGCGGACGCCGGGGGTCGGCGAGCACCAGTTGCACATCAACCCGCAGGCGGCCAAAGACCGCGGCATCAACGACGGCGACTACGTCTATGTGGACGGCAATCCGGTGGACCGGCCCTATCGCGGCTGGAAGCCGAGTGACCCGTACTACAAGGTCGCGCGGTTGATGATCCGGGCCAAATACAACCCCTCCTATCCGTACCACGTGACGATGGCGAAGCACGCCCCGTACGTGTCGACGGCGAAGTCGGTCAAAGGCCACGAGACGCGCCCCGACGGACGCGCCATTGCGGTCGACACCGGCTATCAGTCCAACTTCCGGTACGGGGCCCAGCAGTCCTTTACCCGGAACTGGTTGATGCCGATGCACCAGACCGACTCACTCCCGGGCAAGCATGCCGTGGCCTGGAAGTTTAAGTGGGGGTATCAAGTGGACCACCACGCGATCAACACGGTGCCGAAGGAATGTCTGATCCGCATCACCAAGGCGGAAGACGGCGGCATCGGGGCGCGCGGCCCGTGGGAACCGGTCCGGACCGGCTTTACGCCCGGACAGGAAAACGAGTTCATGATCAAGTGGCTCAAAGGCGAGCACATTAAGATCAAAGTGTAAACCGGCGAGACATGCGAGAAACGCGGGACTCGCGGGACTCGCGAGACTGGGTACATGATGGATGAGGAGCGGGAGATAAGGTGGCGAGGAGTATGGGGGCGGGCGCGTCGCGCCTGTCTCGCTTCTCCCGCCTCTCTCGCCCTCGACTGAAAAGGAGAGAACAATGCCTGAAGTCTATAACTGGCAACTGGGACGGAAGATGCTGTATCCCTACGAGGAGCGGCATCCGAAGTGGCAGTTTGCCTTTGTGTTCAACATTAACCGGTGCCTGGCGTGCCAGACCTGTTCGATGGCGGACAAGTCGACCTGGCTCTTTTCCAAGGGGCAGGAATACATGTGGTGGAACAACGTGGAGACCAAGCCCTACGGCGGGTATCCCCAGTTCTACGACGTGAAGATCACGCAGTTGATCGAGCAAGTGAACCCGGGCGGGCAGGTGTGGAACGTGCGGGTGGGCCGCAAGCACCATGCGCCCTACGGGGTGTTCGAAGGGATGACCATTTTCGACGCGGGCGCCAAAGTGGGCCAGGCGGCGATCGGGTACATTCCGACCGACCAGGAATGGCGGTTCGTCAATATCTATGAGGATACGGCGACCTCGATGCGCGCGCTCGTGGAAGGCATCGACAAGACCGGGTTCTCACGCGATGAACCGTGGAAGATGACGGGGAGCAGTCTGCCCGAGCATGAGACGTTCTTCTTCTATCTCCAGCGGATCTGTAACCACTGTACCTATCCGGGCTGTTTGGCCGCCTGTCCCCGAAAGGCGATCTACAAGCGGCCGGAAGACGGCATTGTGCTGATCGACCAGAACCGCTGCCGCGGGTACAAGAAGTGTGTCGAGCAGTGCCCGTTTAAGAAGCCGATGTACCGCGGGACGACCCGGGTGTCGGAGAAGTGCATTGCGTGCTATCCGCGCATCGAAGGCAAGGACCCGCTCACGGGCGGCGAGCCGATGGAAACGCGCTGTATGGCGGCCTGCGTGGGCAAGATCCGCATGCAGAGCCTGGTGCGCATCGGCGAAGACGGCCTGTGGGCCGAAGACCGGTGGCATCCCCTGTACTACACGATTCGCGTAGAGCAGGTGGCGCTCCCCCTGTATCCGCAGTGGGGCACCGAGCCCAACGGCTTCTACATCCCGCCCCGGCACAGCCCCCGCGGCTATGCCCGGCAGATGTTCGGCCCGGGCGTGGACAACGCCATCGAGAAGTACTTGGTACCGAGTCGGGAACTGCTCGCGGTGCTCCAATTGTGGAGAGCCAGCCAGCAGATCATCTTCCGGTACGATGTCATTCCGGGCCCGAAGGTGTTTGAGACCCAGATCCACGGGAAGCGGTTCGAGATGTACAACGATACCGTGCTGGGCTTCAACAAGTCGGGCAAGGAAGTGGCCCGCATTCAGGTCGAAGAGCCGATTTACATTCGGCCGGCCGAACGCGTGACCTGGCTGTAAGTTGACGCCAGTGTAAGCAGCAAGGGGCAGAGAGTCTTCGGACTCTCTGCCCTTTGTTCGTTAGGCACCTATTACGGAGCATCACTTTGATGACGTTCTTGAGCCTTTCCGCATTCCTATCGTTAGACGGAGTAACGATTACAACAACACTTCAAAAAGTGACACCCCATATTGGCGTTTGGGTGAGTGGCGATGACGGCTTCTGGAGCTATCTGGAATACAAGCTTCTCATGTCCTCCGACGCAACCATTTTTAGTGCAATCGCACTGATGATGGGAGCTGGGCTTGTGTTTTGGATTCGCAAATCGTGGTGATGGAGAAGTCTTGATACCGTCTTTGAGGTCGGACTGTATGTGAGTGTCCTCCGCGACACGAAATTACTTGTCTCCTCTACGCCGAGGTTTTCAGGCAATTCGAATCTGCGATGATGTGCCCCATGCTCTTTCGGGCCCGCGAGTGCGCACGGGGCCGCGCATTTCGCGCGCTGGTCTCAGGCGGTCTTGGTCGACTTCCAATGCGTCAGCCGCTCTGCGATCAACTCGGCGCGTTGCCGGTCATCGCGTCCGTCCAGGATGTTCATGTCTTCGAGATTGGCGCGCAAATAAAAACCCGACGTCCGCTCATTGATGTCCGGGTGAGATTCTGAACGCGTTGTCCAGTACCCGGCCGCGCGATCGGCAGTCTCGAGTCGGATCTCTGCAGTCCCGTGCAACTGCGGCGCGTTCGCGTGCCGAGGGCGTTCGCCATTCCAATAGTAGAAAACGCCGGGAGGATCTTTCTTCTCCTTCACAGCCTCGCTCCAATATCGCACGGACAGGGTGCCATCCTCCTGCCATCCGCGGCCGCCCACCTCCAGCGCCCCTTCGCGGTCCCGCGAGATTCGCACGAGGCTTATGGCCGAAGGCTCTCGCGCGGTGCGCTCCGTCAGAGAAAACTGCCACCACAGGCCCTCGATGCGGGCTGCACGCCATTCGTTCTCGATTGCCTTCCGAAGCTTCTGGTTGATGACCTTCGTATCAGAAGGGCTCGTCGCTTCGTAGCGTACACAAGTAAGACCGAGGAGATCGCTGGGAAGCTTCGAGCCGTTCGCATGGAGGATGAAGGTTCGGCGCATTCCCAGTGCTGCCCGAACAAACCGGCTTCGAAGACCACGTTATCTCGTGGAGAAGCCTGACCTGAGCCCGAGGGATCGGGTTCTGGTTGCCTCTTGGTCGTCCAGTCGTCCTGAGCGAAAACGAACGCTGCGAAGTCGACTTCACGAGTAAGCTCGAGGAGTCGCTCCAATGTGGTGGTTCCCGGATTGAATGAAGTCGTCCAGGGTTCTACGTGCGCGACTTCTTCCAGACCACGCGTTAGCGCCCTCAGCAACTTTTCCTGCTTTCCTGACGAGCCGAGAAAGATGCGAGGCTTGTCCATCTCTTCCTCCAGACAGTGTGTGTCTCTAGCTGATCTCTAGCTGAGCCAACCTGCAATACTAGCAATATACGCCCTGGCATCGAGGGCAACTTTTCCTGCGAACCTGGGTGACATGATTGTCTCCTTTCATCCGTCGCGGCGGACTGCTTAGTGAAGTGAAATGCGGTGCCCTCTGAGCAAGACATTCTATGCTCGAACGTCGGCATGGTCCATGGCGGGCGAATCGTCGAACCCGATTTATGTCCTAGGGGTTTCCCTAGTTACTAGATTCATCCTACGCGCAGAACATTCCTTTCCCCTCAGCGTTTCACTAAGTTCAAGGAGACTACGATGCTAGTCTCGATGAGAACGCCGCCTCGGCGTCATTGTCGTCAGCCCGTGGCAATACCTGCGCTGACCACGTATCACCACCCTTACACAGCGTACACCTGAGGAGGTCTACTATGGCTAGCAAGATCTGCATCATGCTTATCCTTTTGGCCGGGTGTGTAGGCGGCTTACTGTTCAGCAGCGGTTATGCCTCGGATGGAAATGCTTCCACGCCGGAAGCTGCTAAAAATATCGGGCCGGTCCTGGTAAAGGCCTATACGTTCGTACCGGTTCAGCCCAACCCGCCCAATCATCTGTGGCTCGACGAAGGCCACGGCCGGGTGCAGTTCATGATGTTCGACAAGCCGGTGAGCGATCCCACGGCTCAATTGCTGTTCGTCGGTCAAGGCATCAAAGGCACATTTTGTGTCGAGTCCCAACCTGATGGTGGCAAGACCGGCTTTAACCATTTTCATCGGACCAACACGCCGTCGACCGGCGATATGTCCATGCACGGCGCGAAAGGCGAAGAAGGCTACTGGCTGAAGCATGTGGCCGTCGCCGAATTCGACGATGAGCCCAAGGGGGAGCATGCGGGGCATGGAGGAGAAAACCCACTACAAACCCGGTCAGGTCGAGGATGCGCCCCAGCCGGCGACACCCAAGTGTAAGTAACCGTTCGTGTCATGCATGGATGAGAGTAGACGCGATTCGAAGGAGGATGACATGGCGCAGATGACCGCGGTTCAAATTCGCTCACCGGGAGCGCCATTCGAAGTCGTTAAGCGGGAGATCCCGGCACCGGGGGCCAACCAGATCCGCATTCAGAGTGCAGGCCTGCGGGATCTGTCATAGCGACTGTGCTCGTGAAGGAGGGCCATTGGCCCGGGACTGCAATATCCGCGTGTCACCGGCCATGAGGTGGCCGGAGTGGTCGATGAGGTTGGCGCCGGGCGTCACCGAGTGGAAGAAGGGCCAGCGGGTCGGTGTCGGATGGCATGGCGGAGCATGATGGTCAATGCGATTCCTGCCGGCGTGGCGATTTCATGGGCTGTCGGAATTTTCAGGTGACCGGATTCCAGGAAGACGGCGGATACGCTCAGTACATGATCGCGAGGATCGAAGCGGTGGCGGCGATTCCCGATGCTCTTTCGCCGGTCGAGGCGGCCCCGCTGATGTGCGCGGGTGTGACGACGTTCAACAGTCTGCGGCATAGCGGGGCGGCGGCGGGAGATCTCGTGGCCGTACAGGGCCTGGGCGGACTTGGCCATCTGGGGATTCAGTTCGCGAGCAAGATGGGCTTCTACACCGTGGCCATCGGTCGAGGCAAAGACAAGGAGCCGCTCGCTCTGAAGCTAGGAGCCGCCCGCTATCTCGACACGGAGGCCGTAGACGTCGCCAAGGAACTCATGGCCCTGGGCGGCGCATCAGTCATTCTGGCGACGGCTCCGGACAGCAAGGCCATGTCGGCGCTCGTCGACGGGCTGGGTGTCGGAGGACAACTGCTCGTGGTCGGAGCATCGGCCGATCCCATCAACGTCAACGCCCATTCAACTCATCGGCGGCCGCCGATCAATCCGAGGGTGGCCGTCAGGAACCGCGCGGGATTCTGAAGACACGCTGAACTTCTGCGCCTCACGGGGATTCGCCCGATGATCGAGACGCTCCCGCTCGAACAAGCCGCGGCCGGCTATGAGCGCATGATGAGCGGTAAGGCGCGTTTCCGTGTGGTGCTGACGATGAATTAGGGCAAGCTCCGTCTGTCGATTTAGGGTTGTTTCGAAGGAGGAACCTATGAAACCGATGACCGCGGTGCTGCTTGCGGTTGCAATTGTAGCCGGCGTTTTGGCGCCCTTGCCCCCATTTCGACAGGTACCAATGCAGAGTTCGCCATTCAGAGCGCGAGAGACATCCGCGGCGCTTCACCGTACCTTGAGATTAAGAAAGAGCCCCCACCCACGCTGATCGTAGACGCCCCGCTTGCCGAAGGGTTGGCCCACGCCGCGGGCGTCTTCTGGGCACAGTACCGAGTGGAGAACGTCCGCATTCTACCTGTATTCGGCGAGGGTGCTCTCAAGGCGTCTCCACGTATCGGACATCTGCACATAACGGTCGACGACTTGCCCTGGTGGTGGGCGGATGCGAGTGACAGCAACACAGTGGACATAGCCGGGCTGCCGCCCGGCCAGCACAAGGTGAAGATCGAGTTGGTTGACGCTAACCACAACGTCTTCCCCGGACAGTCCAAGACAGTGGCGTTCACTATAGGCAAATAGTGAGGTGTCACTCCCACGAGGTGATCCACATCGCAACGAGGAGAACGCACATCAGCATTACCCCAATCGATAAAGTCCTCTATACCGCGAAAGCGCATACAACTGGTGGCCGCGAAGGCGGAGACTCCCGTACGTCCGATGGCCGTCTGGAAGTGAAGCTTTCGGTTCCTGGCACGCCTGGAACAGGCACCAACCCAGAACAGTTGTTCGCAGTGGGCTGGTCGGCCTGCTTTCTATCAGCCGTTAAGCTCGTAGCGGGCAAAATGAAGGTCAAGCTGCCGGCCGAGGTCGCCATTGATCCCGAAGTGACCTGGGTATGGCGAACGGCGGTTATCTTCTGCAGGCTCGCCTTAACGTCATTCTGCCTGGTATCGAGCCCGAAATTGCGCAGAGGATTGTGGACAGCGCGCACCAAGAGTGTCCGTATTCTAAAGCCACACGCGGCACATATCAACGTCCAGATCAATGTGAAGACCGAAACTGTCGCACATATCTAGACATGCGTTGCACATGGCGAGCTGTGATTATCATTGTCAGCGGATCAATTAGACTCGCTCAATGACGCGGGCTGTATCGATCTGGCATTCAGTGTGTTCCCTGTGCACCAAAACCCTGTTGCACAAGGTTCGGCTACTACGTAGTACTGTAGCCGCAGCATGAGCATGGCAACCGATTCATTCGAATGCAACGAGGAGCACCATGAGCCTACAAGAGACCGATCGATCAACCGCATCGCCATACGAAAACGGAACGGGTGGGCCGAACCGGGCTGTGTACCTGCACGTGGATCAGGTGGAGTGCGAGCGTCCCCCTTATCCTCCTCTCAGTGCCGGTTGCTTCGTACTCCTCGCGCACATCGCGAAGGTAAACGATTCGGGCGGATCCTCGACTGGCCGAAGGTCAGGAACACGCGCTTCAGCCATGTTGAAACTTTAAGACCTAGCATTCACTTTTCAAACTGAGTGGACAGGCATATGGAACAGACACCGCACGGGAATGACCAACCGTTATTCCGTATTTATCGGCTCGTGGAAGTTCATGGTCGTAAGAGGACGTTGTCCCTTACTGCCCAGCTGCCGGCTTAAGAGAAACTGACTCTTTCTTCCAAGAGGCAACGGGACGAAAGGGATCGCCACGATGCTTCCTGCCCGTAGTCGTCACACCAACCGCTTGAGGCTCGGTTCTCTAACGATCGTGCAATCCTTACACTCGTACTCAGCGGACGCTTGGATATGAAGACATCGGGGAACTTATGGCGCGAAGCCCTTCACATCCTCGAGGCAATCGAAGCCCGATGGGGATCGTCATTGATGCTTCGGAAGTGAGCTACTGTGACGGGGCCGGGGTCGCCTTAATCGTCAAGCTTCAGCAGTACATGGCGCATCTGGGCCGTGAGGTGTCGATTCATGGGCTGCAGGAGAAGTTCCGCAGCCTCCTAGATATCTACGGACAGGTCTCAAGAGAGCCTCCGCCAGGCCCTTCACCACGAGCCACTCTCCCTCGTCGAACAGGTCGGGCATGCCGGATTCGGAATCTGGAAAGACGTTCGGGTCCTCATTGCCTTTGTCGGAGAACTCTCGGTTGGACTTCTTGATGCCGCGGTGCATCCGCGCCGGATTCGGTGGAAGGATACGCTCCTGACAGCGGAACTGGCCGGGGTCAACGCCCTTCCCATTATCGCCCTGATCGGTTTTCTACTCGGGCTCATCATGGCGTTTCAAGCCGCGATTCCGATGCGGCAGTTCGGCGCGGATATTTTTGTCGCCAATCTGATCGGGCTCTCCATGGTGAGGGAGCTCGGCCCGCTGATCACCGCCATTCTGTTGGCCGGACGGTCCGCGTCCGCATTTGCGGCTGAACTGGGAACGATGAAGGTCAGAGAAGAGATCGATGCCCTTACGACGATGGGGCTCGATCCGCTTCGCTTTCTCGCCGTGCCACGGGTAATTGCCGCGGTCGCCATGACGCCCTTGCTGGCGGTGTTCGCAAACCTATTCGGGCTGATCGGCGGCGCCGTGGTCATGCTCTCCCTTGGGTTTACGTTGACGACCTACGTCAATCAAATTCTCTTGAGCATCGATGTCGGCGATCTCCTTGGAGGCCTGTTCAAATCCGTGGTGTTTGGAATGATCGTGGCTGCCATAGGATGTTTACGAGGCCTTCAGACCCAGACCGGCGCGAGTGCGGTGGGAATCTCGACCACGCGCGCCGTGGTCAGTGGGATCGTGCTCATTGCGATCGTCGATGGCATCTTCGCCGTGGTCTATTACTATCTCGGCATCTGAGACAAGGACTGCCATGAGTCAAGACCAACGGCCGATCATCAGGGTGGAGCATTTCACCGCTGCGTATGAACGCACCGTCATCATCGATGACGTTTCTTTTGAAGTGAAGCAGGGTGAGGTCTTGGTGATTCTTGGAGGATCCGGATCCGGGAAGAGCACGCTCCTGAAACATATGATCGGCCTCTACAAGCCCACACATGGGAAGATCCTCATCGACGGGGACGATATTGCGACCGCTGAAGGAGTGGTACGCGCGCGAATCCTCAGGAAAATCGGGGTGATGTATCAACAAGGCGCCCTGTTCGGTTCCATGACCCTCAGGAAAACGTTCGGCTGCCCTTGGAGGAGTTCACGGATTTGCCCTCCGAGGCGATGGACCTCATTGCGGTCATGAAATTGAACTTGGTCGGCCTGGAGGCCTTTGTTCATCACATGCCCTCGGAAATCAGCGGAGGGATGCAGAAGCGAGCAGCCATTGCCCGCGCCATGGCGCTCGATCCGCAAATCCTCTTTTTGGATGAGCCATCGGCTGGACTGGATCCCATTACCTCAGCGGAGCTGGACCATCTGATCGTCCGTCTCGCTCGAAGCCTGGGCATCACCTTTATCGTCGTGTCTCACGAATTGGCCAGCATCGATGCGATCGCCGACCGTGTCATCATGCTGGATAAGCGGGTGAAGAAAATTGTTGCGACAGGGCATCCTCAGGAGTTGCGGGATCACTCCGATAATCCCTGGGTTCGGCAATTCTTCAATCGAGAAGCTGCAGCAGGAGTGGGTGGACCATGAGTGCAAAAGCCAATTACTTTAAAATCGGCGTGTTTGTCCTATCTGTCAGCTGCCTTGGCACTGGTTGGAATCATCGTCCTCGGCGCCGGGACACTCTTTGAGCGTTCTATCTTGGTGGAAACCTTTATCGATGAGTCGGTCCAGGGTCTGGACGTCGGGTCGCCGATTAAATTTCGCGGCGTCAAAATAGGAACCGTCAAACAGATTGATTTCGTCGGCCATCGCTATCAGTCCAGGTCGAGGAAGAGCAATTGAGCCGGTACGCTCACTATGTGGTGATTATCGGGGCTATTCGCCAGATCCCTGATGGACTGACGGAGGAACAGCGTGCGGCGAAACGGAAGCAGAATTACGCTGCTGGTCTTGCGGGTTCGATTGGCCTCACAGGGGATTACGGGGGTCCTCTACCTGGAAGCCGATTTTCTAGATCCTCAGCAATATCCACCGCTTGGAGATTCCGTGGGAAACCAAAGCCATTTACGTTCCCTCTGCGCCGAGCACCATCACGGTTCTGGGTCAGGCGCTTGGGAACATCGCCAAAGATCTCTCACAGGCCAATGTTCATCAAATAGCGGAGCATTTCGATGCTCTCGTTCTCGCCACAACTAAACTGATTGATCAGGCCAACTTGGAGGAATTGAGAGGGCGTGCAGGACGAGGTGCTCACCGAACTCCAAGGGACGTTGCAAGATACGCGACGGCTGGTGAATGGCACTGAAGTGAAGAAAATCCTGTCCGATGCGGCGATGACCGCGGGAGAGGCGCAGGCAATTCCTCGTCGGACCTCTCGCCGGCGTCGAAACACATTCGGACGGCTGCTGAAACGTTGCCCGATCGACCATGGCCCGCTTGGATAAGAGCGTGCGGCGAGTAGATGTGCTCCTCTCCAATAAGAGCCATGACGTGGAAGAGATCGTTGAGAACCTTCGGGTCGTGTCCGAGAATCTCAGAGAATTGACGAAGAACGCGAAACGATATCCTTCTTACGTGCTGTTTGGCGAACCGCCGGCGCACGTGAATTCAGCGAAATGATGAGATACCGATGGATTCATCTCGAGCTGGTGCTTGTACTCGCTGGCGGTGATCCTTGAGGTTGGAGGGTGCATCAGGCTTGCCAAGGGTTCTCCGGAGAAACACTACTATGCTCTTGAGGTTGCACGACCGGCGGAGGCTGTCACCTGTGCTCAGGACAGGAGCGATCCTCAAGATTCGTAAGCTTCGTATCTCTCCGCGCTTCGAAGGGACAGAGATCGTCTATCGCACGAGTGAGGCGCGTTACCAATCCGACTTTTACAATGAGTGGTTTATCGCGCCTAGCGCGATGGTGACCCAGCAACTCGCAGAGCTGGCTGACCAATGCACGCCTGTTTCAACATGTGGTGGACACCTCCAGTTCCCTGGAAGCCGGACTATCTTCTTGGAGGGGACCGTCAACGCACTCTACGCCGATCTTCGGCTGAACGGATCGCCGAAAGCCGTTCTTAACATGCAGATCGTCTTAATCAGGGATCGACCGGCTCACGAAGAGATCGTATTTCGACGCGAATATCAGGAGGTGACTGGACGTCGCAGATTCCTCTCCAGACGAGCTGGTGAAAGGTTGGAATCGTGGACTCCAGCACAGCCTGATCACTCTCGAAGAGGATCTCCGCAATGCTGATGTAGGGTGGTGATTTAGAGCCGGCCCGGTCGGCCCGTCCAGCTGATCTTGCAACGAGAGACAGGCCAATCAGCCTACCGCTGGTATGAGACTGAGAGCTTCCCCGTTCTTGCGGGGCCTAGTTCTCATTTTTCGCGGACATTTACCCGCTAGGACCAACGACTATGGGAAAACCCCAGGGAAGAGACTTCCTGCAAGCGTTGCCTAGCTTGGATTGCCCATCGAATTACCATGCATAGCCCACCAGACTCATCTTTACGTCCTTCCAGAAGGGGGGCAATGCCCAGGTACGCTTTTATTAGGTATCAGGTAATGTCCCGCTCGCAGTGCAATAACTCCGACGCCATCATATTCAGAGAATCTTCGCCATGCGCTTGACCGCACTCAGTGTCCTAGCCTTTATGCTGTACGGATGTGCAACAGATGAGCAGGGCATGCGATTTAGACCCGATGAAGTCTCGTGGATAAAGAAATATAAGACAACCCGGGCCGAGGTCGTTGCACGGTTCGGCTTGCCACCTGTTGAACTTCCACAGTCTTCCAATTTAACAAGTACCACCACGACCAAGACCATCACCGCAGTTGATTCAGAAGGACAGACCGAAATCACTCACACGATCACCAAGATCCAACGTCCTTCACATTTGAGGAAGGCGATATATGTCTCTACTCAACGTGATGCAGCCGTCTTCCCGTTCTATGACAGCGTAGATTTCACTCAGTACCAGTTATGGGTTGTCTATGATGAAAGGGGAGTGGTCCTGGATTATGGATTCCTGGGTGATCACCCGGACTCACCCGTGGATCGACACCAGCAGACGATTGCGACGGCTCCCCAACTGACAGAACATGCTGCCGAATATCGGGACGAGCCATGATCTTTACGGCGCCCCCTATGTCTCTGAAATGTGCATCATCCGTTGAGAAGTTTACGGCTTGCCTCGGGAGGCATGGACCTAATTGCGTCATGAAATTGAGCTTAGTCGACCCGGTGGCTTTTGTTCATCACACGCCTTGGTCCTAGATCCTTACCAGGCAGGGGAATAGAGACGCCGAGATGAACTGTGACAGAGGGAAGAATACAAGAAGGCAGCAGACGTTAGGAGTCATTCCACAAGCCAGATCGCAAATCCTTTTGCCTCGCGCAGCAATTGATCTGTCACGCCGCCGCCAAAGAGCCGTTTGATGCCGGACGATCCATGCCGTCCCACTACGATGGTTTCATGCTTTCCGTTCCGCGCCTCTTCAACGATGTTTCTGGCGATATCGTCCTCATGGCCGATTCTCAACGCTACCCGGCTCCGATCGAAGCCGGATTGCGTTAGCGTCTCGAACGCCTTGAGCAGAAACGGACACTCCCGTTCCGCTTCCTTTCGAATCCAGGCTTCCTGATCCCTGCGCAATTCCTCACCCAATTGGGCTTCGGCAGCGGGATTCTCCGCCCCACCATGCTCAAGCAACCCGCGAGGGATGGGCTTGAGGACGTGAAAGAGCGTGACGGCGGTTTTAGGCGTCTCGCGCAAGAGCGATCCGACGTACTTTACTGCGCGATGGGAGTTCTCGGACTCATCGACAGCCACAAGAATTCGCATAGCATCCTCCGAGGCCAGTCCATGTAGAAGGTGCAACTGTCGGTTATAGTATGCCCATCGAGGTCTCCGATTCTAGTCAGCGTCCTAGGCATCGCTGCTTCATACGGAGTGAGCGAGAACGCAACTCTGTGCGCTAGAACCTCGATGCCGTCAACGTCACATCCGTGTTGGGCCAGGCACGGCGGAAGCGCTCTTCCGCTGAGGCCGCTTCGGTCGTCTTGCCCTGCGCCTTAAGCGCCTGCGCGAGTCCGAACAGCGACCAGCCGTTCTCGGGGAAGCGCCTGAGGTCCTCGCGGTACACCTTCTCGGCCTCCGCATGTTGTCCCGCCTTCAACAGCGCGGCGCCAAGCGAGTGGCGAATCGGGTAGTACCACTTGGGCGGTTCGAAGTAGAGTCCCGCGTCCTCGATCTTGATCGCCTCCCGGAAGTGTTTGGTCCCCGCGTCGAGGTCGCCTCTGCGGGTGGCGATCTCACCGGACAGCGCGTGCACGGCGATCGAAAGCGCCGTCTTGCCATCGGCACTGTCAGGGGTCGCCGCGTTGATGTCCGTCACCGTCTTGAGGGCGGCTTGTGCCTCCGCCCATTGTCCCTTGGCGGCCTGCGCCACGCCCCGGGCGTACTGCGCCATGGCGTACGAAAAGGGGATGTCTGCGGGCGGAAGCGGTTGGGCCAGCACCTCGTCCCATTTTCCGAACGTCGTGAGCGTGAGCGCGTGGTACGGCAGCATCTCCTGCAGCAGCCCGACCTGGCGCGCGACGTCGACGTTCACCTTGGAGGTGAGGGTATTGGACGCCTCGATCGCCTGCGCGCTGCGGCCCGCCATCGTCGACGCGAAGGCGAGGAAGTGGATGTTGTGCGGGTAGTAGGCGAGCGGATAGACGCCCACCGGGTGCTGTCCTTCGATGAACTCCTCGTCGGCATGGATGGCGTGTTGGTTGGCTTTGACGGCGTCGTTCCACCGGCCGACGCGGATGTAGATGTGCGCGGGCATGTGGACCATGTGTCCTTCCCCGGGCATGAGCTGAGCGAGCCGTTCGGCGCAGGGCACCGCCTTTTGTGGACTCACCGCTTCAACAGCGTGGATGTAATAGTGGCACGCGCCGGGGTGGTTGGGGTTACGCGAGATCACTCGCTCGAGCTGACGTACGATTTCGTCCGTGCCGGGGTAGGGTTGTCCCGTCGGGTTGCCAGTAGTTCCATGGGCGGAGGTCCATCAGCGACTCGGCGTACAACGTCGCGGCGTCGAGGTCGTCGGCGTAGGTCTTGGCGACCTGTTCCATTGCGCGGGAGTACGACTTGTCCAACGAAGCACGATCAGCCGGCGGCACCGCCTCGTAGCGCTGCGCCAGTGCCTCGATGTAGGCGCGTTCAGGCGCGGTGGCCTGAGACTTCACCTCCAGCGCTTTCTGCACGGCCGCATAAGCGGCCACGCCGCTGGCCTCGTCCATGGGCGCGTTCACGTGCGGGCCGTAGGCGAGTGCGATGCCCCAGTAGCACATCGCGCAGGTGGGATCGAGTGTTGCGGCATGCTTGAATGACCGGATGGCTTCCGCGTGATTGAATCCGTAAACGAATCGCAGGCCCTGGTCGAAGTACTGCTGTGCGGCGGGGACTTTCGTGGAGATGGATTTGTGGTGGGAGCCGAGGTCTTGTAAAGGGGAACCGTGCCGGAATGATTCTTCGCCGATGGCGCGGCAGGTGGCTCTGTGCCACAACCGGAAGCGGCACTGGCAAGAAGAACAGCCGCGGCGAATCCGATAATCTGAGTGGACGTCATGACGTGTCTCCTTTCGAAATGCGAGGGGAGGAAATTATGAGGCGAGACGAAAACAGATTCAAGAGGGGAGCCGGAGGAAAGAAAGGAAATAGGCAACGAGGCGAGTCGCTAGACCTCTCATCCTGCTGCGATCGGCCTCGGCCAGCCGCGCGGTGGAGAGCGGCGGCGTACTTAATGGCAGTGTTCTTCCTTGCCGTTGTTCGTCTCGTCGGACTCCTTGATGTCGTCAAAGCGGTTCGCAAGTATCTGATAGCTGAACGACGATGCTTTCAAATGGGAGCTGCCAAAGTCAAAGCGCGTGCTCGCGCCTGCTTCAAGATCGTCGATCTGCTTGTCGGTGGGCGGCGCGGGGATGGAGCCGGGTGGTCCGTTCGTTTCGCGCAGCAGCACAATAAACGAAACGGCCGTCCCGTCTCAATCACCTTGAGGCCCTGGCTCACTGTTGCGGTCGGCACCTATGTAAACCGGAGACGATCGCACGGGCACAAAGCTAGAAGTGGAACGAGAGCCCTCCGACCACATGATTGGCCTGGTAATCGCCTTTGAATCCCCCGATGGGCACCATTCGTCAATTCGAGCGCCGCCCAGTTGTATTTGTATTCACCAAACAGGGCGACACGTTCGGTGAAGTAATAGCGTACACCCGCCCAAGGCATTGAGGCCCGGCACGGCATTGTCGGACACGCTGTTGCCATTGTTCGAGAGATTGGCAAAGAAGACGCCAAGCCCGACCCCGGCATAGGGTTGCAGCCGGCAGAACTCCCGCTCATATCGGGTTTCATAGCGTATCTGCTCCCTCCGTTCGTGTCTCCGTTCGCTCTGTTTTCGTCTCACACGCCGAATTTCAGCCGACCGATGAGATTGAAGGCCAAGGTCGTGACCCGAAGATGGCTTCCGGGCACCAGTCCTTGCTGCTCCACATGGGGCGTTGTGTTGAACGCTTCCATCTCCACGCCCAGCCAATCCATTCGATCGCCAAAGAAATGGCCGAGCTTTCCGCCATAGACTCCCGAATCCGCAAGATCACGATCACCGAGATTGGCACCGGACAGCAATCCCGTGCCTTCCACATCACTGAACTTCCCGCCGAATGTATAGCCACCGAACCCTGCGACGTAGGTTTCGCTCGGGCGCACACGTTTGTGTTCAATGATCGGTTCGGCTTCGCTCGCCTGCCTGCGCTAAGGCCGCAGCAGTCATACCTAAAATGGCAGCGGCTTCCGACTTATTGCTCTTGGACCTGCTGGCGACATGACGGTGTGAGCTTGCCTTGGTTGTTCGTCATAACACTTTCGGAGACGACCGCTGCCAGGCTCAATGCCCTCGCAGAGTTTCTCAAGCGAGGCGCGACACTCACGATCTATGCCGAGGGAGGCTGGCGGAATACCGGTTCCACCGGCACAGGTTCCTTGGGCTGCGAATAGGCGGCCGGCAACATCATGGGCATGACGCTCCATAACAACATCACGCATTGTTCCATGAAAAGCCATATTTCCTAATCGCACTACAGTGTGCATCTGTGAGACCTTCTGCATGAGCATGTTCAAAACACACATCTTGTTCCTCCATTGACCAAATTAAGACCGTGCATCGTTCTGCGTGCATCGTTCTGATAGAGACGTCATCCTAGAGGTGTGGTCTATCCGCGCGAAACTAGGCATATGTCCTGCTGGCTAATGCGCTCATTACATAAAGTTAACAACTAACCAGGGTCTTCCTAGAAGCTGTCTTGGTGGTGCTACTACTGGTATCGAGCCCGCTTCTCCCGTTGGATCTTTCGGCGCTTACAGAGCGAGTGAAATGGAGAAATGCTCGCCCTGTGGTGCCAGATGCTTCTGATACCTTTATCCGTTCTCTCGTTTGACATTGCCATTTCAGCGAAGTAGCGTGTCGGCGATCTCATTCCTGTTGGAAGTGTGTTTGTCGGACCCAACTGCTGGTTGAGAGGGAGGCTGAATGGTGGTGCGACAATTCCCGTCGAGATACGCGCTTCTCACGATGCTGGTTGGGAGCGTCCTTGCTCTGTTTCTCTTTGGCTGCCAGGCTATGGCCGAGGGCGTTTCTCCGACAGACCCTGCATGGCAAGAAGCTGTCGACGCTGCCATCCGCAATTACATTTATGCGCATCCTGAGGTCATCGTTGAGTCATTACGGGCCATGGAGGCAAAACAGCAGGAAACGGAGCAGGCGGATAGGCATAAGAAGATCGCCGCGCGTCAGGCCGACCTGCTACACGACGCGATGTCGCCAGCCAGCGGGAATCCGACCGGTGATGTGACGGTCGTCGAGTTCTTTGATTATCGCTGTGGATTCTGTAAACGAGTGGCTGGCGCCGTGACGCAACTGCAGAAGGATGATGGGAATGTTCGTGTGGTGTACAAAGACTTCCCGATTCTTGGAGAGCTGTCGATCTTTGCCGCTAAAGCCGCGCTCGCAGCCCGCAATCAAGGCAAACATCAAGTCTTTCACGAGGCATTGTTGGATTCACACAACGAGTTGACCCGCGACGCATTGTTCGCCATTGCCGCTCGCGTGGGGCTTGATGCTGACCAGCTTCAAAAAGATATGGAGTCGCCCGACATCCAGGCCACCCTGGATCGCACTCGATTGTTAGGGAACGAGTTGGGGATCACGGGAACTCCTGCCTTCATTATCGGCGCAGACTTCAGACCCGGCGCGCTTGAACTGAAGGAATTGAAGGACCTGATAGCCCGCGCACGGGTCCGTTGAAGGTACCGTTCATTCGTCGCACAGTTCCTCTTTTACTGGTTTGTGTTCGCGGCTTTGCCCGAGGCTCTCCACAGGAGTGCCACGCCGATCATAGCCGACAGCACGGATGCGGAAAACACCGCAATCTTGGCAGCGGCGAAGTCGGTTGGTATCGCGAAGGCCTGGCCGGCGATGAAGAGCGACATCGTGAAACCGATACCCGCCAATGCGCCAGCCCCGCTCAGTTGACGCCAGGAATAGGCGTCCGGCTTCACCGCGAGGCGCATCCAGACCGCGAGCGCCGAGGCCGAGATCAGGCCAAGCGGTTTGCCAATCACCAGACCGGCCATGATGGCGGCCATCAAGGCTTGATGGCCGCTCCATGCCTCAGTCGAGATGGCCACGCCGGCGTTCGCCAGGGCAAATACCGGCAGCACCAGATAGCTCGACCGCGCCCCCGCGCGGCGCAACAACCGGTCGGCGGGTGATTCCAATCGATCGTGGATCTCGTCGAGTGCCCGCAGCACAGGCAAGGACGGCCCGTGCCGGAGCACCTCACCGCTGTGCTGTGTCTCTGAAGCCAGGATGACATCCGCCTGTGTCATCAGCGCCTGCACATTCGCCGGTGGTCGGGTGGGAATGAACAGCGCGAGCAAGACGCCGGCCAGGGTGGCGTGCAGCCCGCTGGCATGCACACAAGCCCATAGCACGATGCCGAGCGCCATGTAGGGCAGCACGCGATAGACGCGCGATTGATTCAGAAATGCCAATGCGGCAACCACTACGGCGGCGCCGGCCAGATACCCCGCATGGAGCGGCCCGGAATAAAATGCCGCCACCACGAGAATGGCGCCGATGTCGTCGACGATGGATGCCGCAGTCAGAAAGATGCGCAGCTCGATCGGCACCCGATTGCCCATCATGGCGATCAACGCGATCGCAAAGGCCGTGTCGGTCGCCATGGGCACGCCCCATCCCTGAAACCAAGGACCTCGGGGAATAATGGACAGGTACAGGAGGGCGGGGACCACCATGCCGCCTATGGCGGCGGCAATCGGCAGCGCGGCTGAACGTCCGCTTGCGAGGTGGCCGACAGTGAATTCCCGCTTGATTTCCATGCCGACGACGAGGAAGAAGATGGTCAGCAGCCCGTCATCGATCCAGTGGCGCAACGACAGATGGAAGCCCGCGTCACCGAGCGTGACGCCGAAGTCTTGCTGCCAGAAGGCCTCAAACGCAGGCCCGAGCGGTGAATTGGTGAGCGCGAGCGCCAGCAGGGTTGCGACGAGGAGCAGCACACCGGCCGAGGGTCCCCAACTCACGAAGTCGAGGGCGGCGGAACGAACCCGATGCCCCAGCGTTCCCAGCATCGCGTCGGACAATGAACTTTCGTCCCATGGTCCGTCATAGCGCCGGTTGTTGATAAAAAAGGAAGGGGTGACCAGGGCTCCGCTGGCGCGGGCGCTGGCTTCGTCGGCCTCGACCCGCTGCTTTGCGCGCCGGGCCTGTTCCGCATCGTGATCCAGACGCAGGTCGGCGGCGACGGTTACGAGGTCTTCTTCGGTCAACGTGTGGGACCGCGTCATCAGCGCGATGTGCGCGTTCCAAAATTGACCGTCGTCGGCCCGTTCGGCCAATTCCGCGGCGCGGCGGGCGAGATCATTGTTCGCGAGCGGGCGCTGCCGGAAGACATAGCGCATGCGCTCGCCGAAGCGGTCGCGGACCGCCGCAATGCTCTCGTTGGCGGCACGGCAATAGGGGCAGGCGTAACTGCCGAATTCGACGAGCGTGATCCGGGCGTCGCCAGGTCCTAAGACATGGTCGCGGCTGTGGTCCACCTGAGGATCGAGCCACCCGTTCGGCATGGTCTGTGACTATTGGTATGGGGGGACAGGCGGGAGAGTTGCTGTCGTCATCATCGTCTTCACTGATTATTCGTGCAGCGCCTGATGGACGAACGACACCGAAATCGACCCTTCGCCCACGGCGGACGCGACACGTTTGATATTGCCCGCGCGGACGTCTCCGACGGCGAACACGCCCGGCAGACAGGTTTCAAGGAGATGAGGTGTCCTGGCCAGCGGCCAATGAGCGGCGGCCAGGTCGTCCTGCGACAGATCGGATCCTGTCTTCACGAAGCCTTGGGCATCCAGCGCGATGCACCCGTCGAGCCACCCGGTGTTCGGCACGGCGCCCATCATGAGAAAGACGTGGCGGATGTCGTGCGTCTCGATGCTGCCGGACTGACCGTCGCGCCAGCTCACTCGTTCGAGACGGTGATGCCCTTCCACAGCGACGAGTTCGGTATGGGTTCTCAGGACGATGGCCGGATTCTGTTCGATGCGGCGAATCAGGTAGCGCGACATGCTGTCCGATAGCCCGCTCGATCGCACGAGCACATGCACGCGCTTGCTCGTCTGCGCGAGGAAGACCGCCGCCTGGCCGGCCGAGTTCCCACCGCCCACCACCACGACTTCGTCTCCGCGGCACAGCTGTCCTTCCATGAATGTGGCTGCGTAGTACACACCCGTGCCCTCAAATCGCGACAGTTCCTCACAGGGCGGCTTCCGATAGGCGGCCCCTGTGGCGATGATGATCGTGCGCGCGCGGACACGGACACCATCGTCAATGACAATGGTGTAGGGCTTGCGAGCGCAGGTCAGTTGTTTCGCTCCCTTCGTGATGAGCAGCTGGGCGCCGAATTTCTGGACCTGCGTGTAGGCCCGCCCGGCGAGATCCTGGCCCGAGATGCCGGTCGGGAAACCGAGGTAATTCTCGATCTTCGAGCTCGACCCGGCCTGGCCTCCCGGCGCGTGCGTCTCGAGGACCAGGACGTCGAGCCCTTCCGATGCGGCATAGACGGCGGCTGCGAGCCCAGCCGGTCCGGCGCCGACGATGACCACGTCGCGAATCTGAGTCTGGTCGATCGGTTCGTTGAAGCCCAGACAGTCGGCGATCTGTTGAATGGTCGGATTGCGCAGGACGACGTCACCGCGGCAGATCACTACCGGCACATCGGCGGCGGTGATCTGAAAATGGTCCAGCAGGTTTTGAATATCCGTGTCCCGGTCGAGATCGATCGACGAGTACGGGTGTCCGTTCCGCGTCAGAAACTCTTTGACGCGGAGTGTTCCGGAACAATGATTCGATCCGACAACGACGACATCTCCCAGTCCCTGCGCAATCAACTCCACCCGGCGGGTAATAAAGGCGCGCATGACGATCTCGCCGATCTCACTATCGGTCTGCACCAGCGCGATCAGGTGTTCGCGATCCAGCTCGATGACTTCACCCGCTTCCGTGGCGCGCGATCGCGCCAGCACCGGGCGGCCTGAGAGCATGTTCACTTCGCCGGTGAATTGCCCGGGTCCATACACGGTGATGAGCCGCTCGCCTGTCTCGGAGGGCAGGGTCATCTCCACACGGCCCGCCGTGACGAGGAAGAACGGCACCGAACGCGCTCCCGCCTCGAAGAGCACCTCTCCGGCTTGGGTCCGGCGCACATGGCCATGCACCGTAATGCGTTGAACCTGGGCAGGGGTGAGAGTGGGGAAAATGCGCTCAGCAGCGGAAGCCGACGTCAGCGAGAGCGGAAGCGCTGTCTCAGTCATGGGGCACCTTTCTTGTGCGAAACAGGTGTCAGACCCCTGTGTTTCAATCCGCGCAACGTCTCAACCAGGCGTAACAAGTGTGGCCAGTCTAGCGCAAAGGCAGAGACTGTTGCATTACCCTCGGCGGACGAGAGGATCCGCAAGCCACCGGGACTAGGGTGATCCCCAGTTATTTGAGGGGGCTCAAGATCCGAGGATACAGGCGGACACCATGACGGAGGAGGAGTTATGCATCGCTTTCCCACCATCCCCTTCGAACAGCCTCTCGACGAGTTTGATGAAGAAAGCGGGCCATCGAGCGACTCTGACAGACTGCACGAGCGTGTAAAACTCGGCGCGGCCTGGTTGTGTGCGACGCTGACGGGTCTTGGCGCACTCGTCTATTCGACCATGTCGCAATTTTCTCAACCTTCTACGATGGCGGGACTAATCGGCCTCCTCATTGCCTATGCCGCGTATGGTTCTTTCTTGAAAAAGAAGGACACCGCACTGTTTGCAGACTCGCTCTATTATATGGGGTTTCTCTGGGCGCTCTTTGCCCTGATTGCGACCTTCGTCGTCTGGCCGGCTCCGAAGCTGACCGCTGACGCCGTGCTCACGACGTTCGGGTATGCGCTGGTCACGACATTTGCCGGCATGCTCCTTCGACTGGTGATCGTCCAGTTTCAGGACACCGGCGCAGACCGGCTGGTGCAGGCCCAAGAAACGATTGATCGCCGTGTGGCGACTCTCACCCGGCAGCTCCACGAAGCGACGATGCAGATGACTTCTTTCAGAGATCGGGCCGCGACTGAGCTCGGCGGATCGCTCCAGGACCTTGTCGAGTCGCTGCAGGATGTCCGGGTCAAGATCAGCGAGCAACAGCGGACGATGACGACGACGTTGAGCGCAGGTTTCGAAACGTCGTTAAAGGAAATCTTAGGCCGGCTCGCGGCCATACAGATTCCACAGGAAATTCTCACGACTGAAGTGGCCAAACTCGTGGCCGCATTAGGAAAGCAGGGAGCAGATGTTGAAGCGGCCGTGCACACCCTGCAAGAGAGTGTGAGGCAAGCGGCCGGCACGGTCACCCGGTTCGGGGATTCATTGTATGGCTCTGACGCCGCGAAGCGGATCGGAGCCGCTGTGAACGAGTTGTCGACGACGATCACAGAGAGAACCCATGAGTTTGCCACCATGACCACCGCGTTGAAGTGCAGTCGTACGGAGCTGGACAGTCAGTTGACGAGCTTGCAGTCGTTGCGAGTGGCATTTTCAAAGGTCTCGACACAATTGGCGGCCGTGGAAACAGAGCTCAGGGACGTATCGTCAGGCGCGCTGAGCGCCGATGTCAGGAATGGGCTGCTGAATGTGCAGAAGGCCATCCAGTCGAGTCTCGACGCGAGTACCGCGATCGAAACGACGATGCGGGGCGTGATGTCGTTCTTGAAGGAGCGGGTGACGGGGGAGCATGGCCACGATGGAAAATGACACACGTTCAGGGTTTGCGCTGGGG
>CAVSJC010000006.1:0-401110 GCA_963728135.1 uncultured Nitrospiraceae bacterium | reverse complement strand
TTTCTTGTCGTCCCACTTCAGCTTGCCGTCGTCGACGAGCACTGCGAGTGCCGCGGTGGTGATCGCCTTGCCGGTCGAACCGGTGGGGAAGATCGTGTCGGCGTCGACGCGTTCGGGCGAACCGAGCTTGCGCACGCCGTAGCCTTTGGCGAGGACGGGCTTGCCGTCTTCGACGATCGCGATCGCCATGCCCGGCACGCCTTGCTCGCGCATCGCTCTTTCCACGCGCGCGTCGAGATCGGTGGGCACCGCGGCGAGTGCAGCATCGGCGACAAACAGCAGCGTGGCCATGGCGAGCGCGGAACGGACGAGGGATCGAGCCATCGATCGGTCTCCAGCAAAAAGGGGTGGATTCAGGATTGCGGCGGCGACCGGCCGCGGCGCGCACCGATTCCGCAGGCGCCAAACGCCGACGGTCAGCAAGGGAAGGACGTAGACGACGAGCGAACAGCACGCCAGCCCGCGATAACCCCGCGCGATCAATTCGACCAGGCCGAAGCGCGCCGCGATGAAGATCGAGCCGACGAGCAGCACGGTGGCGATCGAGAAACGGGCGACGTTCGACAGCTCGACGCCGCGCTGCGTGCGCCACGTGGCCGCGATGCGTTCGTTCGCCGCGTGCACGCAGGCCGCGCCGCTTTCGAGCAGCGCGGCGAAGATCACCTGGAACAGCAGGTGGAAGACCGGCATGTTCAACTGGCGCAACATGAAATCGGACGGCAAGGCTTCGGCGCCGATCGACGGATACCACGCGATCATGCACACGAAGAACAGCAAGCCCGGCAGCATCGCCAGCGGGCCTGCGAGCACGCCCGCGACGACGGCGATCGCGCTTGGTGAGGAAGTGGCGCGCCAGCGGCAGGACCATCACCGCGCCGACGATGTTGTAACCGGCGTACGTCAAGCCGCCCGAAAGCCAGCCATCGGTCGGCACGGGCGTCGCGAACTGCTGCATGGCCTGACTGCCGAACTGCGTCAGCACGAACACGAAGAGCAACACGTACACGCCGTACAGCAGGAAACGCGACGTACTTGAACAAGCGTTCGACCGAATGATTGCCGAAGGCCGTGAACGCACCGATCGCCAGCATCAGCACCAAGGTGCCGACCAGCGTCGGCCAGCCGAACACGGCTTGTCCGATGGCGCCCGCGGCCGCGCCGAACACGGCGAGGATCAGCACCATGAACACCAGGTACGCGAGCTCGAAGACGATCGCGAAGGGGCCCAGCAAGGTCGCGAAGAAGGATCGATAGTCGTAACTGCGCGTCGCGTGCGCGATGGCGAACGTCAGCGCGCACAACGCGCTCCACGCGAACATCGCGACGAGGATCGCCATCACCGCCGCCCTGCGGGCCACTCGGGATGAAGTACTCCGCGAGTTCGCGCCCCGTCGCGTAACCGCCGCCGATGACGGCGGCCTTGAACGCCACCCCCGGCAGGATCCAGCGTTGGAACGGCTGCTGCTTGCGGGCGCGCTCATGCCAGGGAGGATGCCACGAGGCGCTCGAACGCATCGCCGCCACGAATCGGATCGGCGACCGGCAATCCGAGACGCTTCGCTTTCCGACGCGATCACGCGTGCGGCCTCGTTGGCGTCGAGCTTGCCGGTGTTGAGGCTGATGCCCGCGCAGCGAATGCGCGGCGACGTGCGCGCGCCGAGGCGTAAAGCGAGTTCGATGGTTTCGCGCAACCCCGGCACCGGATAGTCCGGATGGCCGAGCACGCGATCGCGTCCGGGCTCATGGCACACGACGATCACGTCGGGCTGGCTGCCGTGCAACAACGCGAGCGACACCCCCGCATACGCCGGATGGTGCAGCGACCCCTCGCCTTCCATCACGTCCCAGTGCAGTGGCGCCGCATCGGGCGTGAGGAGCTCGGCGGCCCCGGCGGCGAAGTCGGCCACGACTGCATCCATCGGGATCCCGCCGCCGGCAATCAATATGCCGGTCTGTCCCGTCGCGCGGAACGTCGCATCGACGCCCCGGGACTGGAACGCACGCGCGAGCGAGAGCGCGGTGTATTTCTTGCCGAGTGCGCAATCGGTGCCGATGGTCAGCAATCGGCGTCCGGTGCGCGCTTTACCCGTTGCGACCGGAATGCGCTCGGGCGGAATGCGGATGTCGATCAGCCGCCGCCCGAGTCGTTCGGCGGTTTCGCGCAGTCGCGGGAAATCACGAAGGCGCGCGCATGCATGCCGCCGATCAGGTCGAGCCCCGCTTCCATCGCTTCGACCAGCGCATCGAGCCACGCAGGCGGAATGAATCCGCCTGCGTTGGCAACGCCGATCACCATCGCTTTCGCGCCGGCGCTGGCGGCCTGCGCGGGTGTCAGCAGAAGGCAGGCCCGTCGTGACCGTTGCGCCGGGCACCGAGAACTCGCCGATGCAGCGTTCGGGCGCCCAATCGCGCAACCCGAACGCTGTCTTCGCATAGCCCGGCTCGGTGGTATCGCCAAGGAACAACAAGTAAGGCTGAGGCAACGCAATGGTCGTCATCGCGGCGGTGTTCACCAGGTTCGTCGGGGTCGGGTGGATCAGAAGCGGTAGTCGACCTCGAGCCCGAACGTGCGCGGCATGATCGGCGTCGCCGCGGTGTGGTGCGTTTCCTGGGTGACCTGGTTGGTGATGTCGGACATCGTCGAATAGGCGCGTTCGTCGAACGCGTTCTTCATGTAGCCGCGGATCGACCAGTGCGCGTTGGAGACCGACAGGTACAGATCGAGTGCCTGGTAGCTGTCGATGTTCAAGCCGGGCGTGAGGTCGAACACGGTCACCGTGCCGCCGGCGGAAATCGACTGGCGCTGCGTCGTCGCCGTCGTGCGGTCGTCGACGAAGCGATAGCCGCCACCGACGTTCAGGCCCCAATCGCCCGAGAGCGGCAGGTAGTAATCGGCGGTGGCCGACCACGTCAGGTCGGGCACGTAGGGCATGCGATCGCCCTTCAGGCCGGTGTTGATCAACAGGTCCGCGCCGGGGCCGGCACCATCGGGCACGGTGATCGTCGGGAAGTCTTCGTCGATGTTCGAATCGTTGAACGCCGCGTTGAGGCCGAGCGTCAGGCCGTCGATCGGACGGAAGTTCGCCGCGATTTCGAGGCCCTGGCTCGTCGCTTCACCGCCGTTGACCAGGCCGCTGACGCCGTTGACGAGCGAGGCGACCTGGATGTCTTCCCAATGGATCTGGTAACCGACGACGTCGAGCAGCACGCGGCTGTCGGCGAACGCGGACTTCATGCCGATTTCGTAGCTGGTGAGCGTCGAGGAATCGACCTGGCGCGGCAGGCCGACGGCGACGATGTTCGGGCCGCCGGGCTGGTAACCGGTCGACACCTTGCCGTACACCATCACGTCCTTGGACACCTGGAACTGCGGCGTCACGCTCCACGTCACCACGTCTTCCTTGGACGTGTTGAATTCCGTGCCGATCGGCGCGAGCAGGCCGGCCACCACGTCCTGCGTGAATTCCTGCTTGTTCTCCGCCCAACGCACGCCGGCGCCCAACTTGAACCAATCGTTGAACTTGTAGGCAGCGTTGCCGAACACCGCCGTTTCTTCATACGTGCTCGGGAGGTAGAGGTCGCCGAGCGAGCCCACGAGCGAGTTGAACGGTTCGGGCAGCGGGCTGCCATCGAGCTGCGTGAGCGGCACGAACTGGTGGTTGTCGCCGCGCTCGTCGTCGTAGAACGCGCCGACCAACCATTCGAACGGCGCATCGGCCTTCGAGCTCAGGCGCACTTCCTGCGTGAACTGCTTCAGGCGCAGGTCGTTGGTGAGGTACGCGCTGCCGCCGGGCAGGCCGAACAGCGTGGTGTAGTCGCCGTAGGTGTAGGTCTGGTCGGTCGTGATCGAGGTGAAGACGTCCGAGTAGCTCGTCGCCGAGACGAGGTTCGCGAAGCCCAGGTCGTAGTCGACGGTGAGCGCGTAGTTCTCGATGTCCTTCTTGAACGCTTCGTCGACGACGACGAAATTGGCCAGGCCGTAGAATGTCGTCGTGCGTGGTCGGGTCGAGCGCGATCGTCGAATTGTTCGGGCTGTCGATCTTCTGCTTCATCAGGGCGAACTGCACGCTCGCCTTGTCGGTCTTGACCAGGAACGAGGCGCGGCCGCTGGTCTGCGAGGCATCGTTGATGTCTTCGCGGCCGTTCACGAGGTTGTCGACGTAGCCGTTGGGCTCGTTGCTCGCGAAGCTCGCGCGCAAGGCCACTTCATCCTGCGCGAGCACGAGGTTGCCACCGGCGCGATAGTTGAACGACGAACCATTGGCGCCCTGCGTGTCCGCGATGCCCATGCCGACGCGGAACTCGTTCTGCGTGGTGTCGGGCTTCTTCATCACGTACTTGATCAGGCCGCCCATCGCGCCGGCGCCGTACAGCGTGCCCTGCGGGCCGCGCAGCACTTCGATGCTGTCGATGTCGTAGGGCAGCAGGTCGAGCGCGAACAGCGTGGCCTGCTGGTAAAGGTTGTTGGAACCCAGCGGCGCTTCATCGACATACGTGCCGACCGTCGAACCCGACGAGAGCGGCGCGATGCCGCGCATCGACACCTGCGTCTGGCCCGGCGAACCCGAATCCTGCACCTGCAGGCCCGGCACGTAGTTCGCGTAGTCGGACATCTGCGTGGCGTTGATGTTTTCGAGCTGCTCCGAGCTCAGCTTGGTCACCGCGGTGGCGACCTCGCGGATGTTCTCCGTGCGCTTGTTCGCGGTGACGGTGATGACGTCGAGTTCCTGCGCGGTCGCTGCCTGCTGCTGGTCCGCCGGCGCGGCCTGCTGCGCCAGGGCCGGGCCTGCGAGGCCGAGCGCCAGGGTGATGGTGATCGCCGAAGTCAGCGAATGACGGCGCATCGCCGTGGCGCGGTGATTCTGTTGCATGCCTTTCTCCCAGAAGGTTTGCTGTGGCCTTATCAGGATGTAAGCATCCTGATTGGAAAACTGTCAATCGGTATAGGACGGAATTCGGGACCGCTCGTCGGAGGTCCGCCCATTCATGGCTTCCGCGCGGGCAACTGCCGGGTCCAGCAGTCGCAACAGGGTCCCCGCGAGTGCGGCGACGCCGGCCGTCACGACGAAGAACGCCGCGTGCCCCATCGCGCTCCACAAGGTGCCGAGCGCGCCGGCCAGCAGGTTTCCGCCGAACGAAGCGGAAGTACCAGGCGGCGATCGAGGTCGCTGCGTATCCCGCCGGTGCGAGGCGTGCGAACAGGCTCAACCCGATCGGAAGGATGAAAAGCTCGCCCGCGGTGAACAGGACGAAGAACGCAGCGAGCCAGACCCAATGCGCGTGCCCCTGCGCGCTCGCATCGACCAGCGCGAGCAACAAATCGAGCGACACACCGAACGCACCGAGCGCCATCTTCTTCGCCGGCGCAGGTTCGCGGCCGCGGCCGGCCTGTTTCGTCCACATCGCGACGAGCACGGGCGTCATGAAGATCACGAGGAACGGATTGAGCGACTGGAACCACGTCATCGGAATGACGTAGCTGCCCGCGCTGCGATCGAGCCCGACATCCGCCCACAACGCGATCGTGTTGCCCGATTGTTCGTAGGCGCCGCGGAACACCATCACGCAGACCGCGACGGCGGCCAACGTGAGAATGCGTTGCTTCATCGCAGAGAACGGCATGCGCTCGGCCGGCGCGAGGTCTTTGACCTTGGGACGTTCCGGCGGCAACCACCGCCCGCCCAACGTGTAGATCGCCAGGCCGGCCAACATGCCGACGCCCGCCGCGCCGAAGCCGTAATGCCACCCGTACAACTCGCCCAGCGTGCCGCACACCAGGGGTGCAAGCAGCCCACCGACGTTGATGCCGACGTAATAGAAGTTGTAAGCCGAGCCGCGGCGCGGATCGTCCTTCGCGTACAGATCGTCGATCTGGCTCGGCAGGCTCGGCAGGAACAAGCCGTTGCCCAATGCGATCGCCGCGAGCGCGAAGTACAGCATCGACTCCGACGCCATCAGGAAATGGCCGAAGGACATGATGACCGCGCCGATGATCACCGAGCGTTTCCGCCCGAGCCAACGGTCCGACACGATGCCGCCGAGGATCGGCGTGAAGTAGAACGTCGCGATGTAAACGCCGTACACCATCGACGCGTGCTGTTGCGAGAATCAGTTCCGGGAACCGGCCCCTTCTTCCAGTCGCCGAACACCTCGTGTAACGCGGCCAGCATCTCGGGCTCGT
Organism: uncultured Nitrospiraceae bacterium; assembly: GCA_963728135.1. Taxonomy (GTDB): domain Bacteria; phylum Nitrospirota; class Nitrospiria; order Nitrospirales; family Nitrospiraceae; genus Nitrospira_D. The sequence continues at coordinate 394,929 of CAVSJC010000006.1, read as the reverse complement.
TGAAGTCTCCGGTCACACCGAGAATGATCCCGTTGGGATGAACGGTATCATGATGAAATGTCACCAGATCGTCCCTCGTAATGCGAGCGACGGAGTCGAGCGAGCTCTCGCGGGCGGTCGGGTGCTCGGCGCCGTACAGCACCTTGACGAACTCGCGACTGACCACCGAGCCGGGGTTGTCCTGTCGGCGGCGTATCCCTTCGAGCGCTTGCAACTTGGCAAGTTCAACCCGCGACGGATCAAAAGCCGGCCTGCGGATTAGTCCGGCAAAAATCTGGAGGCCGCGCTTCAAATCCTTGTTGAGCACATCGAGCGATGCCGATCCCGATTGCCTCCCGATGGCAATGCTCACATCGGCGGCAAACTGCTCGAGCTCGTTATCCACCTGTTCCGCCGACAGGCCGCCTCCGCCGCCCGTGCGCATAACGGAGCCGGTCATGGTCGCGAGGCCGATCTTGTCAGCCGGATCCAGCCAGCCGCCGGTCCGCATGCTGGCCGTGACCGTCACTAATGGCAGTTCATGATCCTCCAGCAGGTACACGACCATGCCGTTCTCGAGGACCACCCGATGCGGCTCCGGAGGCGTAAACTCGACGGGCTTAAAGGTCATCGTTCGTGGATCGCCGAACACCATGTCGCCGGCCAGCACTGACAGAGCAGGAAGGACCAGCGCGACGGTCAGCAGGCTCGACAAGAGGCTCCTTCGATGACGGCGAAGGGAAAAGGCTTCACGCTGTTCATGGCGCCACCCCCACAGCAGCGACCGCCGCCGTCTTGCTTTCATTCCCTTTTTTGACGAGGTTTCCGACCGTGCGGTTGGACTTCGTGAAGTAGCGCGAGGCCACGCGTTGCACGTCGGCGGCCGTCACGGCGGCAATCCGATCGCGTGATTTCAGGACGTACCGCCAGTCGCCCGCCACAGTCTGATAGAGCGCGAGTTGCGAGGCCAGTCCACTATTGGACCGCAGGGCCCGCACCAGATCGGCATCGAGATTGTTAATCACCTTTTCGAGCTCCTTCTCCGACACCGGCTCGGTTTTCAACCGTTCCAATTCCTCATAGATCGCCGCTTCCACTTCAGCCGTCGTATGAGGCGCCAACGGTGTGGCGGTGAGGATGAACAAGTTGGGCGCGCGCACGCCGGGATAATTGGCGTCCGAGTTGACGGAAGCCGCGATCTGTTTCTCTCTCACCAGCTTCTGGTGCAGACGCGACGTCAGGCCGTCGGTCAACACCGCATCGATGACATCGAACACGTCGTCATCCGGATGACCGAGGCCGGGTTTGTGATAGCCGATGGCGAGCATGGGCTCGGCGTCGAATTCGACTTCGACCCGTCGCTCTCCCCGTTGTTCCGGTTCCACCGTGACGAGCGACGGCGAGGCGGGCGATGCCGGGATTTTGCCGAAGGTCTCCTCGATCAGCGCAATGACTTCCTTGGGCTTAATATCACCGACAAGCGCAATGGTGGCGCGATTCGGCCCGTAATTCGCCTTGAAGAACGCTTCGGTCTCGGCCGGGGTGAGCGAGAGAATGTCTGAGCCCCATCCGATCGTGGGAATCCCGTAGCCGTGGGCCCGAAAGGCCGCCGAGGTAAACGTTTCGAACAGCAGGCCCTGCGGGCTGTCGTCGTTGCGGAGCCGGCGCTCCTCCATTACGACGCCGCGTTCTTTGTAGAACTCGCGCAGAACCGGATTGGCCATGCGGTCGGCTTCTACGGCGGCCCAGAGCGGAAGCCGGTTGGCCGGGAGGCTGATCGTGTACCGCGTGAGATCTTTGCCGGTCGACGCATTCAGGCCGACGCCACCGTGACGCTGGTAGAGCAGCGCCATCTCATTGCCGACGACATACTGTGAAGCCTGCGCTTGCAACTCGGCAAATCGCTTTTGCAGCCCGTCAATCGCCGCCTGTTCTTCCGATGGAGCCGGACCCTGTCTCTTGGCCATCTCACGCTGGCGCTGCTCAAGTTCCGTTCCGACACGCGCCAATTCATCGAGAATCGGCTTTTCCTTTTCGTAATTCTTCGTCCCGACCCTGCGCGTACCTTTGAACGCCATGTGTTCATAGAGATGCGCCAGACCCGTTTGACCCGCCTGTTCATTAATCCCGCCGACCGCAAACGTGATGTTGATCGAGACGACCGGCGTCTGCGGCCGCTCCACCATCAGCACGGTGAGCCCATTGGCCAGTTTATGTTCGATCACACGCTCAGCCAGACTCGCAGAGCCGGCGTAAACGGGATCGAACCCCGTCAGGCCGACGAGCAGCACGAGCCCCCGGACCATCACCTGCCCGGCGCGAAGGACCATACGTGCGGAACCGCTCCGGTGAGCGCCGACCGCTTCGGAAAACACACACCTCGTTGGCATCTTCATATGAATAGCTCCATGAGTTCTTCCGGTCGTTCGATGAACCAATCCGGCTTGCAGGCCTCCATCTTGGGTCGGTTCCCCATCCCATAGCCGACGGCACAGACACGAATGCCGGCATTGTGACCGCCGTTAATGTCGTTGGTGCTGTCACCGATCAACACCGCGCGCTCTTTCGACGCGCCGGTTTGTTCCAGAATATGGAGGAGCATCCCGGGTTCCGGTTTGAGGCCAAACCCGTTATCGCCTCCGACGACGATGGGAAAGTGATGGGGACCAAGTCCCTTGCAGAATCACCTGCGTGTATTCAATCGCCTTGTTGGTGGCCACCGCTTTCTGTTTGCGGTCAAAGTGGCGCAGCATGGGCTCAATGCCCGGATAGAAGACCGTGCGATCGAGACAGTGCGCGAGATAATGACCGCGAAATACTTTGAGGGCCTGCTCATAGCGATCCAGGTTCTCTTCCCCGACGGCAAGCCGCAGCAACCGCTTGACGCCGTCGCCGACGAAGCCGAAAATTTCTTCGAGCGAGCGTTCGGGCAGGCCCAGTTCCATCAGAGTCAAATTCACTGAGTGGGCGATATCCCACTTTGATTCGATCAGAGTCCCGTCCAGATCAAAAATCAAAAGATCGACCGGCGTCTTCAGCATCATTTCGCCTTTCGCAACGACTCCTCGAGCGCGACCAGCGCGGCCCGCTTCACACCATCTGACTCCTGCTGTTCGGCCTCACGGACGAAATTCAACATCCGTTTCAGGCCCACGTGGGGAGGAATGACGGGCTCGATAATCTTCCACTTGCCGTACCTGGCCTTCACATGAAACCGGACTTCCTCGACCGTCTCATCGGGCACAAAGACCGCCGTTTCGAGATAGACGGATCCGAGCACGCGAAAGGTGACCGGAATGATCACTTCAAGCTTATTGATAACGTCCCATTGGCGATGATCCTCCGGGATGGTCGCTTCCTGGATCACCACGACTCGGCCCCACGTGGGCTCTTCGCGCCAATCCACATAAGGCGTCAGTGTGTCGAATGACATGGCATCCAACCGGGCGCCCTTCTGATCAAGGAGCACATATCGCTTGATGATGTCCGTGGGCGGGTGATCGCTCGATCCGCTCTGCGCCAGCGCATGGCCGGTTGTCAGAATGACGGCAGCCAGCGCGACCGTCATTGAGAGGCGCATGAAAGGGAGATCCTCGTTTTGTCCCGAATCATTTGAACCGCTGACTCGTCACTCATGCAGACGCCCGCCCCGAAGCGTACAGGCTTCATACCGCTCTTCCTATCACTATCACAGCAGGTGATGATACCACCCGACATGAGTTCCCGACAGCCTTCTCTTCATGCGCTGAAGGCATGCTTCATCCACGTTTTCCGGCAATGGCAAAACTGATTTTAGCAAATGCCTCTGCGATGCCGCAAAGCATGCATGTGAGGGCAGCGCGCATTGACCGCCTCGGTCACGCATGCTACGGTCCGCGCTCTTCATCTCGTTCCCATTGAGAGTCCAGAGATGTCCCGGCTGCTTTTCATACTTCTTTTGTGCGCGGGCCTCATCGGCCCTCTTGCGACACAGGCCGGTCAGTCATTGGGCACCAGCGTTTCTTCCGATCCGGCGCTCACAGGACCGAGTGTTGCGGTCCAAGACGAGGCTCCTCAGAAGGCTCGCGATGTGCTGAATGCGGTGCTGGAGAGGCAGGGTGCGCCACTGCCCGGGTATGTCGGTGGCCGGGAATTTAGGAACAGGGAGCGGCGCTTGCCAAGAGGGCGCTATCGAGAGTATGACGTAAATCCAAAACCGCGTGGCCGTCCGAGAGATGCAGAACGGATCGTCATCGAGGAACACACACAGAAGGCCTATTACACCCCCGACCATTATCGGACTTTCATCCCTCTCAACTGATAGATTGAACACCATGGCCATACAAACTGTTCATACGCATTTACAAAATGCGACGGCTCCATGGTCGTCGCTGCTCGTGGTGCCTGCCGGCACCACCCCTGCCAGTCTTGTGAAGCCACCGGCCGGATTCGCGTTACGCCAGATTCATGGCAAGAAATGCGGGACAGCCGCCGGCGTCTTCAACGAGTTCGCGCGAGCCCTCGACTTTCCTGACTACTTCGGACACAACTGGGACGCGCTGGAAGAATGTCTCGCCGATCTGGAGTGGATCCCCGCGAAGGGCTATGTCCTCCTCGTGACGGAGGCCCAGGCGGTGATTCCCGACGACGAGGAGGACTATGAGACGCTGTTGGAAGTGCTGAACGATGCGGGAGAAGCGTGGAGCAAGGCGCATACGGCCGACGGAAGACGCGCGCCTTTCCATGTGCTGTTCGCGGTGTCTCAGCAGGAAAAAAACAAGCGCAAACATTGGGGACTGAAGGAGCTACCGGTAAGCGAACCGGGGCCGAGCCGGGGGAAAACAACGACGAGTCGCTCGATCAAAGGGTCAGCTGGCAAACATTAAGCGTTTTGAAATCTGAAGAGACCGACTAGGAGCGGGACTTCCGCGTCAAATTGATGAGGCCGGTCCACAGGTGAGCGGCCGACGTGGCCACATGGCCGAGAGAGGATTCGCTCGTCATACCAGCCGTCATCAGCCGGGCATTGATGACGCCCGATTCGCAATTCATTTCCTTCCATCGTGTCTGCACCACCATCCGATGCCTCACGCAGATGCCGTGCGTTTCGCGCAGGTCTTCCAACGGAGCTTTTTCTCCAACAATTGCATTCTGACCTTCGCCGCGGCACCACGAACACACAATTCTCATCGGTATCCACCATCCTCCTTTGAGCCGCGCTACAATGAGCAAGAAGTGCGCCTGGATTTCACGCGATTCTGAAGACTAGAAAACAGGCCCATAAATCTGACTTTACCTGAGCCCTAGGTAAAAGTGGTTGTATCCGAATTGAGAGAGCCGTGTGATTTGCGACATTTTTGGGCCTCACATGAGGCAACGAACAGCAGCCCTTTGCCTATCACCGGTTTCTTGACCGACTCTCGAACTGCGTGTTAGGGTGCGCCCCCATTATGAAGACAACCCGATCCGCAAAACTCTTTGCTGAAGCGCAAACGCTTATTCCAGGCGGCGTGAACAGCCCTGTTCGCGCGTTCCGCTCCGTCGGTGGACAGCCCCGGTTCATCACACGAGCAAAGGGAGCCCGCCTGTATGATGTGGATGGGAATGCCTACATCGATTATGTACTGTCATGGGGACCGATGATCTTGGGACATGCGGCGCCCCCGGTTGTCGCGGCGATCAAGAAGGCGGCCGGACAAGGCACGAGTTATGGCGCGCCAACGGAACTAGAAGTCACTCTCGCAAGGGAGATCCGCGAGGCGTTCCCTTCCATGGAGAAACTGCGGCTGGTCAGTTCAGGTACTGAAGCCGTCATGAGCGCCATTCGCGTCGCGCGGGGATTCACGAAGCGCGACGGCATCATAAAATTCGAAGGCTGCTACCACGGCCACAGCGATTATCTGCTCGCAAAGGCCGGCTCCGGCATTGCGACCCTCGGCATTCCCGGATTCGCCCGGTGTGCCGTCTGATTTTGCCAAACATACGTTCACGGTGCCTTACAACGATCTCACCGCCGTCCGGCAACTCGTGGAAACACGCCGCCACGATCTGGCCTGCATCATTATTGAGCCGGTTGCCGGGAATATGGGCGTCATCCCGCCGGCCCCTGATTTTTTATCCTCGCTCCGGCAGCTGACCAGCGACCACGACATTGTGTTGATCTTCGATGAAGTGATCTCGGGCTTTCGCGTGCACTACGGAGGCGCTCAGGCGCTCTATGGCGTGAAGCCGGATCTGACCGTGCTCGGAAAAATTATCGGCGGGGGATTGCCTGTCGGCGCCTATGGCGGCAGGAAAGAGATCATGGACCTCATTGCGCCGTCGGGGCCGGTCTATCAAGCCGGCACCCTGTCCGGGAATCCGCTTGCCGTCACCGCAGGCCTCGCCACGCTCAAACAGCTACGAGCGCGAGGACTGTACAAGAAGCTGGACGCGCAATCCTCCGCATTGGCCGAAGGGATCGGTGAGGCGGCGAAGAAGGCCGGCATCCCGCTCACGCAGACCCGGGTGGGGTCCATGCTGACGGCGTTCTTTACGGCAGGTCCGGTGGTGGATTGGCACACGGCGAAACAGTCGGACACAAAACGGTATGGCCGGTACTTTCACTCCATGCTGGAACAAGGCGTGTACCTTGCTCCCTCACAGTTTGAAGCAGCCTTCCTCTCGACCGCCCACACGGCCACGGACGTCGACAAGACGATCAAAGCGGCCGCCGCTGCCTTCAAAACGCTTTAACCACCTCGGCCTGACACTCGCTCGTATCTCGTAGGATATAGAAGCCGAATCGCTTCAGATACACGCGCTCCAACGTGACGCTGTGACTTGCGTTCGTTTTCCTATTGGTCGGATTGATTCATTTCAGGATGTTCAAAGCTGTCGTCCAGCAAGGCCGCAGCGGAGCACGAGACCGAGGCGTAATCGGAGTACGTTGAGGTGCGCGAAGCGACGAATAAGTCGCCTCAAGTCTGCGCACGGGCGCGAGATAGTGAGCGCCCAGTGTCTTCCCCCGCTGGCGGCAGCTTTCAACATCCTGATCTATTCGTCGTCCTCGTCCTCCGCATCCAACACTTCCTGACGCTTCTGCTCCTCCATCGCATTGTGAAGCAGCATGCGGATAAACATTGAATAGAGCGAGCCCTTTTCGAGCGTGCCGCCCGGAGGAATGGCGATCTTTCCTTCCTTGATCATGCGATCCATCCAGACCTTTTGATCCGGCGCGATCAAGATCGGAATCTCGACCAGTCCAACGCGTCCCATCATATCCATTTTTTTGAAGCCTCCGTAATTCTTCCCGGTCTAGTGTCAGCGCTAAGAGCGCCCTGCTACCTACTCGCCTAACTTACAAGCTATTCGAGCACGTGGTTTTCACCATTGTCAACCAAGCCGGTTCTGGCATGAGGTGTGCGATGTCCCCCGGCATGCGACTGTTACTCATCTCTCTCACCGCAGCGATAATGTTCAGTCCAGGGTTGCCATTGTTGAAGACGTCAGCTCACGCGACAACACTTTCGGGCTCCGGCGCGGAATCGACCATCCAAACCAATTGCAATCTGTGCTCAAATCTCTCCATTACCGAGACGCCGCAGCCTTCCATGTGGCAACCGCATCGTCCGCATCACCCTCGCGATAGCCGTCCCCACCGGTTACCCAGGGGCGGATACAAGCTCCGCCCCGGTCATAAATCTGTTCAACCGTCTTCGACGGCAGGCCTGGCTCGGGCCGGACTTGCACGCCAGCAACCGATCTACACGATCGACGGCGACACGCTTCGCATGGGATCGGAGCGGATCAGGCTGCGCGGCATCGATACGCCCGAGTTGAACGAACCAGGCGGACAAGCCGCGCGGCAACGGCTCGAACAACTGCTGAAAGAAGGGCCGATCCGCATTGTGCCGCATGGGCAAGACGTCTACGGACGAACCGTTGCCGATGTGTTTGCGGGGGGACGAAACGTCGCGAGCGTGCTGGCCGAAGAAGGGTACGCCAAGCCTCGACTGTAGACCGCTATCCAACCTCGATCATTCTTTCTTGTTTCTCTTTTTTGGATTGTCCGAGAACAGAAGCCAGCCCAGCACAATGAATCCGATGGCGACGCCGGTGATCGCGAGCCAGGTTCCGATCTTATCCATCTACTGTCCTTTCTGATGCCCGTTCGTCGTCGGACCGGACCCGAGCGCGGCGACGACCGCCTTGTCGAGGCGTTTCACTTTGCCCTGACTATCGGTCGCGGCCAGCCGGGCCGAGCCTTCCACGATCGTGCGTCCGCTCGCCTTGTTCGTCACCACATGCGAGAAGACGAAGGAAGCACGACTGATTCCGGAGACACGAGTTGCGATGACGAGCCTGTCGCCGTACCGCGCCGGGGATCGATAGTCTACTTCCGCATGGACCACGACAAACACCGTTCCTTCATGCATCAGGCCGGCGACCGACAATCCGCGCTCCTCCAAATACTCCGTCCGCGCCCGTTCAAAGTATTTCAAATAGTTGGCATAGTACACGACCCCGCCGCAGTCCGTGTCTTCGTAATAGATGTGAATTTCCATTCAGAACGGGAGCGTCGGAAACTTCGGCAGCGCGTGATCGTGCACGCCGGTCAGCTTGAGCACCACGTCATACAACTGCTGCACGCGCTCCGCCTTGACCGGTTCGAACCCATGGCCCAACACCGCATGGCTGGCCGCGTCGAGCAGCGGCTTCATGGTCGGCCATTCCTTGAGGAACGACTGGCCGAGTGGATTGCCGAATGCGGCGAGGGCGCGGAACTGGGCCTGTAGCGGAAGCTTATACTTTCCGTCGATGTCGTCTGAATAAGATGTGCGGCAGATCTCCTGCAGCGGCTCGGGCAACTGCTCAGGCCTGACGTCCCAGCTCTTCAGCCTGTGGGACTGAAAGAGTTGGCGTTGCGCAAACGCTTCAAGCGCGCGGAGCAGCGCGATCATGGCTCTCTCGGGATCATGGGCGACACGGAGCCGCCGACCGGCATGAGCCAGCAAGTCGACCGCCAGCGACTCTTTCACGTCAGCGGGGTCGAGCACGAGTTTTTCAAGGAAGCCGGCGTTCGCCTTAACCGGCGGCAGCACCGCTTTCAAGCCCGGCGGTCCGCCCCACAGCGTGGCCATCTCCAAGGCCTTGCCGGCCGCTTTGAGTTTGTCCCACGCCTGACGATAGTGAAATCGTTCCCATGAATCATATCCCTCCGCGAGGTCTGCGAACGCCCGATAGAGCGGCTTCTGTCCGCCACTGACCCGGATTTCAACCTCGCGAAACAATTTCGCGGCAGAGCCGAACAGGCCGCAGTTGAATAACTCGCTGCCTTCACGGCGCGACACGGCCGCCCCTTCGTCCCACGGATTGCTTTGCGTCCATAGAAATGTGCGGCCATTCAAGGTAATCGCTTCGCCGTCCGGCGCAGGCTCTTTCATGGGAACCAGCGAGACAATGCGGGAGCTCAGGGGAAGCGTCACGATCGTCAAGGCCCCGGCGACGGCGGCCGAGGCTCCGCTCACAGTCACCACCAGTTCACCAGGCTGTACCTCCCACGTCCGCAACAGATCCGGCAGCGTGCGGGCCAAGATTTGATAACAGCTGCTGAAGTCGTCGACGGTCTCCATCACCACCCAATCCCATCGGCGGGGCATCTGCTCGATCCTCGGTTGGACCGCCGACTCCACCAGTCCCTTGCTCGACTCGGGCAAGACAAAACAGAGGCCGTCCGGCTTCAGGCGATTGATGGTATACACCGCGGCCGAGGCATCGTCGGTCAGGGCCAGAACGAGTGCCTTGATGGATTGGTCATGCGCCATCGTGGCCGGACTATATCATCGGCTTTTCTGGTGAGCAATTTCTCCTGCTGCCGGCCTTTTGCTTGACCGTCCTGTAGAAGACGCCTAGACTTCGCCCAGACGCTTCACGCGCGGTATTCCCGACATTTACCGATGAGGGTATTGAATGATCTGGTGGTACTGGATGCTGCTCGGCCTGATCCTGTTCGGCGCCGAGATGATGACACCCGGCGGCTTTTACATGCTCTTCTTCGGTGTCTCCGCTCTGACGGTGGGCACCTTCGCCGGCCTCGGCCTCGTGGAGGCGGATTGGCTGCAATGGCTTCTTTTTTCGGTCATCGCCGTCACCTCGCTGTTGATATGCCGTAAACCGTTACTGGCGATGATGAAACACAACGTGTCTGAAATACCCGATATCGATTCGATGGCGGGAGAGCTCGCCATCCCGCTCGAACCCCTCGCCGCCGGCGCGACGGGTAAAGCCGAGCTGCGAGGCACGACGTGGACAGCCAAGAACGTGGGCACGGTGCCGCTCGATAAGGGACAACGAGGAAAAGTCACGCACGTCGAAGGCTTGACCTTGTGGATTACGACCGAGTAATCAGCGAAAGCTGCAGGACCACCGATCATGGAGGAGGTAGGCATGTCAGGCGGATTGCTGGTGGTGTTGATTCTTGCGTTCCTTGTTCTCTACGTCATCGCCAAAACCGCCGTCGTCGTCCCGCAGCAGAGCGCCTATGTCGTCGAGCGGCTGGGCAAATATTCCACGACGCTCGATGCCGGGTTTCATATTCTGCTCCCCTTCATCGATCGCATTCGCTATAAGCACTCCCTCAAGGAAACCGCCATCGACATCCCGGAACAGGTCTGCATTACGCGCGACAATGTGCAGGTGTCCGTGGACGGCATTCTGTATCTCAAGGTGCTGCACCCGCAGCGCGCCTCCTATGGCATCAGCGATTATCACTTTGCCTTGATCCAGCTCGCGCAAACCACGCTGCGCAGCGAGATCGGAAAGATCGAGCTCGACCGCACCTTCGAAGAGCGGACCAACATCAATATCCAGGTCGTGAATGAACTCGATAAAGCCTCCGAGCCCTGGGGCGTCAAGGTCCTCAGGTATGAAATCAAGAACATCACGCCGCCCAAAGGCGTCCTGGATGCGATGGAAAAGCAGATGCGCGCCGAGCGCGAAAAGCGCGCGGTGATTCTCACGTCCGAAGGGGAACGCGACGCGGCGATTAACCAGGCCGAAGGCGAGAAGCAACAAGTCATTAAAGCATCGGAAGCGAAGAAGCAGCAGCAGATCAACGAGGCCGAAGGCGCGGCCTCTGCGATCCTTGCCATTGCCCAAGCCACGGCCGAGGGGCTGCGGAAGGTCGCCGAAACGATCCAGATACCGGGAGGGCAGGAGGCGGTACAGCTGCGGGTGGCGGAACAGTACATCACGAAGTTCGGAGAACTGGCGAAGGCGAGCAACACGCTCATTCTGCCGGCGAGCGTGTCGGATGTCGGCTCCATGATTGCCGTTGCGATGAACGCGATGAAGCAGACCACGCCCACGATCCACGGAAAGTCGTAAGCACGGAGCCGGCTTGTTTGACAGGCCAGGCCTCGTCACATAAAATCGCGCGCAATGAAAGAATTCGTCCTCAACGCGTTTTCCGACAGCGCGAACGTCAAACAGCAATTTGCGCGGGATTACGCCGACCGCATCGTGCAGGTGGCTCAGCTCATCGCCACCGCCTTGCGAGAGGGGCATAAAGTCTTGCTCTTCGGCAACGGCGGCAGCGCCACCGACGCCGCGCACATTGCGGCCGAGTTCGTCGGGCGATACAAGCGTGAGCGTGCACCGTTGCCGGCGCTGGCGCTGGCGACCGACATCGCCGCCATCACCTGCATCTCGAATGATTATGGATTCGACGAACTGTTCGCGCGCCAGGTCCGCGCGCATGGCAGGAAAGGCGACATCGCCATCGCCATCAGCACCAGCGGAAACTCGCCGAATGTGCTGAAGGGCGTGGCCGCCGCGCAGGAATGCGGACTCACCACGATCGGCTGGACCGGCGGAACCGGCGGCAAACTCGCCGCGCTCGTGGACCATCCGTTTGTCGTTCCCTCATCCGTGACCGCAAGAATTCAAGAGACTCATATCACGCTCGGCCACGTGTTGTGCGAGCTTGCAGAGGAACAGCTCCTTGGCAACGCGCCGTAGCCCCACGCCTGGCACGCGTCCCCCGCGCCCGTTGATTGCGCCGATTAACGTCTCGAATCTGAAGACGTATCCGCTAAAAAAACGCTATAGCAAAGTCCGGGTGTCGGACTTCGCCCGGCCCTGGCAACGAGGCGGATCCTTCAAGACGTTCTGTACCACGCTGCCGGACATCCTCGCCGTCAAAACACTCCGGGCCGTCGCAAGCGCGATCGTCCAGGCCCATCGCAAGAAGCGCCCCGTGATTGTCGGCATCGGCGCCCACGTGCTGAAGGTCGGCCTGGCCCCGATCATCGTCGATTTAATGGAGCGAGGTATCGTCACCGCGGTAGCGATGAATGGCGCCGGCATTATCCATGATTTTGAAATCGCGCTGTTGGGCCAGACATCCGAGGAAGTCGACGCCGAAATCGATGACGGGCGTTTCGGCATGGCGGAAGAAACCGGCCGGGTTTTGAATGAGGCGATCGGGCGCGGGGCCAAAGACGGAGCAGGTCTTGGCGAGGCGGTCGGGCAGTACATCAACCGCTGCAAAGGCGAGTTTCCCAACCGGACGGCGAGCATTGTGGCCGCCGGCGCGCGCTTGGGCATTCCCGTCACCGTCCATGTGGCGCTCGGCACCGACATCATCCATATGCATCCGTCCGCCGACGGCGCGGCCATCGGCGCCACCTCGCTGCTCGACTTCCGACGCCTCGCCGCCGTCGTGGCCGGCATGGAAGGCGGCGTCTATGTCAACGTCGGGTCCGCCGTCATTCTGCCGGAGGTCTTCCTCAAGACCGTGTCGTTGGGAAGAAATCTCGGCCATCCGCTTTCGAACATCACCACGGTCAATATGGACTTTCTGTCGCACTACCGGCCCCAGACCAACGTGGTCCGGCGTCCGACGCAAAAGGGCGGCAAAGGCTATTCATTGACCGGGCATCACGAAATCATGCTGCCATTGCTGGCGGCAGCCGTCATGGAAGCCCTCGGCTGACGTCATTGCTTTTCTACCGACCATGAGTTCCCTGTCATCGGAACAATTGCAGACTCACTGGCGGGCTCTCAATGCCCGCTTCTTTGCCGATGAATTGCCGCCGATTCTCATTGTCTGGAGCCGTCGCTTGACGGCGTCCGTCGGAATGTTTGTGAGCCGCGGAGGACCGAGGACGCCGCTGCCGGCGCACTCCGCTCGGCCTCGCCGGGAAATCAGGCTCTCTCTCCCCTTACTGGAGCGGCTGGCTCACAGGACCGTCTATGCGGAGCAGGAACTGCTCAACACGCTCGCCCATGAGATGATCCATCAGTGGCAGTTTGACATCTTGAAGCGACGGCCGAATCACGGGCTGGATTTCATGCGTAAGATGGCGGAGATGAATCGCTCAGGCGAGGTCGCGATCACGACCTATCATTCGCTCCAAAGGGAAGTGCTGGCGCTCTCGCGGTTCGCCTGGCGCTGCCGGGATTGCGGTCGAGTGTACCGGCGGCAGCGCAAGACCATCGAACCGACACGCCATCACTGCGGCCAGTGCAAAGGCTCCCTACAGGAATTGCCCTTTCTCAGCCCTCAGCGTCCCTCATCCGCCTCTGCTCTCCGCTCGGTCAGCGCGACTGGCACCCTGCAGCAGCTCACGCTGACCTGGTAGGCATTCCGGCGATTGCGCTCCCCTCGGGCCTGCAATCAATCCCACCGCATTGGACCACCTTGCCCAGCGTTCGGTTCAGTTTGTAACGGTTCGTTATGTTTCAAGTGAGACACTGGCCGGCCGGGGCTCGACCTGCCCATCGAAAGTCGCCGGCCTTTCCCTGGCCTGTTCGGCCAGGTATGATGGAACCATGCGTCAGAAGAGAATGTCACAAGAACAGGTGGTCGCCGAAGTGACGCGGGCGCGGGCCGACGGCAAGCGGATTGTGTTCACCAACGGCTGCTTCGATCTCATGCATATCGGCCATACCCGTTATCTCCAGGAAGCCCGATCACTCGGAGATCTACTGGTCGTGGGCATCAACTCCGACGCATCCGTTCGCAGCCTTGAAAAAGGCGCCGATCGTCCGATTGTGCCCGAGGCGGAGCGGGCCGAGATCGTCGCCGCACTGGAGTGTGTCGATTTGGTGGTGATCTTCGCCGAGCCGGATCCCGGGCATCTGATTGCCGCTGTCCAGCCTGACGTGCTCGTGAAGGGCGGCGATTGGGCCTTGGAGCAGATCATCGGCCGTGACACGGTCGAAGCCCGCGGCGGCATCGTCAAAAACATCCCGCTCGTCCCCGGTCACTCGACCACCGCCCTGCTCACGCGCATCCGATCCACAACGTGATCTGTGTCTGACACCGGCGTTTCATCCATCCCCTGGCTCGACGCGCTCCGCGGCGTACTCCGCGAGGACGGCGCGCGCCCCTGCATTATCGGCCTGCATGGCTCGACGCCGGCCTTGGCGCTGACCTGCCTGGCTCACACTCCTCTGGCGGCCTCCGATCATGCGCGCAGCTGGGTCGTGTTGACCCCGACGGACGAATCTGCCGAACGGATCTACAACGATCTTCGGTTTTTTCATGACCTGATGGGTCTGTCCGCGGACGCCATTGCCTGGTTTCCCGAATGGGAAACGCTGCCTTATGAAGTGACGGCCCCGCATGTCGGACTCGTCGCGCGCCGGATGACCACGCTGCATCGCCTTCGGACAGCGCCACCCGCCTTCGTCGTGGTCTCGGTCGCCGCAGCCATGCGCCGCCTGATGCCGCTCAAAACATTCGAGCAGGCGATTCTGCGATTTCGGAGCGGCGGAAGTGTTGAACGCGAGCCCTTGACCACCGGCCTGCTCCGCCTCGGCTACCGGCGGGTCTCGGTCGTGGAGATTCCCGGTGAATTCAGCATCCGGGGCGGCATCGTGGACATCTTTTCAACGGCCTATGCAGATCCCCTCCGCGTAGAATTTCTCGGAGACACCATCGAGTCGATCAGGCTGTTCGACTCCTCGACGCAAACGTCGGTGAGGAAATTGAGCGAGGCCTGGGTCTTACCGGCGAGGGAGTATATCCGCTCGCTCGAAGACCGGGACGCATTGACGCCGATTCCGCCCGACGCCGAATGGCGAGCCCCGGATCTGTACCCTCATATGGAGACGCTGTTTGATTATTTTTCGACGCCTCCTTATCTGGCCTTGGAACAGCCAAGCCTGCTGAAAGAAGCCTGCGCCGCAGCCTGGGACCAGATCGATGACGGCTATCTACGTCACGCCGATCGGGACGCCGCTCGGCCTTATCCATCGCCGGAGCGGCTCTTCCTGAAATGGGAGGAGATCGAACACAGGGCGAGCGCGTCGCCGATGGCGGCATTGGAACCGTTGGCGACGCCCGACGATTCCTGGGCACCGGTCTTCACCTTCTCGGCTCAGACACCCGCCAGCGTCGGGCTTGGCATCCGGGGCACTCCGTTCAGTCAGACGCTGACGCTGCTCGAACGCCTGCGAGACGAACATCGCGTGGTCTTGGTGGCAAGAAGCCGCGGACAGGTGGACCGGCTCCTCGCCTTATTGCGAGAGCATGACCTGCCAGCCGACGAATGGCAACCGTCGGCATGGCCGCGCAGCGGAGGAGGCAAGCGTCCGTTCTACGTCTTGCATGGCGAGCTGTCCCTCGGTTTTCTGTCTGCCGACCTGCGTCTGGCGCTCCTGACGGAAGAAGAATTGTTCGCCAAAGGCGCCCGTCACAAGCCCCAGCCAAAAAGCAGAACCGCCACCTTTCTCTCTTCGCTCGAGGACCTGAGCGTCGGCGACTATGTCGTGCACGTCCAGCACGGCATTGCGAAGTATCGGGGGCTCAAGCGGCTCTCGGTGCAGGATTTCGAAAGCGATTTTCTGATCCTGGAGTTCGCGGGCGGCGACACCTTGTATGTGCCGCTCGATCGGTTGAACCAGGTCCAGCGCTATAGCGGCGCGGAAAGCCACGTTCCAAGGCTGGATCGCCTCGGCGGCACGAGCTGGGCCCGGACCACCGCCCGGGTCAAGAAGGATATCGAAGAGATGGCCCAGGAGTTGATCGACCTCTATGCCAACCGAGAGCTGGTAAAGCGGCATGCCTACGGATCACCGAGCACGCTGTACCACGAATTCGAAGCCGCCTTTGAATATGAGGAGACACCGGATCAGCTGAAGGCGATCGAGGACATCGTCCGTGACATGGAATCCACCAAGCCGATGGACCGCCTGGTCTGCGGCGATGTCGGCTACGGCAAAACAGAAGTCGCCATGCGGGCCGCCTTCAAGACGGTCGAAC
Source organism: uncultured Nitrospiraceae bacterium (assembly GCA_963728135.1). Taxonomy (GTDB): domain Bacteria; phylum Nitrospirota; class Nitrospiria; order Nitrospirales; family Nitrospiraceae; genus Nitrospira_D. The sequence continues at coordinate 378,719 of CAVSJC010000006.1, read as the reverse complement.
ATGGACGGCAGGTCGCCGTGCTGGTGCCCACGACGTTGCTGGCCCACCAACATTACGACAACTTCGCCGAGCGTTTTGCGCCGTTTCCCACCCGCGTTGCGCTGCTGTCCCGGTTCCAGTCGCCCAAAGAGTCAAAAGCGATTCTGAAAGACGTCGCGGCCGGCGTCATCGACGTCGTGATCGGCACGCATCGGTTACTTCAGAAAGACGTCACGTTCCGCGATCTCGGCCTGGTCATTATCGACGAGGAACAATGGTTCGGCGTGAAACACAAGGAGCGGCTCAAGCAACTGCGCACGCAAGTGGACGTGCTGACCCTGACCGCGACGCCGATCCCGCGGACGCTGCAAATGGCCATGTCGAGCGTGCGGGACCTGTCCATCATCGATACGCCGCCGGCCGGCCGCCTGGCCATCAAAACGGATGTGGTGCGCTTCAGCGATAAGACGGTGCGCGACGCCATTCTGAGAGAGTTAGGCCGCGGCGGCCAGGTGTACTTCGTCCACAACCGGGTCGAGACGATGGAGCGGATCGGCGCGTGGCTGCAGCAGTTGGTTCCAGAAGCACGACTGGTCATGGCGCACGGCCAGATGGATGCCAAACCGCTTGAAGCGGTCATGCTGAAATTCGTGAAGCATGAAGCGGACGTGTTGATTGCCTCTGCCATCATCCAGTCCGGCCTGGATGTGGCCAACGCGAACACCATCCTCGTCAACCGGGCCGACATGTTCGGTCTCGCCCAACTGTATCAGCTTCGCGGCCGCGTCGGACGAAGCGGAGAGCAAGCCTATGCCTACTTCCTCATTCCCGATGAAGGCACGCTCACGAGCGACGCGCAAAAACGGCTGCTCGCCATTCAACAGTTTACGGAGTTGGGGTCCGGGTTCCGGATTGCGGCGGCGGATTTGGAAATCCGCGGAGCCGGCAATCTGCTCGGCAAACAGCAGTCCGGGCACATCGCGGCCATCGGGCTCGATCTCTACATGCAAATGGTGGAGCAGGCGGTGCAGCGGTTGAAGGGCCACCTGGTGGAAGAGGAGCCGGACCCGACGTTGCAGCTTCCCGTGTCGGCCTTTATCCCGGAGCAGTATGTGGTCGATCCGCATCAACGCCTCTCGCTGTACAAGCGGCTGACGGCCTGCACCCAGGTGGGCGAACTGGCGCTGCTCCACGGGGAATTTCAGGATCGCTACGGCGTGCCTCCCGAGCCGGTGGAACGTTTGTTCGAAGTCATGCAGCTGCGCATCCATGCCAAACGGCTCAAATTGTCCTCGATCGACGTCCACCACCAGTCCGCCACCATCACGCTGCGGCCGAACGCCGCCCTGCTTGAGGCGGGGATTCATCGGCTGATGGACCGGCTCAAAAAACGGCTCCGGTTTCTGAGCCCGCTCTCCTTCACGATCGAGATGCCGCATGACGACTGGACTTCCATCTTTGCGGAACTGAACACAATCTTGCAAAGCCTCGCCCTCTGTGATACCAACACAAGCGGAAAGGATGCGAACGCTCCCTGACTCAGGCCCGCATGTATAGCTGCTCATGACACCAGTTCGTTCCCGCCGAGAGGACCGCGTGGTCCTCCCGTTCTTGGTCGCCGGCCTCCTGATCAGTCTTGGTTTGGCCCTGTCGAACTGTACCCCGCAACAGGAAGAGCCGGTTCTCGCGCTGGTGAACGGCCGCGCCATCACCCAGCTCGAGTTCGACGTCCGCTGGAATGAATTGTCCGAGGCGACCAGAACCCGCTATGAGAAGGACGGCGGCAAGCGGCGGTTTCTCGACGAACTGATCACGCGGGAACTGCTGATGCAGGAAGCGAGGCGCCAGGGGTTGGATCAGAGTGACGCGATTCGCGACAAGGCGCAGCGCTATAAGGAGCAGCTTATTCTTGATGACTTGCTGAAAGACCGGCTGCGGACCAAGGTGGAGCTCACGCAGGCGGAGCTGGACGCCTATTATGAAAAACACGCCCATGAATTGTTGGCTCCCCTCAAAGTGCAGGTGTTTCAAATGCTGTTGCCGAATTTCTCCGCCGCAAAAGACCTTGAAACGCAAATCAACAAGGGCGGAGATTTCGGCAAGTTCGCTCAACGTTATTCGATCGACAACAAAAGCCGCGCCAAAGGGGGCGATCTCGGCCCGTACCGGAGAGATCTCGTGATCCCGGACGTGGATGCGGTCATCCATACGTTGAAGCCGGGGATGGTCAGCGCGCCGATTAAGACCGAAGCCGGCTACTACCTTGTGATGATCACACCGCTCGACAAGGAAACCATCCAGGCCGACCTCGCCACGCGCGAACGGTTGCGCCAGGAACTGTTAGCCGACAAACGACGTAAGCGGTTTGACGAAGTCATCGCCGACATCCGGACGAATGCCACCGTGCGTCTCGCCGACGCCTCGCGCTATATCACCGAAGACACCGGCAAAACCGGTAAACGGTAATCCGATGTGCCTTCGGTCGACCTGCGCTCGTGTCGGGTTACCAGTGAATGCCACGCCCGTGTGTCGCGCCTGCTAGCCTTCCCGTGTCCCCATACTTCCCTCATTTCGTGTACAATCCGGTTTTCGCTGAATCTCCTTCCCTATAAACATCATCGATGGTCTGCATATTAATCATGCGTCGTGACGCCTTGTTACCCGGAATCCGCCCTTCTTTGACCGTGGGTGCCTTCCTGTTCGCGATCTGGTCCGCGGTAGCCGGCCTCGCCAGCGCGGCGCATCTCGAGGACCGCATTCTGGCCGTGGTCAACTCGGACCTGATCATGATGTCGGACGTCAAGCAGGAACTGGAACCGGAGCGGCAGCGCATCGCCCGGCAGCATCGGGGGGACGAACTGGCGCAGCGCCTCCGGACGGCGGAGTATATGGCGCTGACGAAAATGATCGAGCGGCGCCTGCAACTGCAGGAAGCCAAAGCGCGGGGTGTCGACGTCTCCGATCAGGAGGTGAAGCAAGCCCTTGAGCAGATGAAGCGGCAAGGGGAGAAGCTGGACGAATCCGATCCTGTCACGCGACGAAACGTCCGAGACCAGTTGACCTTACTGAAGGTGGTAGACCGCGAAGTACGCAGCGGGGTGATGGTCGGCGACGCTGAAATGAAGCGGTATTATCAGGAGCACCAGGACCGGTTCGCGCTCCCCGAGGAATACACGTTAAGCCAGATTCTCATTCTTCCCCGATCCCCCGATGACACGGCCGACGCGAAGGACAAAGCGCGACGGGTCATGGCGGAATTGAAAAAGGGCGAAAAGTTTGAGGATCTCGCGTTGCAGTACTCGGACGGTCTCAACGCCTCGCGCGGCGGACGGCTCGGGTTTGTCCGTCAGGGAGAACTGCTGCCGGCGATCGAGCGGGCCATCGCTCCCCTGGTGCCTGGAGGCATCTCCGACATTATCGAGACGCCGGAGGGATTTCACATCATGCGGGTCGAGGAAAAAAAGCCCAAGCAGTTCCGTCCGTTTGAAGAGGTGAAGTTTGAGATTCAGGCGCTGGTCTTCCAGCAGAAGAGCGAAGATGTCTTTCAATCGTGGCTGGTCGACTTGAAAAACAAGGCGTACATCGAAATCAAGTTTTAGCGAGGTCGCGCAACGCTCCCCATAAGCGGTCACGGCCGTCGCCGGTGGGAACCGAATAGGGAATCAGCATCTCCCCTTCGGTCAGACCCAGGTCCAGATGCGTCTGACGAAGCACGCGCACCCGCTCCGCGGCTCTGAGTTTATCCGCTTTTGTGGCGACGATTAGCGGATTGTGCCCGATGGACCGCAGCCAGGCGAGCGTCTGACGATCCTGTTCGGTGACGACACGGCTTTCGACCAGGAGCACGACCCCCAACAAGGGAGGACGGGCGGTCAGATAGGACTCGAGCAACGGCGCCCATTGCGCGCGCTCCGATTTGGATACTTTTGCAAATCCGTATCCCGGCAGATCGACCAGATAAAATTGCGTCAGGGCGGGATCCGAGGTCGAGACAAGGAATAAATTGACCGCTCTCGTCTTACCGGGTGTACGGCTGACCTTCGCCAGGTCGCGCCGGTTCAGCAGCGAATTGATGAGGGACGACTTCCCTACATTGGAGCGTCCCACGAACGCCACTTCCGGGAGCGTGCCGGCAGGAAAGTGCTCCGGCGAGAGGCAGCTCTTGATGAACTCCGCTGAAAAAATTTTCACACACACCTCAGCCGGTCTGATCCATGGCACGCGTGGGAGCAGGATTGGGCGTCGGCCGCTCGCCTTGGAGGTCTCCCGGCTCCGAAGCGCGCCCTGTTCTTACGCACCAGCTTATGCCTAAGTCAACCAGGCAACGGAGAAATGCCCGCGTCGTCCTGTGGGGGACCCTCCTCATCGGCCTTCCCCTGGGCGCGCTCGCCTTTATCTGGTTAATGACGCTGCCCGACGTGGCACGGCTCTCCCGATCCAACCCCATCTCCACCGCCCTTATGGACAGCCGCGTTGCGCAAGCCAAGGAGCAAGGCCGTGCGGTCCCGACGCACTGGGTGTGGGTCCCCCTCGCACGCATCTCCCCCCATCTGCAACGAGCGGTCATTGCCGCGGAAGATGCCTCCTTTTTTATTCATGAAGGATTCGATTGGGAAGGGATCAAGGATGCGGCGATTCACAATCTTGAAGCCGGTGAACTGAAGCGCGGGGGCAGCACGATTACCCAGCAGTTGGCTAAGAATCTGTATCTGTCGTCGGAGCGATCGCTTCTCCGCAAAGCACGGGAAGCGCTCATCACGCGTTCGCTTGAACACCGCTTGACCAAAGAGCGCATTCTGGAGTTGTACCTCAACGTTGCGGAATGGGGCCGGGGAGTCTATGGCGCAGAAGCCGCGGCGCGGCATCACTACGCCAAGTCCGCTGCCGAACTCAGCGCCGACGAAGCAGCCTGGTTGGCGGCTATTCTGCCCTCTCCTCAACGGTATGATCCGATCCGCAAAACCGCCGCCCTCACCCGTCGCCATCACCGAATTCTGCGGTCGATGGACAAAATGCCGGCCGCATTTCAAACCCGGGTTCACTAGGCGCGTGGAAACTGCTGGAAATACTAGACCCGGCCTGTGTCGCCCACTTCCGCGACGTCCCGTTCACCGAAGATAGCCGATTCGTGAGTATAGTGTTTGAACTCAAGCAGATTGCGGGAAGGATCTTCGAGAAAGAATGTATGGTGTTCGATCCGGCTTCCGGGAAATCGCACTCGGGGCTGTTGATAAAACGTCAGGCCGCGGGCGCTTGCGCGGTCGGCCAGGGCCTGCCAATCGGCGAGTGACAAAAAAATGAGGCCAAAGTGTCGGGGATAGATGCCTTTCTGTTCCGGTGTCGTCTCCGCAACATGTCCGACCAGTTGATGGCCCGCCAGGCCCAGCGTGATGGCGTGGGCCGATTCGCGCCCGACCGAACATCCAAGACCATCTACATAGAACCGCTTGGCCTCTCCGAGGTCATGGACGGGGAATGCGAGATGAAAGATGATGCCCGTCATTGCCACCGCCCCCTCACCACCGGCTCGCCTCGTCCGTCCCACCAGCCGGCCGCCATGCGCGGCGTGACATGGCTGATCGCAAATTGCCCGTCTGGCGCCAGGACCAAGGCGCCGGCCCGGCCTCGAACGCGCTCCACGAGCGTCTGCAGGGCGGTCCGCGCCGCGGCGGCCGGAGCGGCTCCCTGCGCCAGATGATCGCAAATCAGTTTCGCGACCGCCACACGTATGATCCCTTCGCCTAACCCAGTCATGGACACGGCTCCGCTCATATTGTCAGCATACACCCCGCACCCGATCAATGGCGTGTCGCCGACCCTCCCGGGCAGCATCATATCGATGCCTCCCGTGGAGGCGCCGCCGGCAACCGTCCCCATCCGGTCGCGCGCCACTGCCCCCACGGTTTCTTTTCCCTGCCGCTGTCTCATGGCCGGGCCCCCGCTGATCATCTGACGATACAGTCGCAACGTGCCTTTCTGGAGCAAGCGAGTCATGCTCCCGCGCTGGCCTGAACGGCCTGGCGGTCGGCGGGATTGTCGTTGCAATTTGAAATACTGTGCGAAGTCGGTTGCGGGCTTGCCGACGAGCAGCACATGGGCAGTGTGCTCGAGCACCAGACGGGCGGCCGTGATCGGGTGCACGATGCCTTCAACGGAGGCCACCGCCCCGGCCTGCAACTCGCGCCCTTCCATGATGGAGGCATCCATCCGCCGGACACCATCGAGTTGGAGATGCGCCCCCTTGCCGGCATTGAAGAGGCCGCTGCCTTCCAGCACCCGGATCGTTTCTTCCACCGCGGTTAGGGCGGACACGCCGCGATCAAGGAGATGATAGCCCACACGCAACGCCGCCTGGAGGCCGTTGGCTTGAGCGCGCGTCATTGAACGGAGGCCGGCGCCTCCATGGGCGAGAATGAGAGGGCGAGTGGATTTCAATTCAGCAGGAGGTCGCGGGCGCGCCGGTATCCGGGATCTTGCATGCGGTCCAGATCGGATCGCACAAAACCGAGTCCGGTCACGCAGAGTTCAAAGTTTTCCGATAACTTTCTGAATAACGGCGGATCGGCTTCCGTACTGTCGCGGCCGATGTCTGCGACGATCGCATATGACCGCTTGCCGGTCTTGACATAATCCACGAGAAAATCTTTATGGTAGATCAACCCCGCGGACTTGAGCCGGCGCAGATATTCAGGAAATAATCCGGCCATGAATAAGGTAAAGTCGCCGATGTGCCGATGCACATCCCGCTCGCGGTCCATGGATTGGGCCCCGAACAGCACTTCGGACTCGAAGAGTAAATCCACCACCGTATCAACGGGTTTCTCTTGTTGATTTTTGATTTTGTGGAGCTGATCGGTATGCGTGAAATCGACGAGGAGATTCGACACATAGGAGGTCACATTGAGATCAGGCCAGCCGAGATGCTCCGTAAAGCTCTTCTCCGTGAGGGCACCGAAGAGTTCCCGGAGCGGATGTCGTGGAGGAACTTCAGTTCCCATCACCACCTCTCGCCAATTCACAACGTCTGTCGATAGTATAACAGACTTCTCGGCCGATGCGAGTTCACAGACTCTTCTTACGGCCCGAGTCATCCGGACGTGAGCCCCGGTCTCGCCGTTACAACCGCTTCTCCCGGCTATCGAGTACAAAGGTCACGGGTCCGTCATTGATCGACTCCACTTTCATATGCGCGCCAAAGACGCCCGAGGCGACGACCGTGTCGTGCGCTCGTAAATCCGCTGCCACACGCTCATAGAGTGCCCTGGCCTCCTCGGGAGAGGCGGCCGCGTCGAAGCTCGGCCGTCGGCCGTTCGACGTCCGGCCGAGCAAGGTAAATTGGGACACCAATAACACGGCCCCGTTCACGTCTGAGAGTGAGTGGTTCATTTTGCCGTGCGCATCGGAAAACAGGCGCAGGGTCCTGATTTTTTCAACGACGTACCGGGCATCCTCTTCCGTGTCTCCTTTAGCCACCCCTAGAAACACCAGGAGGCCGCCATCGATCATTCCGACGTTCTTCCCATCCACGTTGACCGATGCGCGGGTCACCCGTTGAACAACCGCCTTCATGGACTACTGACCGGCGCTGAGATACCGGAGGGTGCCTTCCAGTGTCAGGAGTTTCCGCTTGGTGGGCAATCCCCCGGAGAAGCCACCCAGAGATGAGTCCTGCGCCACGATGCGATGACAAGGAATGACAATCGGCAAGGGATTCGCTCCCACCGCATTTCCGACCGCTCGGGCATACCGCCGTCCGCCCACGCGGGTGGCCACCCACTGATAGGATCGCAACTTGCCGTACGGGACGCGCTGAAGCGTTCGCCAGACCTGCCGTTGAAAGACAGTGCCCTGCGACAAATCCAGCGGCAATTCGAACCGGTCCCGGGTCCCCTGCAGGTAATCGAGCAGCTGTTGTTTGGCTGCGTGCAACCGGGCCGACGAAGTCGCCGGCGTCACATGTGCCGTCCCGTTCAAACTTGACAAGACCGCCTTCTTCGATCGTTTGGGCAAGACAATGGTGTCGATCCCCTTCCGCGTCTCCGAAATTCCCATCCATCCCCATGGGGTTGAAAACATCAGCGCCGTCCGTTGTCCGTTTTCATGACCGTTTTTCATAGTATTCCTCTCTCGGCTTTCGCTTGAGTTTACGTTGAACCATTCCCCAGAGCACGCTCAACTCGTCCGATCTGAGGAGAGCATGTACGCCCACGTAGCCGGCCATACTCAGGCCGATGGCTCCAGCGAGCATGGCGGATTTCGCCGTCCAGGCATCTGGATCACGCCAGATCTGCTCTCCGGCCACCCACCAGCACGTGACTGCCAGGGGAAGACTGGCCAATAGCACGCGGATGGAGGACCTTCCGATGGAGGCCCAGTCAACCCCACCGAGCCGCCGATTAAGGACGGCGACGAGAATGCCTCCGTTGACCATCGCGGCCAATGCCGTCGCCAGCGCCAGACCCGCCGGCCCGAGCGGTGTCATCAGAGCAAGTGAGAACACCACGTTTGCCGCGACGGCAATGGCCGCTGAGACAGCCGGGGTCTTGGTATCCTGCAGCGAATAAAAGGCGGCTACGATAATGCGCACGCCGCCGAACGCCCACAACCCGACGGAGTAACACAACACCGCCAGCGCCGTTTCGGCCGTGTCCCCGGAGGTAAACGTCCCGTGCTCGAAAAAGAGATGCACGATCGGGATGCGCAGCAAGATCAAGCCGATCATCGCCGGCACGATGATGAAGAGAATCATGCGCAGCCCGAAGCCGAGTGTGGTCCGTAATTCGCCGAGTGCGCCGCGGGCCGCCTGCGTTGACAACGTCGGCAGAATCGCCGTCGCAAGAGCCACGCCGAAAATACCCAACGGAAATTGAATCAGGCGCATGCCGTAGAACAGATACGTGGGGCCGCCGGCAAAAAAGGAAGCGAGAATGGTGCTCACCGTAAGATTGATCTGTGTCACGGACAGGCCGAGCAAGGAGGGCACCATGAGCCGGCCGATTTTCCGCACGCCGGGATGGTTGGGCTCAAATCGCAATCCGAACAGCAGCCCCCGCAGTTTGAGGCTGGGCAGTTGCATGGCAAATTGCGCCGCCCCGCCGGCCACAACGCCGATTGCGACTCCGATGATCGGCTCCTTGAGGTGAGGCGCCAGGTACAGTGCGCAGCCAATGATGAACACATTCAAAAACAACGGCGAGAATGCGGGCGCGGCAAAGGCGCGCACCGAATTGAGAATGCCCATGGCAAGGGCCGCAAGGCTGATGAAAATCAAATAAGGAAACATAACCTGAGCGAGGAGCGTGGTGAGCCTCAGCTTCTCAGGATTGACCTGGAAGCCGGGCGCGAGCCACTGCACCAGCCAGGGTGCAGTCACCATGCCCAGAATCGTGACGAGGGTGACAATCGTGAGCAAGGTCGTAAAGACCGCGCTCGCCAGTTCCCACGCTTCCTGCTTGCTGCGAAGCGTGCGGTATTCGGTGAAGACCGGAATGAAGGCGGAGGACATGGACCCTTCGGCAAAGAGTTCCCGCAACAGACTGGGAATCCGGAAAGCGACAAAGAATGCGTCGGCGGCCGGGGTCGCTCCGAACAATCGCGCCAGCACCATGTCACGAACAAATCCGAGAATCCGGCTGGAAAAGGTCGCCGCGCCGACGATCCCTGCCGCCGTTAAGACCGAATGCGTATCATCCTTGGTCGCCGCGGGCGAAGTGGGAGCGGCAGTGGGCTCGGACATGGGGGCAGATTCTAGCGGAAGCTCAACGGGCAGTCTATGTGAATGGATAACTCGCGCTTATGGCTCTTCAATTAATTCGTCCGGCAATTCATCCGGGTTCTCGCCTGTCCCCGACGGGCACGCTTGCGCAAGCAAGGCGCCGCAACGAGCAATGGCGTCACAGATCGCGTCGGTCGGTCTTCCGGCCGTAATGCCCTCCACAATGCCGCCGACCACACCTTCCCATGTGCCGGACGGCACGCACTCGTTGATTCCTTTATCGGCTAACACCTGTACGCGGTGTTCCAACAGCGAGATAAAAATGAGAATGGCCGTGCGGCCCTGCGTGTGTTGAAACCCGTGCTCATAAAAGGCCTGCTGAGCCCGGAGCTTCACCTTGTACGCCATCCGCTCGCGCGACGTGACCAGGCGAATGACCGATGGAAAGGTGCCGAGCCATTCGCCCAGGCCATAGGCGGCAATGACGGCAAGCAGGAGCCAGCCTGCATTGCCGCCATGCCATCCCCACGGTAACCAATACGTTTCGATGGTCAAGAGGACGGCGAGCGTGAGCCATCCCACAATAAGGCCGGTGCGATAGCCGGCTTCGCGATAGCGGGCGGAGGCGGGGACGATCATGGGAACAATCTCGCCGGTCGTCCGCCGCTCTGCCTGCTGCACCGCCTGCTTGATGCGTTCGCGTTCCTGATTCGTGAAGGCCAGCATCACCAATCTCCCGAGGCCCCGCCGCCGCCAAAATCTCCGCCCCCGCCGCTGAATCCGCCGCCGAACCCTCCGCCCAGCCCTCCGCCTGACCAGGTCGTACCCGGTCCCCACCCGATATGGCGACCTCGTCCTCCACCGCGTCCGGCCTGCAGAAAGAGCATCAACAAAAAGGCCGTCACCACAGACGCGAGCACACCCAGCAATACACTGCCGAACTGGGCGATGAGAAAGGCGAGGAGGCTGCCCAGGAACGCGCGCGTGCGCTGGAGCCCCTGGCTCAGGATGAGCCCGGCCAGTGTGCCGACCACAATACCGATCAATACATATTGAATGGCGGGCACCGCTGGTGTTGCCGGATTCGACGGCGGGGACTCCGCCGGCTCACCGCCCTCGATCGTGCGCACGATGGCGCGTATTCCGGCGGCGATTCCCCCCGGCATATCACCGGCCCGAAAGCGGGGCACGATCTCGTTTCGGATAATACGGGCGGATCGAAGATCGGTCAGGGTCCCTTCAAGTCCATAGCCGACCTCGATGCGCACCTTGCGTTCACGGAGGGCGATGGTCAAAAGCACGCCGTTGTCCGTGCCCTTCTTGCCGAGCGCCCAGGTGGTCGCCACCAGGTGGGAAAACGACTCTATGGGCTGACCCTCGATCGACGGAAGAATCAGCACCGCCACTTGATTGCCGGTCTTGCTCTCGTGGGCCTCCAACTCGGCCGTCAGCTGGGCCGCCACGTCAGGAGGCATGATGTGCGCGAGGTCGACAATGCGGCCGGTGAGCGGCGGGACCTCTAAGGCCCAGCTCAAGCCGGCGGCGCAGAGACAGGCCAGACAGACCATGAGCCGTGCAGGCTCACGCCAGACACGGCTCATGCTAGTCCCTTCCATCATTGGCTGATTCAGTTGAATTTCACTTCCGGCGGCTTTGCAACAGCCTTCTCGTCAGCCACCGTGAAATTCGGTTTCTCTTCCATGTGCAGAAGGAATTTTGCCGTCAGATTAGTCGGGAAATACCGGACCATCTTATTGTAATCCGCCACGCGATCGATGTAGCGCTTCCGCGCCACGGCGATGCGGTTTTCGGTGCCTTCGAGCTGACTTTGCAGGTCACGAAAATTTTGATCGGCCTTCAGGTTGGGATAATTTTCCGCCACGGCAATCAATCGCCCGAGCGCAGACGAGAGGCCCGCCTGGGCTTTTTGAAACTGCTCGAAGGAGGCCGGATCCCGCAACGTCTCCGGTGTGACCTGAATGCTGGTCGCTTTCGCCCGCGCCTCGACCACTCCCTCTAGCGTCTCCTTCTCATGGGCCGCGTACCCCTTCACGGTATTGACCAGATTCGGAATCAGGTCGGCCCGGCGCTGGTACTGATTGACGACTTCACTCCAAGCCGCCTTGGTGTCTTCGTCTAAACCCTGGAGGTCGTTGTAGCCGCAGCCTGATAGCAGTGCAAGTCCGAGGAAAATCAAGACGCCGGCATGTGTCACACTTCGCTGGCTCATAGGTCGCTCCTCCATGATGGAAACCGTGAGTCTCATTCCATCGCCATGCTATCATGCTCCTCTCATGAAGACACCATCGCCCCGAGCCATCCATGTCGCTTGAACGGTCATCCCATCTGCCGGGCGGATTCCAGGTGCGGCACCGCACTCTCGGTATTTATCAGGGCAGCGCCATCGAGCTGGCGTTCTGGCATCCCTCATCCGGCATGCCGGAACATGGGCTATGCAGGTTTGCAACGGAACACAAGGCGCAGGCCTTGATCGATTTTCTGTGCTCGCCGATCTGTCCTGAGCCGATGGACCACCGGGACCTGACCATCGAACCCTATGACCTGGCGCAGCATGAACGGTTGGTCACGGACCATCCGATGCCGTCGGCGTGGGAAACTCCGATGTGACCAGTCCCCAACAGACTGGTACAAGCAGTGATCAGCGGGAAGATCCGGAGACCGCCGGTTCGACGGCTTTCGTGAGGATGGAGGAGGTAGAGCCCGAGTTGGATTGAATGAATGCGAGCAGGCGTTTGTTTTCCTGCGCCTTGCGGAGAAATTTGAATGCGATACCACGGGCGCTGACCGACCGGACCATGGCGGCCACTTCAATCGGCGGCTCCTGGTCGCTGATCGCGATCTCAAGATAAAAGATATCGTCCATGTGAACCTGCGTCTCGCTCTTGATGATGCAGCCGCCCATGGACAGATCCATGACGGTCCCCTCGCCCCGCACTTTCCCCCCAGAGAAGGAGAGAAACAGCCGGACCGGTATGCGCAGATGCTCGCGGCGATCGATGGCCTGCTGCGGGTGACGTAAGCCAAGCCGACAGGCGAGAAACCGATGGCTGCAGTGCTGGCAATGAAACGGAACAATGAAGACCAGGGCGGCGGCATGCTCCCGGGGCGATTGAGGATGAGACCTCAGCACGCGTTCAGTTTGACAATGCGGGCACGCGAGCTGCCGACCCATTGATGTCCTCACGTCTGATGAGAAGGGGCCCGGAAGACGGCCCGACGCTCAGGAGTTCTATGACCGACTATAAAGGCCTTTCGCTGGCAGTCAAGCTCATTGCCATCTCATGCAGCAGGGGGACGCGAAGAAGCAGGTTGAATTAAGCGGCTAGTCAGATTCCGCGTGCGGGCTCTCCTCCGGTAGGCGAGAGCCGGATTGGATGACGCGGGCCCGGACATACTCACGGTTCAGCTGGGCGATGAAACGCACGCTGATACCTTTGGGACAGACCGCCTCGCATTCATTTTGATTTCCGCAGGCGCCGAATCCTTCGCGATCCATCGCGTCCATCATCGCCGTGACCCGGTGTGCGCGTTCCGGTTCGCCTTGGGGCAGCACCGCGAGGTGCGAGACTTTGGCTGCGACGAATAAGGTAGCCGACGCATTCTTGCAGGCCGCCACGCAGGCGCCGCACGAAATGCAGGACGCGGCGTCCATGGCGTTTTCCGCGAGGTCTTTGGCAATCAACACGACGTTGCCATCCACCGCTCCACCGGTATTGACCGAAATGTAGCCGCCGGCCTGCATGATCCGGTCGAAGGCGCTCCGATCCGTCACCAGATCCTTCACCACCGGAAAGGCCTTGGCTCTCCAGGGCTCGACGGTGATCGTCACGCCGTCGGAGAAGCGCCGCATATAGAGCTGACAGGTGGCAATCCCGCGTTCCGGGCCGTGCGGAACTCCGTCGATGACCAGCGAGCAGCTGCCGCAGATGCCCTCGCGACAGTCATATTCAAAGGCAACCGGGTCTTCGCCCTTGAGCACAAGATGCTGGTTCAGCACATCTAACATCTCCAGGAACGACATATCGGGACTCACGTCGTCCATCCGGTAGGTCATAAATGACCCCGCGTCATCGGGACCTGGCTGCCGCCATATTTTCAATCGCAGGTTCATCGCGAACAGTGTCCGGCTCTCACGAGCACTCGTATCGTCACCGGGCGGGTCATTGATAGTTTCTCGCCGACGGAGTCACGAATTCGAATGTCAGCGGTTCCTTGTGCAGGACAGGTCGATCCTGTCCCGCATATTCCCATGCCGCCACATGCGCGAACCGGCGGTCGTCCCGCACCGGTTCTCCCTGCGGAGTCTGATGTTCTTCCCTGAAGTGCGCGCCGCACGATTCTTCCCGCTCCAAGGCGTCCAGGCACAGCAGTTCGGCGAATTCTAAATAGTCGGCGACCCGGCCGGCGTACTCCAGCTCCTGATTGAACGATTCGCCGGACCCGGGAATGGCGACGTCCCGCCAGAATTTCTCGCGCAACGGAGGGATCGACTTCAGCGCCAGCATTAATCCTTCGCGGTTTCTCGCCATGCCGCAGTGGTCCCAGAGCATGCGGCCTAATTCGCGATGGAACGACGCAGAGGTCCGCCGCTTCTGCCCTGCCAGAAGCTTTACCACCCGGGCCTTCACCCGTTCGACCGCTTGCGCGACGTCGGGATGACGCTCCGACACAGGGGTCTGAATCGTCGTCGCCAGATAGTGGCCGATCGTGTAGGGCAGAATAAAATAGCCGTCGCCGAGGCCCTGCATCAGAGAGCTGGCTCCCAAACGGTTGGCGCCGTGATCGGCACAATTCGCCTCGCCGATGACAAAGAGCCCGGGAACGGTGCTCATGAGATTGTAGTCGACCCACAGCCCGCCCATCGTATAGTGCGGTGCGGGGTAAATGCGCATGGGAACCTGGTAGGCGTTCTCGCCGGTAATGCGCTGGTACATATCGAACAGATTGCCATAGCGCTCCCGCACCACGTCCATTCCCAATTGCTGCATCGCATCGCTGAAATCGAGATAGACCCCGCGCCCCCCGGGCCCCACACCGCGCTTGTCGTCGCAGAGCGCCTTGACTGCGCGGGAGGCCACGTCCCGCGGCACCAGATTGCCGAAGCGGGGATACCGACGTTCCAGGAAGTAATCCCGTTCGGAGGCTGGAATCTGATCCGGCGCGCGAGGGTCTGACTGCGCGCTGGGCACCCACAGCCGACCGTCGTTGCGCAATGACTCGGACATGAGCGTCAGTTTCGCCTGGTGCTCTTCGCTCGGGGGGATGGCGGTCGGATGGATCTGCGTAAAGCAGGGATTGGCGAAGGCCGCACCCTGCTTCCACGCTCGATAGGTCGCCGTCACATTGCTGCTGCTGGCATTTGTGGAGAGGTAAAACACGTTGCTGTAGCCGCCGGTGGCCAACACCACCGCATGCGCCGTATGGACGCCGATGGCTCCCGTCACGAGATCCCGCACCACAATGCCGCGGGCGTGGCCGTCGATCACGATCAAATCCAACATTTCGGTCCGGGGACGCATCCGGACGTACCCCCGTTCGATCTGCAAGCAGAGCGCTGAATACGCGCCCAGCAACAGCTGCTGGCCCGTCTGCCCCCGGCAATAAAACGTGCGCGACACCTGCACGCCGCCGAAGGACCGATTGGCCAGTTGACCGCCATATTCCCGGGCAAAGGGCACCCCGAGCGCGACACATTGATCGATGATCTGCGTACTGACCTGTGCAAGCCGATAGACGTTCGCCTCGCGGGAACGGAAGTCGCCGCCTTTAATGGTGTCGTAAAAGAGGCGGGCGATGCTGTCCCCGTCGTCCTGGTAGTTCTTCGCCGCATTGATGCCGCCTTGCGCGGCGATGCTGTGCGCCCGACGTGGACTGTCCTGCACGCAAAAGCAATCCACCTGGTACCCGAGCTGGGCCAGGGTTGACGCGGCGCTGGCTCCCGCAAGCCCGCTTCCGACGACGAGGATGTTCATTCGACGCTTGTTGTTGGGACTGATCAGCTTCTCACCGAACCGGTGCCGGTCCCACTTCGTTTCCAGGGGTCCGGAGGGAACTTTCGGATCGAGCGTGATCATCAGCGGATGATTCCCATTGTGACGGCCAAGACAATCGCCATGTTACCCAGCACGACGATGAGAGCGACTGCCGGCCCTGCGGCCCTGAACACTCGATTGAGGGCCGGGTGCTCCAATCCCAACGTCTGCAGGCTGCCGGACACGGCGTGACTCAGATGTAGCCCTAAGACAACCTGCGCTACGAGATACACCGACGCCAACAGGGGGTTTTGAAAGGCGTGGATCATCTTGGCATAGACGTCGCGCTGTCCTCGGACATCCAACTTGTCGGCAAACGAAGGATCGATGATGCCGGCGGTCAAATGAAGCAGATGGAAAATGATGAACAGCAGCAGCAGCACACCACTGATCGCCATGGTCCTCGAGGCGAGCGAGGCCTGGCGATAGCGGCGGACCGCATAAGCCATCGGGCGGGCCTCACGGTTCTGTCTTGCGAGCTTCAGCGCGAGGACCAGATGGAAGAGAACGAACGCGAACAGGCCGGCCCTGGCCGTCCATAAGAGAATCGGCATGTCGCGAAGGAAGGCCGCATAGCCATTAATCGCCCTGGCTCCCTGAAACATCTGCAGATTGCCCACCATATGGAAGAGCACAAAGACCGCGAGCCCCAAGCCGGTCACGGCCACGAGGATCTTGCTGCCCAATGAGGTCTGCGGATAGTGCGGGAGACGGATCACCTTCGTTCCTCCATCGTGCTTATTCTACCTCCGCCTGCGCCTTCGTGCTCGGCTGGCGAGACGATTCCGACGACGCTCCGCTTGCGTGATGCGATGAGGCGGCGGACCGGCCTGCCAGGAACCCTGTTGACCAGGCCCATTGGAAATTAAACCCGCCGATCCGCCCGTCACAATCTAAAATTTCTCCGATGAGATATAAGCCAGAGACACGTTTCGATTCCATCGTTCTGAAATTGATCTCTTCGAGCGGCACTCCCCCGGCCGTCACTTCGGCGAAATTCCAGCCGCGGTCTCCGCTGACGGGAAAGCGGAACCGGGTGAGCGCGTCGTGCAAGCGCTCACGGTCCTTCCGCGGCACCTGCGCTATCGCGGCGTGCGGATCGCACCCAACATGACGACAGAGGGCCTCGGCAAATCGCTCAGGGAACACCGTCGCCAGCATTCGCATGAGCGCACGCCTCGGCTGGGCGGTCGCTTCCGCGATGAGCCAGTCCCTGGCCTGCTCTCCCGAGCGGCCCGGCAAAAAATTGCCGTACAGATTCACCGCCTGGTTTTGTGCCGTGGCCAAGGTCCACCAGCGGCTGGCGTCCATGGCCACCGGACCACTGATGCCAACATGAGTCCAGAGAAGGCTGCCGGTCCGCCGATCGACCTCCCGTCCTTCAATGACCGTTTTCAATTCCACCTCCTGAGAAACCCCCGACAGCGAGGCATGAAAGGATGTCCCGTCGAGCAACAGCGGCACCAGGCCGGGGACGGTCCGTGTGATCTCATGTCCCAATGAGCGGGCCAGCTGATACCCGTGTCCGTCGCTGCCCGACTTTGGAAGTGACCGGCCACCGGTGGCCAGGATGAGACGCGCCGCTTGCTGCATGCCATGTTGATGTCGGATCTCGAAGCAGGACGGCGTGACAGACACCTCGTGCACCCGGTGACCGGGACACAGGGAGACGCCGACCTGCCCGGCCCGTGCGAGCAGCGCCTGCAACACCGTGCGTGCCTTGTCCGTCACGGGAAAAAGTTTTCCGGTGGCCTCGCGTTTCAACTCCACGCCCATTGAATCGAACCACTGGATTGTCTGCTCGACCGGAAAGGCGGCAAGCACGTTGCGGATGATATGCCGATTGCCGAAGAAATCGCCCGCGGTCACGCTGTCATGCGTCACGTTGCAGCGCCCTCCGCCTGACACCAGAATCTTTGCGCCCAGGGTCTTGGCCCCGTCGAACACCATCACGCGGGCCGCTCCCTTGCCCGCGAGAGTTTCAGCGGCCGCAATCGCCGCGGCGAGTCCGGCCGCCCCTCCGCCGATGATGCCGATGTCTGCGATCTCCGTCCTCACGACCTCTCCCGGTTTTGATCTTACTCGCCTCTCGCTGGGCGCTCACACCATCTTTTTAACATGTCCCCATCACATCTTTTACCTGGCCTGAATCACTCCCTAACAATTGCTGACTCGTTCCTCGCTCGTGTGCTGCCGCTGATCTCGACTGGATCACCAGATTTTTCCGTCATCGTCCAAGACCTTTCTCATACCACGCTCCTCAGAGAGCAAGAATTGTTACTCATTGCACAACAGTGCACAAACGACGGCAGATGGTTCCGATTGATGGTATCTGCAGGCGGACATCGCAAATCGTGCGTGATTGACAGCATTTGATGCATTCCGCAGGCGTAAAAATACACGACTTCGACGGCGCGTTAAATCGGCACAAAAGTTGCCAAATGCCCTGTCCGTGCTTATCACCAGGGGTTGTCACTGATGCCGTCGATTGCGGTCCGGCCCGCCACCATGGTTGGTGGGCTAGGTCGCCAGCGTTCCCGAGGTCGTCTCACAGCCACCGTCCTCTTACTGGCCCTGTTCATGGGAACGGGGTGCGGCTCCTCGTCTCCAGACTCCTCGCAGACGACCGTGCTCGACGCCAGGCCCAGCTATCATTTCACCGCCCCCGCCAACTGGCTGAATGATCCCAACGGTCTCGTGTATCTGGCTGGTGAGTACCACCTGTTCTATCAATACAATCCTTCGCAACCGGTGTGGGGGTTCATCCACTGGGGCCATGCGGTAAGCAGTGACATGGTGCATTGGACAGATCTCCCGTCCGTCCTCGGTCCGAGCGCCCTCGGCTTGCCGTTTTCCGGCAGTGCCGTCGTCGACCGCCAACACACCAGCGGCCTGTGCCCTGGCGGATCTGACTGCGTCGTCGCGGTGTTCACGCACAGCGGTGGTTCGCAGGTGCAAAGCGTGGCGGCGAGCGACGATCGCGCCCGCACATTCCGGCTCAACGTCTCCAATCCCGTGCTGCCCAATCCGGGGCTTGCGGATTTTCGTGATCCCAAAGTATTTTTTCACGGGCCGACCAAACGATGGGTCATGGTCCTCGCCGCAGGCGATCGCGTCATGCTCTATGGATCCCTGAATCTCACGACCTGGAGCCATCTGTCGGACATCGGGCCGGACCAAAGCCTGGGCGGCGGCGTGGTGGAGTGTCCGGATTTCTTCGAACTGCCGGTGATGAACGAGCCCGGTGTCACGCGCTGGGTGCTCAAGGTGGATACGAATCCAGGCGGACGCTACGGAGGCTCCGGGTCCCGGTATGTCGTCGGCGAGTTCGACGGCACGTCCTTCGTCCCTTCGGCGCCTAGCCTCGCGCTGGGTGGACTTCGGTACGGACTTTTATGCCGCCATGTCTTTCTCGGATATTCCGACGACCGACGCACGACGCATTTGGATGGCCTGGATGAACAATTGGGCCTACGCTTCGGCCTTGCCTACCGGAGCCTGGCGAGGCGCCATGACGGTGCCCCGCGAAGTGGGCTTGTTGCGAACCGGCGACGGGAGTTACGTTTTGACTCAACGCCCGGTCTCAGAACTGCACGACCTGCGCGCCGGCCCTCCTCTAATCGATCTCGCCAATCAGACGGTGGCCGGAAGGTCCTCAGTCCTGGATGGTCTCGTGGGCGATGCTCTTGAGATTTCCCTTGTCCTCGAACCGAGGACGGCCCGAGAAGTCACCCTGCTCGTGCGGCAAGGGAAGCAGGAAGAGACCCGAATCGGGTATGACGTGACCCGGTCGGTGCTGTTCGTGGATCGCTCCACCTCAGGCGCGTCTCTCCTCCGCGACGACGCTTCCGGCCCGTCACGAAGCGCCGGTCGCGCTCGATGCATCCGGCGCAGTCACACTCACCGTATTAGTCGACCGATCCTCGGTCGAAGTGTTTGCGCAGGATGGCCAGGTGACGCTCTCCGATCTCATTTTTCCTGCGCCGGGCAGCCAAGGTACCCAACTCTCCACGGACGGAGGAACCCTGCACATTCGATCGCTTCAAGCCTGGGCGCTCAAGGGCGCCGGGCGCTGACCTTATTTTACGACCCGGTCTCGTTTCTCGCCTCTCCGCCCCCCTGTCCTCAATAGAATACCTGATCCAAGATAACGAGGTTTTCCGTCTCCTTCCCAGGGGTCCTCCCAGTGTGCTCAGTAGGACACTCCCACTACAGTGCCTCTAGTGTGACTCCACATGTGACAGTCAGTACGGTCTCGGCAAGTGACGGACTCGCCTTTCGCTGACTGAGATTCCTTCATAGGACTACGTTCGATCAAGCGCCATGTTGCGACGGCCCACAAATTCTGCCCGTATTCTCATGCTGACTGCTGACATGGCCTGTGCGGCATTGCTTTTCTGCGTGCTGACGACGCTCGGCCTTGCCCCCGGAGTCGCGGCAGTGGCAGATCCAGGCTGGAATCCCATTCCCTTTATCGTGATAGCAGTCCTCTCGTTGTGGCTCTGCGCAGATCATAGCGGCCGCACAGTGGGGTCATGGCAGACGTTAAAAGATTTTCTGGCGGCGATGACGGTCTTCCTCGCTCTGTCGACGGGATATGCCTCCCTGCTGGCTGAACCACATCCCGCTTTCTCGGAGATGGCGCTGCTCTGGGGCCTGAGCCTGACGGCGATGGCTTTGTCCCAGACGCTCGGCCTTCGAGATCTCCGTTGGGCAGATCGGCGGGAAATGCCTCGCCGCAAGGCCTTGATCGTGGGAACCGGCCGAGTGGCGCAGGACATGGCACGTCGCCTCACGGACAAACCAGAGTACGGGTGTCTCGTGCATGGCTTCATCTCTGAGCGTCAGGCGGAGGTCGGGGGCCTTCTCGACGGCATCCCGGTCCTTGGGACCTTCAGTCAGGTCTCGAGCGTGGTCGAATCAGGCGTGGAATTAGTGGTGATCTGTTTGCCCGCCTCTCTGGAAGCTCAGGTCGAAACGCTGCTCCGTGCGCTTCGAAACAGCACGGTCGATGTAAAGCTGATTCCTGCAATGACGTCGATCGAACACGTCGTCATGGATGCGTACATGTTTGAGGGGTTGCCGATCATGACGCTTCAGGGATCGCCCGTGCAGGGATGGCATGCGGCGGGAAAGCGCGCGCTCGATATCGTGGGTTCGGCCGTCGGCCTTTGTCTAGCCATTCCCCTGTTCATCATGATCGCGATTCTGATCAAGGCCTCCTCCCCCGGTCCGGTGCTGTATCGCCAGGTCCGCATGAGCTTGGCCGGGCGGCCGTTTGTCATGCTGAAATTTCGCACGATGCACGACCAGGCGGAACGCAATACGGGCCCGGTGTGGGCGGTGGCCAACGATGCACGCGCCACAAAACTAGGCCGCCTGTTACGCAAGGCCTGCCTCGACGAACTCCCTCAGCTCTGGAATGTCTTGAAGGGAGAAATGAGTTTGGTCGGGCCTCGGCCGGAACGTCCGACGTACATTGAGACGTTCCGCCAGACGTATCCCACCTACATGCTCCGTCATAAGGTCAAAGCCGGCATGACAGGGTGGGCGCAGATCAACGGATGGCGAGGGAACACCTGCATTCAAACGCGCATCGCGCACGACTTGTACTACATACAACATTGGTCGCTCTGGTTTGACCTGAAGATCCTCTGTCAGACCCTTTGGAAGGGAGTGCTGCATGAGAACGCCTACTAGCCAACTGGCGGATCCTCTCATGACCGAGCCACTCCCGGGCGAAGCATCGCTGCTGACCAGGACCTGCCAGTCGCTCTGGCGCCTGCAATCCGCCGCGCTGATCGTGATCACCATGATGACCTTCTTCCCGGCCTTGTCGCATGTTCAGGAGTATTTCTTTTTCAGCTTCCTCGCCGTCGGCTTGGGCACGGCCTACGCCGAAGGACGGTCCCTCGGATTTTCAAGCCCTTTGCACCTGCCCATCTTATTGTTGCTCGGATGGATCCTGCTTTCGGTACCGGTGGCGACCGACCCGGCCTACAGCTTTTCCGAATGGCGGAAACTCGCAGCCAAGATCCTGGTGTTCTATTGGACGGTCACCGTCTGGCAAGTGGCCCTGAAAGATCGTCGTGACAACATGGACAGCAAGGTGCTCGCGGCAGTCGCGATCGGCTCAATGGCACTCTGCCTCTATGCGCTGACCGATTTCCTGCAACGCGGGGGCACGTGGACCGATCGTCCTGTTCGCGCACAGGCTCCCGGTTCGGATTATCAATGGCTCAGCACCTACATGGTCATGACGGTGCCGCTGCTGCTGGCCGGCGCCTGGTCCACCCGTCATCTTTGGAAGAGGGCCGCGTATGGCCTCGTGGCCGTCCTGGCTGTGATGGCGCAAGCCTTGTCCTATACGCGCGCCGGATGGCTCGGAGTGGTGGCCCAGGGTCTTTCCTTCGGTCTCTTCACCAGGCAGTTTCGGCTTCTCTTGGGTCTGCTGGTCGGTTTTGTTGTGACAGTAGCTCTTCTCGTTGGACTCGGCGTCGCCGGCTATCATCAGGATACCCTGGATCCCTGGACACTGAACGCGCGCGTCGCCGTGTGGGCGCTGATGGCCAATGAAATCGCATCGCATCCGTTCCTGGGCGTGGGGTATGGAACGAAGACCTTTATGGCCCGTCTCGGCGACCACCCGGAAACGCTGAAAGCCGGAGGAAGTCATAACTTTTTTCTCATGGTCGCCATGGGAAGCGGTATTCCGGCCGTCGTGTTTGTCGTCTGGGTGCTGGCAGCCGGTGTTCGCGAATGTCTTCGGCTGGCCTGGGCGCACGCCGACGATGCGGCCACGTGGGCCCTGCTCATGGCGATCGCCCTGATGATTGTCGGTTTTGCCGTACGCAACCTCTTTGACGCGATGTTCGCCGGCAGTGTGGCCTGTCTCTTTTGGATTCTCGTCGGGACAGCCGTCGCGCATAGGGCGTCCTTGTCAACGTCGGTCCGCGCCCCCGCAACGGTGGACCCCGTGAGGCTCGGTCTCGCCGCAAATCAGGCTTACGCCAGGCAGCCATGAAGGGAACCACGACCATACTCAGCCGAGCTTCAACCATCCGTCCTGCTCCGGCGTCACACCAGGACCTGAAGGTCTCGGACCCTGTTCGAGTGCTGCATGTCTATAAGTCCTGGACGCCGGCGGGGTACGGCGGCGTCGAACAGGTGATGACGGCACTCAGCGACGGTGGCCGCGACTACGGGATCGAGAGCCGCGTGCTGTATCTGGCAGGCGGGCCTCGCATCAAACGCGTGCGTCATGAAGGCATCGCGGCCTATTGTTTTCCGTTGACCGCGACGGTGGCGTCGACCGGTCTTTCACTGTCCATGTTGTGGCATTACCGGCGGCTGGTCCACTGGGCGGATGTGCTGCACTTCCATTTTCCCTGGCCCTTCGGCGATCTGGTCCATTTGCTCAGCGGCGTGAAAAAGCCGGTGGTGGTGAGCTATCACCTGGATGTGACTCGCCAACGGATTTTAAAGCTCCTGTATGCGCCCATCATGCATCGGTTCTTGCGGCAGGCCGCGGTCATCGTGGCGACGTCTGACAATTACGTCCGGACCAGTCCTGTGTTGCAGAAGCTCACACATAAGGTCCGGGTGATCCCCCTCGGCGTCGAGGACACCGGCAGCCGCCACACCGTTCCCATTCGCATGGCGCACTGGCGCGATCGGGTGGGAGAAGGGTTCGTCCTGTTTGTCGGCGTACTCCGATATTATAAGGGACTGCACGTCTTGCTCGATGCCGCGCACACCATCAAGGGCCGGGTCGTCATCGTGGGGTCCGGCCCCTGTGAGCAGGCGCTCAAAGCCCATGCCAGGCGGGCCGGTCTTTCACACGTGACTTTTCTAGGCGCCGTGGATCCGGTCGATAAGGACGCGCTCTACCGTCTCTGCGGCCTCTTCGTGTTTCCCTCGCATCTCCGGTCGGAAGGATTCGGCCTGGCGCTGGTCGAAGCGGCCATGCACGGCAAAGCGCTCGTGTCCTGCGAAATCGGGACAGGCACGTCGTTTATCAACGTCCATCAAGAGACCGGTCTCGTCGTGGAGCCGGGGAATCCAGCAGCGCTCAGCGCCGCCGTCAATCGGTTGCTGGCAGACCGGCAGGAGCGTGAAGCGTTCGGACGCCGGGCGAGACAGCGATATCTGGAGCGATTTACCGCTCAGTCCATGACGGAAGCCTATGCACAGACCTACCGAAGCCTCGTGCAGGAGGAGGTCCGATGCAGGCGTTAGCGCTTCTGGGTCTCTCGATGGGAGACAATCTGCTGAAGGGTCTGCACGAGCTGCTGCAAGCCGTGAGTCTGAAAGATACCTGGCTCTATTGCGGACTGCAGGACATCCGATTGCGCTATCGCCGCTCGTTCCTCGGCCCCTGGTGGTTGACGGCCAGCACCGCCGTGACGATCGGCGTCCTCGGTCTGTTGTGGTCCCAGATTTTCCAATCCGACATTACGACGTATCTGCCCTTCTTTGCGATCGGGCACGTCATCTGGATCTGGATTTCCTCGCAAGTCAATGATGCGGCTACCGGCTTTACGCAGTTCGAGCACATTATCAAACAGACGCGCCTGCCTTACCCGACCTACTTGCTTCGGCTGAGCATGCGGCACGGACTGATCCTGGCACATAACGCGGTGGTCGTCGCGGCCGTGCTGGTCTTCTGCGGCACGGGATTGCATTCCGTCGCCTGGCTGGCACTCGCCGGCCTAGGGCTCGTGTCCATCATTTGCGTCTTGATCTCCATTATTGTGGCGATCTGCTGCACGCGATACCGGGACTTGCCGCCGATTGTGGCGAGCCTCGTTCAGATCGCATTTTTTCTCACGCCGATTCTGTGGCAGCCTGAAGTGCTCAGGTCGAAAGCCTGGATCGCGGACCTGAACCCGTTGTTCCATTGGATCGAAGTGATCCGACAGCCGTTGCTCGGCTCGAGTCCTGCGATGACGCATTACCTCTGGACCTGCGGCTCAATCGGGGTCTTGGCAGGGCTGTCCCTATGGCTGCTGGGCCGTCAACGCGACCGGATCGCCTACTGGATGTAAAGGAGCCTATGGCCTGGGTGCACGCCGATCAGATCGTGGTCGAGTTTCCGATGTATAGCGTCGCCCACCGATCGTTCAGACAGCAGCTCTTGCAGTCGGCTACGGGCGGTCGCATCGGCCACCGCGGCGACATCACCGTGGTGCGCGCCCTTGACGAAGTGTCTCTGCGGCTTGCCCCGGGAGATCGTCTGGGACTCTGGGGACACAACGGGTCCGGCAAAACGACGTTGTTGCGCGCGCTGGCCGGCGTCTATCGACCGGTGTCGGGCCGGCTCGAGGTCAGCGGACGCATCGTCTCCCTCATCGACCTGAACCTCGGGATGGAGGGGGAGGCCAGCGGCTACGAAAACATTCGCATGCGGGGCATTCTCCTGGGACTGTCTCGCCGGGAAGTGGACCGTCTGCTCGACGACGTCGCCGCCTTTACCGACCTGGGGGATTTCCTCTCGATGCCGGTCAGAACGTATTCCAGCGGCATGCATATGCGACTCGGGTTTGCGATTTCCACCGCCGTGGATGCCGACATCGTGCTGATGGACGAGTGGCTGTCCGTGGGTGATGCGGACTTTCAAAAGCGCGCACAAGAGCGTCTCACCCGTTTTGTGGCGCGGTCGAAAATTCTGGTCCTGGCGTCTCATTCGGAACAGCTGCTGAAGGACCTGTGCACACGCATCATTCGGCTCGAGCACGGCCGCATTCAAGGCACCTGGGAAAAACCGGAGCCCGCTTGCCCGCCGGGCGCATTGGGGCGTTTTGAGTCATCCCCGATCGCAACCGGCATAAAGGAGACCGAGGAATGCAGATCGTGACCTCAACGACACCGACGACCAGCCAGCCCAATGAGCAGGCCGTATGTGCGCCCACACCGAAGGCAATGGCCGATGTCCGCCTGGTCCTGCTGGCCGGTGGACACGTCCGTCAGGACTTCGTCAGCCTCATGGACGTCTCGTCTCCGGCCATGCTGCCGTACATGGGACGCCCGCTGATCTATATTACGGTGCTGCACTTCCTCAAGCTCGGCGGCCGCGAGGTGATTCTCGTCATTCCCAAGAGCGAAAAGCGCGTGGAGGCGTTTCTACGCGCGTCCTTCGGCACGCGCATGACCTTTACGATCGTCCGGGCGCCGGATAAGTCCGGCGCCACCCCGCTGCAATCATTGGAAGCCGCATTGGACGTCCTCAATCTGGACGCCTCATCCGAGTGTCCGGCGCTCATTTCACACGGCGATATCTACTATGACGTGGGGCAGTTTCAGGCCGGGGACCGGCCGGTGGTGTTCACGTCAGCCCATGTGGATTCTGACAAGTACTCGTCTATCCATGTCACCGATGCCGGATATGTCTTCGAGGAGGCGTGGGGCGGCTCCAAAGCGGTGCATCACGACCCCCAGACTTCGCAGACGCGGTATACGGATATCGGCCTCTATTACGTGCCTTCGGTCGCCGCAATCTCCCGCGCCCTGAAACAGTCGCCGCCGGCAGTGTCGACAGTGGGCGGGTTGCTCTTCGGCCTCTATGGCCGGCACATCGCGCTTCGTGATATCGCCTCGTGGATCGATCTTGGGCACCTTGATAGCTCGGCAAGCATTCGCACGCATCTCCTGGGCACCCGGGAATGCAACCATCTTGATATCGACGAGATGCGCGGGCTCATTACGAAACGCGGCCGCAACCAGGACAAGCTCTTGCAGGAAATCAATTATTACAATCGTCTCCCGAAAGAACTCACCGTGTACTTTCCCCGCATGCTGGAAAGCCGGCTGGGCAAAGAGGTCTCCTACACGATTGAGTATTACGGCTACAAAACGTTGTCCGAGTATCTCGTGTTCTTTGAGGTGCCACGGGCCGCCTGGCAGCAAGTGCTCATCAAGATTCTGTCCATTCACAAGGCCTTTGCCTCAAGGGTGGAGCAGAGCGTCGACCCCGCGCAGGTCTACGACTTTTACTGGACCAAAACCGAAAGGCGGCTCGCGGAGCGGTCGCGGCTCACCATGATTCTTCCGCTGCTCGACGCCGAAGAAGTGGTCATCAACGGCCGGACGTATCCTGGTTGGGAGGCCTGCCGGGCGGCCATCCAAGACCGTATCCGTGAGATGGCCGGGCATTGCACGGCCAGCATTATTCATGGGGACCTCTGTTGCAGCAACATTCTGTATGATCCGCGCACCAGCCTGATCAAGTTCATCGATCCACGCGGCGACTTCTTTGAGGAAGGCTGCTACGGGGACCCGCGGTACGACATGGCGAAACTCCTGCACTCGTTTCACGGGGGATACGATTTCATTCTGCATGAGATGTACCAATTGACGGCCCTGAGCGACCGGCGGTTTGAACTCGCGCTCTTGCGATCAGATTCCGCGCGAGATGCGGAGCGCGTCCTGTTGACGTTACTCGCGGAGGCGACCGGCTACCGCATGGACGAGTTGCTCATGCTCGAAGCGCTGTTGTTCCTGACGATGCTGCCGCTCCATTGCGATGACGGGAAGCGGCAAACGGCCCTTTATCTGAGAGGACTCATGCTCCTACAGGAGGCGTTCGGTGAGAATTTGTCTTGACGTCGACGGGACCATCTGTGAGCTGAAAAACCACGGCGACCACTATGCGACGGTCCGGCCGCTGCCTCATGCGGCAGAATCGATCCGCGCCCTGCGAGCGGCCGGCCACTATGTCATTCTGGCCACGGCCCGCCACATGAAGACGTGCGGATCCAATGTCGGAATGGTGGTGGCACGGCAAGGCCAAACGCTGATCGAGTGGTTAAACCGCCATGGAATCGAATACGACGAACTCTGGTTCGGCAAGCCGCATGCGGACCTCTATGTGGACGACAAGGCGATGACCTTCCCCGGCAACTGGTTGGCGGTGAGTCAGGATGAGCTCGTCCGCCGCGCCGGTGGTTCCGCCGTCACCATGAACATCGTGGTGCCCATGGCGGGGGCCGGGTCCCGGTTCAGCCGGGCCGGCTATTCGCTGCCGAAGCCGTTGATCCATGCGTTCGGCGAGCCGATGTACCGTCATGCCGTTCGATCCTTGCCGCTGCATCTGGCGGAACGGCTGATCTTCATTATCCGTCAGGATGAGCACACCCCTCTCCTGCGCCGCGACATCGAAGAATGCTTTCACGACTACCGGCCGACGATCGTCGAAATCGATCACCTCACCAGAGGCCAGGCGGAGTCCATCCTGTATGCGAAGCACCATCTGGCGTTTCACCTTCCCGTGCTGATCCACAACGCCGACAGCGCCTTTGAAATGTCGAGCTTTGCCGATTTCCCCCCCGTCGCGGACGGCGCGCTGTTGCTGTTTCCGGGCGACGGACCGACGTGGAGTTATGCCGCAATGAATGCGCAGGGAGACGTGAGCGAGGTGAGAGAAAAAGAACCCATCTCGTCTCATGCATCGACGGGCACCTACTATTTTCGCTCGTCCATCCTCTTGGTGGACTTGATCGAGCGCGCCATGAGCCGTCAAGACGCCGTCAACGGAGAGTACTACCTCGGCCCGCTCTACAACACGATGATCGCGCAAGGGTTGACCGTAAAGGGCTGCCCGGTGGACCGCTTCATCAGTTTCGGGACCCCCGAAGATCTCGCGCGGTCCGAAGCGAATCCGGCGTATGCCGAGACGGTCAAGCGGCTGGCCGACCGCCTGTCCAAACCCATCACCCGATGAACACACTCGTATGAGGAAGCCATGACCTTGTCGCCTAGCCCTGCTCCCAAAGTCGCCGTTTTACTGTATGGCATGTTGCGCAGCTTTCAGCTGACGGCTCAGGCCTTTCATCGCCATGTCGTCGCGCCCAACAATGCCGACGTGTTCTTCTTTGGACCCGAACAGTCCGATGTTCCCAGCAAGGCTCATAGCGGACAAGTGGATGTGTTCGGCAATCTCAAGGACAACCCCAAAGGGCGGGTCGATCCCGTCCAAGGCGTCAATCGTGAGGCTTTCCTGTCGGCCTATGGGCCCACGGTGCGGCGATACAGCTTTCATCAGGTCGAGCAGGAGGAGTTTGCCCGTCAGGCCGCCATCGTCGATCGTAGGGACTGGATTTATGGGCTCAATCCTGCCCGCATGTTTTCCATGGTGTTTAACATCGAGGGTGTCGTGCATCTGCTCGAGGAATATGAACGGGAGCAGGGCGTGTCCTATGACGCCGTGATCATCACACGTCCGGACATCGCATTTTTTTCGCCCATTACGGTCAAGGCCAGAAAGGGCAAACTGCATATTCCCAGCGGAGAGGGCTTTGACGAATGGGGCCGGAAGCACAACGGAAACGCCCGTGTCGTGTATTACAAGAATGTCGCAACCGGCGATTATGTCCCCGGTGGAGACACGCTGACATTCAACGACCAGATTTTTGTCCTGGCTCGGCCTGACCTCGCATGTTTTTCCGGACTCACCAAAGCCTTGAGCGAGTACTTATCACAACACGTCCCGGCTTCGCCTGAGACCATTCTCTATTTGCACCTGTGCCTGAGGCACGGACTCAAGCCCGTTCTGCATCCCGAATGGCAATATCAAATACAGCGCATCGGCATGCCGGTGGTGGAAAACATTGCGGATACGAGCATGATTCGAGTGGTGGACCGGTACCATTGGAAGGCAAAAGAACGGTTCAAACAAGATCCGGTCGGATGCGTGTTGCGCGATGCGAAGCTGCTCATTAAGCGGGTGGTCCACCGCCTGACACGCTAGCCTTATGCAACACACCGAGATCACGGTCGTCTTTCAAGGCCCGGTCGTCCCCGGCCCTCAGGGCACGGCGGCGCTCATCAGGCGCACCAGGCAGGTCATGCCGGAAAGCCGGTATGTGCTCAGCACATGGACCGGCTCGAATCTGTCCGACGTGTGCGTCGACCGCATTGTGCTCTCTGACGATCCCGGCGGACTACCCGGCATCAAATGTCGTGACGGGGCCGGCGAATCGAACAACATCAACCGGCAGCTCCTCTCCACAAGGCAGGGGCTCCAGGCGGTCACGACTCGCTATGCCATCAAGATCCGGACAGACTGTTGTCTGGAACACACGGGCTTTCTCGAGGCCTCCGCGCGGTTTCAGAAGGTGACACAGGATTCGTCGCGCATCGTGGTGTGTTCGCTCTTCACCATCGATCCCGCCATGTTTGAGCAGATGCCCTACCATATCAGCGATTGGTTTCAATTCGGCGAGACGGCCAGCCTGCAGGAGTATTGGTCTGCGCCGTGGATGTCCGAGCAGGATGCCATGTTCTATGAGCGGCAGCCCCATGCCGGGCATTCCACGTTCATGGACCGGCGTTTTCGTAGCCGGTTGGCAGTGGAGCAGTTTCTCGCCGTCCATTATGCGCAACGGTGCGGCTACGAAGATGTCCCGCGCTACCACAATGATTGCCGTGAATCCGTGCTTCGAGGGCACCGGCGCTTTCTCGCCCGCCACTTCATCGTGCTGGACCCCTGGGATATGGGTTTGCGCTTCCCGAAGTATGATTGGGCCTACCGTTCGAGCTTTCAGCAGCTCAATTGCCTCCTATTCATTGATTGGTATCGTTTGTATCTGGCAGAGGGCGGAGCGCCGATCGAAAACGCTGTGCCGGCGGGGGCACAATGGGCCAGGCGGGTCCAGAAAAGCATCGCGAGGCGAATGGGACGCGGACTGGACAGCGCAGGACCATGGTTGTTAAGACCAGGCCTGAAGCGCCTGGTGAATCAGGCCCTGACGGCCCTGACATGGCCGAGCCGGCCATTCGCCCCTGTCTCCGTTGTTCCGAATGCCAGGCGGTTAGAGCCGCCCTACTCCGTTGATGTACTTGGAGCGCCGCTGCGGAAGGACTCCGATCTCAGCCCCACTGCCTCATCCGAATAAATCTTGCCGTTACCGAGTCGTTCTGTCCTGAGCAGGGTTGAAAGCGGACAAGTTGTCCTGCTCCTCTGAGGTTCATCATTGATTTCTGTGTCTTTTATCCTGGCGCTCATATTGCTTTACTTCCCCTGAGAGGTTTGCAAAGGAGGTGGGTATATGCTGCGCTGGTCTGTAATCTTTTTGGTGATCGCGATGATTGCAGCGGTGTTTGGATTTGGAGGCATCGCCGC
This sequence comes from uncultured Nitrospiraceae bacterium, assembly GCA_963728135.1. Classification (GTDB taxonomy): domain Bacteria; phylum Nitrospirota; class Nitrospiria; order Nitrospirales; family Nitrospiraceae; genus Nitrospira_D. Next base: position 347,854 of record CAVSJC010000006.1, on the reverse strand, counting down.
GGATGCCGCCGAAATCGCTAAGGTGTTGTTCTACCTCTTCCTCGGTGTCTTTGTGATCACGCTCATTGCCGGCATGGTCGCAGGACACAAGCTGTTCGGCTCTGACTCATAGGACGTGCCGAGGACCGGAATGTTTCGGTCCTCGGCCGCGGGTCCGGGGAGAAGACTAGTTGCTGGACATTGAATAGAGCCCACCCGCCGCTTGGCGTGCGTCAATAAGATACCCTCGAGAATTCTCATCGAATTGCTCTTCTCCCTCCTAATCACAGGTTGCGCGGAAATATTCGAGCACACACATTCCCAGAGAGCGTACCGCCAAAACATGGTCAGTCGATTGAAGCGGCGACACAGTCCGCTCAAGGCCTAGAACGATCCCTAGTAGGACGGACACCCGCCTTACGTGCACAACTAGACGATGTCTCTTCGCCCATCACAGCGATCCCGTTCCACAATCGCGTCTTGGATCCTCCTCACCGCTGGCATGGTTTTGACGCTGCCGAGCCCCGTCGTTTGGGCGGAGGCTGCGCCGGAGAGGCCCAGCCCTGCTGCGTCAGGCGCACCGTCCGGACAGGATGGCAAGGGACCCGGGAGCCTTGACGAGTTACGGGAGAAGCGCGAGAAGGCGCAAATTGAATTGAACGCCGTCACCGGACCCGGGCAATCGGGCAGAGGTGCTCCCGCCGAGGCGACCCAGGAGGAGCTGCAGGAACGACACGCGCTTCTCGAGCAGATACTCCGGGCGTATGACGAACAGGTTAACGATGCGCTGCGGCTTCAAGAGGCACGCCAGCGCCATGCGGACATTACCCGCACCAGCACCGAATGGACCGGCCCTCACGAACCTCCTCCCTTTTCGATTTTTCTCGCGGATCAATTATGGGATGCCGCCTATTCCTTTCGACTGGCGGCCGAGGGCCTGCAATCACAGCTCAACCTCATCTCGCTCCGGTTCAATCGAGCCCGTGAATCACTCGCGGCGGCGGAGGAGCGGCTGAGGCAAGCGGCGGAACGATTGGAATCCACCAGTGATCCCGCCAAAGCGAACCGCCAGCGGTGGGCGCGGGATCTGGAGGATTTGCGCAAGCGGGCCGCGGCCGTCCGTGTGAGCGCGGCTGAATTATCGAAGACCCGCGTAGAAGAAGAGTTGGCCGATAGCCGCGCTCGATTGGCCTTCGCTCAGCGGCAACTGGAAACCGTCGAGCCGCACGTCGACTTTTCAGAGCCTGACCTCGACAAGATCCGGGCACGGTTAACAGAGGAACGGCAACGGCTCGAAGGAGAATCAGAGCGCGCCCTCGTCAAGCGGCGTGCCCAGTCACAGGTCGTGCACGATGCCGAACGACAACTACAGATCGAACTTGCCAAGCCGGCCGCCAAGAAAGCGCCTGCCAAGGAGCCGCGCCGCGTCACCCGGGCCAAGATGCGCGTCGAACTGGCCCGCGCCGACATGGATAATCTGGTCCTGAAGAGCGACCTGCTGCAGCAGGTCATCGACGTCGTGGAAGGCGAGCGCCAGTCATGGGAAAGCCGTTACGCCATCCGTGATCGCCACGATCCCGCCAAGGCGAGGGAGGCGTATGACCGCTTGACGCCGCTCTTTCAAAATTTCCAGGCTGCGCGCGATTATCTTCGCCAGCAAGTGGGCATTGTCTCGGGGCAAATCAGCGACCTTGACAATCGCCTGCATAACGCCGACAGCGAAGCACACCGGACGGAGGTGCAGGCGCTGCTGCAAACATTCCGGCAACGACAAGACGTCTATAACGGCACGCTGCAACGGGTCGACCAGGCGACCCGGTTTGCCGAGCGTTGGAAATCGGAGTTCAAGGACCGGCAGAAGAACGTGCCGCTCTCCGCCAGGGTGGACGACTGGTCTCAACGGGCGATGGCGATGGGCACAGCCCTGTGGAACTTCGAGGTGTTTTCCGCCGAAGATACCATTGAAGTCGACGGCAAAAAACTGACCGGCCGCCGGAGTGTGACCGTTGGAAAGATCGTCAGTGCGCTGACGATCCTGGTCATCGGCTATGTGATTTGTCTCTATCTGGCTCGCGTCATCGGCCGTCTCGCCGTAGCGCGGTTCAATGTGGCGCCGGATGTGGCCAACCTGGTCCGCCAATGGAGCCAGGCGTTTCTCATCACGATTCTCATTGTCGTGAGCTTTGTTTCCGTCAAAATACCCTTGACCATTTTTGCATTTCTCGGCGGCGCGTTTGCAATCGGCGTTGGATTCGGCGCCCAAACGCTGCTGAAAAACGTGATCAGCGGCATCCTGGTTCTCATTGAACGCCCGTTACGGGTGGGCGATTTGATTGAAGTCGACAACGTACGAGGCCGGGTCACGTCAATCGGTTTGCGTTCATCGACCGTACGAGACGCCAAGGGAATGGAAACCTTGATTCCCAATAGCAGTTTCCTTGAACGCCATCTGACCAATTGGACGTACTCGAGCCGGATCAGCCGGTTTTCGTTACGGCTGGGGGCCCCCTATGGGTCGTCGAGCCGGCAGGTCATGGATCTCCTCCGAGAGCTCGCAACAACGCATCCTCATGTCTTGAAGATTCCTGAACCGCAAGTCCTGCTGGATGAGTTCGGGGCGCAGGCCCGTATCTTTACCTTGAATTATTGGATCGAGATCCGTCTGGATGTGGATCCTAGTCAAGTCGCGAGCGAGTTGCGCTTTTCGATTGAACAGAAATTTGCAGAGGCCGGGCTCAAGGTTCTTCCTGCAGCCTGATCGCATGGCGATGAAGGCTGGGCGATACGGGCCTGCTATTGAGAGGGCTCCTGAGGGGACAGATTGGCCTTCTTGTTGATCCTCACATCCATATCGATGTGCTTCAAGGTTTCAAGCTGAGTCTTCAGCTCTGCGATTTGCTTGTCGCGTTCGTACAGACGGCGCTGAAGCGCCTGCACAGCGGGATCCGGTCCTTTGACGAGTGCTTTGGATTTCTCCGGCGCGACCGCCACGCAGGTCGGATCCGGCGCAGAGGCGCATCCGGACCACAACGCTATCAAGAGGAGACCGGCGAAAAGCCGGGTGACTTTCTGCATGACGAAACCTTCTCCTTGCCCGTTCGTGCGTGACCGTCTCAAGCATAGCAGAGGTTTTCAAAAAGGCGACTGAACGACAGAAATGAGGATGGTGGTGACTGGCTCCCCGCCTGCGCCACGAGATTGGACGGATATGGGAGCAAACCGAAGTACCGGCAGCAGCCTTGCTATGCCGCCCGTGCATGAGGGGCGCTTCGCCGGCCCCTGCTCTGTTTTGACAGGAGCTTGGCTTTGGCGGCATGCGCCTTCCTAGACAGCGCGTCCCAATTGATATCTTGTGCCTCGGCTTTGGGAAACATCTGCGACTCTTCTTCGTCCACGTGATGTTTGACCAGTTCCTGGAGTACCGTAAACTTCGCGTCAAATCGGGGGTGAGCCGGCTTGAGTGCCGTGAGCTCGCGGAGCAGCACGTGCGCGAGGTGGTGTTCTTCAACGCCCTCATCAATGATGTCTTTACTGTCGCGAAAGGCGTCCCGGAACGCAGGATAAATCACTTGCTCCTCAAGCTGCATGTGTAGGGCAAGTGCTTGCAGAACCGCCTTGGCAACCGTCGTTTTGTCTTTGCCTTCAGCCTTCTCGTATTTCGAGAACAACGAACGGACCGACTGGTGATCGTCGCGGAGCATCTGGATGACGGCGGGGAAACTTCCCAGGATTTTTTCAAGCATACGCATCTCCTCCCATGTTTTTCTCTAGGGCTCTTTATCAGTCTATGCGGTCTGTAGGAAGGCCGGTGCCTGGTAAGTCCCCTAGCCCAGCCTTCAACAACCCTTGGTCTAGGCAATCACCGAGTAGGACGTCAGGACTCTGCCTGTTAAGGGAAAGAGTATGATGATCGAGAGGGAACAGCGCTGGCCGGCCCACTATAAAATTCAATTCGCCTATCCAGGAAACGTGGGGGAGGGCATGACCCTGGACCTCTCTTCAAGCGGCGTGTGCCTGGTGACGACCAGATTGATGGAACCTGGCCTGCATTTGTATGCGCGCCTGCTCTTGTCTGAAGAGGAGAACCGCTACATCGAGTATCAGACGGCCGCGGTACGATGGTGTCGGAAAGGAAAAATAGGCCTCGAGGTGACCCTCTTGGAGCCTCATGACGAGCACCGCCTCCTGCAGTTACTCTGCCGGCTGGCGAAGCCGGATCCCGCCGAGGTCATCACCGATGTGGGGGCCGGCAGATAGCGGATCATCAGTCTTGCGTCAGTCTGACATGCTTTTACTCGACAAAGCCTTCTTTTGCCCCATAGCGGATCAAATCGACGATGGTCCGTAAATGCAGCTTTTGAAGCAACCGCGCGCGGTAGGTGCTGACGGTTTTTTCATGAATCCTGAGCAATCGGGCGATCTCTTTGCCGGACATGCCTTTAGTCAACATGGACAACACTTGCACTTCTCGGTCCGAGAGCTGTGGCCGGGATACCATCACCGACGAAGACACCACACGCCCGCCTCGCAACACCGTTTTGACGATATCCAGCAGATCTTCTGGCGGGCGATCTTTTGACACATACGCTTTTGCGCCAGCGCGCAGCGCGCGCGCGGCGTATTGCTCCTCCGAATATAGGCTGAACACGATGATCGAGACATTCGGACAGGTGGCCTTGGCTTTCTTTAAGATGTCCAGCCCGTCTCGGCCCGGCAAATTCATATCGAGCACGACGAACGCCCAGGGATGCCCGCAGATTTCATCCAGTAAGGCAACGCCGCCCTGCGATTCCCTCACCTTGATATCGGGAAACGCCTTCTGAAGCAGGTCGGCGATCCCGTGCCTCACAATGGGATGATCATCGATGACCAGCGCTTCTCTCATAGCGTTTCAAACTAGCCGGCTACCCTTCCCTCACGAGACCTGCCGATTTTGTTCCTGCTGTGTTTCCAGGCACTGTACGCCAGCTGAACGATCAAGAGATGATTTTCGATAAACGTCTGGTCGTCCAGTTCAAGGTTGTCTTCCTCCTTGAGCAAGTTGGCTAAGGCTATACTGGCTTTTCCGAACGTCGCAAGCGTTTGGGGCTTCTTCATACGAGCTCCGCAGTTCTTCCTCGACGCCCGGTCACATCGTTGACTGGACACAACTGGTCGGTCTATGCACAGGTTCTTCGAATCAGAGGGATCATAGCCAAAAAATCGGCTCTGTATATAAGATAATCCTTACATTCGAGCTTTGTCAGTGCAAGAAATGACATCGCACTCTCTAGCGCGATCCTGTCTATCTTGAGGCTGATGTACTTACCCGGGGTGTGCTGAAAGAGACGAGAAGAGCGGCTTCTACCAGTGCGCCTGATCTTGCGCACTACAAGAATGTTTCAGGAGCAAGTCTCATCCCTTCCCCACATGCTCAGTGCGTTGATGATGGTGTCATGAATGGCCAAGACTTGCTCTTTGCACATAAACGACACGGCCCCCGCTGTTCTCATCGCGCTATACACTTGGGGCGTGTAGTTGCCGGACATTCCGATCACCAGCGTGTGCGGCAGCGCCTTTTTGATATTTCTGGTGGCGTCGATACCGTTCACATGGGGCAACGCAATGTCCATAATCACGAGATCCGGCTGATGCATCGTCGCCATCATCACGGCTTCTCTCCCGTCTGCGGCTTCCCCGACGACCTTGATATCGGGATAGCTTTCAAGAATATCCCGTAGCATCTGGCGGGTCCATTCGTCATCGTCGACCAATAGAATGCGCCATGGAACCGCAGGGGTTGAGTCAGAAGCGGCGGTAGGCTGGTTTGAAGTGCCCCTCGCTGAACCGGCGTAATTGCCCGCGCACTGGATCATGCATCACCTCGCTTTTTCCGTCACAGTTGACAGCGCTCGCCTGGCTGCTTTCTCCGTCTTTCTTTCATTTTGTTGATTACGGGGTCCAAACCCTCCTAGCAAAGACCCTGGTATACGTGAAAGTCTCGACCATGTGAAGAAAGCCGTATGCAGGCTTCATCACCAAAATGTACACTCTAGTTTCGTCGAGTGGACACAGCCTTCAACCGGGATCAGACTTTCCAGGGAGGCACTGCCTGGCGATGCGATTGTTGCTGGTACTCAGTCTGATCGGAGTTGTGTTACCAGGATGCGCTCTGATGCGCATCGGACCAGCCGTGGAAGCGCAGGAAGTCAACGAAGCCGAGCATGCCGAGAAAAACATGGACGCCATCCGAGCCTTGCAAGCCGATCGATACCGCCGGGCTCCGGTGGTCATAGAACCGCCATCTCAATCCAAAGTTCAATCCACCGAGCCCTCCGACCCGTCAGTTGACGCCTTTCCGGCGGCCAGGGAGCAGTCGCGACTGCAGGACTTTCGCACCCTTCTTCCTTCACGCTCGCGCGCTCAACCCGATCTCTCGAGTCCTGAGGTAAGGGGTCAACTGTCTCTCACTCCGCCATCGGCTGCGCGCCCAACCATGCCGGATCGTTCGGTTCCCGCTTACACGATCCCGGCGCCTGTCCCTCCGAATCAAGCAGGCACTGCCCGTTGCGTACCTGATGGATTAGGCGGGCAACGGTGCTTGGCGCATTGATCGACGCGTTCGCTGAACAGTGGACCCCGAGAGGAGGAAGAGACGACGCCTGATGCAAGCTCAGCGTTGTCATTGACGCACAGGTGAGGCTGGCTGGCAAACTAACTGGTGTGGCGTCTACCTACAGGGCTTTCTCGTTTTTAAGGTATTCAGTAACTCAACCATACAGAGCTCAAGCACTCCGATTTCATCCTGGGTCAACGTGCCGCCTTGCGCGATGGCCGCCTGAATGACTTCAGAGGCTCGAATCAGGTCTCTGACCTCTTGGCGCAGACTGTCCATGGATGCCCTCTAGCCATTGCTCGTGTATCCATTACTCCAAGTGGTAACTCAGTAGGCACGAACTGGGCCAAATGCCTCATGGCCGGATAAACGGACCGGCCTCCACAAGAGGCCTTGAAAGCTAAGAAGTTTCGGAAGAGCCCCCAACAAGCGGTCATGGCGTGCGTGTAAAAAAAGATGATGCGCATGAAGGATTCGGGGGACAACTTGTCCCACATTCTCTGTTTCAACTTACCTACACGATCCCAAGGCCGCCGTGGAGGTCAACACTCGCCCTGGTTGTGCTCATTCGCTCGGAAAGCGTCGTGGGAGGATCACTAGGGGAAAATCTAGGACAAAGAGACAACCAGGACCGCGTACAGTGATCTCAGGAAGGTAAGAAGCAGCAGCGGATTCGTGAAGCGGTATACGCTGAAACAGCTTGGATCGTCTTTCGAAAGGAGGACAGGATGTCACTGATAGAACGATCGATTGAAATCAATGTCCCGGTGCGGACGGCCTACAATCAATGGACTCAGTTTGAGGAGTTCCCTCAGTTCATGGAAGGGGTCAAACAAGTCAAGCAGCTCGATGACAAGCATCTGTTCTGGAAGGCCGAGATCGGCGGAAAAGAAAAAGAGTGGAAAGCGCGAATCACAGAGCAAATTCCCGATGAACGCATTGCCTGGACGAGCGAAAGCGGAGCGATGACGGCCGGCGTCGTTACATTTCACCGGCTGTCGGACGTCAAGTCAAAAGTGATGCTGCAATTGGAGTATCAGCCTCAAGGCATCGTGGAAAACGTCGGAGATGCCGTAGGCGTCGTCACGCAACGTGTCCAAGGCGACCTCGAGCGATTCAAGAATTACATCGAAAGTCGAGGGAGCGAATCAGGAGCCTGGAGAGGCACAGTCGAAGGCCACTGAACGCTGAAATCAGAGCGTCCCCTGGTGGAAGAGAGCTCGCCTGCGGTTGCTTCTGAGCCGACGGTGGTCAATGCATCAGATCTATTTAGATGCGTCGCGTTGTAAAGCATGAAGGGCCGTTGTCTCACACGGGACGGAACCGTCCGGAAGACGGCTGAACCGTCCGCCCTCGATCGCCTGGTACCGTCGCTGAACCCCACTGATACAAAATGAGAAGGTGTCTTGTGACTGCTCAACCCGAGACTCAAAAAGAGTCAGCAATTCCCGCCGTAGCGGGACACGTCTTGTTTCAAGCCATAGTAGGTCTTGTTCGAGCCTCGCTTTTTGTGAAGCCGCACCGACATTCATAAGCCTCCCCACCCACGGCAGTTCCTGTAACAGACTCGCAAGGGTCTGCAACGGGACAGTAGGCGCTTGCTCGGCCTTCATGAGCGCTTGAATCTCAAGGATCTTTTCATCGGCTAACCGTGCGGCGGCCGGTTCAAGCACCTGGTCTGAGAAATCACCCATGGAAGCGTGCGGCACGACATGGCTGCATCCCCAAAACGCACAAAACAATAATACCGCGAGACCTATACCGCCAGCGTGCCTCATATTCACCTCTGCGTAGTTCTTCTTGATGGCCCAGTAGTCTTACACTTGTCCGACCCGTTTGCCGGAATTTCCCCGACTCGCCGGCATACGGTCAGGCGCTGAAGCCGTCGCAAGCCATGACAAAGTATTGGCCATAGTTTTCCCTGCACAAGCAAGGGGTCTGGAGAGCAGAGCATGACACAAGGATGTCCTAGGGTTGAGCTAGGAAGAGCACTAGACCACAGGAGGATTCCTCTATGGACGGATTTCCGAATTCTGATCAGGAAGCTGAATACCGACGGTCATTGCTGAGCGCGGCGGGAGATGGGAATACTTCTGCGCAGCAGGAGTTAGAGAGGGAATACCATGTCCGAATCTATTCGGCCCTGGAACGCCAGCATTACGTCCCTGCGCGGCTCCCTGACCACCTTCCAAAGGCGGTACAGAGACGGCTCGCCAGCGTGATGGAGCACGAAGACGTTGATCTGGACAATTGAGGGTCAGAGACCCGAACCGGTAAATCTCGAGAGGCGCCGTACCCAAGTGCGAAGGGCGCAGCTTGCAACGCTGCGATCAGCGGTTCAACTCCGCTCGGCGCCTCCACCCCTCAACACGGTCTGGTGAGCGCGCTCCACGCTTACAGCATTGGACTTTCCGCTATGTCCCGCCATTTCATGACCTATCTCTTCCCATCACCCGCGTTCAAGCGTCGGCCTACACTTCGGTAACCTAGCCGCTCTACGATTTCCAAAGGCAAGGGTACCACCCAGTATGATTGTCATCGAGCCTGGATTAGACAGAGACCAATTGGCGGCAAAATTAAAAGAGCGCAACGGGCATTTGAGTTGAGACTCGAGCCGTAAACGCAGTGCAAACTAGGCCTTCAAACACTGAGTTAGCTTAAGTCTCACATCGAATTATTTCCCGCGAGAGATTCAGCGTCTAACCCACCACGAGGAATGCTCCATGAATGTCGTGATGAAAAGGTCAAAAGCATCCAAACAGACCCTCTCCAGTTCGCCGCGGGTTTCCCAAACGCCCCCTGGGCAGCCAGATGCCCTCCGGAATCGCATTGAGACCAAAGCTTATGAACTTTGGGATGCCCGGGGACGACGCCCGGGGTCAGCCTTACAAGACTGGCTCGATGCTGAGCAAATGGTGATGGGCGAAGCACGCGATTTCAGCAATTAGGCAAGGTGTCGGGGTCTGCGCTCCTCTCGCGCAAGGCTGGTCGGTCTCTGCCATGGTCCTTGTTCGGGAGCATGGTGGACGAGGAGGCGATTAGATGCTTCTCGAAACATCCCCCGCATACCCTTGCATCGAATGACCTCTTGTTGTAGATTTCTCCCTCCGTCCAACCGAAACATGAGCGTGGTGCCGGTGACTGTCCAACCAGAATATCTTACCGGTGAACTATTCACTCCATCCTCGGATTCCAGGTCGCTCGGCCAGTTGTGGCAACAGCTCTCGATCGAAGCACGAGAAGAGATTGAGCGCAGAGCAAAAGCGAATGGCTGTTCCATTCTTGACCAGCTTCGCTTGAGCTTCCCAGCGGCCGCACAACCGAGGGACTGCAGACCGGTTGGCGACCAGCCGAAGCGCACCATACCCCCGGCCCTGTCCGAGCTGATTCAAGCCATGGACAACCTGGTGGAGTTGATGAAGCAGAGATGAAGCGACGTTCTGCCGGCGGCCGCTAAGCTAGCGCAGTCTGGAGTGACTGCGACCTGATGCTTCGGGTTCGAAAGGCGACTGCGTGGGGATCCTCTTTCAGGCACGCGGCGCAGCAGCTGTATGTCGCGATGAGGTTCTCTCGCTTGAGCTTGTGCGAACCCATGTAGCTTTCCAATTCCTGCCAGCGGCCTGGGCCCGGCTCATCCTGCGTTTTCTCCTTCACTTTGTCGCAGAAACAACAAATCGCTACAGACTCCTTCATTCAAACCTCCTTAAAGTGCTCACACGAATCTTACTATCCCTCTCATGGCTTCGCTTTTCTGCCTTCTTTGCCTGGGCACGGTGCATTGATCAGCTGCAGGGTCATTGGGCGACATGAGGCAGGCTCACCGCATACACACCGTTTTCTCTATAGGACAAGCGGATTTGCCCTGTCCTGGTTAGGCGATCCACTTCAAAAAAGACTGCGTTCCACGTTGACGGTGCACACTTCTCGACGAGTGCTTCCATATCACACTCCCCGACCTCGGCCAGCGCGTCGAGGATCTGCAGCGTCAGCATGCCGGGAGGGGATATCTGACTGGGGGATGTGTCCGCCATGGCTACGGACCTCGTCTTCTGAGCTGAATATACCTTCCCTCCGCTCTTTGACCCACTGGTAAGTGTTCTAGGCGAGGCGCCGGTTGTGCCTTGAAATGCCGAGGAAAGCTCGTGCCGAGGACTTGTCTCAGGAGGAGAGACAGCGGAGAAGAGGATGACCGAAGGCATCGGCGAGCGAACTTGCCGTAGTTGCGTAAGCCGAGCCCACACTGCAGGGCTGTATCGGCGAAGTCCGCGCTTACTCGGCCTTGGACGCCTTGCCGATCGCCTGCTTGATGGCGACGTCCAAAGCAGCAGCATCCGTTTTACTCTTGACCAGGTAGCCGGCGGCGCCGAGAGATCGCGCGCCTTGCTCGAGAATGTCCCTGCCAAGTCCGGTCAAGATGATGACTGTTCTTTTGGGTGGACGCTCAAGTCCGATCAGATCGCCCAGCACTTCATAACCGGACTGATCCACCAACTTAAGGTCCAGCAGAATGCAATCGGGTTGAAGCCGCTCCGCGAGCAAGAGACCGGATCGACCATCCGCCGCCTCGTGCACTTCATACCGTAGCGTGCCCTTTCCCAAAAACCGGCGAAAGAGGAACCGGTCCTCGTCCGAATCATCGATGATCAAGACTTTTATCGGTGGATCCTCAGCCATCCTCGGGATATATCAGAAGCTCGCGAAGCCGTCTACCACCCAGTGGCGGGGCCTGACATGCACGACGATCGAGAGACGCGCCCTCAAGCGAGGCCGGCCGTGAGGCACCATCACGCGTTCCCGCCGAAGCCGGACTCTCTCTGCACGATGCCGTCTTTGATCCTCTTTTTAATGGCCTCCATCGTTTCCACACCGACCGTTTGTACCCCTTGATCTGTCAGCGCCTTGAACTCTTCCTGAATCGAGACGCCGGGTGCCTGACGCTGAACCAAGAGCATGAGGGCATTAATTTGTATCTGCATGAGCGCCAGCGTCGTCGAGATCGCGGTAAGGGTTTTCTCGTCCATGACGGTCCTCCCAATTGGGACTCATTCTAGCAGCATACATGACCGAATATTGTGACTGGCAGGCATGAGTGCGGAGCTTCGTCCACATGACCCGAAAGAATCGGCTATGGGAGCGTAGGAGCCTCAACCATATCGCTTCTTTGGAACGTGAAAAAAAACAGCAGCGTGTATTGCTTGAAGTACGCCGACCCGTCATACCATTGCATTGGAATACGCCACCGCCCGGTGCGCCCGTCATAGATTTGCACGCTGTACCGGACATACGCCATCTGCCGTTGCACCTCATACAATGTCAGCGCCGGGGTGGAAAATGGAATGATCGTGCTTTGTATCGGGGGCATGCCGAAGAAACTTTGGCCTTGATCGGTCCCAAGCGACCACACAAGCACCCGGATCCACAGCTCAGCGTCTTCACGCCGCTCGACCGGTGTATAGCCCCACTCGGCAAGGTGCCCTTCCATCATCGCTCGCACCATCCCGAGATCCGCGCCGCCCGGGCGCAGGGTCGGAAAGTTTGCCTCCGTACCACCCGACCCGCTTGTGGAAGTGGTGTTGTTATTGATCATCGGACTGTTCGGCAAGAACGTCGGCTGCAGCGTTTGACGTTCGCCGACGAATCCAATGACATCGACCGCAACCTTCCCAGGGAGAGCCGCTGGGGGATCCAAGGACGTCATGCTCTTCTCGAGAGCATGGCTCAGGAGCAGTTGCTCGGTGCCCGTTCGCGGCGTTCGCGTAAATTCCCGATTGTTGCATCCCATAGAACAAATAAGGCTGGCGAGCACCATCACCGCGACACAATCGATGAAACTGAGTTGTCGCATCTGCGGACTGCCGTGCCCGACTGAGTGGTGATCCTTGGATGTAGCGCGATACACGGATGCTTCTCTTCGCCTTGGTCCTTCTTAATGACTTTAATTGATGAGCCACGTTTTCCTGCCTAGCGCTTCCCCTTGCCACATCGCCGATAATGGGGAGACTTGGGCCCTGCGATGCCAGAGAAAAGGAAGAGAAGCCCAGCGAGGAACAACGCCGAGGGGATATTCAAAGAAGCGCGATTAGGGTGTCAGGGAACGAGAATGGATTAACTGGAACAATACCACCACTGTTGGCAGTCTCCTCGACTAATGGATTGGAAACAGCAATCCATCAGCGTCAACAAACCCAGCTCAAATTGAAACCTGTCGCCGTCTATAAACGCCCTATCAAGCATCTCGAGCGCATGCTCGATCGCCGGCTGACCGGCAACGATCGCAGGCATTCCATCTATCCGCATCATCGCTATCTCCCAGGCTCGCTGCCATTCGTTGACATTCCATTGGCTTCGCTGCCGCGCCACACGTCTCCGCCTACTCCGCCGCTCCATTCGACCTCCCATCAGCTGCCTACAATGCTCAAAGCCATCCATTGTCTACATGGACTTGAGTGGTTTGGAGATTGAAATTGTCTTTATTCATACCCAGGATCAAGGACAAACGCCTTTATGTGCCTTAGGTGTAACCGTCAGCCTCCTTTCACAACGCCTTCCCTCACAGATCCAAGTGTGACTCAATTCAGAAAGTAAGCAGGAAAGCAGGCGCTTCACGTGGTTAGAAGGACGGTGCCGGCGGAACTCGCGAATAGACAAAGAGCGATAGAAGAGACCGAGCGGTTAACGAGTAAGGCTAACGATCATGGTCTCCATTACTATCCCGGCTCCTCGCGATGAGCGACGCCACAAACATCGCGATTGCCGTTATGTAGACCCTTAGTCCCATACAGCCTCTCCGGTGACACGAGTAAAAGTAACTCATCATTATGAGTTTAGAGTTAGACCAGCCTTAGAAGCGGCTCACGCGCGCTTGAAGCTTCAAGGGAACCCTGATGGCTAAAAGAAACAACGCTGTGAGGAGTCTTAATGAGCTCAAGACCAACCGCTCTCGGCCTTAATCGACATAGATGTTAAAAATTTTTAACGAGCGGTTAACTCGGAATTAATCAAACGGTGCTAGCTTCCCCTCAGGCGGTTGGGTTCTTTTTCATCGCACTGCTCAGGAGGGTAAGATGACCTGTAAAAAATGTAAGGGGCTTATGATCGAAGAACGGCAGCCGGAGCTTTCACCGAGCGTGGTGGGGCACCGGTGCCTGAATTGCGGATTGTTTCTTGATCCGTTGATCCAAAAGAACCGCGAGACCGGCGTGGGAAGCCGCCAATCTGTCGCCCACGCGGGCTAGACGTGATCCGGCTTGTCGGTCTATTGACCGGGGGCCGGATCGGGGGTTGTGGACGTCGCGTGCAAGGTCAGATCGAAAACTCGGCCCAGAGAAACGTATGGTCGGATGGGTCTTTCGCTCGCCGTGGCTCGACGTCCACCTCCACCCTCATACATTTCTGGGCCAATGGCGCCGTGGTAAGAATGTGATCGATGCGCCAGCCTTTATTGGCGTCCAATGAGCTGGGCGCCCGGTAATCCCAGAAGGTATATTGCTGCCGCTCGGGATGCAGTCTGATAAAGACATCCTCCCATCCCCAACTCAACACGTTCCCATATATCTTCCTCGCATCCTCGTGATAGCAGACATGCTTCAGATGTTTTTCGGGACTATGCACATCAATGGGGCGAGGGGCGATATTCATGTCGCCGCACCAGAGTGCCGGCGCAGCGGGAGAGAGGTGTTGTTCGAAATATCTGCGCAGGCGTCCATACCATTGCAGCTTATACGCAAACTTCGGGGAATCGATTTCGAAGCCCTGCGGCACATAGGTGTTCACAATCGGAAGGCCGTCGATGACCACCCGCAGCAGCCGCGCTTCGTCCGGATCTCCTCCATCGTCGAATCCATAAAACACGGCTTCCGGTTTCTTCCGACTCAGCACCGCGACACCGTTGTACGATTTCATGCCCCTGTAGGTAATCTCGTACCCGGACGACGCCAGCGCGAGCAACGGAAACTCGCTGTCCTGGACTTTGGTTTCCTGCAGGCAGAGCACGTCCGGCTTCTCCCGCTCCAGCCAGTCCAAGACAATGCCGACGCGCTTGCGTAATGAGTTGACGTTGAAGGTGGAGACTTTCATGAGGCTGCGCTCAAACCGCGCAGGATGCTAGCAGATGGTCGAGACGGGAACAAGCGGGCGCCGGGCGACTCGTCGCAGCTTTTTACGGTGGGGGCGGACGAGAAAGAGTCTTGTCGAGCGAGTGACGGTTATCGTTTCGTCATCTCAGTGAGATAGCGGCGAAGGATGGATTGTTCAACCCTGGACCGTCCTCGATCCGGCGCAGGGAATCGCAGCACCAGATCCATTCTGCCGGCCTCAGGCAGTTGAATCGTGATCCGCGGATCCGGTGACGGCGCCTCCAGGAGGTTGGTCTGCTCCAGGAGCTTCATCTGCCGGGCCGCTTCTTCCATGAACGGGCTGCACTCGGCTTTGGCGGCATTCAGCAGCGCCCGTTCCGCGTCTTGCCAGGACTCATTCGTTACCAGCGGAACGACCAACGTATAGAGCCCGTAATCCTGTCCGGGGTTCTCTTTCACCAAGGCATTGGTGAACAACAGGCTGTTCGGGAAAATGGTGATCCGCCCGGTGTACAAATGCGCCGACTGTCCTGGCCCGATTTCCAACAGTTTCGTCGCGAAGACATCATGGTCGAGCACCACGCCGCGATGGCCGGCGATCTGAATGCGGTCGCCGACCGAGTACACTTTCCCGCCGACGCGCAGCGCCGCCCCGCTCCAGCAGAGAATCAGTTCTTTCGTCGCCAGGACTAATGCGGCGGCCAGCGCGACGATCGAGACCGCAAACGCCTGCAGCTCATGCGCCCAGATGACCATGAGGCCGATCAGGAATGCGAAGACGATCGAGTTCCTGGTATTGACCACCAGCCGCCGCTTCGATTCCATCGACAGCGTCGGGTTTTTCGCAATCCATCGGACCACCAGCATTCTGGTGATCATCAGGGACGCAACCAGAATGAGGGACTTCAATCCATCCAAGACGAACGCGCTGTCGAGGGATATCCATCCAGGCTGCGTCACAGCAATCCTCTTTCCCTCGATCTGAGGCCGTGAAGATTCATTGGCGTGCAGCGCTGCCCGGCTTGATCCGTCCCCGCCTCGATGGCTTGCTCCAGTCGCTGTTTCATGAGTCCAACCTTTGCTTACCAGCCCTGGGGAAAACCTGCCAGAAAATTGTGACTCTCGCGGGCGGCATGACGGGAGCCGACCGATCGGCGCAGCTGATCAGCCCGACCCGGCCTGACCTGCTCCAACGGATTCAGGAAGCACGGGACCGATCGGCAGAATGTATTGCGATACGGCTGAAGGGCTTTTCCACCTTGCAGTTGTTCTCGCAGACCATCTTGAGCATGAATCGATTGGCAGGCGTGCTCCAACGAGACGGCAGGCGCTCACTTGGCCGTCAGCGTGTCACGGGTTCCCGGCGTGCATTCGTCGCGCTTCCAGCTTTTCAGCACTTTCTCTTCGTTAAAGACCAGCGTGTATCGATAGCAATACAAGGTTGCCTTCGGCCCTTCCTGATTCTTGCTCATCAAGGCGCTGACGGATTGAGACGCGTCCGCGATAAACGCCGGATTCCAGGGGTCGAGGTCCTTATCGCTCAGGGCAAACCGGTAGGTCCAGACGCTGTCGCCGCCGAGGGCGGGGGTCTTGGCTGTGTGAGGAGGACCGAGTTTGTCACGCACCTCGTCCTGAGTGAGGCGACTCACGCCCTTCTTAAAATAGGTATCCCGCCAGGGCGCGCTGCAGCCCGTCCCTACGCCGACCATGGCCAAGACCAGCCCCCAAGCCACGATTGTTCTGGCCACGCGCGCTGCAAGCCTCATGATTTAGAATTGATCTGCTGCATGCGTTTGATGGAGCAGAAGAGTGCGTAGCCCTGAGCGAGCATGCCGGTCACGAGCAATCCCAGGGCGGTTCTCAGCCACGGGGAGGCCGGATGGTCGAGCCCGTACATCCCGATGACGAATCCGAGGGCAATCGCGACAATGCCGACTGAGCGGGCAATGACGGCGTTCAGCCGCCAATTCGTCCCGGGCGCTTCAGAAGGAGAGGCCATGCAAACTACGCTACACTGGACTCCTGGAAGAGTTCAACTCCGCTTGGCGCGCATCGCCTGCGCGCGGGTTTCCAGTGACGCCGCGTCCTCCTGACGCCCCAGTTTGCGAAGCACGCCCGCCAGATCTTCAATGCTCTGGGCGAGATCTGGATGAGCCGGCCCGAGCGGTTCACGAATGGCCAGCGCCCGGCGATAAAGCGGTTCGGCTTTTTCCGGCTTCCCCTGGGACAGATAGAGCAGACCCAGATTGCGCAGAGACAGCGCAACGTCCGAATGGTCCGGACCATGTAGACGTTCCTTAATCGCGAGGGCCCGAGTGAGCAGTTGCTCGGCTTGCGCGTATTGCCCGTGCATCCGGTGCAGGACCCCGAGGTTATTCAATGTGGCGGCTACGTCGGCATGCGTTTCCCCGTGCGCGTCCTGATAGATCTTGAGCGCCTGCAGATAGATCGGCTCCGCTTCGACATATTTCCCCTGGGCCGCCAGTGCTTGCGCCTCACCGGACAAGGCCACGGCGACCTGTCGGTCATGCAACCCGAACTCTGACTCGGCTTTTTTTACTGCGATCGCAAACCTCGCTTCCGCGTCCGCATAGCGGCCTCGCTGCATCGCCGTGTGCCCCGACGCCATCGCGGACTCCCACGACTGCGGCTCGCAGCCTCCCCAGACAAGCAGCAGACTCAGGAGAGTCAGAATGGACGGCGGCCTCATGAGGATCGTAATCGCTCCGCGATCGACTCAGCCGGATAGGTCAGAATTTCGGCCAAGGTGGGATGGTAATGGGGCATGCTCAAGAGATCATGGACGGTGCCGCGGTAATACATGACGGCGATCAGTTCATGAATGAGCTCACAGGCTTCCGGTCCGACAATCTGCGCACCGAGAAGCTCGCCGCTCTTCGGCGATGCCAACAACTTCACAAAGCCCTGCGTCGATCCCAGGCACATCGCCTTCCCGTGGTCGGCAAAAGGGTAGGAGGCATCGATGTAGGCGACGCCGCGCTCGCTGCAAGCACGCTGACCCAGCCCGACCACGGCGATCTGTGGATCCGTAAACACCACCTCAGTAACCAATCGTTCATCGAACTCTTTCGCAGGACCGGGATGGCAGGCGTTATACGCCGCGATCTCTCCCTGCTGGATGGCCAGATGCACGATATCGTACAGATTCGTCACGTCGCCGGCTGCATAGATATGGGGCTGCGTCGTGCGCATGGCTCGATCCACGACGATCCGGCCGTCCTCGACATTGACGCCGGCCGCCTCCAGCTGCAGTCCGTCAATATTCGGCCGCCGCCCGAGCGCCTGAAAATCTGGGCGCCCAGAGACTGTGCGTTCGACTCCTCGGTGAAGAAATTGCACCGCCTTCTGGCCATGCCTCATCGACACGCGACGCAGAGATGTCTCCGTAAAGAGTTCGACGCCTTCCTGTCGCAGCGCCTCCCCGAGCGTCTCGCCGATATCCCGGTCGAGATGCGACATCACATGCGATCCTCGCTGGATGATGGTGACGCGGCTGCCGATCCTCGAGAAAAACTGGCCAATTTCCAAGCCGACCGGTCCAGCGCCCAACACGATCAACGACTCGGGCTGATCGCGGACATCCATCAGCTCATCACTGGTCATATAGCCGACCTCCCGTAAGCCCGGGATCGGCACGTCTCGCGGAACGGACCCTGTCGCAATAATGAAGGCACGAGCGGTCACGTGATTGCCTGCGACCTGGATGACGGACGGTGAAACAAATTTGGCGGAGGATTCGTAGAGCGTGAAGCGGGGATCTCTGAGCTGTTGAATCCGATCATCCGCAAATTCCCGCACTAAGCGGTTTTTTCGGTCGACGATCGCACCGAGGTCGGCTTGCACGTCAACCGACGCGAATCCGAACTCCTTGGACCGTCGCATGAGTGCGGCCACCTCGGCGGAGCGCAGAAGGGTCTTCGTGGGCATGCAGCCCCTCAAAATGCACAGGCCTCCCAGGGGGCCGGGATCGACGATGGCCACATCAGCCCCGGCCTCGCGCGCGGTCCGCGCGGCGGCATAGCCGGCGGAGCCGCCGCCAATCACAATGACATCATGGGTGATCATGCGTGAGGACATCGAGACCGATCATGTCATGGGCATCGCCTCCCTTCAAGACTAGCTACCGTCATGGCGCCGGCGCTAGCATGAGCGAGGAGGTGCTGAGGATGATCATCCCGGGACGATATCGCCACTACAAGGGACAGGAATATGAGGTCCTGGGCGTCGCGCGGCATTCGGAGACCGACGAAGAGTTCGTGGTCTATCGCGCTCTCTATGGAGAGTATGGATTGTGGGTCCGGCCGGCCGCCATGTTCCTGGAAACCGTTCAGGTGGCCGGGCAGGCCTGTCAGCGCTTTCAGTATCTTCCTCCGGATAGCCCGAGGCTTCTTTAGAATCACCTGTGCACAGGCAGCATGGTCCAATGCGAGAAGGCCGCGGCTTGTCCGACTCGTTGGCCTTGCATGTCGACGACGTTCCACACCGTCGCCTGCTCGACCACAAACCGGCGGCCGCTGGCCGAAATGCGAATGCCTCGATACTGATCCCAATAGCCGCGTTCTTCGACCACGCGCAGCAAATCCGCCCGTTCCGCTTGATGAGCGGGTTCAGCCGTCCGGCGCGAGGCGGTTCGGACGAACTGCTCCCAGGCCATCTCCCAGAGAGTCAGCGCAACCTCATTGCCATAGTTCAGAACCGGATCTGCCTCCGTGCCATGGGACACCACCACAAAAGAAGCGGAGAACAACCTCCGCGCCTGTTCGACGGGGGTCCCATCACGCGGGAGGAGTTGCCTGGTCGTCCAACGGTGGTAACTGTCAAGCAACAGTTGCGACCACGTCACGACAGAGGCCTGCGTCCAAACGGGATCGACCATGAAGCGCCCTTTCATCTATGCGGACGGTGGGTCTGCTATCACGTCTTTTCTTCCGAAGCAAGAATCGCAATGGCGTCCGGATCCAACGCCGGTTCATCCATCACTTTTCTATCGGTCGGACGCCGAGAAACCAAAGACCCGACCAGGCGCAGAGGCCATCCCTGGCGCGGGGACAAACACCTATGTATAATGAGAACCCTTCATCAACATGGAAGGTGCTCAGCAGGAGAGTCATCATGGCCCCGACGACCTTGTTTGAAAAGATTTGGGAATCGCATGTCGTCCGTGCGGAACCGGACGGCACGACGCTCCTCTATATTGACCGGCAGCTGGTCCATGAGGTGACTTCGCCTCAAGCATTCGAGGGGCTTAAGCTGGCGGGACGGAAACCTCGTCGTCCAGGCGCCACGCTGGCAGTTCCCGACCATAACGTCCCGACCACGGACCGGACGCTGGGCATTGCCGATCCGATCAGCGCCAAACAAATCCAAACACTGGAGGACAACTGCCGGGAGTTCGGCATTACCCTGTTCGGCATGAACGATATCCGTCAAGGCGTGGTGCACGTCATCGGGCCTGAGCAGGGGTTTACCCTGCCGGGAACGACCATCGTCTGCGGAGATTCCCACACCTCGACGCACGGCGCGTTTGGCGCGCTCGCCTTCGGCATCGGGACCAGTGAAGTGGAGCATGTGCTGGCCACGCAATGCTTAGTGCAAAAGCGACCCATGACCATGGAGATCCGCGTTGACGGCACCCTCTCGGCTCGCTGTTCGGCCAAAGATGTCATTCTCGCCATTATTGGAAAAATCGGCACGGCAGGCGGCACGGGCTACGTGATTGAATACACCGGTTCCGCCATTCGCAGTTTGAGCATGGAGGGACGGATGACCCTCTGCAACATGTCGATCGAGGGCGGCGCCCGCGCCGGCATGGTGGCCCCGGACGAAAAAACATTTGCCTATGTCAAAGGACGGCCGCTGGCTCCAAAGGGCGACCTCTTCGAACAGGCGGTGCGCTTCTGGCAGGGCCTGAAGACGGATTCTAATGCGCGGTACGATGCGACGGTGACCCTGCGCGCCGAAGATATCGCACCGCAGGTGACCTGGGGTACAAGCCCGGGCATGGTCACCGGCGTCGATCAAAAGGTGCCCGATCCGCAAACCATCTCTGATGAAAAGACGAAGAACGCGACCGAACGGGCACTGACGTACATGGGCCTTTCTCCGAACATGCCGATCACCGACATTACGATCGACAAGGTGTTTATCGGCTCCTGCACCAATTCACGGATCGAAGATCTTCGTCTGGCAGCCGGATTTGCCAAGGGCAAGAAAGTCGCCAAGACCGTCCATGCCATGGTGGTGCCGGGATCAGGTCTCGTAAAACAGCAAGCCGAAGCCGAAGGACTGGACCGGGTCTTTCGGGAAGCCGGATTCGAATGGCGCGAGGCAGGCTGCAGCATGTGCCTGGCGATGAACGCCGATGTCCTGCAACCGGGTGAACGGTGTGCCTCGACCAGTAACCGGAATTTTGAAGGCCGCCAAGGGGCCGGCGGCCGGACACATCTGGTCTCTCCCGGCATGGCTGTCGCGGCCGCCATCGAGGGGCATTTCGTGGATATTCGGCATTGGCAATAGGGTCGCCGTCCGTCACCGGGCAACCTGATAGACCATTCACGATTGATCATGAAGGTATGATGCAACCTTTTACGCAATTGACCGGGATTGTCGCCCCTCTCGATCGGGTCAATGTTGACACCGACCAGATTATTCCCAAGCAGTTTTTAAAGACCATCAAGCGAACAGGTCTGCGTGAGGGCCTGTTTTTTGACTGGAAGAAGAAAAAGGACGGATCGCTTGATCCCGACTTTTTTTTGAACCAGCCCCGCTATCAGGGCGCAACCATCTTGTTAACGCGCGACAACTTCGGCTGCGGCTCGTCGCGCGAACATGCCCCCTGGGCGTTGCTTGACCAGGGATTTCGCTGTGTGATCGCGCCGAGCTTCGCCGACATCTTCTACAATAACTGCTTTCAGAACGGAATCCTGCCCGTCGTGCTCACGGGCGACGAGGTGGCGACCCTCTTTCAAGAGGCCACCGCCGCGGGGTATCAGTTGACGGTGGATCTGGCCGCTCAATCCGTGACGACACCCGGTCGCCGGACGTTCCGATTCGACGTCGATCCGTTCCGGAAAGACTGTCTGTATCGAGGGCTGGATTCGATCGGGCTCACGCTGCAACATGAAGCCGAGATCACCGCCTACGAACAGCGCTCCAAGCAGGACGCGCCCTGGCTCTTCGTGGACAAGGCTTAGTATGCGATCGGCAAAACTGATCCTGACTCTTGCCCTCTTCATGGCGGCCGCCGGTTTGATCATTGCCTTCAACTGGAGCTATTCGGACGGGAATCGCGCCGGCTACATTCAAAAATTTTCCAAGAAAGGTTGGCTCTGCAAGACGTATGAGGGCGAACTCGCCATGACCACCGTTCCGGGAGTGGCTCCGCTGCTGTGGGGATTCAGCGTCTGGGACGAGCGCGTGGCTGCCGACCTGGCCACCGTGATGGGCAAACGCGTCATCCTCCACTATAAAGAGTACCGCTATCTGCCGAGTTCCTGCTTCGGAGAGACGGATTATTTCGTGGACCGGGTGGAAGTGCAGGAGTGAGTCCCGCCTAGAGCCACTTTCTTCTCCGGAAGCCCATCAACATCGCCGCGGCCACGACCCCCATGACGGCCAGCGCCAGCGGATAGCCCCAGACCCATGTCAGCTCCGGCATGTGCTCGAAGTTCATGCCATAAATGCTCGCGATAAAGCTGAGCGGCATGAAAATGGTCGTAATCACGGTCAGCACCCGCATGACGTCGTTCAGTCGATAACTCACGCTTGACAGATAGATGTCCAGACTGGACGACACCATCTCACGCAACGTCTCGATCGTATCGACGATCTGCACCACGTGATCGTACACATCGCGAAAAAACACTCTGGTCGCGTCATGCACAAAGGGACAGGTGATGCGCGAAAAACTGTTCATCGCTTCCCGGAGCGGCCACACCGCCCGCCGCACAAACAACAGCTGCCGTTTCAGCGCATGAATATCCCGCAGGGTGTCCCGCTTGGGGTCGGCCATCACCTTTTCCTGGAGGCTTTCGATGCGTTCGCCCAACGCTTCCAGCACCGCAAAGTATTGATCAACGAGCGCGTCGACCACCGCGTACAGAAGATAGTCCGCGCCCTGTTGACGGAGCCGGCCCTTGCCGCCTCTGAGCCGCTCCCGGACCGGTTGAAAAGCGTCGGTGCCGTTCTCCTGGAACGACAACACAAAATTTCGTCCGAGCACAAGACTGACCTGTTCGATGAGAATCGCGCCCTGACCCGTGACGGACATCATTTTCATGACCAGGAACAGATAGGTCTCATAGTCGTCAACTTTCGGCCGTTGATCGGTATTGGCGATGTCTTCGAGGAGAAGCGGATGAAGACCGAACTGTTTGCCAAACGCTTCCAAGACTTCCATGTTGTGCACGCCGCCGACGTCGACCCACGTAATCGAGTCATCGGGAGGCGGCGCAAGCGCCTGCACATCGGTCAGCGTGCGTTCGTCACACCGGCTGCCCGCGTAGGTAAACATCGTCATCTTCACGCTGGCCGCTTTCGGATCGCCGATATGAACGGGGGTGCCGGGCGGGAGGCCGGTTTTTTTTGACCGCGCTTGCACGAGCTTCATGGGCCCTGCTTGTACGCAGATTCTCCCCGGAGGTCAAGGAACCCGGCTCCTTTTCTTCTCGCGCTAGCCTTGGTACTCTGCAGCTATGAGCTGGGAACACGAAACCGAGGTGGTCAGCGCCGCGATTGCCATCGCCGGAGCGGAAGCCTTGCGCTATGCCGCAGACGGATTCGAGACCTTCACGAAAGCGGATCAGTCCCCGGTGACGTCGGCGGATTTGGCCGTGAATCAGATTCTACAGACCCGCTTGCTTGACGCGTTTCCCGACGATGGCTGGCTGTCTGAAGAAAGCCCCGATAGTCCGGCGCGGCTGGACAAGAAGCGGGTCTGGGTCATCGACCCGATCGACGGAACAAGCGCCTTTGTCGACCGGGAACCGGAATTTTGTATTTCCATCGCCCTGGTCTCCGACGGCCGGCCCGTCGTCGCAGCGATTTACAATCCCTCGACCGCCGAGCTGTATATGGCCATTCGCGGTGACGGCCTGCGCCTCAATGGTCGCGCCGTCTCTCCCCCAGGCCCTGAGGTCAACGGGCCTCCTATCATTGCGCTCAGTCATTGGGAGCAGCAGCGAGGTCGGTTCAAGACCGTGGAACCGCATATCACGAGCCGGCCGATGCGGTCTATTGCCTGGGCGATGGCGCTCGCTGCGGGCGGCCGCATTCATGGCGTGGCCACGTTTGAATCCCAAAATGAATGGGATATCGCCGCGGGATCGCTGTTAGTCGAGGAAGCCGGTGGACGTACGACAGACGGAAGTGGAGGCGCATTGCGCTTTAACCGGCCGGAGCCTCGTTATCAGGGCATCATCGCCACAAGCCGCCACTGTCCGGCAGCCGTCAATGAGCGCATTCGCTCTCTTTCCGCCTCTTGACCCGCTCCAGGAGGACTGCTCATGCACGTGGCCTTGTTAGGTACCGGTGTACTCGGTCGAGCTGTTGCGGAGCGATTACAGGCGACAGGCCATTCCGTCACCGCCTATAACCGCACGAGGGCGACAGCTGAATCGTTGGCCTCGTCCGGCATCAGTATCGCCGACAGCCCGTTCGAGGCGATCAAGCATGCGGACTGTACGCTGCTCTTCTTGACCGATGCTCCCGCAATTCGTTCGCTGTTACTGGACAGCCAGGCACGATCATCCCTGTCGGGACGGACCATCGTCCAGATGGGCACGATCGGTCCCGATGAGAGCCGCGGACTTCACCAGACCATCGCCTCGCTTGGCGGCGACTACTTCGAAGCCCCTGTGTTGGGAAGCGTCGATGAGGCCAAAGCCGGAACGTTGCTAATCATGGTAGGCGGCACACAGGATCACTTCCAACGTGTCGCGCCCGTCTTCCGCTCACTTTCCAAAGAGCCTCGACTGGTCGGGCCGATCGGAGAAGCGTCGACGCTCAAGCTGGCACTGAACCAGCTGATTGCCGCCGAGACGGCCGCATTTTCTCTTAGCCTGGCCCTCATTGAACGATCTCAGGTGCCCGTCGACCTGTTTATGTCCGTATTAAAAGAAAGTGCGCTGTTCGCGCGGACCTTTGACAAGAAATTGCGCCGCTTGCAAGCGCGAAACTACGACCATCCGAATTTCTCGACCCGGCACTTACTCAAAGATGTGGAATTATTCTTGTCCGAAGCGAGGGAGCGACAGTTCTGCGCCGCCAGCCTGCTGGGTGTGCGGGATCTGTTGAAAGATTCGGTCGCGCATGGATTCGGCGAGGTCGACTATTCGGCGATGCATGAGGAGGTCAGCCCACGGGCCGGGCCTGAAAAACGAAGAATCGGCTAGGGGGCGGCAGGCGTTTCGTCCAGATTCGTCAGCGAGGTCTTCTTGGTGAGATGAAAGCTTCCGCCGCGTTGGGCAGGCGCGCGGTCATTGCCAATGCGCACATACCACCAAGTCCCGTCACCCTCCGCGTAATCAGGCGACAGCTTGACGACAAATCCACCCTCGCGATCATTCTCTTGCTGGAACCACTTTCCCACCCAGGTGTGATCGCTCAGGCGAAGCGTTTGAAACCGACCGTCCTTCCAGGGGTAATGGCCGTTGCCTTGCTCGTCGAGTTTCAACGTCGTCACGGCTCCTTCCTCATACTGCCATTCGCCCGCCAGGACTGACCGGTCGGTCTCCGGTGCATCCGGCATGACGATCGGAGGCGTCGGGGGGTGCTGCGCGCATCCGGCCAAAACACAAGCCAGAAGGAGGGAGCAGAAAAGAGGATATCCGTTCAGTTGAAGCATAGGTTTTTTTACCATGTGAGGCGGATGATAACAACCTGAAGCTCAGAACATGGGCAGGGAGCCAGCGATTGAGATGAATAAACACACCGGCTACTTCAACGAACGTACAAGAGAGTCGCTCGATGATTGCACTGGGGATTCCGCTAGCCTTTCCCGCTGTACGCGCATGAGCTCCTAGGCCATGAGTATCAAAGCCTTTATACGAGTTGTTCGATCTGCCTGCTGGCCAGCTCCAACTCTTCATCGGTCTTGGCGAAGCAAAACCGGATATAGCGACTTCCCTCAGTCCCGGCAAAAAATGCTTCACCCGGCACTCCGGCCACAGCAGTCCTCTCCAGCAGATATAGAGCGCGGTCACGTCCTGTCTTGCCTGGGAGTCTGGACACATCCGCCAAGACATAGTACGCACCCTGCGGAACACAGGGAGGCAGCCCGGCTTTTTCCAGCGCCCGGCAGAACCGATCCCGCTTGTGTTGATAGTCCCTCGCGAGACCGGCATAAAACGATTCCGGGAGATCCCGGATCCCGGCAGCGACGCCACACTGCAGCGGGGTCGGCGCGCAGACATACAACAAGTCACTCATCGCGCCAATGGCTTTGGCCCAGCGGGCGTCGGCCACACTGTAGCCGATGCGCCATCCGGTGATACTGAAGGTTTTCGAGTAGCCGCCGATCGTGATCGTCCGGCCGGCCATGCCAGGAAACGCGGCGATACTGATGTGCTCGCGGCCATCAAAGACGAAGTACTCATAGATCTCGTCCGTGATGACCATCACGTCATGCCGGATGACCAACTCAGCGATGCGCTCCAATTCGTGCCTCGTGAATACCTTCCCTGAAGGGTTCCCGGGAGTATTCACGATCACTGCCTTGGTGCGCGGTGTCATCGCCTGCTCCAGCGCCGTCATGTCAAAAGACCAATCAGGCGCACGCATGGTCACATAACGTGGTATGGCTTCCACCGCGAGTATGGCTTGGATGTGATACGCATAGAACGGTTCAAAGACGATGACTTCATCCCCCGGGTTGAGCAAGGCCATGCACGTAGCCTGAAAGGACCCCGTCGCTCCCGCGCTCACGGTAATGTCGGTTTCAGGATCGGCGGTCATTTTATTGTAGCCAGCCAGTTTGATGGCAAGCCCGTGGCGGAGTGCTGGAATGCCGTCAAAACGGGAGTAGGTGTTCTGTCCCTCATCCATGGCCTTTTGTGCGGCCCGCACGACCAGCGACGGCACCGGCGTGTCACACACGCCCTGCGACATGTTGATTCCTTTGACCTTGGCGCAAGCCAACGTCATCGTGCGTATATCAGACTGCGCAAGTGCGGCTGTGCGGTCACTCGGTTCATGACTCATTGTCAATTTCCCATGGGGTCTTCGAACAGACACTCCATTCAGTGCGACCGACCACGCTTGTGCCCGTCAGCCGCCTTGGAAGATCCCTTCCGCAAATCCTGTGTCCTGCCAGCGCCTTTTTTACTCCACGCCTCGTACTGCCGGAGCACTTTTCTCACATACAGCCTGGTTTCCCTGATTCTCGGGATCTTTCCGCCTTTCACGCGGTGAACACCGGCGTTGTAGGCCGCCAGTGCTAGGGGCATGTCGCCTTCATAGAGCGTGAGCAGATGACGAAGTTGCTTGGCCCCGCCCCGAATATTCTGAATGGGATCATGGATGTCGGCAACACGTAATGTCGCGGCCGTGTCAGGGGTAAGCTGCATCAGTCCGACGGCGCCTTTTGTTGAAATGACGTGTTGGCGGAAATCCGACTCGACCTTGATCACGGCACGCAAGAAAACGGGATCCAGTCGATAGCGTTTGGCATAAAAGGCAATGGCTCGTCTGATTTCCTGTTTACTGTATCGAGAACGGTTTTCGTAATCCGGTTTCGCCGGACTCGCGAGAACCATGACGCCTGCCATCAGCAGCACGCAGAGGGCATACCGAGGCCATGATTGCGGTACCGGCGGCCATGTTAGTGTGGGAGTTTTCACGAGGCAACACGGACTTTGGGTTCCCTCTCCCTACCTCAAGAGCCATGCCTCCCGCCTGCCCCGCTAACATCATGAATTCAGGCCGAACCTCAAAGCGCGCCCCCTCTGCCGTGCATCCGGCGGACATGTTTGACCGATTTTTGTCATCCGGCATGCCGGCCACCACACTTCTCTACGGCTTTCCCCAGAGTGCCTCAAGTCGCTGGGCGCGCCCGCAGCTGAACTTATAATATTTGTATCGGATCGGGTTCTTTTTATAAAAATCCTGGTGGTACTCTTCCGCGGGGTAAAACTTCGAGGCCTGTTCAATCTGTGTGGCAATCACTCCCGGGAATCGTTTTGACTGCTCGATCAGGCGTTTGGACTCTTCTGCCAGTCCCTTCTCTTCCTCCGTGCCATAAAATATCGCTGCGCGGTATTGATTCCCGTGATCGCAAAATTGGGCGTTTGATGTGACCGGATCGACGTTGTGCCAGAAGGCCTCCAGGAGCTTTCGGTAACTGACTTTTACGGGATCGTAGGTCACTTCCACGGATTCGGCATGGCCGGTCTGGCCTGCGGAGACTTGTTCGTACGTCGGATCCGCCATCGTGCCGCCCATATAGCCGGACACCACGGCAGTCACGCCGTCTATTTTCTCGAGCGCCTCCTCCATGCACCAGAAACACCCGCCGGCAAAATACGCTTTGGCGGAAGCGGCGGCAGGCGCTGTGTCATGAGGCGCAATGACGAGCACTGCAATCGCCATCAGAATGACGATCAAAAGATCGAAACGGGGGGGTGCACCCATGGTGTCCTCCTTTAGAAGACTGCTATCAACACTCTTTCCTCTTACGATTGTCGTATTCACCCGGATGTTCGGGTATGATGATCCTATGCGTCGATGCCATGTATTAGTCGTCTTGGGGCTTCTTACCATCCTCATGGAGTCTGCCGGTTGCGCCCATCGGGAAGCGCCGGAGGTCCTGGTGACGAATATCGCGCCCCTCGAGAGTACGGCCTTCGAGCAACGGCTTCAAGTGGACTTGCGAGTCAAAAACCCCAACGATTATGACGTGCAGGTAACCGGCGTCGACTTTCGGCTGGATTTGAATGGCAAGCGATTCGCTCGGGGCCTCGGGAATAAGGAGTTCGTCATTCCACGCCTGAGCGATGCCGCCGTGTCGCTGGAAACCAGCACCTCGATGCTCGACGTGGTGCGGCAGATACTCGGGTTGCGCAACTCCCACGACGTGACGTATGGGATCAGCGGCGTGCTGTATACCACGAGGGGCAGACTGCCATTCGAGCATGCCGGTTATCTGGTCGAACCGGGCGAACTGTCCGGGATTCTTTCTCCATAATTGGCCTCACATCAAGAGTTCCTGATACCGGCTGTCCTCAGCCTGCCGCACCCGCCTGTGATGCACTTGCATCTGCTTCATGATGAGATCAATCGCCTCCTCCGGTGAGGACGCTGAAAAAACCAGGCGCTTCCCGAGCCTGCGAAAAAATGCGACGTCAGCGGGACTCGCTTCAACAAGAATGACCGGCTTGCCCGCTTTCACCGCAAGCGCGACTTCGGAAACGGTTCCTGACCCGGTCAATCCGCAAGCCACAACCACGTGGCTCGTCAGGACATTGATGTTGTTGCGCCCGCTGCCCATCTCGGTGATGATGGGCACATCCACATGCCGCGACACCTTGTCCTTGACGGTGGGCATGATGCCGATGGTGAGGCTCCCGCCGACTCGCTTCGCGCCCTCACAGGCCGCATCCATGACTCCCACATCCCGGCCGCCGGTGAGGACCACCCATCCACGCCGGGCGATGAACTCGCCGAGCAGGCGAGCATTCTCCAGGTCTTTCTTTTTGGCCTTGGCCGGCCCCATGACGCCCACCACGAAACGCATCTTCCCTCCGCAGAGAACAGTCAGAAACGAGAGGCTGCTAAGGTCACATCGGCATAGGCCCAGGCGGTCTTGAATTGCTGCTCCACCGTCTCGGCCTCCCTGCCTTTGTCCTGGGCGCGGAGACTTTGAGCTAAGCCAAACAGCGCCCATCCGTTCCCGGGATTTTTTGTCAGGTCCATTCGATAGACCGCTTCGGCTTCGGCCGGTTGCCCGTCTATAAGGAGTGCTGAGCCAAGGTAATGCCGGACCGGCAATGGCCAGAATGGAGGCTCCGTGTAAGGAAGCGCGTCCTCCATTTTTACGGCCTCATGGAACATTTTGATCGCATCCGCGTATTTCCGGCGATGGACGGCAATCTCGGCCGCCAAGAGACGCTCGGCAATCTTGAGCAACGCGCGCTCGGTTTTCTGTTCCTGGGTGCGGGTCCGGCCGAGGCGCTTGGCGAGAACGGCCAGGGCACTGTGTTCGCCTTCTGCCCCGGGCAAGCGGCCGGTTGCGGCCGAGGCAAACCCTCGGCCGAGTCTCCACATGCCCTCGAGCAGCGGCAATCCTTTCGGCGGCGGCGGTTCTCGAAGCAGCGCCTCCCATTGTCCGAACCGGATCAATGAATAGATCGGGGCCGGCAGGTAGAGTTCCTGCCACTTCTCTTTTCGAGCTTCTTCAACACTGACGGTCCCGGTTAAGTCGCGCGCCGCTTTCAGCGCCGCATCCTTGCGGCCTTCCATGGTGAGCGAGGCCCAAAGAAAGTGAAGATTGTGCGTGTAATACCCGGCCGGATAGATGCCGGTGAGTGTCCGGCCGGCCAAATACTGTTGATCGACCTGAGCCGCGTGTGCATTCCGTTCAGCCGCCTCATGGTATTTCCCCAGCCGGATGTAGATGTGAGCCGGCATGTGTACCAGGTGTCCGGCGCCCGGCATCAATCCAGGCAATCGTTCTGCGCAAGGCAAGGCCCGCTCCGGCGATCTCGAGGCTTCCACGGCATGAATATAAAAATGGCAAGCTCCCGGATGGTCGGGAACGCGTGCAAGGACCGTTTCCAACGTGGTGATGATCTCGTCTGTGCCCGGCTTGGGTACGCCTTCGCCCGTCCATAGATCCCAGGGATGCAGATCCATCAATGCTTCAGCGAACAGCGTGCCTCCGTCCGGATCATCAGGGAACTGACGCCAGTAGACCCGCATGGCATCGGCATACGCCTTGTCCATGGAAGCGCGTGAACCGCCCTTGGCGCGGTACCGCTTGGCTAACGCCTCGATGTAGCCTCGTTCCGCTGGGCTGACGCCGGCGCTGTGACTGCGGGCTTTTTGCACCGCGTCCGAGGCTCGCCGTTCCGCTTCCTTACTCATCGGCGTATTGATGTTGGGACCCAGCGCCAGGGCAATGCCCCAGTAAGCCATGGCTGCGGCCGGGTCCTGGCGCGCCGCTTCTTCAAAGGCCGAGACGGCCTCTTCATGGTTAAACGCATAGACCAGCCTCAGGCCTTGATCAAAATACCGCTGTGCTTGCTCAGACGTGGTCGTGATGGCGTGATGCAGGGTGCCGAGGTTGTCAAACAGAGGTACGGACGGTGACGGAGAGGACGCCGCATGGGCTCGATCTGAAGGGCATCCGACGAACCATGCGACGCCGCAGAACAGGAACCAGCCGAGGAGTCGGTGTGCCGCCATACGCCAGTGTGTCATGAAAAGCGCGATTCGTCGAGACGGCAGGAACAGGATGAACGGTCGGGATCCGTTCGGGCCCGAATTGCTGCCCGATCTAGAGGCTGAGCGACGAAGGCTTGGACGGGTCTTTCCGCACCACCGGCTTGTCTTTGACAGCGGGTTTTTCCCGGAGGGGACGATTTCGTTTTCCCGACGCCGAAGCCACTCCGGTTGTCATGGACGTCAAGGAACTGATTTCAAATTCCTTGCCGAGATACACCAATACTTGTTGTTGAGAAACTACGAGGGATTTCAACTCCTGCACCTGGGCGGAGAGCCGGGCGATGTCATGCTGCTGAGTGAGCAGGTAGGACCTGAGTTCTGCCACCTCGTCCGGTTGCACGGCGGCCGATCCAGCGTCCTCGCTGCACAGGGTCTCATCGCTCTCTGGTTGTTGGACTGCCTCGTTGCTCTGCGCCCGGACGATGCAGGGCTCTTGGGGTTCTCTCTGGCGGCGCCTGGAATTGTTTTCGTTCATCGAGTCAAGATTGGGAGCCTGGGCCTCCGGCCCGGAGCTCCTCGTCGTCTGCGTCAGGCGCAACGCGCGCGACAATGGGGCACAGAGTTCGCCGACTCCACGCATACAGGCCGCCCATAATTCCGTGAGAACCTCAACGAGCGAGCGTTTAACCGGCCGGGCCGCGGAGAGTTGCTCGGGGGTGGGAATGCGATGGATTAAATTAATGGGCTCATCGCTGAATCGGCGAGACATAATAAATCTCCACAAGAAGTATGGACGTGGTCCCCGGTCCAGAATGCGGTTTCAGCCATTTATTGAAGGGGTCGTGGTGAGCGCACCACGCGTGCGCGTCGCTGGTCAGTCACGCGGCTGAAACAGTGTTTTGTCTACTCCTGCCGGGTGGAAGAGTCAACGTATTTCATCGGATGAGAGACCGGGATCACGTGAAGATCCGGCGGCCTAAAACCTCGTGGCGCTGGAGAAGTGAAACTCCGGGAGCGCGACCGCCGGGACGAGCATCTTCCCCGTCTCGGACGTCACCGCCTCCAGAGGCACCGTCCACGCGTCGACATGCTGGAAGGCTCGCAGTGGACTGTCATGAAACCGGAAATTTTTGACTGCCGCGACAATTTCACCTTTTTCCACAAGAAACGTCCCGTCTCTCGTCATCCCGGTCAAGGTGAGATCGGCGGGGTTCACCGGGCGGACGTACCAGAAATTGGTGACCAGAACGGCACGATCGGCCTGCTTGATCAGATCATGCACGCGATCACGGGCCGCACCGCCCAGCGTCAGGGACGGCGCTTCCAACGTCGGAAGGGATTTCACTCCGCGCTTCGCCGCGGTGTAGCGATCGTACCAGAGCTGTCGCAACTTGCCATGATCGATCCAAGCCACCGCCTCGCTGGGCAACCCTTCCTGCGTAAAGCCGACTCCGAACAAGTCGGAATGAGCAGGACTATTCTGAAGCGTGAGCCGCTCGTCCACGATGCGGTGTCCCAACTTGCCGGCCACGGGGCTCGTGCCTTTCTCGTATGACTTGGCATCGAGGGACCAGATCAGCCCATTCCATAATCCGGCCACCGCGGCCGGCTCGAGAATGACCGGGTAGCGGCCCGGAGGGAGTTCCCGGGCGTCTCGGCCAAGTTTAGCCTTATTGATGGCGGAGAGCGTGCGCTCCTGGATTTTCAAATGATCGACCGAGCGATGCGCTGCGGCGCTCCATCCGGTGGCATCGCCGGCTTGCACCGTGAGGCTGAAGCGGGCATCGGTGCGTTCTTCATACGCAAACAACTCGTTGTTCGCGGCGATGCCGACGGACGAGGTGGACGTCGTCACGATGCCGGCGGCCATCATGTTTTCCATGCGGCAGTGGCCGATCGCCTCATTCGCGTACTCGAGCCGTCGTGCCGGACCGGCGGCCGCGGTTTCGGGCCGGGCCGTCGGGCGGACCGCATAGACGAGCGGCGGCGGAGGCGGCAGATACTCAGGATCGTCCGGGGAAACGCGCGCGATGCGCTCGGCCCGTCCAAGCGTGTCTTGGACCGACCCCGCCGTGAAATCAGTCGTGGTCGCGGTGCCTCGCTTCCTTCCAAAGGCGACCGTCACCGAGAGCGTGCCCCGGCGAGTATTGACGTTCTGGACAATCTGGTTGTTGGCAAACCGCGTGGTGCCCGCATGCTGGTCATGCAGGCTTACGATCGTATCGTCGCCGCATGCGCGCGTCAGCACCAGATTGGCGAGGAAACGGAATTCCTCCTGGCTCGTCATCCGCGGCCAGGACTTGACGCTGCCGGCGCTCATCAGCATCCCTCGCCTTTGATGACCTGCACCTGTCGAAAGCGGGCGTGAGCCGCGGGATGAGACATCCAGCCCGATTGTCCGGGCTGGCCCTTTCCGCAGGTGATGAAACCGAATCGCCGGCGATGCGTCCGATCGGCGACGCCATCGCAACTGTTCCAGAACTCCGGGGTCATACCGTGATAAATGACATCGCGGATCATATGGCTGCGTTTCCCGTTCTCAATCAGCCAGAACGCGTCGCCGCCGAACTGGAAGTTGTAACGTCGCTGGTCGATGCTGTAGGAGCCGTGGCCTTCGATATAGATGCCTCGCTTCACGTCACCGATGAGCTCCTCGAGTGTCGACGAGCCCGGCTCGAGCCCGATGTTGGCGATCCGCACGATCGGCACGCTCCCCCAACCGTCGGCCCGATTCGAGCCGCGAGACCGTCCCTCGCCGATCCTGGGCGCGACTTCACGATTCGTGCAATATCCGACAAACATTCCGTTTCGCACGACGTCCCACCGTTGACAGGCGACCCCGTCGTCATCGTAGCCGGTCGCAGCGAGCGTCTCCGGTTCCGTGTTGTCGGCCACCAGATTCACATGAGGAGACCCGTAGCGGAACGTGCCCAGCTTATCCGGCGTCAGAAAGCTCGTGCCCGCGTAATTGGCTTCATAACCCAGGGCTCGATCCAGTTCGCTCGGATGGCCGCAAGATTCGTGCATGGTCAGAGACAGATGCTCCGGGTCGAGCACGAGATCGTACGGGCCCGAATCACGATGCGGGCCCGGACTTTCTCCACGGCCTCCGTCGCGACACGTCGGCGCTCCCGCGAGAAAATTGGCTTCCGTATCAATTCATAGCCGGGACGCAAATGCGGGGTATTAAAGCTCCGCGACGCGAACCGGCCGTCGCACAACCCCGTGGCGGAAAAGTCTCCCTGCACGGCGAGGAGATCGTAGTCGATGTGCGAACCCTCGGTGGACACAAACAGCTTGCGGTCCCGGCGCGCCCACAGTCTGCGCTGCTCCGCACGATTCCAGGCTGGCGGTGCAGCGCCTCCATGGTACGGAGAACGAGATCCGCCTTTTTCTCCAACGGGACCGTGAACGGATCGACCCGACGGGGTGTGACAATCCGGTCCTGATGAACCGGCTCTTGGGCCAACCGTACTTTCTCGATGGCGACTGAGGCCGACCCTTTGGCGATCTCGACGGCCAGATCGGCAACCCGAGGGACTTCCTCCGGAGAAAGAATCGAACTCGCGGCAAACCCCCATCCGCCGTGATACAGCACGCGCACGCCAAAGCCGGCATCCTCCCCGTCTCGAACGGAAGACACGCGCTGATCTTCCCCGCTGACCGTTTGGCTGGTGCTGTGCTGAATGCGGATATCGCCGTACTCAGCGCCTGACGCTCTGACGCGCTTGAGCGCCAACTCGGCGAATTCATTCCAGGTCGGAGTCGTCATGGCAATGAAGCCAGGATGAAATCAACAATGGGGTCGCGCAGCCACATTAGTATAACAGGATGACCGGAAGATGAAGAGGTGAGGACCGACCTGCTTGGCGAGCGGGAGGCTCTTAAAATAGACCGGCGATGCCGGTGCTGATTTTCTCTTGAATGATCGACGTCCCTTCGGGAATGTCCAGGCTTTTTTGACGGACGTGACCGACCATCCGCATTTGCTCCACCTTCGGCTCACGCCGTGACGCCGCTTGAACGGTGCTGAGTTGGCCAATCGGTTTGCCCTTCAGAAAGTCGGTAATTCTGACATCCACCACGCAGAAATAGGTTTCGCCTTCTTCTTTTGGAGGCGGTTGCATTCCCGGAAAGCCACTACCACCCCCGCCCGCCATCGCCATTCGCATCATGGCATTCATGTCCGGCATCCCGCCACCCATCGGCATGCCACCCATATTCCGTGCAAGATAAGGTTCGCCTGCCGGGGCCATCGAACTCCCTCCGGTGCCGACCCCGGCCCCAAAACCGGCATGAGCCACGGCTTCCGGCGTGACTCCTTCCCCCGCCTGATGACAATAGACAACCTTCGTCTGAATCCAATAATTCGCCTGCGCGGGATCGGTCGTCAACTGGTAACCCTTTGCAGCGAGCTTCGTCTGCACTGCAGCGAGCGTGACGCTCTGATTTTCAGACGTATTCCTGAGCTGCACATAGATAGACCGGTTGGTATTGGGAGCAAGAAAGACCGTGTTGCTGTTCATAAGCCCGGATCGGATGACATTCGAACACCCGCCCAGGAGCGTTGCCAGAAGAAGAAGCGCCAACACATACCGAGAAGACGAGCACTGGGTGACGTGAGGGCTGAGTTTCATCAAAAATTTCCGGCCACCGCCGCGCTGAGCTTTTGCTGAAGCAGAGGAGTGGCTTCCGCTTCATTCAACTTCTTTTGGCTGATCGTGGCAGCCAATCGCATCTGATAGATTCCGGGTTGAACAGCGCCTTCGGAATTTCCAGTTGGCATGTTCTTGGCGGCCGCGACGCGGTCGGTGATTTGAAGATCGGCCACACAGGCGTAATTCACATCGTCCGGCAACTTTGGTTTCGATGGTCCGCTGAAGAGACTGCCGACGGCGCTGCCGATCCCGCTAATCGCATCCAATCCCATAGACACGGCGGCGCCTCCGATGGCTCCATGTGGACCGGCCATGCTGGCCATGCCGGCGACGCTCTGCAGTCCGCCCATGAGCGAGGACCCGAATCCCGAGCCGTACCCGCCTGCGACGAGCGCTTCGACTGGCATGTCAGGCTTGGTGATATTGCAATAGACGATATTGGCCAACACGACATAAGTGGCCGCCTCAGGATCCTGGATAACCTGGTAGCCCTTGGCTGACAACCGCGCGCCCAGGTCATTCAACGTGACGTCCTGGTTATCGGATGCGTTCCGTGCCTGCACAAATATCGTGCTGACGGGCGCGGGCGGCAGAAAAAACGTATTGCTCGAAACCAGATCGGTGTCCTTGATGTTCCCGGCATGGGCGGCGAGCGGGAAGCAGAGGACCATGCAGAGTGCCGTAGACCGCATCGTCATGTTCTCCGGACTGCAGACCGCGGATTGTACGCCAACACTTTCTACCCAGCAACCGCTAAACTGGTCGCATCGAGGCCTACGGATCTCGTCTCGACGGTGGCGTTATTTATGTCATCCGCCTAGGAGGTTGTGCATGTCATCGCCTGACCGGACACCCCGACAGCGCATCATCGATCTCCTGACAGGGACCAGACTGTCCTCCAGCCAACTGGCCCACCTGCTCGGCATCCCGGAACGGCAGGTTGAAGATCATCTCACGCATGTGGTCAAGAGCCTGGCTCATGACCACGATCGCCGTTTCGTCCTGGAACCCTCGACCTGTCCGGACTGTCACTTTATCTTTCGTGATCGCCGGCGGCTGACCAGGCCCAGCCGCTGCCCCATTTGCCGAGGAGAAGGCATTACCCCGCCCCGCTATGGGATCGAAGCGTGACAAACTCGCCCTCACTGTTATTGATATTTAAATGCCGTTTTTGGCCTGTTCAGTTATCCTGACCGGACGGACCCCACACACTCGCACCATTCGCGACCCTATGGACATCTCTCTGAAGCCGCTGCTTTCCCAAGTCTCCCTGCTCAAGCATGATCTGCTTCCTTCCATTGTCGTCTTCCTCGTGGCCTTGCCGCTTTGCATCGGCATCACGGTCGCGTCAGGCGCCCCGCCGGGTTCCGGGATCGTGACGGGAATCATTGCCGGCCTTGTAGTGGGGTGGCTATCCGGCTGTCCCTTGCAAGTCAGTGGACCGGCGGCAGGGTTGACGGTCGTCGTCTTTGACATCATCAACGAGCGGGGGTTCGAAGCCTATGGCGTGATTGTCTTCGCAGCCGGACTCCTGCAGATATCTTGGGCCTGGCTGTACATCGGCCAATGGTTCCGTGCGGTCTCGCCCGCCGTCATTCATGGCATGCTGGCGGGCATTGGCGCACTCATCTTCGCCGGTCAGTTCCATATCATGATTGACGACGATTCCAAAGGAAGCGGTCTCAACAACATACTGTCCCTGCCGCAGGCCGTGATCAAAGGCCTGTTCCCCGACGGCGACGCCGCTACCAGTCATCAGGAGGCCGCGTGGATCGGCGTGCTGACCATTGCCGTCATGGTGCTGTGGAGTCTCTTCGCCTCGAAACGCGTCCGCTTGCTGCCGGCGGTGCTCGCCGGAGTCGCGGTCGCGACCGCTGCGTCGGTGTGGTTCGATCTGCCGATTAAACGCATTGCCATGCAGGATGATCTCTTCGCCGTGGTGCACATCCCTCCATGGGAGGCGCTCTCTCATCTGCTTGACACGTCAGTCCTTGCCGAAGCCCTCGGTCTGGCGTTCATTGCCAGTGTCGAAACCCTGCTTTCGGCCTCCGCGGTGGATTCGCTGCACACGGGGTCCCGGACGAAGTACGACCGGGAGCTCCTGGCGCAAGGTGTCGGCAACTCGTTATGCGGGCTCTTGGGCGTGCTGCCCATGACCGGTGTGATCGTCCGGAGCTCGGCCAATGTGGAGGCCGGAGCCCGGACACGTGCGTCCGCCATCCTGCACGGTCTCTGGCTCCTCCTCTTTGCTTCGTCACTTCCCTTTGTGCTTCGGCTGATTCCGGCCTCCAGTCTCGGTGCGGTGCTGGTCTTTACCGGCTATAAATTGATGAACTTCAATGTCTTACGAGATCTCAGGGCTCATGGCCGCGGCGAAGTGGTCATCTTCTTTGCGACCATGGGGACGATAGTGTCGGTCAACCTGCTGACCGGTGTCCTTCTCGGTTTGGGTCTTGCGTTGGTCAAACTGCTGCGGACGACCCAAAATCTGGAAGCCTTCTTGAATCACAATCCGCTCTCAGGACAACTGACGCTGAACCTGCAAGGCATTGGAACGTTCGTCAGCTTGCCGCGATTGGCGACGACCCTGGAAGCGGTCCCTCCCGGGGCCGATGTCGAAGTGCTGGTCGATAAGCTCCGCCACATCGATCACGCCTGCCTCAATCTGCTGTCAGATTGGAAGCGGCAGCACGAGGCCAATCACGGCAAGGTCCTCATCAATTGGAAACAACTGCACGGCATTTCGTACCAGACGAGAGAACACTTGCGAAATGCGCCCTGGTGGCAAAAGCTGCTCGAGTAATTGGAGTCAGACGAGGAAGACCGACGATGCGACTAAGAACAGCCTGTATGCTTCTGTGTATCTTTCTCGCCGCCTGCACCGGTGACAAGGCCAAAGAACTGTTTGAGACAGCTGAATTCGAAGAACGGCAGATGAATGTGCCGCATGCCAAACAGCTCTACGAAGACGTGATACGCCTGTATCCCGCCAGCCAGGAGGCCGACCGGGCGCGAGCTCGTCTGGCCGCGCTCACCAAGGGTCAGTAGTCGTCCGTTTCGGCCACCAAGGGACAAACGCGTTCGTGGTCTGTTGATACCGTCGATATTCTGCCCCGCGGCTCCGCACCGCTTGCTGTTCCGCCAGCGGTATCCCGGTTACTTTGATAAGCGCTGCTCCCATGACAGCCGGCCCGACCAACGTCAGCGGCCACCCCGGCGCGCCGATCGCCATCACGACGTACGCCCACCAATGCAGCCATTCAAAAAAATAATTCGGGTGTCTCGAATAATGCCACCATCCGTCCCGACAGACCCGGTCGTGGTTCCATGGCTTCGCGCGGAACCGGGCCAGTTGCCAGTCAGCCGTCGCCTCGCCTGACACAGCCACGATCCAGATGAGGAGCCCGGCCGCTTCATGGAGCGCAAAGGGCGGGCGCGGGTTCTGGATCATGACGAGAAATGGCAGAGAGAAGGCGGCCACGGCGAGTGCCTGGAGCTGGAAATATCCGAACAGATAGAGACCGGCTGAGGCCCCCCATTGCTCGCGCAGCCGCCGGTAGCGGGCATCTTCCGGCTTGCCGATGACGCGATTGAGAAGAATATAGAATCCAAGCCGCCCGGCGTAGATCGTGACGAGCACAGACACCAGCAGTTTTCTTTCGAATTCGCCGGAAGCCTGCGTCGCATACCACAGGACGACGCCGATGAGACCGGCACACCAGCCGACGTCAGCCATCGAGGCATTGTGCACACGGGTTTGCAGCGCCCAGAGCCCCGTCATGACGAACACCATGACGACATACGCCATCACGACGAGGGCGAGCGGATCGGCAATCATCAGACGGGATAATCCCACAAATCGGCTCCGCGCGCCTCACGCTCTTTGAGCCAGTTGCGAAATCCGGGGAGAGGAAAAGACAGCAACTCTTGGATCTTTTCGCAACGCAGAGAGAGATCGGCCGGTCGCGCGCCGCCCGCATGGTTTCGGGCTGAACCTTCGACCAACCGGCCTTCGAGTTCCCTATACCAGGGCAGCAACGCCTGGCCGATCTCCCACCGTGACAGCCGCTCGGTGCCGCCCAGGTGATAGAGGCCCGGCCGATCGCCGGCGAGCAACTCCCAAATGGCGCGGGCCACGACGCCGGCCGGCAACGGACAGCGGAACTCATCAGCATACAGCGTCACGTCCCGGCCGGATGTCGCCAGCCGGCACATATCCTCGACGAAGCTCCGATCGCCGTTCAAAGAGCTCCCGGCGGTCAGGACAATGCGCAGGACGGTGTGCCGGGGATTCTGTAAGACCGCCTGTTCAGCCTCGAGCTTCGTCTTGCCATAGACGTTAACGGGAACGGCCTCATCGGTCTCCGCGTACCATCCCTTCCGCCCGTCGAACACTTCTCCGCTTGAGAGGAAGACAAACGGAATGTCCCGGGACAACTTCGCGAGGTGGGCCGTCGCCTCCACGTTCACGCGCCGGGCCTGGTCAGGAAACTGCTCGCAATCCTTCGTCCGGCTTATGGCCGCGCAGTGAATAACGGCGCTTGGGTGCAGGTCGCTCCAGGCGGCCTCGACTTGGGCGAAGTGGGTCAGGTCGAGATCAGCATGCGTCACTCCTCGCACGTCCCAGTCAGCGGCCCAGCGAGGGGCGGTGTGCATGAGATATTGTCCGATCAATCCTCCGGAACCTGTGATGAGTGCGAGCGGTGTCATGAGGCTATTGTGCGGATGTCGGGCAGGATCAGCACGCGCCTGCCTGCAGGCGCGCGGTCAATGGGCCACACCAAGGGTGCGCAGCGTCTCATGCAAGCTGACGAGACCAAGACGAGCGGCGGATTCGGTGGGACAGGCGCCGAGCAGAGCCGCACCGGCCACAGAGCACCCTAACTACGGGTGAGCTTCCGGTATCTGATCCGATGCGGCTGGTCGGCGTCTTTTCCGAGGCGCCTCTTGCGGTCGGCTTCGTACTCGCTGTAGTTGCCCTCAAACCAGACGACATTGCTGTCCCCTTCGAACGCCAGGATGTGCGTGGCAATGCGGTCCAGGAACCAGCGGTCGTGACTGCTGATGACGGCGCAGCCGGCGAAGCTTTCCAGGCCTTCTTCGAGCGCCCGCAACGTGTTCACATCCAGATCGTTGGTCGGCTCGTCGAGGATAATCAGGTTCGCGCCTTCCTTGAGCATGCGCGCCAGGTGCACGCGATTGCGCTCGCCGCCGGAGAGGTCTTTCACTTTCTTCTGCTGGTCGGTCCCCGCAAAATTGAACCGGGCGCAGTACCCTCGCGCGTTCACCTCCGCCTTCCCGAGCTTGATCGTGTCCTGTCCTTCCGAAATCACATCGTACACCGACTTGTTCGGCTCGAGGCTTCGGTCCTGATCGACGTAGCCCAACTTGACCGTGTCGCCGATCTTGATGGTGCCGGCATCGGGCTTCTCTTTGCCGATGATCATTTTAAACATCGTGGTCTTCCCCGCCCCGTTCGGCCCGATCACGCCGACGATGCCGCCTTTCGGCAGACTGAAATTGACATTGTCGTACAGCACATTGTCGCCGAACGCCTTGCTGATTCCTCGCGCCTCCACCACCACATCGCCCAGCCGTGGTCCGGGCGGAATATAGATTTCCAGATCCTCGGCCACCTGATCCTGCTTCTGGTTGACGAGTTCCTCGTAGCGATTCAAGCGCGCCTTGCCCTTCGACTGCCGGGCCTTCGGCGACATCCTGATCCATTCCAATTCATGCTCGAGCGTTTTCTTGCGCTTCGATTCCGCCTTTTCTTCTTTCTCCAACCGGTCCTTCTTCTGCTCCAGCCAGGACGTATAATTGCCCTGGAAAGGGATCCCATGTCCGCGATCGAGTTCCAGAATCCAGCCGGCCACGTTGTCCAGGAAATAGCGGTCGTGGGTGACGGCGATGACGGTGCCCTTATATTGCTGGAGATGCTGCTCCAGCCATTGCACCGATTCGGCGTCGAGATGGTTGGTCGGTTCGTCGAGCAGGAGGATATCCGGCTCCTGGATCATGAGACGACAGAGCGCGACACGCCGTTTTTCGCCCCCTGAGAGCACGCTGATTTTCTGATCCGCCGGCGGGCACCGGAGGGCATCCATGGCAAGCTCAAGTTCGTTTTCCAGTTCCCATCCGTTGGCGGCCTCGATCTTCTCTTGAAGCTGCGCCTGCTTGTCGATCAGTTTTTCCATCTCATCAGGAGACGCGTCGCTAAACTTATTGCTCACCGCCTCATACTCGTGCAGGAGGGCGACCAGCTCGGCCTTCCCTTCTTCCACCACTTCCTTGACCGTCTTATTCGGATCAAGCTGCGGTTCCTGTTCGAGGAGCCCGACGCTATATCCCTTGGACCGCGTGATCTCACCGGTGTAATTCGGATCGACACCCGCGATGATGCGGAGCAGCGAACTCTTTCCCGAGCCGTTCAAGCCCAGCACGCCGATCTTCGCGCCATAGTAAAAGCCCAGGTAGATCTCCCGCAGCACCTGCCGCTTGGGCGGATACACCTTCCCGACATTGACGAGTGAAAAAATGACCTGTTTATCGTTCGTTGCCATATGCGCCTCAGATGTGTGGGATCATGGATGAAGAATCGTCACGATAACAAATGGTCGCGCTGTTGCACAACCTCTCAGCCGGCTGACCAGGCCGTCGGGCCGTTCACATGCCCAAGTATTCCGAAAACCTGACTTCCGATTCGTCAATGATTTCTTCCAGGCAGGTAAAGCAAGAAAACGGAAAGCGATCAACCGGAATCGCACAGACCTCGCCGACCGAGGTATTGGTTTCGAGCGCCGGACCACCGCATTCTTTATGAATCATCGTGAGCATGCGCGCCTTCTCCTTCTCTTTATTCCACACTTACGCGACAACAATCCGGCGAACCGTTTCAACGTGCTCGGGGGTGCTGAGACGATGGTCCCCCGGAATAAGATGGAGCGTCACTGGAAACTCCGGATCGCGAGCCAGCAGTTCCTCGACAAACTGGGTGCTGCCGTGGGGCCGGATGACGTCGTCTTGCAGCCCATGAACGATTGTGGTGGTCACCCGGCGCAGCCGATCGAACCGCGCACGCCAGAGCGCTTCGCTTTCCTCGACCCATTTCCAGGCAATGGGAAACTTGCGATGCATGTCGTCGTCGTCCCATGGCATCCAGCCGGCAGTCAGCCAGGCATGGCGCCGCTCTTCTGAAATCGATCGGGCTCGAACGCCCATCATGTTGAACGCCGGTGCGATCAGCACCAGCCGCTCGACCTGCTCGTGTTCCTGCGCCATGAGCCACGCAATCCAGCTTCCCAGCGAGTTGCCGACGATCGTGATCGGCGGGCCATCCAAGAGTGTGGTCATCACCAGCCGTGCATCGGCCACCCAATCGGACAAGGTATAGTCGGTAAAGCTGCCTTCGGATTCGCCGAATCCGCGCACATCGTAGCAACAGAAGCCCCAGCCCTTCTCCGCGCACCACTGCGCCAGCGCCTTGCTCTTATTGCCCCACCGCTTGGACAAAAAGCCGGTGATGAACAGGATCTGGCGGTCCTGTCCCTGCGCACGGTCGCCGCGAATCACGGTTCCGTCGGCCGCCTGAAGCTGGAATGGCTGGAGCGTGTGCATCCTAAGCGAGCCCCGTTTTGAGAAAGACGTTGAGGGCTCGCAGCACCGCTTCGGGTAATTCGTGCCCGCCCCTGAAACTGTTCCAAGTGACGACCAGGCCCGCCCGGGTCAAGGCGTCGCGGAGCCGCTCGGCACCGAGATAGGACAGAATCTCATCCTGGGTGCCATGACTCTGAAAGACCGGCAATCCTTTGCGTTGCACCATCAGCGGTCCCCACACCGGCTGAGCCAAGAGATTACCCGAGAGTTGCACGAGCCCGGCAAAGGGGTAGTCGGTGTGCAAGACGGCGTCGCAGGTCAGCATGGCCCCCTGCGAGAACCCGCCGATCACCGTTTTTTTGTAATCGACCGGGAGCTGCCGCGGCAGCTCTTTGAGAAAACGCAGCAGATGTTCCCGTGCGAGAGCCAGCCCCTTAGGGACCTCCAGCGACAGATCGCGGACCCGCCCGGCGCTCCGATCAGCCTGAATGCGCG
This sequence comes from uncultured Nitrospiraceae bacterium, assembly GCA_963728135.1. Lineage (GTDB taxonomy): Bacteria > Nitrospirota > Nitrospiria > Nitrospirales > Nitrospiraceae > Nitrospira_D. Next base: position 304,058 of record CAVSJC010000006.1, on the reverse strand, counting down.
CCATGTCGATCATCCACCAGGCGCGAGAGTCGCCGTGGCCCATGCTGAGGGACAGCGGGGCTTCGGGAAAGCACCACCGTGTTCCGGCCGGCATATCCATGACGCCAGCCAGCGGCACGAGATCGTCTCCCGGCGCACCGAAGCCATGCAAGAGGATGACGAGAGGGCCGTGTCCGCCCCCTTTGCCGTCCATCCCGCCGAGCAAGCCTCGTCTTCAAGCCACCCGCTAGTCATCTCTCGCATGAGCGACTCAGTGCCGGACGTACAAATATTGAAGCAGGGCCACGAGGCCGTAAAGAGAGGACTCGACCACCGGCTGCTGGTAGAGCGGCACGAATGCGCCTTTTTCGTTGGCTTCTACTTCATCGATGATGAACTGAATCTGCTTCATGCGGATATCGTGATCCTTGCCGACCTCCAACGCCTTGACCATTTGCCGCTTCAACCCTTCCAGCATGGCGGCTTTCGCCTTGCTGGCCGCCTGGTACAGCAGAAACGCCGCCATCAGCGCCAGCACGATATTCACCCCCCACGAGAACAGCAAGAGGAGCGGGTAGTTCCAAATATCGAAATAGTCATTCCGTCCTGCAATCATGATCAATAGGGCAATGAACGGATAGCGAATCAGGCGGTTCACCACTTCCGTCCGCTGCCCGATCAGGTCCACGACCGCCAGATACTTCAGTTTCTCGAACTCGCCCTTCCGGGTCTGATCGAGGCCATAATCGCGCAGATATTCTTCCTGCACCCGATCGGACCAGCCGCCGGTCGACGCCGTCACCCAACGGATCCAGCGACGGCATAACATGACGGCATCGAAGACCGCCAGATTGAGCAGGACAACCAGGGCCACGCTGCTGAGCGTCATGAACCAGTCCACGGTGCAGCTGAGCCGACCGCGGCAGGGATGGATATATTCCTCATCGAGCACAAAGTGTCCTAAGGACCACATCATTCCGAGATAGAGGACAAACAGCAGAATGGTGCGTGTGCCCCACTGTACCGGCTTGCCTGCCTCACGATACCAGGCCCAGGCCTGATCCACCGTCGTGGTGACCGTCGTCGAGGCCGGATGGAAGACCCGTTTGAGATTCCTCCAGAATGTCTTTGAGCGAGAATCCCTCGTAGCGGGACTCAGTCTGGAACTGGAAATCCCGGGTGATGACGTCGCTGTTCTTCGTCAAATCGCGCGCGCCTTTCCCGAGGAAGACGAGACAGAGCAGCACGACGAAGAAACGGATCAACTCGCTGGGCCAGATGCTGACTCCGGCGGTCCAGGAGAACGGCTCTCCCTCATCATGATCGGCGAGCAACGCGGTCGTCCCGCCGTATGCCACGAAGACCGAAAAGGCGGCGATGAGGATGATGGCGATGATCCCCAACAAACGGGGATTGCGCGACACCCAGAGCCAGAGCCGCTCATTACTCCAGGCGATGATGGTTCCGATCATCAGGCCGAGGAGTCCCAACGCGGCGAGCGTCGTGTTGCTGTAGCCGGCACCTTGTTTCAGTTGTCCGTGGTCGTCCGTGTGGTGGAGATCCGTCCTCAGAGGATGGACGGTTCGAATCCCTTCCTTGTCGACGACGCTTAAGTCCACGGCGCCGTTCCGGCCGACTTCGAACAGCCTCGGATGAGATCCGGCGTCATAGAGGCGATCCTCCGGCGTCAGTGAGACATGATAGCCCGATGTGCAGGGCGCCGCTCTATTCTGCGAACTCTGCTCGAAACCATCGGATCGGCAGGAGATGTGCTGCACCGCCTGCAGCACAGCCAAATACGCCGACGTTTGATAGCTGCTGCGAAACGGCGGGACATCGCGCTGGAGACCACCCTCCAACTGCAACCCGAACGGCGAGGCGATCACCATATTGCGCGTCGACTTGTATTCGCTTGGATGGAGATGGCGGGCATCTAGGTCCACAGTAAAGAAAATCGCGTGAGGGAACGCCGGACGGAGAGCCTTGATAATAAGCAGCGCATCGTACGGATCCGTGCCCAGAATCCCGATGGCCCTCGCCCCTTCCCCTTCCTCATAGATGCGAGCGACCAGGGCGCGCACATAATCGAGCTGACTGGTTCCCTCCGGACGGTCTCGGGTCGTGTCTTTGGACTGGTCCGTAACGGTCGCCTTGGCGGCTCGAGCGGCTCTCGCCGCGTCGTCGCCGGGCACTTCTCCGTCCAGACCGTTCAGATAGCTGTAACGAAAGACGTTCAGCGTGAGCGATTCGTAGTCGGCGGGACGCCTGATCTGCAGATCGACCGCGAGGGGGATGGTCGGACACCATTGTTTAATTTCGACCGGCACCTGGATCAGTCTGAGGTCGGTTTCCGAAAAGGTCGCAATTTTTGCGCAGGCGGCGGCGCGGAACTCGATCGGCAGAGCCCGGCCGTAAAATGAGTCCCACTCGCCGATGAGGATCACGGCGTCCCACCCGAGCCGGACCTGGCGGCGTTCGAGCTCAGCGATGAGCGCCTCAAACCGGTGATCATCGGATCCGATATCGTGGACGAGCCGCACGTTCGCATCAGCCAGACGGCGATAAAACTCATGTTCGCAATCGCCATACGTGGCGCAGGCTGCTGCCTTTCCGGACTCTGACTTGAGCCCGTAGGCCAAGAGCCCTTTCATGGCGCTGGCCCACGGGGAGTAGAGTTCGATCCACCCGTCGGCGTTCGGCCAGACGGCGATCCCTTCATGCGGATGGCCATACAGCGTGCCGGCTTCTTCCAGGAGCGCACGGTAGGCCGACGAGCTGCGTGGCCCCAGAATTTTGAACGTGACCGCCCGCTGCAGCGAGGGGTTCAGCCGCACCAACTTGCGCGTGTCGTCCGCCAACCGGCACTCGCTCCGGGCGGTTTCCTGGCACACAAGGGCCTGGGAGAGGGACGTCAAGGCGGCAAAGAACCCACGACTCAACGCCTCCTCGGGCAACCAGACCACGAGGACGCTGTCCGCACGCGACCCCGCCTCTCCGCACACGCGCGTCTTTCTGAGACGATACCATTCATAGGGCAGCCCCCGAACGGGACCCTGCGGTTCCCATTCGACGAACGAGAGATGGCTCTCATCCTCGGGAGCATAACAGGCCACGCCGAGCGCGGTGCCGATGGCGTACCGATCGCGGAGACGCGATTCGGTGCTCTCGACGTAGGGCCCCCCGCTCGTGTTGACGAGAAGGACGGTGAGACGCTGTCCCTGGTTGACCCGTTCGACGATGGCCTGCCGGAGCGCCCTGACCCGTTGCGTGAACGACGGTCGCTCCAAGGTGGCGGACGCCGATTTCCCGGCTCCTTGTTCCCGTATGGCCCGCTCGACCGCGGCCACCGGATCTTCCCACAGCCTCGCGCGGACCAATTGCTCGCCGGTGGTCTGCTTCATCTCCAGCCCCGTGCCGACAGGGCGCGAACTGCGCAGCGGATCCTTCACCAGCAGCACGCCGGCGATCGCCAGCACGAGCGTGAAGGCTCCCGCCACTGCCAGTTTGGAATCGCCGCCAGATTTCGCCACAGAGCCGACTCCTCGGGAACGAATGGTCCCGTCTCACTGTCCGCAACGGCGCTCGCCTAGGAACTACAACTCACCGCGATGTGTTTGCCCCAATTCGGCGGCGCGGCGGCATACGAGTCCATGCCGGGGTGATCGCTGAATGGATGTTGCAAGAGTCCAAAGAGCCGGTCGATTTCTGAAAAGTCCTGTTCCTGGGCCTTTTCGATAGCCTGTTGTGCGAGGTAATTACGCAGCACATATTTGGGATTGACCCGGTCCATCCGCGCCGCCCGTTCCTTGTCCCGGCTCTGTTCGCGCAGTAACCGGTCTCGATAACGCGCCGCCCACTCGTCAAAGCGGGACGGATTCAAGAAGTGCTCACGCAGCCGGGCATTCGTCGCGCCGGCGTCAGAGGAGAAGGTGCTCAGTTCACGGAACACGATGGTGAAGTCCGCGTGGCTGCCCTGCAGGAGACCGAGGAAGTCACGGATGAGGTCTTCGTCTTCCGGGTGCGCCTGTTCCCATCCAAACTTGGCCCGCATCCGCGCTCGATAATCCCGCTCGAAGAGCGGCATGTAGGTATCAAGCGCGGCCTTCAAGGCCGCTTGCTCCGCCAGGGGAAGCAACGCCTGGGCCAGACAGCTGAGATTCCACAAACCGATATAGGGCTGTTGGTTGAAGGCATAGCGCCCGTTGTGATCGGAATGGTTGCAGATGAAGCCGGCATCATAGTCATCCATGAAGCCGAACGGACCGTAATCCAGCGTGAGGCCGAGAATCGACATATTGTCGGTGTTCATCACGCCATGTGCCCAGCCGACGGCCTGCCAGCGCGCGATCAGCGTCGCTGTGCGCTCCACGACTTCGGCGAAGAAGCGCGCATACTTTTCGGGCGCCTCCCGCAGATGAGCAAAGTGCTGGTCGATCACGTAGTCGGCCAACTGCCTGAGATGATCATGCTGCCGGCGGTAGTAAAAAACTTCAAACGTGCCGAACCGCACATGGGAGGGCGCCATCCGGACCAGTGTGGCGCCGGTCTCGGGCCGTTCCCGATAGACCCGATCCTGGCTTCCGACGATGCAGAGGGCACGGGTCGTGGGAATGCCGAGGCCATCCATGGCTTCGCTGCATAGATACTCTCTGATGGTCGAGCGGAGAACGGCGCGTCCGTCTCCGTCGCGGGAAAACGGCGTCAGTCCCGCCCCTTTCAGATGCAGGTCCCATCGCTCACCCCGGCCATTCGTCACTTCGCCCAATAAAATCGCGCGTCCGTCGCCGAGCTGCGGGACATAGACGCCGAATTGATGACCCGAGTACAGCATGGCCAGCGGATCCATGCCGGGGATGAGCAGGCTGCCGCCGAAGACCGCGGCGAACTCCGGGCGCCTGAATTCTTCCGGATCGAGATCCAGCAACCGCGCTGCAGCAGGGTTCGCATGGACCAGCGACGGCCGGCTTTCAAACGGGGTGGGATTGAGCTTCGCGTAGAAGTGTTCCGGCAACCGGGCGTAGGTATTATCGAAGGTCAGTTGTTCTATCGTTCGCATGAGGCCGCCAGTTTGAGATAGTCAGCGAGGGTGGATTCGAACAGCTCATGAAGAAGGCTGCTGACTCTGGTCCCGGCAAAGAGGATCGCGACACGCGCGCCACTCGTCCGGACGACGTCCCGTTGGTAGCCTGCGAACCCCTCGACGAGCCGCGTCATAGGCGCTCGCGAAGGTTCATTTCCAGATCCCGCTCCAGCGTAAACACGATGACTCGTTCCCCGATTTGCGCATCAATGTCGGTAAAGAGGGCCGTCGTCTTCAAGCCGGTGATGTCGCTGACCTGCTCGCACAACCGGTCACGTCCCTGCGCAATCAGATTCTGTCGCACGCGCTTGACCATATCGATCCCGTCCGTCGTCTTGGCCAATTGCCGTTCCGCCGGCGTCATGACCCCTTTGAGGCGGATCAGCACCTGATCGCGGACGATGAACGCCTTGACGTCATCGGGACCGCGCCCCATGAATTCCTGCTCGAACTTGATAATGGCATTGCGGATGGCAGCTTCGATCTCGCCTTTGCTGCGTCCATTCGGCATAACGACTCCTCTCCACCTTCGGGGCGGCCAATTATAGAAGCGGCGGTCAGACCGCCACAAGGGGCAACGTCGCCGGCTGAAGAGTACTCGGAGACGATGCCCGGAGGTGCCGAACTAGGCCGTCTGGCACCTTGACTATTCAAAGATATTTAAGGGATAAAGGGGTGAGTTCGTTCGATTGTGCTCCCTGTCTCAGACCGTGATGGACAGGTGGAGCGATCGAGTTCGATACAACATAGGCGGTAGGGTGTCTGGTTCCGCCAGGGATCAGTCGCAGTGCGAGCCAACCAGGTGACTTGGGCAGAGCGATCCAGGAAGCCGGTTGGCTTTTGTGTTTTTTAACGGGTCACGCCCTACTCCTCATGAGGTGCCGGTGTTTGCTGTTGTCCTCGTTCCGTTGCTTCCGCTTCTGGGGGCGCTGATCACCCTCTTTGGGGAGGAGCGCTCACGACAGACCCGCGCGAAAATGGCGGCGTTCCCGATCGGGGGAGCCTTTCTCGCCGCCGTCGTGACGCTCTGGTGGGTGTCTACCCAGGGAGCCATCATGTTCCGGTTCTACGATCCCGCCTCTCCCGCGATGGTGGCCTTCCCGATCGGCTTTTATGTCGACCGCTTGAGCGCCGTCATGATGGTCTTAATTTCCGGTATCGGCACCATCATCTATACTTATTCCATCGACTACATGTATCAGGACCCGCACAATCGCCGCTTTTTGACGCTCATCGGCTTCACGACCAGCGTGTTGCTCTGCATGGTGTCGAGCGCCAATCTGATGATGTTGTTCCTGTTCTGGCAGGCGTTGAGCTATCTGCTCTACCTCCTGGCCCACAACCACGCCCATGCGGCGACGCTGGACGGAGCCTTCAAAACTTTTACCTTGTTACGGGTCGGCGATGTGGCGTTTCTCTCCGGCACCGTGCTCGCCTATCACTTGTACGGCACGCTCGAATTCCCCGCGCTCTTTGCCAAGGCCGCAGAAACGGCCGTCACCTTGTCGCCCTGGCCTGGATTCGGCATCAGCGGAGCGACGGCGGTCACGCTCTTGCTCTTCGCCGGAGGCATGAGCAAGTCGGCACAATTTCCACTGTTCATCTGGCTCCCGGGCTATCTCTATGCGCCGACGCCGGCGACCGCGTTGCTGCACGCGGGAATCATCAATGCGGGCGGCTTTTTGATCAATCGCCTGGCCCCGCTCTTCGGCCTGAGTTCCACGACCCTGCATGTCGCGTTCGTCGTCGGCACGCTCACGGCGATCCTCGGCGCCACCATGATGCTGGTTCAGAATGACATCAAGAACACGCTCGGCTTCTCGACGATCGGCCAGATGGGCTACATGATCATGGAATGCGGATTGGGCGCGTTCTCGCTCGCCGTGTTCCATCTCATCGCGCACAGTCTCTTCAAGGCCACGATGTTTCTGAACTCGGGCCACGTCATCCACAAGGCCCGCCAGGAGCCGGCGTTTCCTCATGCGGACCCCCGCGAGAAAGAACAGGAATTCTCGCGCCTGACGTGGTCGACGGGATTTCTCACGACGCTGCTGATCCCGCTCCTCATCCTCCTCGTCACGCACGGTGTGCTGCGGATCCCCTTACAGGACTCGCAAGGGACCGTGATCTTCCTGTTCTTCATTTGGGTCACGTCCTCGCAGGCCATCTTGACGCTCACCCGTTTACACGCCGTCGCGTCCTGGAAGGTGTCGTCCGCGATGCTGCAGATCCTGCTCTTCGTCGTGTTCGTCTATTTGTTCGCCGTCGAGTCCTTCACCACCTTCCTGTATCCAAATCCCGGCGAGGTGACGTCCTACTTCCAGGCGGCGGCGCTGCCCACCTGGCTCTTTGACGGCCTCGTCCTCGGAACGACTCTGCTGATTATTTTGGGGTGGTTTTATATCTATGCCCATGCTCACGGACGAACGATGTGGGTGCCGGCCTGGATCCACGGCCCCCGGAGTCGCCTCTATGTGCTGTTCATGAATCGCCTGTACGTCGATCAGGCCTATGAGCGGCTCGGCCGCGCCGTCAAGCAAGCCATCCAGAGCTTCGACAGGGGCGCACAAGGACGGATGCCATGAGGGAATGTCTGCTAACGGGGCAGAGGCGATGGTGAGAATGATGAGGTGCTCGTGTCGCTCGTAATGGCCGTCCCGCTGCTCCTCCTCGTGGCCGCGTGCATCGTGATCGTGGGCCCCGACCGTTCACTCTACGAGCGCGCGAAACTCGCGGTCTATCCGATAGGCGCCGCGTTCGTCGGCACCATCGCGATCCTGTGTATCGTCGTCACCGAGGGGCCGATCGCCGTCCGATTCTACGACCCCGCCTCTCTGGCATCCCTCGCCTTTCCGATCGGGTTCTATGTCGATCGGCTGAGCGCGGTCATGATGACATTAATCACGGGCGTCACCACCGTCATCTATTGCTACTCGACGAGGTATATGTACCAGGACCGCCACTATCGGCGGTATCTGGCCATCATCTGCTGCACGGATTTCATCCTGCTCTGCATGGTCTCCAGCGCGAATCTCATGATGTTGTTTCTCTTCTGGCAAGTGCTGAGTTACATGCTGTATCTGCTCGCCCACAACCATGCTCATGCGGCGACGCTCGGGGGGGCGTTCAAGACCTTTACACTCCTGAGAGTGGCCGATGCCGCATTTCTCGCCGGGATCGTGCTCGCGCATCAACTGTACGGCACCCTCGAATTTCACGATCTCTTTGCGCGAGCCGCCGAGACGCCCATGATGTTCTCGCTTTGGCCCGGGCTGGAAATCAGTGCCACCACGTGCGTCACCTCGCTGCTGTTCATCGGAGCAATGGGGAAATCGGCGCAATTTCCGTTGCATCTGTGGCTGCCCGGGTCGCTGTTTGCCCCGACGCCCGTGCATGCTCTGTTGCATGCCGGGATCATCAATGCCGGCGGGTTTCTGATCAATCGCCTGGCGCCGCTGTTCGGCCTGAGTTCGACGACCCTGCACGTCGCCTTCGTGGTGGGCACGCTCACGGCCATCCTGGGCGCGACCATGATGCTCGCTCAGAACGACATTAAGAAAACACTCGGGTTCTCGACGATCGGGCAGATGGGCTACATGATTATGGAGTGCGGCCTGGGCGCCTTTTCGTTGGCCGTCTTTCACCTGATCGCACACGGCCTCTTCAAGGCGACGGTGTTCTTGAATTGCGGCAACGTCATCCATAAGGCCCGTCAGGATGCTCAATCACCCCCTGCGGACCCCCATGAAGAGGAAAAGGATTTTTCACGCCTGACCTGGTCGACGGGATTCGTCACGACGCTGTTCATCCCGCTCCTTATTCTCCTGGTCACGCATGGCGTGCTGCGCATCCCCTTGCTCGAATCGCAGGGAACCGTGATCTTTCTCTTCTTTATCTGGATCACCTCGTCACAAGCGATTTTGACGCTCACCCGCTTGCGCGCCATTGCCTCCTGGAAAGTGTCCTCGGCGATGTTGCTGACCCTGCTGCTCGTCGTCTTCGTCTATCTGTTCGCTGTCGAGTCGTTCACCGCCTTTCTCTACCCGGATCCTGACGAGGTCGCGTCGTACTTCCAGGCAGCAGCGCTGCCGAACTGGCTTTTCGATACGATGGTCATCGTGGCCACGATCTTGACGGTGGTCAGCTGGAGCTACCTGTATATGCGGGCTCATGGCCAGACCGTGTGGATCCCGGGATGGGTCGAGGGGCTGCGTTTCCGATTGTATGTCGTCTTCATGAACCGGCTGTATATGGACGAACTCTATCAGGCCGTCGGAGTCGCGGTGATGCGGGTCGTCCATCGAATCGACAAGCGCGATGCCAGGTGGTCGGCATAATGATAGAGGCCACGCTCATCCCATGGCTCGTCGCCGCCGTGCCGCTCTCGGGCGCCGTGCTGGGCTTCGCGGTCTGGACTCAGCCGGAAAAACTGAAGGCCTGGTCCGTCATCGTCACACTGGCCAGTTTGCTCGCGGTCGTCGTGAGCGTCTTCAAGCTGCCCGGGTCCGCGGAGGGACAACTCTTCGTGGTCCTTCTCCCGCTGGCCGCCTGCGTGTCGCTGCTGGGACAACCGACCCGCCGCGACCATCGCCTTGCCTGGGTGATGACGCTGGTGTTTTTAGGAGTCGGCGTGGGCATTCTTTCGGCCCCCTCGCGAATCGGTCAGACCGCCCTTCCGCTTCTGCTCGGTGTCATCACGTTTCTCCTCTACTGGCATCACGATCCGTTTTGGGGTCCCTCGTGGCTTGGAATCAGCACATTCGGGCTCGGCACGCTCTGCGCGGGAGTCGCCGCACTGACAGACTTGTCCCTTCCGTCGCTCCTGACGTGCGTGGTGCTGCTGCCCTTGGTTCCCTTCCATCATGGTTATGTCGCGATGCTCACGCGATTGCCCGGAAGCCTGCCTTCCTTCACCGTGGTGCTCCTCCCGGCGATCGGCCTGCATCGGCTGACCACCCTGGTGCCGATGGTCTCCGACGTCGTGATCCCGGGGGTGATTGTCCTGGCTTTGTTGGGAGCGTTCTATGGAGCGATCAAGGCCTTGTCGCAGTCGCGTGTCCGGTTGCTTCTGGCCTATGGCAGCCTCTCGTTTTTTTCCATTCTCTGGTGGTTTGTGGCCGCTGGGCGGGCTGTCACCCCGCATGCGGCGGTCTTTCTGGGCAGCGTCGCCATCGTGACGAGCGGGCTCCTGCTTGCCTGGCAAGTGATCCGCACCCGTTACGGAGACGATGTGGACTCGCGAGCTGTCACCGGGCTGGCCTCACGGATGCCTCAGTTTGCCGTGCTGATGTCTCTTCTGGGAGTGGCCGCGATGGGCATGCCTCCATTTGGCGTCTTCGCCGGCTTTATGGGCCTCCTGCTCACCGTTCCGATGACCGTTTCAGTGGCCCCGCTTGTCCTCGCCATCGCGTGGCTGGCGGCCTCCTGGTACATTCTCGATCTCGTCCAAGGGTTGCTCTTCGGCTCCCAACGGCCCGATCGCCGGTATGAGGACCTGCATCAGTCTGAATTCGCCTCTCTCCTGATCGTCGTCGTGATAATGTTCGCACTGGGTCTCGCCCCGACGACGTTGTTCGGGGGTACGCAACCGGCCGCTAAGGAAGCCTCGGTGGAGTCCGTTTCATGGAATCGCTAGACCGGTCGGTCGATCTTGAAACCAGACGCATGGAGCTCCGCGGGGTGATCCGCCTCGCGGGCGAAGTCATCGCGCAATATTGGCCCATGCGGACCTTCGTGCACCACAATCCGCTCCACAGCCTCGAATATCTCCCCTTCGAAGAGACCGTCAAGCGGGGAAAACGGTTCCTCGGAGGCAACGGGTACCTTCCCAACCACGTCTATCGACAGTACCTTCGCTCCGGACGAATTCAGCCCCGCCATCTGGAAGCGGCCGTCGCCCCGCTGGTGCATGATGAGTATGTGACCATCGGCGCGCACCGTGTCTCCCATAGCGAGGTGCTCCGCGCCTGTCTGGCGGAAGGTCTCTGTGCACCGGTCGAGGAACCGTTGGATGCACGCTGGGATCACGAGCCCTATCTGGATCTGGACGAGGCGCTGGCTGATCGTGTGACCTCGTGGCTGACGTTTCCCGATGTGGACACGCGTGTCCGGGCCATCGCCGAAGGGGACCAGGCGGCCCTCGGTCGGTGGATCACCCTGTCGCACTGGTGCGACCAGGCGCTGGGCACGCGCATGGTCGACCAGATCAACCAGGAGCTGATCAAGTGGTGCGAGGCCTTTCTAGACGAAGGACACGCGACCTGGCCCATGCCGGGACGAGAAAAAGGCTTGTATGGCGCTTGGAAGGCGCTGGCGTCGCACGAGTGGTCGGTCTGCGGGATTCGCGAGAGTCGTCGGAAGATTGCCGGCCTTTCCGAGTACCCGGAAGATGCGTTGCTGGAGAGCCTGGATGCGCTCGGCATCCCGAGCGCCCTGCGGCAGGACTATCTGTCCTTACAGCTCACGGCTCTTCCCGGGTGGGCCGGATTCATCAAATGGCGCGCGGAAGAACAGGACTACCCGTGGCAGCGGGCCTATCCCGTCGGCCTGGTCAAGTACCTGGCGATTCGTCTCTGGTATGCCCAGGAGTTGGTTCGGCAGGCCTGCCAGGAGGAGCTTGGCATCGACGGACGGTACGATGCTGTCAGTGCCTATCTGCAACAGCATCCCCATGAGTACTTCCTCCGCAGAGAACGCATCGCCGGTCGTCTGCCCGCCGTCTATGCGGAGGAAGTCGACCGTTTGCGGCATCAACGCAACAGCGACTGGGACGGATTGTTTGCGCGCTACCGGTCGGACGTCGTGCCGCGTCAGGCACGCGTCGCTCTTCATGGCGGGGCTAAGCAGTTGCGTCTCCTCGCTCTTGCCTTGCACATCCAGCCGGCAGCGCTGTTGGACAGCCCGGCCGCCGACCTCAAACAGCTTGTGGAGTGGATGAAAGCGTTTTCCGAGTCCGACCATGGACCGATCTGGCTGAAAGCGTTCGAGGCCGGCTATCAGGAGTCACTGTTGAAACAGCTCGCCGGGCCCGAGTCGAACCGGTCCTCACCTGAGGCGGGACAGGCACCCGCGCGTCCCCATTCACAATCCGTCTTCTGCATCGATGTGCGGTCCGAGCCCTTCCGGCGGCACCTCGAATCGACCGGCGCCAATGAAACCTTTGGATTCGCCGGCTTCTTCGCCGCGTTCATCCGCTACCGTGCCTGGGGGAAAGAGCATGACACGGAGCAATTCCCGGTGATCATGCGCGCGAAGAATGAAGTGCGGGAAATCCCCCGCAGCTATCTGGATCATGTCGTGTCCAAACACCAGGCCCGGACCAGGATGGTCCACGCGGGTCATACGCTGCTGCATGACTTGAAAGAAAATGTCGTGACGCCCTACGTCATGGTGGAGTCGTTGGGATGGTTCTACGGGTTGCCGATTTTCGGCAAGACGCTGCTGCCATCGCTGTACCACCGCTGGATTGCCTGGATCCGGCGTCTCTTCGTCCCGTCGATCGCCACCACGCTGACCGTGGACAAACTGGCGCCGGCTGACACCGCAGAGATGCTGGCGGCCCAACAACAGGCGACCATCCGGCAGGCGTTGCAGGAGCACACCGGCTTGCGCAGTTCGCAGATCACGGCGGATCTCGTCGAGGCGCTGCGGCTGCGCGCCTTAAGCGGAGAGGGAGAGCCGGACCCTCCATTGCCCATCAGCGCGACCAAGGCGGGGCTCTCGGCGGACACCCTGACGGCGTTCGTCGCCCTCTTGCGCCAGCGCTACGACATCAATCAACGCTCGGCTTCACGGCAGAAGGAACGGATCACCAGGACCGGCTTCACGCTCGAAGAACAGGTCCTGACCGTAGATACGGCCTTGCGCATGATGGGATTGACGCGCAATCTGGCCCGTCTGGTCTTGTTCTGCGCGCATGGAAGCACCTCTGAAAATAACCCGTATGAGTCCGCATTGGATTGCGGGGCCTGCGGAGGCAATGAAGGCAAACCCAACGCCCGCGTGCTCGCCATAATGGCGAACAATCAAAAAGTGCGGGAGGTGTTGGCCAAGCGAGGACTCACGATACCATCCGACACTCACTTCCTGGCCGGACAGGTCGACACCACCACCGATGACGTCCAGTTGTTCGATCTGGAGGATGCGCCGCCGACGCATCGGGCAGACATCGCCCGGCTGGTGCAGGACCTCCGTGAAGCGTCCCGCCTCACCAGCCTCGAACGCTGCACCCGCTTTCCTGATCTTAGGAAGAACCTGCCGGCCCCGCAATCCGCATCGCACGTTCGCCGCCGAAGCGTGGACTGGAGCCAGGTGAGACCGGAGTGGGGGTTGTCGGGCAACACGGCGTTCGTGGTCGGGCCGCGGGACCTCACGAAAGGGATCGATTTGGGCGGGCGCACCTTTCTCCACTCTTACGACTACCGCGAGGACCCGAACAGCCGCTTGCTCGAAGTCCTTCTCACCGGGCCGCAAGTCGTTGCTCAGTGGATCAACATGGAACATTACTTTTCAACAGTGGATAATGATGTCTATGGGAGCGGGAGTAAGATCTACCATAACGTCGTCGGGCGCTTGGGGGTCATGTCCGGGCCCTGGAGCGATCTCAGGCTCGGACTCGCGTGGCAGACGGTGATGAACGGCGATCTGCCGTACCACGAGCCGATGCGGTTGTTGTCTCTGATTGAAGCCCCACGGGAGCGGATCGTGAAGCTGATCGCGCGCCATGAGGTGCTGCAGCAGTACTATCAAAACGAGTGGGTCCACCTGGTCGTGCGCGAACCGGAAGAAGGCGTGTTATATCGGTATCGACCGACCGGCGAGTGGGAACGGATCAAGCACGAAACCGGTGTGTGAGCCGGCTGAGTCCTCAACGGACACTATGGAAGGAGCTGAACTGTGGGCGGGTTGATACTGCATCCGATGAAGGAAATCCGCGTGATCGTCGCAGGAGAACATCGGCCGTTTGTGACGGACTTGCTCGACCGTGTGAAAGCCACCGGTTACACGATCATCGGCAACGTGTCGGGGAAAGGGCACCATGGCGTGCGCGAAGCGCATTTCATGTTTAGTGAACAGGAGAGCCTGGAGATGATCATGACCGTCGTTCCGGAGCAAAAAGTGGAACCCATCCTGGCAGGCTTGCGACCTCTCTTCGATCGCCATTCCGGCGTGATGTTTGTGACCGATGTGGCGGTCAGCCGGCAGGAGTATTTCGGCAAAGACAGTGCAAAGACCGGCGGTTCCTGACGGCACAGTGGCGCAGTTGTCCCATCCAGCACGTCGAGGAGCCGGACGGGCGTATCGTCCCGCCCTTGTCTTCCAGAAATGGTTTGTCTAAAATGGGGCGTCTCGCAGAGCCGAAAAGAGGAGACTGTGAAGGGCTTACGGTTCGAGCGCATCGGCAAGGGGCGGCACTACAATGTGGTCTTTCACATTGGAAGCACCTACATTCCCGTCAGCGATGAATCCGTGGAAGAGCTGAAGACGCAGAGCCTGCTCCCGGCAGAACGGTTTCTCGACCTGCTCGTCGATCGCATCGGCTACTCCTCCTACCTGAAGGATCAGATCCGCACCGAGTTGAAATCCTCCGGCGACCCTGTCACGCAATTGACCGTTCTGCAAGGCGCGATCCGCGAACTCTGATCGGTTGCTGAAACAGTCGCCCAACTTTGTTCTCGGTCGCAGAACTCCCTGCAACGTACCGCAGAGGGTACGCCTCCGGTGTTTTCTCGCCTGCGTCGCTCAGCTAGCGAGAATGGAGGGCACGCTGGCCCTCAATCAGGTACTTGCCCTTCTTGAAAGAGCTGATTCATGATCGCATTGCGCATTTCGGGATCTTTATAAAATCTCACCGCCTTCGAATAGTTTTCCATTGCGCTTTGACGCTTACCACGGATCGCGTAGAGTTCGGCGATGCCATGATAGGCGCGAGGATCCTCAGCGTTGGCCTTGAGCGCCCGGCTGAACAACTCCTGGGCGTCCTGGAACCGCTGCTTTCTGAGCGCCAACCAACCCAATGCAGAATAGGCGGCGCCGAACTCGGGATTGGCGGTCAGCGCATCGCGATACGTTTTTTCGGCTAAGTCGAGACGCCCGCGGGTTTCGTATAAGCCGCCCAGCGCAAAGTGAACTTCCGCGTCTTGCGGGTTCAGCTTCAACGCCGCCTTGTAGGATTGCACCGCCGGCTCCATCTTGCCCTGCTCCGCCAGGGCGCAGGCCAGATTGGCATGCGCGACAGGATCCGCGGGGTGGAGCTTGATGACTTCCCGATATTCCTTGATCGCCATTTCCAGCCGGCCTTGCTCTTGATAGGCCACGCCCAGGTTCGTTCGCGCCGGGACAAAGTCCGGAGCCAGTCGTACGGCTTCTCGATATTCTTTGATCGCCATTTCCAAGTGAGCAGCCCGTTCATGAATCTGGGCCAGAAAATAATGGGGATAGGGGGACTGGGGCAGAAGCCGCGCCGCTTCTTTGTAGGAGTGCATGGACTGCTCTGATTGACCGGACTGCGCCATGAACAGGCCTAGCACGAGTTGGACATATCCATTGTCACGCTGCGCCTCGACCAGTGCATCCATCCAGCCTTTGACCGCGGCGATATCGCGTTCGGTCTCAAGGCAGAGCGGGTGAGTCCTCCATGCGTCGGCGAACTGGCCACGCAGCAAATAGACGACGTTCTGCGCAAAAAACGGTCGCGGGTCGCTGTGCTCCCCGGTGCCCGACGCCGTGATCCAGGCCGAGGCTTCCGCCAGGAGTGTGTCCCAGGCCCCCGCCAGAATGGCGGCTTCGCTCTGTGCTTGATGCGTACTCATTGGAGGTGCTGATTCTACCGCGTTACCGCGTCAGCGTGTCGTGGACGTCGGGCGGAGTGGCATGGATAGCTCCCGCGAGGGAAGGGAAACGTGCGGCCAACTGTTGCTTGATCTGCCAGGCCACGGTCCGATACGACCAATGCCCTTTGACACCGGAGCGGAGTTTAGAAATGTATTCCGCCTCTGCGTAATCCATCTTGAATAGACAGCGGACTTTGAATCCGAATGGAATGGCGTAGAGCGAGGCTTCCTGATCTTTCATCTTGAGCGATTCGATGTCACATTGCACGGCATCCATGGCTTGCCGGTATTCCCGATCCAATCCGGCTTCAACCAGTGGCGGCGGCACGTCGTAGCCATGAAGGGTCGTGAACGTCTGCTGGATCTGCTGACAGCGCCGGTGCCGGTGCATGTCACGCCAGGCTCCGATGTCCATCAAGATATCGAAATTAAACGCGTAACCGCTGCGGAATTCTCTGATCAGTTCGTCATACGGCCCGCGTTGCCGCGTGGCCACTTCGATCGTGTCCTGCTTGTGTTTCTCCGGCCAGTCTTGGACAACCGCCAGAATGTTGCGGTACGGGGCATGGGAGACGCGATACAGCAGCGTGGTGACGATTTCGTCCAGCGGATGATGCGGCTCGACGAGATCGACCGACTCCTGGTGCTTCCAGCCGGCCGGCTGGTCGACGCCTGTGCCCCGCAGAACTTCTTTCGCGTGGCGGGCCAGGTCGGAATAGACCGTCTCTTGATACGCATTCGGCTTCGCATGGCGCGCGAGCGTCGGTGCCAAGGGTTCATGAGGACCGGTGTGTCCCGACAGCTCTCCCCAGACATTGACCGGGGGACGCTGACAGGCCTCTTTGAGATCGTCTCCGATCGCACGGAGTTCGGGTAATGCGGAGGACAGTAATCGGGTGATCTGTTTTTCAAGCGTGCGGATGCTGACGACTTGGCCCACATTCGTCTTGGCCGCCAGCGGGAGCAGGTATCGGGTCACATCGAAGGCCCGGGCGGCGATCGTTCGCTGGTAGTCTGCCGCCTTCATGGATTCCGGCCGGGGGTCGCGTTCTGAAAGAAATGCCATCAGCGGGTCATGGAGCAGACGATAGACTTCAGCGAGGCTTCGGAGAATCCCTTCGTACAGCGCTTCCGTTTCGCTCCCACGAATCTGACCGGGCACGAACCAGCGGCTGGAGGCGAAATTTTGATAGCGGCTGGATTTGGCTTGCCCGTCCCACAGCGGCTCGTCTTCCAACCGGATGGCGGCCAGCTCGGAGATCTCCTCGAAACAGACGATGACATGGCCGAGATCGGCGATGGACGCATGTCCATAATCAAAATAGAACTGATCCCAGAACTTTTCCGAGGAATGCCCGTGGACCCAGCGGATGCTCTGTTCAATGGAATCCGGCGACCGGCTATAGCGTGCGAGCGCATAGGCGGATTGCTCCGGCGGCATAGGGGCGACGGCGATGACCCGGCGACCGGATTGATCCTGACTCATAGAACGCGGCCAATCCTACTCTGAACGACAGGGAGGAGATCACCCATGTGGGGGCGCACTATACCCCCGCTATCAGCAAGGCGCAAGCGATGCTCCGTTGACTTGCCTCGGAACGCGCCGCTATAGTCCCCAACGTTTTCAATCACTACGGGATAACTCAATGATCAAGGGCGTCAAGGGGGTTAAGGATTTACTTCCCGAGGAGACACCCCGCTGGCGTTTCATGGAAGATACCGCGCGACGCTGGGCGATCGCGTATGGCTTCCAGGAAATCCGGATTCCCATCTTTGAAGTCACGACGCTCTTCGCCCGCAGCATCGGCGCTTCGACCGACATCGTTGAAAAGGAAATGTACACCTTCCAGGACCGCGACGGCACGTCGCTGACGCTTCGTCCGGAAGGGACGGCCGGGACCGTGCGCGCCTTTATCGAGCACAACCGCGCCGCGGATCCCTTGCCTCAGAAGTACTTTTATCTCGGGTCAATGTTCCGCCATGAGCGCCCTCAGGCCGGTCGGCTTCGGCAGTTCCACCAGTTCGGCGTCGAATCGTTTGCCATGGGCGATCCGCGGGCCGACGTGGAAGTCGTGGCGCTGCTCTGGCGGATCCTTTCCGATTTGAGGCTTCCCGGCTTGACGCTGGAAATCAATAACCTCGGCTATGCCAGCGATCGTGACACCTATCGGCCGCAACTCGTTGCCTATCTGCGGCAACATGAAGCAGCGCTGTGCGGGAATTGCCGACGTCGGATCGAGACCAATCCGTTGCGGGTCTTGGACTGCAAAGTGCCTGAGTGCCAGCGAGCCACCGAGTCCGCGCCGCGGTTGGCCGACGCGCTGTCTGAGAAAGCACGGTCATATTTTGCGGCTGTGCTGGCGGGTCTGGAGGCCACCGGCATTCCGTACCACCTGAATCATCGGCTCGTGCGTGGACTTGACTACTACTGTCTCACCACATTCGAGGTGACCACGACGCATCTCGGTGCCCAAAATGCCGTCGGCGCCGGCGGGCGTTACGACGGCCTGGTCGAAACGCTGGGTGGTCCGCCGACTCCTGCGGTCGGTTTTGCTGTGGGATTGGAACGGATGGCGATGATGTTGCCTGCGGATGCCCCCGTTCCGAATCCTGGTGACACCACCGTGTACGTCGCCGGATTCGGCGATCAAGGGACTCCGGCCGGTCTCTCGGCTTTGGAAGAATTGCGCCGTAATGGCCTTCGGGCCGTCTCCGACTTCCGCTCTTTGACATTGAAATCTCACTTGCGTCAGGCTGACCGGCTGGGTTGCCGGCACGCGTTGATTCTCGGTGATGACGAGGTCCAGAAGGGCTCAGCGGTTCTTCGCAACCTCACATCGAAAGCGCAGGTAGAGATTCCCTTGGCAGCGCTTGTTGCTCACATCCAGCCGCTTGTTCTGAGCCGCTAATTTCTACATTTTTCGCATTGACTTTCCCCCTCATAACCTCTTAGTCTTGCTCTTCTTTAATATAGTATAAGTTATTGATTAAACAGAGTGAAAGTCTGTGGATTCACAGATGGCTAAGAAGGTTGGAATACTCCTTACCCTCCCACCAACACATCCCAGCTCCAAGACTGTTGTTGGGCTGACTCAGGCTGCGCTCGAGGCCGGTCACGAGGTCTATCTGTACCTCATTGATGAGGGGGTTAAGAACGTCCATGAGTCCGCTTATCTCGATCTCGCTCACGCGGGTACGAAGGTGTTCGTGTGTGCCTATGGATGTCAGCAACATGGCGTATCGACCCATCCGGTTGATCCCGCTGTTTCGCTCTGCGGTCTTGTCGTCCTGTCCGGCATCATTGACGCCTGTGAGCCGTTTTTGTCTTTTACATGACGTGAAAGGGGAGTGATGGCCAAGAACGTGGCCGTGATCATTCGTGAGGATCCCCGAAAGACACACAGACCCGTTGAGGCGTTGCGCATTGCGTTAGGGTTGGTCGCCGGAGACCATCACACGACCGTTGTGTTGCTCGGTGAGGCGGTGCGCCTTCTGCATGAGGAGACCGATGATCTGATCGATGGAGAGATTCTAGAAAAGTATCTCCCCTCGATCGAACAACTGGACGTGCCGTTTATGTTAGAGCAGGCGGCAGACCGGTCACAGGTACGCCCGGAATTTTCCGTTCGCTATGAAAGTTCTGACACGATCCGTCACGTAATGCAGTCGATGGATCGTACCTTAGTCTTTTAAGATCTGGAGTCGTGATGTCTGCGCTTGTGTATCTCCTCCGTCAGCCGGTGTCCTCACTTTCCTCCGCGCTCTTTACGTCCGGCGAGGGTGAGTGGACAGTCGTGCCTATCGAGGAGACCGTTTCGGGCCGCGCTCCGAATTACCGTGATCTCTTGAACGTGATCATAAATGCTCGCAAGGTAATCATCCTCTGACTTCTGAGTATCTCTTCCTGAAGAGAAGATTAGTAGTCGTAGTCGTAATAGGAGTAGCAGAGAGAATAACGGGGATAGGAGTCATGTCTTTGTTATCTGTGAGATTCTTCTTGCTGTGTGCTGAGGATGACATTGTGGATACGCACCTGAGAAGCAGCTCATGAGTTGGGGATGTGATGTGAAGAGCCGTGTTGTCGCCCACCCTGCGGCTCGACAACTGCCGCGTGACATGCTATTGAGCTGCTCGAATTCAACTCAGGGAGCCTCGGCGGAAGTCACGGCCAACCAAGTTATCCACAGGTGTGAATAATCCTGTGTATAGGAATTGCCGAAATTTATGAGCGTTGACACGGTCTGGCAAGAAGCCTTGCACTATATTCAGAACAAGGTCCCGAAGCAGGTCTACGATACCTGGTTCATCCCCGTCCATCTGGACCGGATTGAGAATTCGACCGCCCACATTGGAGTGCCGAACAAGTTTTTCGGCGACTGGCTGCAGACCCACTACGGGCCGCTCCTGGCAGAGGCGGTCGCGACCGCCCGCGGGGGCGGAGACATGGCCGTGAATTTTATCGTGTTTCAAAAGCCTTCCCCGAAGGCGGCTGAAGCGCAACACATCGCCGTGGCTGCCCGCGCCATCACCCCGAATCCACAGAGACCGCGACGAGGCATTCAGCTCAACCCTAAATATACGTTCCGGAATTTTGTGGTGGGCGCAGGGAATCAATTTGCCCATGCGGCTTGTATGGCCGTGGCCGAACAACCGGGGAAGGCCTACAACCCCCTCTTCATCTATGGCGGTGTCGGTCTGGGGAAGACTCACTTGTTGAACGCGATTGGCAACCATGTCGCGGAGCAGACCGACTTGCGTATCGCCTACTTGACCACGGAGCAATTTACCAACGAGGTGATCAATTCCATTCGCTATGACAAGATGATGGACCTCCGGAAGCGGTATCGTCACATCGACATGCTCATGATCGACGATATTCAATTTTTGGCCGGAAAAGAGCGGACACAGGAAGAGTTCTTTCACACGTTCAACGCCTTGTATGAGGGACATAAGCAGATCGTCCTGTCGAGCGATCGGTTTCCCAAGGACATGCCGGACATTGAGGAACGGCTCCGTTCGCGGTTTGAATGGGGGCTCATCGCGGACTTGCAGCCTCCCGATGTGGAGACGCGCATTGCCATCCTGAGGAAGAAGTCGGAAGACGAGGGCGTCAAGTTGCCCGAAGACGTGATTCAGTTTCTCTCGACGACGATGAAGAGCAATATTCGCGAGCTGGAAGGCAGCCTGGTACGGTTGGGCGCCTACGCATCGCTCACCGGACAGATCATCACGTTGGAGATGGCGAAAAACGTCCTCAGGGATCTCATCGGCGACAAGAAGAAGATCGTCGCCATGGAGGACATTCAGGAAGTCGTGTGCACCCAGTTCCACGTGAAGATGACGGAATTGAAATCCCGCCGACGCAGCAAAACCCTCGTTCACCCGCGTCAGATAGCCATGTATCTTTGCCGTGAGCTGACCGACGCGTCCTATCCAGAGATCGGCCGTCACTTCGGCGGGAAGGACCATACGACCATTATCCACGCCTGCCGGCAGGTCACGAAAGCCAAGGAGGCCGACCAATCGTTGCGGGCGACGCTTGAGACTTTGAAAGAGCAGATTTTGCGCAGTTAGGGGCCTCCCAAGGGAGAACGCGCTATGAAAATACGCATCGGACGAGACGAACTACTGACCGGGCTTCAACGGGTGCAGGGTGTCGTGGAGAAGCGGAACACGATGCCGATTCTCTCGAACATTCTCCTGGAAGCCAAGCAAGATGGCGCGGAGATCGTGGCGACGGATCTCGAGATCGGCATGCGAGGATTGTACAAGGCGACTGTTCTGAAAACCGGGGGCGTGACCGTGTCTGCGCGCAAGCTGTTTGAGATCATCAAAGAGCTGCCCTCCGGCGAAATCGAGCTGACCTCAGGCGACAACAATTGGACGACTATTCAAGCCGGCAAGAGTCAATTCAAGATCGTCGGCCTTCCCAGCTCCGAATACCCGGCGTTACCGGCCATCGATCGGGAGGGGCTGACGCCCTTGGCCGGAGACGGCTTGTTAGAGCTGATTCGCAAGACCCTTTTTGCCGCCGGGGACAATGATGCCCGCTACATTCTGAACGGGCTCCTGGTCACCCTGGTCATGACGGACAAAAAGACCTCTCTCCGATTGGTCGGCACCGATGGCCATCGTCTCGCGGTGGCTGAGCAGGAAGTCGGAAAAGCCGGCAGCAAGAGCGGTCCTCAGGAAATCAAAGCCATTATTCCCAAGAAGGCGGCTCAGGAAATGCGGCGTCTGCTGGAAGAGGGCGGTGATGGAGAGCCGCTCATCGGCTTTACGAAAAACCTCATGATCTTCCGGAAAAGCGGCCTGCTGCTGACCTCTCGATTGATGGAAGGCAATTATCCCAATTATCAACAGGTCATTCCAAAAGAGGGCGGCAAGAAGATCACCGTCAAGCGGAGCGAAATGGAGAGCGCATTGCGCCGGGTGTCCGTGCTCTCCAAGGACAAGGCCAATGCCGTCAAGGTGTCCTTCGACGCGACCCGGATGACGCTCTTCTCGAGCAACCCTGATTTCGGGGAGGCGACCGAAGAGCTGGCCGCACGGTACGAAGGAGAGGCGCTGAGCACGGGATTCAATGCGCGCTATCTTCTCGACGTGTTCAGTGTGATGGACGGCGAATCCATTTCCCTGCAGATGGAAACCGCTCTGAGTCCCTGTTTGATTCAAGAATCCGAGAGCCCCGGGTTCAAGTGTGTCGTCATGCCGATCAAGATCTAGGCGGATGCCGAACTGCATCCGGCGCCGGAGTCGCGTTGTCGCGATGAAGCGACAAGGCTGGATGAGCGCAGCCAACACCTGAGACGCCACGGGCGCAAGAGGTAGGAGACGGATGTCCACAGAAGACACGATCACGAAGCCGAAGTCAGACAGCTATAGCGCCGACCAGATTAAGGTGCTCGAAGGCCTCGATGCCGTCCGGAAACGTCCGGCCATGTACATCGGCAGTACCGGCGTCGATGGTCTGCACCATCTCGTCTACGAGGTCGTCGACAACAGCGTCGATGAACATATGGCGGGTTTTGGCGAAATGATCGAAGTCGCGATCCACATCGATGGCAGCGTGACCGTCGTCGACAACGGGCGCGGCATCCCGACCGGCATGCATTCCATCCAAAAAAAATCCGCCGCCGAAGTCGCGCTCACGGTCCTCCATGCCGGCGGGAAGTTCGAGCAGGGTGCGTACACGGTTTCCGGCGGTCTGCACGGCGTCGGCATCTCGGTGGTGAATGCGCTCTCCGAGTGGCTCGAGCTCGAAATCTGGCAGGACGGCCAGGTCTTCGAACAGCGGTACGAGCGCGGCAAGCCCGACGCCCCCTTAAAGGTCACCGGGAAGACGAAGCGCCGCGGGACGAAGGTGCGGTTCAAACCGGACAGTCAGATTTTCGAGACGCTCGAGTTCAGCTTTGACGTGTTGGCCCAGCGGCTGCGGGAACTCGCCTTTCTGAACAAAGGGCTCGAGATCTCGCTGAAGGATGAACAGAAGGAGCCGGCCAAGGAGCAGGTCTTCCTGTATAAGGGAGGCATTATCTCTTTCGTCGAACACTTGAACGAGGCGAAGACTCCCCTGCACAAGCCGATCTACGTGAAAGTCGAGAAGCCCGAAATGGTCCTCGAAGTCGCCCTCCAGTACAACGATAGCTATGCCGAGAACCTCTTCTCGTTTGCGAACAACATCAACACGCGCGAAGGGGGCACCCATTTAGTCGGCTTTAAAGCCGCGTTGACGAGGACGATCAATACCTACGCGAACGCGAACGATCTGTTCAAGAAAGAGACGGAATCACTGACGGGTGACGACGTCCGGGAAGGACTCACGGCCGTCGTCAGCGTCAAAGTGCGCAATCCGCAGTTCGAAGGCCAGACCAAAGCGAAACTCGGGAATAGCGAAGTGAAGGGTGTCGTCGAGGCCGCCGTCAACGAGGCCTTGGGCAATTACTTCGAAGAAAATCCGCCGGTGGCCCGAAAGATTATCGGCAAAGCCATTGATGCGGCTCGGGCCCGCGAGGCCGCCAGGAAGGCGAAAGACTTGATCCGACGGAAGAGCGCCCTCGACGGGGGCTCGCTGCCGGGAAAGCTGGCCGACTGTTCAGAGAAGGATCCGGCGCTCAGCGAGCTGTACATCGTCGAGGGTGATTCAGCCGGCGGGTCTGCGAAGCAGGGACGTGATCGCAAGTTCCAGGCGATCTTGCCGCTCAAGGGCAAGATTCTGAACGTGGAAAAAGCCCGCTTCGACAAGATGCTCACCAGCGATGAAATCCGCACGCTCATCATGGCGCTCGGGACCGGCATCGGCCGCAAGCGCGAGGAGAGCGACAAGACGGAAAAGGATAACTTCGATATCGCGAAGGCGCGCTACCATAAAATTATTCTGATGACCGACGCCGACGTGGACGGGAGCCACATCCGCACATTGCTGCTCACGTTTTTCTTCCGCCAGATGCCCGAACTGATCGAGCGAGGGTACATCTATATCGCGCAGCCGCCGCTCTTTAAGGTGAAGAAAGGCAAGACCGAACGCTATCTGAAGGATGAGGGCCTGTTGAACGACCACCTGGCGGATCTTGCCGTCGAAGATGTGGAGCTGTACCTGGAAGGCACCCAGGCCTATGCGACCGGCAGGCGGCTGCTGCCGATTTTGAAGAAGATGATTTCGTTCGAGACCCTGCTGGCCCGGCTCAACAAGAAGTCGCACGAAGCCGCCTTGCTTCGCGCGTTTGTGGATGAGCCAGGGTTAGATCGGGAGCTCCTCAAAAACCGGGCGGCGCTGACGACAGCGGTGGACAATGCCAAGCGGACACTCGCCGGTGTGTATCCCAAGCTCGCGCCGACGTTTGAGATCGTCGACGATGAAGAACATCAATCGAACAAGGTGATGTGCCGGCTGCACGCCAACGGCGTCACTCATACGCTCGACGTCACGCACGAACTGGTCGGCTCCGCCGATTTTCGAGAGCTGCAAAAGTTGGCGCCGTCGGCCATCGGGCTGGGCCGGGCTCCCTATAAACTCAAAGCCAAAGGACAGGAGAGCCAGTATCACTCTACCGACGAACTGGCGAAGGCCATTCTGGATATGGGCAAACAGGGGCTCAGTATCCAACGCTACAAAGGTCTGGGCGAAATGAATCCAGGACAATTGTGGGAAACCACGATGAATCCGGAAGCGCGCACCCTGCTCCGTGTGACGCTCGAAGACCTGACCGGGGTGGATGAGATCTTCACGATCCTCATGGGGGATGAAGTGGAGCCCCGACGGAATTTTATTCAAACGCACGCGCTCGAAGTCAGGAATTTGGACGTCTAAGTAGCCGGTAAAGTCGTTTGCAAACAGATTGGTACCTCGTCTTGAGGATGCTCAAAATGATCATCCAGCAAGGCCGCAGGTGAGAAAATGCCGCAGGCGTACCCTCTGGGGTACGTTGAGGATATTTTCGAGACGAGAACGCAGATGGAGAACATTTTCAGCATCCGAGGAAATTAAATGCCGCCAGATGAACGTTTAGGCCAGATCGCGATCGAAGATGAAATGAAAGCGTCCTACCTGGATTACGCCATGAGCGTGATCGTGGGCCGGGCGCTGCCGGACGTTCGCGACGGCCTCAAGCCCGTGCATCGCCGTATTTTGTACGGCATGAATGAAATGGGCCTCGCGTCCAATCGTGCGTATCGTAAATCCGCCAAGATCGTGGGCGAAATAATGGGCAACTATCACCCGCATGGCGATTCGGCGATTTATGACACGCTTGTGCGCATGGCGCAGGACTTCAATATGCGGTATCCCCTGGTCGATGGCCAGGGCAACTATGGATCCATGGACGGCGATTCAGCGGCGGCGATGCGGTACACGGAAGCCCGCATGACGAAGATCGCCGAAGAGATGCTGGCCGATATCGACAAGGAAACGGTCGACTTCGGCCCCAACTACGACGAGTCACGGCAAGAGCCGCTGGTGCTGCCGACCAAGGTGCCCAACCTGCTCATCAACGGTGCCGGCGGGATTGCGGTCGGCTATGCGACCAACATTCCTACCCACAATATCGCGGAAGTGATCGATGGGCTGCTGCTCCTGCTGGAGAACCCGGACGTCACGATCCCTCAATTGATGAAGAAAATACCCGGTCCCGACTTCCCGACGGCGGGATTTATCTACGGACTGGGCGGCATCAAGGAGGCCTACGAAACAGGCCGCGGCCTGCTCAAGTTGCGCGCCAAGGTCGTCGTCGAGACCGATGAACGGACGGAGCGCGAACGGTTGATCGTCACTGAAGTGCCCTACCAGGTGAATAAGGCCAGGTTGATCGAAAAGATCGCCGATCTGATCCAGGAAGAGCGGATCAAAGGCATTTCCGACTTACGCGACGAATCGTCGGACCGGGAAGGCGTGCGGGTCGTGATCGAGTTGAAGCGCAACGAAATCCCCTTAGTGGTGTTAAACAATCTGTACAAGCACACACAGCTTGAGACGACGTTCGGGGTGATCATGCTGGCCCTGGTCAACAATCGACCAGAAGTGCTCAATCTCAAGCAGATCCTGCACCATTTCATCCAGCACCGGCAGGAAGTCGTCGTGCGGAGGACCGCATTCGAGCTGCGCAAAGCCGAGGAGCGCGCCCATATCCTTGAGGGGCTTAAGATCGCCCTCGACAATCTGGATGCCGTCATCGCCTTGATCCGGCGATCGCAGTCACCCGACGAGGCGCGCGGCGGGTTAATGGCGCAATTCGGGCTCACAGAAATACAGGCCACGGCCATTCTCGACATGCGCCTGCAACGGTTGACGCAGCTCGAGCGGACGAAGCTGATCGAGGAATATCAGGAAGTCCTCAAACAAATCGAATATCTGAAGTCGGTGCTGGCCAGCGAGGCCCTGGTCAAAACCATCGTGAAGGATGAGCTCGCGGAAGTCCGGGAAGCGTACAAGGATGAGCGCCGCACGCAAATCGTCAAGGAAGAAGCCGAGATCAGTCTCGAAGACCTGATTGCGGAAGAAGAAGTCATCGTCACCATCACGCATACCGGCTACATCAAACGGAACGCGGTGTCGCTCTATCGCGCGCAGCGGCGCGGCGGCAAGGGCAAGATCGGCATGGGCGTCAAGGACGAAGATTTCGTCGAGACCCTGTTCACCGCCTCCACGCATGACACCCTGCTCTTCTTCACCGACGCCGGGAAAGTCTATTGGCTCAAGGTGCATGAGCTCCAAGAAGCCGGGCGGGCCTCAAAAGGCAAGGCACTCGTCAACCTGCTCCCGCTGTCGAGTAACGAGAAGGTCACCGCCACGTTGCCGGTGAAGGAGTACCGTGATGACCGCTACATCATCATGGCCACGAAAAAAGGCATCATCAAAAAGACGGAATTATCCGCGTATAGCAATCCCCGCCAGGGCGGCATCATCGCCCTGAGCCTGGAGGAGGGAGACAAGCTGATCAGTGTGCATCTCACGGACGGCCAGCGCGAGATTCTATTGGGGACCAAGCAAGGTCTGACCATTCGTTTCAAGGAAGAGGAAGTCCGGCCGATGGGCCGTACCGCCTATGGTGTCAAAGGGATTACGCTGGAGGAAGGCAACGAAGTGATCGGCATGGAGACCATTACGCCCGATTCGACGACCGCCATTCTCACGGTCACGGAAGGCGGCTATGGCAAGCGGACGACGGTCGGCGACTATCGTATCCAGGGCCGTGGCGGCAAGGGTATCATTAGCGTGAAGACCACCGAGCGAAACGGGCTGGCGGTGGGATTTCTACAAGTCAGAGACGGCGACGAAATCATGCTCATGGCGGCCCAGGGCAAAGTTCTCCGCTGCAAGGTGGATGACATCCGGGAAGTCGGGCGCAACACGCAAGGCGTGAGGGTTCTTGACCTGGAAGGAGAGGATGACCGGGTCATTGGTGTGGCCAGACTTGCCGAAGTGGTCGAGCGAGAGGATGTCGTGCCGGACGAGAGCGCCGACGTGTAAGCCGGGGCATGAGCCACTCGTCATTGTCTCAGTCTCCTTCCGTGGACGATCCGAAGCCGCAGAGCCAGGACGCTCGGCCCAAGAAGCCCCTGGATATCGTCGTGAAGCTCGCCTTGACGGTGTTCTTCGGATCGTTCGCTTTAATCTGGGGCGGCATGTACCTAAGTCGTCCGGACCGGTCGATTCCACCGTACAGCGTGGGATCACAAGAGGGCTCCGCCGTATCTGTGCACGTGCCGCCTTGGACCAGCGACACCGAAATTGAGACCTTGATCGAGCGGTTCAGGAAGGTGGGGCACGAGACCCGGAACTTTGGTCTCATGAAGATCAGGCCGACCACGCCGGAAGATGCGCAGAGCCCCTACCGCCGTATGACCATTTACATCTTTACGCATGACGCCTGGGCGGAAGCGGACATCCTTCACAAATTCCTGGCGGGCGACGATCGTGAAGTCCGGGACGGGTTTCGGCGGGCTCTGCGCGGCATGTATCGATTGACCGACGCGGACGCGGAAGGCCGGATCGGCCCTCTCGTCGAAGGGGGGGAGTCCGCAGCGACGGCCGCGTATTCACGACAGTTGTTTAAAGAGGCGGTCGCTTCCCGCCTTAGGGATCAGAACGGGACAGCGCCTCGGCCATAATCTGGGCCAGCCTGGCTCGAAGTTCGGGATCCTGGACGGTGGCGGCATGCGTCGAGGCTTCCGTCAAGGCCACCTCGTTCACAGCTCGTGGGACGGAATGGGTGCCGGGGGACACAGTGGGCCTGTCCTTTACCGGTATCTCTCCCACGCGAAGGACGATTTCGCTAATCAGATCGGGCCCCAGTTCGGCGTGAATTTTCGCCAGGAGCGCCGGCTTCAGGAAGGTCAGTTGCTGTAACCAGACCGAATTTTGGACGACGAGATAGAGCTTTTTGAAACGGATCTGGTCCGGCCAGGTGTGGGAACCCGTCGGCTCGCCGATGATATCGCGCCACTGGCGCTGAAGACGAAGCTCGACCAAACGTGACTCCAGACCGAGACGCTTCGCCAGTCCCGAAAGGATCGTTCCGAACGAATCGAGCGGATAGCCCCCGGCCATGGCGCATCTTAGTGCTCATGCCCGGATGGGTCAAGACGCTGAACTGTAGGAATTCGCATGCCAAAGGATGAGCAGGAGAAAGCCGTCGTTACCAACCGGAAGGCCTACCACGAGTATTTCATTGAAGAAAAATTCGAGGCCGGCATCATGCTGATGGGCACCGAGGTGAAATCGCTGCGCGACGGCCGCGCCAACCTGCAAGACAGCTATGCGTCCGTCCGCGACGGAGAAGTGTTTTTGCACCATTGTCATATCAGTCCTTATAGCCACGGCAATATCATGAACCACGATCCGACGCGCGTGCGGAAGTTGCTGCTGCATAAGAAAGAAATCAACAAGCTGCTCGGGAAAACGCAACAAAAGGGCCTCACCCTCGTCCCTCTTCGGATCTATTTTTCAAAGCGCGGTCACGCGAAGGTCGAACTCGGGCTGGCAAAGGGCAAAAAGCTGTACGACCGCCGGGAATCGATTAAGACCCGTGAAGCAGGCCGCGAAGTCGAACGAGCCATCAAAGACCGGAAATAACCGGGTCAATCCATCCTCGAGTCCATTCTCTCCAATCATCCATTCGTTTTACGTCGCCTATTACCTGACTCACTAAGAAACGGGCTGAGGCACGCAAGCAAGTCGGCCACTTGACTTGGTTCTATCTAGAACTATTATACTGGTGTCGAGGCGGTCGTTGGTCGATTATGAGAGATTGCTGAGCGGCCGAAGCCCTACATGTCGCCCTCAATGCCTTTGGTAGGATGCTCGAGAGGCGGCGAGAAAGGAGAACTCCTATGACCACTGGAACGGTGAGAACAGCCAAGGACATTCTCGGTGTCTATCAACCCGGGTCCGCCCACATGGTTGGAGACGGATTTCCTGTGCGGAACCTATTTCCCAGCAACGACCTCGACCGAGACGTGAGCCCCTTCTTGATGCTCGACTATGCAGGGCCCCGCTACTTTGCGCCTACTGAACAGCCCCGTGGCGTCGGCGAGCATCCGCATCGCGGGTTTGAAACGGTCACGATTCTGTACGAGGGTGCCGTGGCGCATCGAGATTCGGCGGGGAACGCCGGCGTGATCGGTCCGGGCGACGTCCAGTGGATGACGGCGGCTTCCGGTGTCGTTCACGAGGAATTCCACGAAAAGGAATTTGCGAAGACCGGCGGTACGTTCCGTGCGATTCAGTTGTGGGTGAACCTGCCCAAGGCGTCCAAAATGTCGGCGCCCCGCTATCAGACTCTGTTGAACGCCGATATTCCGGCTGTCAGGCTCGACGATGGCGGGAGTGTCTTGCGCGTGATTGCCGGGTCGTTCGAGGGACATCGCGGTCCGGCGCAGACCGTCACGCCGGTGGAGCTCTATGATGTCTCATTGAAAGCCGGGCGTCATCTTGTGGTATCGGTCCCCGATGGTCAGAACACGTCGATCTTCGTTCTGCAGGGCCGCGTGTCCGTCAATGGATCGACTCAAGCGGCCGAAGCGGAATTGATCGTGTACAAGCGTGAGGGATCGCAGGTCACGGTTGATGCGCAAGAGGACAGCCGGCTGCTGGTCATGAGCGGCCAACCGATCGAAGAACCGATCGCACGCTATGGGCCGTTCGTCATGAACACCAAGGGGGAATTGATCCAGGCCGTGCAGGATTACCAGGACGGCAAGATGGGGCACCTGTCATGAGCGACGATGTCCTTTCTATTGAGGTGTATTCCGACGTGGTCTGTCCCTGGTGTTACATCGGTAAACGCCGGATAGACCACGCCGTGGCTCGGGTGAAAGACGTCAGGCACGTGGCCATTACCTGGCGGCCCTTTCAATTGAATCCCACGATGCCGAAGGAAGGGATGGATCGCACCACCTATCTTGAAACCAAGTTCGGCAGTCTGGATGCATTCCGGCAGTTGGAAGAGCGCATGCTGGCGGCAGGGACAGAAGAGCAGATTGCTTTCGCCTTTGACAAGATGTCGCGCACGCCGAATACGTTCGACGCTCATCGCCTCATCTGGTTCGGCGCCAGACAAGGACTTCAGGATGCCGTGGTGGAGTCGCTCTTTCGGGGCTACTTCGAGGAAGGGGCTGATATCGGTTCGGTGTCGGCGCTCGTGTCATTGGCTGAGCGGGCAGGGCTGAAGGCACAGGCGGTCGAGCGATTGCTTTTGAGTGATGAGGGAGAATCAGCGGTCCAGGCCGAGGAAGCGCGAGGCCGCAAGCTCGGCATCCGCGCAGTCCCCTATTTCGTGCTCAATCAGACCTACGGGATCTCTGGCGCGCAACCTGTCGAGGTGTTTCAGACCGCGATCGATTCCGTGCGACGTCAGGCGCTGGTCGCCGCTCAAGGTCGCCGGCCAGGAGGTGATTAATGGCCGTACAAGTCTATGGATGCAATCATGTGGTCATCGAGGTGACCGACGCGAAACAGGCCGTAAAATTTTACTCCGATGTCTTCGGACTCAAGATGCTGCGTGGAGGCGAAGGGGCCGCCTGGTGCAAGCTCGGCGAACATCAATTCATGGCCATCTTTGAAGTGGAGTCGCTTCAGCCGGACCGCGTCAAGCATTTCGGATTGATGGTCCGGGATGCCGCACAGATCCAGGAAGTGCGCCGCAAGGTGACGAAGAAATACAAATTGAAGGTCGCACCTCATTTCCGCTGTGATTTCCGCGATCCCTGGGGCAATCGCATACAGGTCGGGGATCTCTCCGATGAATCGCTGGTGTGGCTCCTCCCCTACCAGGAAGTGCAAAAGATGGGGATCAGGTTTGTGAACGGAAAAAAGGGGGGCCGCGCTGAGCTCATGACCTCAAGGCGGGCCTCATGAATCCGGGACACCCGGTGGTGCTGATCGCCGGAGGGAACGGAGCATTGGGACAGAGCGTCGTCCCGGCCTTTGCCCGCGCCGGCCGCCGGGTCGTGGTCGTCGATCGCCATGTCCCTCCAGCGGTGGAGGGAGGGATCGGGATGCAAGCCGATGTCACCGACGAGGCAGATATCCGACGTGTCCTACAGGATGTGCGACGCCAAGCCGGTCCGGTCGAAGTCCTGGTCAATCTGGTCGGCGGATTTGCCACAGGACGCGTGTTGGAAACAGACATGGTCGTATGGCAGCGTATGCTTGTGACGAATCTCACGTCGGCATTTCTGCTCTCGAAAGCCGTCCTCCCAGAGATGATGGAACGAAAAACCGGCCGGATCCTTCACGTGGCCGCCCGTGCCGCCGTCGACCCGTTTCCCGGGGCGGCGGCCTACATCGTCGCCAAGTCTGGTCTTGTCGCCTTGATCAAAACGCTCGCGCTGGAGGCCGCCGGGACAGGGGTCACGGTCAATGGCATCCTGCCGACGACGATTGACACCCCGGCCAATCGCAAGAACATGCCGGATGCCGATCCGTCAAAGTGGGCGCAGCCGGACTCAATTGCAGCGCTCTTGGTCTTTCTGGCTTCCCCGGAAAGCGCCCAACTGAACGGAGCCTTGGTTCCTATCGGATGAGGAAAAGAGGAGGTGGCACCATGAAAGCCCGGTACCTCGGCCATGTCGTGTTTTACGTGAAAGATCTCGAGCGGTCGCTCGCCTTTTACCGTGACCTGCTGGGATTCCAGGAAGTCGGACGGATTTTTAAGGGCGGTGCCGCGGCGCTCACCTCCGGACGGACCCACCATGAGTTGCTGTTGATCGAGGTCGGGGATGCGCCGGGACCACAACCAGGCCCCCGACGGGGCCTGTATCACATCGGCATTAAGGTCGGGGACAGTCTCGACGAACTGCGTCAGGCCAAGCGAGAACTGGAGCAAGCCGGTGTTTCGATCGAGGGCATGAGCGATCACACGGTCAGCCAAAGCCTGTATCTGCGTGATCCGGACGGCAACGAAGTGGAACTGTACGTGGATGCCGACGAAGCGGTCTGGAAGAACCGTCCGGAGGCGGTGCTCTCTCCGATCAAGCCGCTCCGGCTCTAACACCATTCAGGTCAAACACCTCTTGAGCCGCTGTGATCCAATGGGCCATACTGGCGGCCTATGGATACCTCTTCCGCATCGCCCTGCGAGACCCTGGCTGAACGATACCAAGCCCTGCTCGAAGTTGCGCAAGCGATTTCGATTCACCGGGATCTCGACGAACTCTTTCGAGATCTGGCCCAGCGCCTTCCTCGTGTGGTCCATGTCAATTTCGTCGCCCTGTCTCTACACGATCCCGCTCGTCACACCATGCGGTTGCATACCATCCAGGCGAACGTGCCGGCCGATCTTGAAGGGGGCCACGAAGGATCCGTTGAGGACACGCCGGCCGGATTCGTGTGGCAAACGCAGCAGCCCGTTCTTGTGCAGGATCTTAGCGAAGAAACCCGGTGGCCGACGGTTGTCAAACGGATGCGGGAGGACGGATGCTCCTCATTTTGTATGGTGCCCTTGACCACGGCAGTCCGGCGGCTGGGCGCCATGGGATTTTCCAGTTTGCGCAAGCAGGCCTATTCCGAGACGGATGTTGCATTCCTGCAGGAGGTCGGCAAGCAAGTCGCCGTCGCAGTGGATAACGTGCTCCATCATCAGGATCTGATGCATGATCGCGATCGATTGCGTCTTCTGCTCGAAGTGTCCGAATCCATCGCCTCCCATCGTGACCTCACGGATCTCTTGCGCGATCTTGCCGGACGCCTTCCGCACATCGTTCCCTTCGACTACATCAATGTCATCCTGCATGAGCCCGCCCGCGAGGTGATGCACCTGTGGTTATTGGTGACGTCGGAGCCGAGCACGATCAGTCCTGGCCTGGAGATTCCCGTAGAGGAGTCGCCCGGAGGATGGGTGTGGAAAACGCAAGAACCGTTGACCGTGAACGACGTCGCTCAGGAACGTCGCTTCCCCGGGGTGATGGCCATGCTGCGTGAGAACGGCATCCAGTCGTTCTGCACCGTTCCGCTCACCACGGCGCAACGTCGGCTCGGGGCCATGGGATTCGGAAGCTTGCAACGACGGATCTATCAGGAGACAGAGATCCACTTCATGCGTCAGGTGGCCAAGCAGGTGGCGGTGGCAGTCGACAACGCCTTGGCGTACGAGCACATTGCGCAGCTGCGCGACAAATTGACGAAGGAAAAACTGTATCTCGAAGAAGAAATCCAGACCGAGTACAACTTCGAGGAAATTGTCGGAGACAGCCACGCGCTCAAACGAGTCCTCAAAGAGGTCCAAACCGTCGCGGCCACCGACTCCACGGTCTTGATTCTCGGTGAGACCGGCAGTGGCAAGGAATTGGTCGCCCGCGCGCTGCACAACCGCAGTGGACGGCGGGAGCGGACCTTCGTCAAGTTGAACTGCGCGGCCATTCCATCCGGCCTTCTGGAAAGCGAACTCTTCGGGCATGAAAAAGGTGCGTTCACCGGCGCCATTGCGACCAAGATCGGCCGGTTTGAACTCGCCGACCGGGGGACGCTGTTCCTCGACGAGGTCGGCGAGATTCCACCGGACCTTCAAGTCAAGCTCCTGCGTGTGCTCCAGGAACAGGAGTTCGAACGATTGGGCAGCACGCGGACCATCCGCGTCGATGTGCGTATCCTCGCCGCCACGAATCGCGATCTTGGCCGCATGGTGGACGAGCATACCTTTCGCAGTGACCTGTACTATCGCCTCAAAGTATTTCCCATCACCGTCCCGCCGTTGCGTGAGCGCCCGGAGGACATTCCGATGCTGGTCCGGCATTTCGCGCAAAAGTTCGCGCAGCGAATGAAGAAGCGCATTGAGACGATTCCCTCCGAGTCCATGAAGGCGCTGCAGCAGTACGCGTGGCCGGGCAATGTGCGGGAACTTGAAAATTTCGTGGAACGAGCGGTCATTCTCTCCTCGAACTCTCATCTGTCTGTGCCGATCTCCGAACTCAAACGGTCAGTGTTGCCGGGGAACGGATCGGCCCTCACACTGGAAGAGGCCGAGCGGGAGCATATTCTCAAGGTCCTCCGCGAGGCGCGATGGACCATCGGCGGGCCGTCCGGCGCCGCCGCCAAACTCGGTATGAAACGGACGACCCTGCAGTCGAAAATGCAGAAGCTCGGTATTGCGCGTCCTCAATAGGGCAGCGTCCTCGACACACGCTCGGCATTCTGGCCCCCCGGCCTCTCATTTCACATTCACGAACTCCCGCCAATTACTCGAGTGACGAGCCGAAATCCCGGCAGATGCCGAGGCATCGGCAGGTCATACTGAGGCTGCGGAGATCGCAGTCTGCTGTTTTTCGTTGAAAAGCTATTAGGTTTCATTGAGTTGTCCGCCTCTAAGCATAGTGATCAAACACGGGAATGATCGTTGCCATATGCATTCGGCGATGAGATTGAATCGGAGAGCGACATCATGAATGACGTAATCGGGTTCGTAGGACAGTATGGCGCATTGGTGTTGTTCGCCGTCGTCTTTGTGGAACAAATCGGACTGCCGCTCCCCGCGATCCCTGTCCTGGTTGCGGCGGGGGCGCTGGCCGGAAACGGACATATGAGCCTGTGGATGGTGCTCGGTGTGACGGTGTCGGCGGCACTGATTGCGGACTTTATCTGGTATGAGTTGGGCAGACGACAAGGTCGACGGGTTCTCGATTGGCTCTGCCGCATTGCGCTGGAGCCGACTTCTTGCGTGACAAGAACTGAAGCGTTTTTTCTTGCCCATGGTCCGCAGGCCCTGGTGCTCGCTAAGTTCATTCCTGGGCTGAGCACCATTGCCCCGCCGCTGGCCGGGATCGTGGGGTTGCGAGCGGCCCTCTTTCTCCTGTTCGACGGGCTGGGCGCCGTGCTGTGGGCAGGGTCGAGCGTGTGGATCGGCTATGTGTTCAGCGATCAACTTGAGCAGGCGTTGACGTACAGCGGCCAGGCGACACCTCTCGCGGTTGCCGTGCTGGCGCTAGCGGGCGGGTACATCCTGTATAAGGCGGGGGCTCGCCGCCGGCAACTTCAACGCGTGCCTCGCATCCATGTCGAAGCCCTGGTCGAACAATTAAAGACGAACCAGCCGCCCTTGCTCATCGACGTACGACCCGTCATGGTCATGCCGGCACCGGACATCCACGTCCCGAACGCATTGCGCCTATCGTTGGATGACCTGAGCCGTCGGCACCACGAATTGCCTCGCGAGCGAGATCTGATCCTGTACTGCGGCTGTCCGGACGATGTGGCGAGTGCTCAAGGCGCACTCTTTTTGCGCGAACAGGGATTTACGCGGGTGTGGGCGTTGGCCGGCGGCATCGAGGCCTGGCGGCAGTACCATGAAGCGGTCGTCCATGAGGAGCCTCTCGCAGGCCCGGCGACCGGCCTGGTCCCGGTCTCATGAGGAGGACATGTTAAAAATCACGACACATTCAGACACGCGGACGGGAACCCTGACGGTAGAAGGCCGCCTCACCGGGCCCTGGGTGGCAGAGTTAGATCGTGTCTGGAAAGAATTCAAAGGCTCCTCGACCGGCAGGGTCGTCGTCGACCTGACCGGGGTCACATTCGTCGAAGCTGACGGAAAAGCACTGTTGGGCAAGATGTGGCAGGACGGAGCGGAATTGGTTGTCACAGGCTGTTGCATGAGATCTCTCGTAGAAGACATTGAGTCGTCAGCCCCAAGGCAACGTCCGGGGGAAAAAACGAATAGTGAATGAAATGACGAGGCTGAGGGTCATTGCTAAGCCCAGTCTACCCCCACTAAGATGAGCGCCCCATTCGAGACATGACGAATAAGGAAGCGTCTATGCCACTGTTGACTGTCGCGAACCTGAGAAGCATGAGAAAAAGCCGGCTGATGGCTATGAGGGTCCTTCTGGCGTCGCTGACGCTGGCAGGCCTGCAAGGCTGCAAGCAAGACGCGGGATCGGCCCCGGCGCCGCAGATGCCGCAAGTCGAAGTGATCACGGTTGCGACTCAAAGCGTCCCCGATGAGCCCGAATTTATCGGTCAAGCTGAAGCCTCTCGTCCGGTCGAAATCCGCTCACAGGTCACCGGCCTGTTGAAGGCGGTGCTGTATCAGGAAGGCCGCGACGTCAAGAAAGGCGATCGGCTCTATCAAATCGACCCCGTGCCCTTTCAAGCCGCCGCGGCCAGTGCCAAGGCGAAGATCGCGCAAGCCGAAGCGAAAGTCGTCCAAGCGAGACAGGACCTGGCCCGGGTGAAACCGCTGCTCGCCGAACAGGCGGTCAGTCAGAAAGACGTAGACGACGCGGTCGCCGAAGATCTCTCGGCGAAAGCGGCGGTTCAGGGTGCCAGGGCTGATTTGATCAAGGCGCAATTCGATCTCGACAACACGCTGATTACCGCCCCTATCGATGGCTTGATCGAGCGCAGCCGCTATTATGAAGGCCGGCTGGTCTCGGCACAGACCGATCTGCTCACCGTCATCCATCGTGTCGATCCCATGTATGTGGTCGTCAGCGTACCGGAAACATTCATTTTGAAACGCCGTCGGGATATCGCGTCGAAGAAGATCACCCATCCCGGGGTCTATGAGTTGCGCGGGGCGCTCACGTTGATGGATGGGACGGTCTATTCGCATGAAGGCGTGTTGGATCTCATGGAGCCGGGTCTCCGGACTGAAACCGGTTCCCGCCAGATCCGGATGACCGTGCCGAATCCCGAGCGGACCCTGTTGCCCGGAGAGTTTCTGAAAGTCCGCCTTAAAGGCGATGCCAAACCGAATGCTGTGCTGATTCCGCAGCGTGCGGTCCTCCAAGGTCCGCAAGGGCCGTTCGTCTATGTCGTCAGTTCTGAAGAACGGATTGAGATCCGCCCCGTCGAAGCGTCGGTGTGGCAAGGAGATCAATGGCTGATTGATTCTGGCCTGAAGGCCGGCGAGCGGGTCGTGGTCAACGGACTCATGAAGATCGGCCCGGGCGCCCCTGTGAAGGCGGTCCCGTGGGGAACGACTCCTCCGGCGGAAGTTCCTTCTCCGCAACCGTCAAAGCAGGGGTAAGCGTGACCTCGCACGTTTTCATCGATCGGCCGATCCTGGCATCGGTTGTCTCCATGGTGATCGTGATCATGGGACTGCTCTCCATGCAGTTCCTGCCGATTGCGCAATTTCCGGAAATTACTCCGCCGGTCGTCCAGATCGAAGCCGACTATCCAGGCGCCAGCGCCGAAGTCGTGGCCGAATCAGTCGCCCGTCCCATCGAAGTCCAACTGCCCGGCGTCGACAACCTGGTCTATTTTGATTCCACCAGCAGCAACGACGGCCACGTCACGATCAGGCTCACCTTTGAGATCGGAACCGATCCGGACATTGCTCAGGTGCAGACGCAGAATCGTGAGAAGCTGGCCGAGCCGCAATTACCGACCGAAGTCATCCGGCAAGGCGTCACCGTCAAAAAGATGTCGCCGGACCTCGTCGCCGTCATCGTGCTGAAGTCGACCGATGCCCGGCACGACGCAGTCTTCCTATCCAATTACGCCACACTGCGGATCGTTGATGATCTCAAACGCGTCAAAGGCGTGGGCGACGCATTGGTATTCGGCCAGCAGAACTACAGCATGCGGATCATCCTGAACCCGCTGCACATGGCCAAGCTCGGCCTCATGCCGACCGACGTCGTCGCCATTATTCGTGAGCAGAATCGAGACTACCCGGCCGGGACGATCGGGCGCGAACCGGCGCCCAAGGGCACCGAGCTGACCATCCCGGTTATCACGAAGGGCCGCCTCACCGATGTGAAGGACTTTGAGGAACTCATCGTCCGGGC
Source organism: uncultured Nitrospiraceae bacterium (assembly GCA_963728135.1). Lineage (GTDB taxonomy): Bacteria > Nitrospirota > Nitrospiria > Nitrospirales > Nitrospiraceae > Nitrospira_D. Next base: position 265,442 of record CAVSJC010000006.1, on the reverse strand, counting down.
CATGCCCGATGGCTCGACCGTCCGGTTAAAAGACGTGGCGCGCATCGAACTGGGCGCTCAGTCCTATGCGCTTGAGGGGCGGTGGAACAGCCAACCCACGACCTTTATCCTGACGTTCCTGTCGCCGGGGGCGAACGCCCTGGATACCGTGCGCCGGACGAGGGCGCAGATGGATGAGTTGAGCAAGAACTTTCCAACCGGGGTCTCCTACGACGTTCCCTATGACACGACCCGGTTCATCGAAGTGTCGATCAAGGAAGTGGTGAAGACCTTGGCTGAGGCCATGGTCCTGGTGGTGTTAGTCGTGTATCTGTTTCTTCAGAGCTGGCGCGCCACCATTATTCCGACTGTCGCGGTTCCCGTCTCGCTGATCGGCACCTTCATCGGTTTATACGCGCTCGGATTTTCGATCAACACCATCACGCTGTTCGGCATGGTCCTGGCGATCGGCATCGTCGTGGACGACGCAATCGTCGTCGTCGAAAACGTCGAGCGGCACATGCGCGAGGATCGTGTCTCTCCCAAAGACGCGGCCAAACGCGCGATGAGCGAAGTGACGTCGCCGATCATCGCCATCGTCCTGGTGCTCGTGTCGGTATTCGTGCCGGTCGGCTTCATCGGCGGCATTACCGGCGCGCTCTATAAGCAGTTCGCCGCCACGATTGCCATCTCCGTCACGGTGTCAGGGTTTGTGGCGCTCACGCTGAGTCCGGCGCTCTGCTCGTTGGTGCTGACGCCGCAGCATGCCGCGCGAGGCGGATTCTGGGCTTTCTTTGACCGGACATTCGGCCGGACGCAGCATGGCTATACCAGCATAGTCGGAAAACTCATCACGAGACCGGTCCTGGTCATGGTGGCGTTCGGCGGATTGGTCGCGGTGTCACTCGGCCTCTTCCAGGCGCTGCCCAAGAGCTTCCTTCCGGAGGAGGATCAGGGCTACATCATCGTGGTCGCGCAGCTGCCGGACGGCGCCTCCAAGCAGCGGACGGATGCGGTGCTCGAGCGGATAGAGAGGTTTTTCCAGGCCATTCCCGCCGTCCATTCCACCGATGCCTTGTCCGGCCAGAACTTTGTCTTCGGCACCAGAGGGCCGAATGCGGCGACCATGTTTGTGCCGCTGATCCTCTGGGACGAGCGCACGGACCCTCAGTACCATGCCAAGGCACTCGTGGGCGCCGCGTATGGGGAGTTTGCGAAGATTCCTGAGGCGCTGCTCCTCGCATTCAATGCGCCCGCGATCCGGGGTGTGGGCGCCGTCGGAGGTTTCTCCGCTCAATTGCAGGACCCGAGCGGCGGAGACTTCAAGCAGTTCGCTGCGATTGCCCAGGAATTCGTTGAACGGGCCCAGAAAGAGCCGGCGATCGGCCGCGTCGGGACGAATTTCCGTGTCTCGTCGCCTCGACTATTTGCGCACGTGAATCGTGAACGGGCCAAGGCGCTGGGAATCCCCATCTCGGATGTATTCGATACCCTGCAAGCGTACTTCGGCAATTTCTACATCAACGACTTTCTGAAATTCGGCCGGGTGTACCATGTCCAGACTGAGGCCGATGCGGAGTACAGGGCGACTCCCCAGGATATTTCGAAAATCTATGTGCGGACTCAAAGCGGCAACATGGTGCCGCTTGATACCGTCGTCACGCCGGAGTACCAGAGCGGACCCGATCCGGTGAATCACTTTAACGGGTACAACACCGCGCTCGTGCTGGGCGCGGCGGCGCCGGGATATAGCTCAGGTCAAGCCCTCGAAGCGCTCGATCGCGTGGCGAAAGAGGTGTTGGTTCCCAAGGGGTATGCGATCGATTGGAGCAACATTTCCTTTCAGGAGCGGCGGGTAGGCGGCCAATCAGGCCAGGTCTTCGCGGTGGGCCTGCTGATGGTGTTTCTCGTACTCGCCGCCCAATTCGAAAGCTGGGTAGTGCCGTTCGCAGTCATCCTTGCGGTGCCGTTTGCGGTGTTCGGTGCGCTGGTCGCGGTGTTTCTACGAGGGTTCGAGAACGATATTTACTTTCAAATCGGACTGGTCACGCTGATCGGATTGGCCGCAAAGAATGCCATTCTGATCGTTGAGTTCGCGAATACGCGTTATGAGGCCGGACGGCCGCTGATTGACTCCGCCGTTGAGGCGGCGCGCTTGCGCTTCCGACCGATCATCATGACGTCCATGGCCTTTATCTTCGGCATGTTTCCTCTGGTCATGGCGACCGGCGCCGGCGCCTCCAGCCGGCAATCGATCGGCACCGGCGTGTTGGGCGGCATGCTGGCTGCGACCTTTCTGGCAATCTTCTTCGTCCCGCTCTTCTATGTGCTCATCCGACGACTCACGGGCCGGCCACATGCAAACCAACCAGAGCGCACCGTCCCACTCCAAGAGAAAGAGCACTGACATGCGCATCCCGTCGATTCTGATCGCCTCTCTTATCCTGGCCTCATGCGCCATGGGCCCTGATTATCAACGGCCCGAGCCCGACACGGGCGATAGCTTTCGCATGGCGGAGGGCTTGCCGGACACGCCGTCTCTCGCCAACCTCCCCTGGTGGGAACTGTTGCGTGATGAGCAGCTTCAGGGGCTCATTCGTCTCGCATTGAGCGAGAATAAAGATTTGCGCCGTGCGATTGCTACCGTCGAGGAATTCCAGGCTCGCGCCTTCATCGCCCGAACCGACTATCTCCCGAACGTCGCGGTGTCCGGCAGTGCGCCGGCGTTTGGACGCAAGACGATCTTTCTGTTTCCTGGATTCGCCAGTCCCTTCAACTACTACTTGCAAGGCAATCTCAATTGGGAGTTGGACATCTGGGGACGGATCCGGCGCTCAAATGAAGCGGCACGCGGGGATCTGCTGTCAAAGGAAGAGAATCGTCGCGCGGTGATTCTGCAACTGGTCAGCGGGGTCGGGGAAGCCTACTTCAATCTGCTGCAATTCGACGCGCAGTTGGACATTGCGAAGCGGACGTTGCAATCCTGGGAGGAGTCCGTGCGCATTGCGCAGGCCCGGCTCAAACAGGGCATGACGTCGCGCCTGGATACGGATCAGTTTGAGGCCGAGCGCGCGAACGCTGCGGCTCGCGCCGCAGAACTCGAACGGCAGATGGTCCAGGCCGAGAATCAACTGAGTGTCCTGGTTGGAAGAAAACCCTTTGCCATTCCGAGAGGGAAGCCGTTGACCGAGCAGCTGATGCCTCCGGATGTTCCGGCAGGGCTGCCGTCAGAGCTCTTGCAGCGACGCCCCGATCTGCTGCAAGCGGAGCAGACGCTGGCTGCAGCGACCGCCCGCATCGGGGCCGCCAAAGCAGAGCGATTTCCTAAAATTGCGTTGACCGGGTTGCTGGGTGTGGCCCATCCCCAGCTCTCGAATCTGTTCACCGACCCCTCCTCCTTTGCGGTGGCCGGGGCGGGCTTCACCGGCCCCCTGCTCAACGCGAGCATATTGGGATTTCAGCAGGAGGCGGTCGAGGCGCAGACGAAGCAGCAGCTCGCGCAATATGAGCAGGCGGTGTTGACGGCGTTCCGGGAAGTGGAAGACTCATTGGTGGCCGTCCGAACCGCACGGGCCCAGAGCGAGGCGCAGCAGCAACAGGTCACGGCCTTGCAATCGGCGCTGCGCTTGGCAGAACTGCGCTACAAAGGAGGGCTCGCCAATTATTTGGACGTCCTCGTCGCACGCCGGAACCTCTTCGAGGCGGAACTCGCCCTCACGAGCAGCCGCCGTCTCCATCTCGTCTCAGTCGTTCAGCTCTACAAGGCGCTCGGAGGAGGCTGGTCCCCCGAGGCGGAAGTGAAGACTGTGGCCCAATAACAGAGGAAATCAGGTCATGGAAAAACCGGCCCCGACGCAGCATCCCATTCATGACCTCCTCCTGCGCCGGTGGAGTCCCCGCGCATTCGATGGACGCCCGGTTGAATCGGAACACATCGCCAGTCTGTTTGAGGCCGCTCGCTGGGCGCCCTCTTCGAGAAATGAGCAACCCTGGCGGTTTATCCTGGCGCGAAAAGAACAGGCCGAGGTCTACGAGCGCCTGTTACGTTGCCTCACAGACAGCAACCAGAAATGGGCCCAGCTGGCGCCGGTGTTGATGCTGTCAGTGGCCAAGTTGACCTTCGAGGATGGGACTCCGAACCGCCATGCCTATCACGATGTGGGGTTAGCCGCCGAAAATCTTGTGCTGCAAGCGACGGCGCTCGGGCTGGCCTCGCATCAGATGGCGGGCTATCACATCGAAAAGGTTCGAACCGCGTTCGGCATTCCTGTCGATTGCGATCCGGTCGCCGCCTTCGCGATCGGCTATCCCGGCGATCCCGATCTCTTGGACGAGCGTGTTCGCCAGCGAGAACTCAATCCCCGGGAGCGGAACCCCATATCCGCATTTGTCTTTTCCGGCCAATGGGGACTTCCTGCTGGCCTGTGATCGGTCTGGTGACCCGTGGCGAAGATCATCGCTGACCCACTCAGACATTTATCCCGCGCGGACCCGGTGATGCGCCGACTGATCCGCGAGGTGGGTCCTTTTCTGTTGAAGCCCAAAGTCCGGCGGTCGCCGTTTGAATCGCTGGTACGGGCCATTGCCTATCAGCAACTGCATGAGAAGGCGGCCGAATGCATTCTTGCTCGGCTCATTGCCCTCGTGCCCGGCCAGCGGTTTCCTGGACCTGAACACGTCCTTGCCCTCTCCCCAAGCCTGATTCGAGGTGCGGGTTTCTCACTGGCTAAGGTTGCCGCCCTTCGTGATCTGGCTGAAAAGGTGCTCGACGGGACCGTGCCGACGGGCCGGCTGGTGCGCACGCTCGACGACGAGGCGATTATCGAGCGGCTCACGGTGGTGCGGGGCATTGGACGCTGGACGGCGGAAATGCTGCTCATCTTTCAGCTCGGCCGCCCCGACGTCTTGCCGGCCGATGATTTCGGCGTCCGGAATGGATTCCGGATCGCCTACGGGCTGGACTCCCTTCCGACCCCAAAACGCGTGTTACGATATGGCGAACGCTGGAAGCCTCACCGCACGACCGCGGCCTGGTATTTGTGGCGGGCGACGGAGCGGGGCCGGACCACGATGCGCAGTGTCGCCTTGTAGGACTCAATCATGGCTGACCGAAAGAAGCGGCTCGATTCCAATGTGCCGGGCAACTTTTACGTAGATGCCACCTGCATCAATTGCGATACCTGCCGGCAACTTGCGCCGACCGCCTTCGAGGAGGCCGGCGACTATTCCACAGTCGTGCGTCAGCCGCAGGACGACGCTGAGTTGCAAGAGGCCTATCAAGCGCTGCTCGCCTGTCCGGTCGGGTCCATCGGGACAGAGCGAAGCGACAAGGGACAGCTGAAAAAGGCCATGGCGAGCTTTCCGCTTCACCTGCAAGGCGGGGTGTATTATTGCGGGTTCAATTCGGCAAAATCATTCGGCGCGAATAGTTACTTCATCGGGCATCCTGACGGCAACTGGCTCGTCGACTCCCCCCGCTACATCAAGAAATTGGTGGAGGTATTCGAGCGGATGGGAGGCCTCTCGTACATCTTTCTCACCCATGAGGATGATGTTGCAGATGCCGATCAGTACGCGTCGCACTTCGGCGCCAAGCGGATTATTCATCGCGCCGATGCTGCAGCCGTTCCGGACGCAGAATGGGTGTTGGATGGCACCGACGTCATCCCGCTCATGCCCGACTTTCAGGTCATCCCGGTGCCCGGACACACAGCGGGCAGCCAGGCCCTCCTCTATGCCGACACCTTCCTCTTTACGGGCGATCATCTTTGGTGGGAGCCGGGTGCCGGACAACTCGGATCACCCAAGCAACTGGTCTGGCGCCATGACGAGCTTCTGCGCTCGATCGAGAGGCTCCTTCATTGTCGGTTTGAATGGGTCCTCGCCGGTCATGGAGATCGAGTCCGCCTGCCTCCGGAGGAGATGCACGCGCAGCTGCAGGCGCTGATTGACCGGCGAAGGCAGGTCTCGGTATCGTGACGGGACATCGGAAGCCGCGAACACATCCGTCCGCCAGGACCATGACGGCAGCGAAGTGGTTGATTGATCCCGAGATGCTGATGGAAGTTGAATCCAATGCGGTGCTCTCTACCTGATCGATCCGCATGAGCACAGTCCTTCGCTGGATCGATCAGAATATCCTCTCGCTCGGCCGCGACATGCGGCTCTCCTACCTGCCGCCCCTCATGGTCTACATGGCCTACGGCATCTCCGGACTGACGGGCATTGTCGGAACCTTCTTCGTCAAAGATTATCTCGGCCTCTCGGCCTCATTCCTCGCCGCGCTCGGATTTTGGGCCGGCATTCCCTGGGCGCTCAAGATGCCGATCGGCCATACCGTCGATCTGTTATGGCGTTGGAAAGGCTGGCTCGTCGGCTTTGGCGCGCTGCTGCTCGCCGCGAGTGTCGGGATTATGGCGGCACTGATCGGCAACCGTGAGGCGATGACCGCCATCCTGTCCGCAGAGGTCTGGTTCATCCTGAGTACGCTGCTTGGACCCGTGGGCTATGTCATCCAGGACGCCGTGGCCGATGCGATGACGGTGGAAGCGGTGCCCCGTGTTGACGAGCATGGCCAGCCGTTCGGTGAAGCACGCCCGCAAGCTCATGCACACGACCATGCAGACGCTCGGCCGTGTGGCCATCATTGGAGGCGGCATCCTGGTGTCCATCGTCAATGTATATGTCTTCTCGGGCGTCGAGGGATTGCCCCAGGCAGACATCGTCCGTCTCTACCAGCGGGTCTATCTGATGGCGCTGATCATCCCGTTCGTGTCAGTGCTGGGCGTCGGAATGGCCTGGGTTCTGAAACGACGGCAGAAGAGCGAGCTGGTCAGGCAGGGCATCCCGCCCTTGCAGGCTGAGCGGATGGTGAATGTCAGGGATTCGGATGTCGCAGCGACGACGCCTAACTGGTGGATTCTCGTCGGAAGCTTGGGCTTCGTCGTCTTTACGCTTTCTGTCGGCCTGAGCGGACTCCCCTATAGCGAAGAAATCGTCTTCTTCGGATCCATGGTCATCGTCCTGTTCTTAATGTCCAAGCTGCTCAGGGAACTCGAGCCAGATAAACGGTTCACATTGGTCGGGACGGCCGTCGTTGTCTTTCTCTTTCGGGCGATTCCGGGGACCGGGCCGGGCACCACGTGGTGGATGATCGACCATCTGAAGTTCGATCAACAGTTCCTGTCCGTGCTCTCCTTGATCGGGAGCACACTGACGCTTGTCGGCATGTTCATGTTCCGCCGTTTCATGGCGGAGCGGTCGATCGCCTATGTGGTCGGCTTTCTGACCGTTATCGGGACGATCTTGAGCCTCCCGATCGTCAGCATGTTTTATGGCTTCCATGAGTGGACGGCACGCATGACCGGCGGAATCGTGGATGCGCGCTTCATTGCGTTGATCGATACGGCCCTCGAATCCCCGCTGGGCCAGATCTCCATGATTCCGATGCTGGTCTGGATCGCCAACTCCGCACCGCCACATCTCAAGGCCACCTTTTTCGCGGTGATGGCCTCATTCACCAACCTGGCGCTCTCGGTGAGTCAGCTCGGGACGAAATATCTCAATGACATCTTCGTGGTGACGAGGGAAGTCAGGGACCAGGCGACGGGCGCCATCCAAACTCAAGCTGACTATAGCCAACTCGGCCCTCTCCTGATTACGCAGACACTGTTGGGTCTTGCCTTGCCGTTTATTGCGATCCTGTTCGCGAAAGTGACGAAGTTCAAGAGTGCCTAGCCGGCCGGGGTATGGCCGGATTGTTTATCAGAGCGCTGGTATCCCCTTGACCTCTGCGGTATCATGAGCATCTGTAAGAACGTCCTCATGCAGGCTTATGGGGGCGACCGGTCTCGACGGGGATACTGAGACCATCGGTGCATGTCGAGCTCTCGGGGACTCGTAAAACTCCGGGAAAATGCAACTGCCAATCAAGAACTGGCACTCGCAGCTTAACTAACTGCGACGTTCTTCCATCTGATGCCCGCGGGGGTGGAAGAGCGCGATGCAGCGGGCTGGTCCAAGGCTGGTGCTCAGCGGCCGAGGACGAGACTATACTGGGCTAGTGGCCATTCTAAGCCAGCCGACGGGCGTGGGTGGCCGCGAAACTTAAACTGTCGGCTACACATGTAGATCCGGTGCGTTGACGATCTTCGGACAGGGGTTCAACTCCCCTCGCCTCCACCAATAGTCCGGCTGACACCCGGAGGTCCGCAGGGATCTCCGGGTGTCTTCCAGATCACCCACACAGATCGGGCCAAGCGATGTCGACACCCACACAGTCCAATGCTGTCCTCGTGGCGATCCAGACCCCTCATGTCTCTGCCGGGGAGGTAGACAGTTCTTTGCAAGAGCTCACGCGTCTTGTGAAAACTCTCGGGTATAAAGTCGTCGGTCATATCAGGCAAAAACGGAGTTCTGACAAGTTCGCGACCGTTCTGGGGCAGGGCAAACTTGCCGAGTTGGCGGGTTGGACCGGTGGTTCCGGAAAGGTGGAGGCGTCGTTTCAACGACCGGCGAAGAAGACGGATGCTGACGCATCCGAGCTTCCGGAGACAGCCGAAGACGGCGATGGCGATCATAAGCAAGTCGGGGCCGTACAGACACCCGCCGAGCAGGCACAGATGGTCATCGTAGACTGCGACCTCTCGCCTTCACAATTGAGAAATCTTGAAAGTGCCACAGGGGTGACGGTGCTAGACCGCACCGGTGTGATTATCGAGATCTTCAGCCGGCACGCGCGCACCAGAGCAGCCCGGCTTCAAGTGGAGATCGCCAGATTGAATTATATGGCGCCGCGCTTGCGGGAAACCGGCGGCGGCGAAGGACGGCAAAGCGGAGGAATCGGCGGCAAAGGCGCAGGCGAGACGAGCCTTGAACTTGATAAGCGTCGCATTCGCGATCGCATCAAAGAGTTACGAGCGGAATTGGCATCGATCGGAGACGAACATCGGGTGCGGCGCGCGAGGCGTGAACGCGAGCTCACGGTCGCGCTCGTCGGCTACACCAATGCCGGGAAGTCCTCGCTGATGCGAGCGATGACCGGCAGCGAGGTGCTCATTGCCGACAAGCTGTTCGCCACGCTCGACACCACCATCCGCCCCCTCTATCCTGAAACACGTCCGAAAGTGCTCCTGAGTGATACGGTCGGGTTTATCAAGAAGCTTCCTCATGACCTGGTGGCCTCGTTTAAGTCCACGCTTGATGAAGCGGCCGGTGCCTCACTGTTGCTGTATGTGGTGGACGCCTCAGACCCCTCCTTTCGATCCCAGCTGGAAGTCACGCAGAAAGTGTTAGGCGAAGTCGGAGCCACGGATGTCCCCGGTCTGTTGGTGTTGAACAAACGAGATCGCCTGACGCCGGACTCTATTGCGTCACTGAAGGTGGAATATCCCGACGCCGTGCTACTGTCGACGAGAAGTCAGGAAGACCTGCAAGCGTTACGCGAACGGATTATGAGTCACTTTGAGACCGGCATGGTCGACGAAGCGCTCCACATTCCTTTTGCGCTTCAAGGTGTGATCGGAGAGATCCGTGCGCGGATGCGGGTCTTGTCGGAGGAATATACGGGCGAGGGAGTCAACCTGCGTGTTCGCTCGACACCTGAACAGGTGGCCTTGATCAAAAAGAAGCTGGCGTGACGTGATGGGGTAGGAACCGCTGGCCTTGAGCGTAAGGCCGACCGAGCCGTCGTGGATCACCGCCTTACCGATTCGTCCCTCATCCCTTCTTTGCCGCCACACCCTTCCCATACGTCGTATACACATACACCGGAATGCCCGCCATCGTTTGAACATGCCGTAGAGATCCGCGGTCAAGCGCATAGAAGGGAGATCAGAGTATGAAACAGTATCGAGTCAAGCAGGGCGCATTAGTGCGGCTGGAGAAGATGGATCCAGATAATACCGGCGACTACCATAAGACGGATCAGGGAAAGGAAAGAGCCAAAGCGGTCGCGGCAGAATTGATCGGCCGCCTGGCAGAATTGCAGGAACGACTCTATGCCAACGCCCAACGGTCGGTGCTCGTGGTGCTTCAGGGCATGGATACCAGCGGCAAAGACGGAACCATCAAACACGTCATGTCCGGCGTGAACCCCCAAGGGTGCACCGTCGCCACCTTCAAGGCCCCAACCGACAGGGAGCTCGCGCATGATTTTCTCTGGCGGGTGCATCACGAAGCGCCGGCCAAAGGACGCATCGGGATTTTCAACCGTTCGCATTATGAAGACGTCTTGATCACCCGGGTGCATGGGTGGGTATCGGATACCGTGGCGAAGCGTCGGATAAAACAGATCAACGAATTCGAAGAAATGCTCTCGGACAATGGCACGGTCATCCTGAAGTTCTTCCTCCACATTTCCAAAGACGAGCAAAAAAAACGGCTGGAGGAGCGGATTCATGATCCTGAGAAGCGGTGGAAATTTAATGAAGGCGATCTCGAGGAACGAAAGTTGTGGCCGAAGTATATGCAGGCTTTTGAGCAGGTGCTTTCGATGACGAGCACCGACTATGCGCCATGGTTTATCGTACCGGCCAATCGAAAATGGTATCGGAACTTCGTCGTGGCCACCACTCTTGTGGACGCGCTGGAGGGATTACAGCTTACATGCCCACCGGCCCCAGAGGGGATTGATTGGGACAAGCTGACGATTGTCTAGAGGCGGCAATACGGCTGTAAGATTTTGCGACGAGCGCTGGCGTTGCTATTGAATTGAGAAGCCGGAGATCACCGCTGTGGTTGTCGGGCAGATGCATTCCACCAGTAGTATAGTGGAAGCCCTCCCAGCAAGGTCGCGACGCCATACAGTGATTCCGTAGGTCGCTGAATCACGCTTGCGACCACGAGAAACAGGGCTCCTCCCACCAACAAGACCGGCAGTATCGGATAGAACGGAGCCCGGTAAATGGCGCCCAAGGCTGGTGCGAGATGACGAAGCCGAAAAATGGTGGACAGGCTGAGGGCCATGAAGAGAGCCAGCACGAGCCCGCTGTAGACGATCAATTGTTCAAAGGTTCCGCTGACGATGAGCACCGAAGCCCAGAGCGCTTTGGAAGAGAATCGCACGAGCGGGCACGCCGGTCTCGGGTCTGGCAGTAGGCCAGCCATGGACTGATCGTGCCATCCCGCGCCATGGCCCAGTAGACACGTGGGCCGGCCCAGACCATCGCGCTCACTGCTCCGGCGATGGACAGGCACAGTAGTCCCGCCACCAGTGTGCGCTGTCCGGTCCCCATAGGCCGCCGCCGACTTTCTCGGCGACCGGCACGATCGGATCCTGAGCCAGTTCTGCCACGGACAAGGCGGATAGAGTACACGACGTTCAACAGCACATAAATGGCCGCGACAAACGCGGTACCGCCAATCATGACTTTCGGCAGCGTGCGGCGAGCGTTCGCGACCTCGGTGGCAATATAGCCGCAACATTCCAGCCCGAGATAACAATAGACGACGATGACGAGAGCGATGGCAGGGTCCCGAGCTTCGGTTCCACCACTCGCGGTCGCGACGAGGACCCATGCCAGCGCCCGCCGTGGCCAGCATTCCGCCCATAATCAATACGCCGATAGCGAGGACTTTGGTCGTCGTCAGCACACGTTGAAGCCGGCCTCCCGAGCCAGTCCGCGGGAATGCACCAGCGTCACCGCCAAAGCAACGACCAGCGACAGCCCTTTGGCCGCCATTCACCCGTACCTGACTCCGGAACCATGCGCAGGGCATAGGACGGAAAAGCTGATGGCGGACGCGGCGACGGCCGCACCGAATCCGATGGTGAAGGACGTCCATCCGCTCAGAAAGGCGACGAACGGTCCGTACGCCTCGCGCAGATACACGTAGTCTCCGCCTGCATGCGGCAAGAGCGACCCGAGTTCGCCATAAATCATGGCGCCACCGAACGCGAAGAGAGCGCCGACGAACCACAATAAAGAATCAGGGCGGATCGCCGACATCCCGGGCCATCAGGCCGGTCGTCGTGAAGATGCCGCCCCCGATGATGTTACTGACGAGCACGCAGGTGGCGGTAAACCAGTTAATTTTCATCCGACTGGTGTCGATGTAGTATTCCGCTCAGGCGAAGCAGGTCCTGCCTTTTCTTTCTCGGGAGACTCACCTACCATAGGCGCCATGGCGGAGGCGAAGGCAAAGCGCGCAAGACCGCAAGACGGTCGGCCAGGCGCAGACGAAAGCCGGCCGGCGCCTCGATCGGTCTGACCGCCACGGAGCTGCAAGCGGCGGCTCCGCCTCATGAAGTGGCGGAACTGCATCGAGCGATCGAACAGGACGACGGCAAAGTCCTTGCGATCTACCGCGAACCGTATGGAGGTCATTGGCTCGTCATGGCGGCACTGCCGATCGACCTCGTGGAGCCGACGCCGTATCAGCGCAACCTGTCCGATACCCATGTGAGAAAACTGGAAGCGGTGATCGGTAAAACTCGGCCGGTTCCTCGATCCGATTATCTCGGTCCGGATGCCGAAGGATCGGAGGCCAAGTATTGGACGCCGAACGGGCAACCATCGTCTCTCCGCCATGCGCACCCTGGGTGCGAGAACCATCGTGTCGATCGTGGTTCCGGAAACGGCCGCCGCCTATCAGATTCTGGCGCTCAATACTGAGAAGGCCCATAACCTCCGTGAAAAGGCCCTCGAAGTGATTCGCATGTACAAGGAGCTGCATGCAATCGGACGATGCGACCGAAGAGGCGTATGCGTTGGAATTCGAGGAGCCGGCGTTGATCACGCTCGGGACTCTGCTATGAAGAACGGCCGCGATTCAGCGGAGGGGCCTACCATCCCGTCCTCAAACGGGTCGAAGAATTTCTGAAGAAGCCGTTGCGGACGGCCATCGAGTCGCGGCATGAACGGGCTCGGAAGCTCTTGGGGCTCGACGATCAGATTGTCAAACAGGTCGAGATCCTCAAGGCAAAAGGGCTGACCAGTCCCTACCTTGAAAAGCTTCGTCGTCGCACGTGTCAATCCGATCCGTTTCCGGCCCAAGGATGCCCCTCCTCTCTCCTTCGACGACGCTCTGGACCGCATGATGCAGGCCGCTGCCAAATTCAATCCAGACAAGATCAAGATGGACGATCTTGCGAAATCGGGAGGCGCGCCGGACGAGTCCGAGTAATGCGCTTCCCCTGCCTTGTTTCTCTCGTACATCCCCCCGTACAATAATCACTCGCTGCTAACCCAGGAGGCCGCTATGGGTCTTGCTGACAACAAATGTGTCCCCTGCCGCGGCGGTGTGCCCCCGCTTCCCAATGATCGGGTACAGGCGTTGTTGAAGGAACTCGGCCGCGGGTGGTCCTTGAGCCCTGAAGGTCATCTCGAACGACTGTATACCTTCAAAGACTTCGCGCAGGCGCTTGGCCTTCGTCAACAAGGTGGGTGCCGTGGCGGAAGCCGAAGGCCATCATCCCGATCTCCATTTGTCGTGGGGAAAATGCAAGATTGAAATCTGGACGCATAAGATCAATGGACTCACCGAAAGCGATTTTTACCTGGCGGCAAAGGCCGACAGGGAATTTGAACCGTTTCGAGCGACGGCGAGTGGGTGATCACAGATGACTCACGACGCGAATTCGACAGGGCATGCGATGACCGACGACGCGCAGGTGGCGCTCGTCAACATGCCGTTCAGCTTCTCGAAGTATCCGTCCATCCAGCTCGGCACCGCTTTCCGCGTTGCTCAAATCACAGGGTATCGCCGTCGATTGCCATCACCTGAACGTACGGTTCGCCCACAAGATCGGCGTGCCGCTGTACGAGCTGATTTGTGAGAAGCGCGCGCTCTTCGGCGAATGGCTATTTTCCTACCTGCTGTTCCGTGACAACCCCAAGCGAGCGGAATACCCGCGAGTCTTCAAACCGGTCTTCGAACAAATCGCGCAACAGAGCGGACAGCCGATCGGCTATTTCGAGGAAATGGCCACGCAAATCGCGCCGCAGTTTCTGACGTGGGCCCTGACCGCGATCGATTGGGGCCGCTATAAGCTCGTCGGATTTACCTCAACGTTCGATCAGAACGTGGCGAGTCTCACGATGGCCAAGCTGATCAAGGATCTCTACCCCGAAGTCACCATCGTGTTCGGCGGAGCCAACTACGATGGAGAAATGGGATTGGAGTACTTTCGGGCGTTTCCGTTCATCGACCACGTGGTCGTGGGGGAAGGCGAAGTGGCGTTTCCGGCGCTTGCTCCGCAGATCCTCGACGGGAAAGACGCCGCCGTTGTCCACCGGGAGTGACCTTTCGCGAGGGAACCAAGTCCGGTTCTCGCCGAACACCGGCGCTTTTCTCCGACTTTGCGCAGACCGGTCCGCCGGACTATGACGACTATTACCATTTGCTGGCTGAGTTGGGCGACGCCGCGCAGGGTCTCGATCGCATTCTGCTCTACGAAGGTTCACGCGGCTGTTGGTGGGGAGAAAAACATCATTGCACGTTCTGCGGACTCAATGCCCAGAGCATGAAGTTTCGCGCTAAATCGCCTGAACAGGTCGCTCACGAAATGACGTACCTTTCCCACCGGTACGATACGGCGCGCTTTCGCTTGGTCGATAACATCATCGACATGAAATACATCGAACAGCTATTCGGGAACTTTGCCGCCGAGCATTGCGACCTTGACGTCTTCATCGAAACCAAGAGCAATCTCCAGAAGAGCCAAATTCGCACCTTGGCGACCGGCGGCGTGAAATGCATGCAGCCGGGTCTCGAAAGTCTGAGCCTGGCTCAGCTTCGCGCGATGGACAAGGGCGTGACGCCCATGCAGAACATCGTTTGCCTGAAATGGAGCTTCTATTACCGGGTTACCGTATCCTGGAACATTCTGTTGGGATTTCCCGGCGAGACCAACGACGATTATCTGCACCAGATCGACTTGATTCCCTCTCTTGTCCATTTGCAGCCGCCGGAAGCCACCGGGAAATTCTGGCTGGAACGGTTCAGCCCCTATTACGCAAGACCACATGAGTACGGCGTGAGGATCACCGGTCCCGGGATCGCGTATGAGTATGTGTATGACGCGCGGCAGGTCGATTTGAAGAAGATCGCGTACGACTTCGAATACGAACTGAAGAATTGGCCGGTAGATCCGCATGTCTATCAAGAACTCGTGGCGGCCATCGAGAGCTGGCAACGGCTCCATGCATCGAATGACCGCCCATTCCTGTATTATTCGAAGGCGCTCGGCTATGTGACGGTGTACGACGGTCGCAATCCCAAGGCGCCTGTACGGCGAAGGTACGATGGCCTTGCGGCGTCGGTATTGAAATCTGTAATGAGGCAGCGAAAAGCACCGAGCAGATGCGCGCGGCCTTAAGCGATGTGCCAGCGTATACCGAGGAAACCTTGCCTGCGGTGTTGGTCGAGCTGACTGCTCGACGGATTCTCTATGAAGAGCGGGGAAAATACTTCACGCTGGCGATCCCAGAACATCCCTATCTCTAATCACGACGCTGGTGACTCTCGGCGCAAGGGACTCGTCCATGATTCAGCTACATGGAAAGCTTCTCTGCGACGTTCCGCATCTGCACCCCATGGACCAGCGAGGCCCCTCCGCGAATGGCGCAAGCCACGTGGACGGCTTCGGTCATTTCCTCGATATTCGATCCTTTTTCCAGCGACGCCTGCGTGTAGGCATCGATGCAGTAGGGACACTGCACGGTGTGGGCGACAGCCAATGCGATGAGCGCCTTCTCACGTTCAGTCAGCGCTCCGTCCGCAAAGACCGCGCTGTAATAACCCATGAACTTGTCCCACAGATCTTTGTTTCCTTTGCCCATGTCGGCAAACTTGCCGAGATCGTGGGAGTGATAATACGTATCCATGAGACCTCCTGTGGGACGTTGCGGATCAGGCATGACCGGGAGGGTCAGGTTCAACATTCGACAAGACTTGTGAGAAGCGAGTCCCGACGATGTCCGTCACTTTGGCCATCAGGTCGGTCACCTCCTGCCATTCATCCGGCAGGAAATCATGTTTGAGTTGAGGATGGATCGCCCACTGCGCGTCGACTTGCGTACTCTTCCTGCTGACGAGCACACGCAGCAATTCGACCTCCCAAGTGGCTGGTTCACCGGTTGTTTCAGCGGAAGGCTTACCGTCGGTTTGTGGAGAAGGCGGTGTTGATCGTGCCATAAGCAGGTCTCCTCACGTAAAGCAAAAGCATACCGCATCGGCTCTCCGCTTGTATATCGCTGTGGCTTAGAACGAGCGGCGGGGTTCTGTTTCATTGAGGACGGCCAGCATGGCCTGATGAATGCGCCCGTTGCTTGCAACGAGATTGTGTCCATAGACCGACAGGGCCTGTCCCTGGAAATTCGTGACTTGGCCACCCGCTTCCCGCACGATCACTGATCCAGCCGCCATGTCCCAGGGATTCAGTTTCACTTCCCAGAACCCGTCGAACCGACCGGCTGCAACGTAACAGAGGTCGAGAGCGGCGGATCCGGTACGCCGTATGCCCTGCGCTCTGAGAGCGAACCGCGCGAAGTGGTTCAGATTGTTATTCGTCCGTTTCGCGAATGTCATAGGCAAAGCCGGTGACAAGAAGGCTTCTATCCAGCACGTCGATGTCTGTGACCTGCAGTGGACGACCGTTGAGAAAGGCGCCCCCACCTTGCGTGGCTGTGAACAGTTCATCTCTTGAAGGGTCAAAAATGACCCCGAGTACGCAGTTCCCGCGATATTCCAGTCCGATTGATATGCAGTACACAGGGAATCCATGGGCGAAATTCGTCGTGCCGTCCAAAGGGTCAATGATCCAGAGGTACGGAGACTCGCCTTCATTGGCATGTCCGCGCTCTTCTGCGAGAAAGCGATGGGAGGAAAAACGAGAAGTCAGGTAGTCAATAATACGTTGTTCGACCGCACGGTCTGCGTCCGTGACCAGATTGATGAGGCCCTTGTGTTCAATATGAAAACCCTGGTGCGCGTATTTTTGAAGGACCGCTCCTGCTTCTTTGCTTGCAGCAACGGCGGCCTCGAGGCAATCTGTGACTGGAACTTCGATGCTTGCCACTGATCGATCTTAACATACCATTGAAATCATTGATAATGTCAGCTTGTTCTTCAGCGCTAACAAGGCTTTCTATGTCGGTACATAGAATGATTGAACGAATGCATGTGATGGTACTGGCAAACCACTTTTTGTATCGATAGAAAAAGATTGACACCGTTTAGAAGCAATGCTATAAAGCAAGCATGCTTTTGGAGCTGCCGTGGAAGAATTAAGGGATATTCTTGTCGGGCTCGAGCAACGGATCAGCGCCTACAAGAATCGATTTCAAGAGCTCGAAAAAAAGCGTCGTCGCCTAGACGATGAAATTGCCACGATTAAAAAATACCTCGAGCTCGCCGAAACGCTGTATCGAGTGGAGGCCGACAAGGCCAAACTCGCCAGCCTCTCGAACCAACTCATCACCGATGATCCCAAGGGCGTCAGGCCTATGCCGCTCATGGACGTCACCGACCAATCCAGGGAAATTCTTTTGGGGCGTAGTAAGTATGTGGGCAAGAGTGTGCCCGAGGCGGCGTACGAGATTCTGCGTGAATCGAACCGGGCGATGCATGCCAAGGAACTGGTTCAGCGTCTGATCGAGGGTGGGCTCCAGATCAAAGGGAAAACCCCGCTGACCTCCATCGCCACATCCTTAAAGCGGGACAAACGGTTCAAAAAAGTCGGGCCCAACACGTTTGAGGCCCTGAACGACATGCTCATTCAGGCTGTTTAGATCATTAACCAAAAAACAATACGAAGGGGGGTGAGACTCTTGGCAACGAAGAAGGCAGCAAAAAAGAAGAAGAAGTAATCCCGCCCAGACTTATTCGCCGAGGGTGAGGCCACTCACTCTCGGCGTATTATCTTTCCCATCACCCATGAATAACCATTAAGCGTGCGAAACGGCAGGCGGAGCTCTGCTGATAGACTACGCCTCGGCGTATTCGTTGATTCCCAGGCAGATATGTGATCTGTTGTCAGTTACAGAGCGACGGCTGGTTGGAGGCGAGACACGCTCGCTGATGGGCGGCTTTCAGCTGCAACCGACTGGGTGTTGAGGAGCATCCATTTATCGGACTGCTCGAGAATCTGCTGCACAAGCTTGGTGTGCAGTGCATGTCCGGAGCGCTCGGCGACGATATGCCCGATGAAGGACATACCCAGCAAAGAAAAGTCCCCGATCAAGTCCAAGACTTTATGGCGCACGAATTCGTTGGAAAACCGTAAGCCCGACTCATTCATGATGCCGTCTTCCGACAACACGACGGTATTGTCCAAGTTCCGCCTTGCCCAAGTCCTCGTGGCCCACAGCGCCTGCACTTCGTGAAGAAATCCAAAGGTCCGGGCTTCGGCGATATGCTTCTCAAAGGCATTCACGAGCAATCATACTGGTATGTCTGCGTTTGGATGAGCGGATGGTCGTAATGAATTGAATAGGTGATCCGGGGAGTGGCAGAGGGCTCGATCCGGACGCGTCTAGATCCATCGACACTTCCAGCGGGCCGTGATCTTCAAGAATGGCTGCGTCGGATCTGAGACACCACACCGACCGATCGGATGAGGCGGACAAATGGTGCGGCACTTCCATCCATGACCGGCACTTCACCGCTGTCACATCGATAAAGACGTTATCCACTTCAAGTCCCGAGAGAGCAGCCAGCACATGTTCAATCGTCTTGACCTGGAAACCATTGCCGCTGATGGCTGTACACAGCTCGGTCGGAACACGATGATCGACAGAAGCCGGAAGAGTCGCTCCTGCATGACCATTGCGGTTGACGAACACCACGCCGGTATTCGAAGGTGCCGGCCTGAGTGTGATCGTCACGGGTTGGCCTGAATGAAGGCCGACTCCTGAGCAAGTAATCGGAGCGGCCAGAGTCTGCTGATTCCGCACGGTTCCTCCGTTATGCAATGAACACGTGCGCTAGTGTAGCAACTGACGTGCCATTAATGTGCTCGTATAAGTGAATGAAATGAATGACAAAAAATGATATTTAAAAGATTATTAGATGTATCTTAAAACGCACATATGTGACTTTTGTCTAGGCAAACGATCAAAAGCGAAGAAAAGTATTCTACCTGGATAGCGTTCTGTCGTGCATCTGAAAAAAATCTCGATTGCGGTTAATCACAGATCGGGTTTCCGATGCCAGCACCCTTTCTAATGCTTGGGGTCCAGTTCGATCAGTCCTTTTCGGATCGCCAAAATCGCCGCTTGGGTGCGGTCGTAGACCTGGAGTTTGTGAAAGATGTTCCGGACGTGGTTCTTGACGGTCTTCTCGCTGAGGTCGAGATTGTTGGCGATTTCTTTGTTGGTTTTTCCGTCCGCGACTAACCGCAGCACGGTGATCTCCCGCTCGGTCAGATCATGTTCCACCCACGCCGGCTTCTTCCCTTTTTTTTGGGCCATGAGCGAAAATTCCGCGAGGATTTTGCTGGCGACCGACGGATGGATCAACGATTCCCCTCGGTAGATCGCACGGATGGCGGCAACGATCTGCGACGACTCGGAATCTTTGAGCAGATAGCCGGTTGCGCCCGCGCGCACGAGATCGAAAATATACTGCTGCTCTTCATACATCGTCAGCGCGACGATGCCGATGTGCGGGAATTCCCGTTTGATCTGCCGGGTGGCTTCCACCCCGCCCATCCGGGGCATGCTGACGTCCATGAGAATGACATCGGGCAGAAGGGTTCGAGCCTTTTCCACCGCTTCCATGCCGTCTTGCGCTTCGCCGACGACGTGGATGTCGTCCTTGGTCTTGAGAATGGCCGCCAGCCCTTCGCGCACCACGCGATGATCGTCGGCGATCAGGACCTTAATTTTCTCCATTGCCGCGTTGCCTCCTTCTTCATCAGCGGCACCTCGACCACGATCCGGGTGCCACGCCCTTTTTTGGACTCGATGTTGCCCTTCGCCTCCGACCAATCGTGCCCGCTCCACAATGCCCCGGATGCCGAAGTGATCCCACTTTTCGGGGTCTCGCATCACATTCCATGTCGAATCCGATGCCATTGTCCATGATCGTGACCCGCAGCATGTCGAGGGCGATCTCCAATCGAATCGAGACCCGGCTCGCCTTGGCATGCTTCTGCACGTTGCTGAGACGCTTCCTGCACGATGCGAAACAAAAAGATCTTGGTGCGCGGGAAAAGAATCTGTTCATCGCCGGTCACGGAAAAATCGGTTTTAATGTGGTATTGCGTTTCATACGACTTGAGATAGTTCGTCAGAGCGGGAATCAGCTCCATCTTGTCGTAGTGCAGCGGGCGCAGATTGAAGATGACTTGACGGGCTTCCTGAATGGCCATTTTCAGTTGCGCCTTGCTCTCCTTGATCGTGGCCAGACTGGCTTTGGGATTTTTGCGGACCAGTTCCTGGCACAGGTCCAACTTGAAATTGACGCCGGCGAGACTCTGCACGAGGCCGTCGTGAATCTCACAGGCGATGCGCGTCCGCTCTTCCGTGACCGCGGCTCCCGTTTCTTTCACATACAAGCCGATAGAGGGACTGGTATTTGTTCAGCGTCTTTTCGATCTCGCCCCGTGGCCCGGATGCGGGCTTCGATCAGCTGCCACATGAATTTGGCGCTGGCGCCGCCGATAACCGTCACGCCCATGCGATGAAAGTCCTGCAGAGACTCCGAGACCTCGGCATTGCCCGACACGTCAATGATCAAATCGACGCTGTTCCATGGCCAGCAGCCGTTGGTAATCGCGCGTCACGGGAATCTTGAGGCGTTTGGCGAGGCTGACACCAGGCGCATGGACTCGATTTCAGCGACGCCGACGATCTGGACCAGCGGATCGTTGGCGAAGATCTCCATGAGGGCCGTGCCTCCACGGCCCGCGCCGATGATGGCGACATTCGTGACGCCGGAGGTGGCACGCTTTGGTGACGGTTCTTGGCGCTTGCGGCTTCACCATGACAAGGGCGGCTCCCATGCGATGCCTCGGTCAGGAACTGGAGAGGAAGAACTCGTGAAGGTGGGAATGACCAGGACGGGACTCAACGCTCTCGACGTTGTTGGGCCAGCGACTTCAGTTCGTCCATGAACTGGTCGATGTCCTTAAATTCCCGATAGACCGAAGCGAACCGAACATAGGCGACCTGATCGAGCTGATGGAGCTCCTTCATCACTTCTTCTCCGACGATCCGGCTCTCAATCTCGGTTTCACCCATCTCCTGAATGCGCTTTTCGATCCGGTCCGTCACGGCCTCGATCGTGGCCGTGCTGATCGGCCGTTTTTCGCAGGCCTTTTTTAAGCCGGAGAGGATCTTCGTGCGATCGAACGACTCCCGACGGCCGTCCTTTTTCACGACGACCGGAAGAATTTCTTCGACCCGCTCGTAGGTGGTGTAGCGACGCTTGCAGCCGAGACATTCGCGCCGGCGACGGATGACCTCGCCTTCCTTGGCCATGCGAGAATCGACCACCTTGTCTTCCAGCTCGTCGCAGAACGGACACTTCACAGGTGGTGATCCCGCCCGATGGAACGGGGCTAGTAGGAGTGAAACATGGGAAAGCGTCTGCACAGCGCTTTCGCCTGCGCGCGCACATCTTCCAGTACGGCCGGATCCTGCCGGTGCTGGAGCACCCGGTCGATCAGGTCCACGATCTCTTTCATCTCGGCTTCGCGCATGCCTCGCGTCGAGACAATCGGCGTTCCCAGCCGGATGCCGCTGGCGACGGCCGGGGGTTTCTCGTCATAGGGCACCGCGTTCTTGTTGACGATGATGCCGGCTGCATCCAGGGCTGCATCGGCTTCCTTGCCGGTCATATTCTTGTTGGTGAGATTCACCAGCATCAGATGGGTATCCGTCCCTCCGGACACAATCTTGTAGCCACGATCAATCAGGCCTTGCGCCAACGTCTTGGCATTCGCCACCACCTGCTGCTGGTAGCGTCTGAAACCCGGCGAAAGCGCTTCTTTGAACGCGACGGCTTTCGCGGCGATCACATGCATGAGCGGTCCGCCCTGCATGCCGGGAAACATGAACTTGTCGACCGCCTTGGCATGCTCGGCCTTGCACATGGTCACGCCACCGCGCGGCCCGCGCAGGGTCTTGTGTGTCGTCGTGGTCACGAAGTCGGCATAGGGCACGGGATTCGGATGCAAGCCGGCGGCGATGAGTCCGGCGATATGGGCGATATCGACCATGAGATAGGCGCCGACCGATTTGGCGATGTCTTGGAAGCGAGGAAAATCGAGCACGCGGGCATAGGCGCTGGCGCCGACCACGATCATGCGGGGACGGCACTCTTCGGCCAGCCTTTGCACCGCGTCATAATCGATGAGTCTCGGTCTGACGATTGACGCCATAAGAGAAGGCGCGAAATAGCATGCCCGAAAAATTGACCTTGCTGCCGTGGGTCAGGTGTCCGCCCTGGGCCAAGTCCATCCCGAGGATCGTATCGCCCGCCTTGAGCACGGACAGATACGCCGCCATGTTGGCCTGCGATCCGGAATGCGGTTGGACGTTGACATGTTCGGCGCCGAAGATCTGCTTGCACCGCTGGATGGCCAGCTCTTCGACCGTATCGACATGCTGGCATCCGCCGTAATAGCGCTTGCCGGGGTAGCCTTCGGCATACTTGTTGGTCATCACGCAGCCCTGAGCGGCCAACACGGCGGGACTGGCAAAGTTTTCCGACGCGATCAGCAGCAGCTTGTCGCGCTGACGTGTTTCTTCTGCGTCGATCGCCGCGTAGACGTCAGGATCGGTTGCCTTCAGAGCATCCAATGAGCCGATGGTGTCGCGCATGTACCTGATTCCAAGTTCTGAGACTATTCGGCGGGCGGCTTCCGCTTCCTGTTTCTTGACGACGCGGACGGTGACGGTGGCGGTGACGTCACGCGGCATCTTAATGGGAACGGTGAAGGTGCCGAGTTCTTTAATCGGCTGGGCCAGTTGAATCTTGCGCCGATCAACCGTTACGCCTTGAGCCGCCAGGCCTTCCGCAATGTCCTTGACCGTCACTGACCCGAACATCTTATCGTCTTTGCCGACCTGCGCCTCGATGGTCAGCGTCACGGCCGACACTTGTTTCGCATGCGCTTCGATTTCCAGCTTCTCTTTTTTGGCCTTTTCGGCAGCGACCCGCTTCACATGCTCGAACGTCTTGATACTCCGGCTGTTGGCTTCGACCGCCTTCCGGCGAGGCAACAGGTAGTTTCTGGCAAATCCGTCCGCGACATTGATCAGATCGCCCAGGTGGCCGACCCCTTCGAGCGTCTCTTGTAAAATGACTTTCATGCGCCTAACTCCTTCGGTGGGAAAGGGAAAGAGAATACTGGGGCTGTCGGAGAAAAGTCAATTCGGAATGTCGCCGATTGCCCGCAGATCAGCGGTAGACAGCCGTCCGGATGCCCCATTATCATGACGCTTCTCTTCCAGTCAGAGATGCGGTCTCAGACCCTGAAACGGATGAAACGATGACGGTCCGGGAATTGATTGATGTATGGAGAGGCCGGCTTGAGAGTGAACGGCGCCGTGCCGATGAAGCCGGGCACGACGTCCCGGTGCTCGCCGCCGAAGCCCGCCTGATCCACACCGTTGGCGGGCTTCATCTCTATGAATTTGTGTTACCGCCGGACGTCGCCCTCAGGGTGGACCTTCCGGTCTCCATCGTGCCTTCCGACGAGATGGAACCGACCGAGGGAGTGGTGCTGGCGCAACAGGGCACCCGGGCCTTGGTTCAAGTCGTCGACGCGCTCGGGGCCGCTGCCTTTTCAGTCACGCTGGTCCCCGACTTGTGCGGCCTGCTCGAGACGTCGGCTCTCCGGCTCACGGAGATGGTGACCAAGGGGGACGCCTACAATCTGGGGCCGGCCGAACGGTTGGTTCCCTGGCTACAGATGGCTGAACAGGGAGGTGACTTCCCGACTGCCGCGTCATCGGTGCTGACCACGCTATGGCTGGAGGACCGCTCCCTCCGTCGCCAGAAACTCGCTCATATGGCGATGGAGCTGATCCGTGCCAATAAGCGCATTCTGTTGCTCAGCTCTAACCATGTCGAAACCGATGAACTGGTGGCGATCATTGCGCGCGCCATGAAAGCCGGTGGTCTCAGCTATAAGATGTGGATCAGCCGTTATGAAATGCCTGTGAGCACCCAGACAGGGGGAGTCAATCTTCATGAGCTCGGTTTCGAAGCGCAGATGCACCAGTTTTATGCGAAGTCGCGGGCAGAAAAGGCCACGCTCCGGAAGAAGTACGAGCGCTTTCGAGAGCTGACTCCCTTCCTGGCTTATAAAGGGCAGAAGCAGAAAGACCTGGATGAAGTGCGATTGCTCGAGTGGCGTCTCTTGACTCAGTTGAGCGAACTCCAAGCCAAACATGCCGCGGCCCACGCCACCTTGACGGAATATGAAAGCCTTCCGCTGCTGCGGCGTCTTGGAATGCAGGCGGTCGGAAAGAACGTCGAATCGTTGCATCAGTACCTGGGCCTGTACGAGAAACAGATTGTCGAATTGAAGCTGGAGCTCGAGATTGCCCAGCAACGGATTCAAGAACTGGTTCCCGAGGCCGCCGTTCCTCGCGACATGCGCCCGGAATTCGACGACCTGAAGGAAGACATCGCCAAGCTGGGAGGCACTAAAAAAATCCGGGAGCTGTTGGCCGCGGAAGAAGACACGAATCGGCAAGCGTTCATTCAGAATCGCCGGCTGGTTGTGGCGACACCGACGCGAGTGGCCAGCGATCCGGTGTTTCGCCGGGTCCGCTTCGACGTCCTCATGGTCGACGACGCGCCGCACATTGCCGCTCCCGCGTTGCTCGCCGCCGCCGGGCTCGTGCGTGAGCGGATTGTGATCAGCGGAGATTCCCGCGACATCGCATCGGCCGGCTGCTGGACCAGTGGTGAAGTGGCGGCTCGGACCGGCGGCTAGATCGACAGGCAAGGATCGCTTGACGGGACTCTCAAGAATTCAGGATAATCCGGCTCCCCGCTTATGCCGAAGTGGCGAAACTGGCAGACGCACTAGATTCAGGGTCTAGCGCCCGCAAGGGTGTCCGGGTTCAAATCCCGGCTTCGGCACCACTCACTAAGATTCCCTGCGCTTGAGCGCCTCGACGCCGGCATGTAATGCCATCCATCCGTCTAACCGGGCCCTTCTCGGCTAATCGCGCTAGCAAAACAATACAACATATCGTTGAATAGCGAGCGTCTGTCTTGTATACCTCCTGCCTATGGCACGCGAAAAGCTGACGTGCAAAAGAAAAACTACGGCTTGCGACTAGACCAACGGCTTATACGGAATCTGTTTCATCTCGCCATGGATGAAGACCGTTGGCTCAACGAACTGGTTGATGAGGCGATACGGGACTTGCTGAAAAAGTACGAGAGACGGAAGTAGGCCAGCTATGAGGAGGATCACGATGGTCATAGCCGTGTACTGCATTTTCTTGGCCGCGTGTGCTGGAGTCGATGGGACTGATTGGCAGTCCAGAGTGGGACACTATTCCTTGGACGATGCGAGGCGTGAACTGGGAAACCCTGAAAGCTGCGTCGGCCTGGATAATGGAGGAACTGCCTGTTCATGGACAAAGTCCCGGACCAAGGAGTCTATAGATAAGATCGTGCTTACGTTTGCTCCTAACGGCCAATTAACGACAGTTAACAAAGTGCACTTTTAAACGCCTCTGACTCAGTCATCTTCCTCGCAACGGTTTCACGCTCAGCGCTGAGATCGTGTCTTCCGCACCAGCTGCTCCAGCTTGTTATCGAGAGCGGCAAAGTCCTCCAATACTTCGATATCTGCCTGTGTGAAAATGTCTTGACTGGCGAGCGCGCCGGCACCACCGACACAGACCTTCGCAAGAGAATGACCTTGATCGGCCAAAGCCCTCACCAACGCCGTGGCCTTTTCTTGGGTCAGTGCGACAGGAATGGAAAGGATCGTCAGATCGGGGTCAACTCTGCTACAGAGATGAGTCAACGACGTGATGGGCACGTTGGCTCCCAAATAATACACTCGACAGCCTCGAAGGCGGCATCGGTAAGCCACTGTCGCCGCGCCGACATCGTGTTCCTCACCGGGCGGACAAGCCACGACTATGTTTGGACCGAAGTCAGCTACCGGTAGGTGATTCATGGCGGAGAAGATCTTTTGTTGAATCTGCCTGGTGACGTAATGTTCGACGGCAACGTCCAAGTGGCCGTCATGCCACAGCTGTCCGACCTCCTTTTGGAGCGGCAACAATATCCCGTGAAGCGCTTCTTCAAAAGGCACGACTGCAACCGCTCCATTCAACCGTTTTTCGAAGGTCACGCGATCCAAGGGATCGAGCGCTGCAAGGAGTTCTCGCACCAGCCTCTGGAATGTGTCCTCGATAATCGATGTCGTCGGTGCCTTTGCGGCGATCCGCGCCAATAACTCGTCCCTGCCCATCCTTGCCAGTTCCCCGATCGAACCACCCCCATCCACCTGTTCCTTCAAATATCTCAGTAAGGCGACATCTTCATCAGAGTACTGGCGATAGCGATTCTCGCCCCTGATCGGCTTTAGGAGGTCAAACCGTCGCTCCCACACCCGAATCACGTCCTTCGAAAGCCCTGTCAATTTCGCAACTCTATGAATCCTATGACTATTCATAAGCACATGCTAACGTACTGTCTAATGTTTGTCAAATAATATTTAAAACAACCATTGACAACATTGGACACAGTGGTTTATACCTTAGACGTACATGCGACAAACATTGAACATGGA
Organism: uncultured Nitrospiraceae bacterium; assembly: GCA_963728135.1. Lineage (GTDB taxonomy): Bacteria > Nitrospirota > Nitrospiria > Nitrospirales > Nitrospiraceae > Nitrospira_D. The sequence continues at coordinate 238,744 of CAVSJC010000006.1, read as the reverse complement.
GGTAGTCATGGGAACAGATAAAAAAGATCATGACAGAACAAATGATCAACAGACCTGCGCCCGCTGCGGCGGTCTTCTGATCAGCGATCTCAGTATGGAAATGCTGGGCAGCCTGGACGTGCCATTACCAGCGCAACGTTGCGTGCAGTGCGGAGACGTCCTTGATCCTGTGATTGTAAGCAACCGGCAACCCCAGCACCCATCACGCGACCTTTCAGCCATGAACCTTCGACGCATTCTCCAGCCCGGAATCTTTGCGGCCGTGTTGGTGCTAACCGGATGCGCGACCGATCTCTCGCATTCAGTGAACGAGCAAGCGGCATTGACGCCTGTCAACGTTGTCAGCCACGAGCAAGCCCGACAGCTGGCGTTTACCTACCGCCGGCAGGCGACCGAACTTCACGAACTCGCCCAGCGGATGGGATACGAGGCGCAGTGGTACAGCGGCCAGTCGGGCGCGAGCCAGGAAGAGTCGACCCGACGCCAGCTGCAGGCGAAGGATATCTCGAGCGCTGCGACAGAGGCCGATGAGCTGGCGCGTGCCTATCAGTGGCAAGTTCCCCACGGACAGATGCAGTGAGATCGTCACCGGCGGATGTAATCCGTCTGTTTCAAACCAAGGAGGTTTCCAATGCGGAGTCAAACGGTTTTTCAGATCGGATTAGGAGTGGCGTTGATGGCGGGAACCATATCTATAGCAGCGGCAGCGGATTCGCCCGCCGGTGACAAGGACATGGTGTCGATCCCTAAAGGTGAGTTCACCATGGGGAGTCATGAACATTCTGATGAAGCGGCGCATCAAGTCGTCCTCGATGCCTACCTGATCGACAAGTACGAAGCATCGAATGCGCGGTACAAGGAATTTATGAAAGCGACCGGCCATCCGGCACCGGCCTACTGGGACGACCCTCGACTCAGCAAGGCCAACCAGCCGGTCGTCGGCGTGAGCTGGACCGACGCCGAGGCGTTCTGCAAGTGGGACGGAAAGCGGCTTCCGACCGAAGCGGAATGGGAGCGGGCAGCCCAAGGTCCGGAAGGGAACCATCATTATCCATGGGGCCACAAGCTCGATTCCAACAAGGCTAATTATGGACAGAATGTTGGTCGCACTATGCCGGTCGATTCCTACCCGGAAGGTGTGAGCGGTTTCGGCGTCTACAACATGGCGGGCAACGTCTTCGAATGGGTCGAAGATTGGTATGACCCGAAGTTCTATAAGCAGAGCGTTGCGCTCAATCCAAAAGGCGCTGAGAAGGGCTACAACTTTGCCAATCAAGGCCCGGTCAAGGTGCTGCGTGGCGGTTCCTGGCTGGCTCCCGAAACGTCGCTCCATACGAGCCACCGGTTCTGGAATCAGCCGGACAATAACTCGTACGGCGTCGGGCTCGGATTCCGTTGCGCAAAGTCTGCGCAGACGATTTCCGACGAGGCCATGCAAGCCGGACGCGATGCCTTCATTCAGGCATTAGTCGCGATGGGTGCTGAGAAGAATGCCGATGCGATGGCCTCCATTGAGAAGGCGTTGGCTGCAGATCCGGGCAACCAGGAATACCTGGCAACCCGGGATTTGATCAAGAAGAGCATGAAGAAGAAATAGTTGAAGACTGGTCGGGGGGCGGCATGGCCGCCCCTCACAGGGCCGTGACTGGAGGTCTGAAATGAATATGGAGAGATTTAAGATGGTGGCGGTCCTGGTGACGGGGGTGGCGATGCTGACCGGAACAGCCCGCGCGGAAGAAGCGTTGATCCCCAATGACATGGTCTATATCGGACAGGGGCCGTCAGTCATGGGGATTGATAAGGAACAGCCCGGGGACTCAGGCAGGAAACCTACGCCGTATGAACGACGGATGAACACACCCTCGTCGGCCGAAGCCTTGAACGACGAAGGCCCGGCGCACATGGTGTTTCTGGATTCGTACCTCATGGATAGGTACGAGGTTTCAAACAAAGATTATGGCGACTTCATCAGGGCGAAAGGACACCCGGCCCCGGCCTATTGGGATGATCCGCGTTTGAACAAGCCGCGAACAACCGGTCGTTGGAGTGAATTGGTTCGATGCTAAGGCCTTCTGCGAGTACCGCGGCAAGCGCCTTCCGACTGAAGGAGAATGGGAAAAGGCGGCTCGTGGTCCCAAGGCCAACCTGTACCCCTGGGGCAACGACTTCGATCCGGCCAAAGCCAACTACGGCAAAAAACAAGACGCGACCATGCCGGTGGACTCGCTATCCGGAGGGTGCCAGTTACTATGGTGCGTACAACATGGCGGGCAATGTCTTCGAATGGGTCTCTGACTGGTATGACCCGCGTTACTATGGCCGGCTTGAAACGATGGTGAATCCAAGCGGTCCGGCCAAACCCATATGGATGGGCGGAACCGGCACCTATGTGGACCGGTTGACGGTCGGGGAAAAGCGAGTCATTCGTGGGGGATCGTGGATCGCGCCGGAAGGCACAGTCAAAGCAACCCACCGGTTCTGGAATCACCCGCTCAACAATAGTTATGGCGTAGGCCTGGGCTTCCGTTGTGCTAAGACCGCCCCACCGGACATCGAACAGCAGATCAGGGATGCGTACATCACCGCCCTTGTGGAGATGGGGCGTGAGCGGTTTTCGGACGCTCAACAGGCAGTGGCTCGCGGCTTGGCCATTGATCCGAAAAATGTAGACTTGTTGGAACTCAGCCCGTTGATTGGGCAGTCGATGAAGAAGTCGTAAGGGAATCGGCACCGTCCGCGCGTGACGGTGGGATCGTGACGGAGGCATAGCGATGAAACGCGGACACAACTATCATGCTCGGGATTTCCTTCAGCGCATTCCTTGGGGTGGCTGCCGCCCTGGCCGGTCCCATTGATCCGGCCCGCCATCCGCATCCTGAAAGCGTGAAAGCGGTCCATGAGGCGGAGCATTCTGTCGACCATGCCTGGGAGGTCTACCATCGCGCGGCATTAGGGGGAACGGTCGCCTCCCCTGTTCTACAGGCCGACATCGAGCAACATCTCCACGAAGCCAGAACCCTCGTCACCCAGGCCCAGGAGGCGGCCGAGCGGGGGGACCAGCCTCAGGTGGATCATCTAGTCGATGAAATAAAAATCCATACGTCCCAAGCCATCGCGGGGAGCAAGGAGCAGAAGCAATGACAGGTTTGAGGAGGAGCACGACTCGCTGGAGAATGATGGCGGTCATCGTCGTCACAGCCTGTACGGTCGTCCAGTCGCCGGGTGTGGCGGCTCCGCCGGCTTCGACAGAGCTTGACCCGGTTCCCATGGTGACCGTTCCGGCCGGAGAGTTTCTGATGGGCAATCCGCAAGGAAAAGGCCGGACAGATGAGTGGCCGCAACGATCCGTGTATCTCGATGCATTTGCGATCGATCAAGTCGAGGTCACGAATGAACGGTATATGGCCTTCGTCACGACGACAGGCCATCGAAATCCTCCGGATCCCTATGGCACCGGGGTGCTGTCGTCGATCAAAGGCATCGAGCAGCTCCCGGTCGTGCAGACGACGTGGTACGACGCAAAGGCCTACTGCAGCTGGGCGAAGAAGCGGCTGCCGACGGAGGCAGAATGGGAGAAGGCCGCGCGCGGCACCGATGGCCGTCTGTTTCCATGGGGCAATGAACCGGCGACTTCGAAGCGGGCAAACTTTGACCGCGAATGGGAGGACGAGAAGACATTGCATCCGGTCGGGTCTTTGCCAGACGGTGACTCGCCGTATGGGGTGAAAGATATGGCCGGCAATGCCCGGGAGTGGGTCTCCGATTGGTACGACCCCGACTACTACCAGCACGCGCCGGATCGGAATCCGCAGGGTCCGGACAAGAAGGGTGTCGTTCGATCGATCCGCGGAGGATCCTGGCATAGCCCGATGGCCGACATCACGACCTCGGCAAGAGGGCGCGGTGGGTTTGCCCTGCAGACTCACGGCACGGGCTTTCGCTGTGCGCGTGGGCTGGAGGGGCAGGTCCAACAGTAGTGGCAGGGCGAGGTGGGGCGTGATGACGATGTATGACAAAGGAAATAAGCCGGAGGCCGGGTTTATTGTCCCCGCTTGGGTGGCGCCGCGACTCCGCACGGCGTCTCCCGCTGAGGCAGACAGGCCCTCCCCTCGGGGAGACCTGTCCCCTCGGTGGCCATCGATCGGTCATGTTTCAAAACCGTCTGAAGCCGGCGCCGAATCTCTTGCAGGGTTACAAAGCAAGCGCAGGTTTGCCCGGCGCATCGATGAAGGTGAATCGAGAGACAGCGAGTGAGCAGGCACCGGGCCCCGGAAGGAGATGAGGCGATGCATATTGTCGTGACCGGAGGAACAGGGTTCATTGGTCGGGCCTTATGCGAATCGTTATTCCGGGAGGGGCACCGGGTCACCGTTCTCACGAGACATGCGAGAGAAGCATCGCAGCTAATGGGGGCGATCGTGTCGACGGTGGAGTGGAACGGCCGGGAGGCGGGAGTGTGGGAACAGAGTCTTGAAGGAACCGATGCCGTGATCAACCTGGCCGGCGCCCCGATTGCTGATGCCCGCTGGACTCACGCGCGCAAGCAGCTCCTGACCGACAGTCGACTGCTCACCACCCGCCTGCTTGTGGCAGCCATGTCCCGCTGCTCGTCAACCCCCCGGACCCTCATCAGCGCATCCGGCATCGGCTATTACGGCGCCAGCGACGATCGTGTGCTGGATGAGAGCGCGGCCCGCGGTCAGGGGTTTCTTGCCGATCTGTGCCTGGCATGGGAAGCAGAGGCCCTACGGGCTGCGGAGTCTGGTGCGCGGGTTGTGCTGCTACGAACCGGCATGGTCCTCGAACAGGATGGAGGTGCGTTGCCGAAGATGCTCGTGCCGTTCAGGCTGTTTGCGGGCGGCCCGATTATGCCCGGCAGTCAGTGGGTTTCCTGGATCCACCGGCGGGATCATGTCGGGTTGATCCAGTGGGCACTCGCAACGCCCGGCGTCTCCGGTCCTCTCAATGCCGTGGCCCCCGGGGCCGTGACGATGAACCAGTTGTGCGATGTGCTCGGGCGAGTCCTCCATCGGCCATCGTGGCTCCCCGTGCCGGGCCTGGCGCTGCATGTGGCGCTCGGTGAACTGGGGACGCTGATGACGACCGGTCAACGGGTCAATCCGGCGAAGGCCCTCTCCGGTGGCTATGCCTTTCACTATCCGACGCTGGAACCGGCCTTGCGGGCGATCCTTACAAAAGAAGAGAGAAGAGAAAAGAGTCTGACATGATGATGTCGCTGTTCGAATATATCCACCTGCTGGCCGTTGCCGTTCTGGTCGGCAAGGTGGTGCTCTTCTCCTTTGTGGTGGCGCCCATTCTTGCGAAGAATCTGGAACGGGAGTCGTTCGGCAAGGTCGTTCGCCGGCTGTTTCCGGCGTACTACGCATTGGGGATGGGGGCCGCCATGGTGGGACTGGTCTCGGTGAACGGGCTTGGCCTGAGCCGAGGCACGAGCGCGACTTTGCTCGTCGCCGGCGGCACCTGGCTCATGATTCTCGCAGCCGAAGCCTATTGCCGTTCGCCGCTGACCCCTCAGAGCAATAGCATGAGGGATCGTCTCAAGGAGCAGGAATCACAGGGAGTAGTCGATCCCGTTTTGCAGAACGCGTGGAATCGACTGCATCAACGGTCGGTCTATCTGAACTCGCTCGTCCTGCTCGCAGGGTTGTGTTTACTCGGTCTGGCAACTCGTTTCTAGCTCACAAGGAGACACGCACATGAGGATCAAGCATATCAATGGAGCAGCCGGTGTGATTATGGGCCTTCTGTTGACCGTTGCAGCCGTGGGTGCCGACCAGCCCATGAGCCAAGTCCCGTATGGGCATGGAGACGATGCCAAACTGCCGAGTGGTGTGATCGGCGTGTCGCTCCAAGTCGGGGCTGAGCGCATCGGCGATCCATCAGTTCTGTATGTCGGGATGGTGCATCCGGAGGGACCGGCTCACCAGGCGGGGCTCAGACACGGAGATGAGATCGTGACCGTGGATGGGACAGCGGTGTCGGGGAAGAGTTATGAGCAGGTGGTCAAGATGATCCGGGGAGAAGCAGGCACCGTGGTGAAATTGGGAGTCAAAGGTGACGGAGGACCTCGGGAGCTTGCCATCACGCGTGTGGCCGGGGACAAACTTCCGAAAGGTCCGGCGGGATCGCACGGCGGCCCGACGAGATAGGAGTTCATCATGGTCAATCGCATCATGCCGATCGCGCTCTTCGGACTGCTGATCCTGCCCGGCAAACAACCGGTGACGAGATGACGACTGCGACGCTTCGCCTCGGGATCAGCCGCTGTCTCCTCGGAGACGAAGTCCGGTTCGACGGGGGACATAAGCGGGACAATTTTCTGACCGATGTGTTCGGTCGCTATGTGGAATGGGTCCCCGTCTGTCCTGAAGTTGAAGCCGGACTCGGGACTCCGCGGGAGGCAATGCGACTGGTTGGCGATCCCACTGCGTCCCCGGCTCCTGACGATCAAGAGCGGGAAGGATCATACCAGAGCGCTGGAGGCAATGACCGCGAACGCGTCTTGAAGAGCTGGGCAATCTGAATCTATCAGGCTTTGTTTTTAAGAGGGGCTCGCCGAGCTGCGGTCTCGAGCGGGTCCGTGTGTACACTGAGCATGGGATGCCGAGCCGGAGTGGCGTCGGAATATTCGCGAGCGCCTTTGTTCAGCAGTTCCCCCTGATTCCGGTCGAGGAAGAAGGACGCCTCTGTGACGCCCCGCTCAGAGAAAATTTTATCGAACGCGTGTTTTGTTACCGCCGGTATCAGGATCTTGTTGCAGAGCGGAGTGACGAGACAGGCGGTGGTGCGGTTTCACACAATTCATAAGTATCTGCTCCTCTCCCATAGCCAGCAGCACTATCAAGTCCTCGGGAGGCTGGTTGGGCAGGCCGAGCGGCATCGCCCGAAGGAACTGGCCGTCCGATACGGAGAACTGTTCATGCAGGCGCTGGCTGTGAAGGCGACGGTGCGCAAGCATGTGAATGTGTTGCAGCACATCTTTGGCTACTTCAAGGACCGATTGAGCGCTGAAGAGAAGGCGGAGCTGTCGGGCGTGATCGGCGATTATCATCGAGGGCTGACTCCCTTGATTGTCCCGCTCACTCTGATCAGGCACTACGTCCAGATCTTCGACGTGAGCTATGTCCGTGATCAGGTCTATCTCAACCCGCATCCGAAGGAGCTGATGTTGCGGAATCATGTGTAACTCGTCATGCCTTGCGAAAGGAGCGCGTTGATGGCCACGGTTGTACCAGGTGTGGTGCTGGTCGGGCACGGCGGCATTCCCAAGGGGTGCCCGCAGGAATTAGTCACGAAACTAAAACGGCTGGAGGCTCAGCGGCGTGCGGCCAAGCAACCGCCGTCGGCTGAAGAAATCGAGTTGGATACCAAAATCCGCAGGTGGCCGAGGACGCCCGAGACGGATCCGTATCAATCAGGACTTGAAGCGGTCGCAGCTCAGTTGCGCGCGAACCTGGGTGATGTGCTCTTTGCCGTGGCGTACAACGAGTTTTGTGCGCCGACGTTGGAGGAATCGGTCGAGGCGTTGATCAAGCAGGGGGCGACTCACATTACCGTGACGACGACGATGTTCACGCCGGGCGGGTCCCACTCAGAGGTGGAGATTCCTGAAATCCTCGACCATCTGCGACAACAGTATCCCGGGGTCGAACTGCGCTATGCCTGGCCGTTTGATCTGCAGCTGGTCGCGAACACATTGGCGGAGCAGGTGCGGCGCTTCTTATGAGAGGGCTGGCTGGTCTATTTCTCTCCAGTCAGACAACCACTTTGCAATGTGCAGGGCGGCACCGTGCGGGTGACACTCAGTTGGTTGCCGGTGACTGACACATAGGACGGCAACACGATCGTTCCCGGCAGGTATGTCGAGGTCACATTGGTGAGAAGCGCCGCGCGTGAAGGCTTGAGGTAATACGCTGAAACAACGGCGTCGGGGTTGAGATAGACCGCTGTACCGGTCAGGAGACCAAGGTTCACAAGGTTCAATGGGGTCGGTGGCGGATTGAGTATGATGCCATTGAACAAGACCAGACCGGGCGGGCTATTCAGAACAATGAGCGAATTCCCGGGCGACACTGTTCCGTTAAGCGTCGCTGAGATGCCGCCCATTTGATTGATGGCGGCGACCCCTAATGTCGCACCGGTAATGTTGACGTCGATCGGATCGGCTGACACGCCAATCACTCCACCTAACGCATTCAAAGTCGAGTCGGCGGAAGCCGTCACATTGTTCGCCGTACCGTTCCCATCCAGAATGGAGCCCCCGGCTGCCGTCAGGTTAACTGCGCCGGTAGCGGCCGTCACCGTATTGATGGTCATGTCTCCAGCCGTATTGGTGATGGTCACGTCCCCCGCACCGGCCACGACATTGCCGAGGGTCACCGCATTCGCTTGAGTCACAAAAATCCCGCCTGCGATCGATGTCGCATTGAGGGTTCCCACACTGGTTTCAATCGGATCGCCGGCAGTGCCGACAATGGCCCCAGTCAGATTAGCCGTCGCTGCGGTGATATTGTTCGTCGACCCGTTGGCGTCCGTGATTGCTCCAGTTGCCGTGACATTTAAGGTTCCCGATACAGTCATCGCCCCCAACCCGATCGCATTGCTGTCCTGCAATGTGGCGTTGTTGCCACTCGTGATCGACACGCTGCTGAAATCATTGGCGGGATTCGCAAAGATAATGTTGTTTCCGGGACCGGGGGAAAGCGTGGTGATCCCGATCACATTAAGCCCACCGCTTTGGGTCAGCGCCCCGTTGGTCGTGACATTCAATGTCCCACTGACGGTGGAAGCGGCGAGATCCAAGGAATTGGTATCGGTGAGTGCGACGTTATTGCCGCTGGTAATCCCGACGGCGCCGAAGTCGTTCCCTAGGTTCGTGAGCGCGATGTCGTTGGCCGCCCCGGCAGCCAGGGTCGTGGTGGCAGCCACATTCAGGGCGCCGCTCTGAGTCAGCGCACCGTTCGTCGTCACGCTCAAAGTCCCGCTCACCGTTGAGGCGCTGAAATCCAGGGCGTTAGCGTCGGCCAGCGCCACATTACGACCACTGGTAATGCCGATGGTGGCGAAGTTGTTGCCGGCGTTCGTGAGCGTAATATCATTGGCCGCCCCGGCAGCCAGGGTAGTCGTGCCTGCGACGGTCACTGCGCCGCTCTGGGTGATCGCACCGCTTGTGGCGACATCGAAGTTGCCCGAGACACTCGAGGCGCCGAAAATCAAGGCGTTCGCGTCAGTGTATTGAACGGATGCGGGTGTCGTAGTTGCGAGGGTGGAGACATCGTTTGACGCGTTCGTCAGCGTATAGGGCCCGTTGCCTTGAAGGTTTAGCGTCGAGGCAAGGATGCGCTGAGTCTGCGTGACGGCACCCCCGCTCTGCAGCGTCATAGTGCCGGAAACGGCGGTCAGGCCGGTGATGGCTGGATGGAAGCCATCTCCCGTCGCGCCGACACCGGCTATCGTCAGGCCATTCGCATCTGTCAAGGAGATGTCACCGGTAGACGTCTGGGCGGCCAAGGTTGTGACGTTGTTTGCCAGTTGCGAGAGCGTGATGCTATTGCCGGCCGACAGGCCGGCGGTATTCGCGGTGATTACTCCGGCGGTTTGCGTGATGGCTCCCGACGTGGTCAGGCGCAATGTCCCCGTACCGAGCGTGACATCGTTGCCAAGACTGATTCCACCCGAGCCGCTGGCGACACCAAGATTCTGGTTCCCGCTGACATAGGGCGCGGTCTCAAAAGTGATCGTTCCCATCCCCCCTGTGACCATGTTGAGGGCAGCTGGGGCTGCCGCCACGCCGCTGACGAAGATGTTGCCGGTATGGGTGGGTCGGCCGATCGTGAAGCTGCCGGCGGTGACGGTACCGAAGTTTGAGCCGTAGTATACGTCCGTGATGCGGCCGGTATTCACGTCACCGAACTCGATGGTATTGGTCGGCGTGTTCGGTGAGAGGGTGAAAGCAGCTGTTCCTGCATTGATACCTGCTCCGTTGGGGTTCAGCGTATCTGTAAAGAAATTGATCGGTCCGTTGCCCGTTGTTGCGATCGTGGTGCCGCCGGTGAGATTGATGGTCGGCGCATCAATTGTGATTCCGGTTCCTGCCGCGTTGTTCGTCGCGTTCCCACCGAGGCTGATGGTCCCACCGGTCGAGGTGAACGAGGTAGCCTGGTTCATCGTGACATTGTCATTGTAGGTCTGGTTACCGGACGTCGTGACGCTACCCCCGTTGATCGCCGTCGTGCCACCGGGGTTGCTCGTCAAACTGGCAAGGGGTGTGATGCCACCCACTGCACCCATAAAGATCGTTGTGCCGGTGCTGTTGGCTGCCAGACCGAATGCTCCGTCGACCGTGTTGCCCAACGTGACGGCGCCGGTGCCCGCGTTTATGACGCTATTGGCGCCGAGAGTCACCGGACTATTGAACGTAAGTGCGCTGTTCGTCGTGGTCAGATTGCCGTTGAGCGTCGTCGTTCCGGTATAGGTTTGCGTGCCGAGAGTCGTGACGGGTCCCAGGCTGATGGAACCGACCGTGGCGGCCAGCGACGAGAGAGGCGTGATGCCTCCGATGGCGCCGAAGAAATTAATGCCTCCAGTGCCGCTCGTGACGTTGAGCTGCGAGCCTCCGTTGATCGTGCCTCCGACGGTCATTGTTGTTCCATCTGCGACGGTGATGGCACTGTTCGCTGTCAACGTAAGCGGGCCTGCGAAGGTATTGTTTCCTGCGACATTGGCCAATGTTCCGCCGTTGAGCGTGACCGGCTCGGCGGTGGCATAGTTGATCCCGCCGGAGAAGCCCAGGGTCGCGCCGGAGGCGACTGTCGTGCCGCCGGCCGCGGTGCCGAGCGCATTATTCGCGGAGGCGACCAGAACTCCGGCGTTGACGTTGGTTGCGCCGGTATAAGTATTGGCTCCAGAGAAGGTGAGGGTGCCGGTGCCGGTTTTGGTGAGACCGCCGGTACCGCTCATAATTCCGGAATAGGTGGTTGAGGTGTTATCGCCGCCGGCCGTCAGCGTCGCAGTACCGAGGGTGACGTTGCCGGTTCCGGCCAGGGAGCCGATCGTTTCGGCGAAAGTATTGAGATTAAACGTCGCGCCGCCGGCGACGGTCACAGCGCTGGCGTCGGGGAGGCGGTTGGCGGCGCCGAGCGTGAGCGTGCCGGCATTAATGTTGGTGGCTCCTGCGTAGGTGCTTGAGCCGCCTACGATCAAAGTGCCGGTGCCTGCTTTGATGAATGGACCCGCCGCCGGACCGGCAATGACACCGTTATACGTCAAGGTGGTGCCGGCATTTGTGTTGATCATGCCGCCCGTTCCGCCCAATGCAACCCCCCGGTTGGCATTGAGCGTAAAGTTTCCAGTAGTCTGCAGCGTGCCGCCGTTCAAGTTCAGGTGGCCGGCTGTCGCTCCGCCAGGAGCCGTCCCCAATCGGGCATCTGCGTTGATGCTGATCGTACCTGCATTGATGCTGGTGGCGCTGCTGTAGGTATTGTTGCCGGCGAGTGTGAGGGTGCCGGTGCCTTGCTTGACAAGTTGCCCGCCAGCTCCGCTCAGGATGCCGCTGTAGGTTGTAGAAGTATTGTTCCCTCCGGTGGTCAGCGTGCCGGCACCGAGCGTGACATTGCCACCTGTTCCCCCTCCGCCGGCCAGTGAGCCGATCGTTTCGTTTGTCCCATTCAGATCCAATACCGCGCCGGCCACGTTCGCCAGGGTGACGGCAGAAGTATCAACAATGGACGCACCTCCCGACACGCGCAGCGTGCCAGCGCTGATGGTCGTGGTGCCCGTGTAGGTGTTCCCACCCGAGAGGGTAAAGGTGCCGGTGCCTTGTTTCGTCAGGCCGCCCGTCCCGCTCAGGACGCCGGAATAAGTGGTCGTCCCGTTGTTGCCGCCGGTGGCGAGGGTTCCAGTGCCGAGGGTCACAGTGCCGGCACCGGCCAGGGAGCCGATGGTTTCGGCAAAGTTGTTCAGATTGAACATGGCTCCACCGGCCACGGTCACGGCACTGGTGTTGGCAATTCGGTTGGCCGCGCCGAGCTGCAGCGTGCCGGCGTTGATCGTGGTCGCGCCTGTGTACGTGTTGTTGCCGGAAAGCGTCAGGATGCCGGTGCCGGCCTTGGTGAGTCCACCAGTCCCGCTGATAATCCCGCTGTAAGTCGTCGAGGTATTGCTGCCGCCGGTGGTGAGAGCGCCGGCTCCCAGCGTCACGTTCCCACCGGTTGCGCCCCCGCCCGCGAGTGAGCCGATCGTTTCGCTCGCTCCGTTCAGATCAAGTGTCGCGCCGGCCACATTGGCCAGAGTGACGGCGGCGGTATCGGTGATGGCCGCGCCGCCTGCCACGCGTAGCGTGCCGGCGTTGATCGTGGTGGAGCCCGTGTAGGCGTTGGCCCCCGAGAGGGTGAAGATTCCGGTGCCCTGCTTCGTGAGCCCACCAGTTCCACTCATGACGCCCGAATAGGTCGTTGAGGTGTTATTCCCTCCGGTGGTGAGTGTACCGGTGCCGAGCATCACGTTGCCTGCTCCAGCCAACGAGCCGATCGTTTCCGCGAAGCTATTCAGATTGAACGTCGCACCTCCGGCGACGGTGACGGCACTGGTATTCGCAATCCTGTCGGCCGCACCCAACGTGAGCGTTCCGGCATTGATACTTGTCGCTCCCGTATAGGTGTTGTTGCCGGAGAGAGTAAAGGTGCCGGTCCCGGTTTTGGTTAGGCCGCCGGTGCCGCTCATTACGCCGGAGTAGGCCGTCGAGGTATTGTCGCCCCCCGTCGTGAGGGTCCCCGTGCCAAGCGAGACCGCACCCGTCCCCGCGATGGAACCGACTGTCTCACTGAAATTATTCAGGTTGAAGGTTCCTGCATTGAGGACGACGGCGCTGGCATCGGCGATGCGATTGGCAGCGCCGAGCGTGAGGGTGCCGGCATTAATGGTCGTGGCCCCGGTGTAGGTGTTGGCGCCAGAGAGGGTGAAGGCACCGGTGCCTTGTTTCGTCAGACCGCCGGTACCACTGATGACACCGGAGTAGGTGGTATTGGTCGCCACGCCCGTGGTGAGCGTGCCGGCGCCGAGCGTCACATTGCCGCCCGCCGCCCCGCCGCCGGCGAGTGCCCCGATCGTTTCGCTCGTGCCATTAAGATCGAGCGTGGCCCCTGCGACATTTGCCAGGGTGACAGTTGAGGTATTCGCAATCGCCGATCCACCGGAGAGTTGCAGCGTTCCGGCGCTGATGGTGGTCGCGCCGGTGTAGGCGTTTGCGCCCGAGAGGGTAAAGGTGCCAGTGCCTTGTTTCGTCAGGCCGCCCGTCCCGCTCAGGACGCCGGAATAAGTGGTCGTCCCGTTGTTGCCGCCGGTGCTGAGCGTGCCGGTCCCGAGGGTCACAGTGCCTGCACCGGCCAGGGAGCCGATCGTTTCGGCAAAGTTATTCAGATTGAACGTGGCCCCACCAGCCACGGTTACGGCGCTGGTATTGGCGATCCGGTTAGCCGCGCCGAGCTGCAGCGTCCCGGCGTTGATGGCTGTTGCACCGGTATAGGTGTTATTGCCCGACAGCGTCAGAGTTCCTGCGCCGTTCTTCGTCAGCGCGCCGGCGCCGCTGACCACACCGGCGACGGTGGAGGTGCCTGCGGCGGTGGTGATCGTCTTGGTCCCTCCTGCCAGGGTCTGTGCCGTGATGGTTCCGGGCGTGAAGCCTCCGACAGCTGAGGGGTCAATTGTCATGGCCAGGCTTCCTGTCCCGGCGTTGAGGGTCGTTCCGCCCCCCATCGTGATGTTTCCGGCGCCAGCAGCCCTATCTGCTGCGTTGGCGGTCGAATCATTCGCCGTAAGCGAAAGGTTTCCGTTGTTCGTACCCACGTTGGCATTGATGGCGATGGAACGCCCGGCTTGCAGGTTGATCCCCACGCCGGCGTTCGTCATCGCGATAGCGTTGGTCACGGTGATGTCGTTGCTGGCCTGGAGGACGACGTTGGCCAACTGCCCGTTGATGCTGGCCGGTGTGATGGTAGTCGTGGCGCCGACATTGTTGGCGAACAGATTATTTACTCCGGAGCTATAGGCGACTGCCTCCGGCCGTCGCGATCATGATATTCCGCGGATCAAGAGAAGCGTGCCAGCAGCCGAACGGCGCCAGCGCATCGACCGTTCCGGCGAAACCCAGGTTCTCCTTCCCGGAAAGTTCGACGAAACCGCCATCGCCTCCCAAATCGCCGCTTCGAGCAAGGATGGTCGATCCAGGTCGAAGAATGGTATCTTGATCGGACCACACACGGAGACGGCCTCCCGATGAATGGCCAATGCCGCTGACATCAATGGTGCTGCTGCTTGCCAACAGCGTGCGTGTCGTTGACGCGAGGACTACCTCTCCGCCGCTTGCGCCTTCCGCTCCGCTCGCCCGGATCGAACCGAATTGTCCGATTCGTTCCCCTGTGATTGTCACGGATCCCTGAGCGGCATTCGATGATCCGGCCGATACGTCGATTGTTCCACTATTGACGACCGCTCCGCTCACCTCGCCGCCCGGACGCATGGCACCAGCCGCTGTGGCTGCGACGAGCGTCTCCTCTCCGCCGATCAGCTTGACGACCCCGCCATGCTGCTCCAGGCTTCGCGCGCGGATGATGCCGCTCTGGTTGACCACAGAGGAGAAGATGTCGCCGGAGGCTTTCGCCTGCAGGATCACCTGTCCGCCGCCGGCCTGGATAGTGCCACTGTTACTGACTGCCGAGGCGAGGGGATTTCCGTCTGGTCCCGTAACCTGGCTGAGCACCTTGTCGCTAATTGCATAGTGAATGAGACCGTCGCCCATGAGGTCGAGTGTCAATTTCTTCCCGGATGCGAGAACGGTAGTACCCAGGTTGGCGACGATTACGCCTTCGTTCGCGACTCCCGGAGCGGTCAGGACAACGAAACCATGATCGGAAACCGTCATTGTTCCGCGGTTGATGACGCTGCTCAGCCTCTTCAACGGATCCTGAGCAAACAGGAAACGGCCGGCCATAAAATCTTCGTCGTGAATCTGGAGCGTCGTCGCCAGAAGGCCTCCCACATTGATCTGGGCGCCGGCGCCGAACAGTATGCCATTGGGATTGACGAGAAAGATCCGGCCATTCGCCTGAAGCTGGCCGAGGATGACAGAGGGGTCAATACCGACCACGCGGTTCAACGTGATCGAGTGGATCGATGGCTGTGAGAACCGGACGGCCTCGCTGGCTCCAATCGAGAACTGTTGCCAGTTGATGACGGCTTTGTCCGTTGTTTGCTGGATCTGGAGGGATTGAGAACTTGGCTGGGAGATGGTGGCCTGTCCCCCCGCGACCTGACCGCCATTAGGAAGAGCGGCCCCCATCGTCGGCAGCAGGAGCTGCAGCGCACTCAGGATCAGGCACAGGGTCGCGGTCAGTCTGGGTCTTCCCGCCGGCATATGCATCCTCACGGGTCTCACTCCATAGTCTGTCATGAATGCAGAATTTGTCATGACTCGGGAGAGGCCCCTCGAACGGGAGTGCAGCCGGTGGCGCAGGCCAGATAATCTCTGGAATGTCGGACGAAGTTGCATCAGACCTCGAAGTGAGACTAGAACTTCATCACAGCTTGCAAATACACTGTCGGCGAGCGGCCTCCACTGATCGTGCCCCCCGACGGCTTTGGCCCGAGCGGAAATCCCACATCAACTCTGAAACGGGAGTCATAATAGGGTAATTCCGTCTGCACGCCGAAACCGGTCCCGGTTAAATTGTCCGAACGGGATTCACCTACGGCCGGTCTCAGCAGGCGACCGCCTCCGTTGTCAATGAAGGCTGCGACCTGGGTCGAACGCATGGGAGCTGGCAGCAAGCTCGGCATGAATGGTACTCGTAGCTCAGCGGACACCGTGTAGCCTTCATCAAAAAATTTCTCTCCCAGCTGATACCCGCGCACCGAGTCCGGCCCGCCGAGCAGCATCTGTTCGATGACCACGAGCGGACGATTGGTGAGCTGGCCGGTTGCTCTCAGGATGAGCAGTGAATCGGATCCCAAGCTCTGGATTCTCCCGGCCATCAGTGTCCCCTTCGTGAAGCGATCATCCGCCCCCTGTCTGCTCGTTTGAGGATCGTTGTTCTGCATGCCCCCGAGCGCCTCGCCGAGCCCCTGGAAGCCGTAGAGCGAGAGATACGTGCGGCCGGAGAGGTCGAGGCGATCGTAGTTGAGTCCTAGCTTCACCTCTCGGATCCGATCATCTGCGGTCGTCGTGCCGAGCGTGAACAGCTGATTGTTCTTCGCAGCGAGCCCGACTTCGCCGAGAAAGGACTGGAACCGTGTTTTGATGAACGGATGAGTGACCGACAAGTCAAACGTCTGGATTCTTCCCTCGATTCCAAGAGCTGCTAATTCTGCCCCTACATTGAAGAGTCCACCTGAACCTGAAAGGACAACTTTAGTCCCGTGGACGCCGACAGGGACAGCGTATGCTCCGGTTCCGAACAGGAGTTGATCCGGGTGGTTGCCCATGATGCCGTTGAGATTGAGTGTGGCGCCATCGAACAGCACATTGCCAACCTCAACTCCGGCGCCGAACCGATAGCGCGAAATCGTATTAAACCCGTAGTTGTTAAAGTCGAGTGAAGCATGGATCGGCCGTTTGTCCTCGACTTTAGCCTCTATATTGGTGCTGCCGGTCGACCGTCCCGGTTCCAGCACAGCGGATACCGTTAGGTCAGGATAGTCGTTGAGCAACAGCAGTGCCCGCTCCAGCGCGACGTTGCGGATGACGCCCTCCTCCATCGCTTCGGCGAAACTGCCGCGGATAAAATCCGTCGAGTAATGGTGATTCCCCGACACTGAGATCTCGCCCAGCCGTCCTTCGAGAATGGCGATGGTGACGACTCCGAACTGGATGTTCTGTTGCGGAATGTAGGCGCTGGCGAGTGTATACCCCTTGTTGTGGTAGTACTCACTGACCTGTTCCGCGACCTGTTCCAGTGCGATGAGGTCGAGACTCTGTCCTACATGGGGTTGAGTCAGTGACTCAAGATCCTCCCTCGTAATGACGGTGTTACCCTGGAAGGAAAAGCCTTTAACCAGGAGCGTGGCATTAGATTGCTGTCCAAAACTCGAGGCAACGCCAAGCAGGAGACACATGGTGAGCGAAACCAAGACGGCACGAATGGCAATCTTGCGCATAGTTTAAGTCGGCGAGCGCTCAACGACCGATGGTGATGCGGCGAGCCGGATCAAGTTGACAGACCCGACACCCGAGACGACAATGGGCGGTCGTTTAAGGCAGTCGCATTGATCCAGTGTGCTCATGACAATGACGTCCTTCCCACGCACATGGTGCTGTATCGCCGCCGCGTTCGTCCTGGGCGTAGTGCTCATGGCCGGCTGCACAATTTATCCTGACCCCTCAACGGAACCTCGCTCCGTCAATCAAGGGAAGCAGGAGGAGCCGCCGGAAAGAGTCGAACGAACTCCCCCGCCCAAGCCCCCGTCTACTACCTGCCCTGGAGGCATGAAGGGTTCGTGCTAGCGGCCCGTCGCTTCTGGAATCAACTGCGGCTGTCGTGCGAAGGTCTACGCATTGACCCTAACGTGGAAGCTCGCAAGCGTCAATGAATATGCAGGAAAAGACGATTCCATGCGGATGGCGCACTGTGTACAATAGCGATCCGGTTGTTCATTTCTCCTAGGAGGAACTGTGCGGAATCAGCTAGCAAAGGCTTTTCACGAGACCCGGTCGTTCAAGTGGGATCCTCAACAAGGATTCAAACTCGCCTCAGGATTGATGAGCCCCTTCTATGTGGACTGCCGGTCTCTGCTCGCGCATCCCTCCCCGCGCCGCCTTGTCGCGCAGCTGGCGTACGACGCCTTGCGCCCGGTCCAGTTGGATTGCCTCGGCGGATTAGAGATCGGCGCCATCTCGATCGCGACGACGATTTCTGATTTTGCGTTCGTGGCTCAACCGGCGCGCGTCTGGCGGACCTTCGTCGTGCGGAAGCAAGCCAAGGATCACGGGTTAGGGAAACTGATCGAGGGGGCGGTGCAAGCGGGTGATCGCGCGGTAATCGTCGATGATGTCCTGACCAGCGGAGGCTCGATCTTGAAGGCGGTGGCTGCTGCCAGAACGGCTGGCTTGACGGTCACGCATGCGGTGGTCATTGTGGATCGCCAGGAGCAGGACGGCAGAAAAAAGGTCGAAGCGGAAGGGCTCACGTTGTTGAGTCTGCTCACGGTCGATGATCTAATCGGCCAACAGGGCGCCAAGGTCTAAGCCGGACGGCCTGCTTACTTGCACTGAAACTGAATCCCCCACCGGCGCTCCTGGACCATTTCCTGTGCTCCATCAACGGGGCTCGCCATCCGCGCACGTCCCTTGGCTTCTCCTTCCTTCACGATGGTATAGCCGCCGCCGCACTTCTCTCTCATGAGCGTAAGCGCGTCCTTTCGAAAAGATGTAAGCAGAGGCCCTTGTTCGGCTTTATATGGATAGACCACGACCCCTCCCTGATCCTGTTCTTGAACGAGTTTGGCGCCGTCGGCGCAGCCGGCCGCGAGCAGGGCGGTGACCATCGCGGCGGATCTTGACCAGGCGTTCATTCGGTTTCTATTATGAAGCAGTCGTTGGACCGTCTCAATGTGAGGAGGACAAAGGAGGCTGTATGAAAACGTTCCTGTGCGTCCTATCCGGATGTCTGCTCACCGTCGCCCTGCTGGCGGCTGACACCGCCTGGTCGCATCATTCCTATCTGCTGACCGTGCAGCAACTGCGGTCCGGGCTGTCGAAGGCGCCCTCACCTGACAGGAAAGGGTTCGTGCTGGTGGATGTGCGCTCACCGGAGGAACATGTGGCCGGGGCCATTCCTGGAACGGATCTCAACATCGACTTTAGAGAAATCAAATCCCGCCATCGCGAGATCGGGGCCAAGTTGGAAGACCACATTGTGGTCTATTGCCAGTCCGGCCACCGCAGCAATATTGCGGCTGAGACGTTGGCAGATCTCGGCTACCGGAATGTCTATAACGTCCAAGGCAGCATGAACGCCTGGACTGAGGCCGGCTTTCCTGTTGAACGCGGGGGCCGCTAAGCGGGACGCAACAATATGTGGCTGCTCGTGTCGTCCGGCTCAGCCGTCATCGGGGGCTGATGCCGATGACCGCGGGGAGCGGGACGTGAACGGCCGTGGTTCCCGCGAACAACGATTTCCATGCCGGATGACTCTTGTCGTGTCCCTTCCAGAGCGATTCCGGAATCAGCAGATCTGACGAAGACCCGCCGTCCATGGACATCACCTGATACAGAGTCGGCAAGGTGTCGTGGAGGCACTGGCCGAGATCATACAGCGTCACCGGGTCGAGACTTTTAAACACCAGAATGTGGCCGTCGGCGGTTTCAGCCACGACGGTCTGAAACGCGCGCTTTCCTGATTGTCGGACGCGAATCTTGCCTGCTCGATCCAGGAGCATGAGGGATTGTGCCGCTTCCTTGTACGCCAGTCTCTCTTCATCGAAGGAGTCGACGGCTAAATCCATGACGCGTGCGTTGCGCTTGGTCGAGACGATCGGCTCAGCGACAAAGAGTCCCTGCCACATGAGATGACGGCGGCTGCCCACGGACTGACCGTTCTTGTATAGAAGCCCCAGATAGGTGAAGTTATCGCGGAACAGCCCCGCATTGAATAGGAGATGGTGGCCCGTGTGTTGCTCCCACTCCTGGATGGTCGGTGGTTGAGCGAGTCCTTCCTGGGCGTAGAAGTGGACCGAGAAGCGGTACCGTGCAGGATCTATGTCGGTCACCAGGGTCGGAGGCACATCGATGCAGGCTGTACCAGGCTTCCAGACCGATACGGCCAAACCACCCGCCAGGCGTTCCCATTGAATGTCTTCGGCCAGTCCCGTTCTCACTGCGGACATGACCATGATGGAAAATAGCAGCAGAACCGTCGACAAGAGCCTATGAGGTCGTGAGGAATCCGGTTGACGCATAGGGTAAGAAGACGGCGACGCCAAAACTATGATGGACGAGGAACGGACGAAGCAGGATGGGACGGTTCCGTTTGATGCCGGTCCGATCCACTGTTCGTTGCGGGCGGTTGATCCAGCAGGTCGCGGGCCATTTTTGCCATGGCCTCCGGCGTAAAAGGTTTTTGAAGGTAGGCGCTGGACATGTCGCCGGCCCCGATCCCGACATCGTCCGTATACCCGGATATATACAGCAGTTTCAAGTCCGGCTTAATGACGCGAAGATGTTGTGCGAGCTCCTTCCCGCTCATTCCCGGCATCACCACATCGGTGACCAACAGCTGTAAGCTGCCCATCTGCTGCGTAGCCACGAGGCAGGCTTCCAGTCCGTCTTTGGCTTCAAAGACACGATACCCGAGTTTACGCAGCTCATCCCGGACCAGGACTCGCACGCTGGCCTCGTCTTCGGCTAGCAACACTGTTTCATGTCCGCGGACCGAATGCCGAGGGGCGTTGAGGCTGTCGAGATTGTCCGCCTCCGTCGAGACGCTCGGAAGATAGACGTCGAAGCGGGTGCCTTTGCCGACGGTGCTGGAGAGGTCCAGCCCTCCTCCGCTCTGTGTGACAATGCCGAACACGGTGGAAAGACCGAGGCCCGTTCCTTTCCCTTCCGGCTTGGTCGTAAAGAAAGGCTCGAAGATATGAGCCTGCACGTCGGGCGGCATCCCGCATCCTGTGTCTGAAACCGAAAGACGCACGTAGGCACCGGGCGGCAAGGGACTCAGGTGGTAGACCGGCGTCCGGCCTAGATTCGCCGACGCCGTTTCGATCGTCAGCTTGCCGCCGTTCGGCATCGCATCGCGCGCGTTGACCACCAGGTTCATCAGCACTTGTTCCAATTGTGCCGGATCGGCCTTGACCCTCAGATTCTCCGGGCTGGGCTTGAAGGTGAATTCGATGTTTTCTCCGATCAGCCGCCTGAGCATGATCTCAAAGTTTGTAATAATGGGATTGAGCGTGAGCACTTTCGGTTCGGAGGGCTGCCTCCTGCTAAACGTCAGCAACTGTCTGATGAGAGTGGCCGCGCGGTCGCCGGCTTTCTGCATTTCCTCGATCTTGCTTCGCAGCGGATGGCTGGGGCCCATGTCGCTGAGCAAGACTTGGCTATGTCCCATGATGACGGTCAGCAGATTATTGAAGTCATGGGCCAAGCCCCCCGCCAGCCGGCCGACGGCTTCCATTTTCTGCGCTTGCCGGAGCTGCTTTTCGCTCTGGCGCAACGCTTCCTCGACCCGCTTTCTTTCTGTGCGATCGTGCAGCTCGCGGAGCGCGCGCTGTACCGACGGCACGAGCCGCCCCAGCCGTTGCTTCAGGATGTAATCGGTGGCGCCCCGATGCATGGTGTCGATCGCGAGTTCCTCGCCGAGTGTGGCGGAGACGAACAGGAACGGAGTCTCCGGGCATATCTTGCGGGCGAGTGCGAGCGCGCTGATGCCGTCAAAGCCGGGCAATGAATAGTCGGCCAGAATCATGTCGATTTGGCCTTCTTTCAAGGCGGCGACAAACGGATCGCGGACGTCGACACGGACGGCCTCGCAGGGGATCCCGCCCTCCGTCAAAGTGGCGATAATCAGTTGGGCATCGACGGGATCGTCTTCAAGCTGCAGGATTCGCAGGGGACTTTCCACTGGACCTCGACTGGGAAGGACTATCAGTTACTCGAGTTGACGCTTTCCGGCGGCGGCTCGTTGATGACGCCCCAGAATGTGCCGAGTTCTTTGACGGCGGACAAGAACTGATGAAACTCGACCGGTTTGACGACATAGGCATTGGCTCCCAGTGCGTAGCTTTCGGCTAGGTCTCGCTCCTCCCTCGAGGACGTGAGCATCACCACCGGAATCGGCCGCAGGTTGTGATCCCCTTTGATCGTGCGCAAGACTTCCAGCCCGTTGACCTTCGGCATTTTGAGGTCGAGGAAGACGACGGCCGGATTCCCTTTCAGCCTCGCCTTGAATTGACCGCGACAATACAGATAATCCAACACCTCGGCCCCGTCGTGGCACAAGACGACCTTGTCTGCAATGTGCTGATCTTCCATGGCCGCCAACGCCAGCTCGGCGTCGCGCGGGTTGTCCTCCGCGAGCAGGATCGGTTTCGCAGCGGTCATAATCGAGGTCTCCTGGTTGGCAGCGCGACATAAAACGTCGCTCCCTTGTCGGGAACCCCGTTGGCCCACGTGCGTCCTCCATGACGGTGTACGATGCGTCGCACATTAGCCAGGCCGATGCCGGTCCCTTCGAACTCGTCCGCTCGATGGAGTCTCTGGAACACCCCAAAGAGCTTGCCTTCATATTGCATATCAAACCCCACTCCGTTGTCGCGAACAAAGATGACGACTTCCGCGGACGTCCGGCGATCGATCCCTATCTCGATCGTTGCGTTGGATCTGGTGCCCGTGAACTTGATAGCGTTGGCGATCAGGTTGACGAACACTTGCCGGAGCATGGCCGGATCGCCCGGGACCTCAGGCAGCGATTCAATTCTCCAGGATATTTCCCTCTCTTGCAAGTCAAGACGCAAATCATAAAGAATCGTTTTAATCAGTTGGTCCAGGTTCACGGTCGTATGCAGCATCTCCTGGCGGCCCATCCGGGAAAACACGAGCAGGTCGTCGATCAGCTGGCCCATCTGTTTGGCGGAATCGGAAATCGTCTGGAGATAACGAGCGGCTTTTTCGTTGACGGAATCGCCCACGGCTTTCCGTAACAACGACGCGTAGCCGTCAATGTGCCGCAGAGGCGCCCGGAGATCATGGGACACCGAATAGCTGAAGGCCTCCAATTCTTTGTTCGCCGCCTCAAGCTGCTCCCCCCTCCGCTGCAACTCCGTGGCGACCCGGCGCCGCTCCGTGATGTCGTGACGGATCAGGTAGTAGACCGAGGCGAGCAACACAAGTTGAAGCAGCGCTCCGATCGCCAGCAAGACGATCGTACTCGTCGTCCCTGCGGCAGACTCCAGCACCCGGCGCCGGATAGCCTGTCGCTCGAAGGATTCCATTTCTCCGATCACCCGATGAATTGCGGCCAGCTCTCCCTTGGCGGCGCCTTGAAGGGCCATTTTTCTCACGGCTTCAAACCCCCCGCCGTCTCGAAGGGCGATGGCAGAGGCTTCCGCGTTCAATTGCTGGACCATCAGCTGCTCAAGCTTCAGCACGCGCTCTCGCTGCTCGGCCGAGTCCTTCGTGAGATCGTCGAGGTAGCGGACATAGGTCGGTTTTTCGCTTACCAGCGTCTTGTACGCCTGAAGGTACACCGCCTCGCCGGTCACCAGATAGCGACGATGGCTGTTCTCGGCTTCGTCCAGGGCCGCGTCAATCGTGGTTAACAGTTGCAGCAGCTCATGACTCCGCGTGTCCAGGCCGCTGTTGTGAAGCAGCACGCTGGTATTGCGGTACGACACCGCACTGATAATAAGAATACCGGTAAAGACCAGGCTGAAGCCCAAGAGAATGCGTCGCTCAATGGTCAGCGTCCGGAACCAGGTCGCTGGCCGTTTCCACATGGGCACAGCGGTGATGGCTGCAGGAGGAGGCAATACTGCCGGCGGTGGCGACAGTGGGGCCACAGGAACTTCAGGCTGATCGTTCGTAGTGATATTCATGGATGGGAGCAAACGTCCGTCGGAGATTCATGGCACGTAACAATGACGCGCGGCTCCGCCATCGTCGCCATGCGCTCATTCTAGCAGAAGTCTCTTGAGCGAAAAGGAGAAACTATCCGCCCGACGGAGGGGTCGGCGGCAAAACGACGGCGGAGGGCACGGGTAGATTTGAAAACATCAAGGTGGCAGAGACGACCCAATCGATGAACGGTTGCGGATAGATGCCGATCAGCAAGGTGCCGGCCAGACCGACATAGATCACCGCTTTCATGGGACCGGACACCGATAAGGGAGACGGATCGATCGGCTCGTTGATGTACATCTTCTTGACGACGATCAGATAGTAATACATCGAGATGACGATGTTGATCAGCCCGACGGTGATCAGCGTGTAGAGGCCTTCTTTAATCGCCGCGACGAAAATATAGAGCTTACCGATAAAGCCGGCCAACGGCGGCACGCCCGCCAGCGACAGCAGAAACATCAGCATGGCAAAACGCCAGAAACGGGGAGCGGCGGTTGAGGCCGCTGTAGTCGTCGATCTCATCGCTGCCGATCGCGCTGGCTGACGGCGATAACGACCGCAAAGGCGCCGAGATTCGCAAACAGATAGGTCAGCAGGTAGAACAGAATGGCGTCGCTTCCCATTTTGGTTCCGGCGGCCAGCCCGATCAGGATATTGCCGATCTGCGCGATTCCCGAATAGGCAAGCAGTCGCTTGATGTTTCGCTGCGCGATCGCGACGATGTTGCCATAGGTCATGGATAGAATCGACGCTGCCGACCAGCAGGAAGACCCACATCGGCTTGAACGTCGCCAGGGCGACGAAGAACATCCGGAGGAGGATGGCGAAGGCGGCGCCTTTGGGGGCGATCGACAGAAAGGCGGTCACCGGCGTCGGAGCTCCGTGATAGGTGTCCGGAATCCAGGAATGGAACGGGACGGCGCCGATCTTGAATCCGAGCGCCGCAAAGATGAGCAGAAAGCCGATCATCAGTCCGGGGGTGGCCGTCGCATGCGCCATGTCGGAGAAGACCAGCTTGCCGGTTTCTCCATAGACGAGGCTGATGCCATAGGCCAGCAGGCCGGCGGCAAAGACGCCCAAGATGAAGAATTTCAGCCCGGCCTCGTTGGAGGCCAGATCATCCCGCAGGTAGGCCACCAGCACGTAAAACCCGAAGGTCGAAAATTCGAGCGTCACGAAGAGCGACAACAGATCGTTGGCCGAGGCCATGAACATCATGCCGAGGGCGGACATGACGACGAGGAAATAGTATTCCCCTCTGAAGAATCGGAATCGCTGCACATAGTCGATGGAGGCCAGAATCACCAGGATCGTGGCCCCGACGATGAACATTTTGAAGAAGAGAGCCATCCGATCGAAGACGAACATGTTTCCGAACAGCGCGCCGGACATGTCGGTTCAAGTCCAACCAGGCCAGGTGTCCCGAGCGTGAGGACGAGCCCCGCGACGCTGAGATACGCCAGCTGGTCCTTGCGGAAGGCGGGGAAAGGAAAAATCCGACGATCAGAGATCGCGCAGAGCCAGACGGTCAAGAAGATCTCCGGCAACAAGAGCAGCAGATCAGAGACGGAGAGCGTCAGTGAAAATGTCATCGGCGCTCACCTAACCTCTCGGGACCGAGAGGCGCGACCTGTCGGGAGGAAACGGACCGAGCGGTACCCGTCCTGGCTCGGGCGTGACGGCGTTCCCGGCGCATCCTCAGTCGAACCCACGAGCGGCACGACGCGCGTGATTCTGCCACCAGGGATCGACTCCCGATCGGACCACCTTGTACAGATGCATCGGGGAAAATGCCGAAGCCGATGCTGACGGCAATCATGATGCAGCAGCGGCAGGCGGTCGACGGCTGCGACGGCATCGTGCGAGTGACTGTACTTCTCGTCCATCGGTCCATAGAACAGTCCGCGCATCATTTTGAACAGGTAGGCCATCGTCAGCACGATACCGAGGACGGCGACAATGACCTGGAACGGATATTTGTTCCAGCTGCCGACGATGATCATGACTTCGGCGATGAAATTGACGGTTCCGGGCATGCCGACCGAGGCCATGCACGCGACGACAAAGCAGGCCGAAATAAACGGCATCCGGTTCGACAGGCCGCCCAGCGACGGGATGTCCCGGGTGTGCGTTTGGTCGTAGACCCAGCCGGCCATGGCGAAGAGCATGCCGGTGGCCATGGCGTGCGCGAACATGTAAATGACGGCTCCGCTGAGACTGATGTAATCCAGCGCCGCCATGCCGAGGAAGACGTAGCCCATGTGGCTGGAACTGGAATAGCCGATCACGTATTTCGTGTCTTTGGCATAATAGGCGACGAACCCCCCGTAGATAATGCTGAACATGCAGAGGACGGCCGCAATCGGCATCAATTCCCGTGTCGTCTCAGGCAGAATTTCGAAGGCGACGCGGATAATCGAAAAATGTCCCAGCTTCATCAAGACGCCCGCATGCAGCATGCTGGTGGCGGCCGGGGCGGCGGCATGTCCGACCGGCGACCAGGAATGCAGCGGCCAGATCGGCGCGATCGAGGCGAAGCCGAAAAAGATCAGCAGCCAGATGATCTTGTCCAGGGTCGTGCCCAGGACGGGGATGTTCATCAAATGCGCCTGCTCGCGCAGAACGAGAATATCGAACGTGTTGAGTCCGGAAAACTTGTAAATCAGCAAAATGCCCATCAGGGCTGCCACGGCAACGGCCGAGAGAAACAGCACCAGCTTCATGGCCGCGTATTCTTTGCTGTTGGAGCCGAAATTAAAAATGAAGCCGATCGAATCCCGTTGCTTCATCCCTGCGGGATCCGTCATCTCGAGATACTTTTTGGTGTGGCTTCCCCACATGCCGAGGAGCAGATACATCGGAATGACCGACATCTCATAGAAGAAATAGAGGAAGAAGAGATCCAGCGACATGAAGACGCCGATCGTCGCGGCGGCCAGAATCAACAGCCAGATGTAAAACTCTTTGGTCCGGTCCTTGATGTGCCAGGACACGAAAATCCCGGCGAATAAGAGAATGGATGAGGCCAGCACCAGCGGAGTGCCGATCCCGTCGACGCCCAGATAGAGCGAGATGCCGAGCTGGCGCGACCACTCAAACCGCTGGAGAAATTGAAAGCCACCCCTGGCAGGATCGTAGGTGTAAAACAGATACAGCGACGCCAGCAAGGACACGCCCGCCGCTCCGACGGCGATGCCGCGCACCAGCAGGGGTTGCCGGTTGGACACAAAGATCAGCGCGAGCGCGCCGACGAACGGAGCAAACAAGATATAGAGCAGCGTGTACTCACCCATGTCGTTAGGGTCCTCGTCTCGCGGGAAGAGGGTCCAGCACCGCCACCGTCCCGTGATCCAACCGGTCGACCAGCGCTTGCACCGATCCATTCATAATGCGCAGGAAGGGAGCCGGATAGAGGCCGATCCACAGAATCATGACCGACAAGGACAGCGGCGATCGTGATTTCGCGCAATTGGAGATCGTTCATCGTCTCTTTGACCGCCTTCCCGAGCGGCCCCAGCATGGCGCGCTCGTAATACCAGAGAAAATAGGCGGCGCCGAAGATCACCCCGAGCACCGCGACGGCCCCGTACCACCACTTGGCTTTGAACGCGCCCAACAGAATCAGAAATTCTCCGACGAAGCCGTTGGTGCCGGGTAATCCGATCGACGCCAGGCCGATAATCAGAAAGAAGGTGGCGAGAAGCGGCACTTGTTTGGCCATGCCGCCGAAGGCGGACAGATGGGTCGTCTGCTGGCGCGAATAGAGAAAGCCGGCGATGAAAAAGAGACCGGCGGTGCTGAATCCCAGATTGATCATCGTCAGCAGGCTGCCCTGAAGGCCTTGGTAATTGAGCGCAAAGAGCCCGACGACAACAAAGCCCAGGTGGCTGATGCTGCTGAACGCGAGCAAACGCCGGAAGTCCGGTTGGATGAGGGCCACGACGCCCCATACAGGATGGCGCAGAGACCGAGGACGATGACGACCAGCACCACGGTCTCGTTCTTCGAGGCATCCGGAAGAAGCGGGAAGCTGAACCGCATGAAGCCATACGTCCCGAGTTTAATCCCGGCCAGCATGACGGCCATCCCGATCGGGCCTTCCACCAGCGCGTCCGGCAGCCAGGTGTGGAAGGGAAAGACCGGCGCTTTGAAGGCGAAGCCCATGAACATCAGCCAGAAGATCAAAATTTGCTGCTTGACGGGAATCGGCACCGACAGCAGTTCGAGCAAATCGAATGAATAGACCTGATCGGTATGGTGCAAAGACGCCCACTGGTGATAGTTGATATTCAGCAGCGCAATGCCGACCAGCATGAAGACGCTGCCGAGGAGCGTGTAGAGCACAAACTTCAGCGCGGCATAGTGGCGCTCGGCGCCGCCTCCCCACAGCTTGATCAGGAAATAACTGGGGATCAGCATGAGTTCCCAGAAGACGAAGAACAGGATCAGGTCGATGGAGACGAAGATGCCCATGGTCGTCGTCTCGAGCGCCAGCAGACACATCATGTACAGCTTGACCTGGTGACGGATCGTGTCCCAGGAATAGATCACGACGAGGACGGTCAGAAACGCCGTCAGGCCAACGAAGAGCACGCTGATGCCGTCGACGCCGAGGTGGTAACTGATGCCCAACGCAGGGATCCATCGCACATGTTCCGCAAACTGCATGGCCGAAGATTCCGGGACGAAGCGCAGCAACACGAAGACGGACAGGGCCAGTTCCACCAGCGAAATGGTCAGGCCAGCCGTCCGCACCAGGTCCTCATCGTCAAACAGCCAGAGAACGGCGGCGCCGACCACCGGCAGGAACAGCATGCATGAGAGAATGGGAAACCCTGCTGTCAGCTCTTCTAACATCGCGTATGCCTTCGTTTCCGACTCATGTGCCTGCTACATCTGAATGACGAGTTGAACGATCAGAGCCAAGAGAAAGAGCCCGGCAACAATAATGGCGGCATAATGATGGACCATTCCGCTCTGCAGCTTGCGCCCTTCACGAGCGGCGAGGTGGTTGCTGTAACCGATGATGTTCAAGCCGGCATAGATGACGTGTTTTTCTATCCACGTGGATCCGGCCGACCCCCAGTCGGCCATCTGACCGACGCCGCGTACGATGCCGTCGATCACCGTACGATCGAACCAATCGAGGAATTCACCGAGCCGTTTGGTGGGTTCGACAAACACGAGGTCATACAGTTCGTCGACATAGTATTTGTTGAGGAATGTCCGATAGACGCCGGAGAATTTCGCTGCCCAGCGTTCGGGAGTCCCGGACTGATGCTGTACAGATAGTGCGCGAGCCCCCAGCCCAAGAAGGCGATGGCGGTCGCGGCCATCATGAGGGCGAGGACCATGCCGGTGCTTGGGTCATGCCCGCTTCCCGACCGACAATCGGCTGCCAGAAAGCCATGGAACCATCCATGCTCAGGCGGGAATCCCAATACGCCGCCGAAGAGGGAGAGCACCCCAACGCCATGAGAGGACCGATCATGACCATGGGAGACTCATGGACGTGCGCGGCTGTGTGGTGGTCCATGCGGGACTGGCCGTAAAAGGTCAGATAAGTCAGGCGGAACATATAAAAGGACGTCAGAAACGCCCCGATTGCCGCCATTCCATAGAGAAGATAGTGCTGATGCGTAAAGGCATGGGCCATAATTTCGTCTTTGCTCCAGAACCCCGCCAGAGGCGGAATGCCGGCGATGGCGACCGTGCCGATCAGGAACAGCTTGTGGGTCCAGGGGATCTTCCTGGCCAACCCGCCCATTTTGCGAATGTCCTGTTCGCCGGACAAGGCATGGATCACCGAGCCGGCCGACAGGAACAAGCAGGGCCTTAAAAAACGCATGGGTCATGAGATGGAAGATCGCGGCGGTATAGGCTCCGATCCCGCACGCCCAGAAACATATAGCCCAACTGGCTGACGGTCGAATAGGCCAACACGCGCTTGATATCGGTTTGGACCAGGCCGATGGTCGCGGCGAATAGCGCGGTGCAGCCCCCGATCGACGCCCACGATACCCATGGCGATTGGCGAGAGATCAAAGATGGCGTGGTTCCGGACGATCATGTAGACGCCGGCCGTCACCATGGTGGCCGCATGAATCAACGCGCTCACCGGCGTGGGGCCTTCCATCGCATCCGGCAACCAGGTGTACAACGGCAGCTGAGCCGACTTTCCGACGGCCCCGACGAGTAAGCAGAGGGCGATGGCCGTGGCCATGTCCGGTGTCAGTTGGCCGACCTGTGCGAAGACCTTGGTGTAATCGAGCGTCTCGAAATTGACGAAGATGAGAAAAATCGCGAGCAGAAATCCGGCGTCGCCGATCCGATTCACGACGAAGGCTTTGGTGGCCGCTTTGGCCGCCGACACTTTTTCGTAGTAATACCCGATCAGCAGATAGGAGCAGAGCCCCACGCCTTCCCATCCGATAAACAACACGACATAGTTGTTGCCCATGACCAGCAGCAGCATGGAGACCATGAACAAATTCATGTACGTGAAGAAACGGGTAAATCCCCCTTCCCCGTGCATATACCCGACGGAATAGACATGGATGAGGAATCCCACGCCGGTGACCACGAGCAGCATGATGCAGGTGAGCGGATCGACCAGATAGGCCAGATTGATGGTGAGGTCGCCGCCGAAAATCCACTGATAGGCGATGACTTCCCGTGCCCCGCCGTTGCGCAGGATGTCGGTGAACACCCCGATCGTGCACAGAAACGACAGGCCGACCGAGCCCCAGGCGAGTCGGTGGGCCACCTCATGAGAGTAACGGCTTCCCAGGAGCCCGTTCACCACGACGGCGATGAGCGGGAAAACGGGAATCAGCTTGATCAGCAGATCGGTTAGTTCGGACACGTTACCACTTCAATATATTCATCTCGTCGACGTTGGTCGAGATCTTTCCCCGGAAGACGACGATGATAATGGCTAACCCGACGGCGGCTTCGCCGGCGGCGATGGCGATGATGAAGAGTGCCACGATTTGGCCGGCCATGGATTCAAGATAGTAGGAAAAGGCCACCAGATTGATATTGGCGGCGTTGAGCATAATTTCCACCGCCATGAGAACGATGATGAAATTGCGTCTGATCAGGACGCCCAGCAGTCCGGTGACGAAGAGCACCGCGCTGACGGCCACATAGGCTGCAAGGGGAATCATGGACTACTCGTGCTCCGCATCGACGGCTTTCGGCGTTTTGGCAAGCACGATGGCGCCGATGATCGCGCCGAGCAGGAAGACGCCCATGATTTCAAACTGCAGGAGATAGTCGCTGAACATCTTGATGCCGATGGCATACGTGTCGCCGTCCTGCAAGACAGCGACGGTCGGCGCGTCCCCCCTCGCTCCAGCGAAAGGGGAGCGCAGAATCAGGAAGAGGACATAGAGCGATCCCAGCACCGCGGGCGCCAGGAAGTACATAATGGACGAGTGAAAATAGCGCTCGTCGGTCTTGAGATTCAGCAGCATCAACACGAACAGATAGAGCACCAGGATCGCGCCGGCATACACAATCACCTGGACGGCCCACAAGAACTCCGCATTCAGCAGGACGAAGAGACCGGAGACATGTAGGAGCAACGCGAGCAAGGCCAGCCCGCAATGGACGGGATTCTTCAACGCCACAGTGAGCACACCCGCGACGATACTGACAAGAGCAAAATAAGCGAAAAACACAGCGACCATGTATCCGGCTCAGCTTAAGTGCTTGGGAGGCGGTTGCGTCGACTTCAGCACCGATTGTGGAAAGTAGTATCGGTACTCGCGGCTCTCTTCACCTTGTTTTTCCTGGTTGTGGGCATACAGATATTTTTTCGCGTCATCGAGATGACGCGTGCCGATGTCGTAGAGCCGCTGCTTGTCGAACAGGAGGGTGCGCTTGTCGTGGGTGGAGTATTCATACATCTTGGTCATCGCGAGCGCGTTGACCGGGCAGGCCTCGACACAGTATCCGCAAAAGACACACTTCGTGATGTCGATGTAAAACTCGCTGGCATACCGCTGTAACGGCCGCGTCTTGTCTTCCTCGCTCACGACTTTGATGCAGTGTGACGGACAGGCCGCTTCGCACAGATCGCAGCCGACACACCGTTCGCTCCCGTCCTCGTAGCGGAGCAGACCGAGCGCCCCACGATGCGTGTCAGGAATCGTCCGTTGCTCGCGCGGGTATTGAAACGTAATGGGCCGGTGGAACATATGCGCGAACGTGACCTTCATCGCGTCCCAGATTTCGTAGAACAACGCGGCATGGAGGAATTTTTTTGTCAGCGTGCTGACGCTCATCGGTGTCCCCTGGTCCTGTGTGGCCGGAGCATACACATGTAGCTACGCCCGTTCAATGCCGACCCACGTGAGTTTGAACGAGGGCACGCCGGTGGTGGGATCGACCGAGACCGTCATTAAATCTTTCACGGGCGGCTCATTGAAGTGTTCTGGAAAGAAACAGGTCCCGGGCGCCACTGACAGATCGGGCTGGACGCCGAGCTGTAGCGAGCCGCGGTCGGATATGAGGCGCACCTTCTCACCGTCCTTGAGCCCGAGGCGCTCGATATCTTGCGGGTTCATCCGAAGCCTGCCGGTATTCGGCGTAAGCTTGATCAACCCGGGCGCTTGGGTAGACAGCTTGCCCGAGTGGACCAGCAACTGGCCCATCACCAGGGCGAAGGGTCGCTTCCCGTCCTGGCTGGTCGGAGGGGTGCGGTACCGTCCAGCCACTTCAGCCACGTAGCCATTCGCCAAGTATGCATCCGGCGAGGCCGCGACTTTCCGAGGTTGCCCGAGGTTGTAGTACCCCGGGAGCAATTTCATGATCTCGGCCTGAATGTCATTGGCGGACTGGTAATCCCAATGACTGCCCATCGCGTTGGCCAGGGCGGTCATGATATGCCAATCCGGCAGGCTGTCACCGACGGGATCCATGGCCTGGCGTACGCGCAGAACACGGCCTTCCAAATTGGTGAAGGTGCCCTCCTTCTCCGCGTACGTGCAGGCCGGCAAGACAAAATGCGCGTGCCGGCCGGTCTCGGTTAAGAAGGGATCTTGGACGATCAGCAACTCCAGCTTCTCCAGGGCAGCCCGCACTTCCATCGAGGCCGGGAGCGTCGCGAGCGGATTCTCTCCGATCACGTACAGGGCTTTGATCTGCCCGCTCTTACAGCGTTTGAGAATTTCAACCAAATGCGCGCCCGGGCTCGCTGCGGGAAGTGCACTGTCCCAGGCTTTCGCGAATCGCTCGCGAGCGGCAGGATCGTTGAAGGCCGCCTGCCCGGGCAGGTATTCAGGTGCGACGCCCATGTCGACGGCGCCCTGTTCATTCGGCTCTTCGGTGAGCGTGTTCACGCCGCAACCCGGTTTCCCGAGCTTGCCTGTGATCCACGCCAGGTCGATCAGTTTCAGTACATTCTGGTAGCCGTTCTGCCGTCTGACGATGCCTTCAGCGCAGACAATGATCGAGCGTGGCGCCTCGGCAAAGATGGCCGCAATTTCTCGAAACGCCTCCTTGGGCACGCCGGTCTGAACGGCAATCTGATCTAATGAAATGCCTGCCAGCGCCGATTTCAACGCCTGAAATGCCTGAGGATGCTTTGCGGTGGCCTCTTCGTCCACCAAATCCTGCTCGATCGTGGCCTTGACCAATCCATCGATGACTAGCCCCTCCGTTCCCGGTCGAATCACGAACGGATGGGAGGCCAGTTTGGCCATGTTGGTGATTGCGGCGTCGAAGGTCGCGACTTGGGCTTTGTAGACGCGAATCGCTTCTTTGATCCGAACGGCCGTCAGCGGATTCGTCTCCGTGATGTTCGATCCGATCAGCAGAACGGCTTTTGCTTTCGTGAGATCTTCCCAATCGTTCGGCGTCCGCCCGAGACCCACCGCATGTTTGGAAGCGCGCACAAAATTCATGTGGCCATAGCGCGCGCTGCTGTCGAGATGATTGCTCCCGAGCACGCTGCGCATCAACTTCTGGAACAGATACAGCTCTTCGTTCGTACAACGGGCCGTAATCAAGCCCGCGATCGCGTCGGCGCCATGTTTGCGCTTGAGGGCGGTGAAGCGGTCGACGAGGAGATGCATCGTTTCGAGCCAAGGCTTTTCGAGGAGCTGGTTACCTTCACGCACCAGCGGATGCTGCAATCGATCCTTGCCGTCGATGTATTCAAAGCCAAAGCGCCCGCGCACACAGATGCCTCCGTGCCCCTTGGCGGTGTCAGCCCGGTCTCCCCATTTGTTCTTCCATGACAAGGGGGACGTGACGCGAATCACTTCCGCATCTTTGGTTTCCAGATACATCTGGCATCCATCACCACAGTAGTTGCAGGTGGTGGTGGTCTTCTTCATCTGCCACGGCTTGTAGAGATATTTGGAAAACTTGTTCGTAATGGCGCCCACCGGACACACCGCCAAGCAGTCGCCACAGAACTCGCAGGAGAGCGGCACATCCCCCTTGGCGACCACCTGGTTAAACCCGCCTTTCTTCATGAACTGCAGAGCATCGATCATCAACACGTCCTTGCAGACGTTGATGCACTCCGCGCAGGCGATGCAGCGGTTCATGTTGAAGTCGAGCACGAGGCTGCGGGTGTCCTCCGGGATGAATTTTTGTTTGGCGTTCGGCAGATTCGTCACCCCATGCTGAAACGCCATGTCCTGCAACTCGCAATGGCCGTCCGCGTCGCACACGGGACAGTCCAGAGGATGCACGGAGAGATGTTTTTCGACCGCCTTCTTACGGGCCAGGAAGAGGTCCTCCCCTTCCGTTCGGATAATCATGCCCGCGGTGGCTTTTGCGGTGCAGGAGCGGACCGGAGCTTTTTTGCCTTCCTGCATGACCAGGCACATGCCGCAGGAACCGAAGGGATCGAACGTATAGTGGTAGCACATCGCCGGGACGATCTTGCCCGTGCTCGAGATCACGTCGTACAGCGACACGCCATCCTTGGCGGCGACGGTCTTGCCGTCAATGCTGAGTTCAATCGTCGCGGACTCGACGTCCGGATTGGTTGCGGGTTTCAGTCCCATAGTCGTTCCTTTATGCGTACCCTGCTATCGATCACATTCCCCCATGACGATGTCATAGGTGCCGAAGAGCGTAATCGCATCCGCGATCATGTAGCCCCTCGACATATAATCAAACGCACCCATGTGAATGAAAGAGGGGGCGCGAATTTTCAGGCGGTAGGGTTTACCCCCGCCGGTACTGACGATATAAAATCCCAGTTCGCCCTTGTGTGCCTCCGTCCCGCAGTAGATTTCGCCGGGAGGGGCATTAAAGCCCTGGGAGAACAGCTTGAACTGCTGGATCATGGACTCCAGATTCGTGAACACCCGCTCTTTCGGCGGCAGGGTCACGCTCGGCACATCGGCCATCACCGGGCCTTCCGGCATCTGCTCCAGGCACTGGCGAATGATTTTGACGCTTTCATACAGCTCCATGACGCGAATCCAATACCGGTCGTAGGTGTCGCCGTTTTTTCCGACGGGCACGCTGAACTCGCATTTCGGATACGCGGCATAGGGTTCATATTTGCGGAGGTCATAGTCCACGCCTGATCCGCGCAACGTAGGACCGCTCAAACCGAAGCTGACGGCGTCTTCGGCAGAAATGACGGCGACGCCTTTGGTGCGCGCCAGCCAGATCCGGTTCTTCTCGAGGAACACAACGTATTCATCGATCTTGGGCGGGAAATAGTCGAGAAACTGTTTGAGCTTCTCAAGCAGGGAGGGCGTCAAGTCGCGTTCCACGCCGCCGATGCGGTACCAGCTGGTGGTCAGCCGGGCTCCGCATAATTCATCGAACCAATCCAGCAGGATTTCCCGATCGCGAAAGCAGTAAAAAAACACGGTCATCGCCCCGATATCCAGGGCTTGAGTACCCAGCCAGAATTGATGACCGATGATGCGCTGCACTTCTGCCACAATCGTGCGGAGATACTCGGCCCGTTCCGGCACTTGGAGATTCATGAGTTTCTCGACGGCGCGGCAGTAGGCGAAGTTGTTATACATCGCGCACACATAGTCCAGCCGGTCGGTATGAGGAATGAACTGATGATACGTGCCGTCCTCTGCCAGCTTTTCGACGCCGCGATGCAGGAAGCCCAG
The DNA here is from genome assembly GCA_963728135.1 of uncultured Nitrospiraceae bacterium. Classification (GTDB taxonomy): domain Bacteria; phylum Nitrospirota; class Nitrospiria; order Nitrospirales; family Nitrospiraceae; genus Nitrospira_D. Next base: position 203,008 of record CAVSJC010000006.1, on the reverse strand, counting down.
GACGGGCGTCGATTTCACCAGCCGTTCCCCTTCCAACTCAAGGATGACCTTGAGCACGCCGTGAGTGCTGGGATGCTGGGGACCCATGTTGAGCAACAGCTCTTCCGTGCGTAAGGTCGGCAGCGTCTCGCTCTCAGGATGCGCGGGATCGACCTTATAGATGGTGGTTCGTTGATCTTCGAATGCCATAACTGTTTTTGTGGTTATCGAGGAACTTCGTCCAGAAAGTCGAAGGTGTCCCGCCAGCCTTTGCCTCGAAGCGGAAAGTCTTTTCTCAAGGGGTATCCCTCGGCGTAGTCGTCCGGCATCAGAATGCGGCGCAGGTCCGGGTGATTCTTGAACCGGATGCCCATCATGTCGTAGACCTCACGCTCCATGAAGTCTGCGCCTTTCCAGATATCCGTCAGCGAATCCACGACGCAGTCGGATTCCGGGACGCGTGTCTTGAGCCGGATGCGCTGTCGCTTCCGCATCGAATAGAATTCCCACACGACCTCAAACCGCTCCTCTTCATCCGGCCAATCAACGGAACTCACGTGGACGATGTAGTCGAAATCCATGCCTGGGTCATCGTGAAGAAACTGGGCGACTTCATGGAGCGCATTCCGCGTGACGGTCACCGCCACATCACCCCGCCACTCTGTCGAGTTCACCAACCCGGCGGCGAACGTCTCCTCAATCCGTTTGACCAATTGATGCATAGAAGCGATTACGCCTTTAGGCCGGCGGCTTTCACTTGATCCGGCTGTTTGACAAAGACGCGTTTCTGCATAATACGTTCTTGCAGCTTCAAGATACCGTCGAACAAGGCCTCGGGTGTGGGCGGACAGCCCGGCACATAGATATCCACCGGCACAAACCGATCGACCCCTTGCACCACGCTGTAGCTGTCGTAAATATTGCCTGATGTCGCGCAGGATCCCATGGCAATGACATACTTGGGTTCCGGCATCTGATCGTAAATTTTTCGAATCACCGGCGCCATCCGGCGACATACCGTCCCGGCCACGATCATCAAATCGGACTGTCGCGGCGAAGCCCGAAAGACCCCGGCTCCGTACCGGTCCATGTCATAGCGAGAAGAGACGGCGGCGATCATTTCAATGGCGCAACAGGCCAGGCCGAAGGTCATGGGCCATAGCGAACCTTTTCGGGCCCAATTAACCGCCTTTTCGATCGTGGTGGTAATGACATCCGGAGTGCCGTCCTTGTCATGACGCCCCAGTTGAATCAATCCCATTCTAAGGCCCCTTTTCGCCATGCATAGACATAGGCCACGAGAAACAATGCAATAAAGACCATCATTTCGACCAGCCCGATTACGCCGAGCTTGTTGAAGACGACCGCCCAGGGATAGAGAAAGATAACTTCGATATCGAAAATGACGAACAGCATGGCAAAAATGTAATAGCGCACGGGAAACGGCATCCGGGCGTCGGAGAAGGGTTCAGAACCGCACTCATAGGCAGAGAGCTTTTCAGGTTCCGGGTATTTCGGTTGAACGAAATAGCTAATCAGTAGAGTCACGACCCCGAACGCGAGCGCGATAAAGATGAAGAGCAGAATCGGAAAATATCTAGTCAAATACTCCAGGAGAAGATCTAAGCCGCTCATCGTTAGTGTCTCACAACGTGTTGACCAGCAAAGAAGAGTTCAGATCTTAGTGCTGGGATCCGTTGATAGCAAGCGGACAAAGGACCTAAGTATCAGCGTCCCGAAAGCCCTAGATGCAGAGTGGGGCACTCATGAGCGAGTCGCTTCGCTATGGCTTCCGCTCGGGGCGGCTCTTCGGCGAGATCGTCATGCGTAATTGAATGGGCGGAGAGGACTGTGAACTATCCCATTCCGCTTCCAGCGGGGAGAGGGCTTTGGCTTTTTTTCGCCGATGGATTTGTGTCTCAATCCGCGGTCTGCGACTGGTCTGATTTCGGTCCTGTTTATCCATCTCGATCCGCATCTCAGTGCATGTTCGATTGCAAAGAGAACCTATCATCCCTCCGGAGCCACGGTCAAACCAGGTAAAACAGTCCAAGTTCTTGACAGCACAGCGTGATTTGCTATGGTCGTCATAGCAGTACGTGCCTCACACAAGGAATCAATCATGAAAAATATGGCGCCCTTTCTCCTTGCTCTCTGCGTCGGCATCAGTGTTCTGCCTCAGACTGCCTTAGGCCAGGTCCAAGACACCAACTCCATTCAGTTCGGCGAGGCCGCGCTCTCCTTTGCGGCGGGCAGCATTCAGAAAAGCACGGCGAGGGACGGGATCGTCAATCTGATCACCGGCGACAACCAGACGACGGGTGATCGGATGATTCTCGGGAGGCACGACGTCTTGTACCTCAAGCTCGACCATCCATCCGATGCCTCAATCGGAGACCTGTTCACTGTCTACCGCCGTGTCCGGAAAGTGTTTCATCCCGTGACCCATACCTACCTCGGTTTCGTCACCATTCGATTGGCTGTCGTCAAAGTGACCCAGGTAGATCCCGACCTGACGACCGTTCAAGTCGTGCGGAGCTTTAATGCCATCACGCCAGGAGATCTTGTCATGCGGTTTGCGCCTCCCGCTGTGAGTGAGGAGGCGGTCCTTACATCGGACAGCGAAGTCGCCGGAATGATTGTTGAACTTCAGGCGGACAAGACGATGACCCTCGTATCGCAGTCGGATGTCGTGTATTTGGATCGCGGTCGGGTCGACGGCCTGAAGTACGGCGATCTCATGGATGTGTATCGACGCAGCGCAGGACTGCCCACGCGAAAGATCGGTCAACTCAAGGTGCTCTCAACGGAAGAGGATACCGCCACTGCCAAAATCACTAAAGCGAATACGCGTCTCATGAAAGGGGACCGGTATAAGCTGGTCGGGAATGCCGGCCCGTCTGTCCAACCGGTTGAAGACGTGCCGCTTCCCCAGGCAGCGCATGCAGTGCCGAGTGACGTAGTGGCACGCAAACTGAAGGTGCAAGATGCCGCGGGGCAAAGCCGAATCAATCTGGGCGAACTCGCGAACTTTCTGCACTACGATTCAGGCGAGGCGGCGATTAAACCGGACAGCTACAAGGTGCTGGATCAGTTGATCGAATATCTGCGCACGAGCGGCGATGAGCGGCTGGTCCGGGTAGAAGGACATGCCGACAATGTGGAGATTGGACCTTCTTTGAAGTCCCGATATCCGAGCAACTGGGAATTGTCGAAGGCGCGGGCCAGCGGCGTTGTTCGCTATCTGGTGGAAAAGGGCGGATTGGACTCGGCGAGGCTCAGCTCTGTTGGATACGGGGACAGCAGGCCGGCGGGAAGTAACGCGGTCGAGGAAGGACGGACGAAGAATCGACGTGTGGAGATCCTTCTTTATGCACCCCAGACGGATCCGCAGGCCTCGACCAAGGAGCAGCCGATCCGCACCGAGAAAGAAACCGGCGACGCGGCTAGCCTCAGTGCCCGCGTTCCCGACGAGAAGGGAACCGTGCCACCGGATGACTCCCCTGCTTCCGGATCAGGCACGCTGTCTGTCGGTGATCAGCAGATTCAAGTAGAAGGGCCTGGATTACAGACCGTTCCGGGCATGAATGAGACTCTGGTGCCAGAGCCTGCCGGACAGGATTCCATTCCCGCAAGCGGACAGTAGCCCTAACCTTCTTTGACGAGCGGTGTGATTCAGTGTGAATCACACCGCTCGCTCCCGCCGCCCTTCGCCTCGCGCTGTCCTCCCTTTTCGCCCGCTGCTACAATGGGCCATGCATCAACAAGCACACGGCAGTTCCACTGAATCCCGGCTCTACGCCGATGTCATCGTTCCACGGCATATCACCAGGGCGTTTACCTATCTCGTTCCTCCCCGGCTGCAGCAGACGCTCAAAGTCGGTCAGGCTGTCCTGGTCCCGTTCGGACGAGCCATGCTGGAAGCGGCCGTGATTTCGCTCAACGCCCAGCCGCCGCCCGGTGTCGATGTGCACCGTCTCAAAGAAATAGAGGCCCTCACTCATGACCGGAGCGAGACGCACGCATCGTCTTCTACGATGCTGTTTGAACTATCCCGCCTGGTTGCCGACTACTATGTCGCCCCCTGGGGCCAGTGTTTGCGCCTCATTGCTCCGTCGCGCTCCGCACGAGCCGGTACAGTCCTCCGGTACGTGGCCACCGATGAGGGGCGCGCCGCGCTCAAGGCTGGCCATTGTCCACCACATCTCCTCGGTTTGCTGAAACGAATTGCGCGGCGATCGGCCGGTGTCTCTTCAGCGACGCTTGATGTAACTAAGCTTGATGACGGCCCGCAAGGCATCCTAGACCTTGAAGCACAGTCCTGGATCATGCGGCTGCCATCAAAGCCGGAGGACCCGGACAACACCGAGGTGGCAAAGAGACGGTTGGAAGATGTCACGCAGGCCCCCATCGATCAGGCCTCCATGCCAGCACTCAGGGACGCGGACCTCCTGTTGGTTGAGCGCATCACGGCTGGAATGCACGACCATCACTACAGACGGCTCGTGGTAGAGGCTCCTTGGGAGATTCGACTCAGGCTACTGGCAGCTGCAATAGAGAGCGCAGAGGCGCTAGGCCAGTCCGTCATTGTCATTTCAGGTGAGATCGCCAAAGCGCAGTGGCTGAGAGAGCGGCTGTCCGTGATGACCAAGGTCCCGATTGCGGGGCCGTCAATGTCTGCATTAGATCAGCCAGCGCAGCGGAATACTCCCTCAGTCATCGTCGGGACTCGTTCCGCCGTCTTTGCTCCCCTACTTCGTACCGGCTTGATCTGGGTCGATCAGGAGGACGATCCCGCGCTTAAGGAGCTCAAAGAACCTCGTTATCATGCAAGAGAAGTGGCCTGCATGCGAGGCGGGATTGAGCAAGCCGTGGTCGTACTTGCCTCGTCGCATCCTTCTCTCGAGGCGCGCACCGACGCCTCGGCTGAAATCTTGAGAGCCGGACAGACTGCCTCCCGACCACCGGTCGCCCTGGTGGATCTCCGCATGGTGCCGAGGGGTTCGCCGTTCAGCCATGAGCTGATAACGGCAATGCAAGAAGCAGTGGCTCGCCGAGCGGGTGTCCTGCTGTTCCTCAATCGAAAAGGGTACGCCGGAGCGTTGGTGTGTCGAGAGTGCGGCTGGGTTCCGCGCTGCTCGTCATGCGCTGTGGCGTTTCCCTATTCCCGCGAAACGGCCGCACTCTGCTGTCGGTATTGTGGGACCCGTGAGCCGTTGCCCGAAACCTGTCCGACATGTCACGCCTCTCGTCTGAGTGCAGTTGGGGAAGGAACAGAACGCCTCGAGATGGAGGCACGCAGGCTGTTTCCCGGCGCTCGAATTGCCCGCTTTGACGGAGCGAGCCTCAGGCGTCCGGCCGCGGCTCGTGCGCTCTGGGGGCAACTGCGGTCGAGCCAATTGGACATCGTGATCGGCACTCAGGCGCTGTTTCAGCGAGAGCCCCTCCCGAAGATGCGGGTGGTCGGCATCGTGCAGGCAGACTCAGGCTTACACGTCGCGGACTTCCGCGCCGCCGAGCGGACCTATCATCTGCTGGATGATGCCGTGAGTGTCGCACAATCTGCCTCGGAAGGCGGACGAGTGATTCTCCAGACATGGTTTCCCGAGCATCATGCGGTTGTGTCCGTTGCATCCGGCGATCCCGGCCGGTTTTACGATGAAGAACTGGCGGCGCGCCAGTTGTTGGACTATCCGCCGGCTCGTCACTTGGTCAGCCTCTCCGTGTCAGGTAGGGATCGACGATTGGTCGGCCAGGCCGCACAGGACTGGAGCATGCACCTTGAACAAGCCAAGAATGGCCAAGGGGCCATCATGATGTTGGGACCGGTCCCTGCGATCGCCGGACGAACTCGCGGGCTTTATCGGGATCACATTCTACTCAAGGGAAATGACCGCACAGGTCTGCGTCAGGCGGTGAGGGATTCGGTGGAACATCTGGAGCACAAGTATCGAAAGGGGCGTCTTAAATTTATCGTCGACGTGGACCCCGTGGACATGTTCTGAGTCACCGGACCTTCTTTGGCTTCACCGGTCTGGAATCACCCGCCGCCGGCGAAGCATCCAAAATCTGAGACTGAGGGGAACTCCAGGCTCGCTGAAAGAGACCGTAAGAAAAGGCAATCCAGAACACAGATGAAAAGAGAGCAAGGACGATCGCCGAGAGCATGTCTCCCATCTCCTGGTCGGAGGGGACTGCGGAAGCCGACGGAAGTTGAGTCATCAGGATGACCGGCCAGGCAATACTCTCTAGTCCTAGAAGCAGAGTCGACCAGGCCCACACTTCAGCGATGGTGCCCGCCTTCCACCATAAAAACCCCCCGACGGTCACGGCCCAGGCAAGGAGAATGGCCGGAAGGGTGGCTCCCCACAGCAGCCAGAACCCCACGGTGGTCACGAACGTTCCAAGAACGATATTCAGCAATGGCAGCATAACCACTAGCTTTTGAAGAGGGGAGCAGCGTCTGATGGCCGCTGTCGGGATGTGAAGGCGGAGATGAGGCCGGATGGATGGCTCAGGTTTTCAGCTCTGCCGCTGCGGCATCCAGCAGCGTTTTCATCTCAAAGGGTTTTTGCAGCGTTCGGCGGGCCCCGAGCATTTTAGCGACATCCAAAAAATTCAAAATACCGATCATGTCGCTGCCCCCGGTGATGGCGATGACGCGTGAGGCGGGAAACTCTTGCCGCAGTGTCATGATACTTTCCAACCCATCCTGATCCGGCATGAGAATGTCCATGATCACGAGGTCGGCCGGCAGGGCGCGGTACCGCTCCAGCCCTTCTTTCCCATCGCGCGCTTCCTGAACATCGTAGCCGGCTTGTTCCAGTGTTTCCCGGATCAGCTGCCGGATCTGATCTTCGTCATCAACGACGAGTACTGACGGCATCGTCTTCCTCGATCAGCCTGGGTGATGGCTGTGTTCGTTTAGAATCCGTGCAGAGAAAGTCCGGCCGCGATCGCTGACACTCGCGGGGGAGCACATCTCCAGTCATGCCGGGCATGGTCTGATCCGTAATTAACCGGTCGAACCGTTGAGGAGCTACTTTGAATGCCTTCCAGGCGTCCAAGGCAGTCATGCGTATATTGGAAAGTAGCCGGATGACTCTAGCATCTCAGCTCGAAGCGGGCAAGCGATTCCTTATCGTTCTTTGGATGTCCGGCCTACAAACGCGATAGCCTTGCGAATGTGCTGGTCCAATACTTCTTCAGATGTGTAGCTTTTTACCAGACAGGCCCATGCCCCGTTCTTTCTTGCCAGCTCATGCAAGCCCGATTGCGTCAAAGAAGTGAGGACTATGACGGCGACTTCCGGTTTTGTGACGAGCGGAACCAAGTCTACTAAGACTTGAAAACCTGACCGATCTGGCAGGTCGAGTTCAAGAAGTACGCAATCAATGGTTCTGGATCGGCATAGGCCAAGCCCTGTTTCGGCATCCTTGGCCTCAATGATCAAATAGTCAGGAGAATGGGTCCGGAGTCGATGTGCGTAGTACTGGCGGTGGGTGTCGTTCCCATCGATGATGAGAACTGTTGTGGCGGGAAGGTGGGTATCGGTAAACATAGCCGAGCCTCTTAAAGATAGCGGGGCTTCGTCAAAGATAGCGGGGCTTCGTCGTCGCCCTCTCTCAGTAGAGGGGGTATTGATTCTATTGGCCTTACATTACCGAGTCAAGACAGGGTCTTGTAAGGAAATATCGTAGACATGGAACCCTCCTCAAACCGTAGCTCTTAAGGAAGGTGCGCTGAATCCGCGCTCTTGGAGCGGAGTTGCGAGATAGTTGGTGCCGAAGGCGGGACTTGAACCCGCACGGCTTGCGCCACACGCCCCTCAAACGTGCGTGTCTGCCATTCCACCACTTCGGCAACCGACAGGATAAGGTCTTCCCGGCACTCACTCGACGTTCCAAGCGTAGGCTTAGACTATCGCTTGCTGTGGCCTGTTGCAGAGTCGGATCATAACCTGCATTCTCTTCGTCCGACAGCGTGGCGGGAACGAGGGAACGGCATTATAGAAGTAGGGCAAAATTCTTGTCAATGAAGGCACCCTCCGGTAGAATCGGCGCGGTTTTGTTCTCAACTGTTGCATGAGTGTCCACTGGTCGGTTCTTATGGTGTTATGACGCTGATCAAACCGTCCTCTTCCCCGCGCGGCCTCAACAGTCAGGTGGCGGCGTTTTTCGACGTGGACAATACGCTGCTTCCGGGAGAAGCCAGCGAAGTCAGATTTTTCCGTTGGCTCTGGCGCCGCCGGGTCGTGGGATGGCCTGAAGTGCGAGCAAGTGTGGCTTGGTGGATGCGCCATATGCCGGCCCTCTCTCTGCATCCGCTCCGCGAACGCAAACTGTATCTGGCCGGCAAGCCCGCCCAGGTGATTGAACCATTGGGGGAAGAGTTCTGCCGCGAGCAACTCTGTCCGTGCGTCTCCCCGGCTGCCATGCGGAAGATCGAGCACCATCGGCAGGCCGGGCACGCCATCGTCCTTTTGACCGGCTCCCTGGATTTTCTCATCGATCCGATCGCCGGAGCGCTACAGGTCGACCGGTGCTTCGCCGGGACTTTGGAGCAGATGAACGGTGTCTACACGGGGCATCTCGTGCCGCCCCTTCCCTATGGAGAGGGCAAGCGACAGCTCATTGAACAGTTGGCACAGGACATGTCCCTGGACCTCGCCGCTTGTTATGCCTACGGGGATAGCCCGGGCGACCTCGCGGTGTTACGAGCGGTAGGACATCCGACCGTCGTCAATCCCATTCGGGGGATGACCCGGATTGCCAGGCGGCATGATTGGCCCATTGTCGGGTGGGAATAAGCTCACCCGTACTTAACCGGGCCCGATTGGTTATCTATGTTACGCGTCAATGAAATCTTCCACAGCATTCAAGGAGAATCGACGTTTGCCGGTCGGCCCTGTGTCTTTGTGCGTTTGACCGGCTGTCCGTTACGCTGCACCTGGTGTGATACCGAATATGCCTTTTTCGGCGGGACGGAACAGAATGTTGACGACATCCTGGCCACCATACGCGGATATCATTGCCCTCTCGTTGAGGTGACCGGAGGAGAGCCCCTCGCCCAACCTGAGACGCCGGCATTATTGACCCGGCTGTGTGACGACGGGTTGACGGTCCTGCTGGAAACCAGCGGGGCCATTGATACGGCGGGCGTTGATCCGCGCGTCCACATTATTCTGGATGTGAAATGCCCGGGGAGCGGGATGACGGAACGGATGCATTGGCCCAATGTGGAGCGCCTCAGGTCGGCAGACGAAGCGAAGTTCGTCATACAGGATCGCACGGACTACGAGTGGGCCAAAGAGATTGTGGCTCAGTATCGGCTCACGGAGCGCTGCACCGTCTTGTTCAGTCCCGTGTTCAGCGCCGTCGATCCTCGGCAATTGGCTGAGTGGGTGTTGGGAGATCGGCTTCCCATTCGTTTTCAATTACAGATGCACAAGTATATCTGGGCTCCTGACATGCGGGGCGTCTAGCCTGCTCATGCCCGGGGTGAGCGCTGCGGCGCGCCGAGGGAGTGGTGTGACCAACGAGGAGGCATCGGACGGATGACGACTGATGCACATGAAGGAGAGAGGAATGAAGATGATGCAGGTGGAGACGAAGCAGGGACGCGTGGAGACAGAAGCGACCGAGGCGCTCGTTCTCACCCATTGTGAAGGCGAAGCCCTGTCGAAGCAGGATGCGGCCCTGTTGGACCAGACATTGGGTGGCGGTCTCCGGGAATTGCTGCAGTCGAAAGAGTTTGAGGGCAAGGCCAACGAAGTCGCGTTGTTCCACACGCAAGGAAAGCTGCCGGCCAAACGGATTATCTTAGTCGGTCTCGGAAAGAAAAAAGACGTCGGTCTCGAGCAGATCCGGCAAGCACTGGGGCAGGCGGCCAAGCGGGTCCGCCAGGCCAAGGCCGGTTCGTTCACCGTCGCTCTCCCGACCGTCATGCCGCGTCAGGCGTCACTGGTGGACGTTGCGCAGGCGCTCGTTGAGGGCGCCATCCTGGGCAGCTACCAATTCACCGTATATCGAAGCGAGACCAGCCACAAAGATGTGGCGGCCATGACCGTGCTGGCGCCTCAAAAACCCCAGTTGCGCCAACTCAGCGAAGGGGTGAGGCGTGGAATCGCGACGGCGGAAGCCACCGTCTTCGTTCGCGACCTGTGTAACCATCCATCCAACGTGATGACGCCGACGAAGATCGCCGATGAGGCGAAGGCCATCGCCAAGGAAACGGGCGTGAGCCTGAAAATCCTCGAGCAGAAGGACATGGAACACCTCGGTATGGGGGCCTTGCTGGGCGTGGCGATGGGCAGCCATCAACCACCCAAGTTCATTATCCTGCAATACAACGGCTCGAAGAAAAAAGACGACCGTCCGGTCGTACTCGTCGGGAAAACGATCACCTTCGATACGGGCGGCATCTCGCTCAAGCCTGCCGAGAATATGGAGCAGATGAAGGCCGATATGACGGGGGGGGCCGAAGTCTTGGCGGCGATGCGGGCCGCGGCCCGCTTACAATTGCCGCTTAACCTGATCAGTATTCTGCCGGCCGCCGAGAATATGCCGGGCGGCCGCGCGATGCGGCCTGGGGACGTGGTCAAGACCTTGTCCGGCAAAACGGTCGAAGTGCAGAACACCGACGCGGAAGGGCGGTTGATCCTCTCGGACGGCCTGGCCTATGCCACGCGATTCAAGCCTGCGGCGCTGATCGACATCGCCACTCTGACCGGAGCCTGCGTCGTTGCGCTTGGACAGTTCGCCATCGGGATGTTCGGCACCGACGCCAGGCTGAAGGAGTCGCTGCGGAAGGCGGGCGCGCGTGCGGGCGAACGAGTTTGGGAAATGCCGTTGTGGGATGACTACTTTGAGCAATTGCGGAGCGAGGTCGCCGACATGCGGAATATCGGGGGTCGCGGGGGCGGGATGATCACCGCCGCGCTCTTCCTGAGCAAATTCGTCGGCGACTGCCCCTGGGTGCATCTGGATATCGCGAGCACGGACTGGAGCGAGCGGGAGCGCGCCTATATACCTAAAGGACCGACGGGCATCGGGACGAGGCTGTTGATTCAATATTTGATCGACCGCACTCTCTAACCGGCCGAGGGCACGACGCATGATGATGTCGCGTCAGAAAATCGGGCAGCTGTTCATGGTCGGGTTCGAGGGAACGGCCGTGTCCGCTGAACTCGCCGCCTTCATCAAGGAATACAAACCCGGCGGAGTCATCCTGTTTTCGCGCAACCTCGAATCGGCCGAGCAAATGGTCGAGCTGACGAACGCCTTACAGGCCTGCAGTCCGCATTCACCGCTCCTGATTTCGATCGATCAGGAAGGCGGGCGGGTCTCGCGCGTGCCCAAGGAGTTCACCATCTTCCCGCCTTGTGAGGTGTTAGGACGGTGCAACTCGTCTGAACTGGCGTATGCCGCAGCAGCGACGATGGCCAAAGAACTTAAAGCCGTCGGCGTCAACATGAATATGTCGCCAGTCTTGGACGTGAACAGCAATCCGGCAAACCCCGTCATAGGAGATCGCTCGTTCGGCACCACGCCGGACCGTGTGTGGGAGATGGGGTCGGCAACGGTCGGAGGATTACAAGATAACCGGGTCGTGGCCTGCGGCAAGCATTTCCCCGGGCATGGAGATACCAGTACGGACTCCCACAAGGAACTGCCGGTCGTCACGGCGTCCCGTGAGCGGTTGGAAAGGATTGAGTTTCCTCCGTTTCGTCAGGCGGTGGCTCATCACATTGCCACGATGATGACGGCGCATGTGCTGTATCCGGCCCTGGATGACAAGCTGCCCGCGACGCTCTCACCGACCATTATTGGCACACTACTGCGCAATCAGTGGCAGTACAACGGCGTCGTGCTCACCGACGATCTCGAAATGCATGCGATCATCGACCATTACGGCGTCGAGGATGCCACGGTGCGGGCTATTTTGGCTGGATGCGATATGCCGCTCATCTGTAAAGATCGTCATCGGGAAGTGACTGCGATCAGCGCCCTGGATAAGGCGGTGGCCGACGGCACCGTGACAGGGGAACGACTTGAGCAGTCCCTGGCCCGCATCGCAAGATTGAAAGAACAGTACCTGCTTCCCTATCGGCCGGTGCTCATCTCAGATGCCAAACTCATCGTGGGCTGCCGGAGCCATCGTGCGCTGTTGCGCTCGATTCACCAGGCGCGTGAGCGCTCGGCCCACACGCTGGCATGACGGCCCTTCATTCCATCTCCATATTCGGTCCCTGCTCGAGGTCTGGATGCCTCTAAAAAAGGGCGACATACTCGATGAGCATAAGCGCCACCCCCAGAGCTGCGGGCTCGTCGTCAAGGTCATGGGCGGCGGAGAAGGATTCGAATCGATCAGCTGTTGCGATCATCAGTTGACGGTTGACGACCTCGTGCCAGACATGGGGTCGCCTGCCGGCCGCAGAAAGGGCGTGCTGCCGCCGGCTGTCATCCTCGATGAGAAGAAGCTCTATCCCGACTCCTGTGGTTTGCGTGTGATGATTATGGACGGCGGAGCCGGCTTTAAGGAGATCCGCTGTTGCGGTCATTCCCTCACGATCAGCTCCATGCGTGAGCTGAAGTTCGGCCAGATGCGGGCGCCTGAGCCGGAATCAAATAGTCCGTCAGGAACGGCCTGAGGAGGAGCAGCATGGCAAGATCGGACGTGGCCATCCATCGGATGGAGGTGATGAAACGCTGGTGCGGTTATATGGAGTGGCTCGACCGGCTTGGCTACGCGACGGCCGGGCTGAGCCTGCTTGTTCTCGGCATGTTTATTTTCGCCCATGCCTGGTACACCTTCGCGATTAAAGCCAACGTCATCGGCTTGTTGCCTGCCGGTCTGAAACTGCTGAACGATCTGTTGCTGGTGATTATTCTCCTGGAACTCTTCCGCACCGTCGTCCGTTTCCTTCAAACCGAAGTCCTGACGCTGGAGCCGTACCTGGCCGTCGGGATTATCGCCTGCACCAGGCGGGTCCTCACCGCGAGCGCGGAACTCTCTCATCTCACCGCCGTCACTGAGATGCAGTTCTATCAATATCTCATGGACGTCGGCTTAAACGTCACCGTGATCATGGTCCTGACCGTGGGGGTGTTTCTCATCCGAAAGCATCCCCTGGAGAAACCCGTGCCGGTCTAGCCTTCGCTTGCCCTCCTCTTGTCCGTTGTGGCATCATGCGCCCTTCCTGGAGACCGGCATGGCGTCGTTGCTTGAATACGTCGGTTGCGTCCACATCTTTTTGGGACCGTATCGAGGCAATCCGATCGCATTGTACTTGAAGCGCACGGAGTCCGGATGTCAGATCGGCCCCAAAGTCTATCCCTGGAATGACGTCTTGGGGGTGGGTGAGACGCCGAATAAAGCCGCCGCCGATTTTGAGGAGAAGTGGAAAGGAAAAGGGTTAACGGCCGACATGTATTCCGGCCCCGCCTGGGAAGGCGGCATCAAGCCCGAAAAACCGGCTCCGCCAAAACCCGCTGCCCCTCCCAAGCCTGCGGCCCCTGCTCCAGCCGCCACATCGCCAGCTGCCAAGCCAAGCGGCTCGGCAGCGACACCGGCCCCGGAGCCGACACCCGCGTCCGCGCCCCCGACGACTCCGTCCAGCCAGACAAAGTAGTTTGGCTCTTCCTGTCCGTTTTCCGTCGACCTTAAAACGAACAACGGCGACTCATGTGTCAACGTGCGACGGGCGGTGCGGCAAGTTTGCTGTGCTTGAGGCCGTATGCCGCATACACGACGATGCCGATCAGGGTCCACACGCCGAAGCGGATCCACGTGAGCCCGGGAAGAAAGGCCATCAGGCCGAGGCAGGCGAGCATGCCGAGAATCGGAACCAGAGGCATGAATGGAAGGCGGAAGGGACGCGGTTGGTTCGGTTTAGTGTACCGCAGGACCATGACGCCGAGGCAGACCAGCACGAAGGCGAAGAGCGTCCCGATGTTCGTCATATCCGCCGCATCACCGATCGGGATTAATGCTGAAAGAAGCGCGACGCCGATTCCCGTCACAACTGTGGCGTGATGAGGGGTGCCAAAGCGCGGGTGCACGGTGGAGAGCCACGGACCCAGTAACCGATCTCGGGACATGGCGAAAAAGACGCGGATTTGGCCGAGCATCATGACCACCAGGACGCTGGTGATTCCCGCCACGGCGCCGACGGCGACCAGCGCCGCTCCCCACTTGAATCCCACCAGCCGCAGAGCGTCTGCGACGGGGGCATGGATGTCGATACTGGTGTAAGGAATCAGTCCCGTGAGCACGGCTGCGACCGCGATGTAGAGCACCGTGCAGATGCTGAGAGATACGATGATGCCGATCGGCAGATCGCGCTGAGGATTGCGGGCTTCCTCCGCGGTGGTCGAGACCGCGTCAAACCCGATATAAGCGAAAAAAATAATCGCGGCGGCAGCTCCCACACCGGCAAACCCTTGAGGCATGAACGGCGTCCAGTTCGCCGCCTCAACTGAGGGGGCGCCGACGGCAATGAAAAACAGGATCACGGCCAGCTTGAGGCAGACAATGATGCCGGTGGCCCGCGCGCTTTCTTTAATGCCGACCACGAGAATGATCGTCACCAACAAGACAATGATGGCCGCCGGGAAATTGGCCACACCCCCGTCCGCTCCTCCTGGAGGGTGGGTGGCCCAGTGCGGCAGCTCTAGACCGGCCAGCATCAATAAATTGTTGAAATAGCCCGACCATCCGATCGCGACGGCAACACAGGCGACGCCATATTCCAGGACTAAGTTCCAGCCCGTGATCCAGGCCAGAAACTCTCCCAATGTGGCATACGAATAGGTGTATGCCGACCCGGCGACCGGAATCATCGTCGAGAACTCTGCGTAACAGAGAGCCGCGAACGCGCAGGTGACGCCAGATAAGATAAAGGAGAGGATGATTCCTGGGCCGGCCCCCGGGCGGTGGGCGTCGCCGACGATCGCCGTACCGATCAGCACGAAGATGCCTGTTCCGATGATCGCGCCGATGCCGAGGGCGGTGAGGTCCCAGGCAGTCAGCGTTTTCTTCAGCCGATGGTCGGGATGGTCGGCATCGGACAAAATCTGTTCAATCGGTTTCGTCCGGCACAGCCTGGCCATCATCGAGCGTATCGCCATCAGGGTCGTGACCCGCCGAGCCGAATCGAGAGCCGGAGATTTCATATGGCTTCAAGTATAGCAGGCGGATGGTTGGAGACCGTCCAAGCCGTGCGCGTCACGCCCGCGTCCGGCGTGCGGCGCGAAGCAACGCTTCGAATAGCCGGCGGTGCGCAGCGTGACGCTCAAACAAAAATTCGGGATGCCACTGGATCGCAAGCAGGAACCGATGAGCCGAGGATTCGATGGCTTCCACAATGCCGTCCGGGGCGATCGCGCTTGTCCTCAATGATGGAGCGACGGTTTTCACCGATTGATGATGCGAGCTATTCACCATGAGCGTCGACCGGTCGACGATTTTCTTCAGCAGACTGTTCGGCGTGACGGTGACAGAATGGCAGACCTGAGTCGCCTTCGTCTTCTGGCGGTGATTCAGGGCCTGCGGAACCTGTGCCGGAATATGTTGAAACAGGCTGCCCCCGCAGGCGACATTCAGCGCCTGCATGCCTCCACAAATGCCCAGGAGCGGGAGATCACGTGTCCTGGCTTGATGCACCACCTCCAACTCAAAGTTCGCGCGACGCTCGCTGACCAGCGGAAACATAAATCGTTGGCGTTCACCATAGAGACGCGGTGAGAGATCCGGACCACTGCCCGTCAGGAGCAGTCCATCGACGCCTTCGAGCAGGCGACGGCGGGCTCCAGGGCTTTCCACTAACGGAAGGATGAGGGGGATGCCCCCCAGGTCTTCGATGGCGCGGATGTAACGAGCACGGAGGAAATAAGTCGGTTCCTGCCCGCCCATGTCTGCTCTGTCGCCGGCATTGAAGTCTGGCGTCACACCGATGACAGGTTTCATGTCACCGGACAGGTTCTGGCTCGGGGCTGGTCATGGGGGCGGGTTCGCTCGGGGCGCCTTCGTCGGCGGACACACCCAAGAAGCGAACCGGACGATCACCGGAGAGGTGCTCGGGCGTGATGATATACGTCCCATACATGCTGGGCACCCAGATGTTTTTTGCCGTTTGCTCGCTGCCTCCGGAAAAGGCATAGGCAAGGCCTCCGACAATCCCGCCGCCGATGGCAAAGGCCGCCTTCAGCGGAAAATATAAAATGGTCGCGACGGCGGAGACTGCTTGCATGCCGGCCCCCGAGGCGGTGCCTTGTTGTGTGTCCGAGGAGGATGACTGGCTCCAGGCGGGAGCCGTAATCATCGAACAGAGGGCCAGGGTCACGATCAGTGTCACGAGCTTGAGTTGATTGAGGCGTCCACCATGCATCACTAAGAGTCCTCCTTCTTCCGAAGATCACCGTCCGGATACAGACCAATCACACCGTTGAGCTACGCGCGGTTATAACAAATTCATCTATGAATGCAAACCCCCTGCCGTCACGAATCCGAGTGAGATGAAGGTGATGAGAGGTCAGGGAGCACATCAAGCTCACTCAAGATGTATGAGACAACATACTCCTGGCGGTCTCTGACCGCCTCGTCGAGCTCCGTCATCAATTCATCCGCCGCGATCCGCTGATCGTCGCGGGTCAGCCCTGAGTTGAGCCGGAGATCGAGCTTGCACCAGCTCACCGCCTGCGCAAACAGATCAGATACCCGGTCTTGAGCATGCTGCCGATCGGCTTCCTCCAGCGTCTTCAACGCGGGCGCAATCCGGTTGCTTATCTGGACATCCTGTTCGAGGTCTGACAGCTGCGGCTTGGCCACTTCGACGGAAACCTGGATGCCGGCCTTCCAGCTCCGCCTTTTCACGTTGAAGACGCAGGCCACGACGTTCGGTCTCTGTTCGACCGGTTCCGGTCCGAAGAACAGCGTCACACGATAGGGCGAGTCAGCGGACGGCACCGGAGTCATACGGCCGCATTCTAGCATGGACGTCCGCCACGTTGACGCGTTCCCACTCCGACGATAAGATGCCGGCACGATCATGCCTGACAATTCATCCGCACGCATTGCGGCCATTCAACAAGCGCTGCGCGAGCGCGAGGCGCTTGACGGCTGGCTCTTCTATGACTTTCGCGGAAGCGATCCCCTGGCCTATCGTGTGCTGCTCTTGGATCCCGGGATGCATGTGACGCGGCGGTGGTACTACTGGATTCCGTCCACCGGAGATCCGGTGAAAATCTGCCACCGCATTGAACCGCATGTCCTCACGGAACTCCCCGGTCAACAGCAGTGGTATGTGTCCTGGGAGGAACAGCGGGCGCTCTTGTCTGCTCTCTTACAAGGCCGCCGGCGTGTTGCGATGCAGTATTCTCCTCTGAATGCGGTGCCGTATGTCTCGCGGGTCGACGCGGGAACGATCGATCTGATTCGCACATTTGGAGTGGAAGTCGTGACTGCGGCTGACCTTGTGCAGCAGTTTGAGGCGGTGTGGACGGACGATCAACTGGACTCGCACCGGTATGCGACGACGGCGTTGCGGCGCATTGTGGATGAGGCCTTTTCCCATGTCAGCGCGTCGCTCGTTCGTGGACCCGAGCTGACGGAGTTCGACCTCCAGCAGTTTATTCTGTCCCGAATCCACGAGGCGGGCATGACGACGTCCAGCGCTCCCATTGCCGCGGTGGACGCCCATAGCGCCGATCCGCACTACGGTCCTGGACCATCCGGTTCGTCGGCGATTCGACGGGACAGTCTCGTGCTGATCGATTTGTGGGCCAAGCGGACGGATGCCGGCTCCGTCTACGGTGATATCACCTGGACCGGCTTTACCGGCAGCCGGGTCCCGGACAAAGCACGCATGATATTCGACCACGTGCGTGCCGGACGCGACGCTGCACTCGCGTATGTGCAGACCCGTGTGGCAGCGGGCCATTTTCCGTTCGGATGGGAAGTGGATGATGTCTGTCGAGCGAGCATTCGTGCCGCGGGCTATGGCGAATTCTTTGTGCATCGGACCGGGCACTCAATCGGCGAAGAAGTGCATGGCAATGGCGCGAACATCGACAACCTGGAAACGCAGGATGGCCGCCGGCTGATGCCGCGCACCTGTTTCTCAATTGAGCCGGGCATTTATCTTCCGGGTGAATTCGGGATCCGGAGCGAGCTGGACGTCTACGTGTCCGAGCATGAAGCCCTGGTGTACGGACAACCACTCCAGACCGAGGTCGTGCCCCTTCTCTGAATCCCCTTTTCATTCAGTCCTTTCAGCCGGCCCTTTCTTGACACTGCCTCGCCGTGGCGGCTAGATTGAACGCACGTTTGTGGAACCTTTTGTCAGACGAGGTACGGCATGTTCGGCACAATGGGTATCTCTGAATTGATCATCATTCTGGCCATTATTCTCATTATTTTTGGCGCCGGCCGCTTGCCCCAGATCGGAGAAGGTGTTGGCAAAGCACTGAAAGGATTTAAGAAGGAAGTGAACGAGGTGCCCCAACCCGGTGCCGTGCAGCCATCAGACACGCCGGCGGCACAAGCGGAACCACCTCAACCCATGGCCGCCGCTCCGGTTCAACACCAGCCCCAGGCGGGAGCTCCGGTTGCGCCGGCGGTCAACACTCCCTATGTGCCCGGGCCGGAACTGACTCCGGGCACGACGGCGTCCATGCTTTACAATATGGGGCCTCAGGCACCGCAGGCCGCTCGTGCGGCAGCACCCGTACCCAGTGCGCGCAGGACCCGCTCAACATGTCGTCTCGATGGAAGAGCGGGCGGCTGCGCCCTCTCCCGTCTCTCGAGCGCAGTACCCGCCGTTGCCCCCCGGCGCCCAGCCGAAGCCCGTCGCCAAGCGACCATCGGCGATCGTAAACAAAGACGCGGTGGCTCGTGTGCAGGCTCAGCAAGCGGCCATGAAAGCGCAGGCCGCTCCCTCTCAGCCCGGCGTGTCCCCCCAAGATATGCAGCACCTCGGCGAGGGCGTCGGCGATATGCTGCGCACGTTTCGACAGGCGGTCGCCGACGTGCGCAATAGTGTCGATCCTCAGATGCGGACGATCCAAGCCGAGATGGATGCCGCACAAAAGGAAATACAACAGTCCATAGAAGCGGCCAAAGAGATGCCCGCCGTCCAGGAAGACCCGCCCAGACCTGCGTGAGTGTGAATCCCATTCTCTCAGCTCCTCCATGGCCGCCCGCATCGGGTAGATGTGGGCACGCGGCTGTCGGCCTTGCCATCGTTTGTGTTGTCATGACCGGTTGCTACCAGGAAACCGCCCCTGCGCGTCAGGAGGCCGTCCAGGTTCTTGGGAGCCTGTTACACGACCGGGAGGCGTGGGTTCGCCACACAGCTGTCGAGGCGTTGGGCAAGATCGGCGACCAGAGCGTCGAGCCACTACTCGTCCAGTCCCTTCATGACGCCGATGCCAGAGTGCGCGAGGCCTCTGCACGGAGTTTGAGTCGATTGTCTTCCGTAAGTCCGGAAGCAGCCACAGAACTGATCTCGCTCCTCCGTGATGCTGATCCTGGGGTGAGCCGAGCCGCGGCGGCGGCGCTCGGTGTCGCGGAGGGGAGTCCAGGATTGGCGCTGTCACTCGAAGGACTCTTGTCCAGTACCAATGTCGCCGTGCGGCGATCCGCGGCGCAAGCCTTCTTTCTTTTCGATTCGCTTCCTGCATCGAGTCTCGAGGCCTTGTCAAACCGCAGCCGAGACAGCGATCCGGTCGTCCGCCGGTGGGCCGTTGCGGCGTTGGCCGAATCGGGTCATCCCAAGGCCGTGCCCGTCCTGGTGGACCGGCTGCGGCATGATCCTAGTGACGAGGTGCGGGGGGAGGCGGCCTACAGACTGCGATTTATTGGAAATGCCTCGATTGGCGACGACCTGCAGACTGTGGCGAAGCGTGGTGGGAATGTCCAGGTGAGGCGCTGGGCAGAAACGAGTCTTCTCGCGATCAGGAAGGAACCCGGCTCCGGTTCAGCGCTTCGACCAGATCGACTAACTGCGCCTGGGCCTTCTCGTCGATATCCGTGAATTGAACACCCATGCCCGGGAACAGCAGATATCGCTCGGGCTTGTTGCGGGTCCACGCCACCTTGGCCTTGGCGTTGAGTTTTTCCCAAGGACGGTCAGGAAGCGCGAATTCGATCGACAGCTCTGTTCCGGGCGCTAAGGGAGTCCCGCTTTCAATAAACAGTCCTCCGCCTCCGACCCCGCCTGTGAGACTGTCGAATTGCTTACCCTCCGGAGTCGTGTAACGGACCTTGACCGCGAGCGGTGCTCGCGGATGCGCCCGGGCATGGGCGAAGCGCGCATCCTCGTCACAGGAGAGCACATGTTCGATGATGGCGCCCCACGGCATGGTGCCGATGAGCACTCCGGAAACGTCGTGTACGTGAACGGTTTCCTGCTTGACGTCCACCGTCAGTGACTTCCCTTGGTGCCCTGTGCTGGTGATAACGGAGAGTTTCATGTTCCGGCGTCCTTTAGTCCCGTCCACCCCGGCCGTGTCATCAGGCCGCTTGAGTAGACCCTTGCATGGTCTTGACGAGGGCGAGGATCCGATCGCGGGTCTCGGAGTCGATATCTGAAAAGCGGACGCCCATTCCCGGGCTGAAGGTATATTGATCGGCTTTTGGACAGACCCAGGCCACGATGCCTTTTGCGGGCAACCATTCGGAAGGCTTTTCAGGAAGAGAAAACTCCATGGCCAGTTTTGTCCCGACCGGGAGCGGCGAGAGGCTTTCGATAAACAATCCGCCTCCGCCGATGCCGCCGGCGCGGCTCTCGAAGCGATGGCCTTCCGGTGTGTTGTAGCGCACCCGGAAGGCGAGGGAGATGCGAGGCTCCGATCGAATCTCTTTGGTCATAGGCGGTTTGCGATAGGCCAAAATCTGATCAATCACAAAGTCCCAGGGCAGGCTTCCGATGGGTTCTCCATTGATTCCCAGGAGGGTGACCATTTCCCGCGCCGCGTCGAGTTCCAGGACCTTGCCTTTGTGCCGCAGACTGGATGAAACCGGATATTTCACGGGACCCTCCTGACGCAGTCGGTGCTATTCCGCAAGTATAGCGCAGGGGTTCCGCTTGTCGAGAAAAGCCGATAGTTGTGCAAAACCGTGAGCATGGTGGAGTGGATGAACGAGTCGGTCGTGGAAGACCGGCAGAAGGGACGGAGGGCTCAGGCTGCCGTAGTCACGGCAGCCTGAGCCCCGGCTGTCATTATGCGCTCTTGGCGTCTTTGTCCTGCTCGAAGATACGGATGGGCGGGTTCTTTCCTGCTATCGCATCTTCCGTAATCACCACTTCCTTGATCTGTTTCTGTGAAGGGGCGTCATACATGACGTCCAGCATCACTTCCTCAAGGATCGCACGGAGACCACGGGCGCCTGTTTTTTGCGCATAGGCTTTTCTTGCCACTGCCCCCAAGGCCCCCTCGGTGAACTTCAGCTTCACCTTCTCGAACGACAACAGTTTCTCATACTGCTTCGTGAGGGCATTTCTGGGTTCTGTCAGGATGCGAATCAGCGCACGCTCGTCGAGTTCTTCCAGCGTCGCCACCACCGGTAGCCGGCCGACGAATTCCGGAATGAGCCCATACTTGAGGAAGTCTTCCGGTTGGACCTTGATCAACAGATCGCCCAGACGCACGTCGTTACGGCCGCGCACTTCCGCTCCGAACCCCATGGACTTTCTGTTGAGCCGCTGCTCGATGATTTGTTCCAGCCCTACGAAGGCTCCGCCACAGATAAAGAGGATGTTGCTCGTGTTGACCTGGATGAACTCCTGGTGCGGATGTTTCCGGCCACCCTGCGGCGGCACGTTCGCCACGGTGCCTTCGATCAGTTTCAGCAGCGCCTGCTGTACGCCTTCGCCCGAGACATCCCGGGTAATCGAGGGGCTGTCGCTCTTGCGGCTGATTTTGTCAATTTCATCGATGTACACAATGCCCCGCTCGGCCCGCTCCACGTCGTAATCGGCGGCTTGCAGCAGCTTGAGGATGATGTTTTCCACGTCTTCGCCCACGTACCCGGCCTCAGTCAGCGTGGTGGCGTCGGCGAGCGTGAAGGGGACATCGAGATACTTGGCGAGCGTCTGGGCCAGCAGCGTCTTGCCCGTTCCGGTCGGGCCGACCATGAGGATGTTACCCTTCTGCAACTCGATGTCGTCGACTTCTTTTTCTTTGGATGAAATACGTTTGTAGTGATTGTGCACCGCCACGGACAGGATCCGTTTGGCGCGTTCTTGCCCCACGACGTATTGATCCAGGTGATGCTTGATCTCGGCGGGCTTTCTCAGCTTGGAGGAGATCTCTTCTTTCGCCTCTTCCCAATCCTCGGCTATGATGTCGTTGCAGAGATTCACGCACTCGTCACAAATGTAGACGGTCGGCCCCGCGATGAGTTTGCGCACCTCGTCCCGGCTTTTTCCGCAGAACGAACATCGCAAGTGTCGATCCACCTTCTCCTGCTTGGCCATGCGTCCTCCTGTATTACTTGGCTTTGGCCCCGTCTTTTCCGCTGTCGCCGGATTCCGCCGGTTTGATGGTTTTCGGTGGGCGCGTGATCACCTCGTCGATGAGACCGTAGGTTTTGGCTTCCTCCCCCGACATGAAATAGTCCCGCTCGGTGTCGTGGGCGATTTTTTCGATTGATTGGCCCGTGTGTTTCGCCATGATTTCGTTCAGGCGTTCGCGGATCTTTAAAATCTCTCTCGCATGAATATCGATCTCGGTGGCCTGGCCGCTGAAGCCTCCAAGCGGTTGGTGAATCATGACCCGGGCGTTCGGCAGTGCGAACCGCTTGCCTTTCGTGCCCGCCGTCAACAGCAAGGCGCCCATGCTCGCCGCTTGTCCCAGACAGATCGTATTGATCGGCGGCTTGACGTACTGCATGGTGTCATAGATGCCGAGACCGGCGGTGACGCTCCCGCCGGGCGAATTGACATAGAGATTGATGTCTTTCTCCGGATCTTCCGCTTCGAGAAAAAGGAGCTGCGCGATCACGAGGTTGGCGAAGACATCATCAATCGGCGCGCCGAGGAAAATAATGCGGTCTTTCAACAGACGTGAATAAATATCGTAGGCGCGTTCGCCTCGATTCGTTTGCTCAACTACGATCGGAACCAACATGTCGTCAAATCCTTTCCGCGATGGCTTCTCAGGCGTGGGTCAAACGCCTCGGCCGGTGCCTATCCTTGAATCACTGCATTGCGATACACAAAATCCAGCGCCTTATCGGCGAGAATTCTTGCGCGTAATTCCTCGATCGAATCCTGCCCTCCCGCCTGGATCATTTTGACCAGCTCCGCCACCGGGACCCTGAGTTCGGTCGCCAGCCGGGAGACCTCGTTATTCAGGTCTTCCTGGCTGACCGACAAGCCCTCTTTTTCAGCCACGGCTTCGAGGATCAGGCCCACCTTGACCCGGCGATTGGCTTCTTCCCTGTGTTCTTCCCGGATCTTTTTGACTTCTTCGGCTTCCACTGCCGGCGACGGATCGGTGGCTTTCAGGCGCTGGCGCTCCTGCAGCTTCTGCCGGACGATGGCGTCAAGTTCCCGCTGCACAAGCGTGTCTGGAAGATCGAAGTGGTGCGTGTCTGCCAGGCGCTTGAGGATCGTGTCTTTATGGGAGTCTTCCACGTCCTTCTTGAGCGCCTTTTCCATCTCGATGCGCAACTTGTCCTTGATTTCCTGCAGCGAGGCATACGGCCCGCAGTCTTTGGCAAACTCATCGTCCAGGACGGGCAAGGTCTTTCGCTTGACCCCTTTCACTGCGAGCTTAAAGTGCACCGTTTTACCGGCAACGCGTGGATCCGGATGACTGGCGGGATAGGGCTGAGGAATGTCTGCCACGTCCCCTTCTTTCTTACCGATGAGGTGCGCATCGATTTCAATCCCCAGCATGGCGGCCTTCGAACCGACTTTGTGAAGCTGCCCTTCTTTCTTGGTGCCTTCCAACGGGGCATCCTCTAAAAAACCCTCCAGGTCGACGACTGCATAGTCGCCTTCGGCCAGCGGGGTGCCGGCGGGCGCCGCATCGAGTCGTGCCTGTTGCTCGCGCAGGACTTCCATCGCGCGGTCAATTTGTTCTTCTTCGACCGTCCGCTTGTCCGGCTTTAATGACATCGGGTTTGGCGCTTTGTAATCGCGCAGCTCGATCTTGGGTTTGATCTCTACCGTGGCGGTAAAGGTAAACGGAGCGTCCTTCTTGATCTTCACGCGTTCGAGCGGTGGAATTTCGACGAGCACCGGACTGATCCCCGCTTGCTTAATGGCCCGGTCATAAAAATCCGGCACGAGGCTGCGAATGACGTCTTCTTCCACCGCTTTCGCATAGCGTTGTTCCAGGATCGCCAGCGGAGCTTTCCCAGGACGAAAGCCCGGCACCTGAACCTGGCGATTCAGTTCCGTATAGGCGCGGGAAAACCGTTGCGTCACTTCCTGGGCAGGCACTTCAATTTTTAAGGCCCGCTTCATGGGGCCGAGTTCGGTGACTTCCACATTCATAGTCATAGCGCTCAGCTCCTTATGCTCTCTGGCCGGCTTGTCCGGCGACGGGATCGTGGTGATGGTGCGAGAGGGGGGACTCGAACCCCCACGGTTGCCCACGAGATCCTAAGTCTCGCGCGTCTGCCAGTTCCGCCACTCTCGCACAGTGGGGATATCCGCGGGGCTGTCGCTGCTGCATGAGGCAGCCAAAACACGCGATTGGTGTACAGCTTTTGTACCGTCGCAGGTATCCAAGTGTCAACCCATACGACTGGTGGGTCGGACTGCTTATCTCGACGCGTTTTTTCCACCGTCGCTGCCTTAGAGGTCTAGGCGCGAACTTATCTGGCTCATTCGCAGTATGCAGTGTAGAGAGGTATAATCCCTCCCATGCCAATCTTCAGCTTCACCCGCCCTGCGGCACCGCATCATTCTGACCCGTTGTTAAGACCAGTCATGCAGCCTTTATCCCGCCTCGTGTCTTTCAAGGAGGTGCTTCGATGCGATTTATTTGGGTCCTTATTACCAGTCTAGTCTGTGCCGGTCTTCCGCTCGCTCCTGCATTCGCTTATCGCGATTACTTTACTCCCGAGCAGAAAGCGCAACTCGCAAAAATTCAGGCCGTGCTGGTTGAAGCCATTGCCCTGACGGATAAAGGCTCTGTCGATTCGGGAGCCATCGCCGGGGTCGCCGTGCGCCGTCTCGGTGAACTGGGCTATTCAGTGGTCCAGGACACCGCCCAGCCGCATGATGTGGTCCTTCGGATCAAGTGCGAACAACGAAAGACCTGGGAAGGGACGGCCGCCTCCGGAGGGGATAACGATTTACCGGATGCCCCGTCGCGTCTCTGGAAAGGGCCGGCCTGTCAACTCAGCTATGTGCTGGGCGGAATGAAGGTAAAATGGCAAAAGGAAGTCCGGACGGAATTTGAGGATGCCGTCACGGCCTCTCAATCGGCTCAGGCGAGCGAACCAGGCCTGTTCGCGATCACCAAGCTGAAAGAAGCGTTGGAAAAATACGACTTCCCCGTCGTGCTGACGGCAGAGTGGGGGCAGCCGGAGCGACTGCTGAAGTTATTGGATGCGTCCGAGACCAGTCAGACACGGAAGGTGAAAATCATTTCGCTCTTGGGAGAAATGCAGGCGGATGAAGCGCTTCCCAGACTCAAGGAGGCGCTCAAAGACCGCGACCTCGCCAAGCAGGCGCTGGTCTCTATGGGCAATCTGGGCAAGGATGGCATTCCACTCCTGGTCGATATCATGAATACCTCCCCGCAGACTGAAGTGCAGGCGGCGGCCGCCAAGGGGTTGGGGCAAATCGGCGGTGTCCATGGAGACGCGTCCGTTGTTCTGCCGCTGCTCAGCAAGTTGAACGACCCGAAGACCGACTGGGCGGTGCTCACGGAAGTCGCCTGGGCGCTCGGGAAAATTCCCGACAAGCGGTCGATACAACCGCTCTACGATCTTGACAAGAAACTGCAAGCCATTCGCGATCCGGACAACGTCCCTCTTAAGAAGCTGAAAGAAGCGGTGTTCTGGTCCATTAAACAGTGCGATACCTGGGACCAGTTCAGCTAACGCTCCGCAATTGACAATCCGCTATCAGCCTCCTATCGTGGCTCCGGCGATACACGGCTTGGAGCCACGATCACAGGAGGATCTATGACAGAATGTTCGCGGAGGCGTTTCCTGGAGCTTGCCGGGGCAACCGGTGGCGCCCTGGTCTTCGGCGATCTTCTGAGTCAGGTTCTCGGAGTCACCAGCGGCTCCGGCTTCGCCGCGGGCTGCCGAACCCATCAAGATCGGCATTCTGGATCCTCTTTCAACTTCCTACAAGACCTCGTCGATTCATGACGTCCATGGCGCCAATGTGGCGGTGGATCTCTATAACAAACGCGGCGGTGTGCTGGGTCGCCCGGTGATCATTCTCGAAGCGGACGACGCCTCGAATCCTGACACAGCCGTCAAAGCGGCCACCAAATTTATCAAGGAAGACCGGGTCGACTTCCTCATGGGGACGTTCAATGCCGAGTGTGCGCTCGTCGTGTCGGAATTGGCGCACAAAGAACAGAAGCTGTTTATGGTGACCGGCGCGCATCTGCCTGAACTCACGGGGACCGCCTGTAGTTCGCACACATTCGTGTTCATGCCGAATGCCACGATGATGGCGCAGGCCGTCGTGCCCCACTTGGTGAAAACCTACGGGACTCGCTGGTTCATGCTCACGACGAGCACCTTAGACGGCAAAGCCATGGCGCAGTCAATGCTGAGCGCCGGGCAGGCCCATGGAGTGGAATTACTCGGCGAAGCGCTGATCCCGTTTGGATCGACAGATTTGACCTCTGCGCTGACCGCTGCCAAGGACAAGCATCCGACTCTGATTGTCATGAACCTATATGGGTGGGATCTGATTCATGCTTTAAAAGGCTATACCAAGCTTGAATTGGCCAAAGAGAAAATCGGAGTGGGAGGGATGATCGGCGGCGAGCAGATCGGTCGGCCATTAGGGTATGCCAACAATGCCGGCATCTGGGGACTCATCTGGGACCCCAAAATCAATACGGAAGGCTCGAAGCGGTTCATCCAAGGCGTCATCGAGAAATACAACCATACGCCAACGTCCCGCTGTTATCTTGGCTACGCGGCCCTATCGCAGATCCTTGAAGCGGTTCGCCGGGCCGGGACGACAGAAACGGCGGCCGTCATCAAAGCGCTGGAAGGACATGAATTCGACGGGCTGAAAGAAGGCCGGTCCTACTTCAGGGCCTGGGACCATCAGCACGTGCAGGACGTGTTGGTGGGCGAAGCGTTCGGGAAGGAACTGGGCCTAGGTCACTACAAAGTTCTCGCGACGGTCCCGGGCGATGCGGTAGCTGGATCGATCGAACAAAACACTTGCAAACTCTCGGCATAAGCACGTGCCGGGGCGTCTCGGTAGTGGAGGCGCCCCGGCGACGTGTTTCGCTTTTCGGGTCATCAGCAAGACGTTGACGATTGTTCTCCCAGGCGGCCAGCCGGGCAGCCTACCTCAGACGATGCGTTGTCAGACTCCGATTGATTTCGATGTCGGTATTCATAGCCTCCGTCGCAGCAAATCGCGTTTTTCTCCCAGCTCGAACAACCAGCGAATGGGACCAGACTGGCCGCCAGGACGGCCGTCCTGAATGTGTGCATGATGAACTCCTTCCGTGGGACCGGAGGTCGTGTCTCAGGCGCATCCCCACGCAACGCCTGATGGCGACACATCCCACAGGAAAACGGATTGCGGGCTAGTGGCGGCCTTTGAGGGCGTCGCGAATTTCCATCAATAACTTTTCTTCATTGGTCGGGCCGGCCGGTGGTGCCGGAGGCGCCTCTTTCTTGAAGCGATTAACCTGCTTCACCAGCATGAAGATCACAAATGCAATGATGATGAAGTCGAATGTGGCTTGAAGAAAGACCCCGTAATTGATGGTGGGAGCCCCGGCAGCTTTGGCCGCGATGAGTGAGGGTTGTGGAGTGCCGGACAGGTTAATGAAAAGACTGGAGAAATCCACCTTGCCCATCAGCAACCCGAGCGGGGGCATGAGGACATCACTCACCAGCGAGGAGACGATTTTCCCGAATGCCCCGCCGATGATGACGCCGATCGCCATGTCGAGCACGTTTCCCCTCATGGCAAAGTCTCTAAATTCTTTCAGCATCGTCGTGCCTCCTTCTAAGAGGATGAAGTGAGTTGCCGTGCTATCGTGTGCGCGTCGTGTCGAAACTGTATCCCAGGGTGAGAAGGTACAGATGATCCGTGTCGCCCGTGCCCGGCGGCGGACGGTTGTTGTACCGCGTCGTGAGCTGAAGGCCGCTCACAAATCCTTTCCAAAGCTTGAAGCGGATTCCATTGTCCATCGTGAGGTAAAAATCCTTCGAATTTTCCAGGGAAGGGTAGAACTCGGAGAAGTGATAGATCGTGATGCGATCGTCGAGCAAAGGCCAGTTGAGTTTCATCGAATACCGGCCGCGTATGGAGTCGGTATCGTTGGCCACATTAAAATCTTCATTGAAATACGCGAGACCCGCTTCAGCATAGAAGGTCATGTCCTTCAATGTGCCCTCGAAGTCGCCGCGATCGACGATCTGAAAGCCGGGACCTGACGCGAGGGCCGTCCGCATCTTAAGGTCCTGGAACCGGTCGTTTTCAAAGTAGGCGGAGGCGAACCAGAACAACCGTTTCGTGATAAAGAAGTCGAGTTTAATCATGCCCCGGGCGTTCCTCGCGATGATCGTCCTGGCGTCGTCCCCGTACACATAGCGCCCGTTGAGCGTGAGCCGCAGCTGGTCGCCGCGCGCCACGAAATCGCCGAGAAGGCTGGCATTGATTAGATGACTGTTCCCCGTCGTTTGAGAGAAGCCTCCGGTCAAGCTGCCGACGTAAATAACCGGCGGTTGTATGATCGGATTCACGGATTGGACGGAATCCATGGGCACCATCAACGTGTCCTTCATCGGCTCGGCCTTCAGCCGCATGGTACCGGGTTCACCTTCTTCGACGGTGCCGATCAGGACGGTCCCTTCTTTGAGATGAAATGGAATGGGGTGAGTGATCTTGAGCGTGCTCACCTCCGTCCATTTGATCTTGATCAGGTCGCCGGCAGACGGGTTCTTGATCAGCAGTAGGCCGGCCCCCATTTCCACCACTTCGCCGTAGATCACACTCCCGTCCTTCAAGGTGACGATGTCCTGTGGCGGACCACAACAGGATCGGCTGCAATGGCAGAACTGACGGCGCTTAAGATAAGCGCCGACATGACGAAGATCCGAACCCAGTTCATCGACTCCTCCTTAGAATCCCGTAAACACGCAGGCACAATTCAATGGAGCTTCTCCATCGGGGACGCTGTATAACTGACTTCGTGCTGTATCGCAAACAACTTTTGTTGATTAGAAGGAAAGAGCGAACCGGCAACTGAGGCTGAGTGATCAAGAAAGGATTGGTGCTATCAATAAAGCGCGTCTGTGTCCAGGCCACCATATGGTCGCATGCTTCGCCGGCAGAGGCGCAAAGGTTAGGTCACGACCGGCAGCGCTGTCGAGGGGAACTCAAACTGGGCTGATCGAAATCGCTCGAGGATCGCTTTATTCACCTCCCCTTGAGCAGACGCATAATGGACGGCGGACGTCCAGGGCTCGATGGCGATCGTCACGGCGGGATGGCCGAGATGAGAGACCCCGATCGACGGAGCGGGGTCTTTGAGAATGTGCGGATGGCCCGCAATCACTTCCCGGATAATGGCGAGCGCTTGGTCCAGGTCGGTCTTGTAGGCCACCTCGACCGAGAGGTGCAATTGCCGGATGGTTCCGAAGTTATGAAGGATCTCACCGACGATCTTTCGATTAGGCACGATGACGCGCGAGCGATCAGGATGCAACAGCGTCGTCGAAAAAATGTCGACCATGACCACGTCGCCATGGACGCCGAGCAGGGAGATATGTTCACCGACTTTGTAGGGCTTGGTGAAAATGATCGAGAGTCCTGCCATGACGTTACTCAAGACGCCTTGGAGCGCGAGGCCGATGCCGATGCCGGCGACGCCGATTCCCGCGATCAGCGGAGCAATCGGGACTCCGAGCGTGTCGAGCGCGATGACGACGGTGAACAGCAGGACGATGATCTTGACGATGCGGACCAGCAACATCCGCACTGGGGGCTCGAGGGTGTGACGCTCGAGCGATTGTTGAGCGAATTGGCCAGCCCAACGCGAGGTCATGACGCCGGCTGCAAAGATGCCCAGCGCCACGACCGCCTGCATACCGTACTTCACGGCATAGTGTGTAATCGTGTCCATGGCGATCATACGAGGCTGCTCCTTAGTGGCCTAACAGGCCTTTCAGAAGGTCTTTTCCTTGCTGCTTCAGGTCTTCCGGTTTCGTCGTGCCCTTCAACAGCCCGCCGACCGCTTCTTCCACTTTCTTCTGCACCTGTTCTTGCACTTTGCCGGTCAGTCCCTTCATGTCCACTCCGTACGACGGCGCCTGGGCGGTTCCGGTAACGATCAGTGGGAGCCGGAGCCGTCCCTCTTTGAGGGCGAGCCTGGCAATGGGAGATCC
This sequence comes from uncultured Nitrospiraceae bacterium, assembly GCA_963728135.1. Taxonomy (GTDB): domain Bacteria; phylum Nitrospirota; class Nitrospiria; order Nitrospirales; family Nitrospiraceae; genus Nitrospira_D. Next base: position 172,459 of record CAVSJC010000006.1, on the reverse strand, counting down.
GCTGGCGATCTTCTGACTGAGGTCCTGCGAGAGATCAAGGTTCACGAGCAGGTTGAGCGCTTGATCGAATCCAATGGTGCCACCACCCGTGGCCTGGAAGTCATGGCTGTCCATCAACAGTCGCTGGACGTTGACGATCCCATGCGAAATGGCTAGATCGGTCTCAATGGTTGAAAAGGCTGTGGCTTTGGGATTGTCGAGAGAAACGCCGGCCACCTTCAGGATGGACAAGGCTTCCTGAAGTAAATTTACCCCTTCGATTTTTCCATCCTTCACGGCGACATGGCCGGTTCCCTCTAAGGCCTTTGTCACGTCAGACCTGGTAAAACCGCGGCCTTGCAGATTCAGGTCCGCCCTCGTCGTCCCACTTACTGTAATTTGAGTCGTAGCTAATGCGGCGAGCGCGGGTCCGAGCTGTAATCCTTCGATGGCGGCCTTGGCAGTGAAGGGTGGATTGGGAGGACCGGAGGTCACGGTCCCTTGTGTCGTGACCTGCCCATCGAACAGGTGAAACGAAAGGTTTCGTAACTGCGCGTCCTGTCCTTTTACTTCGGCGGCAATCTTGAGGTTAGTCACTTCAACCGGCTGTTGAAGCGGCAGGACGATCGGCAGGTTCACCGTATTGATGACGGGTGAACTGACGTTCACGGTGGCGTCATGGCCTACGGTGTGTCCCGTGATCGCAAAGGATGTTTTGCCGAGAGCCAGTTGAAAGTTGATTGTGTCGATGTCGGTGGTTTCTTTGAGAGGACCAAAGGTGCCGTCGAGCGTGACCGGCAGGCCAAATGGCTGCACCATCGTTCCCAGATGAAGACTAGGCGTCTCTCCGAGACGCACAGATGTCAGCTGTACGCCCAGGTCCTCCAGCATATACTCCACCGGTTTGTCGCCGGAGAGATCACGGTAGGTCAACTGTCCGCCCACGAGAGAGACGCGATCCACTGCCAGCATCGCAAGGATCCTCATCGGTCCTTCGGTTGAGGGAATGGGCGCGCGAGAAGGAACCTCCGGCACCGGAACCCCCGGCCGTCCGATGGTCGAGACGTTGAGCACGCGGTTCTTGTTCTTGATCACCGTAATGACGGGATCCCGGAGGATGATCTCATCCACCTCCACCTTGCCTTTGAGCAAGGGCAGCAGTTGGACCCCCACATCCAGCGATGCCAGGGACGCGAATGGCTCACTGCCGAACGCCGGGTCGTCAAAGACTGTGAATCCCGCGATGCGTGCGCCGAGGCGCGGCCAGATGGTCAGGCGGATGTCCTGAAGTTGGACCTTGCGATTGAGTGCGTCCTCAATAGTAGGCTTGTACTGGTCCTGGTACTTGTTGAGGTCGATGAGAAAGGGCAATAACAGGATGACGCCAAGCATCACCACGACGGCCACCACCACTCCAATTACAATCTTCATCCCGCAACCTCCCTGCATGAAGCCATGCAGTATAGGAAGGGAGTCCCGGATGGTCAACCGCTCGAATGAGACGGCGGCTTACGATCGTGCGCTGATGTCGAGTGATGGGCTCATGGTTGACTCGCGGACGCAAGCGGGGCAGTCTTCCGTCGTAGTCCTGATTCGACGGAGGCTCTATGCAGAACCGGCGGCACCGTTTCTTCACGCATGTACATCTCTACATTCTCCTGGCCACCTCATCGCTCGTGCTCGGATGTGAAATCCTCCCGGGGCATTGGCGCCCCGGATGGAATAAACCGGCAGCACCGACCGATACAGAGGTACAGACGGCGGGCTCTTGGATAGTCGGCAAGATGGAAACGAGCGACCATCGGTTCGTCGGCCTTACGATTTCCGGTGGCGGCAGCCGTGCCGCAAATTTCGGGGGCGCCGTGATGGTTGAGCTTGATCGACGAGGCTGGCTCTCACAAGTCGATGTCATCTCCGGAGTGTCCGGAGGGACGCTTCCGGCCACGTATTACCCCCTGCGTGCAAAACGCGGCGCACCGTTCGATGAGGGGTCAGTGAAGGCCGCAATGGGCGCGGACTTTCAAGGCACGTGGCTCTGGCGATGGTTCCTTCCCCATAATATCCTTCGCTATTGGTTGTCCGACTTTACACGCTCCGACATCATGGTCCAGGTGTTCAATAACCAATTATACGAGGAGGCGACTTTCGGCGATCTGCCATTGCGTCCCAAGTTGCTGCTCAACGCCACGACGCGCAATGATCACACACGATTCACCTTCACAGATGAAAGCTTCCAACGGATTCACTCGACACTTGCGCACTATCGCGTGGCCAATGCGGTCAATGCGTCCTCCGCATTTCCCGGAGCATTCGACGACGTGACGCTCGAACATTATGGAATGAACGAACCCCGCTATCTTCATCTCTACGACGGCGGTCCCATGGATAACCTCGGCGTGCAGGCGATGACCGAGTACCTGCAGCGAGCCGTGGCGGGTCGGGCGCTCAACGATCAGGACCTGTTTCCTGACGGCTGCGTCATTTTCGTGGTGGATGCCACCCCGGATACCGACAATGAAAGGCTGGCTGAGATGCAGTCGAGCCGCACGACACTGGATTACTTCGTCAATACCAACGCCCTGGACTCAGTGGACGCCATGCTGACAGCTTCGAGAACGGCGCTTCTCAAGAACATGGGCCTCGAGGCGATCGACCGGGAAACGAAAGGCTTTGTCAGGCTGAGCGACCGCCATCGGTGCCGGTGCGAGGTGCGTCACGTCGCGCTCCGTCATCTTCCCTACCTGGAGGGCCAGGAAGAGTTGTCGCAGCGGGCGCTCAAGATCGCGACCAAATTCCGCGTGTCGGAGGGTGAACAGGCCGATCTTTTTCATGCGGCCGAGGCCCTGGTGAAAGAACTGGATGAACAAAAGCTCTTAGAGCCCTCATCCATGGTGCCTCGTTGCGAGGTGTCGCAACGCCCGCCCGTGAAGCAATAACCGTCTCGATCCAAAGCCGTCGCGTCGCCTTGCTGGCGCAAAATCGGGCATGCTAAGATGCCTCTTCCCTGACGATCGCTGCGGAGAGGTGCGAGAGTGGACGAATCGACATGCTTGGAAAGCATGCGTCCCGGCAACGGGACCGTGGGTTCGAATCCCACCCTCTCCGCCATAAAAACAGCGCTGAGTGCCACAACAGTGAGTGCTGAATTCAGAAGGCACTGGCGAGCAGAATGTGAGAGGTGGGATTCGAACAGGGGGATCGCGGGGAAGTATCCCCCGCGTGGGGAGCGTACGAGGGGGCTGGCCCCCTCTGTAGGAGCGCGAAGAGCGCCTCTCCGCCAAACAGCGCGCGCTCGACCGCGAGCCGCCCTCACGATTGTCGCCAAGCTGATGCGCACGGTTAAGGGGCTGGGCCCTGTGCAACAGGACCCTGTGAACCCCGCCAGGTCCGGAAGGAAGCAACGGTAAGCGGTCAGTTCTGTGTGCCGCAGGATCACCTGGCCCCACTTAATCGGATGTTGGAAAAGGCGTCCAGCTTCGTTCTCGCATCGTTCAAAGCCTCGACGTACAGAATCCGTACGCCTCGGCTATTCACTCGCTGCGGCCTTGCTGGCCGGCCCTTTTGAACCTCCAAGGATAAGAACGGATATGGATTACCAAGTCTCCGCCCGAAAATATCGCCCCGGCACGTTTGATGACGTGATCGGCCAGCCGCACGTGGTACAGACGCTGATGAACGCGGTGTCAACAAAACGGATCGCGCATGCCTATATTTTTTCGGGCACCCGAGGAGTTGGCAAGACCACGATCGCGAGAATTCTCGCCAAGGCCTTGAATTGCGAACAGGGCCCGACCGGTCATCCCTGTAATACCTGCGCCAACTGCCTCGAGATTACACAAGGCAATTCAGTCGATGTCATTGAGATCGACGGCGCCTCGAATACCAGCGTCGACGACGTGCGCGAGATACGGGAAAACGTCAAGTTCACGCCCTTCCGGGGACAGTACCGCGTCTACATCATTGACGAAGTGCACATGTTATCCAACTCGGCGTTCAACGCCCTGTTGAAGACGCTGGAAGAACCGCCGTCGCATGTCGTGTTCATTTTTGCGACGACGGAAATTCACAAAATTCCCGCCACCATCCTCTCGCGATGCCAGCACTACAACTTCCGGCGCATTGCGCGGACGGAGATCATTGAACGGCTCCGACATGTGGCCCGGCAGGACCAACTCAACATCGAGGAGCGCAGCCTCACCGCCCTCGCCCGGGCGAGCGAAGGCAGTATGCGAGACGGTCTCAGCTTGCTTGATCAGGCGGTGGCATTCGGGGGGAAGACGATCGCCCACGCGGATCTCGAGGTGCTGCTCGGTGCGGTGCCGCAGGAATTGACGCAAGGGATGATCAAGGCCATCATGGCCCAAGATCCTCCGGCGGCTTTGACAATGCTTGCCAATCTGCTCGACCAGGGACATGATCTCAAATCGTTCTGTTCCGAGGTGGTGGAATATCTGCGCAATCTACTCGTGGCTGCGGTCGTGCCGACCCCTGCGGACCTGCGGGGCTTGATCGAGGCCTCTGAAGAAGATCTCAAGCAGCTCTCGGTGGACGCCACCATCCTCTCTCCTGAACAACTGCAAGACCTCTTGGCCATCTTCACGCATGCGGAGGACTCACTGCGGTTAAGTGCGCATCCCAGGTTTGTCTTGGAAACGGCGGCCGTTCGCGCGACCAGGCTGTTGCGGAAAGTAGACAGCCCTGCTGAACGGTCAGCGCAGGCGGCAGTCAGTCCGCCGCCGCAAAGGCCTCCTGCTCGGTCCGAGACGGCGAAGCCGCAAGCTTCAACGTCATCGACAGAAACGAAAAAATCTCCGGCCTCGTCTTCACGACCGGCTTCCCAGATCGAGACTAAGCCTGTACCAATACCGGAGTCGCCACGCCCGGGGCCTGCGCAACCGCCCAGGCTCGCACGTGAGTCGTCGACGGTCAGGGAGGTGGTCTCGCCTCCATCGCCTCCTGTCGCTCCGGTCTCGGCTGCGCCGGTTCCTTTGAATTGGGAATCGGTTCAGGAGGAGGTGGCCGCGGCGTTTCCCAACATCGCCCCATTTCTTGAGGGCGGCCGGTTTGTCGGGATCGAAAGCGGCGTGGTGACGATCGGATTTGCAAAACAGGCGACCACGGCTCGTGCGATGATAGAAAAAGAAGACAATGTGCGTGCGGTTTCGCAGCTGTGTGAGCGCCAGGTCGGTCAGCCAGTGCGTATCCGCATCGTTGAACTCACAGAGACCGATCCACCCGGTCCTACGATGGCGCAAATACGCGCCGCAAAGGAACAGGACCAGCGGCTGGTGCTGCTCGAGCGCGCACGGGCGAATCCCGTGGTGAAACAGGCGCTCGAAATGTTTGGCGCCGAGTTGGCGGAGGTCCGAACGGTGGCTCAGAAGGAGGCAGAATGAAAAGTCCCTTCGGCAACATGGGCAATATCCTCAAGCAGGCGCAGGCCATGCAGGAACAGATGGCCAAAATTCAGGAACAAGCCGCGTCAAAAACCGCCAGCGGTACGGCCGGAGGCGGCATCGTGACGGTGACGGCCAACGGCGCCATGCAAATCGTGAGCGTGGCGATTGATCCGGAAGTCGTGAAGAGCGGCGATGTGGAGATGCTGCAGGATCTGATGGTTGCAGCGACCAATGAGGCGCTTCGAAAGGCCAAGGAACTCATGGAGAGCGAAATGAAGGCGCTGACGGGCGGCATGAAGATTCCGGGGCTGTTTTGATGGCGTACATTGGCTGCAGCCGTGTTCCATACGCTGTAGGAATCCGTCAGCGATCACCCATGGCCAGAGACTGAGAAATGGCAGTCGATCAACAGGGATTGCTCGCCAGACTGGTTAAGGAGTTAGTGCGTCTTCCAGGGGTCGGTCAGAAAAGCGCCCAGCGCCTCGCCTTTCATCTGCTGAAGGCCGAGCGCGAGGATGCGATGCGGCTGGCGGAAGCGATCCGTGCGATGAAGGACGGATTGGCGTTCTGCCGGCAGTGCCGCAATATCGCTGAAGGAGAGTTATGCGAGTTTTGCCTGGATCCCAAGCGGGACCAGACGAAAATTCTTGTCGTCGAAGAACCAAGCACGCTCTACGCTATCGAGCGGGCCTGCGCCTACCGCGGGCTCTATCATGTGCTCTTAGGCGCGCTGTCGCCTCTCGATGGAGTGGGGCCTGGCGACATCCGGGCTGAGGAATTGGTCGAGCGCGTGAAGCTCGGAGGAGTCGAAGAAGTCATCCTGGCCACGAACCCGACCATTGAGGGGGAGGCCACGGCCATTTATCTCACGCGGCTGCTCAAACCGTTCGGGGTGCGCGTTTCAAGGATCGCCTATGGAATTCCGGTCGGCATGGACATCGAGTATGCGGATGAAGTGACATTGCTCAAATCCATTGAAGGCCGTCGAGATCTGTAGTGCCAAAACCGCTCTCTGCGCCCGTTGACCCCTCCTCAGGCCTCCTGCTATAGTCGCGGCTCTTTTGCTGCCACTCAGAGTCCATTATGGCCATAAAGGCGTCTCGTTCCCCGAATCGGGTTTCTACCCTGAAATCCTCCACCCTCGCAGCCGCTTCGAAAGTCTCGAAGAAGAAAACGTCCACGAGGAAGAAGACGAAGTACCCCGACATTCGCCGGGACCTTGAGCGCCAGCGTGCAGCCATTCTCAATGAGGTCGGCGAAGTGCTGACAAACCGGACCGATCCGGAAGCGTTCCCGGATGTCAGCGATCAGGCTTCGGCGGAAGTTGATCAAAATTTCTCGATGCGCATTCGCGAGCGTGAGCAGCGATTGCTGAAGAAGATCGACGAAGCCTTGGACCGGATGCAAACGGATACGTATGGGATTTGCGAGCGGTGCGGTGGCGAGATTCCCTATAAACGTCTCAAAGCGCGTCCGGTCACGACGTTGTGCATCGAATGTAAGACGCTGCAAGAGCAGGAAGAGAAAGCCCGCCGTTAGCGTTTGGGTTCCGGCCTGAGAATTTTGATCCGGTCGCGGGCATGAGCGGCTCGTGCTTCCTCCTCTGGAATACCTTCCACAAGCGCTAAAAATGTCTCATATTCCGCAAGCGCGCGTTTCGGATTGGTGGGTTCGTACGCTTCGGCCAGATTATAGCGTGCCATGGCGTAATTGGGCCGCAGTGTCACCGCTTTTTCAAACAGACTCAAGGCCGCGGCCTTATCTCCAAGTTTCGCATGGACGGTCCCGAGGTTGTTCAGGACTTCGGGGATATTAGGCCTGATCGCCAACGATTGCAGCATCTCGGCTTTGGCTTTGTCGAGTTGCCCTTGCGCTTCCCACACGAGCCCCAACTTATGGTGTGCTTCTGCAAGCCACACTTTGTTGGTAAAGCCGCTGGCGATGGCTTTGCGATAGGCATCACCGGCAATATCGTAGTTCTTGTCTCCACAGTAGCCGAGCTGTGCGGTTTGGCCGCGGGCAAACTGTTGAAGGGAGGGGAACGGTTCCTTGTCTTCGCTCCCCTGGCTCTCTATCGGTTTACCCGTCTTGCCGCCTGAAGGATTGCGAAGCCGGTCAAGAAATTCCCGCCGGTAAGGAGAGAACAGCCTGACGTACGGATCAATTGTAAATGAGGCCTGAAGGAGAACGGGATGTTCACGTGAGCCGGTGACAAGGTATTGCGTGGTGCTTTTTTCATCACCGGTTTCAAAAATGGCGCTGCTGTCCATGTTGGCTTTGGTGGCCAACTGAGACACGTTCAAATAAAACTCCAGAGACGGTTTGAGCAATGAGAGGGTGTGACGCAGGACAGGATAGGGTTCCAGATCCTGTCCCTCGGGAAAGGTAAAGAGCGCCCCGACCAACAGGCCATCTTCGTCAAAGAAATAGGACTCTTCTCCATGAGAGGCGCTCTTTTGGGACGGCAGAACGATTTCCTGGCCGCTTCCCCACGCCCGTCCTGAGGCGGGTGCAACGGGTACCTTCTTATGAAAGTCAGGACTTCGATCGCAGAGAGCGGCCGCCTTAAGCAGAGCCAAGTCACTTTCTGATGGCGGAAGATTGGGCCTCACTGGCGGGGCGGGGCCACATGCTGCCGACATGACGGCCACTGTCAGCACGAAACACTTTAGCAAGCTGCTATTTCCCGGACTCATCATGATCCCACGTCAGAGTACCTCAGACGACTCTCCTGACCATACATGATTTGCTCCCAGGAATGCGAAGTGGAAACAGAAAGGCCTGCTCCCTGGAGGAAGCAGGCCTTTAAGAGCGAACGTTGGAGACCCGACTATCGGCGTTGGGCGTCTACCATGACATCTTCTGCCGTATAACCGAACAGGTAGGGAAAGGCGCTGGCGAGTGCATAGAAGGGACGGTTAAATCCGTAGTCCAAAGCTTGGCCGATCGGATGCAATACGAAACTAAGCCAACGAAACGGATTATCGTTGACCGCCGCACCGGCAGCAGGATCAGAATACACGAGGGCCGTACTGTCGAGAATGTTGTAGATGCTTGTCGGAGGCGTATATTCACGGTCATCTGCGGAAGCGGTTTGTTGATGGGTGGTCCCGCAGCCTGATGCGAGGGCCGCAAACAGTACGACAGCGAGTGCCCAAGACGTTGTCTTCATAACCTAACCTCACTTGTTTGCAGTGAAACCGCGCTGAACGTCTGCCGGATACAGGGTGAAGTGTAGCCGACAACCGGCCATCTGTCCACAACGCGAAGGATTGTGGCTTACCGAACGAAATTGCGATGTTGGGATGTCAAAGAAGAGAGGGATGGTGGGCGATACAGGTATCGAACCTGTGGCCTCTTCCGTGTGAAGGAAGCGCTCTACCACTGAGCTAATCGCCCCCCAGGCGGCGAAGTCTAGCATGGTCAAATGGAACGGGGCAACACAAGCAGCCCGTCAAAGACGCGCCTTGACTTCGATAAAACACGATTTCTAGAATGGGCCCTTCTTTTTCCCTCAAAGGAGTGTCGCGCACGTGCGAGATGACGTCGTCATCGTGGGTGGAGGTCTGGCTGGAACTGAAGCCGCCTGGCAGGCCGCCAATCGTGGAGCCAAGGTCACGCTGTATGAAATGCGTCCCAAGGAAATGACCCAGGCGCATAAAACAGGAGGTCTAGCCGAACTGGTCTGCTCCAACTCCTTAGGCTCTGCCGATCCGCATAACGCTCCAGGAATTCTCAAGGAAGAAATGCGTCGCCTGAATTCCTTGATCATTCGTCAGCTGAACAAGCTCGAGTTCCGGCGGGCTCTGCCCTGGCGGTTGATCGGGACCGATTTTCACTGACGATTACTCAGGCACTGGAAGGCCATCCGAATATCCGGATCTTCCACGAAGAAGTCGCCGACATTCCCACAGACTGCCTCTGCATCATTGCGACCGGGCCGCTGACCTCGGACAAGCTCTCGCAAGCCATTCGCGCGGTGACGCAGTCTCACCATCTCTATTTCTTTGACGCGATCTCGCCTATCATCGACGCAGACTCCATCGATATGGACATCGTGTTCCGCGCGTCCCGTTACGACAAAGGAGGGGACGACTATCTCAATTGTCCCATGACCGAAGAGCAATACGACCGGTTTTACGAGGCGCTGATGGCTGCGGAAAAAGTCCAGCCGAAGGAATTCGAGAAGACGCCTTATTTCGAGAGCTGCATTCCCATCGAAGTGATGGCAGAGCGTGGCCGGCAGACCATGCAATTCGGCCCCCTGAAGCCGGTGGGGCTGGAGGATCCAAAGACGGGTACACGGCCGTATGCCGTCGTCCAGTTGCGGACGGAGAATGTCCATCGCACCTGCTACAACATGGTGGGATTTCAGACCAAGCTCACATATCCCGAGCAGAAACGCGTGTTTCGAATGATTCCCGGCCTGGAGCAGGCCGAAATTCTCAGGCTATGGTAGTTTGCACCGGAACACGTTCATCAACTCGCCCCAACTGCTCTTGAATACCTTGCAATGCAAGGCCCGAGGGACGCTGTTCTTTGCCGGTCAATTGGTTGGCGTCGAAGGCTATACAGAATCCGCCGCCATGGGTGGACTGGCCGGGATCAATGCCGCCCGCGCGCTCGCCGGTCTGCCGTTGGTGACACCGCCGCCAACGACAGCGCATGGGTGCCTCATTGCTCACATTGCGATGTCCGATCCTCGCCGTTTTCAGCCGATGAATACGAATTTCGGACTGTTCCCTCCGTTGTCGCGACCGGTGAGGGATAAGGAAAAAAAACGACAATCGATTGCCCAGCGGGCCCTTGAGGATTTTGACGCATGGAAGACGCAATCCGGGCTTTCGTGACGTTCCTCGAGGTCGAGCGCCACGCTTCCTCTGAGACTATTCGGGGTTACCGATCAGATCTCCAGCAGCTGGCCTCATTTCTCCTTCGGTCTCAGCGCCCTGGCACGCCGGCTGCCGACATCACTCAGGCCGACGCCGACAATCTCCGCGCGTATCTGCACTGGCTTGATCGCAAGGGCGAGAAGGCCGTGACGCTCGCGAGGAAGCTTGCCTGCCTCCGGACGTTTTATCGCTTCCTCCTGCGGGAGAAGATGGCCGTCAAAAATCCGGCGGAAGACATTCGCAGTCCGAGACTGCCCAAACCGCTGCCTCGTGTGCTCACCAAAGACGATGCGAATGCACTCATGGCATTTCCGGCGGGCCATTCATCTTTGAGCCTGCGCGATCGCGCGTTGCTGGAAACGTTGTATTCGACCGGCGCTCGTGTCAGCGAGGCGGTCGGAATGAATGTCGGTGATCTTCATGAAGCCGAGCAGGCTGGTCCATCTGCGCGGGAAGGGGCGAAAAGAGCGAGTGGTTCCAATCGGTGATGTCGCCATTCAGGCCATTCGCCTCTATCGCGATTCCGTCAAGAAGTCTGGGAACGACCCCTCCGCTCCGCTCTTCCTGAATCATCGCGGAGGCCGCCTCACGGCGCGAAGCATCGCGCGAATGGTGTCGGGTTACTCGAGCCGTCTGCCCAGCGGCGCGGTGAGCCCGCATGCGTTGCGGCACTCCTATGCGACCCATCTGCTGGACGAGGGAGCTGATTTGAGATCTATCCAGGAAATGTTGGGGCATGTCTCGCTCAGTACGACCCAGAAATATACGCATCTGGCGGCGGATCAGTTGCTTGCGGTGTATGACCGCGCGCATCCACGTGCCCGTGTCGCGGCGACGACTGCGATTCCGCCGAAGCTTCCCAAATCATGACAATCCGGTCGACCACCATTCTGTGCGTGCGCCGTGACGGGAAGGTCGCCATGGGCTGCGACGGTCAGGTGACGGTGGGCACCACCGTCATGAAACACAACGCGCGGAAGCTCCGACGCCTGCATCACGACCAGGTGCTGGCCGGATTTGCCGGTGCGACGGCCGACGCCTTTACGCTGTTTGAAAAGTTTGAAAGCAAGCTGGAGGAGTATCGCGGCAACCTGACGAGAGCCGCCGTCGAACTGGCGAAGGACTGGCGGACCGATCGGGTGTTGCGTCGCCTGGAAGCGCTGCTCGCGGTGGCGGGCCGCGAACAGTCCTTTATTATTTCCGGGACGGGCGACGTCGTGGAACCGGAAGACGGCATCCTTGCGATCGGTTCAGGCGGTCCGTATGCCTTGTCGGCAGCCAGAGCCTTGCTTGGCCATTCCCAGCTGGAAGCCGCCACCATCGTCATGGAATCGATGATGATTGCGGGGGCCATCGACATCTATACGAACCAACAGATTGTGGTCGAAGAATTGAGAGGATAACGCCATCGTGGAACACCGGATACCAGATACGTCTCTTCCCGATATTAACAGTCTCACGCCCCGTCAGATCGTGGAGGAGTTGAATCGGTACGTAATCGGACAGAAGGACGCCAAGCGAATGGTGGCCATCGCATTGCGCAATCGCTGGCGCCGGCAGCAGCTCTCGCCGGATCTGCGCGATGAGGTCATGCCGAAAAACATCATCATGATCGGGCCCACCGGTGTCGGGAAGACGGAAATCGCGAGACGGCTGGCTAGGCTGGCTCAGGCGCCGTTCATCAAGGTGGAAGCGTCCAAATTTACCGAAGTGGGATATGTGGGGCGCGATGTCGAATCCATCATTCGCGACCTGACCGAACTCGCGATCAACATGGTGAAGACCCATCGCCTGGAGACGGTCCAGCAGAAGGCGCAACAACATGGCGAAGAACGGCTCCTTGACCTCCTCCTGCCGCCGCCTCCGCCACGGCCCGGATTCTTCGAAGGCACCGGCGAAGCGGCCGGCGCGCCGCCTCATGATTCGCATGAGAGCACCAGATCCAAACTGCGACTGCAGCTGAGAGAAGGCAAGTTGGACGAACGGACGGTCGAGATGGAGGTGAAGGAACGGAGCCTTCCGGTGGGAGTCATTTCCAATGTGGGCGGCCTCGATGATCTGGAAAGCAACCTTCGCGACATGCTGGGCGGCATGTTCCAAGGCAAGAAAAAGAAGCGCCTCATGAAAGTGCCGGAGGCCTTGAAGCATGTGACCCAGGAGGAAGCGCAGAAGCTGATCGACATGGATGACGTCGTCCGCGAAGCGATCACCAAGGTGGAACAGGCCGGCATCGTCTTCCTGGACGAGATCGACAAAATCGCCGGGCGGGAACGGACGACCGGGCCGGATGTGTCACGAGAGGGCGTGCAGCGAGATCTGCTGCCGATCGTAGAAGGCTGCACCGTGACGACCAAGCATGGGCCGGTGGTCACAGACCACATTCTGTTCATTGCCGCCGGGGCCTTTCATGTCGCCAAACCCTCCGATCTGATTCCCGAGCTGCAGGGACGCTTTCCCATCCGGGTCGAACTGAGCCCCTTGTCCAAAGAAGATTTTGTGCGTATTCTCACCGAACCGAAAGGCGCGCTGGTCCGGCAGTATCACGCCTTGCTGCAGACGGAAGGCCTGACGGTTGAATTCACACAAGACGGATTGGAGGCGATCGCCGACATCGCCGTGCAAGTCAACGAGCGCACGGAAAATATCGGCGCGCGCCGCCTCTTCACCATTCTTGAACGATTGCTCGAACCGATCTCGTTCGAAGGGCCGGAGTGGCCGGAGAAGTCCATCAGCATCACCGGCGCCTACGTGCACGAGCGACTGAAAGATATCGTCAAAGACCAGGATCTCAGCCGCTACATTCTCTAACGGGGAGCCAGGGATGAACCGACTCATCAAGAAAGCCAATGTCCTGATTGAGGCCTTGCCGTACATCCGGACATTTCGCGGCAAGACCGTGGTCGTCAAGTACGGCGGCCACGCGATGACGCGATTCCTCCTTAAAAGAAAGGTTTGCCCAGGACGTGGTGCTGCTGAAGTATGTCGGCATCAATCCGGTGATCATTCATGGCGGCGGTCCTCAGATCGACAAGATGTTGGACCGGCTCGGCATCGAAGCCAAATTCCGTCATGGCGTCCGGGTCACGGACGAAGCCACCATGGAAATCGTCGAGATGGTGCTGGCCGGCAAGATCAACATGGAGATCACCGATCTCATCAACCGGCACGGCGGGAGCGCCGTGGGTCTCAGCGGCAAAGACGGCGGCCTCATTCTCAGCAAGCCGCTGACGGCGAAGGCCTGGGCGGAAAGCCTGGAGCGCGATCTCGATGACGAGGAGAGCGCCGGCGATTTCGGATTGGTCGGCGACATCGAGAAAGTCGATCCCAGCTTGCTGCATAAGCTCCAGGGCGATCATTACATCCCCGTGATCGCTCCGATCGGGACCGATCGCGAAGGCAACACCTACAACATCAATGCGGATCTGGTGGCCGGCGCGATTGCCGGGGCCTTGCGGGCGGAAAAGCTGGTCATGATGACGGACATCAAAGGCATCCGCGATGCAAAGGGACGCCACCTGCCGACGGTCTCTCGCAAAGATGTGCAGCGCATGGTGAAGAAGGGAACCATTACGGAGGGGATGTTGCCGAAGGTCCACGCCTGTCTCGATGCGCTGGCCGGCGGCGTGGGCAAAGCACACATCATCGACGGGCGGGTGCCCCATGCAATCCTGCTGGAAATCTTCACGCACAAAGGCATCGGGACCGAGATCGTCGCCTGACGATCCTGCCGAAGGAAACCAGCGTGTCCCTCCAGACCGACCGTTTGTCGTCCGATCTGAAACGGTTCGTTCGCGAGCGGCATCCCGACTCCTCGCCCAAGTCGCTTCACGAGACGGCCCTGTACCTCAGGCAACGGTTCAGCGAACTCCGTCTTTCGACGACCTCCCACACCGTCACGAGACAGGGCGCGGCCTATCAGAACATGATCGGGATGACGTCCTCGTCTGCTGAACACCCGCTGTTCATCGCTGCCCATTACGATACGGTCGCCGGCTCCCCTGGAGCGGACGACAATGCCAGCGCATTGGCGGTGCTGCTCGATGTCGCCTATCAGATCAGGGGGCTTCGTCTGAAGCGGCCGGTGGGATTCATTGCCTTTTGTTTGGAAGAAGAGGACTTGCGGGGCAGCCGCGCGTTCGTCGCGCAGCTGAAACAGTCCGCGCAAGCGATTCAGGGCGCGATCGTGCTGGAATGTGTCGGGTACGCTCGCCATGAAGAAGGGACGCAGAAGATTCCGCCCGGCGTGCCGGTGGCAGTTCCGAGCGTCGGAAACTTTCTTGCTGTCATCGGCAATCAGCGTTCGCAAGCCCTGACGATGGCCGTAGCGAAGGCGGTGAGTGCATGCGTGCCAGTGGTGCCGTTGGTCGTGCCAGGGAACGGTGAAGAGCTACCGGATACAAGACGGAGCGATCATACCTCGTTTTGGGAACAGGGATTCCCGGCCGTCATGCTGACCGATACGGCGAACTTCCGGAATCCGCATTATCATCGACCGACGGATACCATGGATACGTTGGATCTCAAGTTTATGGCGTCTGTCGCGGACGGGGTGGCCGCTGCCGTTCGAATGCTCAACGACTCGGCAGACGTCTCATGAGCGCGCGGCGAGTTGATCGGAAGACCACCGAGTTCATTGCGGGGGTCTTTAAGAAGTTGGACTACAAGACGCTGGGCGACATCTATTGCTACGAAGGCGGAAAAGAATTCTGGCGGGCGAAGCGGAAGCCCTGTCAGCGGCTCGGGATCAACGTTGCCGGGGCCCTGGCATCCAGGTTGCCGCGCGGCGGGCGGAGTCTCTACATCGGCGCCGGCGTCACAGAACTTCCCCCGCTGTTGGCCGAAGTGCTGGTCTGTCAACGGCAGGTGGAGCCATACAATCTCCGCCGCTTGGAGGTGGCGGTGTTAAACCGCGCCTGCCGTTTGCTGTCCGTGCGGTATCGTCATCATGATGCGTCGCTGGCAAAAGGGACGTTCGATCATGTGTGGATTGTGAGCGTCCTGAACGATCCTGAGCGATTCCCTCACCTGGCGCCGTTATCGTATGGGCGCGCCGATCCGGTGACCTTTGACCCCGTCAAGTTTCAACGAGAGCGCCGGATCGTCCAATCCATTGTTGACCGGTGCATGCCCAAGCTCAGTCTGCCAGGCCTGGTGACGACCACGACCGAGGAAGTCGTTTGGATCGCGGACTGGTGCCATCGCCGCAAGATTCCCTACCTCGTCGAACGGAAACAATACCCGACCGCACTGGTTGGAGATCCCATCTGTTTTATACGGGTCGGTGCAACGCACACAAAGCGCAGGACGAGGCTCCGACGAGTCAGACGTGAAAACCGGTCTTGACTTTCGAGGCGTCTCCTAAATACTGACGTGAATATTTGACGTAGTTGACTGCGGACTGCGCGATCCAGGCCACTTCCTTGTCCGTGGCCGGTCGGCGCACGCGCGCCGGTGAACCAAGGATGAGGCTCTTCGGCGGCACCACGGTGCCCTCCGTGACGAGGGCGCCCGCCCCCACGACGGAATCCTCGCCGATCACGGCGCCGTCCATGATGATCGACCCCATGCCGACCAGCACGCGATCCTTGATCGTGCAGCCGTGAAGAACGACGTGATGGCCGATCGTCACGTCGTTGCCGATGATCAGCGGATGGGTGTCATGCGTGACATGCAACATGCAGAGATCCTGCACATTGGTCCGGTGGCCGACCCGGATATAATTGACGTCGCCCCGAATGACGGCGTGAAACCAGACGCTGCACTCCTCGCCCATGACGACATCTCCGATCACCACGGCGGTCTCTTCCACAAAGCAGGACGGCAGAACTGTGGGCGTGATGCCTTGAAAGGTGCGAATCATAGCCGCACTCTAGGGGAAGTGACCGGCATGCCGCAAGAGTCTCGTTGACAGCCTTTTTCACCCTGCCGTAGACTGCCCGCATGCCCACACCGCTCATCACACTCGGTCGTTCCGTTTCTTCCAAACCGGCGCGTTCCGCCGGCCACGCCACCACGATCGGGTTCGTCAATCTTGGTTGTTCCAAGAACCAGGTCGACTCCGAGGTCATGCTGGGCACTCTTGTGAGCGACGGTTTCCAACTCACCGGTGACCCCAAGCAGGCCGAGGTCGTCATTATCAACACCTGCGGCTTCATTGAAGAAGCGAAGCAGGAATCGATCAACACGATTCTCGAACATGGCGCATTGAAGAAAACCGGAGCCTGCCGTGTTCTGATCGCCGCGGGATGCCTGGCCCAGCGGTATCAGGGAGACCTGCTCAAAGAACTGCCTGAACTGGACGGCGTCGTCGGCACAGGTGAGTTCGGCAGGATTGCGGAGATTTGCCGGGATCTGTTGGCTCCGAAGAAAAGGCATCAGCGGGTGTGGATGAGCAAGCCGCCCTATCTGTATGACGAGCTGGTTCCGCGACTGAGGCTCGGCAAGCAGCATAGTGCCTATGTCAAAATTGCCGAAGGGTGCAATCGCAACTGCGCCTTCTGCGCGATTCCGCTGATGCGAGGCAAGCAGCGCAGCAGACCGATCGAGTCGATCGTGGCGGAAGCCCGGCGCCTTGCGAGCGAAGGCGTGAAGGAAATCAACCTGATCTCCCAGGACACCATGAACTATGGCGTCGATCTGGGTGTGCGTCAGGGGCTGGTCCGGCTGCTCCGCGAACTGGTCAAGATTGACGATCTACGCTGGATCAGGCCGTTCTATTTGTATCCGCAACAGGTCACGGATGAGCTGCTTGATCTCTATGCCGGAGAAGAGAAGATTACGAAATACATCGACATGCCCCTGCAGCACATCAATGACCGGATGCTGAAACGCATGCATCGGCTGGGCGACCGTGCGGCCATCGACGCCTTGGTGGATCGGATCCGCACGCGCATTCCCGGCGTCACATTTCGCACCGCGTTCATCGTCGGGTTTCCCGGTGAAACCGACGCCGCGTATCAGGAACTGACGGACTATGTCGAACAGGCTGCCTTTGACCGGGTGGCGGTGTTTCTCTATTCAGATGAAGAGGACACCTCCGCCGTGGACCTGGACGAAAAGGTCGAGCGGTCGGTGATGAATGACCGGCGCAATGAACTGCTGAGGATCCAGGAAGGCATTGCCAGCGCCCAGGGCCGTGCTCGTATCGGATCGACGATCGAAGTGATGGTCGAGGGCGTCTCTGAAGAAACCGAGTGGCTGCTTGAGGGTCGGCACGAGGGACTGGCGCCGGAAATCGACGGCGTCGTCTACATCAACGATGGGACTGCCTCACCCGGTCAGTTCGTACACGTCAACATCACCGACGCGGCCCTGTACGATCTCGTGGGCCACATCGTCAGCTGAGTCCTCCGGCATTCCCTCACAACGCATTGTTCTCATTTCCACTGGAATGATTCTATGGGAGCGCAGAAGAAAGACTCGGTCGTGCTGCTTGTGCACTGTAAAGACCGGAAGGGGATTGTCGCCCGAGTCTCCGGTTTTATTCATGACTTCGGCGGCAATATTCTGGACTCCGATCATCATACGGATGAAGAATCCAACGAGTTTCTGATGCGGATGGAATTCGCGACCGAGGGATTGCAGATGCCACCCGATGAAATTCCCGCCGCATTCGCTCCAATCGCCAAGGTATTCGATATGCGGTTCGAAGTGCGTCCCATGAGCCGTCGGACCAGGGTCGCCTTGTTGGTCTCGAAGCAGGATCATTGCCTGGCGGACCTGTTGCAGCGGCATCGGCGCGATGAACTGCACATGGATATTCCGATGATTATTTCCAATCATGATACCTGTGCGAGCTGGGCCGAACTGTTTAAGATTCCGTTTATGGTGTGCCCCGTCACGAAAGAGACGAAGCCTCAACAGGAGCAGCAGGTGCTGTCTCTTCTGCAGGCGCACCAGGTTGAATTAGTCGTGATGGCGAGGTACATGCAGATTTTGACCGCCCGGTTTCTCGCGCAGGTCGGGTGTCCGGTCATCAACATCCATCATTCCTTCCTCCCCGCCTTTATCGGCGCCAATCCCTATCGCCAGGCGTACGATCGGGGCGTAAAAATTATCGGCGCGACGGCGCATTATGCCACGGAAGACTTGGACGAAGGGCCGATCATCGAGCAGGATGTTATTCGAGTGGGGCACCGGGACACGGTCGAGGATCTGGTTCGCAAAGGCCGTGATCTGGAAGAAATCGTCCTGGCGAGGGCGGTGCGGCGTCACATTGAGCGGAGAGTCTTGGTCTATGGGAAAAAGACCGTCGTCTTTGACTAACTGAGGTTGGCGGGGAAAACGACGAGGGAACGGTTGAGACCGCTCCCCCGTCTGTTCTGAACGTCCTCTTAGATCTTAGCCGACAGGAACAGCGCGGCACCCCGACGGTTGATCAGGAGCAACACATTGTCGCCCTTCTTGACGCCGGAGGATGCTTTTTCGAAGTCCTTCACCGACGCGACCGGCTTGCGGTTGATCTCGCGGATCACATCGCCGGGAACCAAGCCTGCCTTTTCCGCTCCGCTATCGGCGTCGACCTTCGTGACGACCACGCCCTTCACCTGTCCCTTCAGGCCGAGTTCTTTTGCGGTCTCCTGATCGAGATCCTGCACGGCGATGCCGGCAAAGGCCGATTCGTTTTCCGTTGGTTCGGTCTTGGCAATCTTGGTCGTATCAGGCTGCTCACCGATCGTAATGGTCAAGTCGCGGGTGCGACCGTCGCGCATCACCTGCACCGGAATCTTGGTTCCGACGACGGTTTTTGTGACCTGGCGCTGCAGCGCCACGGCGTCTTCGATCGGGATCCCTTGATACGAGGTGATGACGTCGCCCTGTTTCAGACCGCCCTCGTCCGCGGGACTTCCCTCCTTCACGTCACTGACGAGCGCCCCCTTCAAGTCTTTCATTCCAAAGGACTTGGCCAAGTCGTGATTCAAATCCTGAATGCCGATGCCAAGATATCCCCGGACGACCTTTCCTGTCTTCACGAGCGATTCATAGATGGGCTTGCCCATCGTCGTGGACACGGCAAATCCCACGCCTTGATAGCCGCCTGTCTGAGAAAAGATGGCCGTATTGATACCGACGAGCTCTCCCTTCGTGTTGACGAGCGCGCCGCCGGAATTGCCCGGATTAATTGCGGCGTCCGTCTGAATGAAGTCTTCATACTGGGTGATACCCATATGACCACGGCCGACGGCGCTCACGATGCCAAGCGTCACGGTCGAGTTCAGTCCGAACGGATTGCCAACGGCCAGCACATACTCCCCGACTTGCAGTTTCGAGGCATCGCCCCAGGCGACCGTGGGGAGATTGTCCGCCTCGATTTTGACGACGGCTAAGTCGGTCTTCGGGTCGGCGCCGACGATCTTGCCTCTGAATTCCCGTTTGTCAGGAAGTGTCACCGTCACTTCCCGTGCATTGTCGATGACATGATTATTGGTCAGGACGTACCCGTCGGGCGAGACAATGACGCCGCTTCCCTGACCTCCGCCTTTCGGGCCTCGGGGCTCCCCCGGGCTTTGCTGTCCTCGGCCACGCGGGCCGAATGGCTTGCCGAAATATTCCTCCATCCTGTCACGCAAGTCATCCGGGATGGATCGTCCGTCCGAGATCCGCTCGGTCATGACCGTGGTGATGTTGACCACGGCCGGAGTGACCAGCTTGGCGACTTCGGTAAAGCCGTTGGCCGGCGCCGCCGGCATGGCAATGGCCGGCGAAGCGGCCGGTGAGCCGGGACTCGATGCGTGCGATGTCGTGAGTGATTGGCCGCCCCAGATCATGGCGGCGGCGAGCACGCCGATACCGATGGCTGAGCCGATGGTCTTACGAAAATGTGACGTCATGCGTTCCTCCTTGTTGCGAGCTGTGTCACCTGCTCCTAAGTCTACGGAAGAAGCTAACAGCCGGCGATGAGAGGAGCATTAGGAGGGTATTAAAAGTTCCTAAGCCGATGGTCCAGCCACCGGCAGAATGACGGTAAACGTCGATCCCTGTCCGACGTCGCTGCGGACTTCGATGCGACCTTTGTGGGATTCGGCGATCCAGGCGCAGATCGCCAAACCCAAGCCGGTGCCTTTTTTGGTGTGGGCGCGAGCCACGTCCGTCCGGAAGAAACGATCGAAAATTCGTGTGTGATCGGCGGGCCCGATGCCGATCCCCTGGTCGGTGACCGAGAGATGCGCTTGGCGCCCATCATTGATGAGCGCGATTTCCACCTTCCCGGCCGGATGAGAATACTTGACGGCGTTCTCCACAAGGTTCAGGAGCAGTTCCCGCAAGCGCAGTTCGTCGCCCAGCACCGTAGCCGGCATGACCGTACCCAGGATGACGTCGATGTTCCGATCCTGCCCGAGCAGAGTGGCCTGGCGGTGGATGTCCTCGACAAGCGTTTCCAGAGAGACGGGCAGTGATTCCATCTTCACCTCGCCCATATCGGCGCGCGAGAGAAATAGTAATTCATCGACAATGTGGGTCATCCGGTCGATTTCTTCGAGGTTGCTTTCCAACACCGATTGATAATCCTCGAGCGGCCGCGGGCGGCGCAACACGAGTTCCGTCTCTCCTTTCATGACGGTCAGCGGCGTGCGCAGCTCATGGGAGGCATCGCTGGTAAACTGCCGGATCTGCCGAAACGACACGTCCAGCCGGCCGATCATATCGTTGAAGGTGCCGGCGAGCCGGCCAATCTCGTCCGGCGCCGCCGACATCACCAGGCGCTGGCTCAGATCGCCTCCCGCAATCCTTTGTGCTGCGAGCGTAATCGCATCCACCGGACGCAGGGCCCGGCCTGCCAGGAACCATCCACCCGCCAGCGAGACGGCCAGGGCGATCGGCATGGCCACCGTAATGAGCACGAGAAACCGATGGAGCGTGTCCTCGATCGATTCCATCGATGTGCCGACTTGCACGATATAGAGGAGGTTGCCTCGATAGATGATCGGAACCGAGATCAAACGGAGCGGCGGCTCATTCGGATATTTGGCCGACTCAAAAATGGTTTGACCTTTGAAGGTCGTTTCAAGCGCGGCCCGGCTGAGCGGGACTTCATGTTGCTTGATGTTGGGAGAGCGGATCGTGATCGTGCCGGAAGGGCTGAAGATCTGAAAGAACTTATCGATGCGGGCCAATTCCGGGAACTGGGAGAGCAGTTCCTCTTCATCGATGAGAGGCAGAAAGCCCCGTTCCTCGAGCGAGCGCACCGCGGTCGTCGCCGTTTCCTCCAGCGATTGGTCGACCGCATCGCGCAGATTGCGCGCCGTGATGGCATACAGGACGAAGGAGAAGATGATGAGTACGATGGCGAGCGCGCTGCCGTACCAGAGTGTCAGCCGGACGCGCAAGGGCATTACACAACTCCCGGCGAGAGTCTCGAAGACAGGTCCCTGGAAGCCGCCGGAATCAGGGCGGCAGGTCGCAGCGGCATCCGGTTACTCGGCCTTCAGCATGTACCCGCTGCCTCGAATGGTATGGATCAGCTTACGAGGTCGGCCCCGGTCGATCTTGTTTCTCAGGTAATTAACATAGACGTCAATGACGTTTGTGAACGTATCGAAGTCGTGATTCCAGACGTGTTCGGAAATCATGGGTCTGGTGAGGACGCGCCCGGTGTGTCGCATGAGGTATTCCAGCAGGGCGTATTCCTTCAAGGTCAGGTCGATGCGCTGTCCCCCTCGGGTGACTTCGCGCGTGGCCGGGTTCAGCAGCAAGTCATCGATCTGAAGAATTCCAGGGCTCTCTGTCGCGCCTCGTCGGAGCAAGGCTCTGACGCGCGCGAGGAGTTCGTCGATGGCGAAGGGCTTCGTCAGATAGTCATCGGCCCCGGCGTCCAGCCCCTTGACCCGCTGATCGATCTGCGATTGTGCGGAGAGAATAAGAATGGGCGTTTGGACCCGCTCCCGGCGGACATGTTTCACCACGTCGAGCCCCGACATTGAGGGCAGCATCAAGTCGACGACGAGCAGATCATAGTTCGTCCCGAGCGCCAATTCGAGGCCCTTGGCGCCATCCTCGCACAGATCCACGGCATAGCTTTCCTCTTCAAGCGCTCGCTTGATGAAGCAACCGACCTTCGTTTCGTCTTCAATGACCAACACACGCATAGACCACTCCGTCAGGATGGGTGATTATACCAAACCTGCAGCCTGTGATCTCGA
The DNA here is from genome assembly GCA_963728135.1 of uncultured Nitrospiraceae bacterium. GTDB lineage: Bacteria > Nitrospirota > Nitrospiria > Nitrospirales > Nitrospiraceae > Nitrospira_D. The sequence continues at coordinate 150,049 of CAVSJC010000006.1, read as the reverse complement.
GTCGTTCTGGGTGTTGGGACTGAGGGATAGGACTAAGTGGAATCGCCGGGCATCACTTGTTCAAGGGAGACGATCGCTGGCCGCTCGTCCAGCACTTTGAAGATCAGCGTTTCTTCCCCTTCCACGGTGATGTCGTGCCGGGCCTGTCGCAGCGTCTGCGTCGACTTGAAAGACACTTTGGCGCTGCGCCCGTCCGGCGCAACTGAGACGGTGGTGCTGACGCGGGCATAGTCATTTGCACTGGGGAACGCAAACGCCATTTGCAACGTCGTCCGATATTCGTCGCGGGTCAACGTGACAAGTTGTAACTGGGAGCCTTGTTTCATGTGAATGGTGATCGTGGCATTGGACGCAATGTGCCGGAGCACTTCATCCACGTCTTTTCGTCGAATCGCCTGGTCGAGACTATCGAGCATGACATCGATGCTCTCACGGGTCAGGCGGATCTCCGGTTTCGCCGGCTGCCGTAAGGCGCCAGGAGCGGCTGCGCTCTGTTGTCCCAGCGGGGAAGGCAGCGACAACAGCGCCGTGAGGTCAATGGGCGTCTTTGAGAGGCTCATGGATAGTCCTACAAGACTCCCACAACGCCGAGGCCTCCAGCGACTCTCCACGACCGGTTCAACGAGGAGGCAGGCCTGGCTCGAGGGGCCTTTGGGCGGTCCACTGCGGGAACGTGTTTGGCGGTGATCATAGGCCTCAGGTCGAAGCGAACTGTTCAACCATAACGCAATTTCAGCGGAATGCAATTAAACCGGCTCGATCCCTCCCAGGCCGGTCCTATGCCATGTGCAAATTCCAATCTTGGAAATAGCCCCCTGACATGATAGTCTTCCGGCCACTTCTGGAGCCCTTCACGAACCATTCATCGCACGGTAGAGTATCGACATGGTGACTAGGAGTTCTCTCAAACCTACTGACGAGTTCCTGCCTCGGCACCTGGGACCGAGCGAGCCTGATGTGCAGGAGATGCTGGCGTCCCTCAGTCTTCCTTCATTGGCCGTGCTGGCCGATGCAACGGTGCCTGGTGATATCCGTCTTCGCAGGCCGCTGGGCCTACCTGTGAACAAAGGCGAACAAGCCGTTCTGGCCGAACTCAAAGCTCTCGCAGCCAAAAATACTGTCTGTCGGTCTCTCATCGGCATGGGCTACTACGGATGTGTGACCCCCGGCGTGATTCAACGAAACATCTTGGAAAACCCCGGCTGGTATACGCAGTACACGCCCTACCAGGCGGAAATTGCGCAAGGCCGGTTGGAAGCACTCGTCAATTTTCAAACCATGATTGCGGATTTGACGGGCTTACCGTTGGCGAACGCCTCTCTGTTGGACGAAGCCACAGCGGCTGCCGAAGCCATGACAATGTCCCACGCGATTGCCCGCGCGGCCGGCCGTGAACGACAGGAATTCTTTGTGTCGCACGACTGCCATCCTCAGACGATCGCGGTGGTCCGGACCAGAGCAGAACCGCTGGGCATCACGATTCGCACAGGTACGACTTCGTCGATCAATTTCTCAGACAGCCGCCTGAGCGGCATACTGCTGCAGTACCCGGCGACCGACGGGTATGTCGGCGATTACAGCACGTTGGTCAAGCAGGCGCATGAGGCCGGCGTACTGGTGGTGGTGGCAACGGATCTGCTGGCCCTCACGCTGCTTCGTTCGCCGGGTGAATTTGGCGCTGACGTGGCGATCGGGTCAACTCAGCGGTTTGGTGTGCCGATTGGGTTTGGTGGTCCCCATGCCGCGTTTTTGGCGGCCAAAGAGGAATATAAGAGGCAAATTCCGGGGCGCATCGTCGGAGTATCCAAGGACATCACCGGACAGCCGGCTTGCCGCCTGGCGCTTCAAACACGTGAACAGCATATCAGGCGTGAGAAAGCGACGAGCAATATTTGCACCGCCCAGGTATTGCTCGCGGTGATGGCCGGAATGTATGCCGTGTACCACGGCCCCGAGGGGTTACGACGTATTGCCGGACGCATCCATGGGCTGACCGTGGTTCTGGCGGATAGTCTGCGACGGCTGGGATTCGAAGTGACGCCACAGATTGTGTTCGACACGCTCCGTGTGCCGCTTGCCAGGACGCAAGGCGACCAGATCGTGGCACGAGCGAACGAGCGGGGAATTAATTTCCGCCGCCATGAGGACGGCTCCCTTGGATTGTCACTGGACGAACTCAGTTCAGAGGAAGAAGTTCAGTGCATACTCGAAATCTTCGCCGGCCATGATCGTGTGCCCTTCAGCGTGGCGGACATCGCGGCGGACAGTGATGCGAGTTTTCCAGAGATCCTGGGGCGCACGAGCAGCTACCTGACGCATGAGGTGTTCAATCGCTATCACTCGGAACATGAGATGCTCCGTTACCTGCATCGCCTCCAGACGAAAGACCTGTCGCTCGTTCATTCGATGATTCCACTGGGGTCCTGCACGATGAAGCTGAACGCGACCTCGGAGATGCTGCCGGTGACGTGGCCGGAATTTTCCGGGGTGCATCCGTTTGCTCCCGCGGACCAGACGCGCGGGTACCAGGAGCTGTTTCGCCAGTTGGAGGACTGGCTCGCAGAGATCACCGGGTTTTCTGCGGTCTCCCTCCAGCCGAATGCCGGCTCACAAGGTGAGTATGCCGGCTTGATGGTCATTCGAGCGTTTCACCGGGCGCAGGGAGAAGCGCATCGCAACGTCTGCTTGATTCCCGTTTCGGCCCACGGGACGAATCCTGCCAGCGCGGCCATGGCCGGGATGACCGTCGTCGCAGTGGCCTGTGACCGGCAGGGCAATGTTGATTTGGGCGATCTCGAAGCAAAGGCAGCGGAGCATCGGGACAAGCTGGCTGCGCTGATGCTGACGTATCCTTCGACGCATGGCGTGTTTGAGCCGGGCGTCCGTCGCATTTGCCAGCTTGTGCATACCCACGGGGGTCAGGTGTACATGGACGGTGCCAACATGAATGCCCAGGTCGGCCTGTGCCGTCCTGGCGACATCGGGGCTGACGTGTGCCATCTCAATCTGCACAAGACGTTTTGCATCCCGCACGGCGGCGGCGGTCCCGGGATGGGGCCGATCGGTGTTGCCCGACATCTCGCGCCCTTTTTACCCGGACATCCCGTGACTGGGCTAGGCGGACCTGAGGCCATCGGTCCAGTCTCTGCCGCGCCGTTCGGCAGCGCGAGCATTCTTCCGATCTCGTGGGTCTACATCGCCTTAATGGGGCGCGACGGGCTGACCAAGGCCACGCAAGTCGCCATTCTCAATGCCAACTACATGGCCAAGCGCTTGGAAAAGCATTTCCCGATTCTGTACAAAGGCAGCACCGGCTTGGTGGCCCATGAGTTCATCCTGGATCTCCGGCAGTTCAAGAGCAGTGCGGGCGTGGAAGCGATGGATGTGGCCAAGCGACTGATGGATTATGGATTTCATGCGCCCACGGTCTCCTTCCCTGTCGCCGGCACGCTGATGATTGAGCCGACGGAGAGTGAGGCGAAGGCCGAACTTGATCGGTTATGCGATGCGCTGATTTCCATCCGCGCCGAAATTCAAGAGATTGAGGATGGCCGACAACCGCGAACCAACAATCTGCTGAAGAACGCGCCGCATACCGCATTAGCCGTGACCGCCGATGACTGGCAGCGTCCGTACAGCAGAGAGCAGGCGGCCTTTCCCGCGCCCTGGGTCAAGGCCAACAAATTCTGGCCAAGCGTCAGCCGCATTGACGAAGCCTATGGCGATCGGCATCTCGTCTGTACTTGTCCTCCCATGGATGCCTACCAGTCATAGGTTCAAATTTGTGGATCTGGTAGAGACCCAGACCGCACCACAAGCCGTCACGCCGTTCCAACCAGCCCCTTTCCGAGTCCATCGAGGTTGCCGTCAGCGATTCACTGTGTTTGGTTCGCCTCCTTGCCCGGCCGTACTGCCACGCAGTAGAGTGAAGTGTGGCACCGACCACCGAAGGAGCGCTGATGAAAGGCATCGAGCGCCGTGACTTTCTCGTCAGAACCGGCCTCGCGTTAGGCGCGGCCCTTCTCTCACCGGAGCTTCTTCCGGCCTCTGCGACCCCCGCGCTGACCCCTAAGCGGCTCGACACCTGGGAGACGGTGCGGGCGCAGTTTCCGCTCGCGCATGATTTGATTCACCTGGCTGGTTTCTTCCTCGCCTCCCATCCCGATTCCGTGCGCCAGGCCATTGAACGGCATCGAGCCGGATTGGATGCCGATCCGATCGGGTATTGGATGGAGCATGAAGCCAAGCAGGAGGCGAGGGTTCTGCGGGCAGCGGCCGATTATCTGGGTACCGACCCGACCACAATCGCGCTGACTGACAGCACGACGATGGGTCTCGGACTTTTGTACGGAGGCCTTCAGCTTCGGCCCGGGCAGGACATTCTCACGACGGTTCACGACCATTACTCGACGGATACCTCCTTACGCCTCAGAGCCGAGCGGACGGGCGCACAGGTCCGCCGAATTGCGCTGTATGAGCAGCTCGACACCGTCTCGAAAGCGGAGCTCATCGACAATCTTGTCAAGCACATCAGACCTGAAACGCGGGTTGTGGCGGTCACCTGGGTTCATTCCGGTACCGGTCTTAAATTGCCCATCCGTGACATGGCTCGGTCGATCCGAACAATCAATGCAGAGCGGGAGGAGCAAGACCGCGTCCTGTTTTGCGTCGATGGCGTTCACGCGTTAGGCGTCGAGGATTTCAAGGTTGAAGAACTGGGCTGTGATTTTCTGATTGCGGGCACGCACAAATGGATGTTCGGTCCGAGAGGTACCGGGCTCGTTTGGGGGCACCCGCGCGCATGGCCCGCTGCCAGTCCCATCATTCCCACGTTCAACACGGAAGCCTATGACATCTGGATGAAGCTGCATCCTCCCAGGCCTCTTCCCAAGGCGGTTTACATGACCCCCGGCGGATTCCATTCCTTTGAGCATCGCTGGGCATTGGACGAGGCGTTCGCGTTTCACCAAGCGATCGGCAAACCGCGCGCAACCCGGCGCATCTATGACTTGAATCAGCAACTGAAACGGGGCCTCTCTTCCATGAAGCACGTTCGGTTGCACACGCCGATGTCAGAGGACCTGTCAGCCGGTATCGTCTGTTTTGAGATAACAGGTTTGACGCCTCAGCAGGTGGTAGCCATGCTGAGACAACGCGGCATCGTGGGAAGCGTGACGCCGTATGCCACTCAGTACGCCAGGTTGGCACCGGGGTTGGTCAACTCGGTCGATGAAATCGACAAGACATTAGCCGTTCTCCACGAATTGCGCGGGTAGATAAGCCTCAAGGTGGCCGCTCCAATGTGCAAATTTGTCTCTGTGCCGACCCCCTTCCTTCGAGGCATTGTCGCGCGGATAAAATTCGGCGATAAGTAGGCCTCGCAACGCGCGTACGAGAGAGAAGACGATGTCCCAAATCCTCAACTTCAGTCAGCACGCCAACGATGACGAGGTTCAGTACCTCACCACCCTGCTGCTGTACCATTTGGTCGAACGTTGTGGCGGACACCTTCAGTTCAGCGCGCAAGATGTCTTTCACATCCGCGAAAGCCTCTCAACCAAGATGGTGCAGATCCAACTGGGTGATGACGTGAAACTTCGCATCATTGATCGGGTCCCGGAGCTGCAGTAGCTGCCTTGTAGAATGACCGGCACTCAGGAGCGTTCTTCCAAGAGAGTCATCCGCACATTGTTTGTGAAGCGCATGTCCTCGCGGTACACTTCTTGTGATGGCCCTTGCCCACGTGAATCCGGGCGCATAAACGCCGCTCACTGATGCTCTACATCTCCCCACATATCAGTATCCCAGACTCCGAGATCGACCTCCATGCCATGCGGTCGCAGGGTGCCGGAGGCCAGAATGTCAATAAAGTGTCCACCGCGATCCATCTACAGTTTGATGTCCCGGCGTCCTCGCTGCCGCCTTTTTACAAACAAGCCTTGCTGAAGTTAAAGGACCATCGGGTGTCACAAGATGGACTCATCACGATCAAAGCCCAGCAGCACCGCACTCAAGAGAGGAATCGGGAGGACGCGCTGGACCGGTTACGCGAACTGATTCAGAGCGTGGCCGTTCCCCGCAAGCCGCGCCGACCGACGAAGCCGACGAAGGGTTCTCAAAACAGGCGTCTGGAAGGAAAGTCAAAACGAAGCCAGCTGAAGACTCTTCGACGCACGCTTGAATAGTGCGAATCCCATGACATCATGTGTTCTGGCGGGCGATTCGTCAGTCTGCGGACACCAGGGATCCGAGAATGTGATAGCCGCCGTCAACGTAGATCACTTCACCGGTAATCCCTCGTCCCAATGGGCTCACGAGAAAGAGGGCCGTGTCGCCGACTTCCCCCTGTTCAGTGGCTCTTCGTAGCGGGGCGAATTCTTTGTGGTGGTCTACCATCTTGCTGATGCCGGACACACCGCGGGCGGCCAATGTCTTAATGGGGCCGGCCGAGATCGCATTGACGCGGATGTTTTGAGGACCCAGATTGTGGGCAAGATAGCGGACGGATGCTTCCAGAGCCGCTTTGGCGACGCCCATGACGTTGTAATGCTGCACCACGCGCTCCGCCCCGAGATAGGTCAGGGTGACGATTGAACCGCCTTCCGTCATTAAGGGCAGCGCCGCCTTGGTGAGGGCCACCAGAGAATACGCGCTGACATCCAAGGCCGTCGCAAAACCCTGCCGGGTGGTGTTGACGAACTCACCGGTGAGTTCCTCGCGGGGCGCAAAGGCGACGGAATGGATGAGGAAATCGAGGCGACCGAACTCCTTCTGCACGTGCTGCATCAGCCCGGCAATCTCGATATCGTTGGCGACATCGCAGGGAAGGGCTTTGGTGCCGGGCATGGTCGCGGCGAGTTCTTCGACGTTTTCCCGCAATCGCTCATTCTGATAGTTCAACAGCAACTGTGCACCCTGGTTAGAAACAGATTGCGCAATGGCCCAGGCGATGCTGTGTTTATTCGCCACCCCGATGATCAGCCCCTTCTTCCCTTCGAGTAACATGCGCTTCTCCTGCGTTATATCCCGGCACATCCGCTTTGTGTTCGGCGCTGAAGATAGCATGAACTTCGAGAGAGGTTCCAGGCGGCAGGCAAGATCATTGCCGCAGAGTAGACCATGAGCAGACTGAAGGCATCCGCTGATAGGAAGAATCCGCACTGCGTCCCTCGGACTAGGCAGCAGGAAGGCCGATATCTCAGCCAAGCTGCACTCGGGTCATTCCTAGTTACAGCGGATGTACATCCAAGAAGAGTATGCGGATAATTGTATGCCTGAGATGACACAACCACGGTTGATATCGAGCGAGTTTGTGCTCGATCCGTGCCGTGCCTCTTCGATATCCGACCGGATCCAGCACTCCGAAGCCATCAAACCGGTGGCTATGTGAGGCGAGCGCAGGCCAGAATTGATGCCGACGAACAAGACGCGTACACCGGCATCGATGTGATCAAGGGAGGCGGTGATGCATGGGCATCGCTCTGAGGCAGTTTAGTGAGCTGTCCGCCATTTTGCCACAAAAAACACGGGAGGCGGGATGTAGCATCTCCTATCGACCGAAAGCCTAAGGCCTTGTTCTGTATAACGAAAGCAGTCCACGTTCCATTCGGCACCAAGCTTGCTCACCACTGCAGTAGCGTCGAATGATTCGGCGTGAATTCCTAAACCTTAAAGGAGGTGACTCATTATGAAGCGCATGCTTATGGCTATCATGGCGGTGGCGGTGGCGGTATCCTTTAGTGCGCCTTCCTTCGCGGGCGAAGAGAAGAAAGACAAGAAGGATGAGAAGAAGGGCGGCCACGTCCTGGTGTACGGTGACGAGAAGAAGACCGACAAGAAGGACGAAAAGAAGGGCGGTCACGCGGATACATTCGGCGACAAGAAGGATGAGAAGAAGAAGGACGAGAAGGGTAAGTAACTTCCGTTCATGTGGCGAGGCTAGCTGGCTTAAGAGGTTCTCCGCCTTGAAGCGGAGAACCTCTTGGGCTGTTTCCCTACCGAATGTACGCTCTTATATAGGCGCACTGTAACCCCACAATCGTTTTCGCATCCCGAATCCTGCCGTCCGCTATCATGGCGACCGCTTCTATTAATGGCAGCGGGACCACTTCCAACACTTCGTCTCGATCCAGTTGCTGGCGTCCTGAAGTCAGCCCCGTCGCTTTGTACACGTGAATGACTTCGTCCGCAAAACCAGGCGCCGTAAAAATGCTGGTCAACAGCTCGAATGACCCGGCCCGATAGCCGATCTCCTCTTCCAGTTCCCGAGAGGCGCAGGCGAGCGGATCTTCGCCCGGGTTAAGCTTTCCGGCCGGGATTTCATAAATGAACCCTCCGGCGGCATGGCGAAATTGGCGGATGAGGACCACCGTGCCATCGTCTTTCATGGGAACGACTGCCGCGGCCCCCGGATGCCGGATCGTTTCCAGGTCAACAGTTACTCCGTTTGGGAGCGTGACCGTCTCGACGTTCAGTGTCACGACTTTTCCCTTGTAAATGTTTTTAGTCATGAGCGAATGACGGTGACGCTAGCGCTTGGGCTTTCGATAAAACGGTGCTTTGACGATCCGGCCGGGGACCGCTTTGCCGCGGATATCGACGACGACAGCGGTGCCCGGCTCCGCATGCCCGGCCGTCACATAACCCAGTGCAATGCCCTTTTGAAGAATCGGCGAAAGGTTGCCGCTCGTGATTTCTCCTATGGGTTCTGAGGCGTGCGAAGACAAAATTTTGCATCCATGCCTCGGGACCGCCTTCTCCAGCAACTCGAGGCTGATCAAGCGACGCGTGAGTCCTCGATCTTGTTGAGCCTGCAGGGCTGCTCGTCCGATAAAATCGCCCTTGTGTAAAGAGACTGTCCAATCGACTCCCGCTTCCAAGGGAGTTGTGTCTTCCCCGATGTCATTTCCATACAAGAGGTAGCCCATGTCCAGGCGGAGGAGATCCCTGGCTCCCAGGCCTGCCGGCTTAAGACCGCGCGCGCGGCCCTGCTCCAAAATCCGCTCCCAGAGAGCGCCGATGCGGTTGGCTGCCACATAGAGTTCAAACCCGAGTTCTCCCGTGTAGCCGGTTCTGGCGACTAATGCAGGAGTCGACGCCACCGTCAATTCGCGCGCATGATGCAGCTTGAGGTCGGCCACCTCAACGGATCCCAGGGAGACAAGCAGGTCACGGGACAAAGGACCCTGGATGGCGACTTGCGCCAATTCGGCTGACTGGTCTGCCAACGATACTCCATCGCCCGTCTGGTGATCGCGAAGCCATTCAAAAACCTTTTCGCGGTTGGACGCGTTGACACAAAGCAGATACTCATCCGCCCTGAGTCGATAGACAAAGATGTCGTCTTTTATGCCGCCTCGCTCATTGCAGACCATCGAGTATTGGGCCTGACCAACGGCGAGCCGCCCCACGTCGTTGGTCGTCACCTGTTGAAGGAATGCCCCTGCGCCGGAACCTAAGACCCGAAGTCGGCCCATGTGGCTGACATCAAAGAGGCCGGCCGTGCTCCGGACCGTATGGTACTCGTCGACCACGCCGGTATACTGGATCGGCATTTCCCACCCGGCAAAGTCGACCAGCTTGCCCCCGGCAGCGCGATGTTGTGCGATCAATGGGGTCTGCAGCATGAGACAGGAATGCTACCTGACGCCGAGGAGTTCGACATCGAAGACCAACGTCGCGTTCGGAGGAATGGCGCCGCCTGCGCCCCGTGCGCCATAGCCCAAGTTCGAGGGAATGGTCAGCTTCCGCTTGCCACCCACTTTCATCCCTTGGACGCCTTCATCCCATCCCTTGATGACTCGTCCCGCTCCGAGTGGAAAAGTGAATGGCTGGCCTCGGTCCACCGAACTGTCGAATTTGTGACCATTGGTCAGCCAGCCGGTATAGTGCACGGTCACCGATTTTCCGGCGACGGCGACGTCTCCGGTGCCGACCGTCTGATCAATGTACATCAGCCCGGATGACGTCGTGATCTCATTTCCATCAGGACCTTTCTCGCTCGCGGCCATAATGTCTCCTTCTAATGCGGTGCAATCACCAGCGTCATGGTCATAAGAATGGTGCGTAACTCGGTCATGATTGGCTTCGTGAGTTCAGCGGGAGGGTTGTGTGGCTCGTTCGGCAAACAGAGCCATGCTGGCTGTATACCCATGGAGAAAATTCCGGCCGCCCACAGGACCGATTTCACCTTGCGCAAAAAATCCCCCAACGGGAATCGACCCCAGCCGATCCGTGACCGCTTCCGCATCGTGGTTCAACCGGCCAAACAAGCCTTGCCCTCGACCACAGCAGCTGAAGACCAATGCGCCCAGGGGGGCATTGTCGTGCGCGGCGCGATCGGCCGCCAACAACAAGTTCAGATCCTCGCTGGCCGACTGGGCGTCTCGCAAGTGAAATTGGACCGTTTGGCCCTCTTGCACGACATCCCCGATCGCGACGGACCCGGTGGCTTGATCAGCGCCGACAAGATTGCGGACCAGGAAATCTCCCCGTTCAAAATGATTCCGCTGCTCGTCCATTACAATGCCGATGTGCAAGGCTCGGTGGGCGCGTCGACGGTCGTGTTCGTCCAGCGTTTCAAACACCGCCTGTAATCGCTCCAGTGCCGGCGCCCCGCCCAGTTCCTGAATCAGATTGTGTTCGGCTTTCGTGATCACATAGCGGTCGCCGATGGGGCGGCACCCTTGAGAGATAATGGGGCGAATGGCAAGAGGGCCGGACAACCGGACTCCCACGAGACCATTCTTAAGCACCGCATCCTGATAGATCAGCCGATTCTCTCCCGCGTCCTGCCCTCCGCCTGCAAGACCTCCCAGTGCCGGTGTGCCGGGATAGCGTTCTTCAAGCAACGCCAGAACCTCTTGCATGGGGGTTGTGAAAGGATCCGCAAGGAGCAGAAAGGTTGAATCCCCGGCTCCGCGTTCAGGCCAACCCGCTAAATTAAACTGGTCTTGTGTCGGCGAAAAAGTCAGGCGGACCGGCTCAAGCGTGACATCGGGAAGGGAAGCGGTCCACAGGGTCACGGCCGGGGCCGTTTCCAGTTCCTCCCGTCCGGCAATAATGCCTTCGCCTGTGCAGCCGATCATGAGTCGGGGATGCAGCGTGTCTGAAAGTGTTTTCACGAGCAACTCGGCCCGGTCAAGATGATGAGACGACAGAAAAAGGCAGGCCAAATCGACCGATGCCGCTCCAAGTTTGGTTCGAGTGTCGTCAGTCAGGTCTCGAGCAGCCGCTTCAGTGTCGGCTTTTTTGGAAAGCGCGGAGGAGAATTGGAAGGTCGTGGGCCGGCGCGATGTGAGAGATGAAAGACTCGGCATGGCCGTATTTCAACAGGAAGAGAACTCAGACCCCTGGATCCATCCGTTCAGAACGGGCCTGGGCCAGTTTTTTATAATACCGCCACATATAGGAATAGTAGTCGTCGAGCTGAGCCAACAGATAGTGGAGCTCCGTCGGATCCTCAGTTTCAATGGCGCGGACCATGCGAGTCTTGAGAAACTCCGCGAAGGCGTCTGTTTTTTCCACGGCAGTCAGAAGACGCAATCCGCCGCCAATCTGGTACTCGTTCATGACCTCTCCGTCGATCAAAACCCGAAAGGGAGAATAACGAGGCGTAGGAGGAAAATGCAAGTCGTGCATTTTCAGAAACGGTCGAGCGTCAGAATGGATCAACGGCGGGCATCGGAGACGAGGGCTTTCAGTCGATCGAGGGCGATAGCGTCGACCCGATGGCCATCCCGTCCAACCACCGTCGTTGCCATAGTGAGCGCGTTCAGGATGGCTTCTTCTGTCGCTTCGACCGTGGCGGTGATCAACGGATTGAGATGAGTGTCCGCCAGGTGCGTGAGCGTATAGGTGGCGTCTTTCGGATAATGTGGGATAATATGAGCAGTGGAAAATGCCAGGATGAAATCACCGCTGCCGTGTCTGGCCGTGGAGCCGGTTCGTGCCAACCCCAAAGCCGCCCGTTTGGCGAGCCTGGTCAATTGACGTCCATCGAGCGGTGCATCGGTCGCCACGATAATGATGATCGACCCTTCACTGAGTCCGCGCTCGGTGGCCTGCGCCAGCGGCATGGTGGCGTCGTAGCGTTGTCCGACCGGGACGCCCCCCACCATCAATTCAGGTCGTCGGCCGTGATTAGCATTGACCAGGACGCCGACGGTGTACCGACCCCCCTGTTCAGGAAGACGGCGCGAAGCGGTCCCGATACCGCCCTTGAATCCGTACGAGACCATGCCGGTTCCAGCGCCGACGGTGCCTTCCGCCACCGGACCGGATGAGGCATTCCCCAACGCCGTGGCGACATCCTGCTCGGTGACATGCCGGCCTTGGATATCATTCAGGCGTCCGTCGTCACATTCAGCGACCACCGGGGTCAGCGTATCATCGGAGATCCCAATCTCGGGATACTGTCCGATCATCCAGGACATCACACCATTGGCGACGCGGGGGACGTTGAGGGTATTGGTGAGCGCAATGGGATATTCAAGAAAACCTGATTCCGCAACCCAGGAGAGGCCGGTCATCTCGCCGGTGCCATTGAGGACGAACGACCCTGCGGTTACTTTCTTGTGCCAAACGTCATCGCGAGGGATCACGACCGTGACGCCCGTCCGAATCGGCCCAACCCCAGGCTTCAAAGCGCCTTCGCCGGAGAACAGTGTGGTGTGCCCCACCTTCACGCCCGCGACATCCGTAATCGCATTTAGCGGACCGGTGGCATATGTGCCGATGACGATCCCGAGATCGCGTGCCCGCATACGTGGTTCGTCCGGATCGCTCCCGTGTGCGTTCAAGCACCATACGAACAGAGAGCACACCGTCAACATCGCCGTCTGTGGGAACATTAAGCGCGGATGTGTCATGTGTCGATCCTAGAGCAATGGACGCTCATTGCGTAATTAGTCCGTGGATGGCCACAGGTTAAAACGTGACGAACTCTTATGAAAGGCGAATGAGGTCTCTTGGACGACAAGCTGTGAGTCGCAGGCAACGTCAAACACATTGGTTCCCGACCCTCCGCCGCTTAAAACCAGGTCCGGAGTATAATACGGGATGAAAAAACGGAGACCCCAGCCAAAGTTTATTCGAAAATACCTGGTATCGCTGAAGTGATATCGGGCGATCAGGCGATGCTTGAGGTCAAGAATTTCATCTGGCGACCCGAGTTCTTTGGCTACATCAGAAAGGTGGGTCTCTCCCTTTTTAATGAACGTGACCTCGTCTTGGGAAATGGGTTGGTTGAGAGTCAGGCGCTGCCACACGATTGGGCCACAGCCTGAAAGAATTGTTACTAGAACAGAGAGTGCGAATGACCGGATTAAGCGTCGCATCGCTCCTTCGTTCTCCGGTACGGAGCTAATCACCGAACGGCCAGAATTGCATTTCGGGAGTCGGTTTCTTTTTACCAACCACAAGGTCCTGCACGATCCCGTTTTCATCGAAAAAGACGAAGACATCCTCGCTTATGATATTCGTGCGTGAAAAGAAGAGGAGGAGACCAGATTTCATATCGAAATGAAAATACTGAAATATTTCACGATGATTTACTTCTATAATCCTTTCCGGAGCTCCCAGCAAGGTCGCTACCTCCGCTCGTGTGGTGGTTCCCTTCTTGATTGACGAAAGATCCGGAGGATTAACCTCCTCCCCATAGGTGCCCCGCACGAAGGCGCAACCTCCGGCAAGGATAGCGACTGCTACGACGAGGACCAGCGGTCGAACACGCTTCATGGAACCTCCTTCTTGGATACGTGCTTTTGCGAGAGCACAAAATCTTCTTCATACACCCGGTACGCTGATCGAGTCAGACCAAGTCGCTCATAAACAATTGCGGCAGCACGATTGTCCTCTTCCACGTAAAGCCTGATCCCACAAACCTTCGGGTCAGCCTTTGCCCGCGACGCGACCTCGTCGTGCATACGGCGAAACACGCCCTGCCGACGCCAGGCTGGGTCGACGTAGACGCTTTGGATCCACCAGAAGACGCCGTTTCGCCAGTCGCTCCATTCATAAGTGATCATCAGCTGTGCAACGATGCCCGGCGATGTGGTATGGGCCGGTTCAGCGACTAGAAAGCTTCCATAGGATGGCGTCTTAAGGAGAGCCAGTGTCCCACACCTGACACGATCAACGTCCAAACGGCGTCCTTCCGTCTCGAGAGCCATGGCCAAGCTAAACCTCGCGATGCTTTCGACATCTTCCAGTCCGGCAGGCCTGACGCGGATTTGCAATTGCATGGCTAGGAGTGTTGATCGGGAAGATTCAACCAGCCGGCTCTTGGTTTGTAGAGACCGGCGGAAAACTCCATCTTCATGGCGTCTTCCGGGAGCAATTTAAGATGATGTACCTGCTCCTCCGGGACGAAGGCGAGGTAGCCGGTAAATGGATGGATGGCGGTCGGGACAAACACCATGAGCAGGCGCCCAGGTGCCACTTGAAGCGCCGAGGGAGCGGTTCCCATGATAAAACCCAAAGCCCAGAGTCCATCTCGCGGGAATGGAAAGGCGACGACGGCGCTCCGGCCGAATCGGGATCGGAAATTAAACAGGTCGGTCATTCCCTTGAGTGTGAGATAAATGCTGTGGACGAGGGGAATCCGTTCCAGTCGGTATTCGAGATGTGCCATGAGGCGTTGTCCAATGACATGGGTTGAGAACATTCCCGCGGCAAGCACGAGAAGGATGAGGAGCATGAGGCCGGTCCCAGGAATCGCCTGAGGCATGTGTTCGCCCACCAAGTTATCGAGCGTTGTGAACAGCGCTCGGAGAATCAAAAACGTCGCCCATGTCGGGACGAGGAGAAAAAGGCCGGTTAAAAAGAGTCTCCAGATAGTTGAGGCAAAAGAAAGAGCCATAGCCGGTACCGCGAATAGAACGAAGTAGGTCTCGAGTTCCCTTAACCTCGAAGCTCTTGTCCCCGACCGTTGTTGTGTTCTAGACTGATGTCACAGGGAGGAACGCGTCTCATGACTCTTGATAAAGACCTTCTCGCGATCCTGTGCTGCCCGGAAACCAAGCAGTCTCTGAGTATGGCCGATAGCGCGCTAGTCAAGAAACTCAATGATGTCATCGCCCGCGGCACGCTGACGAATATCGGCAAAAAGCCAGTTGCAGAGGCATTAGATGGCGGCCTTGTGCGCGCAGATGGGAAAATCCTGTATCCTATTCGGGAAAATATTCCAGTGATGTTGATTGAAGAAGGCATTCCTCTCGAGCAAGTGACTTGAACCTCATCTTTCGGTCTTCAGAGTTATCCATCAGGCCACCTACTGGTTACAAGACTTGATTTCCATCTGTCTTGGAACCCGTTGACGTCCCGCAATGCATACAGAGATATTCGTAGAGATTGCCCGTTGGAAGCACGAGCAGTAACCGCTCGCGAGTCGGGGTGGCAACGCGGCATCGGGGACAGTAGAGCAGAGATGCGTTGAAGGATTCAAACTGATCGGTCTGCTTTGGTGGGGAAGCTGGTCTTTTTATCCCAGGGCGCGGTGACGCGCCTGGCGGCCATCCTGAGAAGGGTTGTTTAGGTGGCTGAGCCATGCTGTGATTTTATGCAGGAAGGTAAGGACCGGTCAATGGGAGAAGGCTAGCCGCCTGGTGGGCGCTTATGTCGACGAGTCTGCGACGTCTTTTGTTCGTAACCTCGCCCAAGCCCATCGAGTAATCTGCACAATGGCATAGACTGTGAGCCCGCTCAGCAATCCATATAACCCGGCTCGGCTCCACGGCCAGAGGTCAGGCGCATGAAGGACGAAGGCCAGAGCGATGTGCCCCCCCGCCCCGAGACAGAGGGCGAAAACGATCCATTCCCGGATCAATGCCATGAGTCGTATCCAGTGCGGGTTGCAGACGGTTCGAGGGCCGAGCCGAAGGTTAGACGGAAGTCTTGGCAGATTCGATTTCTGTCGCCGTAATAAGGCTGGAAAGATAGTCCGCGACAAAGTTCAAAGCCTCTTCCCGACCATCCGCCCGCCGTCCTTTTTCACGCCGCTGCACCGACAACTCGTGGTCGAGGTCGGATTTGACTTCCCCTAACACGCGTTGAAGCGAAGAGGGCGTGAGGTTGGCGTCCATATCCTCAAGTTCCTGACAGCGATCCAGGACCCAGTTCAGTCCTTCGATGCGGCCCGCATAGTGCTCTTGCTCAGCGGTGTCGATCCTCGCCATCGCGGTGGCAAAGGTCTGGGCTTCATAGATCAGATTATAAAAACTGGACACGGCCCGCTGCAAAGATGAATTCATGATGCTCCTTCTCAAGTAAGTGAACTGTGTAATTATACATGAGATTGCTTCGGCTACAAGGGATAATTTTTCGAAAGCTTATGTGAAGAGAAGGGAATGAAATTCATTCATGAATCCGTAATAGAGAGGGGCAAAATCCTTGAGGCTCTCGGGGCTAGTTTCTTTCAGACGTTTGAAGAAGAAAACTTGCGTACGCGGGTCGAGTTGCTCGAGCAGCTGGCTTAGTTGGGCCATCGTATAACTGCCAGTGGGCACGCTGAGCACATAATGGACGAGGCGCTCGACAAACTGTTGCGCCACATATTCGCTGCTCAAGTAGCCTTCCGGCAGTTTTCCCGACGCGAGGAATTGGTCAAAAGGTACGGCTTGCGCCGCAAAGGGAGGTGACTGCTGCTGACGAGAGGTCACGCACAGACCCCATAGCCTAGAATCAACATAATCGGTTCGCCAACTGTACTGGACCCCCCATAACCCGTCAAGTGCGCAAAAGAAGCAGAGCACTTGAGTCGAAAGACTGCGAAACCTCCACACTGGGGTAGGGAGCGTTGCTTGTACAAACGGGCTTTGGGCGCACCCTCAAAAGAGAAAGGGCGGGATCCCTTTCGGAACCCCGCCCTCCTTGAGAAGCGATTTCCTGGCGTGGAATTACAGCCAGGTCACGCGTTCGGCCGGCCGAATGTAAATCGGCTCTTCGACCTGAATGCGGGCCACTTCCTTGCCCGACTTGTTGAAGCCCAGCACGGTATCGTTGTACATCTCGAACCGCTTCCCGTGGATCTGGGTCTCAAACACCTTCGGGCCCGGAATGACATCGTACCGGAAGATGATCTGCTGGCTGGCTCTCCACAATTGGAGCACCGCGAGCAGTTCCCGACTCGGTACCAAGTACTTCTCGATGGCGTTGTCCACGCCCGGGCCGAACATCTGCCGGGCATAGCCGCTCGGGCTGTGCCGGGGCGGGATGTAGAAGCCGTTGGGCTCGGTGCCCCACTGCGGATACAGGGGGAGCGCCACCTGCTCTACGCGAATCGTGTAGTACAGGGGATGCCACCGGTCTTCGGCCCACAGGCCGTCTTCGCCGATCCGCACCAGGCTCTGCATGCGGATCTTGCCCACGCAGGCCGCCATACAGCGCGTTTCCATCGGCTCGCCGCCCGTGAGCGGGTCCTTGCCTTCGATGCGCGGATAGCACGCAATGCACTTCTCCGACACCCGGGTCGTCCCGCGGTACATCGGCTTCTTAAACGGGCACTGCTCGACACACTTCTTGTACCCGCGGCAGCGGTTCTGGTCGATCAGCACAATGCCGTCTTCCGGCCGCTTGTAGATCGCCTTCCGCGGGCAGGCCGCAAGGCAGCCCGGATAGGTACAGTGGTTACAGATCCGCTGGAGATAGAAGAAGAACGTCTCATGCTCCGGCAGACTGCTCCCCGTCATCTTCCACGGCTCATCGCGTGAGAACCCGGTCTTGTCGATGCCTTCCACGAGGGCCCGCATCGAGGTCGCCGTATCCTCATAGATATTGACGAACCGCCATTCCTGGTCGGTCGGAATGTACCCGATCGCCGCCTGGCCCACTTTGGCGCCCGCGTCGAAAATGGTCATCCCTTCGAACACCCCGTAGGGCGCATGGTGCTTGCGGCCCACCCGCACGTTCCACACCTGCCCGCCCGGGTTCACTTGCTCGATCAACTGCGTGATCTTCACGTCGTAGAACTGGGGATACCCGCCGTAGGGCTTGGTCTCCACGTTGTTCCACCACATGTATTCCTGCCCCTTGGAAAAGAGCCAGGTCGACTTGTCCGCCATCGAACAGGTCTGGCACGCCAGGCACCGGTTAATGTTGAACACAAAGGCAAACTGCCACTTCGGATGCCGCTCCTCGTAGGGATACAGCATCTTCCGTCCCAGTTGCCAGTTATAGACTTCAGGCATTGTCTTCCTCCGTTCTATGTTCGACGTGCTGCGTTCGAAGTTCGGTGTTTTCACCGTCGAACCTCGAACCTCGAATTCTCTGTCCTCGCGGCGCTTACACCTTGATCTTAATGTGCTCGCCTTTGAGCCACTTGATCATGAACTCGTTTTCCTGTCCGGGCGTAAAGCCGGTCCGGACCGGTTCCCACGGGCCGCGCGCCCCGATGCCGCCGTCTTCCGCCTTGGTGATGCGGATCAGACATTCCTTCGGCACCGTGTTGATCGCGTGGTGATCCACTTGATACCCCCACTTAAACTTCCAGGCAATCGCGTGTTTGCCCGGCAAGCTGTCGGTCTGGTGCATCGGCATCAACCAGTTCCGGGTAAAGGACTGCTGGGCCCCGTACCGGAAGTTGGACTGATAGCCGGTGTCGACCGCAATGGCGCGTCCGTCGGGGCGCGTCTCGTGGCCTTTGACCGACTTCGCCGTCGACACGTACGGGGCGTGCTTCGCCATCGTCACGTGGTACGGATAGGAGGGGTTGTATTTGGCCCGGATCATCAACCGCGCCACTTTGTAGTACGGGTCACTCGGCTTCCAGCCGCGATAGGGCCGGTCCACCGGATTGCCGTCCACATAGACGTAGTCGCCGTCGTTGATGCCGCGGTCTTTGGCCGCCTGCGGGTTGATGTGCAACTGGTGCTCGCCGACTCCTGGCGTCCGCTTGTCCATGCGGTACGGATCGCCGAAGTTGCTCTCATAAATCTGCACCCAGTCGTTGACCGACCACTGGCTATGCACCCGGTGCCGGGTCTTCGGGGTGACGCAGTAGAACTGGTACCCCTTCTCCCACAACGGATTGCTGTGGCGCTTGATTTCATGCCACGACAACTTGATGTTGCGCACCGTCTTGTCGTCGTGGTGCTGCGCCGTGATCGGAATGCCGTAGTCATCCGGCCGACAATAGGGGTTCGTCGTAAAGATGGCGTTCGGCAGATACGGCGTCGCCTCCGGGCCTTCCCGGTGGCTGATAAAGTTCTCGCCGTATTCAATCGCTTCCGGCTCGATCCGGTAATTCTCGTACCGGCCGCTGCGTGTCCACATGGGCTTCGACTCGTTCGTCTCTTCCCAGAACGGATGCCGCGGATAGGTGCGCACCATGACCATCCAGCCCTTTTCGCTCTTCAGCATCGTATCGGCGCTGTAGCCGTAAAAGGTCGAGGAGGCGTCCAACATGCGTTGGGCATAGACGTCCACGCGATTCAAGTACACCATCGCGAAGTAGTCTTTCATGCGCTTATCGCCCGTCATGTCGCTGAGCTTCGCCGCCGTGCCCGCAAAGGTATCGAGGTCATTGCGGGTGTCGTACAACGGCCGGATGCCGCCCTTCCAGATCTGCACCCACGGGTTGGAGACCGTCACCGTCATTTCCGGATAGGTGAACTCCATCCACGAGTTACAGGCAAAGGCGATATCGTTGTGGTTGACGTCCGAGGTCATCTCGATGTCCTGCGTGATCAGGGTCTCGATGTTCGGATCCACGTTCCGCACCATGTCATAATGGTGCTTGGCGTTGTTGAGCACGTTCACGTTGGTCACCCAGCGGAACTTGCTCGGCGTCGGCATGTGGGTCTTCCCGGTGAACACCTTCCGTCCATACTTCGGCGTATTGACGATCAAGGCCGTATCGCCGTGGTTCCAGTAGCCGACTTCTTCGCCGTAGTAGTACGACTTGGTCTTGATTTCCTTGCCATGCGCGTTTGGATCCGTCGTGATGTTGAAGGGATCCTCACCCGTATGCACCGCAATGCCGGCGCCCGACCAGGGGGTCGCGGTCCAGGTGCCCGCCTTGTAGTTGCCGGCCCAGGTATGCTGGCCCGTGCCGAACTTGCCCACGTTGCCGGTGATGATGAGCACCATCGCCGCGCCGCGGGCGTTAATCGTCTGATGGAAGTAGTGACAGGTGCCTTCGCCGTTGTGGATCGCGGCGGGCTTGATCGTGCCCGAATCCCGCGCCCACCGGACGATCAAGTCCTTGGGCGTCCGGCAAATCTGATGCACGGTGTCCAGGTCGTAGTCCTGGAAATGCACCAGGTACATCTGCCAGACCGGCATCGCGTCGATTTCGCGGCCGTTGAGCAACTTCACGCGGAAGGTGCCGTTCAGCGCGGCGTCGATGCCGCTGTTGGTATAGTGCCAGCCCACCTGCTCCCGATGGAGCGGGACCGCCTGCTTCTTGTTGAGATCCCAGACCATCATGCCGCCCAAGCGCTCGATCTGCTCCGGCTTCAAGCGACTGCACTTCGCCCGAATAGCTCTTGGAGAAGTCCGGGAACTTGTAATCCCTATCACGTCGCGCGGATCGAGATATTGCAAGGTATCCGTCCGGACCAAGAATCGGGGCATCGGTGATAGCCTTGCAGAAAGTCGATGTCGTGCATGTTCTCATCGACGATGATCTTCATCGCCCCCAGGAACAACGCGCCGTCCGATTCCGGACGCAACGGCATCCAGTAGTCGGCGCGATAGGCGGTCGGATTGTATTCGGGCGTGATGACGACCACGCTGGCGCCCCGCTCGATACATCTCCAGCTTCCAGTGCGCTTCCGGCATCTTGTTCTCGACGAAGTTCTTGCCCCAGCTGGTGTTCAGCTTGGAGAAGCGCATGTCAGACAGGTCGATGTCGGAGCCTGCACCCCTGACCACCAGGGATGGGCCGGGTTCTGGTCGCCGTGCCAGGTGTAGTTCGACCAGTACCGACCGCCCTGCGCCTGCTCGGGATTGACTTTGCGGATCCAGGTATCGAGCAACGCGTTGATGCCGCCGTTCATCCGGGTGTTGCCCATCTTGCCGATGATGCCCAAGACCGGCATGCCCGCGCGGTGCTTGAAGCACCGGGTGCCGGCGCCCTTCATCATTTCGATCATCTCCGGCGGATAGCCCTGCTCACGGAGCCGCCGGGCGCCCGCTTCGCCGCTATACCGCGTCGCCATGACGATCATGGCTTTGGCCAAATACGTAAACGCGGTATCCCACGACACGCGGAGCATATCGTCCAAATACCGGCATCAAACTTATATTTGCGTCTTGACGTTTCGGGGTCAACTCGGGAGAGCCGTCGTCCATCCAGGCTTTCCAGCCCTTGCCGCATCAACGGCCCCTTTAAGCCGATACGGGCCGTACACCCGGCGATGGAAGGTGAACCCCTTGAGGCACATGCGCGGATTGTGCGCGAACGTCCCGCGGTTGCCGTAGAGGTCTTCATAGGTCTGGTGATCGTAGTTCTGCTCGACCCGCATGACCACGCCGTTGCGGACGAAGGCCCGGATGCGGCAGGCGTGCGTGTCGTTCGGGGAACAACACCAGGTAAACGAGGAATCATACCGGTACTGATCGTGATAGACCCGCTCCCACGACCGGTCCGGATAATCGCCCAGCGGGTTCCCGACTTCGATGACCGGCTGCAGCGCCGTCAGCGCCAGCACTTTATCCGCGACCGCCACTGCGGCCACGGTCCCCGCGGACACTTTTAAAAATTGCCGACGTGACAAAAACATGAGTAACACCTCCTAAGTTGAGGGCTTCCAAAAGCCCACTGCTCTTCCCACTACCATCGCGGAAAAATTCTCCCACCCCCTTCCATCCGGACGTCCTGAGCGTGACATTTGTCGGTTGTTGCTAATTGAGGAAGGCATAATGGCTCTTTGGTTTCGCAATAACCAAACCAAATGGCGTCTATTCACGAATTGTAGTTATCGTGTCGCAAGATATTGATTGGTAACGAGAAAGTCGTCATCGCACATTGAGTCGCTCAATGATTCATATGGATGTGATGAGTAGTTTTTGTAGCGTGGCAGGTCTCCTAGGCTGGCTTCATTTAAAATATAGTAAATAAGTCAATCTGATAGATGTTCAATCGGTCTCCATGGAGAGTGTTACCTCATGGTAACCCTTGAAAGCTTTTTCACATGGCGGGTTGTCTGTGTTGTGAAGGTCGGTTTGCTTGACAGCCTAGCTAAGGCTCAGTAGAATCCCGCCTCTTTGAAGTGCATTTGAGCGGGAATAGCTCAGTGGTAGAGCATCGCCTTGCCAAGGCGAGGGTCGCGGGTTCAAATCCCGTTTCCCGCTCCAAAATCTCCTCATTTAGCGCAGACTGCTTGTCACTCGTCTGCAAACAGGCCTCCGGCCTAGGTCCACCTGTCCTTCTGGAAGAACTCACGGCTACTTAGCGAATCGCAAAGAGGTTGAGGCCTGGTGACGGTCTAAGGCCATCAGTTCGTGAAGATGCTGCTGGGCAAGAGAAACTTCTATGTCAGTGACAAGATGATGACCGAAGCGCGCCCGGCAGTACAGCTCTGTAATCATGGCGACAGCCGTACCGGCCTTTTCCCACTCACCGCGAACCATGTCAAGGAACTGAAGAGGAGGACGTGGTCGTGGGTTTTGAGAAGCCCTTGTCAGCGAGATGACGAAGCATTGTTTTATATACAGCGATAATTGCCTGCTCTTTGTGCGCGACTGTAGTGAGTTGACACAGAGCCCATGGGCGTTTCCAGGCTAATAACACAATCACGCCAAGTCCAAGGAATGACAGTCCCAAAAGCTCGATGAAAGATTGCAGCGGTCCAAAATGGATATGGTCGACGAACCCTGCAGCAGACACAATGAGACGGCTGAAGGCCTGCCTTGTAGACTCCCAAGCACTGCTCCATGCTGATGCGCTGCCTGTTGTGACGTCGCGCACGACGGCGATCTGGTCGGCCGCGCTGTATTGAACGAAAAGGCGATTCCAGCGCAGGCGCAAATTATCTACTATCCTGCTCAGTGCGTGCCATCCCGGGGCGGCGCTCGCCTCGGCCACCGCCGGTGTGGGATCAACCATAATCCAGCCCGACCGTGGCAGATGCAGTTCCACCCAGGCGTGCGCATCCTGTTGTCGCACAAGAAAATAATTTCCATATTCGTTCCACTCTGTGGCCAGAAAGCCGGTCACTAACCGCGCGGGTATTCCTATCGATCTGAGCAGGATCACCATCGAGGTCGCATAATGCTCGCAGTACCCCTTTTTCGTTACAAAAAGGAAGTCCTCCAACGGATGCTCCTGGTTGGTGAGAGAGACATCGAGGCTGTAATGAAAGTGTTGTGAGAGGAACTTTTCGATTGCGACGGCTTTCTGATACGGACTCTCTATGCCCTGCGTAAGGTCGCGCGCCAGCTGTGCCACCCTTTCTGACTGAGCAGGAGTCTGGAGAAAATGCCTGCCGAACGATTCCGGATAGACGACGGTGTGCAGTTGCATATCCGCCTCAAGCAGCGGATTCGGCCGCGACACAACCGAGTATTCAATTCGTGTTGAACTGGGAAACGGTAGATACAAGGCTCCGAGCGAGTCAGCTTGTACACTCGGGAATGGTCCCGTGACGGCTTCTGCAAAGGGCGCTACAAAAAGGACGGCGGTATCGAGAGATTCCAACAAAATGTTCTGGCGGAACACCGGGCGAGGCAGTTCTCCAGGCCGCAGATGTTTTGAACGGATCGCAAATGTCCTGGGGGCGGTCTCATTGAGCACCCGGCGATGGGTCAGCTGGTTGGCCCAAGACTTTCCGTCGTAATAGTCATAGGCGACGCCCCGAAGGTAGAGTGCATCCGGTTTTCCACCGGTCTGATCAGGAAGTTCCACCCGCATCACGACCGTGGGATCACGCTTGATCGGGCCAATTGCACCCAAGTCCACACGGTCAGAAAATCCGGATGTGCGGATGCTCTCACCGTACCCTTTCTGAAAGAGCCCTGCGCTTACGCGAGGAATCGCAAAAAAAAGGATCAGCGTACAAGCGAATGTGCCCAGGGCCAGACCGTTTGCCGCCCAGAACAATTGCGGCGTGACCCGACCGTGATGTTGGGCCGGAGTGGCTGGCCTCAAGCCGGTGGTATCCTCGTCGCTCTTCTTGGTCAGTTGAAACAACAAGAGCGTCCACACACCCGTGATGAGATATGCCAGGAAGATTGGAAGGTACCAGAGATCAGTGGTCAGCGCGGCCGACGCTAGAAGAGCCATCAGGCTGATGGCATAGAGATGCAAATAGTCACGGCGGAGCTGCAGGTTGCAAAGCTTGATGACCATAAGGAGAAGCAGGAAGCGGATTCCAGCCGGCAGAAGTTCACCGGAAATCCAGATTATGTCGATCAAAAATGCGAGGAACCCCAGGACGAGCAGGAAATTCCAGGTGCTGGTCGAGAGTCTGAACATCGTAGCGAGGCGGTCGACTGCCCCTATACCCATCGTCCTCAGGAGCACAAGAACCAAGGCGCATCCCGTCAGGATGGCCAGCCAGGCGGGCAACTGGGCGCTCAGGGCAAGGCCGATGAAGGAGGCCGACGCGAGCAAGATTGATGTCAGCTCGAGCGCCCGTTCAAACGACATGAGAAGCCTCGGCAAGTACGGCCATGTCAAACAGGAAAGTGGGATTCTCTGGCCCTTCTGCCCGGTGCGATGCCCTGATAAGGATCAGCGCGCCTGGCTCAACGTCCATCTCAGCCGAAGCCTCGCTTCCACTTGTGGACGCGCTGCTATCATGTCGTTTGCAGAGGGCGAGGGCTCTCATCAGCCCTATAATATGATCATCCCCTTCCCCCAGTAACGAACGATAGTCTCCGACCGTCAGGCTGAGCTGATACCCGCGATCTGCCAAGTGAGCGATCAATGAGGCGGTAAAGATCACGGCGTCTTCAAAGAGCGCCGCCTGCTCGAATGGTGCTTCAGTGGCCAGATAAAGCTTTGCCCTCCGTTGCTGCTCCGTCTCTGTCTCACGCACCATGAGTTTCGATGTTCTAGCGGTGGTCACCCAATGGATATTGCGCGAGTCATCTCCCGAGTGGTAAAGGCGCAGATTATAGAGATCGTTGCCTGGCCCTCGTCTGTGCACGTGGTGCTCGTGGCCGGCGGCTGCCGGATCTTCCAACAGGTCATCGGCAAGCGGTCGGATTTGCGGACACACAGCCGTGCTGCCTGGAACCGGGTAATACGCCTTCTTGAGGAAGAGGCCGAAAGGAAATGAGGTGACGACCCGCACGCCCTCAAATTTCAAGCAGCCACGCGTGGTCGCCATGAGCGGATAAGAGAGCAGTTGGCTTGTGCCAGGGAGGAGTTGACGGATGCTGAGGCCCCGATCGATGTCCTGTCCATCGACCACATCGAACAGCCGTATGGAAAATGACGACGACTTTGACTTGGCATTTTTTACGACCAGGGTGGCGGTAGCCGGTTCATTAGCGAAGAGCAGTTCCGGCAGGTGGCGGTGGAATTCCAGCCGTCTTAGACAGTGTTCTGCCACGAGACCGGACATCAGCACGATGCTCAACATCATCGCCAGCAAAAGATAAAAGAGATTGTTGCCTGTGTTGATCGCTGCCACTCCCACTGCGACGGTAAAGAGGAGAAACTGGATCCCTTCAGACGTCAGGCGTGTCGAACGATGTCGAGAGAGGCGGCGGCCGATTACGCGGAGTTGAGAAACCATTGAGGACTCAATTGGGCCGGAATCCAGTGAATCAAACAGGAACGGGGACGGTGTCTACCAAGTCTTGAATGATGCGCCCGGCCTGCTCAAAATTTCGTTGCCGTGCGCCTTGGGCTCGGGCCACCATGATGCGATGGGAGAGAACCACCGGAGCCAGTTCTTTGATGTCGTCCGGCAGGCAAAAGGTCCTGCCGCGGACCAATGCCAAGGCTTTCGAAGCTCGGCTGAGCGCCAGGGCGCCCCGCGTGCTGACACCCAGAGCCAGCAGTTCCGACTGGCGGGTGAGGAGTACGATAGCCAGGAGATAGTCCATGAGGCTGTCATCCATGAATACTTTATCCACCTGCGCTTGCAGATCCAGGATGTCCTGGGCAGTAAGGACGGGGTGAAGTTCCTCGGCTGGATGGAGGGCATGCGCCCGGTCCAATACCTTTTTCTCCTCCTCCGGTGTGGGATAACCGATTCTCAAGCGCATGAGAAAGCGGTCAAGTTGTGATTCCGGGAGAGGGAAGGTGCCATGGTATTCAGCGGGGTTTTGTGTCGCGATGACCATGAACGGCTGATTCAGCGCATGCGTCTGGCTATCAACAGAGATCTGCGCCTCACTCATCGCTTCAAGGAGACTGCTCTGTGTCTTTGGTGTTGTTCGATTGATTTCATCGGCCAGGACGATGTTGGCGAAGATCGGACCGGGCATAAATTCGAAGGCTTGTTTTTGACGATTGAAGATAGACACGCCGACGATATCGGAGGGAAGCAGATCGCTCGTGAATTGTATCCGCTTGAATGAACAATCCATCGAGCGGGCCAAGCTATGGGCCAGCGTCGTCTTGCCCACACCCGGAACGTCCTCAAGGAGCAGGTGGCCTCTGGCAAGGAGTGTCACGATAGCCAATTCTATGACCTCAGACTTGCCTTTAATGACCCGGGCGATATTCTCCTGTATGGCTTGTATCGTCTGTGTGGAGTTCATAATGGACTACGGAGTGAGCTGTGCGTAGGGCTGGTGGTGAGGCACGGGGATAGTCTAACAAAGGATCCAAAGGTGGTCAATTTTACAAGGCTTTCACACCGTTATGGGTACTCGGCCATGCGTTCGGCCGGCACGAGGGCGAGAAACCAGGGAGGCGCTTCCTCTGTCATCATCGTGAACTTCCGGGCGGTACTGCTCGCCGGCATGCCAGGGAATGTTGCTCCCCGTCGAATTTGCACCGACCGGAATGAAAACGCAGCGCCGCTAGAATCGGCGGTGCCTAAGGGCCCGGGGATTTGACGGCGAAGGACAGATAAATCGGACAGATTGACCGATTCACCGACGGGCAGCCGCTCGAGCGCCTGGTACACCTCTCCAAAGATTTCAGGCAGATTTTCACTGTTGAAGGGCTGGTCAGAAGGCCGGTATCTGGGGTTTTCCAGCAGCTGCGCCAACAGTTCCCAAAACACCTGAGCATCCACCGCGCCCAATACACAAAGACAGCCTCGACTTGCCATCAGATGGAGAAGCGCTAACGGACCCACTACCTCGAATTTCCAGGAGGGGAACAGGAGCGTGCGCTGTCCGTGCTGGACCTCCAGCGCCGGCTCGCCCTCAAAGCGTGCCTGGCGGAAGGATCCCTTTGTGTCGGTAAGATCTTTAGTGATGACAGGGCGAGACAGTCGCGAGGGTTCATAGGCAAACGTCGGTGTGGCCGGAGCCCAACAGGTGACCAGAGTATAGCGGGGAGCGAGCTTCCCTTCGCCATCAAGCTTGCCAAGATCGAACATGTCTGTGTTTCCGTAGAAGGCAAACCCCTTCCCTAATTCTTTTTGTAACGAATGGAGTTGGTCCGCTCCAGGATGCAGTGGCCCACCGAGCTTCGAACCGGGATGCAGTCGATCCACACAATGGAGGATCAGTTCACCGTGCTGTTGTCGTAATACAGGCGTGTATAGCGCGGCCAGTTCGCCGGCAAACGAAAGATCTCCCGCCCCGAGGTCCAACACTGAGGTCACATCTGTCTGAAGAAGGATGTCGAATGGGGAAGTCATGCGAGAGACATTCTGTTCGATCTCTTCCGACAAAACAGCCGGAACAGGCCACTTCGAACCTGGCTGCTCAACCAAGTCGAAATAAAGACACAGTGCACGAAACGCCTTGCTAGGCGCGAGGCCCGTGAGCTTCTTGAGCAGCGTACTATCGAGATCCTGTGCGCGCCCTGTCTCGGGTTGCAAGAGGAGCCGCAAACACTCTTCAATCGAGGCCGGCAGGCTGTGTTTGTCTAAGAGTTCGCCAAATCGTTTAAGAGTGGTCGGAAACGTTTCCTGGTCAATCAAACGGCGGGAGGCGTCCCACTGAGCCGCAGATTGCCGCGCTCGCCTGCTGACGAGATGGCGAAATTCGGTGAACGGATCGTATCGTTTGTCGACCATCTGGGTTGTGAAGGATAGTGGCTGCGGAACTTCAGCGTCAAGGCGGACCCCTTGTTGTTCGTGCTGAAAGAGTATGCTACTGAATGCCATGCTGCGACGTGCGTCTGCTCTCATTGTGTGCCTCGCCAAAAGGCTGTTGCCCGCGCTTACTATCGCTGCGGTACTGATCACTATGGGCTGTGTGCCCACTCGCAGCGCCGAGCCTGTGGAGGTCGATCACTGGCAGGCCTGGCAGGTGATTGAGAGCAGGTCCGGCCGCATCGTGCCCTTTCCTGAATGGATCAAGACGCTGGAGTCGCAGGACATCGTCTATCTCGGGGAGGAGCATTACAATCAGCATCACATTAACGCCGCCATTCGCCTACTGTCAGCGTTGATGAGCGATGGTCTGCATCCGGCGATCGGCATGGAAATGTTCGGCTGGGATGGCCAAGCGGCGCTCGATAGCTATCTGTCCGGCCAGCAACAGGACACAGCTGAATTTCTTGAGCAGGCTCACTGGAAGGTGAATTGGGGCGGAGCGTATGAGAATTACGAACCGCTGGTGCGCTATGCCAAGGAGAATCATCTGCGGTTCTATGCAATGAACCCGCCCAAAGCGCTTGTCCGGCGTGTGGTGAAAGTGGGTTTGGCTCAGGCTCGCCAGGAGGCCGACTGGCGGGAGTGGAGCATGGACCAGGAAGACATCGTCGATGATCCTGCGTATCGCGCACGCCTCTTCGACCAACTTCGTCGCTGTCATGGTGGAGGAACCGACCACGATTATCAAACCATGTATGAAGCTTCGATGGTGCGTGACGAAGCAATGGCGAAGACGCTCGTCGGTGCCCTGGAAGCACTCCGGCGCGAAACGGGCACGTCCAGGCGTGTCCTGGTCAGCTATACCGGCGGCGGTCATATTCAATACAGCCTTCCAGTCCCCTCGCGCGTGTCGCGGCGACTGTCCGGTGCGCGTCCGCCAAGCGACGGTATACCTTGCCTCGTTTGATCCCGCGCGGGCGGAGGAGACTCGTGAACTTCTACACGACCACATTGCGGATTATCTCTGGTTGACGCCTGTGAGTAGTCTTGGTCCTGTGCAGCGTTGCCGCTAAGGACATCTGCTGCTGCTTGAAACAGGCGTGTCCTTGACAGGATTACGGTTGCTCGGCACACTGAGGCGATCAAGTCAGTACTATTCCGAAAGCCTATGGTCTTTGCCTATGCGCAATAAGATCCCTTGTAGCGCTGACCGTCTGGGCGTATTGGATCCACAGATGATCAAGTCTGTGTCCGATGCTTCCGCCTTCCAGATCGGGCATCAATATTTGACAGAAAATCGTGTGCGAATTGTCGAGGCGGATGATGCGCAGATTTCTTCCGCCGTCATCGGGAATTCCGGGCTCTATGAACAAACCATTCGGCTGAAGGACGGGCACTTGATGTCCAAGTGCTCCTGTACGCTGCCCGAAGAGCCGTTGTGTCGTCATTGCATTGCGGTCCTGCTGGAATATCATCGCTGGGCCCAACCCCGCCACACACGAAGGCCCGCTGAACCCAAAGAGACCAAGTCGGAATCCAGAGGGACGACCGCACCGCGGCAGACTGAACAGACCGGGAATGGAAAGGTTTCGACGATGTCGTCATCGGCTCCTGACCTGAAACTGAGCGAAGTGATGCAGTTTATAGAATGGCTGCAGCCTGCCATGAAAGCCATCGAGCAGGGGGAGCGCGTCCCGGAGGCTCCCCCTATTGCCGCAGGTGAGGTCTCTGCATGGATCCACACCATCCGGAATTTGGAAGAGCGCCGGAGAGAAAGCGAAGAAGTTCAGACCAACCTGGAATCAGAAATGAGAGATCGCGAAGCCTACGTCGCCCGGCTCACCGAGCAACTCCAGTCCTCAGTGGCTGAAACCAAAACGGCTCAGGCCATGTCCCAAGGACTTCAACGCGAGGTGGTGATGGTCAAAGGCATGCTGGCCCAGGTCGGCGAGCTGGCTTCGGAGGTCGCTCGCTACGACGGCCAGATGAGATCAATTGCACAGGAGTTGCTCAGCAAAGGGACCCAACTTGATAAATTCGCCGACTCTTTCAATGAAGTGGCCGACGCGCTGAGATCAGTGACGAAACAGGCTCCTTCCAGTTAACAGTACTGCCCCTTCCCAAAAATTCAGCAGGACCCCTCTTGCCTCGGCTCCGGGAGTTTCAGTAGAATGCGGCCCAATTTTTTTGGCCACTTTTTCCCAGGAGGGGTGAGATGAAAAACATGTTAGGACGAGTGGGTTCTCGAACGGGTTCCATGGCGATGACCGTCCTCTTGATTGGCGCGTCGCAGGTCCTGGCGAACGAGCCGAAGGGCGAAGGTGCGCCGGACTATAGCGGGATTACCGGGCTCTATTATGTGCTGATCGCGCTGATTTTGGCCTACGGTGTGTATGACACATTTCTAAAAAGGTCATAGTCTTCCGCGTCTGTCTGGTCCTCCTGCCCGGTTGCCGGGCAGGAGGCTCTCACGGTTCACGCTTCAATGTTTGGCGTCCTACCTTGGCGGCGGTTCATCCAATAGCGGGCGAAGAGTTTTGAGCACCGCACCTACAATAACGCGATAGCCTTCAGCTGTAGGATGTATCCCGTCCGGCTGGTTTAAGACGGCGGAGGCAGCCACCCCTTCGAGGAAAAACGGGATGAAAGGAAGCCTGTACTGTTTCGCCAGCGCCGGATAGATCGCCTCAAATCCAGCGGTATATTCTTTTCCATAATTCGGCGGCAACTTCATGCCTGCCAAGACCACACGCACTCCCGCCTGACGCAACCGAAGAATCATGTGCTCCAGATTCGATCTGGTCTGCTCAAGACTGAGTCCACGAAGTCCGTCGTTCACACCAAGCTCGAGAATGACCCAAACCGGTTTGCTCTGGAGAATCCAGGGAATGCGCCGGAGTCCTCCGGCACTCGTGTCGCCGCTCACGCCGGCGTTAATCACACGGTGCGGATATTTGAGTGTCTGCAGCCGTTGTTGAAGCTGCGCGGGATAAGATTCATGTGGCCCGACGCCGAGTCCTGCGGTGAGGCTGTCGCCTAGCGCCACAATGCGAGGTCGCTGGTCTTCTGCCGCCGGATGAGCCGGATCGCTCAGTGGAGAAAGGAGCACGACCCCGATCAGAGAAACCCGGAGGATGAAGGATAGAGGTGACATCAGAGTATCGAAACTCGCAGCCTTTCGTACAGTATAATAGCATCCGTGGAAAACAGATTCTCAGAGGAGCCACGTTCTTCATGATCTGCCTGAAAGACGTTTCGATGGTCCTGCCGGCCGCCGGTCATCCCGTGAGGATTCTCGCCGACATCACGTTTGCGGTCCCTGCGAAGCAAACCGTGGCCATTGTGGGTCCCTCAGGGAGCGGCAAATCCACCTTGTTAGGGTTGATGGCAGGCCTGGATCGTCCCACCTCCGGCTCCATTGAACTGGACGGCACGGACATTACCACCCTGTCGGAGAGTCGCATGGCCCGGTTGCGGCGTGAGAAAGTGGGGTACATCTTCCAGTCATTTCATCTGATTCCCACGCTGACGGCGTTGGAAAATGTGGCAGTCCCTCTTGAACTGAGCGGAGATTTCCAAGGGGAGAGGCGAGCTGCCGAGCTCCTGGACGCCGTCGGATTAGCTGACCGGAGGGGACATTATCCTGTTCAATTGTCGGGCGGTGAGCAGCAACGAGTCGCTGTTGCCCGTGCGTTTGCGTGCCGCCCGCCTATTCTTCTGGCGGACGAGCCGACCGGAAATCTTGATTCGACGACCGGTGCGCAGGTGATCGAGCTTTTGGTGTCCCTGCATCGCGACCACGGGACGACCCTGGTGCTGGTCACGCATGATGGCACGTTGGCGGCGACCATGCAGCGCGTCATCACCCTTCGGGATGGCCAGATTGAATCCGATTCCACGGCCCCTCCGCTATCCTCTATGGCCGAGTCCCAGACGTGATTCAATTTCTCTTCAGGATGGCCTGGCGCGAGAGCCGCGCCACCTGGCGGCACTTTATTTACTTCCTGGTGTGCATAGCGGTCGGAGTGGGGGCGCTGGCGGGCGTGTCGCTCTTCGGCGCCCAAGTGGAACGCGCCGTGACCAAGGAAGCGCGCGGTCTGCTAGGCGGCGATCTGGAGGTCCGATGGTCGCGTCCTATCAGTCCCGCGAGTCGGGCTGTATTGGACTCACTGGAAAAGCGGGGCGTTGCGATCACACATGTCAGTGAACTGGTTGCGATGGCCGCGCGGCCGGGGGCTGCTGTCGGCCACGAGCGTCCGACCCAAATCATCGAACTGAAGGCAGTCGAAGCTGCGTATCCTTTTTACGGCGCTCTCCGCACGGAGCCGCAAGAGGCATTGGGGCAGCTTCTCCGTGCAGACGTCCGGCAATGCCAGGGGCGAGCCGGTTTTGGGGTGGTCGTCGACGAATCTCTTCTGATCCGGATGGGGCTTCAAGTGGGAGACTGTCTGACGATCGGCCAGGGTGTGTTTGTCGTGACCGGTGTCGTGCGGACGGAACCCGACCGGATCGCCAATGCCTTCAGTCTCGGGCCCCGTGTGCTGATGTCGCAGGACGGCTTGCGCTCGGCTGAATTGATTCAAGTGGGAAGCCGCGTTCGTGAACGGTATTTGCTGAAAACTCCGCCGTCCATGGTTCCGGAACCATTGTTGTATGAGCTACGGGGTCGGCTGGCTGCTGAGTCGGCGCGTGTCGCAAGCTATCGCGATGCTCAGCCGCAGCTCAGACAGTTTCTCGATCAACTGACGCGATATCTCGGCTTAATCGGTCTCACCGCACTGTTCATCGGAGGCTTGGGAGTGGCGACCTCCGTGCATGCCTTCGTGCGGGAAAAACTCACGACTATCGCCATTCTCAAGACATTGGGGGCCGACTCGGCAACCGTGATCGGGGCGTATCTCCTGCAAGCCTTGCTGCTGGGGCTCACAGGGAGCGTGGCCGGACTGCTCCTCGGCCTGTGTTTGCAACAGGCGCTGCCTTGGATCATTGCGGGACTGCTGGCGTCCGATCTCCTGGCGCAAGTCGGCTTTGCAACCGATATCTCGACCTCATCCGTTGTCCCTCTAATGAAGGGCCTGGCCTTGGGATTGTTTTCGACGCTGCTCTTTGCCCTGTGGCCGCTGTTGGGGATCCGGGACGTGAAGCCGGCCGCAATCATCCGGCGAGAGCTCTCGGTGACAGCGACGAAGAGCGGTCCGCGCGGGCCAAACAGTGTTGACTGGGTGAAAATCTGGACGTCCGTTGCCATAGGGGCGGGACTCGCCCTGCTGTCAGTTTGGCAGGCCGGCTCCTGGCAGATCGGCATGCTCTTCATCGGCGCCTTTGTGGCTGCCGTGCTGTCTTTAGGAGCCTCTGGCTGGGCGGCGGTCGCACTGCTTAAAAATGTCCCACGATCAAAAAGTCTCGTGCTCCGTCAGGCGATCGGCAATATTGTGCGGCCGGGCAGTCAGGCGGTCAGTATCACCATTGCCATCGGGATCGGCGTCATGGTGGTTATGACCGTGTCGCTGGTGGAATGGGCACTGTTAAGGCAGGTCGGCGACAATCGTCCCGCTAATGCGCCCACCTTTTTCTTTATCGACATTCAGCCGGACCAGAAGGACGAATTTGTCCACCTCTTGGGGACACGATTCGGTGACCTCACGCCGACACTGACGCCGCTGGTGCGATCGAGGTTGGCGGCCCTGAACGGGCAGCCCATTAAGCTTGAAGCGACCACAGAGGAGGAGGATCAAAAAGAGAAGGCCTCGGAGAAAGAGGCGAGGCGGAAGAAGTGGTATCTCACGCGCGAGTACGTTCTCACTTTTCTGGACGAGCTTCCGAAAGATAATGCGATCGTGACTGGTACCTGGTGGAAGCCCGGCCAAGTGTTCCAGCGCCCGCTCGTCTCCATCGAGGAGGAAGCGGCCAAATCACTAGGACTTGAAATCGGCCACACTGTCGAGTTTGAAATCCAAGGCACTACCCTCACCGCGGAAGTCAGCAGTCTGCGGAAGGTTGAGTGGGGGAACCTCTCGACGAATTTTTATATGATTCTTTCGCCAGGAGCGCTTGAAGGTGCTCCGGTCACGTATGTGGCCACCGTGCATGTGGCCGCGCCCGACGAGGTCCCCTTGCAACAGGCTGTCGTCGCTTCGTTTCCCAATGTCACCGCCATCAATATCGGCGATGTGCTCGCAAATTTTGCCGCGGTGCTCGATCGGTTGTCTGTGGCCATACGGGCGGTGGCGCTGTTTTGTGTCCTGTCCGGCGGACTCGTCATGGCGGCGGCGCTCGCGGCGACGCGTTACCGCCGGCTGTATGAGTCGGTAATTCTCAAAGCGGTAGGAGCCACCCGCGGGCTTCTTGCCCGTTCGTTTGCCGTCGAATATGCGTTGCTGGGGGCGGTAGGCGGTCTTCTGGGCATCGGGATGGCCAGCGGGCTGTCCTGGGCCCTCCTGACCTGGGTGTTCGATCTGTCCTGGAGTTTACAGCCGCAACTCTTGGCGGTGGGATTTCATGCGACCGTCGTGCTGACGATGCTGGTCGGGTTTTTCAGCACCTACCGGATTCTGGGCCAGGCGCCGCTGAGCGTATTGCGCCAGGAATAACCCTATTGTTCGAAAAGAGGCTGGGCGTCGGGAAGCCAGAGGTCCATAATCTGCCGGAGGCGGCGTTCGTCCTGCCGCCCAAGTTGGACGAAGCGCAAGCCGATGCCATTTTCAGCCGTTGATCGCACGACGGCTTCGTCAATCGTAATGGGAAATGAGCAATCGGAATGCTGGAATTCCAATTCCACGCGCATGCCAGAAGAGAGTGGCGTCGATGAGCGGATACGGCAACCACGCATTGAAAGATTCTCGATCACCCCTTCCTCTCCCACGGCAGAGGGCAATGATTGGCGCAGCTTAAACCACACAGGGAAGGTCACCTGTACCCGCTCAAAGCTTCGACGGGGGTTGTTGATGCGCCGGCCCACGAACGTCCGGAAGCGTGCGGCGCAAAGTTGACAGCGGAACGGGAAGATGGTCAGCCGGCTCAACAGCTTGTCAGAAAATGTTTTACGCGTGGCCACCTTCGTTTTTGAGGTTCCGCAGACGGGACAGCATTGATGCAACATGTTCATTGAGGTGGCGATCTGGTGGTGTGCCGTGATTGTAGCGAGCAACATCTGAAGCCACAAGTCGGTCAAATGCGTAGCCCCAAAGATGGGCTGGAAGCTCGACTAGTGGGAAAGATGCTGAGTCAGCTCCGCTGCTTCGCGCTCGCGAAACGTGACCGCAATGCGGAGTTGTTCAAAATACTGGGCGAGTGTTTTTCCCCCTAAGTCGATGTGACGCGAGGTGAAGAAGTCCCGGACGTCTCGCTCGAGCTCGGGCGTAGCGAGCGCCACGATCCCTCCACACATGCGGCGCAGACCCTGTTTAGGAAACAGCCGGTCCATCTGGTCCCAATTGCTTTTCACGAACGTCCAGGCCAGCTCCCGGCCATACACATTGCCCAGCACGGCGCTGACCAGGAAGGGGGCGTCCTGCGTTCGGAAGTCTCCGTTGAGAGTGCGAGCCAGGGTTCGTGCCAATAAGGCGGGCGTTTTGAAGGCGGCCAGGGAAAAGAGAAAGCGCCGTTCCTCTTGCGGTGTGGCGGCCGTCTTGTACCGCTGGGAGAATTCTTCGTAGCGTGCCGTCTCTCCGATGTGCGCCAGGATACCGACGATCGCCGGAAGGAGATTCGGATCGACGGCATGCGGGTTCTGTGTGTAACGTTGATAGTGGTCGACCGCTTGCTGCTGCGTGGTCGGATCATTGCCCAGCCTGCCGAGCGCGCCAAGCAATTCGCTTCGCAACTGCCGGGTCAAGTCGTTTTCACCTTCTTGGGGATCCCATCCCAAAGCGTGTGCGGCTGGAGTCACATGCTGCCGGACAAACGCTTCGAGCACCGGACGGTCGCGATCGCTGATGATCCGGTTGAGGAACGAAAAAGAGTCCAGCACGACCGCCCAGACATTCTTGTCCTGCTCTAGTTTGAAGTGCCCGGTGAGGCGGAGATAGTCGGCAAGCGGCATGAGTCCCGCCACGGTCGTGGCCCAGGCATCGCTGATCAGATTGAATCGTTCGATCGGGGCCAGGCGATGAAGCCCCGCCTGCAACAAAGACTGCACGAGTGACGATCCATGACGAACGCGGTAGAAGCCATGGCCACCCTCGTTCACGAGCAAGTACTCAGTGCCTTCCGGCAGGCTGATCGTCGTCTCGCGGTCCGTGAGCAGCAGCCGCCGCTCGGTCTCCTTCCCGGCGCCGATGCGGATGTGGATCGGAATGTGCCAGAGATGGTCAGGCGAGTCGGGCTGCTGGAGATAGCGAAACGGTTGCTGTGAGAGCACCAGTCGGGATGTCCCCTTCAATTCGGCCGTGACCAGCGGGAAACCGGGCTGAAAAATCCACCCGTCCATGAGTTCCGGAACCGGCTGCTGCGACGCCTGTCCTAACGACACCCAGAGATCTTTGGTATCGGCATTGCCGTAGGCGTGCGCATGCAAATAGTTCCGCACGCCATCGCGAAAGACGGTGGGTCCGATATGCTGCTCCAGCATGCGCAGCACCGATGCGCCTTTTTCATAGGTGAGGACGTCAAACATCGCATCCGCGTCTTTCGGCGCGCGTACCGGATATTCGATCGGCCTCGTGCTCAGGAGCCCATCGACGGAAAACGCCGCCGCGCGGGAAACGCTGAACGAATCCCATCGTCTCCATTCCGGCTTCCAGGCATCGACCGCCAGCATTTCCATAAAGGTGGCAAAGGCTTCGTTGAGCCATAGGCCATTCCACCACGACATGGTCACAAGATCACCGAACCACATATGCGCATTCTCGTGCGCGACCACGTCGGCGACGCGCTCCAGCTCTCCATGCGTTCCCGAGCGCTGATCCACTAACAGCGCGGTTTCTCGAAAGGTGATGGCACCGAGGTTTTCCATAGCGCCAGAGGCAAAATCCGGAATGGCGAGGAGATCCAGCTTGTCCCCAGGATAGGGAATGCCATAGTAGTCTTCGAAAAATGTGAGCGAGGCTGCGGCGATGTCATGTCCGAAAGAGGTGAGAGCCTGTTTGCCGGGAACCGTCCAGAGACGCAGCGGCGTCTTGCCGACATACCGTGGCGGGGTTGCTTCAAGGTTTCCGACGATGAAGGCGACGAGGTAGGTGGACATCCGGATGCTGTCCGCAAAGCGCAACACTTTCTTGCCGGCCTCCCTCGATTCCGATGCCAGCCGTGTGTTTGACACAGCCGTGAGTGCCGGATCGATCACGAGCGTCGTGGCAAAGACGGCTTTGAAATCCGGCTCATCCCAGCACGGGAAGGCGCGGCGCGCGTCGGTCGCTTCAAACTGTGTGGCTGCCATCGTCTGTGTGATGCCGGCGTGGTCTTTGTAGCTGCTCCGATAAAATCCCCGCAGCTGGTCATTCAGCTTTCCCTGAAAGACAATATAAAGCCGCCATTCCCCGGGCGTGATCGGTTGAGAAAACGTCAGCTGGCATCGTTGCAGGGCGTCATCCAGCAGGACGGCCGCGTCGACGCGGATGCCCGCTTGCCCCTCGATTATCGCGGAGGTGATGGTCAGATCCACGGCGTTGAGGATGATCGAGCGGGTGACTGAAGTGACATTGACGGTCACCGTTGCGCGGCCTGCAAAGTGGCAGTTGAGAGATCTGGTTCCAGGTGCAGATCATACCGATGTGGCATCACGTGTCTGGGTAACCGATAGGGATCGACAGTTGCCGTATCGATGTTCATGTCTTCACCTTTCGATCGTGTGCCTGCCTCGAGCGATACCGCCGGGAACGAGGCGAGGCATTCTGCCAACGGAACTGCCAGCAGCAGGCGGGCCGACCGACTGATGCTTTGAAGGAGGCGTCGTCTGCTGAGGGACTCACTCATCCTCGTGCGCCGGCGGATGGTTCAAGTTGATGCGCTGGATGCTGTTGTCGCGTTAGTCTGATCAGCGTTGCTTGGTCACGACATGTGTCTGGACGCCTTGAGGCGTGCCCACCACTAAGATGCTGGTCCGTCCGACGAACAAGCCTGTTTCGACCACGCCGGGAATGTGGTTTAAGGCAGCCTCAAGCTCCGCTGGCCGATGGATGCGGTCGATGTGCACATCAATAATCAGGTTGCCCGATTCAGTGGTAAACGGTGCGCCGTTGCGTTCTCGTAAGACTGCCCGGCTTTTGGTGAGCGTCTCGATCGCACGGGCCGTGCTGCCCCACCCGAAGGGAATGACTTCGACGGGTAAGGGAAAGGAGCCGCCCAACACCGGCACCTGCTTCGTATGATCGATCAGCACGATGAATTGTTTCGCGGACGCCGCGACAATCTTTTCTTTCAAGAGGGCGCCGCCGCCTCCTTTGATCAGGTCAAAGGCTGGATCCACCTGATCGGCGCCATCGATGGCGAGGTCGATGTCCCAGCGAGTATCGTCCTCGATGAGCGGGATGCCCGATTGCCTGGCCAGCGCCGCCGTCTCTTGAGAGGTGGGAACGCCCCTGAGGTGCATGCCGGCCCGAATCTTATCTCCCAGTGCGAGCACCAGGTGCTTGGCGGTGGAACCGGTGCCAAGCCCGAGGATCATGCCATCCTGAACGAACTCGACCGCCTTCAGGGCCGCGGATCGTTTCAGTGCGTCCAAATCGGCGGTGCTGGTCATGCGACCGGAGCCTGCGCGAGCGCGGCGGCAACCGAAGCGGCCCCAGAAGACCCGTTTCCTGATTCATGACGACGTTGACCGGTATGTTGCTCAGGAGGCGCTTATAGCGTCCTTTGTTTGTGAAGGCTTTCATAAACGTGCCGTCCTTCAGTTTGCCGATCAGCTTTGGCGCTATCCCGCCGGCGACATACACGCCGTCAAGCGACAGGGCTTTGAGCGCGAGGTTGCCGGCTTCGGCGCCGTAGATCGAGGCGAACAGATCCAGCGTTTGCGTCGCGATCTCGGCTTGGTGTTTCAATCCGGCTTCCGCGATCTCTGCCGCGGGATTGCCGGCTTTAATTTTTTCGGCCAGCCAGGTGGGTTCGTTTTTCTTCGTATCGCGGATGAATTCGTAGATGGCATGCAGGCCCGGTCCGGACAGAAGACGTTCGTAACTGACATGAAGGTACTGGCTGCGCAGGTAGCGAAGCAGTTCAATCTCGTAGTCGTTAGTCGGCGCAAAGTCCGTGTGCCCTCCTTCAGAAGGCATGGGACGATAGGATTTGCCGTCCCAAAAGAGAATGCCTTCGCCTAAGCCTGTCCCGGCTGCAATGAGGGCCAAGGCCTGGCGCCTCTTAGGCGGGTTGCCCTGATTCGAGAACTTCGAGCTCATCCGGCCGCAGCCAGAGCACACCGTACGCCGCTGCCTCCAAGTCGTTCAGGAGCTGCACACGTGGAATGTCGAAGTCTTTGGCGATGGTCTGTCCGTCGACCACCCATGGAAGATTCGTCGTGTGGCAACGATTTTCGATGACCGGTCCCGCCACGCCGAAGCAGGCGGCCGTGAGCGTCGCCGGTTCAGGTGGCGGCGCCTGTTCCTCTTCATCAGCTGACGGCGCGTCGTCTAACTCATCTAAGGGAGTTGGCGGTTTCGGCGGGCTCAGAAATTCTTTGAGGATATCTTCGAGCGAGGTGTAGTCGGCGCTGTGGAACGTTTCCAGGCGTACCGGCTCGGCGCGATCGGTGATCCAATCATAGAGCGCCAGATTTGTCTTGGTGCCACCGATATCGCCCGCGAGAATCATGCAGTCCTCTGAGCCCGCTCAATGCTGTCCGGAGAGTTGACTGGCGGCCGCCTGGTCCAGCATCCAAATGAGTTGACCGGAGGTTGGAGCCACCAGCGCGGCTGGCAGGGATCGTTCCGCCGTGTCGCGTGGTTCGAGGATGGCCCGAACCATCGGCGCCTTGCTGGAACCGGTCACGAGAAACACTACCACAGTCGCCCCGTTGATCACACCTAGGGTCAGCGTGAGGCGGGTCGCGACGCCCTTGGGCGAATGGCTGACGGTCACTGCTTTCGATGTCTCGGCCAGCGCTGGACTGTCGGGAAACAACGAGGCCGTGTGTCCATCGTCTCCCAGGCCGAGGAGGATCAGGTCGATGTGAGGGAGTGCCATCGGCGAGCAATGCGTGATCTGGCGCAGCGTGGCCTCATAGTCGCGCGCCGCACTCACAGGGTCTTCCGCCTCGCCTTTCATTCGATAGACCTGATGCGGTGCGATGTTCAAAGGAATAAACAGGGCCTTCTGCGCCATGGCGAAATTGCTCTCGGGATGCTCCGGAGGCACACAGCGTTCATCGCCAAAAAGAAAGAGCATGTGCTCCCACTGAAGTCGCGGTTTCCATTCAGGCGTCGTGAAGGTGTCGTACAAGGTTTTGGGGGTGGATCCTCCGGAGAGGGCGACCAGGCAGCGACCGTTGCTGTGCACGAGCAGATCACTCGTGACGCGAAGAAGTTCTGCGGCGGCCTGCGCCCAATCGGCACCGGCTCCAGTGATCCGGATATCAGCGCAATCGGACATCTCAGCGATGCACCACCCCCGGCGATTCCAGATCGCCGGGCGCTTGGGCCTGGGAAAAGATGCCGAAGTTAGACGGTTTCCCTGGAATGGCGAGGTCTGGTTTCATGCGATCGACGAGCTGCCGTCTTGGCTCTCATCTTATGGACCTCGAGCTCTAAAAGGCAACGCCGGCGCACAGGTAGTGCTACGTCATCGATCGGTCGTTCGGCGAACGACTAAAGGCATGCCGTCGACGAGTGACCAGGCCAAGGACTGGGCATGGTCAGGCGACAATGTGATGCGCAAGACCGGATGACGGGCATTCGGAGAGCCGGCAAACCACGCCAGTCCCCAGTTTGTGAGCTGTCGCCATAAGAGATGACCTGAGACCCAGGTCCACTGAAGGGGATGGTCCATCGCTCTTGGCATCACGATCAGGGTGAGACCTGGCGAACAGGACAATTCGTAGTGGATCGGCATGTCGGCTAACGAAATCGGCTCTTGCTCGATCGCGGCCGTCGGGTCGATTTTGCGGCGGACGACGGCCGGACGCGCTACGACCCGGAAGGTGCCGATCATCACCTCGCTGAGGAGGGCGGTGGAACGGTCAATGGGAATCTGATGAAGGGTGACTGCCCGCGATTTGATGTGAAGAGACTGAGTCACCAGGTCGATGATCAGATACGTCTGCGGGCGACTGGCGAGTTTTAGTTCTTCTTCAAGGACACGTGACGCTTCTTGGAGAGAGGCCGGGTCATTCAGGTTCAGATCCGGAAATGCCTCGATGTCTCCCGCCCAGCCCGGCAGAACGTACGATAACAAAACGAGAAGGAAAGCGCAGACGCTCATGGGTGATGGCTGCGCCGGCACAGCCGGATTAAAAAATCATGATTGGTGTCCCGACTCGTGCGAGCTGGTACACACTCTTCAGGTCGCCATCGTTCAGGCGGATGCAGCCATGGGTCACATTTTTGCCGAGCAGACGCGTGTAGAGGGTGCCGTGAATGAAGTATCCCTTGCCGAAGCCAAGCGCGTATTCACCGAGCACGCCTTGCTCGACGCGATCAGCCGGATTTTGTGGGACCCTCAAGCCCTCTTCAATAAAAGCCCAATCCGGCTTGACCCACACCGGATTGGTCAGTTTTGACTGAACAACAAATTCTCCTCGAGGCGTATCGAATATCCATTGGGTGTTCGCCTCTCCGGGCTTGTCCAGGATAGTGCCGCTTCCCGTGGAAGCAATCGCATTAAGCACCACGTCCTGCTGGCGTTTGACATAGAGATGATTGCGTGCCGTATCGACCAGGATGTAGGGCTGACGGGGCACCAACTGCGAAACATTCTTTGAGAGGGTTCGATAGCGTGCCTGAAGGTGGTGGAGACGGGCGTCGTCTTGAACAGGCGATCCGGCTGATGGCATGTCGGTGAGGGTTACCGGAGTACTGGCCGGCAGGAGTGAGACCATAAGACCTATGACGAGGACTGCAGGAAGGAACAGGAGGAGCTTTGGCGTTGCCACGGGATTCATGTTTCTTCTTCTTGGCTCCCTAAGTGAGCTAACGCCAGTGCGACCGAATTGTGTCCGGTCAAGGCTCCCACGATCGTGACCGGCGTGCCGGGTAAGACCCGCTCAAACAGGCCCGCCATGTGCGGATTGTCGAGCATGATACAACCGAGGGTTTGCGCCATCAGCTCGTTTTCGACTCCATGAATCTCTATCTGACCGCCAATCCCTTTGCCGGGCGCAATTTTACCTGACCGCTTGGCCAGTTCAAAGCGTCGACGGTCTTCCGCGTTAGGATAATCCAATACGAACGCGCGATAAAATTGTGTTTGTCCTCTGCCCCGCTTCGCCGTGACGCGGTACCGGCCCTCGGGCGTCGCTCCATCTCCTTGATACTGCTTTTCACGAATGCCGTTAAACCCAAGACGGACGGGGTAGGATAGCACCTTGCGTCCATTCTTGTAGAGGGTCAACACGCGTTCAGCTTTACTCACTACAATGGCGGTACTGTGGTGCGCGCGGGACCATTCGACCGTTTGTTTGGCCATCGCTTGCCAGTGGGTGATCCGTGCGTCATCGGCGTAGCGTCCCAACTCGCGGGCCAGCACGGTGGTCTGTGCCAAGAGGGCGTGACTGGCGGCGTCTGATGCCTGCATGGATCGCTCATAGTCGTTCTGTTCGTAGAACGAGCGGGCCTGCTTGAGCAGCAGGTCGGTCTGAACCGGCTTCTCACCCAACACGATCCGTCCGTCGATGGAATCAACCTGGGATGCAATCATGCGCAGCCGCTCTTCGAGACGAGCGAGTTTGGATTCCGCTTGTTGCCGCTGCGAGATCTGTCGTTGCTGCAGCCGGCTGACCGCCTCACCGCCCTCGGCACGCAGCCGGCTGAGCGCTTCTTCCAGATCATTGGCCTCCCATGGCCAGCGAATCAGGTCGTCATCCGCTTGGGCACGCGCCTTCAGCGACACCCACTGGCGGATGAAATGAGCATACTCGTCAGGCGCCGCTTCCGGCGCGCGCAAGGTGATCAAGTCACGGTCGATAGTGTCGATCGCCGCAATGAGATCGGAGGGCACGGCCTGGATGCACCCGGTCATCAGGGCACAAAGAGACAGTGAGAGGGCGGCGTTCGGCATTGTGGTTCGACCGTACGGCATCTCTACGCTTTTTTCCTGGATGAAGGTCTCCCTTTGCCCACTTTCGCCAGCGCCGTTTGAATTTCCGCCGACACCGCTTGGCTTTTTTCATGAATGGCCTTCGCCTGGGCTTGGGCGGCCGGGTAGTCTTCTTTGTCGATCGCCAGTTGGACCTGATTCAAGGAGGCCTTCAGGGCCTCGGCGTCATTCTTGATCGCTTCAAGGGCTGCGCGGTCCTTTCCGACCGGGGCCTTGGCCACGAGATCAAGAGTCGATTTCACGGCTTCCTGGGCGACCTGCTGGGCTTGATGAGCGGCAGCCTTGGCTTCCTCTTTTTCTTGGCGGCGTCGACTGAGAGGCGTTCGCCATCGGCCTTGGCTGAGGCGGCCAGCTGCTCAGCTTTCCCGTAATCCCGAATGAGCGCGAACTTTCCCTCCTGTTCGGCGACTTCCTTTTTTATGGCGGCAAGCGTCCCTTCGAGCTTGGCATATTCGTCGGCCGTGTAGGAAGCGGCGCCATTACGTTGGGCGTCCTTGACGGCCTTTTCAGCCGCATCAATCTGCTCCGTTGGAGCCTTCGCGCATCCGATCACCAATAAGGTTGCAAGGGCGAGAGGTCCAAGGATCTGTCGTGTCATGTTCATCGTTCCCTCCTGATTAACTCGGTCGAGGCACTGTCTGGAATCGTTCTCTTCCCTTGATACGGCGAACACGCTACGTCTTGTTCGTGAAGGGCTTCGGCCCTCCGATGTGAGGGGAAAGGGCGTGACTTCAATCTAGAATTATCCGTTCTTCTTGTCCTTCTTTTTCCCTTTACCGGCCTTCTTGCCTTTTTTCCCCTTCTTTTCCTTCTTTTCCTTGTCTCCGTCCATTTTCTTCTCTTCAGCAGGGGCCGGAGGCGTTGCGGCGGGCGCAGTGGGTGCCATGGGAGCAGTCTCTTGAGCGCGGACGAACGTCGCAGCGGAGAAAGAAGTTATGACTGCCACCGTCAATACAGTGAGAGAA
The DNA here is from genome assembly GCA_963728135.1 of uncultured Nitrospiraceae bacterium. GTDB lineage: Bacteria > Nitrospirota > Nitrospiria > Nitrospirales > Nitrospiraceae > Nitrospira_D. The sequence goes on along the minus strand of CAVSJC010000006.1, from coordinate 105,789 downwards.
AGCTTTCCCATGTGTCACCCCTCTGATTAACTGGAAAGTGTGTGGTTGGTATTCATGGTCGTGCAGGTGAGCCGCGCGCCATACGAGACGTCAAACCTAATCCTACCTGGCAAACCAGGTGCCATAGTCCAGGCTTCGGGATTTCGCATAAAAGCAAATGGAAACAATAGCGTATGAATTGTTTCCCTGTGAGGAATGCGCCAAGTCATGTGGCGATGTGGTGGCGAGATGGCAAAAGCGCCCCAAGAATGAATTACCATCAATTCAGCAATCCATTTAAAATCCTGTTCATGTCGTGGAGTGACCCAAATTGACAGGCGTGGAATCGCCTCATATAATGCGGCCTTCGTTTTAAGCTAGAGCACTAAGGAACCAGTCCAGGGGCCGAGAGGAGAGTCATGTCATTTACATTTCAGCAGCCTTCTAAGTTGAAGCGGAAACGTGAGCATGGGTTTCGAAAGCGAATGAGCACGAAAAATGGACGCAAGGTTCTAGCCCGTCGCCGGGCTAAAGGGCGTGCCCGTTTGACCGTCTAGCGGCTGCGTCTTCCGGTCTCAGTGACTCGTTACTCTCCGATGTTGCCGCACTCTTAAAGTGGGCATGTGTGCCAGACGCTGGTGTGCGGTCGCCTGCCAGGACCTTATCTCCACATCTGATCACCTTGATCATGCCAAAGCCAAGCGGACGGGGCATGTATTTGCGGGCGAGTCGGGACATCGAACAGGTGAAGCGCCACGGGCGTCGATTCTCGACCCATGTATTCAATCTCCTGGCCTACCACGCCGACGAGGCTCCCAGCCGTGTGGGAATCATTGTCGGGAAACGATTTGGAAATGCGGTCCGGCGCAATCGGGTGAAGCGGATCTTCCGTGAACTCGTCAGACAGCTGTACGAGGACTTGGTGCCGGGCCAAGCGCTTCTCATCTTTCCCAAACGTGAGGCCTTGATGCAGTCGTTTGAGGAATTGAAAGTGCAGTGGGCAGCCGTCCTGCAGCGCGCTCAGCTTCGGCGCCCAAGGTGGAACTGACTATGCGTCTCCTCAGCCTCTGTCTGATCGAAACCTATCGACTCCTGGTTTCGCCACTACTCGGTCCAGCCTGTCGGTTCGAGCCGACATGCTCCCGGTATGCGAAAGAGGCGATAGCGCACTATGGGGTTGTTCGGGGAATTCTCCTGGCGATTGTCCGGCTCATGAAATGCCATCCTCTCCATCCAGGTGGAGAAGATCCCGTCAAATAATGACGACCAGTCTTTAGAAAGAATATCCGACACATGGAAAAGCGCGTGATCGTGTTCCTCTTGCTGTCCCTTGCGATTATCTTTGGGTACGAATACGTCCTCAAAGAGCTTGGGTTTGCGCCCACGCCCCCCTCGGTGCCGGAAAATGCAGCGCCTCCTTCTCCTGGCCAGCCGGACTCCACGTCGGCTTCGATCAATGAGAAGGAACACTCGAAGGCCTCCGCGGACGAATCTGTAGCCGGTACGCCGCCCTCCAGGGACGCGCAGCCACCAGTGACAGGGAGAGGGGCCGCAGAGGTCGAAATTGTCACCATCGAGACCGAACTCTACCGTGCCAAGTTCAGTTCTCAGGGCGCGGTGATCACCAGTTGGGAACTCAAACGGTATAGAGACAGCTCGGATGGCCACCCGGGTGTGCAGCTCGTGAGGCAGGGAACCAAGTTTCCAGGGCCGTTGACCGTCGTGACTGAGAATGCCACGGTGGCAAAAGAATTAGAGGCAGGGTTGTATTCAGTCGAACGGGATTTCTCCTCCCTGGACCAAAACCATCCCACCGGGCACATGACCTTTCGCTATCTCAATGCAGGCAAGGGCCTGTCACTTGAAAAACGGCTGACCTTCCATGCGAACAGTTATGTGGTTGATATCGAGATCAGCGAGCAAGGCATTGATGGGTCGATAAACGTGGTACTGGGAACCAATTTTGGCATCGTCGAGTGGGGGGATGGTTTTATTGGTCTCATCGGATCGGCGTCGCTCGTGGATGGCAAGGTCGAAAAAGAAACGCCTGATGCGGAGGCCGAACGCAAGGGCGCGGTGCAATGGGCGGCATTGCAGGACAAGTATTTTTTATCGGTGTTGATCCCCAAGCAGGGGTCAGGTGTCCTGATCAAGAAGGAGGGAGACAAGTTAGTCTCCACCAGCGTTCGAATGCCCGTGTCAGCAGGCGGTACGGTGGGACTCCAACTCTATGCAGGACCCAAAGAATACGACACGCTCAGGAACTTGCAGATCGGTCTTGAGGATACGATCGACTTCGGGTGGTTTATTTTCGGTAGCTGGAGCGTCGTCAAGGCGGTCGCAAAGCCGATCTTCTACGTGCTGCGATTTCTGAACGAGTATACCCACAACTACGGGCTGACGATCGTGTTGCTGACGATCGGCATCAAGATGCTGTTTGTGCCCTTGCAGTACAAGAGCTACAAATCGATGAAGCAGATGCAGGTCATTCAACCCAAAGTCCTGGCCGTTCAAGAAAAATTCAAGGACGACCGCGATCGGCTCAATAAGGAACTGATCAAGCTGTATCGTGACCACAAGGTGAACCCGGTCGGCGGATGTCTGCCGATGGTCCTGCAGATGCCGGTGTTCGTGGCGCTGTTTAACATTCTGTATATGACGATCGATCTGCGCCAGGCGCCACTGGGTCTCTGGATTACCGATCTCTCGGCTCAGGATCCCTACTATGTGTTGCCGATTATCATGGGTGTGACGATGGTGATTCAGCAGAAGATCACGCCCACGACGATGGATCCGACGCAGGCCAAAATCATGCTGATGCTGCCTGCCTTCATGACGTTTTTGTTTATTAACTTCCCCGCCGGATTGGTTCTATACTGGCTGACGAACAACACCCTTACTATTCTGCAGCAAGTGATGACCGACCGGTTTATCTTCCGTCATCGGTCAGTGATCGCAGAGCGGAGTGAGGTCCCGGCGAGTAAATGAAGTTCGCGGGCTTCTCAGGTCTCCTTTGAGCAAACGAGCGTTGCAGTGCGCTTTGACGAGGACACGATTTGTGCGATTGCCACCCCTATTGGAGAGGGCGGGATCGGTATTGTTCGTGTCAGTGGTCCGGATGCGCTGGCCATCGCAAACAAAATCGTCCGGCTGCGATCAGCTCGACCCTTAGAATCAGTCGCGTCTCATACCCTTCATCTTGCTGACATTGTTTTTCCGGACTCGCCTCCCACTGGGGCGGGATCGGAATGCCATGGCCAAATTATTGATGAGGGCCTCGTCGTCTATATGAGCGGAGCGCGGTCCTTTACGGCTGAGGATGTAGTAGAGCTCCAATGTCACGGCAGCGGGGTGGTCCTGCGAAGGATCTGTGAGGCCTGCCTTGCGGCCGGCGCACGCTTGGCCATGCCTGGCGAGTTCACGAAACGGGCGTTCATGAATGGACGGCTTGATCTGTCTCAAGCCGAGGCGGTATTGGACACGATCCGAGCGAAATCGGAGGCAGGGCTCAGGGTCGCTCAACGCCACTTGCGCGGTGAGCTGAGCCAGCACGTTGATGCGCTGCGGAGGCGGCTCCTGTCCATGTTGGCGCAGGTCGAGGCCGGAATTGACTTTGTCGAGGAAGACATCACATTCATTGGACGTACTGAATTGGTTACATCGCTGCAAGAGGCCCTGGACCAGATCCAAAAAATGCTTGTGACGGCCAAGGTCGGCCGCCTGCTTCGAGATGGCGCGCGAATCGTGATTCTTGGCCGTCCCAATGTCGGGAAGTCCAGTCTGTTGAACGCCTTTTTGAAAGAGCCGCGGGCCATCGTCACGAACATCCCCGGTACGACGCGGGACGTGCTGGAGGAACAGGTGGCGTGGGACGGGTTTCGGCTCACCTTGGTGGATACGGCTGGTCTTCGTGACAGCCAGGATGTGGTCGAGCAGGAGGGTATTCGACGGACAAGGGCGGCCGCGTCAGAGGCGGATCTTCTCGTCCATGTCATGGACGCGACAGAATTGCTGGGTCAACCGGCGGTGACCCCGCTCCTGGAGGACCCTGGACAGGAAATTCTCGTGGTGAACAAGGTCGATTTGATCGATGGGTCAGCAGCCGAAAGGCTGGTGGAGACTATTGGGACGCTGACAGGCCGCGAGACCATGTCAATATCCGTCCGCACGGGCTTCGGCTTAGAACGTCTCCAAGAGAAAATGGTCTCGCGTTTGTCGAAAGGATCGGCCGAGTCAACGGACGGCCTTATCGTCTCCAACGTGCGACATCGTTCGGCGTTAGAACGGGCGGCCGGCGCATTAATCGAAGCCCTCACTTCGACGGAGGGCAACGCGGAGGCCGAATGCGTGGCCGTCGACTTACGGGAGGCTGCGGACGCACTCGGAGAGATTTCCGGCGCGATCACGACGGACGAAGTGTTGAGCAAGATCTTTTCTGAATTCTGCATAGGAAAGTGAGGGGCGAGATAGTGTCGGAGCCGTTTGACATTGTTGTCGTAGGAGGCGGCCATGCAGGGTGTGAGGCCGCGTTGGCAGCGGCCAGGATGGGTGCCCGCACTCTGCTTCTGACGATGGAGAAAGGCCGCATTGCGCAGATGTCCTGCAATCCGGCGGTCGGAGGCATTGCCAAGGGACATATGGTCAAAGAGATTGACGCGCTTGGCGGTCAGATGGGCCGCACCACTGACGAGTCCGGCATTCAATTCCGGTTTATCAACACCAGCAAGGGACCCGCCGTTCGTGCCTTGCGGGTGCAATGCGACAAGGCCATGTACCGCGCGGCCATGCAGCGGACACTTTCCCTCGAACCGGGCCTGACGATCGGTGAAGGCGTGGTTGATCGGCTACTGACCTGTAACGGCGCCGTCACAGGTCTCGTCACGGGCGCGGGCGACACAATCTACGCAAAGGCCGTCATCCTGACATCAGGTACATTCCTTAAGGGTCTTATCCATATAGGCCTGAATCATTTTCCTGCCGGTCGCGCAGGCGAGGCCTCGGCCGAACACCTCTCCGACTGCATGCGAGACCTCGGCTTCGAATCAGGACGTCTGAAGACCGGCACGCCGCCCCGCTTGGCCAAGGATACGATTGATTTCGCATTGATGGTGCCTCAGCCAGGCGACGACCCACCGCAGCCCTTTTCCTACCGCACTCAGAGCATCACCATGCCGCAGGTCTTGTGTCATCTGACCTATACGAGCCGGGAGACGCACGACATCATACGTGCGAACATCGACCGCTCTCCACTCTACAGTGGCGTCATTGAATCCACCGGTCCCCGATATTGCCCTTCGATCGAAGACAAGGTAGTACGATTTGCAGAAAAGGACCGGCATCAGATTTTTGTTGAGCCGGAGGGGCTTCAGTCGGACGAGTTTTATCCGAATGGCATCTCCACCAGCCTTCCGGTTGATGTGCAAGCGGCCATTTTGCGAACCATCCCGGGTTTGCAGCAGGCCAAGATGCTCAAGCCCGGTTATGCGATTGAATATGACTATTTCCCTCCTCGCCAGCTGCACTCCACGTTGGAAACAAAAAATGTACGAGGCTTGTTTCACGCCGGTCAAATTAACGGCACGTCGGGTTATGAAGAAGCCGCTGCCCAGGGTCTGATGGCGGGAATTAATGCTGCTCTCATGATAAGGAATCAGCCGCCGCTAATTCTGGACCGATCGCAAGCCTACGTCGGTGTGCTCATTGATGATCTCATCACGCAGGACATCACCGAGCCTTATAGGATGTTCACATCACGAGCGGAATACCGGCTGCTTTTGCGTCATAGCAATGCCGATTTGCGACTCATGGAAACGGGCCATCGCTTAGGGTTAGTAGATGACATCTCCTATGACCAGTTGGTCCAAAAAAAAGGTGCAATCGAAACCGAAATTCATCGTCTCAATAGCACAAGGCCGAAGGTAAGCGTGGCGGCACTTGAAAGGTTTAGAAACACTTACTTGGAAGATGCTGCTTCGCACACGCTGGGTCAGCTGCTCAAAAGGCAGGATGCGCAGTACTATGACCTCTTGACACACTTCGACATGGAGCCCATTGAAGAAATCAAGATTGCCGAGGAGGTCGAGTTAGAGATCAAATATGAGGGATATATCCGGCGCCAGTCGCGTCAACTTATGAAGCTGAAGAAGCTTGATAAAAAAGGCATCCCACCACAGATGGATTATGCCTCCGTAAATGGATTTTCACGGGAAGTGAGGGAGAAGCTGGCTAAAATGCGGCCTGAGACGATGGGACAAGCCTCGAGAATTTCAGGTATAACACCCGCCGCTCTTTCATTACTATTGGTTGCCGTCGAGAAGCATAAGTGCCTCCATGCCCAGTAATCTCTATTGACCTTCATTGTCGATTCTAGTATCTGTTCCACGTGGAACAACGCGCCCTACCGCTGCTGTTCACCCAGCACTTCTGTTCGCTTGACCTTTCAATTTCACAAGACCAAATAGAGCAATGCGTGATCTTCACCGATGCACTAAAGTCCTGGAACGAAACCGCGAATCTCACATCCATTACTGAAGATGAAGCTATCGTGGTCAAACACTTTGTTGATTCATTGGTCGCCTTGAAAGCAGCCGATATACACCAAGGTGCCAGGATACTGGACGTGGGAACCGGAGCTGGCTTCCCAGCGATACCCTTAAAAATAGTCAGACCTGATCTATCCTTTCTTTTAATCGACCCTTCACACAAGAAAGTTTCCTTCCTGAGATACATTGTTGGTCTCCTGAGACTGGAGAACGTGTCTATATTTTGCGGAACATTGAAAGAGTTAATTCAAAATAATACGGAAGAAGACCGATTCGAGTATGTCACTTTTCGGGCCGTCAATTATCGGGATGTCTTAGACGACTGCTGTGATGTTCTTTCAGATACCGGCAAGATTATCGTCTATTCATCAAAGTCTCTTTCTGAATCAGATGTAGGACCTAATTGGTCGATCGTTCAAAGCGTTACGTTCACCCTGCCATGTTCTTATGGTCCAAGGACCGTTTCATTCCTAAAAAGGATGGACCAATGTTCCACGTAGAACTTTGAAAGTCATCGCTGTTGCTAACCAGAAGGGGGGCGTTGGAAAAACAACGACCTCGGTCAATCTAGCGGCAGCCCTTGCGCTTCAAGGTCAGTCTGTTTTGCTTATCGATCTCGATCCACAGGGAAACGCGACAAGCGGCCTCGGGGTTGATAGTCGATCGTTGTCGAAAACTGTTTACAACTGCTTGATAAAACAGGAAAAGATAGAAGATAGCTGTGTTGCTACTTGTGTGACTGGTTTGTCTTTGCTGCCTTCAAATGCAGACCTGGCTGGTGCTGAAATAGAGCTGGTCCATATGGAAGGCAGGGAAGGCTATCTCCGGGACGCGGTCAAGGGTATACAAAAGGAATACGACCTGATCTTTCTGGACTGTCCTCCTGCCCTGGGAATTTTGACCATCAACGCACTCTCAGCATCTACGTCCATCCTGATTCCCGTGCAATGTGAATATTATGCGATGGAGGGACTTACGCGCCTCCTCGGTAGTATTGAACGTGTTCGTCAGACCTTCAATGCGGAACTCTCCCTTGAAGGCATTGTGTTGACAATGTTTGATGCTCGCAATACCTTGGCGCGTCAAGTGGCAGAGCAGGTGCGTACTCATTTTCAAGGCAAGGTCTACGACACGGTGATTCCGAGAAACGTCGCCTTGGCGGAAGCGCCCAGCTATGGACGGCCAGGAATCTTGTACAACGCGGCATCGACCGGTTCTCAGGCGTATGTGAATCTAGCGAAGGAGTTTCTCAGCCATGGAAAAGAAAGCGCTCGGTAAAGGACTCGACGCCTTACTGCCGACAGCAAAGCCGGCTGAACCTTTGTCGTCGGCAGACCTGCACACCATACGCGTCGATGCGATCGTGCCGAACCGTTACCAGCCTCGTCATGTCTTTGCTCCTGAAGAACTTGCAGAGCTGGTGGCCTCTATTCGAGAGAGCGGCGTCCTTCAACCGATCCTTGTCCGTCGGAAAGGCGATGGAATCTATGAGCTCATCTCCGGCGAGCGGCGATGGCGGGCTTCAAAGGAGGCCGGGTTAGAAACGATTCAGGCGGTGGTCAGAAATTGCAGCGACCAAGAGTCGATGGTGCTGGCGTTGGTGGAAAACCTGCAACGCGAGGACCTGAACCCGATGGAAACGGCGCGCGCCTTTTCACGAATGATGAATGAATTCGGGTTTACGCAGGATGCCATTGCACAGAAAGTCGGTTGTGAACGGTCTTCCGTTGCCAATGCAGTGCGGTTGTTAAATCTCCATCCAGAGGTTCAGGAGTTGGTAGAGTCCGGCGCATTATCCGCCGGTCACGCTAAAGTGATCCTGGGTCTTCAGTCTCCAGAAAGCCAAATTAGAGCGGCCAAGACGGCAGTCGCGCGGGGCTTATCAGTGAGAGAAGTGGAACACCTGATTGAATCGTCTCTGACTGGCAGGAAGCGCGCGTCGAAAACAAAAATGAACTCACCGTGGACTGAAGTAGAGGCGCGATTACAAAAACGGCTCGGCACCCGCGTGATGATTCATTCCCGAGGGCAGGGAGGCAAGATTGCCATTCATTTTTTTTCTTCCCAGGAACTAGACGGCATTATTGAAACGCTGCTCTCCTAGCCCACGCTCCTGTCTTGTCTTCTCCTCGCCTGTTGAAAAAACCTTATGTGTTGCTTTTTTCTCAATCCACGCTAAATATCTCATCGTGACAGGCCGATCCAACTCCTAACAACGACGAACCCTTCACCAGCGGCATCTTGTCGGAGATCACGAGGAGGAAGACCCATGTGGAAGCAGGATAAGCAGGAAGGTAAGCGCCCGGACGAAACGGAGCTCGAAGGGGGGGAATCGAGCGCTCAGTTGACCAGGCCTGAGACGGGTGAAGATGTCAGCGCGTTTGTCGGCAAGGGCGTCGAATTCAAAGGGACGATTACTTACAACGGCACCGTGCGCATCGATGGCTGCCTCGATGGCGAAATCCATACTGAGGGCGTCCTGCTTGTCGGCGAAGAAGCGGTCATCACCGCAAAGGTGACGGCGGGCACCATCGTGTGTAAAGGGAAAATCACCGGGGACATTTGGGCGAAAGAGAAGATCAAGTTGCGGGCACCCGCCGTCCTTAACGGAGGAGTGAAGACTCCGATGCTGTCCATTGAGGAAGGCGTGCTGTTCAATGGGACGTTGGAAATGGCCCAAGGCATTCGAGAGGTCCAGCGCGAGACTTTGCCCACCGTCGGAATGCCGGCAGGTCAGCCAGGCATCCGTAGGGTGAGTGCCTAAGGAATTGTTGTAGGTTGGGTGATTCAATTCTTATAAGAGCCGCTTACTTAGGAGACAAGAATGTGGGCCATGGGAGATAAAAAAGCTCAGGAGAGCAGTGACGGTGAGAATTTTACCTTTCTCGCGAAAGGCGCTGATTTTAAGGGCGTCGTCAACTTTGACGGCACAGTGCGCATCGACGGTCGCCTTGAAGGCGAGATTCATACGACGGGGACCTTGATTGTGGGTGAACATGCGGTGGTCAAGGGCATCATTTCGGCCGGGACCTTGATGACCAGCGGGAAGATTAACGGCACGGTCACGGCCAGTGACAGAATTCAAATTCTTAAGCCAGGCATGCTGATAGGAGATGTCCGAACCCCGACTATCTCAATCGAGGATGGCGCACATTTTCATGGCATGTGCGATATGGGCGCGCATAAGTGGGTTGAGGAGACCACGGTGCCCGATAAGAATGTCCACGACCTCGCCATGCATCGCGGGAAAGTCCGAAGCGCCGACCTCTAGCCCTTTTCTCTGCGACTCCAGTACAATAGCGGTCTATGGACCGTCCCACAGTACTTCTCGGAATGAGCGGCGGAGTGGACAGCTCCGTCGCCGCTGCACTTCTCGTGCGTCAGGGCTTTGATGTGCGGGGCATCACACTCCAGGTCTGGGAGCACGAAGACGAAACCGTTGCGGCCTCGAAGAAGTGGCAAGAGCGGGGATGCTGCAAAATAGGCATTGCCAAACATGTCGCCAAGACCCTCGGCATTCCTCATGAGGTCATCGATACCCGCGCCGCGTTTCGCACCGGGGTCATCAATGACTTTCTCCGCGGATACATGACCGGGACAACGCCCAACCCGTGCGTGCGTTGCAACGAACGAGTGAAGCTGCGGGGCCTCATGGAGCTCGCAGATCAGCGAGGGTTGAAGTTCGTCGCGACCGGACACTATGTTCGAACGCAATCGGAGCACGGGCGTTCGGCCTTACTCCGCGCCCATGATGAGAAGAAGGATCAAAGCTATTTCTTGTACCGCATTCAGCCTGCATGGATTCCAAGGCTTCTGTTTCCCGTTGGACACATGCAGAAATCTGAGGTCTGGGCAGAAGCGGAGGCTCTGGGGCTCCCTGCCGAGGAACTCAAGGAGAGCCAGGAAATTTGCTTTGTGAGTCATGGCGACTACCGCACGTTCATTCAAAAAGAAGCGCCGGAAGCCCAGCGACCCGGGTCTTTTGTGGACACCGCCGGACGACATTTAGGTGATCATGAAGGCATTGCTTTCTATACGCCTGGTCAGCGCCGTGGACTGGGGGTTGCGGCTGGGACGCGTCTGTATGTTCAACAGCTCAATCCCAAGACTAACACCGTGGTGCTCGGATCAGACACGTCACTTCTGCGACACAGCTGTGAGATTTCCGACCTCAATCTGTTTGACCCGGCGCTCGCAACCTTCCAGACGGACGTTCACGTGAAGGTCCGGTATGCCACCCCGTCGATTCCGGCGACTCTTCAACCAATCAACTCGACGACCCTGCGCATTCATTTTCATCAGCCGCAACGTGCGTTGAGTCCCGGGCAGTCCGCCGTCTTTTATCGGGACAAGGCAGTGTTGGGCGGCGGCATCATCCAGCCGTTCTAGAGGCGCGTCCGCTGAGTCTTCGCCGTCGCGTGTATTGACAGCTTGCTGTTTCCAGTGATAGTTTTGCGCGCCCATTTTCGCGCGCACGCGCGAAGGCTTCCCGTTTGTCCAAATTAGAAATGACGGACCAAGACAGTGATTAAGACAGCCGTTGCGCGACGTTACGCACAAGCACTTTTCGAGCTGCTGGAGCCAACAAGCATCGAAGCGATGCGTGGCACCCTCAATGGTCTGGGTCAGGCCATGAAAGAATCCGTGTCGCTGCGCCATGTCGTGGCGTCGCCCGCTTTCGGAGTAGAAGAAAAAACGGGCGTATTGACCAACCTCAGTGCTCGACTCGGATGTCCGCCAACCGGACAAGCCTTTCTCGGCCAACTCGTGAAAAAGCATCGCGTCGTCTTTCTGCCGGAGATCGCCGACGCCTTTGCCAGGCTGGTCGACGAAGCCAAAGGAACGCAGCAAGTCACCGTGTCCTCAGCATCGGCCCTGTCAGCCGCCGAACAAGACCGCATCACCGCGCGCTTGCGTGACACTCTCAAGCGTGAAGTAGAAGTGATGTTTCATGTTGATGCCAGCCACCTCGCCGGCTTGCGGATCACGATTGGGAGCACGGTCGTCGATAGCACCATTCGAGGACGGCTTACGACCATGCGCACGATGCTGACGCGCGAATAGCGAAGGACGAAGGAGTAGCCATGCAGATCAAGGCAGAAGAAATCAGCGCGATCATCAAAGAGAAGATCAAAGGGTTCGACCAAGCAGGTCGACGTCAAGGCAAACCGGCTCCGTCATCCAGGTCGGCGACGGCATTGCCAAGATCTATGGACTTGACGGCGCGATGGCCGGTGAGATGCTCGAATTTCCCGGCGGCCTGTACGGCATTGCGTTGAACCTCGAAGAAGACAATGTCGGCGCCGTGTTGATGGGCGACGATGTCGGCATCAAGGAAGGCGATCCGGTCAAGCGGACCGGCCGCATCGCGGAGATCCCGGTCGGCGAAGCGTTGATCGGACGGGTCGTCAACGCCATCGGTCAGCCGATCGACGGCAAAGGTGCCGATCAAGTCCTCGCATCTCATCACGTATCGAAGTCGTCGCTCCCGGCGTGAACACCCGTCAATCGGTTCGCGAACCGCTGCAAACCGGCATCAAGGCCATCGACGCGATGATTCCGATCGGTCGCGGCCAGCGCGAGTTGATCATCGGTGACCGGCAGACCGGCAAGACCGCCATTGCCGTCGATACCATCATCAATCAGAAGGGCCTCGGCGTCTTCTGTATTTATGTCGCCGATCGGCCAGAAGCGCTCAACCGTCGCGCGCGTCGTGAAGACGCTCGAAGAAAACCATGCGATGGAATACAGCATGGTCGTCGCGGCGACCGCCAGCGATCCCTGCCCCGATGCAGTACTTGGCGCCGTTCTCGGGCGCGGCGATCGGCGAATATTTCCGTGACAACGGCAAGCATGCGCTGATTGTGTATGACGACCTGTCGAAGCACGCGGTCGCCTATCGCCAGCTCTCGCTGCTGCTCCGCCGTCCGCCGGGACGCGAAGCCTATCCGGGCGACGTCTTCTATCTGCACTCACGTTTGCTGGAGCGTGCGGCCAAGTTGAGCGACAAGCTGGGTGGCGGAAGTTTGACGGCACTTCCGATCATCGAAACGCAAGCGGGCGACGTGTCCGCCTACATTCCGACCAACGTCATTTCAATCACCGATGGACAGATCTATCTGGGGAGCGATCTGTTCTATTCCGGTATTCGCCCCGCCATCAACGTCGGTCTCTCCGTGTCGCGCGTCGGCGGGTCAGCGCAGATCAAGACGATGAAGCAGGTGGCAGGTACGCTTGCGGCTTGATCTCGCGCAGTATCGTGAAATGGCGGCGTTCTCCCAGTTCGGCAGCGAACTCGACAAGGCCACGCAAATGCAGTTGGCCCGTGGTGTGCGCATGGTGGAACTGCTGAAGCAAGGCCAGTACAAACCGATGCCGGTCGCCGATCAGGTGCTGTCGATCTATGCCGGAGTCAACGGATTCTTGGACGACGTGCCGGTGGACAAGGTGCTGCATTCGAAGGCGGACCTGCTTCACTACGTCGCGCAGACACCATCACGACCTGCAGAAAAGAAATCGCCACCGTCGGAAAGATCGACGACAAGGTGGGCGGCAAGCTGAAAGAGATCATCGCGACGTTCAAGCAGAAAATGGGATACGGAGCGAAGTAACGATAGTGGTGATGTGGCCGTGATGGATCTAACCCGCAAGGCCGAGGACTCTCAGCACATTGAATTGGCCCAGACCTCCACCGTCTGCTTCCGAAACATGCCGAGCTTACAAAGTCCGGCTGAAAATCGCCGCGTTCAAGAATACGCAGAAGATCACGAAAGCCATGAAAATGGTGGCGGCGGCGAAGCTCAAGCGGTCGCAGGACCGCATTTTGGCTGCGCGTCCCTATGCGCATAAGATGCGCGGCGTGCTGCGCAATCTGAGCCAGCGGGTGAATCGGGCCGCTCATCCGCTACTTGCAGAAACGACAGGGACAGAACAGTTGAAGATGCTCGTCGTCACCAGTGATCGCGGGTCTCTGTGGCGGGTTTAACGGCAACATCGTGCAGAAAGAGCGCCGAGTTCGTCCGACAGTGTGAAGCGCAGGGGCTGCAAGGTCAATCTCAGCATTGTCGGTCGTAAGGGACGGGATTATTTCCGCCGCCGTTCATTGGCCGATCGAGACAGGAATGGACCGGCGTGTTTCGACAAGCTCAGCTTCGAACATGCGATCGACATCGGCGGAGACCTCACCGACAGTTTCGTCAAGGGCACGTTCGACGAGCTGTACGTCGTCTACAACGAATTCAAGTCAGCGATCCAGCAGCGGGTCATCGTGGAAAAACTGTTCCCCGTCGATGCGGCGGTCGAATTCGGCGCGGCGCAAAGCGGAGACGCGACTGACCGGCGGAAGTTATCTGTATGAACCGGACGAGGCCGAACTGCTGAATGCGCTGGTTCCCGAAACATTTTCAAATCCAGGCCTATCGCATTCTCCTGGAATCGGCCGCCGCGGAACATGGCGCCCGCATGGCGGCCATGGACGGCGCGACGCGCAATGCCGGCCAGCTGATCAAGAAAGTGACGCTCTACTACAACAAGACGCGCCAGGCGGCGATTACCAAGGAACTGATGGACATTGTCGGCGGTGCGGAAGCGCTGAAATGACATGTGGACTGAGGAATAGCGCCTTGCGTAATCGTTGCACAGCATCAATTGACGCCAAGGGAGCTGATGAGCACAGGAAAAGTCATTCAAGTCATCGGCCCGGTCGTCGATGTGGAATTTCCTCCGGGCCAGCTGCCCAACATCTACAATGCGCTGAAGGTGACACAGGACGAGAACAAGGCCGCCGGGACGCCTGCCGTCCGTATTACGCTCGAAGTGGCCAGCACCTCGGCGAAAATCGCGTCCGTGGCATCGCGATGTCCACGACCGATGGTCTGACACGCGGCATGGATGTGCAGGACACGGGTGCGCCCATCTCCGTTCCTGTCGGTCGTGAAACGCTCGGGCCGCCTTGATCAACGTGCTGGGTGAACCGGTGGACGAAAAGGGGCCGATTAAGACCAAGAAGACCTATCCCATTCACCGGCCTGCGCCAAAGCTTGGAAGATCAGGACACCAAGACGGAAGTGCTCGAGACCGGCATCAAGGTCGTCGACCTGCTTGAGCCGTACAGCAAGGGCGGCAAGGTCGGTCTGTTCGGCGGCGCCGGTGTCGGCAAGACCGTCATCATCATGGAGCTGATCAACAACATCGCGTTGCACCACGGCGGTTTTTCCGTGTTTGCAGGCGTCGGCGAACGGACCCGCGAAGGCAACGATCTCTGGAACGAGATGCAGGAGTCCAAAGTCATCGATCCCGACGATTTCACCAAGTCGAAGGTCGGCATTGGTCTATGGCCAGATGAACGAGCCGCCGGGCGCCCGCCTGCGCGTCGGTCTGACCGGTCTTACGGTGGCCGAATATTTTCGGGACGAAGAAAATCAGGACGTGCTGTTGTTCGTCGATAATATTTTCCGTTTCACGCAGGCCGGTTCCGAAGTCTCCGCCTTGCTGGGCCGCATGCCCTCAGCGGTCGGCTATCAGCCGAACCTCTCGACGGAAATGGGCGCGCTGCAGGAACGAATTACGTCGACCAAGCGCGGTTCGATCACCTCGGTGCAAGCCATCTATGTGCCGGCCGACGACCTGACCGACCCGGCGCCTGCCACCGCCTTTGCGCACTTGGACGCGACGACCGTGTTGTCGCGGCAGTTGGCCGAGTTGGGCATTTATCCGGCGGTCGATCCGCTCGACTCCACCTCGCGCATTCTCGATCCACAAGTCATTGGAGAGGAACACTACAAGGTTGCGCGCGGCGTCCAATCGGTCTTGCAGCGGTATAAGGATCTGCAGGACATCATTGCGATTCTCGGTATGGATGAATTGTCGGAAGACGACAAGATGGTCGTGGCCCGGGCGAGAAAGATCCAACGCTTTCTTTCGCAGCCGTTCCATGTGGCCGAAGCGTTCACGGGCGCGCCGGGTAAGTATGTGAAGCTGAAGGACACGGTCCGGAGCTTCAAAGAAATTCTGGACGGCAAATACGACCATCTGCCGGAACAAGCCTTCTACATGGTGGGACCGATCGAGGAAGTGGTCGCGAAGGCGGAGAAGATGGGTGTGAAGGTATAGAAGCGGACGACGAAGGTAACGCGTAAGAGGAAGTGAAGATGGCAGGGAAGATTCTGTTAGAAGTGGTCACGCCAGAGAAGCTGCTGCTCAGCCAGCAGGTCGATGAGGTCATTGCGCCTGGTTCAGAAGGAGAGTTCGGGGTGTTGCCCGGCCACTGCCATTTCCTGTCGACTCTGCGCATCGGCGAACTCCGATATCGCGTCGGCAACGACACCCATCGCATGGCGGTGTTATGGGGCTTTGCCGAAGTGACGCCCCAAAAGGTCACGGTGATGGCCGAGGTTGCCGAGAAAGCGGAAGATATTGATATGGGTCGCGCCCAAGCCGCCCTGGAACAGGCCGAGCAACGCCTGAAGGCCGGTGGACTCCCCTCAGAAGTACGAGAAGCCGAAATCAGTCTTGAGAAGGCTCGCCTCCGCACCAAGATCGCCCAGCGCACGAGAGAGAGTGCGCACAGAACCTAGCCCCGCGTTCTCCGCGTATTTCGATCTTCGGAAAAACGCTTGATCCGTTGACTCGTTCCTTGTAATCGTGCGTCCATCCATTTTATTGGAGGAGTCCATGCTTCCTCAGGAATTGCCGGAGTTTTTGCGGCAGCTCAATACGCACCATGCAGCCCTCGATCCCATGCATCTGATGTATGACAATGTGCTGAAGTCCGGGTATCTGCATTTCGGATATTGGCCGGAGAGGACGACTAAGGCATTCGGGCTCCTGGACGAGTTTTGTGCCGCGCAGGAGCGCTATGCCGAGGAGCTGATGAGTTGCTTGCCTCCCGGCCGGCACCGCATTCTTGACGTCGGGGCCGGTATGGGCCGGCTGGCCAACGAGTTGACGACGCGTGGCCATAATGTGACCGCGATCACGCCTTCCTCGGTACAGGCGGCGCACATCACGAGTCATTATCCGAACGTCACCGTCAAGCAAGGATATTTCCAGGATGTTGGCCCAACGTTGACGCCGAATAGTTTTGACCTCATCGTATTTTCGGAAAGTTTTCGATACATGCCGCTCGATCGGGTGCTGCCGCTCTTCGATCGCGTTTTGAGTAAGACCGGCCGCGTGGTAATCGGGGATTGGTTCACTCGTCTCGTCGGATCCAAGCAGTCTGGACATGATCACAACGAAGACGCCTTTCGGGCCGCGATCGATCAGCATGGGTGGGCCGTCCTTTCTGAACGCGATGTGACCCAGAATATTCTGCCCACGCTCATCCTTGGCCGCGACGTCCTGTGCCACCTGTATCTGCCGCTTGCCGGATTGGTCCTGTCAAAATTTGCGCAAAAGTGGCCCAGGCTGTACCGAGTGTGTCTGCCTCGCATGATCCGTTGGGTGGAAAACAAAATGCTCCCCCAACTGACCGGGCGGTTCGAACCGGCTGTCTTTGCGGCTCAATACCGGTATTTGTTTCTCGTCCTGGGCCCGACGGTCACCTCAGTGTGATGAGATGCAGTATGATTTCCTCGATAAACGGCACTCAGGCGCTGAGGTATCACCAAACAAGCCGACCATCCTTTTGAATCTCAGGTCACGATGGCAAGAATCCTTGCCGCTGATGACGAGCCGTCGATCCTTACACACCGCCTGACGCGTCGCGGACACGAGGTCGTTACCTCCTCCAAACGGCGCCATGCGCTCACCTCCTTCCGGAGGATCGGCCCAATGTGACTATCCTTGAAACGCAGGTCTGAATGCACCATCCCGTACGGTTCGGTTGGCACCAACGCACATAAGTGCGGCGCTCAGCCGTGCCTGTCAAGCGGCACCCTCCTAAGCCCATCCCTGTGACGGCTCCCGTGGAATTGAGTACTATAGGCGACGCACTTCACCTATCAGCCAATGATTACTGAATTTACCATCACGGCAGGCGAGCAGCCAAAGCGACTGGACGTCTTTCTTGTGAATCGCGAGCGGGACATGTCTCGGTCCGCGCTTCAGCGGCTCATTGAACTTGGCCGTATCCGGATCAACGATCAGGCGGTGAAGCCAAGCCAGAAGGTCAAACCGGGCGACAGAATCACCATGGATGTGCCGAAGCCCGAGCCGCTCGAGCTGCGAGGGGAAGCGATTCCATTAGAGGTGTTATTCGAAGACGATCACTTGCTGGTTCTCAACAAGCCGGCCGGCATCGTGGTGCATCCCGCCCCCGGCAACTGGACCGGGACCCTGGTCAATGCGCTACTCCATCACTTTCAAATTTCCGGAGGCACCATTTCAGCGATCGGTGGAAAAGAACGGCCGGGCCTCGTCCATCGGCTCGATAAAGACACCTCAGGGGTGATGGTCATTGCCAAGAACGATGCGGCGCACCGTGCTCTTGCTGCCCAATTCAAGCACCACACGATCATTCGCGTCTATGAGGCTTTGATTTGGGGGTGTCCGAAGAAGGGTCATGGTCTCATCGAACTGGCTATTGGGCGGGATACCAAAGAAAGAAAAAAGTTTTCAGCACGCACGAACAGTCCCAAAAACTCCGCCACCGAATACCAGGTCGACCGTCGCTATGGCAAGGTGGCGGCGCATGTATTACTGTATCCGCGCACGGGGCGAACCCATCAACTCCGCGTCCACCTGACTTCACTCGGCCATCCGATTCTCGGTGACCAGACCTACGGCGGCCATAAGGTGTCTGCCATCGATGGCATCGAGATCCCACGGGTCATGCTGCATGCGCGAACGCTGGGCTTTCAGCATCCCGTGACCAGCGCGCCGCTCGAGTATTCGAAACCACTCCCGCCTGACATGGCAGCGGTCGCGGAGGCTCTTGATCGCTTAAACGAAGCTCCAGACGTCCGGCAATCTTGACAGAGCCTTCGGCGCAGGATAATGAGAGGTCATGCAAACGGCTGACGTCCTTGATACGATTGGCGGCCTCGCTGCGCAGCTGAAGGCCTACGCGGCGAAGCTCCCCGCGGTCGTTCATCTCACCGCCGTCCCGAGCGGAGTGAAGCCGAAACTCGAGGCCATCGAAGACTATGAGGAGATTGTCTCGCGGTTCAGAAACCAAAGCGCCGGAACGCTGTACAAACGTCTGAACGAATCTCTACTTGAATCCTTGGAAGCCTTTGAGGCGGGCAAGCTGCTTGGTTCCGTTCAGCCGCTGCTCGCGGCCCTCGATCATCTTGAACGGATGCAGCTGGATCACGAAATCGAAGTCGGACGAATCGACGAAAAACGGATGAGTGAGTATCGTGTGGTGCTCAATAAAATTCTTCCGGGCAACAAACCGGAGCTTGATGGAGCCGGACGGGGGTTATGATCTCAGCCGTCATGTGGGGCTCATCTCGCCTGTTCAATGTCCCATTTTAGGGCCGGTTGCGTTCGTGCCTTCTGTCACTAACTTAAAACGAACGGGGGAACCGCAATGCGGGCATTTGGAACGGACGGTGCCTTCATCGACCAGCTCATATTGGTCGGCTCTGAGCCACATGAGCTGAAAGCACCTGGGACAGCTCCGGACTTGCGTTGACATACGTTTCCCCGTACACTCCAAAAACTAACGATTTGTGACGCGAGCGCCTACTCTAATACAAGATGCCGCCTTCGCTCAAGACCGCGGTGACGTTCTCGGAAAAGAAAGACCTTTCTCCCGAGCAACTGCTTAAGCTATTCCATCAAGCGCCCTGGGCGAAAGATCGCACGCTCGAAGCTGCACGGGACATGCTTCGTCATACCGACCTTGTCCTCTGTGCCTGGGACGGTGATCGGCTCGTTGGCTTCGGGCGTGTGCTGACAGACTTCGTCTATCGGGCGACGATCTGGGATGTGATTGTGGACCGGGCCTATCAAACGCAAGGCATCGGGACGGAATTGGTCCAGCGCATCCTGAGCCATCCACGACTCAGAAAGGTCGAGCTGTTCTGGCTCTGCACTCGGCGGCCGGGATTTTATGAAAAGCTGGGATTCAGCTCGAAAGAACAGACCGGCATGGTCTGGTCCCGCTCGAAACAGTCTCGGGGAGAATAACGTTCTGACTCGCGATGATGCCGCGCTCAGCGGCTGAGTGGTCACACCGCTGGCATGCTGACAGTAAAGCGTTTGGGCGAAAGGAGAACGGATACAAAGAAGATCGACGTAGCCAGCAGCACGATGGCCGGACCGGAGGGTACGTCCCAGGCCGCCGAGATCAGCACTCCGGATACGGCAGTCGTCGTACCGATGATGGCAGAGAGCCATGTTAAGGTGGTGAGGCTATGCGTGAGCTGATACGCTGTCGATGCCGGAATGAGAATCATCGCAAACACGAGAATGGCTCCGACGGTCTTGAGGGAAACCACGACGGTCAAGGCCACCAGCGTCAACAGGAGAAAGAATATACGACGAGCCGGGACGCCTGAGGCGTCGGCCATTTCCTGATCAAATGCGATAAAGTACAATTCTTTCGAGAATAGCAGCAGCAAGCCCAGCACCAGCACGGTCAGCCCGCCGATCGTCCGCAACTCTTCCTTCGTTACCGACAAGACACTGCCAAACAGATACCCGTAGACTTCGGCATTGTAGGTTTTCATGAGACCGATGAAGAGAATGGCCAGTGCCATCGTCGTGGTGTACAGGATGCCGATGGAGACATCCAGCTTCATCCGGCCTTTTTCTTCAACCCATCCTGTGAGCCATACCGTCACGAGACCGAAGACGATCGCCATCCCAAGAGGCGGCCATCCCATGAGATAGCCGAGCGTGACACCGGCAAAGGCCGCATGAGACGTGCCAGCCCCCACGAAGGCCAGTCCCCGGAGCACCACGAACACGCCAATCACTGAGCAAAGTCCCCCCACCATCGCCGCCGCCAGCAGGGAGCGTTGCATGAAATCGTAGGTCAAGAGATCGGGCATCAGGCAGGCTTCCCATGGTGATGGTGATAATCCTCGACGATCACGAGGTCGTTATCAGTGATGACGAGGTCTTTCCCGTACACTTGTCCCAGAATGTCGGGTTTGAGGACCTCAGCGGGTGGGCCAGCGGCAAAGAGTCGTGTCTTGAGAAGAACGAGCCGATCGACCCGGGAACGGATCAGATTGATGTCGTGAGTAATGAGGAGCACCGTCAAGCCCAGGTCTTCATGGAGGCGCTCGATCAGCTCAATGACATTGTGCTGAGTGGTGATATCGAGGCCTGTTGTCGGTTCGTCGAGGAGCAACACTTTTGGCTGCTGTGCCAGGGCTCTGGCGATAAACACGCGCTGCTGTTGGCCGCCCGACAGCTGCCCCAACGCGGAGTTCTGGTGGGATTCCATTCCGACATGCATCAACGCTTCCATGGCGATTTGTTGATCCTTCCGCTGCGGGCGCCTGAACAAGCCCAATGCTCCGTAGCGGCCCATCATGACGGTCTCCAGCACCGTCACGGGAAAGTTTCGGTCGACCACACCTTTCTGTGGAAGATAGCCGATCTTCGCTCGATGGTGGCAGCGGAGGGCGTCGCATGCGCAATCGAAAATGTGAAGATGTCCCTCTATGGGCGCCATCAGGCCCAACACGGCCCGACACAGCGTGGTCTTTCCGGATCCATTCGGTCCGATCACGCCCAAAAATTCTCCGGCATGAATCGTGAGGGTGATATCTCTCAGCGCGACGACACCTGGAAATCCAAATGAGGCGTGATCGAAGCGAATGATGGGTTCGTGGGAGTCCGACACCGAACGCTGGCTCCTTCAAGCGGTGACCTGGTACCAGCAGGACCGACGCTCAGGTTGTCTCTAAGGCATTCGCCAATTGGAGCACATTATAGCGAAGCATGTCGAGGTAGGTGTCTGTCCCGGGTAGACCGCCAGGTAACGTCGTCAGGACGACCACTCGAATCTTGGCTTCCTTGGCAAGGAGATCGGGGATTTTTTGACTGAGCTGGATTTCGGACACGATCACTTTGATCTGTTCCTTTTTGATCGTTCTGATCAGTGACTGCAGATGGAACGCGGACGGCTCCGTGCCCGATTGAAGCTGAATGGTCCCGACGATGTCGAACCCAAATCGTCTGGCGAAATACGGCCAAGCCGGGTGATGGGCCACAAATCGGCGGTCAGGCAGCCGCTTGACGCGGTCGGAGAGCTCTTTACGCAGGCTGTCCAACTGCTGCAGGAAGGCGGCTTGATTCTGTCGAAATAAGTCGGCATGAGCAGGAGCCGACTGGATCAGCGCTTCGGTAATGTGCCGGAGCATGATGGCGGCATTTTCGGGATCCAGCCAGATGTGCGGGTTGGCGCCTGCCTCCGTCCCGTCGGTTGCCGCACGCGTGCCATGATGATCGGCACGATCACCAATTAAGCCGATGCCTTGCGACGTGGTGACCACCCGAAGAGTCCGGCTTCCCGCATTCTTAACCAACGAGCCGACCCATACTTCCAGCCCGATTCCGATTTCAAATAGTAATTGAGCCTTGCTGACCGCTACCAAGTCGCTCGGTTTGGGCGAATAGGTATGCTCATTTTCATATCCATTCAGCAAGGATGTGACCCGCACCAGGGATCCGCCGACTTGTTCGGCGAAATCCTTTAAGACCGGTATGGTCACGACGACATTGATGGGGTGTTGCGTCTCCGCCTTTGCGAGTGGTGCCTGCGTGAGGGCCACCATGAAGGCAAGGACAGCGGCGGCAGAGCGTGTGACAACCAGCAGTCGAAACATGGGGCGGGACCGTAACACTGAGGTCCCGGTAAGTCAACGAGACCTGCGCTGTGTGATCGCGATGCATCGATCGTCTTGACCCGACAGGCGAGTTCGATTAGCGTAGCACTCCTCTGCGGCGTCAGAGCGCTTCTCTTCACGAAAGGACGAGAGCAGAATGAAAGTGGTCGGATTAATGTCTGGAACATCCGGCGATGGAGTCGACGCGGCTCTCGTCGAAATCAGTCGGAACAAAACCCGCCTCAGGGTGCAGATGCTGGCGTTTCAGCCATTGCCCTATCCGCGCTCGCTCCAACAACGCATTCTTGCCGCGTCACTCTCCGGGACTGTGGGGGAACTCTGCCATCTCAACGCACTCCTCGGTGAGTGGTTCGCCAACGCGGCTCTCGGCGTCATCCGGGCCGCCAAGTTACTGCCAGCACACATCGCGCTCATCGGTTCCCATGGCCAGACGGTCCATCATCTTCCAGGTGGAATTAAGGATGCGGGAGTGGGTGCCATCCGATCCACCTTTCAAATAGGTGAGCCGGCAGTGATCGCTGAACGAACCGGCATCACGACGGTGGCTGATTTTCGCCCGCGTGATATTGCAGCCGGCGGACAAGGCGCTCCGCTCACCCCGGGGGTGCACGCCTTACTTTTCCGCCATCCGTCCCGAGCCCGGCTGATCGTCAATTTAGGCGGCATCAGCAATGTCACGCATTTGCCGCCGGGACATGGAGTCGATGGTCTGATCGCCTTTGACACGGGGCCAGCGAACATGGTGTTGGACGGGCTCATGGCGCGACTGACGGACGGTCGAATGGCTATGGATCGGGACGGACGAATCGCCAGCCGAGGGCACGTGGATGGAAGGCTCTTAGCCAAGCTCCTTGCGCACCCGTATCTGTCAATGGTTCCGCCCAAGTCGACGGGTCGGGAAGCGTTCGGCGCAGGGATGATTGAAGAGGTCCTGGCCATGCAGCAAAAACGGCAACTGTCTACGGAAGATCTTTTGGCCACCTGTAGCCGATGGACCGCCGAAGCCATCGGCACCGCGAGACGGTGGATCAAAGGAGAAATAGGCGAAGTGATCGTCGGCGGCGGGGGCGTGCGGAACCGGGCGGTCATGGATCACCTGACGCAGGTGTTCGCTCCCATTCCTATCAAGACGTTCGAGTCCCACGGATGGGACAGCAAGGCGTTGGAGGCCGTGGCGTTTGCGGTGCTGGGCTACCAAACCGCAACGGAGGAATGCGGCAATGTCCCGGCCGTGACAGGGGCGAACCATCCAGCCTTATTGGGCTGTATCGTACCAAGCGGGCCGGGATGGCTTGCTCGGCTACGGAACTGCGGACCGATGCGACGATCGAAATGATGGATGCATTCTTGATCGCCTGCATTGCCGTCCTCTTGTCGGCCTGCGTGTGGTTCTATATCGCCGGTTCCGCACGAAGTCGTCAATCAGTGCCATTTGTATTGGCCCCGGGAACGAGCGTTTCGGCTGCTCCGCTCCTCAGCGAGGCGGATGTCGTCTTGTACAATCTGATGCGGCTGGCCGTCCAGGACCACTACCTGATCTTTGCGCAGGTTCCACTCTGGTCGTTTGTGTCGGTCGAGGCAATGGGGAAGTCACGCAGCCAACTGTTACAGCATATCGCACTGAAACGGGTCGATTTCGTGTTGATCCATCCGGGATCAAGACACGTCGAGAAGGTGGTTCAGTTCGAAGAAGTCTCCCCTCGTCCGCATCAGGCCGACCGACAACGAGTGATCGAATCCGTGCTGGATGCGGCCGGCATCAAACTGGTGACACTCCGCCCGCATAAGCCCTATACGGTTCCTGACCTGGCGGCACTCTTAGGCCTGGAGCCGGAGGAATAACGTGATCCGGTACTGTGGATCTTGGTCGAGAGGGTTATTCTGGCTGCTGGGGGACAGGATCGGTTTTGCGTGCTAGCGACGTCAATGGCCTTGCGTGCCAATTCGGCTTCGGAGCTGTCGGGGTACTGGTCAACGACCCGGTCGAACATCATGCGAGCTTTATCATGATCACCCAGCTTGCTATAAGTCTGGCCGATCTTCAGAGTAGAGGCGGCAAGTTTGGGGCTGAGCGGATAGTATGACACCACGTTGTAAAACGAATTGAGTGCCTCTTTGTATCGCCCCAGTCGATACTGACACTCCCCAATCCAGTACTGGGCATTGGCCGCCAAGGTCGACTGGCCGTGTAGCTCGATAAAAAGACGGAATCCAGCCAATGCCGCTTCGTAATCTCGATGCTTAAATTCCTCCATGACCCGATCGTACAAGCGGCGTGAAGTATCGTGCATCTGGCTGGGGGCGGCCAAGGAAGGGACCGCGGAGATGAGTATGGCCAATACTAGAAGCGATCTCAGTTTGTTTCCCACGATGGTTCCCTCCCTCTGGGTGCCCTGAACGGCGCTCCACGTACTCACGCAAGCGATGTGCCACAAGCGAAGTCATTAAAGGGTAAAAAGACCATTTAAAACAGGTGCTTCAATAGAGGCCGCAGCGAGGAACATCTGTCTGTGTGGGCGGCCCTGGCCTGGCCGACAGATTTGTACAGGCTGTGTCCCTTGTGATTGATCGTTCGTGAGTATTCGGATGACTGAAAAGAAGCGAATGCTTGGGTATCAGCGCCAAGGCAGGAGCCGCATTGAAACGAGCGGCTCGACAGGTGAGCATGCAAGAAGCAGCCGTTCCTGAGAACCCGCTAGGCGGGAACACATTAATTGTGGACGCTGATGATCCCGACTGCTACCCGCGTCCCAGTGCTGCGCTTAAGGAGGCGGGCGAGAAGGACCAGGTGTATGTTCGAGCCGGAGTATATGAGGACAAGGTCTTCGTGAGCGAGCGGCCGGTCTATCTCGTCGGGGCAGGACGTGATGAGGTTCACATTTTCAGCCGCCGAGGGGGGCCGCTGTATCTGCAGCGCGTACCAAGCGGAAGGATTTCAGGGATGACGTTCCGGTATGTCGGAAGCGACCAGCACTCGGCAGTCAACGTCCTTGACTCGAGTTGTCTGATCACTCAATGTCGAGCGATGGAAGGCATTTTATCCGGCGTCGTGCTGTACGGGCCTGAGTGCCGGGCGACCTTCACTGACAATGAGGTGTGCCGGAACCGGGAGTCCGGCATCTTCGTGTTTGCGGGCGCACAGCCGCGCGTCGCCGGGAATCGTTGTTACGAGAATCATCACTTTGGAATAGCAGTCCGTGATCCCGGCAGTCATCCGGAACTCGTCAGGAACCTGTGCGACAACAATATGCTCAGTGGTTTGTTGCTGTTTCATCATGGCGAGGCGTTGGTGCTCGAGAATGTCTGCCGGGATAACCAGCATTGGGGCCTCGTCATGACCCCCGACTGTCAGGTCAACCCCTCGGCAGATCAGCTGGCGACTGTGAATCAATTACACGCGAATCCACGTGGATCCTACACTGTCACGGAACAGCCGCTCGCGGATATCGGGCGGTAGCTAACGGTCAATTCCGGGAAGAGGAATGCTGGGGGGTGTAGAACTGAAAGGAACTGCCGCCCTGCTGCTTAGCCTTGTACATGGCCGCATCTGCGTGCTTTAACAGTTCATCGATGCCATGGTCATCGGAAGGATAAACGGTGATTCCGATGCTGACTCCGATTGAGGCCCGGTGCTTCTCGATCAGGAATGGCTCCGCGAGTGATTCAGTGATGCGCCGGGCAATGATGGTGATATCCTCTTCGCGCGCGAGACCCTCTAAAACGATCGTAAACTCATCTCCCCCCATACGAGCGACGGTATCGACTTCGCGGACGCAATCCTTCAGCCGATCGGCCACCGCCTTCAGCAAGTGATCCCCCACGTCGTGACCCATCGTATCATTCACCTGTTTGAATCGGTCGAGGTCGAGCAGCATTAACCCGAGCGGTTGCTGGAGGCGCTTACTTCGAGCCATGGCTTGAACCAGCCGATCTCTAAAAAGCGTTCGATTCACGAGACCGGTGAGCTGATCGTATTGAGCTAAATAGGTGAGGCGTTCTTCGGCTCGCTTCCGCTCAATCGAATACCGGATTGCCCGCGCCAACAATTCCGGCTGGCCCTGCCCCTTCACGAGATAGTCCTGAGCGCCGTCCTGCACCGCTTGCAAAGCGAGCGTCTGATCGCTCACACCACTCAATACGATAATGGGGATGGTCGGATTCGCCGCTTGGACCTGCCTGAGAGTGGGAAGTCCATAGCCATCCGGAAGAGAAAGATCCAAGAGGATGGCATCGAACCGTTCCCGTCCAAGGTGTCTGAAGGCGTCGCTCAAACGAGTGACATGAGTGATATGGAATTGTTCAATGCTCCACTCTGCCAAAATATCTTGGGTCAAGTGGGCATCAACCTCATTGTCCTCGACCAGCAAAATTTTAATCATGCATTTCGAAGCTCTGCACTCCGGCGTCAGTCTGACCGAGCGGCGCTGCCCCAAGTATAGCGTAAGGTGGCCAGTAACCAAGCGTATTAATGATTTAGCAGGATGATTGACCGACGACACTACTAGTGGAAGGGTTCGCAGACGGCCTTCCGGGGAGGCGGCTAAACGTTGCGCCTCCCCGGAAACTCACTAGCTGCAGTGCAGGGCTTCGGCTCTCCGTCGCACTTCCTCTGCCTTTTGCGACTGCCCAAGATTGTCATAGAGGGAGGCGATATTCGTGTGGAGGTGAGACAGCAACTGGCCGAGCTGTGCTTCTTGCGCAATGACGTTGGCTTCGAGCGCAAGTTTCTTTTCCTCACTCCGTCGAAACCGTTCCTCGAGGCGTTGAACCAATTGAATCCATCCACGGACCTTTCCTGAATCGAGTTCGGGGATGGATGGAAGAGCCTCGGCACGGTCGAGGGCCTTTTCCGTCTGGTTCATCCAATTGATGAACACGAGAAAGTCACCCAGCGTAATTTTGAGTGCGGATGATGCGCCGTCTTCTTCAATGATCAGGTCTTCCATTCGAACTCCTTTGTGAAGTCGGTATGTCTTTCAGCGTCGTCGGTCATGCATTCGGTTCTGTGACGGCAGGTAGGTTCAACCACCGGGATCAGGCTTTCATTCACCTCCCTTCCAGAGCAAGGGAAAGATGCCGCGACCTGGATTCAAGAACTTTGTGTGGAGGCGGTTTAATACTGCGGTATGGCTTGCCTTGTCAACAGGGGAAATTTATCTAAGCTTGCTTCCCAGGTGGGGCTACTTACGTTATGACCCTTGTGGCCCGAAGTAAGCTTCGATTGGATAGGTCCCGCTCGGCCGTTCTTCAGGACCAATTCCAGCTTCACAGGCATATCCCTCCTCGAACGGCCACAGCAACGATCGTCCGAACGTGGTCCCTCTCATGTGGATGTATCGAAAAGTGACTCCCAAATCGGAACCATCTCTCCTGATTTTCGTTATACAAGCCGGGGCGCTAGAGGCGCGACGGGAAATGATGAGAGGTTCCCCTGTGACACTGTGAAGAACGATGTACTCACTCGCACATCCCGTTATAAGGAGTAGGACCATCGCTCCAAACAGTGACTTCAGCGATGTTGCTCTCCACCGTCCTGCCGTCATGAGCCATTCCCCTTTATCATTGAGCACGGCTTGAGAGCATCAGAGTACCACGGCTAGGACATCGTTGTCTTTTGCAGAAAACGTTATTCCCGCATAAGACGACAAAGTGTGGCGCATGAGACAAAAAGTGGGATGAGGCCGGCACCACGATCCCTACGGAAGTTGGGATGAATGGGGCACCATAACATGTCGGATTAATTGGCAAACGCCATTGATTGGACACAAAACTCATTGGCACAGAAGCTGCGGATTGCCACTCTGCGAGTTCAGATTTTTGAAAGCCGCGCTGCATCCATATGAAGAGCCGCGGACATCGGTCGAAGGGAGAACAAAATGAAAACGACCATGCAAATACATCAAGCCGTAGCAAGGCCTGAAAGGAGCGCTCTAAAGGGCATAAGCTCCGTGCATCGAAGTGTGGGTGTAGGCGCCTGTGCGGTCGTGATTGCACTCACGGCTTCCGCACCCTCTGTACTGGCTGATGACATTTATAGTTATGTGAGCCCAAGCGGGACCGTCTATATGACGAACGTTCCAGCGGTACAGACCTTCCGTCGTTCAGCTGGAAAAGGTCGGTATCACGAGTCGGTATCCGATCGGGAGCTTGAGGAAGCCGTAGCCCGGTATGCCCGGGAATACCATTTGTCTCCTGCGCTGCTCATGGCTGTGATGAAAGCCGAATCGAGCTTTAATCCGACCGTCATTTCCAAAGCCGGAGCGGTAGGTCTGATGCAGTTGATTCCGGAGACCGCGATTCGACATGGAGTGCGGAATTTATACGACACGAAGGAAAACATCGGAGGCGGGGCCAAGCATCTCCGCTATTTGCTCGACCGGTTCCATGGCAATCTGCGGCTGGCGTTGGCTGCGTACAATGCAGGGGAGGGAAAAGTGGATCGCTACCGTCAAATTCCGCCATTCAAAGAAACGAAAACTTATGTGAAGAAAGTGATGGGATTTTATCGAGACTATCGGTCTGATCTCGCGATGGCTTCCATTGCCGTCAAATGAACCACGCGCGACACGGTCGGTGAGATAGATCGAAAGTGCTACATCGGCTTCTCGGCCACGTACTCCATATACTTCCAAAACTCCTTCGCTTCTTCTTCGTTCAGAACGACCGGCGTATTGTTGGCCATGCCCGTCATGTAAATCTTCACTGACACAGTGTCGTGCCACACCTGCACTTCGCAGTGTGTGACACGATCCAAGTTCAAGGCGCGGTTTCCGATACGAACAAAATGCACTAATTAGTTCCCTTCCCTCTCAGAATGGGCCGAGGCCATAGTACAACAAGTACCGGACGGGTTCCAGCAACTAGAAACACAGCGGACCTCAGTTGACGAAAGCCAAGTAGCCGACGTGTGGGAGCGCTCTCGGTCGTGGATGATGATGCATCATGAGACATGCTTGCCAAAGCGAAGGGAAACGACACGCACTGCATTTGTAACAATATCCTGCCTTTGCATTTGAACGTGGAGTCTTTGTCATACATAAGTTTTGAATCGGTTTGTTGCACACAGAAATCTCCCCCAATTTCGATGCTTCCGACTGGGTCAGCCAGGCATCAGGCTTGCTCAGTGAGCGACTCATTCGATTCCCCAAAGCAGCCTATTGAATAGGAGGCAAATGAAGTCTGGATTGGTCCGTTCCCCGGTTCAAACCTCCCCCAGCTTCTTTTTCCATGTCGGTGCGAAGATACGCGCGATGACCGACTGGTATCCGGCCAGGGCCGGTGCCATCGCTAACATCGTCCACTTGGAAGGGATGCCGGGAAACTACTATGCGGTGGTGCGATGGGAAAATCCATTCAACAACTTCTCGCCATACCCGACCAGCGAGATCTGGCCGGCAGACAGCCATTACTTCGAGAAGTGCTTCTAACGCTGAGAAAGGCGCCGGCCTCGCCTGTCTCACTTGTCAGTTGAGAGCGAAAACCCCAATGGCCCTCTCGGCGGCAACACCGCCCGGGCTTTCATCAACGTGCCCCACGTCAAGTAAGGCATTCCACGCTGACCAGACACATCTGACGCCGTTAGGTGTGCATGGCTACCGCCACGCTCAAAAAGCTCAGCTTAGTTTGCATCCCAGCAACAATTTTTCAACACATCGGTAACATACATCGTGCAGTCTAGGGACATAGGTAGTGAGTCGCTGCCGGAAGGTCATTAGACTGGCAAACCTTCGTTCTTATACTGGGAGGAGCTTATGAGTACGTTATACAAGACAGCGCGTTTCGGCATGATACTCCTGCTGTCCGTGTGGTCGATCATTCTGCCAATGGAAGCAGCCGCAGAGAAGGCGCTAAACACTGATAGGCTCGGAGACGCCGAGCAAGTGTTATTAGACGCTGCGAAGGAGAGTCCCCACTGGCATAGCAGACAGGATTTCATTCAGCGCGACATACACGACATCACCTTTATGCTTGAGCAGGCGCTTCGCTCGGCGGAAAAGTCCAATCACGCTGAGCGAAAATATTATGCGCAGCAAGCCTTGACGCTGCTTGAGCGTGGGGTGGGAAGCGGTCATTTCCATTCCGGGCAGACTAAACCGGTCGTGAGCCTGCTTCGTCAGTTGCTCGCCGAGCAGCCGAGCTAACGAGTGCAGTTGAGTGAGGTGGCATTTCTTGAGGCTCCTCATGTTCTCCCGCACGCGATGAGGAGCATGGGAGACGCTGTGCTTTGAGACATGGTCGCAATACGCGATTCGAGGGAATGGCGTCCCAACACAGACAATCGTCTTATCGGAGAGTGCGCGTTGAAAGGGATTGGCTAAGTCCTTGAAACGGTTGGTTGCGGGGAGAGGATTTGAACCTCTGACCTTTGGGTTATGAGCCCAACGAGCTACCAGGCTGCTCCACCCCGCGAGCGGATACTAACAAGCGTGTGAAACGAGAGTCAAGGAACGACTACCCGACGATTGCATTCACACGAGGCAGAATGATAAAGCGATACCATGCGGATTGTTTTTATGGGTACGCCGGACTTCGCGGTGCCGTCGCTCGAAGCGTTGCTCAAGTCTGACGACCAGGTGGTCGGGGTAGTGACGCAGCCGGACCGGCCAAAGGGTCGAGGACAAGACGGTCACCTCTCCATCCCGTAAAAGTGATCGCCGAACGAGCCGGCATTCCCGTGCTGCAACCGCTGAAAATGAAAGACGCCGGACTTCTTCGAGTCGCTCGCGCCTGGAAGCCGGAGCTCATCGCCGTCACTGCGTTCGGTCGCATCCTCCCGCCGACGATTCTCGCATCTTCCGCCCAAAGGCTGCATCAATGTGCACGGATCGCTTCTTGCCAAAGTATCGGGGCGCTGGTCCCGTCCAGTGGGCGGTCATCAATGGAGACACGAGAGACCGGCATCACCACCATGATGATGGACGAGGGCATGGATACCGGGCCTATGCTGTTGCAGGAGCGGGTGGCTGATCTCGACCGGATGATACGGCAGAGACGCTGGCGTCGCGGCTGGCTACTCTCGGGGGGCGGCTCCTCATTGAAACAATCCAACTGCTCAAAGACGACAGGCTGATGCCACGTCAGCAAAATAGCGCCGAGGCGACCATGGCACCCCTGCTCAAAAAAGAAGACGGTGAGATCGATTGGACCATGAGCGCGCAGTCACTGGCTAACCGCGTGCGAGGACTCACTCCCTGGCCGGGCGCGTACACATTTCTTGGTGAAGAGCGTTGGAACATCTGGAAGGCCGCCCCCATTGAGAAGGATGCGCACGGCAAGCCCGGAACCGTCGAGTCCGTCACTAAGCAGTCTGTCCAGGTGGCGACTGGAAAGGGAATGCTGGAACTGTTTGAGGTGCAAATGGCTAATTCGAAGCGCCTCCCCGTCGGGCAATTCCTCACCGGCCATCGAATCGATCCAGGTGTGCGATTGGGTTCTGCCAGTGCCTGACCACGCATTGATCGACTCCGTTCCTGACGACCGCCGATGGGCTCATGTCATCACACTTCACTCAGCGCTCTGAGTCACCCATTTCTCAGCCCCGGGCCGGTGCCCTGGCAGTACTCCTGGCCAGTCATTCTTCCGACGGGGCGCTCGAGGATGTACTTGAAAAACAGTCCAGTCACTTGACGGAGGCCCGTGATCGAGCGCTGTTGATGGAATTGGTCTATGGCGTCTTGCGGCGACAGGAAACAATCGATTGGCGGCTTGCGTCGATTCTCACGAAGCCACTCGCACGTCTCCCTGTTGCCGTCCAAATGTTCTTGCGGCTGGGCGCCTATCAATTGCTCTTCCTCGATCGCATCCCGGCTTCAGCCGCCGTGGATGAAACGGTGAAGCTTGCAAAATTCTATACGGCCAGACTCAAGCGCGATTGGAGCGGGTTAGTCAACGGGGTGCTGCGTAACCTCATTCGCCTGCCGGCGCCTGCTCCTCCCGATCCCGTCAATCAACCGGCCGAGGCCTTGTCTGTCCGGTATGCGCTCCCTCTCTGGTTATGCGAGCGTTGGATCCATCGACTGGGCTATCCGCAGGCTGAAGCCGCGTGTCGTGCCAGCAGCAGCATTCCCTCTCTGACCTTGCGGGTGAATCGACGGCGATTGACCAGACAGCAGTTGCTTGATCGATTGCAGCAGAGCGGTATCCCGGCTCGTCCGACCGTCATGAGTTCCGCGGGCGTCATCCTCGAGAAAGGGCAACTTATTACAGCGGTACCCGGTTTTCACGAAGGGGACTTCTATGTGGAGGATGAAGCCGCCCAGCTCATTCCTCCGCTCCTTGACGCGCAGCCCGACGAGATTGTGCTCGACGCCTGCGCGGCCCCTGGAGGCAAGACCACCCACCTGGCAGAGTTGATGGAAGGCCGAGGGATGGTCCTGGCGATGGATCGAAAAAAAGAACGGCTCAAAGTCTTGCAGCAGAATTGTGAGCGGCTTCATGCCTCGATCGTCCTTCCTATCGTGGGAGATGCGCGGAGGGCTGGCGAGGAAGTGCGTCGTCTTCATCTGAATGACGCGTCAGGGCAATCACTCGACCGTGTCGACCGCATCTTGCTCGATGCTCCATGCAGCGGCCTCGGGGTCCTACGGCGACATCCTGAAGCGAAATGGAGGAAGGACACGGGGATGTTCGAACGCCATGGCGCGCTTCAGGGGGAGCTCCTTGCTGCGCTCTCCGCTGTCTTGCGACCCGGCGGGGT
Organism: uncultured Nitrospiraceae bacterium; assembly: GCA_963728135.1. Classification (GTDB taxonomy): domain Bacteria; phylum Nitrospirota; class Nitrospiria; order Nitrospirales; family Nitrospiraceae; genus Nitrospira_D. The sequence continues at coordinate 72,820 of CAVSJC010000006.1, read as the reverse complement.
GCTGGTCTATAGTACGTGCTCGACCGAGCAGGAAGAAACTGAGGACGTGGTGAGTCACTTCTGCCGCACCCATAGGGAGTGGACTCGTGAATCAGTGGCACCGTGGCTTCCCCTGCCCGCCCACGCGTTTGTGACGGATGGAGGCGCGCTGTCGACCCTGGGCAACGAGTGTGGCATGGACGGCTTTTACGCCGCCCGGCTCCGAAAGGGTTCGTAATCAATGGGCCATCCGATCTTTATCGCTCCATCCATTCTTTCAGCTGACTTTGCCCGTCTGGGCGACGAAGTGGCGGCGGTTGAACGCGCCGGCGCTGACCTCTTGCACGTCGATGTCATGGATGGACATTTTGTGCCGAACCTGACAGTCGGACCTCCGATCGTCGAGAGCCTGAAAAAAGTCACGAAGTTGCCGCTCGACGTTCATCTGATGATCACCAATGCTGATGCCTTTATTCCGGAATTTGCTGAGGCCGGCGCCGACTATCTCACCGTGCACGTCGAGGCCTGTCCGCATCTGCATCGCACGCTGCAACTGATTAAAGAACATGGAGTCAAAGCCGGAGTCACCCTCAATCCGGCGACGCCGTTAACGTTGTTGCAGGAGATTTTAGGCGAGGTCGATTTGCTGTTGATCATGTCGGTTAACCCGGGTTTTGGCGGGCAGACATTCATTCCGTTCGTGCTCAACAAGATCGCCGCGGCGCGCGCCATGCTGGACCGCGTCAAGAGTCACGCCCTGCTGGAAGTGGATGGTGGCGTAAAAATCGAGAATGCGAGAGACATTGTTGCCGCCGGGGCGACCGCTCTCGTGGCCGGTTCGGCCATCTTCTCACAGCCCGACTACACGGCCACCATCGCAGCCATGCGTGCCGCCGGCGAAACTGCCGCGGCGTCACCGCCACGCGTCTCGGCCCATCGATAGGCAACGCCGGGTGGACACCTCCGCACTCATCGACAGTTTGCATCCCCTCGAAATGAAGGTGCTCACGGCGTTCGGCAGCGGGCCGGCCGGCGGAAAGCGCTCCACCGAAGAACTGGCATCCGCCACAGGGCTCGACCTTTCTCAGTTGAGCATGGCGATCGAGTGGTTGCTCGCTAAGCAACTCCTTATCGTCGATGCGGAGACTGTGACGCCGGTGGTGTCGTTGACATCGATTGGAGCGACCTACTTCGAACAGGCCTCCCCCATTGAGCGGATACTCGCGGCTGCTCGCGAAGCGGCAAGCACGGGAAGGCGCCTCACGATTCCAGATCTCCAGGCCAAAGAAGGGCTGGAGCCGGCCGATGTGAGCAAGGCTGTCGGCAGGCTCAAGAAAGAAGGCGTGTTGTTGGTGGTCCAAGGAGGCTGCATCGAATCAACCGGACGCCCTAGCCCCTCGGCTGAAGCCCTGCGCAGCCTTCTGCAGCAGCTGCATCACGGCGAGCGTGAACTGGCGAGCTTCCCTGAGTTTCACCAAGACATGATCCACGACCATGCCGTGAAGCGTGGGAATGCAAAAGAGCCGTTCCGGGTGGACGATCGTGTGGCCCGTTCGTTTCAGTTGTCTGCCACCGGTGCCACGGCAGCCGGGCATCTTTCCCGCCTGGGTGTGATGGAAGAAGTGTCTCAGCTGACTCCGGATCTGTTGAAAGACGGCAGCTGGCGGCAGAAGCACTTTCGCAAATACACGATCAGCTTGCGACCACCGCGGATCGGGACGGGGAAGAAACATCCGTACCGGGCATTCCTGGACATGGTGAAGACCAAGCTCGTCAGCATGGGATTTCAGGAGATGAGAGGCTCCCTGGTTGAAACTGAATTCTGGAATATGGATGCGTTGTTCATGCCGCAATTCCACCCCGCCCGGGATATCCATGATGTGTATTTCGTCAAAGAGCCGACCCACACACCAGCCATCCCTGAGCCCTATCTTTCCCGGGTGACCAAGGTCCATGAAGACGGGGGCAGCACCGGTTCAACCGGCTGGGGCTACCGCTTCGATGTTGAGCGGGCAAAACGGCTGGTCTTGAGGAGCCAAGGGACTGCGGTCTCGGCCAGAACGCTTGCGGCATCGCCCGCTGTTCCCGGCAAGTATTTTTCCATTGCCCGCTGTTTCCGATACGATCAGGTCGACGCGACGCACGCGACGGATTTTTTCCAAGTGGAAGGAATCGTGCTTGGCGAGGACATTAATTTTAGAACGTTACTGGGACTGTTGAATTTGTTTGCCCGTGAGGTGGCGCAGGCGAAAGAAGTGAAGTTCCTTCCGGCCTACTTTCCCTTTACGGAGCCGTCGGTCGAGCTCCATGTCCGGCATCCGCGTTTGGGTTGGATGGAATTGGGCGGGGCCGGCCTCTTCCGGCCGGAGGTCACGATTCCACTCGGAGTGACCGTCCCTGTCATCGCGTGGGGGCTGGGCCTGGATCGAATGGCAATGGTGGCGTTGGGCATTCACGATATTCGGGAATTGTTTACCGATAATCTGGACTTGATCCGGACGACGAAAGGGGCGTTCTAGCCGCCGCGCCGCTATGCCCACGATATCTATCTTCAAGGATGATTTCGAGTCGCTGCTGGCGGAAGCCGGCCACAAGGCACAGACCGTGTCAGTGGAGCAGATCGAAGAGTGGCTGATGCTCGTGAAGGGTGAACTGAAGGCCCATGTTCAGGAAACCGGCGAACTCCGGATCGAACTGCAAGATAGCAATCGGCCGGATCTGTGGTGCTGCGAAGGGATTGCCCGGCAGATTCGCATTAAGCGACAGGGCAAACTGATGCCGTACTCATTTCTCCAACCCCAGAGGCCGCCGGCTGGGCAGGTCATCGTGGCGGCCGGGCTTGAGCCGGTGCGTCCATTCATCGCGGCCTGTACGGCTCGAGGGTATCGGATCACAAAGGACGGGTTGGCCCAGCTGATTCAGACTCAGGAAAAACTGGCGGATATTTTCGGACGTCAGCGAAAGACGGTGTCCATCGGAATCTATCAACTCAGCAAGATTCAGTTCCCCGTGACCTATGATCTCGTGAATCCGGATGAGGGGAGATTTACGCCGTTGGGGATGGAAACCGTGATGACGCTTTCAGAGATTCTCATGGTGCATCCGAAAGGGCTTGAGCATGGGTCGATTCTCCAAGGGCACGGTCAGCTTCCGCTGCTGCGCGATGCCAACGGTCAAGCGTTGTCTTTCCCGCCGATCATTAACAGCCGGGAGGTCGGAGAGGTCCAGGTTGGTGATGAAGCGTTGTTTATCGAAGTGACGGGCACCGACCTTCCGATGGTCGTGCTTACGCTCAATATCTTTGCCGCAAACCTGGCCGACCGCGGGGCGATCATTGATCCTATCGAGGTTCGATACCCGTATAAGACCGCGCTTGGGAAATCAGTCGTGACGCCTCAACAGTTGGGGAAGCCTCGAACGATTTTGCTGAAGACGATTGAGCAAGCGCTTGGCCAGTCTCTGAGCCCCAAAGAGGTCCATGAAGCGCTTGAATCCTATGGGTATGGCATCTCCATGAGCAAGAGCCATGTGAAGGCGAGCCCACCTCCCTATCGGCAGGATCTCTTGCATCCCATAGACGTGGTCGAAGATGTGGCGATCAGCCGTGGTTATGACCAGTTCGTCCCGGTCATGCCGGCTCAATTTACGGTGGGAGGATTGTCGACGCATCGAGCAGCTGTCGGATCGGGCGAGGGAGCTGATGGTCGGACTTGGATTTCAAGAAATCGTCTCAAACATTTTGGGCTCGCCCGAGAACTATCGCCACGCCATGCGACTGGATGACACGGAATGGGGACGGATGGTTGAGACGGACAACGCGATGAGCGTGACGTTTTCCTGTCTCCGTCAGTGGATGCTCCCGTCCTTGCTGCGGGTCGAAGCGGCATCGAGCCGCGCCTTTTATCCCCACCGTTTGTTTGAGGCTGGCGAGGTGGCCATTCCCGATTTCTCGGAACAGCTCGGCTCCCGGACGGCAACAGTCCTGGGTGCGGTCTTAGCCCATGCCGCGGCGCATTTTTCCGAAATCCACTCCTGCCTGGATGTCCTCTTCTATCATCTTGACCGTCCGTACACCCTCGAGCCCCTCGCGCATCCCTCGTTTCTCCCCGGTCGAGCCGGGCAGGTCATGTCGGATGGCGTGGCCCTCGGGCTGATCGGTGAGGTGCACCCGGAGGTGCTCGAGCGCTGGCAAATCGGTGTGCCGGTGGTCGCCTTTGAAGTGAATCTCACGTCTCTCGCGGAATCGAAATAGAGAGGAGAGCGACGGCGCTCGCTCTCCTCTCGTGTCTGGCAAAAAAAGAAAGAACCTGGTACGGACGTCAGACTGTCGCCGGTGTGAGGTGCTGCCTGGCCAGGTCGATCAGCTTTTCGAATCCTGCGCTATCCTTGATGGCCATATCTGACAGCACTTTACGATCGAGCAGTATATTCGCCTTCTTGAGCGCATTGATAAACCGACCATAGGTCAAACCTTGGGCGCGCACCGCGGCGCTGATACGCGCAATCCACAATTGGCGGAAATCACGCTTGCGATTTTTCCGGCCCGTGTAGGCGTAGGTCAGGCCCTTGTCCACACTCTCCGTGGCTGAACGGAACAGCCGGCTCTTCCCTCCATACTGTCCTTTTGCCAGCTTGAGCCGCTTGTTTCTTCGATGTCTGGTTTTCGGTCCGCCTTTTGCGCGAGGCATACTTCATACTCCTTTGACTGAACGTTGTGACGACTGCTGCAGTTAGAGATAGGGAAGGATGCGGTTCAACGACATCGTCGCTGTCTTGTCCACGACTTCGGTGCCGCTCAGGCGGCGCTTATGATCGCGTCCTTTATGACTCAAGAGATGGCGCTTGCCCGCCTTGCGTCTCACGATCTTTCCGGTTCCGGTTTTTGAGAAGCGCTTGCTCGCGCCCTTGTGTGTCTTCATCTTCATGATTCAATCCTTTGGTTAGTCTCTCGACCGCTCAGTTCTTCGGCGCCACGATCATAATCAAGCTTCGGCCTTCCATGCGTGGCGCATACTCGATCGTGCCGGCATCTGCCAGCTGTGCAATGACCGAATTCATCAGGGATCGGCCCATCTCCTGGTTGGCCATTTCCCGTCCCCGATAGGTGAGCGTCACCTTCGTCTTATTGCCTTCTTCGAGAAACGTCTTCATCTGTCGAACCTTGATTTCAAGATCATGCTTGTCTGTCCGTGGCCGGAGCTTGATCTCCTTCACCTGGGTCGACTTCTGATGGCGCCGGCTCTGATGCTCCTTTTTACTCAGTTCATACTTATATTTGCCGAAGTCCATAATGCGGCATACCGGCGGCTCGGACGTCGGGGCCACTTCCACCAAGTCATAGCCTCCCTCCTGAGCCTGACGAAAGGCGTCCGGCGTAGGAAGGATTCCAAGCTGCTCGCCTTCTGGACCGATGACTCGCACTTCTCGAATACGAATTTCACGATTGACGCGTAGTTTGGGAACGATAGGTCACCTCTTAGTGTGTATGTTGGAGTTCGTGCTGCGGGCGAGCAATTTCGGTGCGTAGGAGGTCCAGCACCGCAGCCACTGTCATGCTGCCAAGATTCGCTCCGCTTCGTCCTCTGACCGACAGGGTTCCGCCTTGCACTTCACGATCCCCTGACGACCAGCATAAACGGCACCTTCGCTTTTTCCGCTTCGCGAATTTTGAAGCCGATCTTTTCATTGCGCAAGTCCGCTTCAGCGCGAAAGCCGGCAGCTCTTGAGCTGCGCCACGATGGCGGCGACATAATTCACGCTGATTGTCGGTGATCGTTCAGCACGATGGCCTGCACCGGCGCAAGCCAGGTCGGAAATGCGCCGCCATAATGTTCAATCAAGATGCCGAAGAAGCGTTCGATCGATCCCATCAACGCACGATGAATCATGATCGGCTGATGGTACTTCCCGTCTTCCCCGATATAGGCTAACTCGAAGCGCTCGGGATTATTGAAATCGACCTGGACCGTCGAGCACTGCCAGGAGCGGCCGAGTGCATCTTTGATCTTGATGTCGATCTTGGGCCCATAAAACACCCCTTCGCCCGGGTCCACATGATAGGAGATCTGACGGCCTTTCAGGGCCGCTTCCAGGGCGCTCGTCGCCAAGGTCCAATGGTCATCGGAGCCGACCGATTTCTCTGGTCTCGTCGAGAGAAAGACTTCGAACTCCGTAAATCCGAACGTCCGCAGCACGAAAAACGTAAAGTCAAGCACGCGGCTCACTTCCGTCTCGATCTGATCGGGACGACAGAAGAGATGCGCATCATCTTGGGTGAATCCCCGGACCCGCAAGAGACCGTGCAGCACACCGGTGCGTTCATAGCGGTACACGGTGCCGAGTTCGCCATACCGGATCGGCAGATCCCGATAGCTGCGCAAGTGGGATTTATAGATCATGATATGGAACGGACAGTTCATCGGCTTGAGCTGATACTCGCTGCCCTCGATCTTCATCGCTGCAAACATGTTGTCACGATAATAGTCCACATGTCCGCTCGTCTTCCAGAGATCCAGACGCGCGACATGGGGCGAATACACGAGTTCATAGCCGTCTTTGATATGTTGCTCTCGCCAGAAATTTTCAATCAGCAGGCGGATAGCCGCGCCCTTCGGATGCCAGAGCACCAAGCCGGGGCCGATTTCATCCTGCATCGATATCAGATCCAGCTCTTTTCCGACTTTGCGATGGTCCCGCCGCTTGATCTCTTCCAGTCGCGCCAGGTGGGCGTCCAGCTGCGCTTGCGTTGGGAACGACGTGCCATAAATTCGCTGTAGCATGGGATTGCGCTCATCGCCCCGCCAATAGGCGCCGGCCGTATTCAGCAGCTTGAACGCGCCGACATGTCCGGTCGCGGGGAGATGCGGGCCCCGGCAGAGATCGACAAAGTCTCCTTGACTGTAGGCGGAAATCGGCTCTCCATCAGGAAAGCCTTCAATCAACTCGACCTTATAGTGTTCCCCACGATGCTTGAAAAATTCGATGGCCTCTTGCTTGGAGAATTCCGTCGGGTGATGGTGAGGTTTCGCTTGATGATCTCCGTCGCGCGGGCTTCGATCTTTTCCAGATCTTCCGGAGTAAACGGTCGATCAAATGCAAAATCATAAAAGAAGCTGTCTTCCAGAGCCGGCCCGATCGTCAACTGGGCGGTGGGGAACAATTCTTTGACGGCCTGCGCCATAATATGGGTGCTGCTGTGACGATACACGTCGCGTCCTTCGAAACTTTCGAAGGTCAGCGGTTCGAGAGTCGAGTCTTCGTGCAGAGGTGCGGAAAGATCCAACACCCGTCCATTGACTTTCGCGGCCAGTATCGCGGAACTCGTCATGCCCAAGGCTGTCAGTGCGGATCCGACGGTCTGACCCGCTGCGACCTCGGTACTGTGACCGTCATGCAAGGTAATCTTCATCATCCACTGGTATGTCTTCAAACAAATAACAAAGGCACCCGCCTTCGAGAGACAAACGAGTGCCCTCAGCTGGATGGTAGGCGCGGACGGTCTTGAACCGTCGACCTCTACCGTGTCAAGGTAGCGCTCTCCCCCTGAGCTACGCGCCTATCGTCCGGGTGCGCATGCTAATATAGCGCTGCCTATAGTGTCAAGAAAAGCACAGGAGAAGACGACCGTCGCATCGGCGTGGCCGCCTTCTCCGAGAGGAAGGACGTGATGTGCCTAGACGACCCTATCTCACGGCCGATCGGAGTTCTTTCCCGGCCGAGAACTTCGGCACCTTGGCGGCAGGAATCTTGAGTGACTCGCCGGTCCTGGGATTTCGTCCCATGCGCGCCTTGCGCTTTGAAATGGTGAACGTTCCAAAATTAACGAGCGACACGCGCTGCCCCTTCTTCAGCGAGGACGTGACAGCTCCGGTGAATGCCTGAAGGGCCGTACCGGCTGCGACCTTGGTGATCCCGGCTGAGGCGGCCATTTTGGCAATAAGTTCTTCCTTGGTCATCGAGTCCCCTCCTTGTTTGGTTGTAGATGATCCCCCGCTTTAATTAAACCCACCCTCCGGCCGTGAACGTTAGACCGTCCTAACGGTCTTCCCCCTGCTTCGCTTCATGGGAATCCGCAGCTCGACGATTTTTTTCCGCAACGTATTCCGGTTCAAGCCCAGCAACTCCGCCGCCTGAATTTGGTTGCCTTGCGTTTCCTTGAGGGCCGAAGTAATGAGAGGACGTTCGACTGCGGAAATCAAAATCGGGTGCAGATTTCTGGCGGAGCCGTTCCGCATGCCTTTCACGAAGTCTCCCATTTTCATTTCCAGATAACCTTCTAAGGACGCGTCGCGGACCTTCCCATTGGCGGCAGTACCATTGGAATGGCTCATCGCCTGCATCATCTTGGCAGTTCTTTTCAGAACCGCCCGCGAACCCGTGATGATGAGGGTATGCGCCGGGTCGATGTGGGCAGGGAGGGCCGTTAATTCGTCGCCGGTCCGAGATTCCAGAATGACCGCATCAAACGGCTGCCGTGTCTTGACGGAGGCGGCTTCACGGGCGATGGTGACAGCCGCGTCCTTCAAGACATGTTTGAATTGCGTCTGCACTTCTGTGTCTGCAGTGAGCAGGAGAATCGTGAATATAGATGAAGGCACAGGCATGAAAGGCACCAGACTGAAGAAGAGGGCGGGATTATTGCCCAGCGCCCAGTGCTTGTCAATCACAGATTTCAGTCAGATTGGCTGCGGCCCAAGCCAGTCTTTGCCTGACGGATTTCGAGCCACGGCTTTTCAGGCGTGTAGCTGTCTGTTCGACCAAGACGCCGAACACCACTTGACACGGGGTGCGAGGTCTTTGTATAACGGTCGTAATTCCTACCGGAATAGTAATGTATGAAGGTTTCACAGCGTGTTACCTATGGGATTCTGGCCGCTGTCGATTTAGCGATCCATGGCCAGGAAGCTCCAGTTCAGGCGCGGTCCATCGCCCGCCGTCAGGGCATCTCGGTCCGTTTTCTCGAGCAGGTCCTGCACGCACTCAAGAAAGCAGGCATTGTGGAAAGCCACCGAGGTGCGCAGGGCGGATACGTGCTGACGCGTAAAGCCGCTGATTTGTCGGTGGCGGAGATTCTTGAGGCGCTGGAGGGGCCGGTGTTTCATCGATTGTTTGTCACGCACCGCATGCTGGATAAGAGAGCTGCGAAGTCAGATCTTTTGTTGGGCGATGTCTGGGATCAGGTGCAACAAGCGGAACGTCTGGTGCTGGAGGGCATCACGGTTGAGCAATTGGCTGATCGGCAGCGGGCTATCGAAGCGCAGCGTAATCCGATGTACCACATCTGATGGCCAGGACGACTTTGTAAAGAACAGCGGGACAAGGAGAGTTTTTCATGAACAGGCTTGAACCCCTCGCCATTCCAAATATCGAGACTGCCCCGATTCCTCCCCCCATCGCCGAAGAGATCGAAACGTTCGAAGCCGAGGCGCAGCGGTTCTTGTCGGGAGACCTTTCCAGCGACATATTTAAACCCTTTCGACTGCAACATGGCATCTACGGCCAGCGGCAAGCCGGTGTGCAGATGGTTCGGATCAAGATTCCGTTCGGTGGCATTGACTGCCAATCAACTGCGACAGATCGCTGAACTTGCCGAGCGGTACGCCACCGGTGTCGGCCATGTCACCACCCGCCAGGATATTCAGCTGCACTTTGTCGCAGCTGCAAAGATGTGCCCACGATCTGATGCGCGGCCTGGCAGAAGTCGGATCTCACCACGCGCGAAGCGTGTGCCAACACCGTTCGCAACGTCACGGCCTGTCATCTGGCCGGCATCTGCCAGGGAGAAGTCTTCGATGTGACGCCCTATGCCAAAACCGTCGCGCTGCATCTCTTGCGGAATCCGCTGAACCAGAGCCTGCCGAGAAAGTTTAAGATCGCCTTTTCGGGATGCCGGCAGACTGCGCGCTGACGCCGATTCACGACATCGGGCTTGCTCGCGGCCAAACGAGAAGACGGGGTCATCGGTTTCCGTATGGTTGCCGGTGGAGGGTTGGGATCCGCCCCGCGCATCGCGCAGGTGCTACGCGAATTCACTCCGATGGACGAATTGATTCCCAGCGATTGAGGCCGTCATCAAAGTGTTCGATACGCTGGGGAACCGAAAGAATCGCAACAAGGCCCGCATGAAATTTGTCATTGAGAAGCTTGGGTTCGAGGAATTCAAGCGTCGCTGGGAACAGGCCTATAGCGGCCATGGGCTCACGCCGTCCCATCGACAGACGGCCCGTTCGCGCTGCTTCAGCATCATGATGACGCCTCCACTGCTGATGCCGGCGAGGTTGATCGGCTCGGGCAATCGGGAATGGACAACGGCAACGGGGCAGCCATGCGTCCGGTGAAGACACGTCCTTTGCAGAGTGGAAGCGGACGAACGTCGTCCCTCAGAAGCAGACCGGGATTCGCTGCGGCGTATCAAGCTGCCGATGGGTGATCTCACGGCGGATCAGATGTATGTTCTGGCGGATCTTGCTGAGCGCTACTCCAACGGAAATATCAGAACCACGATCAATCAAAACATGTTATCCGATGGATTCCCGAGAGCAGGACTGGCGGAGTTCTATGACGATCTGGCATCGAACGGTCTCGGCGACCCGGGAGCCGAACTCGTCGAAGACATCATCGCCTGCCCGGGAACCGACACCTGCGGTCTTGGGATTACCTCGTCCAAAGGGCTGGCGCGGGCATTGGCCGAAGTCTTCCCAGCAGGCCACGTGCCGGAGGATCTCAACGACGTGAATGTCAAAATCAGCGGATGCCACAATTCCTGCGCGCAACATCACATTTCGACCATCGGGCTTGCATGGAGTGGGCAAGCGGCTTGGCGAGCATGTGGCACCGCATTATGAACTGCACTTGGGCGGGTCCGTCAACGGGACGGCTAAGATCGGGCAGATGACCGTCAAGCTGCCGGCGAAAGCGGTGCCTGCGGCCATCTCCCATTTGATCGAAGTCTACCGTCGCGATCGCCAGACCAACGAAGGGCTTCCTGCCTTTCTCGCACGGGCGGGCAAGAACAAGCTCAAAGACGAACTGATTCCGTACACGATCGTGCCGGCTTATGACCGACGATCCGACCTATTATTATGACTGGGAAGGTGAAGAGGAGTTCATCCTCGAGGATCTCGGGACCGGGCGAATGCGCCGGCGGGGCACTCGAAATGATTGAGAACGGCATTCTTGAAGCCGATCAGGAACTGTACCAGGCGAAATTGCTCGTCGAGAAACATCAATATTCCGTGTCGGTCAATAAGTCGTATCGTGCGGTGTTGGCGGCGGCGAAAGCCTTGCTGGTCACTGAGGGCCTGGACCCGGCCAGTGACGCGGAGATTTTTCTGGAATTTGAACGGCGCCTTGCCCACAAGGGCGTCGTCCCGGCGACGTATCGCGATCTGGGCCGACTCGTCGGCGATCTCGGTCCCAAGGATACAACGGCAGAGTCGGCTCACGACAAAATGACGTTCGCCAAGGGGTTCGTCGATGCCTGCCGCGCCGCGTCTGAGAAGATCGGCAAAGACCTTAAGCTTGCGCCCGCCGCTTCTTCATCGTCCGGGAAGGAGAAAATCGCAGGTGAGCCGTCACCTGCCCCGCCGCCCGCCAGCGCGCCGGTGTATGATTTGCGAGGCGTCGCCTGCCCGATGAACTATGTCAAGACCAAGCTGAAGCTCGAAATGATGGATGCGGGAGAACAGCTGGAAGTGTGGTTAGATGCCGGCGAGCCGATCAAGAATGTTCCCATGAGCCTCAAGAATGACGGACACAAGGTGTTGCTCCAAGAGGCGCTGGAACCAGAAGCGGCGCACTATCGGCTGGTCGTTGAGAAAGTCGAAGGCTAGAGAGGCGAGACCGACTCATGAGCGCCAACGATCCAGTCAGCGATGAGTGCCGAGTTGAAGGTCTGGAGCGACTCGTTCGAGTCGAAGCAGCCCCAGGACGTGATCGCGGCCGCGGTGGAGCGGTATGCGCCCCAGATGGTTCTCGCCTGCAGCTTCGGAGCGGAGGACGTGGTGCTGGTCGACATGGTGCATCGGATCAATCCCGCCGTGCCGCTCTTTTACCTCGATACCGATTTCTTGTTTCCGGAAACCTACGCGACTCGTGATCGCGTCATTCGGCAGTACGATTTGAAGCCGGCACAGGTGCTACAGATCCAATCGCTGCTGACGCCCGAACGTCAGGCGCAAGCATACGGCGATGCGCTCTGGGCCAAAGAGCCGGACCGATGCTGCCAGCTGCGAAAAGTCGAGCCGCTGACGCGCGTGCTCAAGGGCTTCAATGCCTGGATGACCGGGATCAGGCGCGACCAGGCGCCGTCGAGAGCAAACGCGGGATTGATCGAATGGGATCACAAGTTCGAACTGGTGAAGGTGAATCCGCTGGCCCGCTGGACGTGGGACGATGTCTGGACGTACATCCGCGTCCATGAAGTGCCGTACAATCCGCTCCACGATCAGAATTATCCCAGCATCGGCTGCACGCATTGCACGGCGCCCGTCGCGCCGGGCGACGATCCTCGCGCCGGTCGCTGGAAAAATTTCACGAAAACCGAATGCGGGTTGCATAAGTCCTGACATGCCGATCCAAGACATTCTTGCGAAAATTGCCAAGGGCCCGAAGGCGTCAAAAGATTTGACGTGGGAAGAATCCAAGCAGGCGGTCAAGGCCTTAATCGAAGGCGACGCGACCCCGGCCCAGGTGGGAGCCTTTCTGATTGCGATGCGGTTCAAAATGGAATCGGTCACCGAATTGGCCGCCTTCACGGCCGCCGCCCGCCAGTATGTGCCGCCGCTTCCGGTGTCCCGGGACTTGGCCCTCGTTGATGTGCCCAGCTATGCCGGCAAGCAGGACACCTTTCACGCGCTGATCGCTGCGTCCATTATCGCGACGGCGGCCGGTGCCGCCGTCCTGATGCATGGCTATGACGGCGTTCCCGGCCGGCCTGGCAGCGCCGGCGTGCTGAAGGCGCTGGGGGTTCCCGTTGATTTGGAGCCGAAGCAGGTGGCGGATGACGTCAACAAGAAAGGCTTCGCCTATCTGGATATCGGTCTGTACCATCCGCCGGTCTACCGGTTTCTGGAAATGCGTCAGGAACTGGGAGTGAGAAATGTGTTTCATCCCGTCGCCAGGCTCCTGAATCCCGCCAGAGCCACCGCTCAAGTTGTGGGACTTTCCCATCCGCCGCATTTTGAGAAAACAGTCGAAGCGCTGCGAATGCTGGGTTGTCCCCGTGGCACTCGTGATACGAGGCGTCGAGGGCGACCCGGAACTATCGGGCTCAATGGTGACGCGTGTACTGGAACTGCGAGATGAACGGATCACGCCTTTGGGCGTTAGCCCGAAAGACTTCGGGATGACCTTTACGACGCCGCGGGAGATGGCGGGGTTTCCTCCCGAGCAACGGGATAAAGAAGCCGGGCTCCTACGGCGGATTCTTCACAATCAGGTTCAAGGCGGACAGAAAGAATGGGTGTTGATCAATGCCGCCATGCTGCTGTACGCGGCCGGGAAGGGTCCTTCGCTCACGGCCTGCCTTCCCATGGCACGGACCGCGATTGACGGCGGGGCGGCGGCCCGCAAACTGGATGAACTCGTGCAAGAACCGATTGCGGCCGCATCGGCGGGAATCAGGGGATAGCCGAAAGGATCACCGATCGTGAAGCACCTGCGCCAATTGGAAGATCAGAGCGTCTATATCCTCAGGGAGGCGTACAAGCACTTTGACAATCTTGCCATGCTCTGGTCGATGGGCAAAGATTCGACTGTGTTGCTCTGGCTTGCCCGGAAGGCCTTCTTCGGGCATGTGCCCTTCCCGCTGCTGCACGTCGATACGAGCTATAAGATACCGGCCATGATCGAGTATCGGGACCGCTTGGCCCGCGAGTGGCGGCTGGATCTGGTCGTCGGCCAAAACAAGGAAGCGCTGGCCGCCGGCATGAACCACACAATGGGACGCGTCGTGTGCTGTACCGCCCTGAAGACGAACGGGCTCAAGCAGCTGCTGGAGCAAAAAGGGTATACGGGCGTGATCCTCGGAGTCCGCGCCGATGAGGAAGGAACCAGAGCGAAAGAACGATACTTCTCGCCACGTGACAAACACGGCGACTGGGATTTTCGCGATCAACCGCCCGAGTTATGGGATCAATACAAGACCACATTTCCACCGGGCACGCACATCCGGATTCATCCGTTGCTGGACTGGACCGAAATCAATATCTGGGAATACATCAAGCTTGAGAATATCCCGTTTATCGATCTGTATCTCGACAAGGGCGATGGCACGCGGTATCGCAGCTTGGGCTGCGCGCCCTGCACGACGCCGATCAAGTCGACCGCAAAAACTGTGGACGACATCATCGAGGAACTCCGCCATACGACGGTCGCCGAGCGGTCGGGCCGCGCTCAAGACGAAGGTCGCGGAATGGAGCTGCTCCGTAAAGACGGGTACATGTAGCGAGGATGATGAAAGAGGCCATCCACGTCGCTCTCGGCTCGAAACCCTCAGCGTACCCACCAGGGGAAGAGCAGTCTTGGCAGCTCGGGTGGGCGGGTGAGAATGATTACGCCTCCGGTTGTTTCTCACCTGCGGCCTCGCTGGCCTGCCCGTTTGAGCATTCTGGAGCCTGACTATGACAGCGATGCACACGAAACCACCTGAAAATCTCAACATCGTCATCGTCGGCCATGTGGACCACGGCAAATCCACCCTGCTGGGGCGGCTGTATGCCGACACCGGGTCGCTGCCCGACGGCAAGTTGGAGAAAGTTCAGGCCATTTGCCGCCAGCAAGGGAAAGAGTTTGAGTACGCCTTCCTGTTTGACGCCTTCCTGGAAGAGCAAGAACAAGGGATCACAATCGATACGGCGCGCACCTTCTTTAACTGGAAAGGACGCCAGTACATCATCATCGATGCGCCGGGCCACAAAGAGTTTCTGAAGAACATGATTTCCGGCGCCGCGCGCGCCGAGGCGGCGCTCCTTTTGATCGATGCGCTGGAAGGCGTGAAGGAACAGTCGAAGAAACATGGCTACCTGTTGTCGCTGCTCGGCGTGCGTCAGTTTGCAGTCATCGTGAACAAGATGGACCTTGTGGGCTATCGGCAGGACGTGTTCGACGGGATTGAAAAGGAGTACCGCGAGTTCCTCGGACAATTCAAAGCGGTGCCGTCCCAATTTATTCCGGTCAGCGCCAAGCTGGGGGACAACATCTTTAACCGCAGCGAGAACATGCCCTGGTTTACCGGGCCCACCGTCCTGGACACCCTCAGCGAATTCCAGAAAGAGCCTGCGCGTTCCGAGCAGCCGCTCCGGCTGCCGGTGCAAGACGTCTATAAATTCGATGCCCGGCGGATCATCACCGGTC
Organism: uncultured Nitrospiraceae bacterium; assembly: GCA_963728135.1. Lineage (GTDB taxonomy): Bacteria > Nitrospirota > Nitrospiria > Nitrospirales > Nitrospiraceae > Nitrospira_D. The sequence goes on along the minus strand of CAVSJC010000006.1, from coordinate 57,487 downwards.
GCATCACGGCCGGCCGGTTGAAGGTCGGCGATCAGCTGGTGTTCTCGCCCTCGAACAAGCGGGCCAGTATCCAGTCGGTCGAAGCATTCAACATCGAGCCCCAACCGAGGGAAGGTCTGTCGGGACAATCCATCGGCATCACGCTGGACGAACAGATTTTTATCGAGCGCGGAGAGATTGCTTCTCACCCGGACCAACTGCCATCCGTGTCGACGGCCTTTCGGGCCAACGTGTTCTGGCTCGGCAAGAGGCCGCTCGAGAAAGGCCGGAAATATCAGCTGCGCGTGGCCACGAAAGAAGTGGACTGTGAGATCGCAGGGATCCATCGGATTATCGACACGATGGACCTCGCCCAGCAACAAGGCAGCAACGCCGTGAACAAAAACCAAGTGGCGGAGCTGACACTGAGGGCCAAGGTACCGGTGGCCTTCGACTTGTCGGCCTCGTTTGAAGCGACCGGTCGGTTTGTCCTGGTGGACGAATATGACATTGCCGGCGGCGGAATCATTACCGAACTGGTGCATGATGATCAGGAATTCCTCCGCGAGGAGGCGAGGCGCCGGGATTTTGCCTGGGTCAAAGGGGAAGTCGGCGTTGAAGACCGCGCCCAACAATACGGCCACCGCGCGGCGGTCGTGGTCTTTACGGGCGGACGCCATACGGGTAAATCCTTCCTTGCACGAAAGTTGGAAGGGCGCCTGGTCGCAGACGGGCGGCACGCCTATTTGCTGGATGGAGAAAACCTCCGTCGCGGACTCGACGCGGATCTCAGTGAAGAAGAGCGAGGCCAGACGACCGAGATGGCCCGGCGTTATGGCGAAGTCGCGCGGCTGCTCATTGATACCGGGTTGATCGTCGTCTCCACGACGAATCCATTCGGGTTGGATTATCGGGAAGCGGTGCAAACGATCCGGACACTGGTCCATCCGGCTCCTGTGATTGCGGTGCACATGAGCAAGACGCACGAGGAGCCGCCGCCCAATACCGACGTCGTCCTAAGCGGACCGACGGATTTCGATGGGGCGACGCGACAAATCATGGACGAACTGAAGCGGAGAGGAGTCCTCGCTCAAGCCATCGGCGCCAAGCCGACGTTTCAATACTCCATTTAATTACGTTAATCACGTCGGCCTGCCGCTCTTTTTGTCGGGTTTCCGCTGGTCTCCTTGTCTTATGCGTGGTTTGACTCGTCAGAAATTCCTGTGTTACCGTACCTCCCTTACAAGTCCAACAAAATCACACGGTAAGGATATGGCGCCTGAGAAGGACCTGAAAACAATCCTCGGCAAACTCAAGTATTCCGACGACGCCAAAGTCGTCCAGCAGATTACCGAGCAGACCAGGCAGGTGCATGCCCGCATGGCCGGCATTAAGCACAAGCTGGTGGTGATGAGCGGAAAGGGCGGCGTCGGCAAGAGCATGACGACCGTCAATCTCGCCCTGGCGTTTGCGAGGCAGGGTGCCAAGGTCGGGTTGCTTGATGTGGATCTCAACGGACCGTGCGTCCCGCGGATGCTGGGACTCCACGGCCAATCGTTGACGATGACGTCAAACGGCGCCATTCCTCCGGTCGGGCCGCTCGGAGTGAAGGTGGCGTCCATGGATTTTTTCCTCGACGACGCGTCGCCGGTCCGCTGGAAAGGTCCGATGGACGTGAGTCCCGTGTGGCTGGGTCTCATGGAAATGAATGTCATCCGGGAGTTTTTGGCCGACGTCGTCTGGGGAGAACTGGACTACTTGTTGGCCGATTTGCCGCCGGGCGCCGCCGCTGACAAGCCCCCGGTGATTGCGGGTTTTATTCCTGATCTCGCCGGGGCGATCGTGGTGACGACACCCTCAGAAGTCGCCTCGGATGTCGTCCAGAAATCGGTGACCTACGCGCGTGACATGGGCATCAAGGTGCTAGGTGTCGTGGAAAATATGAGCGAATATCGATGCCCGTCCTGCGGAGAAATCAACGAATTGTTCGAAGGCAATACGGACGCCATGTGCGACGTGCTGGATCTGCCGTTGTTGGGACGCATTCCCTTTGATCGTAAGCTGGCTCGCACGTTCGACAAGGGCGCGCCGCTACTGGACGAGGCCTATCCCACGATCCAGCGCTACCAGGAAATCGCCGGTCGGATTCGCACGTTGCTCGACTATAAAAAGGTCTTGGCAGATAAACTCTGAGACTGAGCCGTTGCAAGAGGAGTGACCATGAAATTTGTTTGCCTCAACTGTGAAACCTATATGAACTTCGAGAAAGTTGAGAAACCCGGTGAGGGCTCCCTCGGGGTCTTTTTCGGCTGCCCTTCCTGCAACGCGAAGTTCTCGATGGTGACCAATCCGGGCGAAACGCAGATGGTCAGTTCGCTCGGCGTGAAATTGGGTGGACGAACGGAGGCGGCCACGCCTTTCGAGATGACCCGCGGGACCTTGAAAGATGAGGCGTTGGCGGGAGCCGGCCAGATGGGTGCCTACCTAAATGAGAAGATTCAAGGCGGACAACCGGTGGCCCCAGCCGCGTCCCCCGCAAAAGCGGGAGAGAAAACGAGTGGAGGCTGTCCGTTTTCGGCGATGGTCGCGGAGATGGGTCTAACCACTGGCGGGAAAGCGGGAAACGGAACGGCACCGGTCGCATCAGACTTTACCTGGACCCCTGATGCCCAAGAGAAGCTGGATCGTCTACCCTCCTTTGTAAAGCCGATGGTGCAGGGCAGCGTCGAAGCGTACGCCCGCAAACAGGGATTCAAAACCATTACACTGCAAGTCATGGACGATTCGAAGAACGATTCGCCGAACGGAATGACATGGTCGAGAGAAGCGGAGCAACGGCTGGATAACATCCCTGATTTCATCCGTCCCATGGCGCGAAAAGAAATAGAACGGTTGGCGAAGGAACGCGGCGTGGCGACGATCACCGCCGAAATGATGGATGACGCCAAGGAAAAATTTATGAAGTTCATGTAGTTGGACACATTGTCGATATGCTGAATCCACTAAGGCCCATCCGGCCGTCCGGATGGGCCTTTACATTGCCTGCTTCCCTTTCTCCCAACCGGCCAGGGATCGTCTTGCTCATGGTGTTGCTGTTGGCATTCGCATGGATGCACCCGGTGGCCGGGCAGTCTCAAGCCGACGAACATCACACCGCGCATGACGGTCATCATGATTCGGGAACTCCACTCTGGGAAGGGTCCGTCGCCGGCATCGCCTACTCCGAATTTAATCATCACGTGGCCGGGGTCCTTCTTCTTGTTATTGGATCCGCAGAACTCAGCCAGGCACTGCGCGCGACGTCTCCCTTGTGGGCGCGATTGTTATTGCCTGCGGTGTTGGGATTCATGGGTGTGTTTCTTCTGGTCTGGAGTGACCACGAAGCCTGGCCGATTGGCTCACTCACTCTGTCTCAAACGCTGTATGGCGGCGATCATGAAATCCTCCAGCATAAACTGTACGGGGTGCTGGCCGTCCTGGTCGCCGCCATCGAGGTTCTTCGCCGGATCGGCCGGCTTGGCCACGCAGCCTGGATGGTGCCACTGCCGGCCTTCGCCATCGTTGGAGGCTGGATGCTCTTCAATCATTCGCACGGCTTCCATCCCTCCGCACAGCACATTGCATGGCATCATGCGATCATGGGCACGTTGGCCATTACGGCCGGGTCCTCTAAGCTCGTGTCCGCCTGGACAACCGGGGTCTCCCTCCCGGCTCGCTCCCGGTGGGAACTGTTATGGGCTGTGCTTCTTCTGATCATCGGTCTTCAGTTGACGCTCTACTCCGAGTAGTCCCCCGCTCTCATTGACACCCTTCCGAGCCCTGTGCTAGGTCTACGGAATTCAGGAATTGCCGCGATCGATTGACTTAGCCGGCGGCACTTCCGACGGCGAAGAAGAGGGACATATGGGCGGACATAGTCACTGGGCCACCATCAAGCGCCACAAGGGAGCCCAAGACGCCAAGCGCGGGAAGGTCTTCACCAGAATTATTCGAGAAATCACGATCGCGGCTCGTTCGGGAGGAGATCCCGATAGCAATCCCAGGCTTCGCTTGGCCATCGCCAAGGCCAAAGAGGCCAACATGCCCGGCGACACGATGAAAAAGGCGATGCAGCGTGGCACCGGCGAGCTTCCAGGCGTGACCTACGAGGAATTTTCACTCGAAGGCTATGGTCCGGGCGGAACGGCCGTGCTCCTCGAAATCACCAGTGATAACCGCAACCGCACCGTCGCCGAAATCCGAAGCCTGTTCACGAAAAACCACGGCAACATGGCTGAAGCCGGCGCCGTCGCCTGGCAATTCCATAAGAAAGGTCTGATCACGGTCGAACGGGGCAAAGTGGGCGAGGACGCGTTGCTGACCCTCGCGCTCGACGCCGGCGCAGAAGACGTGAAGGTGGGAGACAAGACGTACGAAATCATCACCGACTCCCATGATTTTGAAGCCGTCAAGAAAGCCCTGGGAGACGCCAAGATTGAGGCGACGCTTGCTGAAATCACCTATGTTCCTCAAAACACGATCCGCTTAGACGAAAAATCCGCCGAGCAAATGCTGAGGCTGATGGAAATCATGGATGAGCATGATGACGTCCAAAAGGTTCATGCCAACTTCGACATCCCCGATGAAGTCATGGAGAAGGTGGCCGCGGCGGCTGCCGGCTAGCGCGATCGCGCCATGGCTCTATCCGGCACACCCCAAGCGAACTGGATGAGATGATCGCCTTTCTCACGGGGCGGGTGGCCTTCAAGACTCCCACGCATCTCACGCTCGACGTGCAGGGCGTGGGCTACGAAGTACTGATTCCCCTCAGCACCTACTACGCACTCCCGAATCTGGACGACATGACCGCGCTCAATATCCACACGCATCTGCGTGAGGACGCGATCCAACTGTTCGGCTTTCTCTCGCAAGCCGAAAAGTCCTCCTTCCTGTTGCTCACGTCGGTCTCGGGCATCGGCCCTAAACTGGCGCTGAGTGTGCTGTCGAGCTTATCAGTGGCAGATCTTGTGTCGGCCATTCAGTCTGAGAACGTCGAGAAGCTTTCAACCGTGCCGGGCATCGGGAAGAAGTCGGCGGCCCGTATTGCGCTTGAGCTCAAGGACAAAGTCGGTAAGATCGATGCGCCCGGTGTAAATATGGCTGCTCCTGAGAATGGAGAAATGGGTGGTCCGTACGACGATGCCTTGTCGGCCCTTGTGAATCTGGGTTACCGAGTCCAGGATGCGAAAGAGGCGTTGAAGAGGGTGTCAAAGGGTGCCGCGGGCCCGGCTGTCCTCAAGGATCTCATTCGTGAAGGGCTCAAGGAGCTTGCAAGGGGGTAAGCATGTGGCGACGGCCGTCCGTGGATGGGAAGCTCTGCGTATGTTTGGCGCTGCTGTTCCTTTCAAGCAGCCTCTCACATGGCCGGGCGGAGGAGAGCACCGAGCCCAAAAGTAGCAGGATGACCTGCGGAACCTGTCCGGATGGATATGTCACTACCGGTGTGACCCAGTCTCCGCAAATCTGCAAGGAGGGCGATCCGACTCTGGTTCAGTGTGTCCCGATCGGCGCCAACCTATTGTCGGTCTGCGGCTCGTGTCCGGAAGGCTACAAAGAGGTCGGCAGTTCATCCGTTCCCGCTCGATGCGGCAGCACGGATGGAGGACGGATGACTCAATGCCAGCTGCTCAAGATGGAACAAACGATGCCGGATCCAACCAAGGGATTCAAATCGTGCCCGCCGGATTGCGGAACGACCGCCACTCCTGGTCAGGGGGCCTTGCCGCCGCCTCCAAAGTACCAGATGGTACCTGAGCCGAAGTAAGGCAGGTTCGCATGGTAGACCGACTGATCACCAATGGCGTCACCGACGAGGAACGTAGCATCGAGCAGGTGCTTCGCCCTCAGACGCTTGACGACTATGTCGGTCAGCATTCCATGAAGGAGTCGCTTCGGATCTGTATCGAAGCCGCCAAGCAACGACGAGAGGCGCTTGATCACGCCATCTTCTACGGCCCTCCAGGGCTCGGAAAAACCACCATCGCGCACATCATCGCACGGGAAATGGGAGCGGCGCTGCGTTCGACGTCGGGGCTGGTGCTGGCGCATGCGGGTGATCTGGCCGCCATCCTGACCAACCTTCAGGAATACGACGTGCTGTTCATCGATGAAATCCACCGCCTGCCGGCTTCCGTCGAGGAAGCGCTGTACCCGGCCATGGAAGACTACCAGCTCGATCTGGTCGTCGGTCAGGGGCCGGCCACCAGAACCGTGAAACTGGATTTACCGCGCTTCACGCTGGTGGGCGCCACGACGAGAGCCGGCGCATTAACGTCGCCGCTGAGAGATCGCTTCGGACTCGTGTACCGGCTGGAATTCTATTCTTCGACCGAGCTGGAGGCGATCGTCGTTCGTTCGGCCGGTGTGCTCGGGATTGGCATTGAACGAGATGGCGCGGCGGAGATTGCGCGCCGGGCGAGAGGGACGCCCCGGATCGTCAACCGGTTGATCAAGCGGGTGCGTGACTACGCCCAAATTAAAGCGGATGGCCGCATCACGCGGCAGGTGGCCGGGGAGGCACTGGCCTGGCTCGGAATCGACCAGGCGGGATTCGATGACATGGACCGCAAAATCCTCCTGACGGTGATCGAGAAGTTCAACGGAGGGCCGGTCGGCATTGAATCGCTCGCCGCGGCCGTTCAGGAAGACAAGGGAACGCTCGAGGATGTCTACGAGCCGTACCTCATCCAGGCCGGTTATTTGGAACGAACCGGTCGAGGACGGCAGGTCACGCGGCTTGCGTTTGACCACTTTCAGAAGCCATCGACTCTCCTGATTTAGTCCGCTGTTTTGCCTGCCCAAGAATTCCTCGTATCTCTCCAAAGTTTTTGAAAGTACAGGCGTATCCTTGCAATCGTTTCTCCCGTTCCTGTAAGATTCACCACTTGTCAAAGAGGCGTCGTCCTGCCTTCATCGGGCATCACACGATCTCCGGTCGGAAGTCCGAGGTCCGTCATCATGCCGAAAGATTTATCCGAATACCGCCAGGATATCGACCGGATCGATGACGAGATCCTTCGTCTCCTAAACGAGCGCTCGAAGAGCGTCGTGGAAATTGGAAAGCTCAAGAAGGAGAAGGATGCCGAGGCAAATCTCCATACGCAGGGGCGCGAAGCGGCGATCATCGAACGGCTTATGAAGCACAATACCGGCCCGTTTCCCACTGACGCCATTCGGGCCGTCTACCGTGAAATCATGTCCGCCTCGTTGTCCCTGGAAGGCCCTCAAAAGGTCGCCTATTTAGGGCCGAGGGCCACCTTCACGCACATGGCCTGCATGCAGAAGTTCGGCTCCTCCGCGCAGTATGTGCCTGTGCACAGTATCAAAGAGGTCTTCAGCGAGGTGGAACGCGGTCGAGCGAATTTTGGCGTTGTGCCGATCGAAAATACCACCGAAGGCGTGGTCAATCACACCCTGGACATGTTTATCGACTCGAATTTATTGATCTATGGAGAGGTGCTCCAGGAGGTCTCTCACCATCTGTTGTCCACATCGGGTCTGATCGAAGAGGTCAAAAAGATTTACTCCCACCCTCATGCGATCGCGCAATGCCGCAACTGGCTCGAAACCAATCTGCCGCACGTGTCGGTGGCCGAAGTGGCCAGCACCGCGCGAGCCGCCGAGTTGTGCATGGATGAGCCGTCGTCAGCCGCCATTGCGTCCGAACTGGCCGGTCAATTGTATGGGCTGAAAGTCATCAAGGCGCGCATCGAAGACAATTTGAACAACTTTACGCGTTTTCTCGTCCTGTCCCAAAAGCCGCCGGAGCGGACCGGCAAGGACAAGACCTCTTTGATGCTCTCGGTGAAAGACAAGGTGGGCGCGCTCTATGACCTGCTTCGTCCGTTTGCCTCTCACGGCATTAGCATGACGAAGATCGAATCGAGGCCTTCCCGCCGCAAGGCATGGGAGTATATTTTCTTTGTCGATGTCGAAGGACATATGGAAGAGGAACGGGTCAATAAAGCCGTGGAAGAAATCAAAGGGCGCTGTCTCTTCATGAAAATTCTGGGATCCTACCCGGCGTACAGCTAAATCCATGGCACTTCACGTACACCCCGATATCCAGTCCCTCACTCCTTATGTGCCCGGTAAGCCGATCGACGAGTTACAGCGAGAATTTGGTCTTGAGCGTGTGATCAAGCTGGCCTCGAACGAAAACCCTCTTGGGCCGTCGCCCAAAGCGGTGGCGGCATTGGCCGGCGCGACGGACACGTTGCATCGCTACCCCGACGGGGGCGGGTTTCGGCTGCGGCAAGCGATTGCCGAACGATGGAAGGTCACCAGGGAGCACATCATACTTGGCAACGGCTCTGATGAAATACTGGGTCTCCTGGCCCGGACCTTCCTGGCTCCCGGCGATGAAGCGGTGATGGCCGATCACACCTTCGTGATCTATCAGATGGAAGTGACGGCGGCGCATGGCAAGGCGGTGCTGGTTCCTCTGGCTAACTGGACGCATGACTTGGAAGCCATGGCTCAGGCCATCACTCCGAGGACCAGGCTCCTGTTTGTGTGCAATCCCAACAATCCGACCGGCACCATGGTCTCAGCCGAGGCGGTGCATCGCCTCATGGCCCGGGTCCCGGAAGAGGTCATCGTCGTATTCGATGAGGCCTACATTGAATATGTCCGTGATCCCCAATTCCCGGATGCCTTGGCTTACGTCAAGGACGGACGTCGCGCTATTGTTCTCCGCACGTTTTCCAAGATCTACGGCTTGGCGGGACTGCGAATCGGGTACGGGGTGACCACTCCTGAGATTAACGGCTTTCTCAATCGGGTGCGCCCACCGTTCAATGCGAACAGCATGGCCCAGCGCGCTGCGCTCGCGGCCCTGGAGGACGATGACCATGTGGCCAAGAGCCGAGCGGTGAATGCCGCAGGGATGGAGCAGATCGGAAACGGTCTTCGGGCGCTTGGGTTGGCTCCGATTCCAAGCCAGGCCAACTTCATCTATTTCGACGTGAAGCGAGATGGCCGGAACGTTTTCGACGCGCTGCTGCGCGAAGGGGTCATCGTCCGGCATATCGAAGGCTCTATGGTACGGGTGACGATCGGTCAATCGGATGAGAACACGACATTCCTGCATGCGCTCGCCAAGGTTATCAGTTAGGAATGGCGCAATAACGAGGACACTATGATCATCGTCTTGAAACCTGAGGCGTCGGAACGCGAAGTCGATCACATCATCGACCGGCTGCGCGAACTCGGCCTGAAGTCCCAAATTTCAACCGGTCAGGAGCGCACGATTATCGGGGTCATCGGCGACGATCGAATCCTTCAAAACCAACCGCTCACGGCGCTGCCCGGCGTGGAAAGCGTGCTGCCCATTCTCGCTCCCTGGAAACTCGTGAGCCGGGAGTTCAAGCGGGAGGGAACCATTATTGAGGTGAGCGGCGTGAAGATCGGCGGGAAGAAGCTCGCGATCATGGCCGGTCCGTGCGCGGTTGAGCGCCTTGAATTGACCGTTGGGATCGCTCATGAGGTCAAGGCGGCCGGCGCCTCGGTGCTCCGAGGCGGCGCGTACAAGCCGCGAACTTCGCCGTACTCTTTTCAGGGTCTTGGGCGTGAAGGTCTTGATTACCTGGTGGAAGCGAAGAAGCAAACCGGATTACCCGTTGTCAGCGAGATCTTAGATACGCGCGATATCGAGCTCTTTCTCGAAAAGGCGGACATTATTCAGATCGGCGCCCGCAACATGCAGAACTTCGAATTGCTGAAAGAGGTCGGCGCCTATGACAAACCGGTGCTCCTGAAGCGGGGCCTGTCGGCGACGATCAAGGAGTTCCTGTTGTCTGCGGAGTACATCATGTCGCGGGGTAATCGGAACGTCATGCTCTGTGAACGCGGCATCAGGACCTTCGAGACGCAGTACCGCAACACGCTTGACCTCGCGGCGATCCCCACCCTCAAGGAGCTCTCGCATCTCCCCGTCATCGTGGATCCGAGCCATGCGACGGGCAAGTGGGCGTTGGTCGCGCCCATGTCGAAGGCTGCGGTGGCGGCGGGTGCCGACGGGCTGCTGATCGAGGTACATTCCAATCCGGAATGCGCGCTGTGCGACGGAGAGGAATCCATCAAGCCGTCGAAGTTCAAAGAGTTGATGCATGACCTTGGCAATATCGGACGCGCCGTCGGCCGGGACATCTAAGCGCTTGAGCCAAAGCAGACATGACTGTTCATTTCAAGCAGGTGGCGATCATCGGAGTCGGGTTGATCGGCGGGTCACTCGGGATGATCCTCCGGCGGAAGATGCTGGCGGATCATGTGATCGGCGTCGGCCGCCGCGTGGAGAATCTCGAGATGGCTGTCAGCATGGGTGCGATCGACCGCTATGTCGCAGACCCCAAGGATGGTGTGCGGGGAGCAGAGTTGGTGATTCTGGCGACGCCGGTGGATACCTATCATGGTCATCTCAAGGACTGGGCCCATTGCCTTTCGCCCGGAGCCATTGTCACCGATGTCGGCAGCGTGAAGGGAGTGTTGGTGGAACAGGCCGAGGCGGCGATGCCGGCCGGCGTCCATTTTGTGGGCGCGCATCCGATCGCTGGGAAAGAAAAGACCGGCGCGGCGGCCGGTACCGACCAGTTGTTCCACGGCGCTCGAAGCATTCTGACGCCGACCAAACGGACGGATGCAGGCGCCTTGGAACGCGTCCGGCAGCTGTGGCAGGAAACGGGCTCCGTCGTGCTGACCATGGATCCTCATCTGCACGACCAGATTCTCGGTGCGGTCAGCCACTTGCCGCATGCGGCTGCCTTTGCGCTGATGAACGCGCTCGCCGATCTCCGGGATCAGCAGTTGCCCGCGCTCGATTTGGCCGGCCATTCGGGAGGAGGATTGAGGGACGCCACGCGGATCGCCGCCAGTTCTCCGGAAATGTGGCGGGATATCTTTTTGTGGAATCGCGAGAACGTCGTGTCCTTCATCGAGCGGTATGAACGGGCCCTGGGGACATTAAAGCAGTTGATCAAGGCAGGCGATGGGGCAGGAATTGAAAAGGTCCTCGAACGCGCAAAGGGAGAACGGGAGAAGTTGAACGCCCGCCCTTCCGTCAATGCGTGAGACCACCATGGCGACACTCACAGTGAATCCCGGTCAGTCACTCACTGGCAACCTGACTGTTCCGGGCGACAAGTCGGTCACGCATCGTGCGATCATTTTCACGGCGCTCGCAGAGGGGAAGAGCGTCGTGTCGGGATATTGTCCGGGGGAAGATTGTCTGAATACGATGCGGGCTTTCCAGGCCCTCGGCATTCGGATCGATGCCACCCCTGACGAGCTGACCGTGCATGGCAAAGGATTCTGGGGTTTGGCGGAACCGCATGGCGTCATCGACTGCGGCAACTCGGGGACAGGCATTCGACTGCTCAGCGGCCTGCTCGCGGGCCAGGATTTCTTCACCGTGCTCACCGGCGACGAATCGATCCGGAGGCGACCCATGGGTCGTGTCGTGAAACCCCTGCGTGAGATGGGCGCGGTGATTGCGGGCCGTAAGGGCGGCGAATTGGCTCCGCTCGCCATCAGCGGCACGCGGTTACGAGGGATTGACTACACCTCACCGGTCGCCAGTGCGCAGATTAAGTCCTCACTCCTTTTGGCCGGTCTGTTTGCCGAGGGCACGACGCGTTTTACGGAGCCGCGGCTGTCTCGTGATCATACCGAGCGGATGTTCCGTTATTTCGACGTCCCGCTTTCTCGGGACAGTCAGACGCTGGTGTTGCAGGGGCGTCCATCGATCGGTTGGACTGCCCGCACAGTGGCCGTCCCGGGAGATTTTTCCGCGGCGGCATTCTTTATCGTCGCCGCGACCATTGTTCCAGGATCCGACATCACGATCCGGAACGTGGGCATCAATCCAACACGGACGGGTCTCATCACCGTGCTGACTCAGATGGGCGCACATATTGAGATGCTTGCGCAGCGTGAGGCAGCGGGGGAGCCGGTGGCCGATCTTCGCGTGCGGTCCGCTCCGCTCAAGGGTGTGACGATCGGCGCTAAATTGATTCCTCAAACCATTGACGAGTTTCCCGTCATCTGTGTGGCTGCTTCGGTCGCACAGGGAGAAACGGTGATTACCGGTGCAGAAGAGCTGCGGGTGAAAGAGAGCGATCGTATCGCCACAATGAGCAGCGAGCTCAGAGCGATGGGCGCGCTGATTATAGAGCGGCCCGATGGAATGGTCATTCAAGGATTAGGCAAGACGGGAGAGAACGGGCACTTGAAGGCTTCACCGATTGCGCGCAGCCATGGCGATCACCGGGTGGCCATGTCGCTGGCGGTCGCAGGATTGACGGCCAATAGCGGGATGATGGTCGACGATGCAGCCTGCGTGCAGACCTCCTTCCCTGATTTTGAATCCAAGCTGGCGGAATTGTTGACGGCATGCGCCTAAGGACTATAATACGGCTCCCGGAAGCGACCGGGTCTGTAGGAGCGACCGGTGATCATCGCCATTGACGGACCGGCGGGAGTGGGAAAGAGTACGGTCGCGAAGCTGTTAGCGGCTCGCCTCGGCTACCTGTATCTGGATACGGGGGCTCTCTATCGTGCCGTGGCCTGGAAGGTGTTGCGCGAGAAGACGAAACCGGAGGACGCGGAGCGAGTCTGTCAGTTGCTGTCCACCACCTCGATCCATATGCATTTTCAGCAGGGCTCGATGCAGGTCTTGGTTGATGGGCACGATATCACCGGCGAGCTTCGCACGCCTGACGTGACGGCTTCCGCATCGGTGGTGTCAGCGATTCCGGCCGTGCGCGAATGGCTGTTGCCCATTCAGCGACAGATCGGCCAACGGGGTTCTGTCGTCGCGGAAGGTCGCGACATGGGAACGACGGTGTTTCCAACGGCGCCGCTCAAGTTTTTTTTAGATGCCGACGCGACCGTGCGGGCCGACCGGCGCCATCGGGAGTTGGTCTCAGCAGGCCACAATGGGCCGCTTGAAAAGACATATCAGGACCTGTCCGGTCGGGATTCACGGGATCGTAACCGAGCCGTCGCCCCCTTGGTTCCTGCGGCGGATGCTCGGCATATCGATACCTCTACGCTCAGCGTTGAAGAAGTGGTCTCGCAGATGGTGGCGGCGGTATCGGCCGCGTCGTGAGCGGAGTCGTCTATGGCCTTCTGTGGGTGCTGACGCGGGCGATCGGATGGATCTGTTTTCGGTACCGGGTGGAGGGGGGGATTCCTCAAACCGGCGGTGTGCTGATTGCGGCTAACCACGCGAGCTATCTGGATATTCCGCTGCTCGGCTGCGGAATGACGAGGAGAGCGTGGTATCTCGGGCGCAGTGACTTGTTTCCAGTCCCGATTCTGAACCGCATCTTGCAGTCGCTGGGATGGATCCCATTGCGGTTGGGACGACTTGACCGAGAGGCATTCGGCAAAGCCATCGCCCTGGTCAAAGCGGGAAACGTGGTCGTGATCTTTCCGGAGGGCGGCCGCAGCCATGACGGCCATCTGCGGCCACCGAAGGCAGGCATCGGCGTGATTGTGTCGCAAACCGGTTGTCCCGTCGTCCCGGCGTATATCAAAGGGACGTTCTCCGCTCTGCCGGTCGGGGCTCGCTGGCCCCGGTTCCGGCGGGTGACGGTGCGTTTCGGCGCGCCGCTCGAATTTGAAACGCAAGGCCGGAAAGAAAAAGCGGAGACGAAGCAATTTTATGAACAGGTTAGTCGCACGGTGATGGAGCACATTGCCGCCCTTGGAGACGTCCCGCCGCCGAAGGCGAAGAACGACGATGGGCGGCAGCACACCGAACAGGACGACCGCCGGCGCTCGCAATGCTGAGTGAGCCCGGCCCTTTCACCATCAGCACCCGGCGGAAGCCGGAAGAGGATTTTACATGGGTATCGTGTCCAATGAACCGCAGTTAGACCGCAACGCCTTAGCCGCGTTGTATGAAGAAACGTTCAAGAATCTCGAAGAAGGCACGATCACGGAAGGCCGTGTGGTGGCGCTGACTAAGGACAAGGTGGTCGTCGATATCGGCTACAAGTCGGAGGGCATGATTCCGGGCGATCAGTTCTCGACGGAGGAACTGCAAACCCTCAAAGTGGGCGACCGGCTTCAGGTCTACATCGAAGAATGCGAAGACGCCGACGGCAATCTGGTTCTTTCCAAAGAAAAAGCCGACAAGATGAAGATTTGGGAAGAACTGGAAAAGCTCTACAAGGATGAAAAAAGCATCGAAGGAAAAATCGTCTCACGGATCAAGGGCGGCATGATGGTGGACATCGGCGTCAAAGCGTTTTTGCCCGGCTCGCAGATCGACCTCCATCCGGTCCGCGATCTCGACGGGCTTGTCGGCAAAACCTTCCCCCTGAAAATCATCAAGATCAATCACCGCCGCGGCAATGTGGTCGTCTCTCGGCGCGTGCTCTTGGAAGAAACGCGTGACTCCAAACGGAAGACCACGCTCGCCAACCTGAAGGAAGGTCAGCTCATACAGGGCATGGTGAAGAACATCACCGATTACGGGGCCTTCATCGATTTGGGCGGGATCGACGGATTGTTGCACATCACGGACATGTCCTGGGGACGCGTGGGGCACCCCTCCGAGATGTTCAATGTCGGCGATAAGGTGGAAGTGTCGGTCCTGAAGTACGATCGCGAAACCGGTCGTATTTCTCTGGGTCTCAAGCAGAAGAGCGCCGACCCCTGGACGAACGTCGCAGGCAAATATCCAACCGGCACCCGGGTGCGCGGCCGCGTCGTCAGCTTGACGGACTATGGGGCATTTGTCGAACTGGAGCCGGGAGTCGAGGGCCTGGTGCACGTCTCGGAAATGTCCTGGACTCATGAGGTCCGGCATCCGTCGCGGGTCGTCTCGGTCGGCGATCAAGTCGAAGCGGCCGTGCTCAACGTGGATCCTGCCAGCCGCAAGATTTCCTTGGGGATGAAGCAGACGGCCCCGAATCCATGGGACATGATCGAGACGAAGTATCCGATCGGGACCCGGATTGAAGGCAAGGTCAAGAGCCTGACCGATTTCGGCGCCTTCATCGGCCTCGAAGAAGGCATCGACGGGCTGATTCACATTTCAGATATGTCCTGGACGAAGCACATCAAACATCCTTCCGAGCTGTTCAAGAAGGCCCAGAAAGTGGAGGCCGTGGTGTTGCGGATCGATAAGGAGAAAGAACGGCTGTCGCTCGGCTATAAACAACTGAGCCGGGATCCCTGGGACGAGGAAATTCCTGCGCGCTACCACGTCGGCGATGCGGTGACCGGGAAGGTCAGCAAGGTGGCTGATTTCGGGATCTTCGTCGAGCTGGATGGCGGCGTCGAAGGGCTGATTCATATCAGCGAAGCCGGGCTTGATTCTCAGGTGAAGCTGGAAGAGCGGTTCAAGCTTCAAGAGGATGTCGCAGCCAAGATCATCAAAGTGGATCGCGAGGAGCGAAAGATCGCCCTCAGTCTCCGGGAACATCACATGGATACGGATCGGAGGCAAATGGACGATTATCATGCGGCTCAAGGGGCATTGGATCAAAGCCTGGGCCGGGCAGCCAAACAAAGCCGGAAGCGGCAGCAGTCCGATGACTAACAGACGGACTTGGATGGTCAACTAGGTTAGATTTATATGGCGGATCAGACGACCGCATCCGAACGCAGTCCCAAGCGCCGGCCGCTTCGCATCTTGCTCTGGATGCTGGCGGCCGGCCTGGGGGTGCTGTTCTTCATGAACATTTTCTTTCCGGACCTCGATTGGTCGAGTGAAGATCGCATTGCCCTCATTCGAGTGGAAGGGGTGATCCTTGATGCTCAGGCGACGGTCGGCGAGCTGAAACGGTTCGGCGACAACCCTTCAATCAAAGCGATCGTGCTGCGCATCGATAGCCCCGGCGGAGGCGTGGTGCCTTCTCAAGAGATACATGACGCCGTCCAGCGCGTGAGGACAAAGAGCAATAAGGCGGTCATCGCCTCGATGGGCAGCGTCGCGGCCTCGGGCGGGTATTACATCGCCGCGGCCACTGACCGGATCGTGGCCAACCCCGGCACCCTGACCGGCAGTATCGGGGTCATCATGGAGACGGCGAATGTCGAAGGATTGCTCCAGAAGATCGGTGTTGAGGGAGTGGTCATCAAGAGCGGCAAGTATAAGGACGTGGGCTCGCCGCTACGCAAGATGACTGATGAAGAACGCGGCTTGATGCAAAAGGTCATGGACGACGTTCACAAACAGTTCATCGAAGCCGTCGCGAGCGGCCGGTCGCTGGAACTCACCGACGTCCAGGCCCTAGCTGACGGACGCATCTTCACCGGGCGTCAGGCCAAGGACGCGAGACTGGTCGACGAGCTGGGCGACTTGGAAGACGCCATTCAGCTGGCTGCAGATGTGGCAGGCATCGAGGGCGAACCAAAGGTCATCGAGCCCAGGCGCCGGTTTTCGCTCCGTGAGCTGTTTGAATCACAGTTCTCGGGCGTTTTCCCGAAGCTGGATTTTCATCCCGGGATCAGCATGAAGTATCTCATGGCCTTTTAACCCGCACTCATGGCGAGCGCGGGAGGCCCTTGTCCACCAACGGAGCGAAAGGGGAGCGGACATGACGAAGGCACAGATCATCGAGCGTGTTTCCGAGCAGGTGACCACCTTGACCAAACGGCAGGCGGAAGTGGTCGTCAATACCATTTTCGACTGTGTTCGCGATTCGCTCAAGAACGGTGACAAGACCGAGATCCGCGGTTTCGGCAGTTTTCGCCTGCGCGCCCGCCGGATGAAGGAAGGCCGCAATCCTAAAACCGGCGCGACCGTTGCGGTGCCCGCCAAGCGTGTCCCGTTTTTCAAAGCCGGTAAAGAGCTCAAAGAATTGCTGAACCAATAAGTCTTGTAAGGAGCGCTCATGTCAGCCTCAGATTCACCGGAGTCAGTGACCGCCGAGGTTCGTTGGACGGAAGGCGCCCTGAAACGCATGGACCGTGCACCGCTGTTCCTGCGGGGCATGGTACGCCGTCTGGCTGAAAAGAAAGCGCGCGAGCTCGGCTATGAGGAAATCACCGAGGAGATCCTCGATCGATTCAAGGGACAAATGATGGGCAGTATGGGCGGCGAAGCGGGCCTGGCCTCGGCTGCCGAGGACATGGCGCAAGGGCATCTTCCGTGGACGGCGGCTGCCAAAGAGCGGTTGGCCGCGGTGCCAGAATTCATGCGCGGGATGATCAAGCAGATTGCGGAGGAAGTGGCGAAGGAGCGCGGTCACCTCGAAGTGAACATTGACCTGTTTGAAAAAGTCGAAGCACTCGGGGATCTTCAGGACACCGCTGGGCCGCCGCTCGAGTGGACCGAGGGCGCGCTCGCACAGCTTCACGACAAGCTCAAGCAGTCGCCGCCGATCGCCGTCGAGTTCGTGACTGACATGCTCAAGCGCGATAGCGAGGATCTGGCCAGAGAGAAAGGGTTGACTCGTATCGACGAGCAGGTGCTGCGCGAACTCTGGGAGGCGCCGCAAGAGCGGGTGGCGTGGACGGATGAAGCCTGGAAACGGTTGCAGACCTCGCCGGACTTTGTGCGCAGCGGCATCAGAAAAGCGGCCGAACGGCGAGCGCGCAAACTAGGATTGAAGGAAATTGATTCGGACCACCTGACGACATTTCGGAATCAAGCCATGATGAAAGCCGTGAAACGCATTCGCTCTTTCGGCTATCAGGACTTAACCTTCGACGCATTTGACACGGCACTCCAGAAGACCAAGCGTTTGCAGGGGAATGACCAGGCAGAAAAGCGGCTGCAGGAAATACGCGGCCACTTTGCGGATCCCTCCTCCAAAAAACCTGAAGGCGGCACCCTGGGCGCCGACTTGATGGATCGGTTCCGGAAATACCTCAAGGGTGAAGGGTCGCTGTAAGCAGAGCCGTCTCTCCGGGGCCGTACCGGACAGAAGCATCGCGTTCATTGCGATGATGATCAATAATATTTGTCGGAGAGGACCGAGCACATGACCGGAACCGACGCGGCGGCTCCGGCCCGGCGGTCAATGAGTCTCGACCGGTTTCGGCCAAAACTTATGACGGATTTGAGGAAGCGGTTCATTGTCCAGGTTGGGAATGTCGTAGAGACAGCGGTCGATGGTGGCGACTTCCTCCTCGGTAAGCGGCAAGGTAATCCGCTTCTTCCAGAACTGATCGAGGGTGAAATAGTCCGCTGACTGCGGTTTTTCAGCGAGCAACGCTTGCATCTTCTTAAATCCAGGCGTATCAACACCGCCAATCCGTCCCTTGTTCCGATCATGACACCACATCAGAACCTCGGCGATTCCATACATGGTGATGTCCACGTTCACAATGTTGCTCATGGGGCCCTCCTCAAAAGAGCGCTCATTCTAGCCTAAGCGGTGTGCCATTTCAAAGGTTCCATCGTCTAAATCGACGGATTGCCACGGGAAAGAAGGCCTCTGTATACTGGTCTTCCGCACGTCAGATGATAGGTCTTTCGGTCCAGACCGGCGTCAGCCAAGGAACAGTGTGTGAGCTCGAATAGTCAGCGATGGGTCGGCCGATCGATTCGTTTCATGTGGCTGCTGCTACTCGCCGCGGGCGTCCTTTCCGGCTGCTCGAAAGCCGATCCCTATAATCCCCCGGACCTGTTCTATTATTTTGCCAGCTATAAAGTCGGCAAAAACCCGACCTCCATCACCACCGCGGACCTGAATAGTGATTCCCTGACCGACCTCGTGACCACGAACATTTCCAGCAATACGCTCTCCATTCTCCTGGGCAACGGCGACGGCACATTTAAAGATCAGGTTCAGCTGAATGTCTGCAAAGAACCCCGTGCCCTCGCGATGACCGATGTGAATCACGACAATGAAGCGGACCTGATCCTTGCGTGTTCCGGCGCAGACGAGATTGCCATTCTTCTGGGCCATGGCAACGGCAAGTTCGAGGAAGGGCCGCACTATCCCGTGCACCGCACTCCCGTGGCCCTCGCGGCGGAGGATCTCAACGGTGATGGCCATCCCGATCTTGTCGTGACCCTTAGAAATGACAAAATCAAAATCTTCCTGGGAAGCGGAACGGGAGAATTCCGGCAGGGGGCTCAGTATGAGTATGGCGATACCCCGACATCGGTCGTCTTAGCCGATTTGAACGAAGACGGGAAAATGGATGTGGTGGTCAGCAACGGCGGACCGATGTCCAATGCCATCTCCATCTGGCTGGGCAATGGCGACGGGACGCTCAATACTCCGAAAGACTATCCCACAGGAAAGCGGCCGCTGGGCGTGAGCTTCGGCGATTTTAATAATGATGGGAAGCGCGACTTGCTGGTGATCAATGGAGATCGCGACAGCTTCACCACGTTCCTGGGGAATGGGAACGGGACCTTTCAGCTTGGGAAGGATTCCGGAGCCGATGCTGGCCCCAATTTCGGCCTGGCTCGTGATTTCAACGGTGACCGGCTCATGGATGTGGCCATCGTGAACCTTCAGTCGAATGATCTGTCGATTCTGTTCGGGAAAGGCGATGGCACCTTTCATTATCCGCCGAGGAATTACCGCACGAAGGGCGGCCCGTTTGCCCTGTCTTCCTTTCGCGTCACGACGTCTGAACAGGAAGAGCCGGGGCTTGCCATTGCCGATAATGGTGCGGGCAGCGTGTCCATTTTTCTGCATCGTGGCCTGAAACCGTCGCGATCCGCTGAACCCAAGTCTGAGCCGTCCACTCCGGCGCGACGTTCTTGACAGGGTGGGGACCCTTCGCTAGAGTGGCCGACGGCAAGCCGGCATCCCGCGTGAGAGTCATGGCCCTTCGATCCTTTACATGGTGGTTCACAATGGGTTCCCTCATCACCTTGTCGATTCTCATGGTCCAGGGTGGCATCCGGGACCTGTGGGAAGGTACCCAACCCGCCGGCGGCACGAACGCCGTCGTCTATTTTGGTACGACGATTCTGGGTGGCGGACTGTTGGCCGGCTGCGTGGCATTGGTCTTAAATCGCCTTCGATAACGGAGCAACCGGGTGAGTCATGCAGTGTTTGAAGTGCAAAGGCTTCATGATGGTCGAGCGACATTACACTCTCATGAACCGGCGGATCTATGCGCGCTGCCTGAACTGCGGATTTTGGATCGATTTGGCGGACCTGCTACGATTTTTCCACAAAGTGATTGATAGTGGCTTGAAAGGTGGTAAGGTTCGGGAGTCCTTTACCCTTTGAGAGGTCGTTGAACTGTATGCCGCAGGATCGGGTGCGTGCTTCTTCTGATTGTCCTCGGCGCCGCCGTGGTGCCCTGCTTCTAACACTCCTGCTTGTGTTCACTCACATGACTGTATCCGTTGCGACCGTGCCGGCGGCCGTCCGTCATGCAAAGCGCCCGGTGCAGACGGTCAGTCTGTCTCCGTACGCGTTGCCCTGGCGAATCGTGCCGGCCCACAGCATTCTTCTCAAAGATCTCCGGTCCGGCCGAACGTTGTACGAACACGAGTCCGAGAAACGTCTTTCTCCGGCCAGTTTGACGAAGATCATGTCCGCGCTCGTGATTCTTGAGAAAGGACATCTCACGGATCAGGCGACGATCAGCAAGAATGCGGCGAGGGCTCCCAAAACTCATCTCCGGTTAAAGGCGGGAGAAGTCTTTCGCTTGGAAGACCTTCTGAAGGCGATGTTAATCGTCTCAGCCAATGACGCCTGCCTTGCTGCCGTCGAACATGTCGGAGGGGATGAAGCGCAGTTTGTGCTGCTGATGAATGCCAAGGCCGCGGCGTTGGGATTATCGGATACGCATTTCAGCAATGGATGCGGTTTCGACGGGCCTGATCATTATTCGACGGCGGAAGACCTCGCAAAAATCAGCGAAGCGGCCCTGCAAAACGCCGTGTTCCGCGAACTGGTCCGGGAAGAACGAGAGATTATCACCCCCATCACTGGACATCGTACGTATGTCTTGCATAACACCAATCGCCTCTTGGGGCGTATCCCAGGGGTCGAGGGAGTGAAGACCGGGTTCACCTCAAAGGCGGGACGATGTCTGATTGCAAAGGTGTCCCAAAACGGCAGCGACCTGCTCCTCGTGATCCTCAATTCGAACCGTCGGTGGAATACCGCCAAGAGCCTCATTGACTATGGCTTCCGCCTGACCGAACCCGTGCAGTGATTCCTGCCAAACGCGGGCTTCTCAACGGTGGCGGCATTCATCCCGCCGGTCCCGGCGAACCATACAGTTAGCGTCAAAGTTTACAGGGGAGATCAGTGCGGTTGGGCAAACTCGATGTTGATATCTTTCCCGAGATAGTTCACTTGGAACCCTTGCTTATCGTAGGCCAGTACGGCGCCCATCACGTTCTCATCTCCGTACTCTTCCTTGCCTAGCAGCTTGCGAATGTCATCGGGACTTTCGCTGTTCAGAACATTTCTGAAAATGCCTCGCGTCTTGTGCGCAAAGCGATTGTTTATAAAGATCAAATCAACTTTTCCGTCTTGGAGGCGCACCCCTGCCATCGGACCGGTCGGTTTTCGCTGATCGAGCAGGAAAATGAAGGTCGCCTCCTGCTCTGCCTTAATTCCAGAGATTTTTTCATTGACCAGGACGTCGAGCGCCTTGGCTTCCGGATCTCCCAGTTTCACGCCAAAAAGGGAAATGCTGTCACTGTTAATTCCCTTGGGGTCCATCACATCGTTCTTGCTCAACTCGTAGGATTCAGCAAAAGCGAAGGAGGCCAAGGCGACGAAGGTTGCACACGCACACCAGGTGACTTTCCACAACCTTCCTGTCTTCTCCGTCATGAATTCCTCCTTCATTCAAGCGCAGGATGCTTTGTCAGTCGATTAAGATAGGCGTCAGCAATGCGGCATTGTATCCAAGGGGCGGTGAAACTTGCAAGAAACCAAGGGCTTGGCTGCGGTCGAGCCAAGGGCAGATGACTAGACTCATCGAGAATGCGCTGTGGACAGAAGCAGTTCACCGAGTTGACGAAGCCTGAGAAAATACGCCTGCGAGATCTCGTCGAGATCAGGCATGAGCGTCTCCAAGTCTGTCACACAGTCTTGCACGATGGCGATCCGCTGATCATCCAGACCTTCCGGGCTGTCGAGATAAAACACGACACATCCGCTAATAACCGTGTCGAGGGTCATCAATTGGCCCTGGTCAGGACTCGAGAATTGAGGCCAACCGTCTCGGCAATGCTGCTCCCAGGCTGAGGCAATGGCCGCTCTGTCCATATCAGCTCCGTCGTGTGCTAGTCCGGCCCAATCCACCCTAACGCAAGCAGAAGCAGGACGGCAAGTCACCTCCGAGGACAGAGCGGCTTACCAGGCCACCGAGTGTCAAGGTGCCGACGGCTGAGCCAACCCTTGTGCCGAGCCCTCGTCCATCGAAATGACATCACGAGGTGCGCGAATGTCGAGGCATGCAGGCGGCCATGGCCTATTCCCTCGTTGCGCTTCTCCCTGTGTGGACATGCTATGGATAGAGCCCGCGTTGCAAGTGAGCTTGTGCGACCTGATCAATTCCGCTGATGAGCGCGGCCATGCGCATCGAGGTGCGTCGTTCATGCGAAATGTGAAGCGTTCGTTGAAAGGCCGACGTAATAATGTCATGCAATCGATGCTGAATGTCTGTGGCACTCCAGAAGAAGCGCTGGAGGTCCTGCACCCATTCGAAATAGGACACGATCACGCCGCCGGAGTTCGCGAGAATATCCGGAATAATGAACACGCCCTTGTCTTCAAGGATCCGATCGGCCTCGAGTGTGGTCGGACCATTGGCTCCTTCGGCGAGCACTCGGCATCGAAGGCCGGTCGCATTCTTCTCGGTGATTTGCTCAGAAAGGGCCGCAGGAATGAGGATCGTGCAGTCGAGCTGAAGCAGTTCCTCATTCGTGATGGCATCACCCAATTCCGTATCGACGAGCGTTTTGGCGGGTGTTCTATAACGACGAATGAGCTCAGGAATATCCAGTCCTTGGCTATTGTGAATGCCGCCTGAGACGTCACTGACGGCGATGACACGAGCGCCGTGTTCATGCACAATCCGCGCGGTATGCGATCCGACATTCCCGAATCCCTGAATCGCCACCGAGGCTTTCTCGATAGGGATTTGTAAATGCCGGAGCGCTTCGAGGGTCACATACACCACACCGCGTCCGGTCGCTTCTTCACGACCGAGGCTGCCGCCCAGCGAGAGAGGTTTTCCCGTCACTACGCCGGGAACAGCAAACCCCACTTGCTGGCTATAGGTGTCCATAAACCATGCCATCACCTGCGCGTCAGTGCCGACGTCAGGAGCAGGGACGTCTTTGTCAGGGCCAATCAGTGGAAAGATCTCGGCGGCATATCGTCTGGTCAAGCGTTGCAATTCGGCAGACGACAGATGTTTCGGTGAGACCTTCACTCCTCCCTTCGCTCCGCCGTAGGGCAAGCCGGCAAGGGCGCACTTCCATGTCATCCACATCGCCAAGGCCGCGACTTCCCCAAGGCTGACATCGGGGTGATAACGAATACCGCCCTTGGAGGGCCCACGCGAAGAATCATGTTGCACACGATAACCCGGGAACACTTCCACCCGTCCGTCGTCCATGAGCACAGGCAGACTGACGATGAGAGATCGCTGCGGCAGCTTTAACCGCTCACGAAGATTGCGGTCTAAATGCATCGCCTCGGCGGCCTGATCGAACTGAGCCACCGCCAGGCGGAACGTGTGAGTGTCGAGTTCTTGCACGATGTTCCTTTAATCCAGATGGTCGTGTGTATTGATGCTCGAGGTCTCTTTATGCCCGACACGGCACAGGAAACCGACTATCCGTACTCGACTGAACAGAAAACACCTTGCTAGCGATGTCCGCCAATTCCCGCTTGATGTCCTGGACATTGAGCCGGCTGTTCGTGACCTCTGCCATTGATGTCATCCGGCCATTCTCGAGCCCGCATGGGTGAATACGCTCAAACGGCGTCAGGTCCATGTCCACGTTGACCGAGAACCCGTGCATCGTCACTCCGTGCTCGACGCGTATACCGATAGAAGCGATTTTTGCCGGCTCCGGGTGGAGGACCCAGATCCCGGGTTGTTTTTCAACACGGTGACCTTGGATGTGTGACCGTTGCAGCAAGAGAAGGATCGTCTCTTCAATCAGCCACACGAATCGCCTAGGACCGCTCGCATATCTGGCCAGCTCAAAAATCGGATAGACGACGATTTGTCCCGGCCCATGGTACGTGACCGATCCACCCCTGTTCACATAGCACAGGTCCGATCCGGTCGCTCGCAAGAACGCTTCATTGCCCCCCCAATGCGAACGCTGGGTGCCGCGTCCCAGGGTATAGACCGGCTCGTGTTCAAGAATTAGGATGGTGTCCGGTCTGATGCCCTGCAGACGTTCCGTGTGAAGCTGCGATTGCAGGGCCCAGGCCGCAGAATACGAGACGCACTCTTCCAAGATAATGACAGTCTCCGAAAGGAACCGGTTGCCGTTCAGGCCGGTCACTGACGGACCTTTCTCAGGACGGGTCGCTCAAGACTGACTACTGACTGACTGGCTTTCCCTTGTACCGTGAGCTGCATAACGGGGTTCTCGCCTTCCCGCATCACGCCGTGCCAAAAGTCACCCATGTTATAAATCTGATGCTGATCCAAGGCGATAATCACATCTCCTGATTGTAGTCCGGACGCCGCAGCCGGCTTGGACGAATCCACGTTCAAGACCAAAATGCCGCGATCGACCTCCAACCCGAAGCTCGCTGCAATGCTCGGTGTCACCGTGACGGGCGTGAAGCCAAAATCAGGCCTGGCGACTGCGCCACGTAACATCATGGATTGAACATGGGGATACACGGCTTCCAGGGTGAGCGCATAACTGATCGCTTGTGCCGAAGGGGCAATGGCGACGTTAATGCCGACCACTTGCCCGTTTAAGTCTACCAATGGCCCTCCGCTGTTGCCGGGATTGATGGCCGCATCCGTCTGGATCAAGTCATAGAGCGTCTCGCCGTTCGGGGTCAGCACAGAACGGTCGAGTGCGCTGACCACGCCGACGGTGACGGTGGACCCTCCCTTCAAGGCCAACGGATTACCGATGGCCACGACGCTCTCGCCGATTTCCAACTGAGCGGCCTCATTCAACGTGGCCGGCACTAAGTCCTGCGCGGTGATCTTCACCAAGGCCAGGTCGAGCAGGAAGTCCCGAGCGACGACTCGCCCTGGCGTGAGACGACCCGTATGGAGCCCCACGATGAGACTCTTAAAGCCTTCGACGAGATGGTTGTTGGTGAGGATATATCCGGAGGCGTCAATGATAATCCCTGATCCGGAGCCGGACTGCGCGCTGTGGGGTGATTGGCTGACCGGGACGCCGCGCGTCAGAATGGTCACGACCGACGGCCGTACTTTTGAGACGACCGCTGGAATAGACAGGGCTTTATCTTGAGCGTCTACGGGTGTGCCCCAGACAGTACCGAGAACCAGACTTATCAGCACGAGCCAATGGGTCGGGGCAGACCGCGATGAAGACAGGTTGTCCATAAGCCGGTGCATTGTGGCACAACGAGAAGGAGGGGGGAAGACGGCACCGGGGATATCGCACCCCCGGTGGGTACAATGGACGAGGAGGCCTTTACTTACTTAATAGCCGCGAACAATTCTTTGATCTCAGGCGTTTTCAGCTTTTTCAGGGCTTTCGCCTCAATTTGACGGATGCGCTCCCGCGTGACCGAGAGACTTTGCCCGACCTGTTCCAACGTGCAGGCCTCGTCATAACCGATCCCAAATCGAAGCCGGATCACCGTCTGCTCCCGCGGTGTCAAACTGCCGAGAATACGATCGAGTTGCTGGGTCATTTCCGTCCGGTGCACATGGGCGTCCGGCGGAACGGACTGCTGGTCGGGGATCATGTCGCCGAACTGAGTATCACCATCGCCAATGGGATTTTCCAAGGCCACCGGTTCTTGAAAAGCCTGCACCGTTTCGTGCAAGCGCTCGGGTCTCATTTTGAGGACATGGGCGATTTCTTCCAAGCGGGCGGGACGTCCAAACTGTTGGCCCAGCCTGCGTGTGACCCGCAAAATCCGGTTGGACGCCTCGGTTTGGTGCACAGGGATTCGGATGGTCCTGGACTGATCAGCGAGCGCACGGGTGATGCCCTGGCGGATCCACCAGGTGGCATACGTGCTGAACTTGAATCCTTTGCGGTATTGATAACGTTCGGCGGCCTTCATCAGCCCGATATTACCTTCCTGGACAAGATCGAGCAGGGTCAAGCCGCGACCGGTGTAGTGTTTGGCCACGTCAACGACCAAACGGAGGTTGCAGCGGACCAGCTCGTCTTTTCCCTCTTCCAGTGTCCGTCTGGCCGCCTGGACCTGACCCAGGATCGTCTTGAGCGCTTTTGTCGTCGATACAGCCGGCTTCATCTCCCGACTTACCGGTTTGATCATCGCCAGGAGGGCGCGTTCGGCGTTATCCAACGCCGTCGCCGAGAGGCCGCTCAGCTGGCGAACCAGTTGAAGGGTGTTGACCGTCTCGGTCACGATCGGCGTCCGTTTGGAGCGGGCCAGTATCTTTATTCCCTGTCGCAAAGCTTCGCGGATATGCCGAGTGCCTTCATCGACCTTCTTCGCGAGCGCGACTTCCTGCTCACGCGTGAGCAGGGCATGCTCTCCGAATGAACGAAAGTACAGGGATTCGAGCAGGAACGGGCTTGCTCCTTGGCTCGTGCGCATGGCCGGCGCCGTCTTTTCCTCACGGACCGATTCCTGGGCGCTCTTACGGCCAATGACCTCCAACAGGCCGCTGGCGTGGGAATCATCCGCATCGACGTCCGGAGTGGCGATGGTCGTTTCCTCTTGATCGACCTGATCGGTCGAGCGAAGTTCTTCATGATTCATGGAGCCACCTTTTGCCTCATGGTTTCTCATCTGTTTACCTGTTAGAGACGTCAGACGGCCGGAGGATTCATCCGCGCTGACCGGCTCTTGCCCTCTCTACGAAGCAAAATGGATGCTGGATTGAAGATGAGAAGGAAGCGCTATTATCCGGTCGAAAATGCAGCAAAATTAGAGATGCTTAATGAAGGAGGAGAGGATGAAATGTCCCACACGTGCGGCAACTATGCTGGCGATGCGCCGGCTAGTTTGCCTCAGCGACGGACAATTACTCTTTGGTCAGCCCTTTGAAAAAGGGAGCCAGCGTGTCAATGGGAAGCGGGAAGACGATGGTGGAGTTTTTTTCTGCCGCGATTTCAACCAACGTCTGCAAATAGCGAAGCTGTAACGCGGCGGAATTTTGGCTGATCACGTGAGCGGCATCGGTCAACCGCTGAGAGGCCTCGTATTCTCCCTCGGCATGAATGATCTTCGCACGGCGCTCCCGCTCCGCTTCGGCCTGGCGGGCGATGGCGCGTTGCATTTCTTGTGGGAGGTCCACATTTTTGACCTCCACGGCAGCGACCTTTATGCCCCAAGGTTCCGTTTGCTGATCGATGATGCGTTGCAGATCCGAATTAATCTGTTCTCGTTTCGAGAGCAGATCGTCGAGCTGGCTCTGGCCGAGCACGCTTCTCAGGGTGGTTTGTGCCACCTGCGAGGTGGCGTAGAGGTAATCTTGAACCGCCAGCACGGCGCGCTGCGGGTCGACGACTCTGAGAAACATCACCGCGTTGACCTTGACGGAAATGTTGTCTCGGGTGATGACGTCCTGTGAGGGAACTTCCATGGTGACGGTTTGCAGATTCACGCGCACAAATTGTTGCAGTACCGGGATCACGATACGAATGCCCGGGCCTTTGACCGCTTGGAATTTACCGAGGAAGAAGACGACCAGTCGCTCGTATTCCATCACGCGCTTGAAGCTGACGTAAATTAAAAAGAGGAGCAGAACAGTGGGAATGATGAGCGGCATAGTGTCTCCTCGCGAGTCATTTGTGACGAGGTGTGACTGACAGGGTCAGCCCCTGTATCCCGATGATTTCAGCTTCTTCGCCTTGTCTGATGGGTCGCTGACTGACGGCTTCCCACAACTCGCCTTGGAGCCAGATCTGGCCGCGCGGCATGAGATCCGTTCTGGCGATTCCGACGGAACCAATCATCGCTTCCCTGCCCGTGACCGGCTGCTGTCCGCCAATCCTGAACGATCGCCAGGCGAGCGCGAGGGCAGCGGTGCCCACCATCAACACGGTCGGTAACAGAAATGACAAAGATACCTGCAGAAAGGGCGCATCCGTTTTCACGAGCATAAGACCGCCTAACACCATGGCGGTCACGCCTCCCAGTGCCAACAGTCCATAGCTCGTGACAGAGATCTCAAGGAGGAGAAAGATCACGCCGACAATGATCAGGAGGACACCGGCATAATTAATCGGCAATGACTGCAATGAATAAAATGCCAGGATCAGACTAATGGCCCCCACGATGCCGGGCAGAATGGCGCCGGGCGTATACAGTTCGGCAAGGATGCCGATGGTCCCGACTGTCATGAGCAGATAGGCGATGTTGGGATCGCTCAACGCCTTCAGCATCTCAAGGCGGAAGCCCATGGGAAATTCACGGATGCTGGCATCTGCGGTGGACAACGCGACTGGACCCGTGGGCAAGACCACCTGGCGACCATGCAGCCGTTTCAACAGGGCAGGAATATCATCGGCCACGAGGTCAATGATGTGGAGCTTCAAGGCTTCCTGTTCGGTAACGGAGACGCTCTTTCGGACCGCCTCTTCCGCCCAGGATACATTGCGTTTCCGCTGTTCCGCGATGCTTTTAAGATAGGCCGCCGCGTCGTTTTCAACCTTCTCCTTCATTGTGTTGTCCATTTCTCCCCCGCCCATCGCGACCGGATGCGCGGCGCCGATATTGGTTCCAGGAGCCATCGCGGCGATATGCGCCGCCATTGTCAGGAAGACCCCAGCCGAAGCCGCCCGCCCGCCGGAGGGCGCGACGAAGACGATCACTGGTACGGTCGAGCTGGTCATGTCTTTGATGATGAGCCGCATGGAGGTATCCAGCCCACCCGGCGTGTCGAGCTTAATGACCAAGGCTGACGCACCCGTACCTTCAGCCGAGACGATGGTGTCGTGAAGATACTCGGCCGCCACTGGATTAATGACCCCATCATAGGTGGCCACTAACACCTCCCCAGCCTCAGCTGGAAGACAGGCCGACAAGAATATGATCAGCACAAGAAGGATTGAACCGCTGGTCTTGAGGAAAGAAGCGATGAAGTTGAAAGGATGGCCACGCATGGGAGCTCCGGCGAACCAAAAGTGGCCCACGTGACTAGCTAATCTTTGGACGTATGTTTGCCACCCTATCAAGGAACCGGAGTTGGTTGCAAACCGCGGAATGAACCTCCTAAAATGCGCGCCATGTCGCATCTGGCAACCGGTAACCGCATACATCTTGTCGATAAAAAAGGGCGCCAGTATGCCCTCACGTTGAAGGCCGGCGAGACATTCCAATTCAGCGGTCAAAAACTCGCTCATGATGCCCTGATCGGCCGCCCGGATGGGTCTATCGTCACTCTCTCAAGCGGCAAGCAGATGCTGGCACTTCGTCCCACGCTGGGAGAGTATGTGCTGAAGATGCCGCGAGGCGCTCAAGTGCTGTATCCCAAAGATCTTGCCTTGATGCCGATGTGGGCGGACGTGTATCCGGGCGCACGCGTCTTTGAAGCGGGAACCGGGTCCGGCGCGTTGACGATGGCGCTGCTGAGAGCGGTCGGTGCCAAGGGACTGGTCGTGACGTATGAGAAGCGAGAAGACTTCTCTCGCACCGCACTGACGAATATCGATCGATATCTGGGATCGGTGCCGAATCTTGTTTCCCTTCAAAGAGACGCCTACGAGGGAATCGATCTGCTCGAAGATGACATCCCTTTTGACCGAGTGATTCTTGATCTTCCTGAGCCGTGGCAAGTCGTGCCCCATGCCGCGAAGGCCTTACGGTCGGGGGGAATTTATTTAAGCTTTGTGCCGACCGTCCCTCAGATTACGCAAACCGTCGACGCCCTGGAGCGGGCCACAGTGTTTGGCCTCGTGCATACCTTTGAAACGTTGCTCCGCACATGGTCGGTGCAAGGAAGAAGCGTCCGGCCAGACCATCGGATGGTCGCTCACTCAGGATTCATCACCGTCGCGAGAAAAGTTGAGCCTGGTCTGTTGACTGCAATCGGTCAGCGCGATCTTGAGCATGAAACACCGGAGGATGAGGCATTGGAAGGTCCCGGTGAGGAACGATGAACCGGCTGAAGGGAAAAGTGGCGATCATCACGGGCGGGAGTGCCGGGATCGGTGAGGCCATTGCAAAAACCTTTGCCCGCGAGGGGGCCGCGGTGGTGATCACCGGCCGTCGCAAAGATGAATTGGACCGGGTCGCTGCCGACATCGGAGAGTCACAGGGTCGATGTGTGTCGGTCCGGGGTTCCATTACCGACGAGGCACATGTCCGAGTCGCAGTCAGACAAGCGATTGAGCAATTCGGCGCGCTCGACATCTTGATCAATAATGCCGGGGTGGGGGAATTTGGCCGGCGCATCCACGAACTCGATGACAAGACATGGGCTGACGTGCTCGATGTGAATGTGACTGGTGTCTTCCGGATGACAAGGGCGGCCATACCTGAGATGTTGACACGTCAGCGCGGCAGTATTGTGAACATTTCCTCAATCGCGAGTCTCGTAGGCATACCGCTGCTCCCGTCCTATGCGGCATCAAAGGGCGCGCTCGATTCATTGACAAGGGCCATCGCCATTGACTATGCAAAGGACGGAATCCGCTGCAATGTCGTCAATCCAGGGTTGATCTCCACGCCTATGGCAGCCCCGCTGATGGCCAACCCCGAGCAACTGGAACCAATCCTCGCCTATTATCCGATTCGCCGCCCCGGGAAACCGGAAGAGGTAGCTAATATGGTGCTGTATCTGGCCTCAGACGAAGCGGCGTGGGTGACGGGCGGAACCTTTCCGATAGATGGCGGAATGACAGCCTGGTAGGTTCACTCACGATGACCTGGGATATGGAAATAAACGCCAATACACAATTTTGCGGGGTGATCGGCAATCCGGTCTCGCATTCACTTTCACCTGCCATCCACAATGCGGCATTCAAGAAGGTGGGCGCCAATTGCGTGTATCTTGCCTGGCAAGTCGAATTGATTGAAGAAGCCATCAAAGGTCTTCGCGCACTCGGAAACTTCCGCGGTGCCAGCGTCACTCTTCCATATAAGGTTTCGGCCATGCCATTTCTTGATCACATTGAGCCAACGGCAAAAGCAATTGGCGCGATCAATACTATCGTGGCCGAACAACGCAAGCTAACGGGGTACAATACTGACGCGGCCGGCGCCCTACGCGCGCTCCGGGAAGGCGGGGCTGAACTCACCGGGCAGCACATTGTCATCCTTGGTTCGGGAGGCGCGGCTCGGGCCATTGCTTTTGGCTTGGCTTTCGAATCAGGAATGAAACGACTCACACTGCTAGCTGTTGACGATACGGAGCGAAGGGCTCTGGCGAATGATGTACGACGGATTGGGAGATGTGACGTGGACGACGACCATCTGGATGAAGCGAATCTACGCCATACGCTTCCCTCCACGCACATCCTGATTCATTGTACGCCGGTTGGCATGTTTCCGAAGGTCGAAACCACGTGTGTCCCCCCATCACTTCTGCACGGCGGGCTGACTGTCATGGACATCGTCTACAATCCCCGGCAAACGGCGCTGCTCAAAGATGCCCAACGGGCAGGATGCCAAGTCATCGCGGGATTGGAGATGTTTCTCCATCAGGCTGTCGCCCAGTTTGAGCTGTGGACGAACCGGCCGGCACCGGCAGATGTCATGCGCGCCGTACTCGAATCCCGCTTCCAATGAACATTGTCCTGATCGGCTACCGCGGGACGGGAAAGAGCACAGTGGCTAAAGCCGTTGCGGCTCGCTTAGCGCTCGCGATGGTTTCCACTGATGCGGAGATCGTCAGGCGGGCAGGACAATCCATCACGGATATAGTGGCCAAACACGGCTGGGAGTATTTTCGTGACCTTGAGTCTCAGACCTGTCAGGAATCAGCAGATCGTGATGGCCTGGTGATTGACACGGGCGGGGGCGCAATACTCAGACGGCAGAATGTCGCGGCGCTCAAAAAGAACGGAACAATCTTCTGGCTCACGGCGTCGGTTGCCACCATTGCAAAACGCATCGGTGGCGACAGGCAACGTCCTTCACTGACGGGGAGAAAATCTTTTATTGAAGAAATTGAAGAGGTCTTATCTGAACGGACACCTCTATATCAGGACGCAGCTGATTTTGTCATTGCCACGGACGGCCGATCAGTTGCACAGATCGTAGATGAAATCGTGACCTGTCTTCCGGTCGCCTGAGGTTTGCACTCGCTGTATTCTTGACAAGTCTTCTCACAACATGTTTGAAGTAGCGCCATGCGCCCGTAGCTCAGTTGGATAGAGCGCCGGGCTTCGAACCCGTAGGTCGCAGGTTCAATTCCTGCCGGGCGCACCAGTTAAATCGTTTACATCACAGTCGATTAGCGTCTTTCCGTTGCAATCCCCCTCCTAAAGCTGCATAGACTGAGATTCCCACTTGATCTAGACTTTGACCGAAGAGACAATAGATCAGGGGGTCGTCCTATGGGGGATCTCAACCGACAAAGAAGTCAGAGCCTCGAGGGTCGTTTTTATGTCACGGCGAACATGGCGTGGACTCGTACGTGCCCTTGTTGTGGCAGGATACTACGAAAAGCTAATCCGATGGATCCCTGGCTCTGCGAATGCGGATGGCATTGATTATCAAAGGGGGGAAGGAACATGACTCCTGTCGTTCATGATGTCAAAGCTGCTCTTATTTTAATCGTCGCGCTTGCGATGGTGGTGTTCATCTGTGCAGTCGCAGGGTTAGGGGCTGTTCTACGCCCGGTGCGCTGGTCTGATCGAAAACAAGCTCGATAAATCTATTCCATTCCCTCCCATGCTCTCGCGATCCGGAAGCTGATCTTCTTACCCCCTTATCCTGACGCTTCGTCTCATCCACCCAAAGCTCAGCTACAAGCGATTGATTTCATTCTGGTCTCTATGTTCTCCCTGCTATGACTTGTCAATCGCGGGCCGTTTTCAGACTCAGTGCTATATTTGTTGGGTAAGCACAAGGGTTAAATGCCTGAATGGTCGGAGTGGATGATGTCAACTATAAGAGGAGAGGGGTCATGAAGAGAATAGTTGGAAAGTGCATGGCGATGACGGCAATAGGGCTAATGCTATTAGCTAATGAAGGTTGCGGTGTCAAATGGTTCCAATCAGGTGGCGATAACCAATCTGACCAAGGGAGTTCCAACTACCCAGGGTTCTCACGAGGAGGTGCGAGTGGTGAGCTGAGTGGCTTTTCGCGGAACCCCTCAGAAGAACGTCTATCAACAGCGGGAGGAGGGATGGCGGCATCTCTTAGACCCTCTGACATGACTGATCGACGTAGGGCGGAGCTGACGAAAGAAGAAAAAGCGGCGCAGGAGGCTGGTCTGCAAGACGTCTTTTTTGGATACGATCAATGGATGATCTCGAACGCCGGTATGGAGTCGCTGAACCGGGACGCAGCTTTCTTGAAGGATCACCCCCGAGCGGTCCTGAAAATTGAAGGGCATTGCGATGAGCGCGGAACCACGGATTACAACATGGTGTTGGGCGATAAACGGGCGAAGGCTGCTCGTGCCTATTTGCTTGAAACTGGCGTGAACCCTAAACAGGTTGCCATCATCTCGTTTGGAAAAGAGCGTCCCTTCTGTTTCGACCGCGCCGAGGCTTGTTATCAGGAGAACCGTCGAGGCCACATGTTGTTACACTCGAAGCCGTAGGAGTTGAACTGGCGGATCTTTCCTGACGAGGTGCCCGCGAGAAATGTCAGGACCGAGCTGTGCGATATGGATGTGGAGAGGTGAATGCCTTCATCGCGAATCACTCCAACAGTTTTGACATCAGAACATAGCCAAAAAACATCTGACAACAAACCCCCTCATGAGCGGCGGGTGCAGCCGCGTTTTACGACACAGCTTCGGAGCACATTCTCAGGCGGTCATCAAGAAGGCCATGGACGGACCCTCGACATTTCTATCGGTGGGTGCAGAGTGGAAAGCGAGATGCCTGTGACAGTCGGACACTCATTTGAATGCCGCCTGCATGTCCCAGGACTGGATTGGCCCCTCCGAATTGAGGAGGCCACCGTCCGGTGGGTCGAAGGAAAGATATTTGGAATCGCATTCACGCATCTGCGTTCAGAAGAACTTGCCAAGCTGCAAACCGTACTTGCCCGTCTGAGTTCAGAAGACTAATTACCCAAGCCTCACGTTGCATGCATCTTGTCGAGTCACGGCGTCACTTCGCACTGGCCTCCACAGTCATCAATCACGGTTGACATAGGGACTGCCAGTGTCAGAAAGTACGCGCTCGCCTTCATTGCGCTGCAAGACGCAAGCGTACGTC
The DNA here is from genome assembly GCA_963728135.1 of uncultured Nitrospiraceae bacterium. GTDB lineage: Bacteria > Nitrospirota > Nitrospiria > Nitrospirales > Nitrospiraceae > Nitrospira_D. The sequence continues at coordinate 23,070 of CAVSJC010000006.1, read as the reverse complement.
CATACAGCAACATTCTTTTTACAGCGAAAGGAGCGGAGAGTGGAACAACGGTATGCGATCACGGTGAAATTTTTGGTCACTGCCGATTCGGCCGAAGATGCCGAAGAAATGATCGAAACTGCCTGTGAGAAAGCAACAGTGGCTTTCCCGGACATGAGTTACGAAGGCATTGAGGACATCGAAGAAGAAGAGGAGGAGTAACCGTTCTTCTGACCGGAAACAGTGAACGGATTCCAGGGAAATGGACACATCAGATACTCAAACAAAGGGAACGGAAGTCGCCATCTTCGCAGGTGGATGTTTTTGGTGTCTTGAAGCTGTGTATGATCAAGTCAAAGGTGTGGAGGCCGTTGAATCTGGATATATCGGCGGCCATGTCGCCAATCCTACATACGAGGCGGTTTGCGGCGGTGGAACCGGCCATGCAGAAGCAATCCGCGTTACGTTTGACCCCCGTATTATTTCGTATCGAGAATTAGTCGAACTGTTCTTGGTGGTTCACGATCCAACGACCCTGAATCGTCAAGGGAACGATGTGGGCACCCAGTATCGTTCAGCCGTTTTCTATCATACCCCTGAACAGCAGAAGACGGCGGAATCGGTGATCGCTGGCTGTAATCGGGAAAAGTTGTATCCCGCTCCGATTGTGACCCAGCTTGCGCCGGCGACCACATGGTACGAGGCTGAGGCATACCATCAAGAGTACTTCTCTCGGAACCCCTCGCAAGGCTATTGCCAATTCGTGGTTGCTCCGAAGGTAGCCAAATTCCGCAAGCAGTTTTCCTCGCGCCTCAAAAGCTGACTCCTCAGTTATCCACCGAACAAGCGCGTGAGGCGGTCCTTCAACTCTGACACTAAATCAGGCTTCTGAACAATCTGATGGATCATTAACCGCACTTCGGCATGAGAGGGACAAAAAGGCCATTCGATGGCCGAATGACCTTGTACTCTGGCCACGAGGATACCGTCCAAGGGATCTGTCGGCCGCCGCGAAACGATCAATGGATTTCCAGGATCGAGCAGGCAAATGTCTTGGTCCTGGGGTCCAGATCCATCGAGGATGCCCATGAGGTGCGCCCGTTGCTGACCGCGCGAAAATACCGTGTCGCCTTCTCGGACAGGACCAGTGGGCGCCATTGAGTAGAGGATCATTGGAGCCGCGAGAACCACAATGACAACCAGACCGATAGCCCACAAGGGTCGATCTGTCCTTGGAGGTTCATCCGGCAACGAGGCGCGGTTCATGTCGTTCTATGGCGAGTCTCTGGAGGCAGGGTGAACCAGCGTGTCTGTAGGTTCTTCATCAAGCCACACATCCCCTTCAGAGGGAAGGGATTCACCGGCTCGCAGAGAGGTGAAATCAAACAGCTGCGGATCCATTAAACATGAGGGTGCGACATTTCCCACAGCCGCTGCAACACTATCGGAGCACCCGGGCGATTGCTTCTCCCACTCGCGAAGAAAGTCCTTGACCTTTTTGCGCTTCAAGTCTTCCTGCGAACCACACAGATCGCAGGGAATGATTGGAAACCGGCGCAGTGTCGCATAGTGAGTTAAATCAGACTCCTTGACGAAAGCCAGTGGACGGATCACGAGATGCCGGCCATCTTTTGAGCGCAGCTTGGGTGGCATGGCCTTGAGCTTGCCGCTATACAACAGATTTAAGAGCAAGGTTTCAACGATATCGTCGCGGTGATGACCCAAGGCGATCTTCGTCGCGCCCAGTTCGCCAGCGATTCGATACAGATGTCCTCTTCGTAAGCGCGAACAGAGCGAACAGGTCGTTTCCCCTTCTGGGATCAGGCGTTTGACGATGGAATACGTGTCCCGTGTCTCAATATGAAATGGAACACCCAGGGCGGCGAGATAGTCGGGCAGGACATGAGTCGGAAATCCAGGCTGCTTTTGGTCGAGATTGACTGCGACAAGCTCAAACCCAACAGGGGCTCGCAGCTGAAGAACGAGCAAGATATCGAGCAGTGCGTAACTGTCCTTCCCGCCTGAGAGGCAGACCATCACCTTATCACCCGCTTCGATGAGCCGATAGTCGGCGATGGCTTGTCCGACCAAGCGGCAGAGTCGTGTCTGGAGCTTCTCGGTCTCTTCGTCAAGCCGAGCAGGATAAGAAATCATGTGGCGTGTCGGTGGCATTGGCGGATTGTACCTGTACGCCCGTATCTCTGTCGACGGAGGACACTGCATGCGAACGCTCATAACATACTCATTAACTATTCGGGAGATCCGACTGCTACCCGATTCCAAGGCGGCCAGAACGGTCAACGGACTCACTTTGATGGCATGTTTGCCACACTTCAGACTCTTGGGCGCCACTTAATGCCTGTTTCAGTGCATTCTTGTACTTTTTTGACCCCAAACTTTCCATTCTTGTGTCCTATCGTTCGATTTTCACGCCATTCACCGGAGACTAGTAAACAACCTGCTATATTTTTTTTAACGACCGATAAAGAAAAGCCACTCTGAGATGAATTTCCTGAGAAGCGGCCGGCATCGGGTAGCCTTATGAAGCGCCTACGAGTCCTCGTCCTCATGCATGAAGATCTTGTGCCCCCGGATCATCTCAATGGACACGATTTGAAGATGGTCGAATGGAAGACGGAATACGATGTGGTGTCTACGCTGAGAAAGCTGGGTCATGAGGTGCAGTCACTCGGGGTCAAGAGCGATCTCAGTGTGATCCTGAGTGCCATTGAAAACTGGAAACCGCACATCGCATTTAATTTGCTCGAAGAGTTCGACGGGATGGCGGTCTACGACCAGCACGTCGTCTCTTATCTTGAACTGCTACACATGCCCTATACCGGCTGCAATCCGCGAGGGCTGATGCTGGCGCGCGACAAGGCCTTGACCAAGAAGGTGCTGTCATTTCACCGGATTCCCTATCCCGAATTTATGGTGGTCCCGCAGGGGCGGGCGGTGAAACGGCCGAAGTCGCTGCCCTTTCCATTGATCGTGAAGTCCATCAGCGAAGAAGCGTCCCTCGGGATTTCGCAGGCCTCCATCGTAGACGATGATGGCAAGCTCAAGGAGCGAGTCTCCTTTATACACTCGAGCGTCGGCACGGGAGCACTCATCGAGCGGTATATTGAAGGCCGGGAATTCTATGTTGGGGTGATCGGCAATGGACAGCTTCACGTGCTTCCGGTGTGGGAACTCATCATGGACAAACTGCCGGAGGATGCGAGGCGGATTGCGACCGAGCGGGTGAAATGGAGCCGGAAGTATCAAGACAAATATGGGATTACATCGCGGGAAGCCCAAAACCTTCCAGAGGGCAAGGCTGAACAGATTCAAGATCTGGCGAAACGTGTCTATCGGGCGCTTGGTCTCAGCGGCTATGCGCGAATCGATCTCCGAATGGACAAAAACGGTCAGCTCTATATTCTGGAAGCCAATCCAAACCCTCAAATCGCGCACGATGAAGACTTCGCCGACTCCGCTGAAAAAGGTTCTTATCCCTACAAGGATTTGTTGCAGGAATTGTTGAAGGTCGGACTTCGCTGGCGTTCAGCCAAGGCCGCATGATCGTCCACCGACCGGTGTGCCGCAATCTCACAAGAGATTGCCCGCCGTCGCACACCGTTCACCAACGAATTGAACCTCAGCGTGCCAGGCAGAGCCTCGGTGGGATTAAGGCCCCCAGCGGATGCCGAAGAGAAGACTGATACTGTTGTGGTCGTTTTCCGGCAGGGAAGGAGACAGGTTAATGTCGTGGAGATTGACGAGCAGCGTGGATGACAGTGCGATGTTCCGCACCACTTGATATTCGAGGGACAGCCCGAGTGGAATGTACCAACTGGTGTCGTTCCGGTCAATGCGAGAAGGACCAGCACCCCGATCCAGGTCGGCGTGTAACAATCCGATGCCGGTGAAAGGAACCAGGTTGATTCCGTTTTTTAGATGGACGTGATATTTACCGACGCCTGCGAACGCCACTTGAAACAGGTCACCGGTCGGCGAAATCAGCATCATCGGGCCGAACGAGAAATTGCGATCCACGTAGTAGTCCAGGTTGAATCCGAGCGTAAAAACCGTGCCGTCGACCGTCCCCGTTGTCAGTCCCAGGTCCGAGCCGAATCCCCAATTGCCCTCTGCCCAAGCAGGCCGCGTTTCCCCGCTGACCCACAACGCTCCGCAACAGACCAGGCGCTAGAATTCCCTTAGTCAATGTACCTGTCATGCCCGTCCTTTCAAAAAACCGAGCGGACTCTAGCATAGCGTTCACGAGCCGACAAGCTGCTTGAGCGACATGGTTCATGTGCAGTATCCTGCGCCCAATCCAAGATCCGATGGAGGAGGACAACAGCGATGACTCCGGCAGAAGCCGCCGCCGAACTGTTGAAGACAATGCCGCCGCCTATGACCGTTTCGCAGCTTCAGGAATACGGAATTGACGCATCTGAAGCGAAGGCGCAGCAGATCTCCCGGGAAGTCCTCTCACTCAATCTCTATTGGATTCTGGCTGCCATCGATGCGCATATTCCGCAGAAGTATCGCGCTGCGATAACCGATACCCTGTTCGAGTCACTTCGAACCGGCTGGTGGGCGAAGGGACAACTTGGCGGGGGAACCTGGGACGATTACGGCCGGGAACTCAACACGCGCCGTGCCCAGTATGGCCGGCTTGTGGATCACGAAGGCATGAGTCACCTGGCCGTCAGCGCGGAGGCGGCGTCCCTTCTAGAAGATCAGGGAATCGTAGGATCCGAGGACCGTCAGAAACTGCTTGTGCTGCTCATCGATTACGCGCCGGCTTCCCGGTATGGCAAGCTGCTTGATGAGGTCGGCTAGACAGGGCTGTCCAACTCTCTTGCCTCATCTGGTCACAAGTATCGATGAGCGGTGACCTTCCCCTCGCGATCGAACTCGTAGAGTAGTGGGGCCCCGGTCGGAATATTCAGCTCGAGGACCTGCTCCTTCGACAACTGCTCCAGTTCCATCACAAGGGCGCGAAGGCTGTTGCCATGTGCCGCGATCAAGATCGTTTCTCCTTTGAGCACGTAGGGCTTAATTTTTTGTTCATAGTACGGAAGCACTCGATCGGCCGTGTCCTTCAGACTTTCTCCGCCCGGCGGCCGTACATCGAAGCTGCGCCGCCAAATTTTGACTTGTTCGTCGCCATATTTTTTGGCCGTCTCAGCCTTATTGAGGCCTTGCAGTTCTCCGTACATCCGTTCGTTGAGCGCCTTGTCCTTTTCGATCGGGATGTTCGTTTGTCCGATGGCCTCAAGCGCAAGCCGAAGCGTCTCGTTGGCCCGCACGAGAACCGAGGTAAATGCGCGATCGAAGGTGAACCCCCGGAGCTTTTCCCCCGCGTTCTTGGCTTCCTGAACTCCTCGTGACGACAGAGGCACATCCACCCAGCCGGTGAAGCGGTTTTCAAGATTCCATTGCGACTCTCCGTGACGCAGCAAAATCAAACGAGCCATCAGAAACTCCTCTCGCTTCTTAGGTCTGCAGAGGCTCAAGGATACTGGATCGCGTTCCCAAGTCAAGCGGTTGCTTTCGGCCCTGGCCGGCAGTACGATCCGCCCTTTGTTTGCGAGAGACTCAGACGATGACGACGGCACCATCATCCGACTTCTCATGGCCGGCCCTTGAAGGCTGGTGGATGGAGATGAGCGAGCGCCTGCATGTCGCTGATCGAACACAGACCTTCTTCAAGGGGGCACAGTCAGCGCAGCTCTTTGATCGAATTGCTCAAGTCGGCGGGCAGATGGACTACCTCCTCTTCGTGCTCCTACGGTATTGGGTGCCGACCGTGCTCCCCCCGCCGGGACGCGAACGAGCGACGAAGAACGATCCAGACTATTGGCTGGAGTCTGAACAGATCCTCAAAGCTGCCGGCATGCGCTTGCGGGAACTCAAGCCCCTCATCGAGTTGCTGACCACGCCCGGTCCCATTGCCGAAACCGTACCAGGCTATGGCATGCCCGTTTCTCCAGTCGCCGAACTTGAATTATCCAGCATCATCGAAGGAATTGCAGAAGCGGCCGGGCAGTACGGCGGTCCTGATTATACCTCGATTGTCAAAGCGTTTGACCCGGTCCCGTTACGACAGACGCAACCATTCAAGCACAACAAGAAACACAGCGCCGAACTCTGGGTGGTCTTTTTACTGCGGGAACATTTTCGAAGCCTCGGCTTGGGAAAGGATCGCTACTGGCCGCTGATCGCGCCGGTCTGCACTGCGGCCCGGATTCTGAACCACAGTGGGCAAGCGTATACCCCCGACGAACTCAAATCCTGGTGGCAGAAGAACTGGCCACGGACCTACACACAATTGGATCATAAGCAGGAAACCGCCGATCCGGGAAGCGCGGCTTACCAACAGGATTTCCAGTGGTTTCTGGCCTGGATTGCATGGCAGCGGAAATGACTGAGCTGCTGGCGAAGGATCAGGTGGTGGTCATCACAGCCGGCCTGGCCGGCCTTGTCGGTACCTTGTCCTTATTCAAGGACGGGTCTTCTTCGAGCATAGTCGCCAGGGTAACCAGAAAGAGGATGTAGAACACGACCCCCACCCAGATCACATACGGTTGCACGCCGCCGGCCTCTTTAAGCGCCGCTTGCTGCGCAATGTGATTCATTCCGACCGATTTTTTGACTTCCGCGATCTGCTCTCTGGCATGCCAATAATAGAGATAATCCGCCGTGGCCCCGGCCATAATGCTCCAGATAATGCCGACTGTGAGATCCCCCGTGACATAGGTGGAGATCATGGGCCCCACGGCGTAGACGAAGGCATGCAAATACATTTTTCTGTAGAGAAACCACAAAAACGAGATGAACAAGAAAGCCGGCCAATTCCAGCTCAACGCGAATCGGGGATGCCCGTTAGAGGAAAACTTCCTGAAGCGGGCCACGTACCGGTCCGCGTTCGGGCCGATGAATTCCCGCCAGAGCGCCTCATCACTCGTCATCGCCATGGGAGGTGAAACGTCTGGGGGCTCTACGACGGCAGCCGGTGCAGAGAGCGCCGCCCCGCACTGATGGCAGAAATTTGCATCGTCAGAATTCTGTTGGTTGCACTGCCCACAGACTTGCATGGCGGGGGAGCTTATCACAGTCGCCGTGGACAGCGAGAAAGAGAACCTTCATACAACACCACCGCCCAGGGCAGGAATCAGTGCTGTGAAACGATTGCACTCCGACGGTCGTCAGCCGCTTACCTCATATTGCTTTCGCACCAGCCATGTGCTAACTTCCCTTTCTTTCTAAGGGGATACGTTCACCATGCCGACCGAAGAACTCAAAAGTGATGCGGCCAAGTATTTAATGCAGACCTATGCTCGCCAACCCATCTCAATCGTGCGGGGCCGAGGGTCCAAGGTCTATGACCTTGAAGGCCGTGAATACATCGACTTTGTCGCCGGCATCGCGGTCAACATTCTGGGCCACGGTCATCCGGATCTTGTCCATGCGATCCAGCGACAGGCGGCTCAACTGATTCACGTCTCGAACCTCTATTATACGGAACCCCAAGTAAGACTGGCGCAGCTGCTGGTCGATCATTCGTTTGCAGACCGGGCGTTCTTCTGTAATAGCGGCGCCGAAGCCAATGAGGCCGCCATCAAGCTCGCCCGCCGATATGGCCATGAGAAGCATGGACCGGAGCGGTTTGAAATCATTACGATGACCAATTCCTTTCATGGCCGCACGCTGGCCACGATTGCCGCCACCGGCCAGGTGAAGGTGCAGAAAGGGTTCGAGCCGCTGATGCCGGGGTTCATGTATGCCCCGTTCAATGACTTCACGGCGATTGCCGCCCTGGTCAGCCCTCAAACCGCCGGGATCATGCTCGAGCCGATTCAAGGCGAGGGCGGTGTGCATGTGGCAGACCGCGAATATCTCAAAAATCTGCGCGACCTCTGCAGCGAGCGAGACATACTGTTGATATTTGACGAAGTGCAGACCGGCATGGGCAGGACAGGCACCTTGTTCGCCTATGAACAGTTGGGCGTGGCTCCTGACATTCTGACGCTGGCCAAGGGGCTGGGAGGCGGGATGCCGATCGGCGCCTGTCTGGCCAAAGAATCGGTGGCTGCCGTGTTTACTCCCGGGACGCATGCCTCGACGTTCGGAGGCAATCCTCTGGCTTGTGCCGCCGCACTCGCCGTCTGCCGGGTGCTCCTCGAAGGCCGTGTCTTGGAGCAGGCCAAACGGATGGGTGAATATCTCGCCAAGGGACTGGCCGACTGCAAGGATCGCCATCGAGCGGTGCGGGACGTGCGCGGGCTCGGACTCCTGCAGGGGATGGAACTGGATATCGACGCCCAAGCAGTGGTGGCCGATTGTCTGGCCCGGGGCCTGCTGGTCAATGCCACGAGCGACCGCGTGCTCCGATTTGTGCCGCCATTGATTATCACCCAAGGAGAGATCGATAGGCTGATCGAGACGTTGACGGCGATTTTTAATCAGCGCGTCCTGTCAGAGAAGGCTGCGCACCACTGATGGCCGCCACAGTCCGACCGCACACTCTTCTGACCCGTTGCCCGAAGGACCTGCTCGATGTGGCCGCGATGCCCCGAACGCAGATTGAGGCCTTGCTGCGGCTGGCGCAGTCTCTCAAACTGAAACAGCGCAGGGGAATCGTGCATTCCCTTTTGCCGGGAAGCACCCTGGGATTGCTCTTCCAGAAGCCGTCGACGCGTACCCGTGTCTCCTTTGAAGCCGGCATGAATCAGTTGGGCGGCCATGCCTTGGTGCTTCCCATGGGAGATATTCAGCTTTCCCGAGGTGAAACTATTGCAGATACGGCGCATGTGCTCTCGCGGTATTTGGACGGCATCGTCATCCGGACCTATGACCATGGCATCGTAGAAGAATGGGCCAGGGAAGCGTCCATGCCGGTGATCAATGGATTGACCGACCATAGTCATCCCTGTCAGGCCTTATCGGATCTCCTGACGATTCGAGAAGCGAAGGGCCGTTTGAAAGGTCTCACCCTTGCCTACATCGGCGACGGAAATAACGTGGCCAATTCTCTGATCGAAGCGGCGGCCAAGACGGGCATGCGAATCACCATCGGCTGTCCGGTCGGGTACCAGCCGGACCAGCAGGTCATCGACCGAGCGCGGGTCGAGGGGGCAGCCACCGGAGCAGAAATTGAAGTCTTCGAAAACCCTCAGGTGGCGGTGAAGGAAGCGGACGTCGTCTACACCGATGTCTGGATCAGCATGGGGCGGGAACGGGAACAGGCCCGGCGGCTGAAGATTCTGTCGCCCTATCAATTGAACGGACGGTTGCTTCAGCGCGCCAAACGGGATGCCATCGTCATGCACTGTCTGCCGGCGCACCGCGGAGAAGAAATCACGGCGGATGTCCTGGATGGGCCTCAGTCCGTGGTCATCGATCAAGCTGAAAATCGCCTGCACATGCAAAAGGCGATTTTAGTGCAGCTGCTCACGCGCCGGAAACGCGCACAATCCCCGGCCTTGTCATGAAACAGAAACCGATTAAGAAAATCGTGCTGGCCTACTCGGGCGGGCTCGACACGTCCGTTATTTTGAAGTGGCTGCAAGAAACCTATCAGGCGGAGATCATCGCGTTTTGCGCCGATCTGGGACAAGGTGAAGATCTGCAGGCCATCAAAGCCAAGGCCCGGTCCCTGGGCGTCAAAAAGGTGTACGTCGAGGATTTGCGGGAAACGTTTGTCAGAGAGTATGTGTTTCCCATGCTGCGCGGCAACGCGATGTACGAAGGGTTGTTACCTGCTGGGCACCTCCATTGCGCGACCGCTGATTGCGCGGCGGCAGGCCGAGATCGCGCTCAAGGAAGGCGCGGAGGCGGTGTCCCATGGCGCGACCGGCAAGGGCAACGATCAGGTGCGGTTTGAGGTGACCTATACGGCGCTCGCGCCGAATCTGAAGATCATCGCACCGTGGCGTGAGTGGACAATGCGGTCACGCCGGGAATTGATCGAATATGCCGATCGCCATGGCATTCCTGTCACGGCGACCAAGGCGAAGCCCTATAGCATGGATTTAAATCTGTTCCATGTCAGCTACGAGGGCGGGATTCTTGAAGATCCGTGGGAATCGCCGCCCGAAGAAATTTTTCAGATGACCGTGTCCCCGGAAAAGGCGCCGAACAAGCCGCTCGAAGTCGAGATCGAGTATGAAGCCGGTGATCCGGTGGCGGTGGACGGAAAGAAGATGAGTCCGGCGACGCTGTTGGCCCATCTCAACAAGCTCGGCGGCGCCCATGGAATCGGCCGTGTGGATCTCGTCGAAAACCGCTACGTCGGCATGAAGTCACGCGGCGTCTACGAAACGCCGGGCGGCACGATTCTGCATGTGGCGCATCGCGGGCTTGAATCGCTCACGCTGGATCGAGAAGTCCTGCATCTGAGGGATAGTTTGATTCCCCGCTTTGCTGATCTGATTTACAACGGCTTCTGGTTTAGCCCCGAACGGGACATGCTCCAAACGGCGATCGACGACGCGCAACGGGATGTCACCGGCACCGCCAGGGTGAAGTTGTACAAAGGCAGTTGCACGCTGGCCGGGCGCAAGTCCAAGAACTCCCTCTACCGGCTCGACATCGCCACATTCGAAGAAGATGAAGTCTACAATCAGAAAGACGCCGAAGGCTTCATCCGTCTGAGCGCATTGCGGCTGAAGATCCGGGCCCAACGGAAGAAAGCGTCGTCCTGATGGCGCAGGAGAAGAGCGGGGCGCGGCGCCGTTCCCCGGTCAAGAAAGCCTGGAGCGGACGGTTCCGCGAACAGACGGATCAGCTCGTTGACGTGTTTACCCGGTCGATCGGCATCGACCGCCGGCTCTACGCCCATGACATCCAAGGCAGTATCGCCCATTGCCGCACATTGGCCAAGGCGCAGGTGCTGACGAAGCGCGAGACCGCCTCGCTCATTCGGGGGTTACAGCTCGTGCAGCAGGAACTGGAACGGGAGCGGTTTAAAGTCATGCCGGAAGACGAAGATATCCATATGGCGATCGAGCGCCGGTTGACCGAACTGATCGGTCCGCTCGGTGGCAAGCTGCACACCGGGCGCAGCAGAAACGATCAGGTCGCGTTGGATCTCCGGCTGTATCTGCGGGATCGCCTGGTCATGCTGATCGGCCGCCTCGAAGACTTTCAGCGAGCCCTGGTCGGACAGGCCAAAGACAACCGGGATGTGGCCATGCCCGGCTACACGCATCTTCAACGGGCGCAGCCCGTGTTGTTTGCGCATCACCTGCTCGCCTATGTGGAAATGTTCGAACGCGACAAAGGGCGATTGCGGGACGCACGGAAGCGGGTCAATGTGATGCCCCTCGGATCCGGAGCCCTGGCAGGGACGAATTACCCGGTCGACCGGCAGTTTACCGCCGCGCTGTTGGACTTTCCTCTCGTGACACAGAACAGTCTGGACGCCGTGTCGGACCGGGACTTCATCATTGAAGTGCTCTCGGCCATGGCTCTGGTGATGATGCACCTGTCGCGGATGAGCGAGGAATTAATTATCTGGTCGTCGCAGGAGTTTCATTTTGTCGACTTGCCTGACGCCTTTTGCACGGGCAGCAGCATGATGCCGCAAAAGAAAAACCCCGATGTGCCCGAATTGGTGAGGGGAAAAACAGGCCGGGTCTATGGGCATTTGATGGGGTTGCTCACTACCATGAAAGCGCTGCCCATGAGTTATAATAGAGACCTGCAGGAAGACAAGCCTGCGTTGTTCGATGCGCTTGATACCACTGACCATGCGGTAGAAGTCATGACGGCATTGATGCGCCGGCTGACCGTGGATCGGGAATCCGTGACGAGAGCGCTCGGCGGAGGCGGGATGTTGGCAACCGAGATCGCCGATTATCTAGTCCGCGGAGGAATCCCGTTTCGGGAAGCCCACGGGATCACGGGACGCATTGTCCGTTGGGCATTGGACAAGGGAAAAGAACTGGGCGAGCTGTCCCTCGACGAGCTGCGACGGTTCTCGACGAAATTTGATGCGTCGGTGCTGCGTTGTCTGACCGTGCAGAGTGCGATTGACCGGAAGTCGCAGATCGGCGGAACCGCGCGCAAGCAAGTGGAGCGGCGTCTCAAGGAATGGGAGAAAGCACTCGCGTGAGTTCGGGGCTTGGATGCCTTGGCCTGTTGGCAGTGCTCATCGCAGGCTGCGGGACCATCGGACCTCCCATCGCACCTGAAGACGTCGGGGTCGCGCCCCTTATCGAGCGCCAAAAGAAACTACAGGCTCAGCCGACAGAAGCGGGCCAGGCTCCGCTTGACAGCAAGCAGACTGAAGGCCCAGAGTCGTCGGAACCAGTCGGGCAAGACCAGGAGTTGCCTTCCTTAAGACCTGTCGGTGGCAGATAGTCGGTGAGGATTCAACACGGGGCATAGTCAGCCGTAGGAGGAAGCGTTCATGCAATTAATCCAGCCGGCCCGCGAAGTTCACACATCAGGACGGAGTGCAGTCAAACGACGCCTGTTACTGGTTGATCCGTATCCCCGCAGCAATCCCTATCACCTCACGGCCGCCGAACGGCGCGCGGTATGGTTCCCCAAGCTGAGTCTGCCGACGATTGCCGCCTATACGCCCGAGTCGTGGGAAGTCGATCTGGTCGATGAAGCCGTCGAAGATATCGACTTCGACGATCCCTGTGAGATGGTCGGACTCTCAATCATGACCTGTTATGCTCCGCGCGCGTATGAGATTGCCGCAGAGTTTCGCAAGCGTGGCAAGACCATTGTCATGGGCGGCGTCCATCCGACGTACTGTCCTGAAGAAGCGTTGCGACACTGCGATGCCATCGTCTGCGGAGAAGCCGAGGATCTCTGGCCTGAGCTGGTCGCAGATTTTGAAGCCGGTCAGATGAAGCGTGAGTACCGCATGACGTCCTTCCCGTCACTGGAAAACTACAAGAGCCCGCGAGTGGAGCTGTTAAGTCCCGACGCCTACATGACCCGGCAATGTAGTTTTACGACGAGAGGCTGCCACTTCGATTGTGAGTTCTGCAGTGTCTCGCCGTTTAACGGCAAGACCACCCGGCGGCGTCCGGTTCCGGAAGTCATTAAGGAGCTCGTGCAGGTGCAACGGTGGGTGCGTAGCGAACTGATCGAACGCATCTCCAACGAGCCGTTCTGGCAGGCAGTGAAAACGACACTGCGGATCCGGGTCGGGCTTGACGACGGCGGGATCGTGGCGTTTGTCGACGATCTGCATAACAGCAATCGCGCCTACTGCCGGGAGCTCTGGGCGGCTTTGAAGCCACTTAAGATCAAATGGGGATGCCAGTCCACGCTCTTCTTGGGCGATGATGAGGAAATGGTCAAGTTGGCGGCAGACAGCGGCTGCGTGTCAGTGTTCGTGGGGATGGAATCGCTCGATGAAGACAGCCTCGATGAAACGAATAAGCCGTTTAACCGGGTGCATAAGTTTTCACAAGAGATCAAGATGTTTCATGACCATGGCATCATGGTCAATCCCGGCATCGTGTTCGGCTTTGATAGTGACGACGAGTCGGTCTTTGAGCGGGCCGTCGAGTTCCTGACAAAGAATCAGGTGGAACTGGCCTATTTCAATGTATTAACCCCGCTGCCTGGGACGGCGCTCTTCGACCGGTATAACAAAGCCGGGCGGATTTTTGATCGGGATTGGGCCAAGTACGACGGCAAGCACGTCGTATTCACTCCGAGCCGGATGACGCCGGAGCAGCTGCAGGAGGGATTTCACTGGGCCAACCACCAGTTTTACTCGCTGCCGAATATCTGGCGCCGTCTCTCCGGTACCCAGCAGCGGCTGATTGCCCGGTGGGAAATGAATCGTGAGTTTCGAAAGCTGGTAAAGCGGGCCTGCCCGAAAGGGAGACTCTCGCCCCTGGCAAAGGTCCTCAAAAACTTGCAAGCCAAGTTGCCGGCCTTTGATACGGACAATCTCATTCCAAGCGCATTGCACGCCATCAAGCAGCGCCTGGACCAAAAACCGGTGAAGGAAGGCCTGGCACTGAATATTAAGGCGAAGCGGCATGACAAGTCTGCGGCCTTGTTTGTAGATTTGGAGGGGACGCTGGACCGCCTCAATGCGCAAGAACTTATTCAGCGCATCAAGGAAGCCGCCGAGAAGGCGCGCCTGGACGTCATTGTCAATTTTGAGCACTTGAAGCATGCGACGCCTGACGCCCTTCGGACGCTGGTCGACTCAGAGGCGATCAAGGCGGCCATTCCTCATGTGAAGGTCCGGTATCGGAAATTCCGCGACGCCTTCGAAGAGTCGCTCCATGAGTTGTCATTGTCCGGCATTGAGTTTTTGAGCGAGGATTTTCAGGATGCATGATTTCGAGTATCGCCACGGCGAGCTGTATTGCGAGCAGGTGCCGGTCAGTCGGATTGTCAAAGAGCTTGGGACGCCGTGCTATGTCTATAGTCATGCGACGTTAATTCGCCACGTTCGCGCTTACGACAGCGCCTTCAACAGCGTTCCACACATTATTGCGTTCGCCATGAAGGCCAATTCCAATCTCGCGATCTTGCGGGTCATGGCCAATCAGGGCAGCGGCGTGGACATTGTGTCCGGCGGCGAGCTGTTCCGCGCCCTGAAAGCGGGGGTGCCGCCATCCAAGATCGTCTTTGCAGGCGTCGGCAAGCATGCCGAGGAAATTCGCGATGCGCTTAAGGCGGACGTGCTGATGTTCAACGTGGAATCGCCCGCGGAATTGCATGCGATCAACGAGGTCGCAGCGGCGGTCGGCAAAAAGGCTCGTGTTGCCCTGCGGATCAATCCCGATATCGATCCCAAGACCCACCCCTATATTTCGACCGGCCTGAAAAAGAGCAAGTTCGGCATCGCCGCCGATCGGGCGTTGGAAGAATTTAAGATCGCGTCATCCCTTGAACACATCGAGGTCGTCGGCGTGCACAAACATATCGGGTCTCAGTTGACGGAGGTCACGCCGTTCGTCGAGGCCATGAAGAAGATTCTCAAGCTTGTCGAGTCCCTCCGGCAGGACGGCATCAATATTCAATACATCAACATCGGCGGCGGGCTCGGGATCACCTATGACGAGGAAAAGCCGCCGCTCCCGCAAGATCTGGCCAATGCCATTGCCCCTCTGGTCCGCGACCTGAAGATCACGCTTATCATGGAACCGGGGCGAGTGATTGTCGGAAATGCGGGCATTCTCGTCACCAAGGCGTTGTACCTCAAAGAAGGTGAAGCCAAAAGTTTCGTGATTGTGGATGCTGCCATGAACGATTTGATTCGTCCCAGCCTGTATGGGGCCTACCATGAGATCCGCCCGTTGAATGAAGAAGCGGGCCATCGGCCGAAGCATCTGGTCGACGTCGTGGGACCGGTGTGCGAATCCGGCGATTTTCTGGCCAAGGATCGATCCCTTGCAGCGGTGAAACCGGGCGAAATGCTTGCGGTGATGAGCGCGGGGGCCTACGGGTTTGTCATGGCCTCCAACTATAATTCACGGCCCCGTGTTCCCGAGGCGCTTGTGAAGGATGGCGAGATTCACGTCATACGGACACGAGAAACGTACGACGATTTAATTCGTGGCGAATCAATCCCTGCCTTCCTGACTTGAGAGGATTTTTTATGTTTACCGGGTCTCTTGTCGCGATCGTTACCCCTTTTCGAAAGGGCAAGGTCGATGAGCGGGCGCTGGCCGAGTTAATCGAATGGCAAATCGCCCAGGGCACGAACGGGATTGTTCCCTGCGGCACGACCGGTGAGTCCGCGACGCTTTCCCATGCGGAACATAATCGGGTCATCGAGCTGACGGTCGACGTGGTCAAGCGCCGGGTGCCCGTTATTGCCGGCACCGGTTCGAATAGCACGGATGAAGCCATCGATTTGACCAGGCATGCCAAACAGGCCGGAGCCGACGGAGCGTTGCTGATCACCCCGTACTACAACAAACCCACGCAGGAAGGGCTGTACCGTCATTACAAGGCCATTGCCGAGGCCGTCGATCTGCCCATAGTGTTGTACAACATTCCCGGCCGTACGGGCGTGAACATGCTGCCGTCGACCATTGCGAGGCTCGCAGTCATCAAGACGATTGTCGGCGTGAAAGAGGGCAGCGGGTCGGTCCAACAGGCCTCCGACGTTGTCCAGATGTGCGGCGAGCGCCTCACCGTGCTTGCGGGAGACGATTCATTAACGCTTCCCATGATGGCGGTGGGGGCGAAAGGCGTCATCACGGTGACGGCAAATCTGCTTCCCGCTGACATGGCCGCTCTCGTCAGGGCCTTTGCCGATGGACGGGTTGAGGAAGCGAGACGCATCCATTTCAAGCTGTCTCCCTTGTTCGCCGCTTTGTTCTTCGAGACCAATCCCATCCCCGTAAAAGAAGCGCTGGGGATGATGGGAAAAATTGATCCCGAGTTGCGCTTGCCGCTCTGTCCCATGGCGCAGGAGACCCGGGACAGACTCGTGCGCGTGCTTAAGGACGCCGGTCTGACCTGATCGGGCGAGTGCCGAAAGTAAGAATGCGATGATTAAAGTGGTTGTGGCAGGGGCGGCGGGCCGTATGGGCTGTCGTCTTGTCTCGCTGGTGCGTGACTCGACCGCCTTGGCCCTCGCGGGAGCGCTGGAAGGGAAGGGTCATCACGCGGTGGGCGAGGACGCCGGGGAAACCGCCGGGTCGGGACGGGTCGGAATTACCATCACGGAAGATCTCCCGGCGCTGATGGAGCGCGGGGAAGTGGTCATTGATTTCTCGTCTCCGGAAGCCACACTGCAGCATCTTCGGATCGTTGCTCAGCATCGTCGCGCCATGGTCGTGGGCACCACCGGCTTCTCGCCCGATGAACTGGACGAACTTAAGACATTGGCCCGCCAGGTGCCGTGCGTCTTCTCCCCCAACATGAGTGTTGGTATCAATCTCGTTTACAAAGTTATCAGTGAAATGGCGAAGACGCTCGGTGAGGACTACGACATCGAAGTCATCGAAGCGCATCATCGGCTCAAGAAGGACGCACCGAGCGGCACAGCCTTGAAGATTGCGGACGTCCTGGCGCGCGCTATGAATCGCGATTTAACTCAGGTGGGCGTCTATGCGCGAAAGGGCATGATTGGCGAGCGTGTAAAAGGTGAAATCGGCATACAGACGATTCGGGCCGGGGACATTGTCGGCGATCATACGGTCATATTCGGGGGCATGGGTGAGCGGATTGAAGTGACCCATCGAGCCAGTAGTCGTGACACGTTCGCTCGTGGGGCATTACGAGCCGCGCGCTGGGTCGTCCGCCAGCCGCCCGGTCTGTATGACATGATGGATGTGTTAGGACTGCGCTGAGGCCGCGCGTTTTCGTTGGAAGCTGAAGCGCGTTGAGGACTATCGGAGAGACCGAACCGATCAAGCCGGCAGATTCGCGCCATGAATTCCGAACTGCTCTCGACCTCGGTTGATCTCGGCAGTCAGTCTTCGATAGAGCAATTGGGCGGCTTCCGTCCACTGTGGATTGAATGGCGCGCCGGTAAAAGCCGCTTCCGCAGCTTTCTGCTCATCGTAGGTCAGCGGTTTTGGTTCTGGCATCGGGGATCAATGTCGAGCCGTGATAGGACGTGGTTCCTGGTCCGCTGCTTTCCGTCGACCACAGTTTAAACACGCAAACACTGTGATGGCAAGTCCAGCGTCCAAATCCACCGCCCGTTCCGGTAACATCGATCCGCGGCATTTATCGCATGTCTTCATAGCGACACAGTAACACTCGACGAAACGGAAGCATATCCTCCTGAAGTACTGTCTGCCCGGGGCAGAGTCCCCATGTGGTCCTGCTGCACTGGGCCATTTGCGCACTCCGCTCTAGTAACATTCCTGATGCGCCATGCCAGGTTCAAGCTTGACACCTTCATGTCCCTTACCTACCATTGTGGTCTTCGCTGCATGACCTACAATGTATAGAATCATTCTCATCCTTGCACTGCTCATCGTGTTCTATCTCCTTGTGAGGCGAGCGATTCGTGACTATAAGCAGAGAAATCTGGATGATCGAGGCGTCTCTGTTGACCAGGATCAAATGATTCAAGATCCGGTGTGCCACACCTTCGTGCCGAGAAAGATTGCAGTGAAAGAAACCATCGGTGGGCAGGCGTACTGCTTCTGTAGCCGCCACTGCGCAGCGGAATTTCAGAAACAACAATCGGGTTAGCAGCCGGAATAACTCGAGTCGGCGAGCTTCTCTTCCTTATCAAACTTGAGCGTAATTTGGCATTGGTTGGGTGTGAAATTGAAGAGCGGCAGGGACGATTTCCCGCCGGCAATCCGATAGTAGGTCCAGGTCTCCCCGCCAAAGAAGCGGGTGGCTTTGCCGTCCGGGGCGCCCCAGTTTTTTTCAAACCAGGCTTTGTCCTTGCCTTGCAGTTCAGCCGGGTTCAGGGACGCATCGAGATAAGGATTTCCGCCGCCGCAGGCGGTGACTGCGAAACAGAAGCCCAGTAGCCAGGCGGATCGTCGCATGTGGTCTCCTTAGTCTCTCAGCAGTCAACGCAAACAGGCATGTCGGGTGGACGGATTCTAACCGTGGTTCAGAAAGCTGTCAAACCGGTTGAGGAGCATTGTAGCGGTCTTGAGTTCTCTCTAGAATAATGGATAACGAGATGAGTTCATTCAATGGCAGTGAAAGGATCAAACCATGAAGTTCTATTTGGATACGGCGAGTGTCAAGGAAATCCAGGAGGCGGCTAGTCTGGGCCTGTTGGACGGCGTCACGACCAATCCGTCGCTTGTGGCTAAGGAAGGACGAGTGTTTCGGGAAGTCCTTGTCGAAATCTGCAATATCGTCGACGGCCCCATCAGCGCGGAAGTGGTGAGTGTCGAGGCGGATGCGATGGTCAAGGAAGGGAAAGAACTGGCCAAGATTCACAAGAACATCGTGGTCAAGGTGCCCTTGATCGCCGAAGGTTTGAAGGCCACGAAGCGGCTGGCCGCTGAAGGGATCAAGGTGAATGTGACCCTTTGCTTCTCTCCGACGCAGGCGCTCTTGGCTGCCAAGGCGGGGGCCTGGTGCGTGTCGCCGTTCATCGGACGCCTTGATGACATCAGTTCAAACGGCATGGAGCTGATTCGCCAGATCCTCACCATCTACAAAAATTACGATTATAAAACGCTGGTGCTGGTCGCGAGCGTGCGTCATCCGCAGCACGTGGTGGAGGCCGCATTGGCCGGCGGGCATATCTGCACAATGCCCTTCAGCATTTTCCAGCAAATGGTGAAACATCCGTTGACGGACAGCGGACTCAAAAAATTCCTCGCCGATTGGGACGCCCAGACCAAGAAGTAGCGAAAGGTTGGATGGATTACCCTCTATCCAACTCTCGCCTGGCCTGGGCAAACACGCGATGGAACATCGGCCTCGTGAGCTTTCCGGTGAACGTGTTTTGTTGGCTGGGATGATACGAGCCGAGTAGTAAGATTCCCCACGGCAGCCGGGAAAACACGCCATGTCCGAATTTGGGAGAAGGGGCCGGCATGGTCCGGCCTTCCAACTGGCACGTTTTCAGATACTGGTCGAAGGCGATCTTTCCCAGCGTCACCACCACACGATGCTTATCTAGCAGCACGAGCTCTTCTCGCAAGAACCGGCGGCACTGTTCAAATTCATCCGGTGATGGTTTGTTGTCCGGCGGCGCACAACGCACGCTGGCACCGATGTAACAATCGGTGAGCATCAGCCCGTCGTCACACCTCGTGGAAGAGGGCTGGTTGGCAAAGCCGTATCGATGGAGCGCTTCGTACAGCCAATCACCGCTCCGGTCTCCGGTGAACACCCGGCCGGTGCGGTTTCCTCCATGCGCGGCAGGAGCCAACCCCAGCACGTAGAGCCGGGCCTGCGGATCACCGAATCCCGGCACCGGTCGTCCCCAATAGGTCCAATCCATAAACTGGCGCCGCTTAGTGCTTGCGACGTGTTGTCGGTAGATGACCAGGCGTGCGCAGGCCGTGCAATCGCTGATGGCGGCATTGAGCATGGCAAGAGAACGCATCGGTCGAGCAGTCTAACATGAAGTAGAACTGCATTCCGCTTGCCGGTGTTCCGGTGAGCTGCTAGCATGGCCTCGCTGGTCATCACGCGCATGTTGTTTCATGAGGAGATTCCGAATGATTATCGAGCGCACACGAGCTGCCTGCTCGGTTCTGGTGCTGATCGTCAGCCTGCTAGGGGCCAGTCCGATGACGCCGGCCGCAACCGAGGGGACCGACGGCAAAGGCGTCTTAAAATTGGACGGCGAGAAGGATGTGCTGTTGCTGGAACCGCTTGAGGGCACAATCGAGCCCGAAGATCGGCTGGTCATTCTGCCGGAGATCAAACGCGAGGGGGAACGGTATTTTCTGAGTTCGTTCAAGTTGCCCGACAAAATGACCTTCGCGGGCCAGACCATTCCCCTGGACAATTGGCAGGTCCGGGAACGTATCGAATATGAGTTCTATCAATTTCTTGAAGACCAGGGCGAGAGCATCATTCTCGCCAAGCGCACCGGTCGATGCTTTCCGCCGGCCGAGAAGCAGCTGGCGGAAGCCGGATTGCCCGACGATCTGAAATATATGTTGCTGGTGGAGAGTAAGTGCATCTCGGCCGCCTATTCCAAAGCGAAAGCCTCCGGTCCCTGGCAGTTCATTCCGTCTACCGGCCGGCGCTACCGTCTGAAGAGCGACGCCGTCATGGACGAGCGCCGCAATTTGGAAATGTCCACCGAGGCGGCGGTCAAATACCTGCGTTATCTGAAAGACTTTAAGGAGAACGATTGGTTCCTTGCGATGGCTTCCTATAATGCCGGAGAAGAGCGGGTCAGGAAGCTGCTCAAAGAACAGAAAATCACCGACTATTGGAAGATGCATGGCCCCCGCGAGACGATGCGCTACGTCCCGCGGATCATCGCCGCGAAGGAGATCTATTCTCAGCCCGAAAAATATCTGGGCTTGAGCAAGAAAGACCTCTATGTACCGTTGGAAACGGAAACCGTCGTCGTCAACGTCAAGGACTCCCAACGGGCGCTCACATCCATCGCCGAAGAATTCGGCACTTATTTTCTGGAACTCAAGATGCTGAATCCCGAATTCAAGAAGGACGTTCTGCCACACGGCACGTATCAGATACGGGTTCCCCGCCAGACATGCCCCACTCGCTGCTTCAAGCAGGATAAGACTCCCTAGCCGTTACGTTCATGTCCCTCCGCTTGCCTGCATCTCCGGTGCGATCGCTCCTGCGGAAGATGATAGGAGCGGGCCTGCACGCGGCCGATCCATACGATGCGCTGCTACGCAGCGTCTCGTTCGCTGATCCGATCCTCCGCATTGGCCGCGAGCGATACGACATTCGGCGATACCGCCGCGTGGTGGCTGTGGGGGCGGGCAAGGCGTCCGCGCGCATGGCACAGGCGCTGGAGCATGTTCTTGGATCCAGATTGACCGGGGGACTGGTCGTCATCAAGAGCGGGCAAAACGTTCGCACGAGGCGGATCACGCTGGTCGAGGCAAGCCATCCCATTCCCGACCGTGCAGGCCTTCTTGCTGCCCGCCAGGTACAGGAAATGGTTGCCGGCCTGACCGCCCGTGATCTGGTGATCGTCTTGTTGTCCGGAGGTGCGTCCAGCCTTCTGCCGGCTCCGGTGCCCGGCGTGTCCCTGTCAGCTAAGCAACGGACCACGCGATTGTTGTTGGCCTCCGGGGCGCCGATTCAAGACGTGAACGTCGTGCGCAAGCATCTCTCCCGGCTGAAAGGGGGCGGGCTGGCCGCTTGCACTCAGGCGACGATCGCGACCCTCGTGCTGTCCGATGTCATCGGCGACGATCTTGGCTCAATTGCGTCCGGGCCGACCGTCGGCCGATCCGACCACCTTTACTGATGCGATCGCCGTGCTGAGGAGATACGCGATCTGGCGGGAGGTTCCCGAATGCGTTCGTGAGTACCTGTTGCGAGGCCGGCGAGGCCTCGTGCCGGAGACGCTCAAGCCGGGAGCCAAACGGCTCCGTCATGTGCAGCATACGATCATCGGCAACAATCGCGCGATGCTGAAGGCTGTCACGACTGTCGCTCGGCAAGCCGGGCTGAGGACCACACTCCTTTCAACCGCGCTGACAGGGGAGGCGCAAAACGCGGCGCGGCGATATGCCGTGCTTGCCCGACGCATCGCGTGTGGAAGACACCGGTTGAAACGTCCTTGTTGTGTGGTTGGTGGCGGTGAAACCACGGTCACCGTGACCGGTCGTGGTACAGGCGGACGGGCACAGGAGTTCGCTGCGGCCGGCGCCCTGGAAATCGCCGGGATGCCCAATGTCTGGATGGCCGCACTTGGCACCGATGGCAGCGATGGTCCGACGGCAATGGCCGGCGCACTGGTGGGCGGAGCCACCGTCGCACGAGCGAAGAGCATCGGCGTGGATCTCGCCGCTGCCTTGCAGCGACACAACACCTATCCGGCCTTGAAGGCCTTGCATTGTCACGTCTACACGGGGCCAACTGGCACGAACGTCAACGACCTTTACCTGCTCTTCCTTCTCTAGTTAGTATCCGCGTCGATGACAACACGTCCCCTGATCCTTCCCTTATCGGAATGCACTGATCCAGCCCTGGTGGGCGGGAAGGCAGTGGGACTCTCGCGACTCCTGGCGGCCGGATTCCCTGTGCCTCCGGGGATTTGTGTGACCACCGAGGCGTATCTTGGCAGCCTGCAGATCAATGGCTTCTCTGCGATGGATGAATGGCGCCGGCTCTCGGGTCTGGCAGCGGAGCAGCGGAAGGCGGTTCTTTCTGACTGCCAGTCGCGTCTCAGGCGTGCGGATGTCTCCCACCTTGCAGAGACATGGAACGCATCTCTTGCAGTCCTGAACGTTCCGCAGACCCAAAAGTGGGCTGTACGCTCATCCGCCACGAACGAGGACGCCGCTGAGGCCAGCTTGGCCGGTTTGTATCGCACGCATCTCGGCGTCGCCTTCGACGATGTTCCCGCCGCGCTGACCGATCTGTGGGGTTCGCTGTGGGAGGAGCGGGTCCTTCAGTATCTGCTTCAGCGCGGCTTGGGCGAGACTCCGCCCGCCATGGCGGTGGTCATTCAGCCGATGCTCGAGGCGAAAACGGCAGGAGTGGCGTATTCGATTC
>CAVSJC010000005.1:0-16909 GCA_963728135.1 uncultured Nitrospiraceae bacterium | reverse complement strand
TTGGCTTCGTCGGCAAACTTCTCGGCGGAGGTCTCGAGCATCTCGTTCGCCCAGACGCCGCCGGCCAGCGCCGCCGTCAGCAGCCAGGGGGCGGCGCCGAGAACCATGGCGACAGGGCGCTCTGTGAGCCACGACCGAAATCTATGGAAGACCATCAGTAAATTCATTCAATGCATTCATCAGAGGGCGCCGCGGTCGGCCGTCGATCAATGCCTCAAGATACACTGCAAACGTGACAGACGCCAAGCGGCTGGATCACGGTGAGAACGACTGCCGGTCGCCAGACCAAGAACAGGCTTGAAATTGAACGCATAAACGCTCCAGACTCGCAGCACTCATGGCCGATCACCTCCATCATGGACCGCCCACTGAGAACCCGACCGCAGACGTCGTGGAGGCGGTCTATCGATCAGAATCACGCCGGGTGCTGGCCACGCTGATCCGTCTTCTTGGAGACTTCGAGGCGGCCGAAGAAGCGCTGCACGATGCGTTTGCCGCGGCGGTAGAGCAATGGTCACGCGACGGGATTCCAGACAATCCGCGGGCGTGGCTGGTCTCGACCGGGCGCTTCAAGGCGATCGACGGCATGCGCCGGCGCGCCCGGCAGGAGGCGTCGCTCGCCGACTTGGCCGCATCTGCGGAGGCGACGACGGATGAACCGGAGGACGCCGACCAGGAGGGTGTATCCGACGACCGGCTGCGGCTGATCTTCACCTGTTGCCATCCGGCCTTGCAGCCGGACACGCAAGTGGCCATGACGTTACGGGAAGTCTGCGGCCTTACCACGGAAGAAATCGCGCGCGCCTTTTTGACGAAGGCGCCGACGGTCGCTCAGAGGATCGTGCGCGCGAAGGCAAAAATCCGGGACGCGCGGATTCCGTATGTCGTGCCGTCGGAACGGGAACTCCCTGACCGATTGGATGCGGTGCTTCGCGTCGTGTATCTGATCTTCAATGAGGGCTATTCCGCATCATCCGGCGATGCCGTGATGCGGCATGACTTGTCCGGCGAAGCGATCAGACTGGGCCGCTTGCTCGTGGCGCTCCTACCCGAGCCCGAAGCGGTCGCACTGCTGGCCCTCATGCTGCTCCATGACTCTCGCCGCGCTGCGCGCGCTTCGGCGGCCGGGGAGTTGATCCTCCTGGCCGATCAAGATCGCTCGCTCTGGAATCGGGCGCAGATTGCGGAAGGTGCGGGGCTGGCGGATCGGGCGTTGGCGTCACCTGAGATCGGTCCCTACGCCATTCAAGCCGCCATCGCGGCTGTGCATGCCCAGGCATCGACGCCCGCAGCGACAGACTGGAACCGGATCGTGGGATTGTATGACCTGCTCGTCCTCGCCGAACCCTCTCCGATCATCGAGCTCAATCGCGCGGTGGCGGTGTCGATGCGTGACGGCCCGGCCGCGGGTCTTGTGCTGGTTGATGCCCTATTGAGCAAGGGCGAGTTGGACCACTATCACCTGGCCCATTCGGCAAGGGCCGATTTCTGCCGCCGGCTGGGACGCCTGGAAGCTGCGCGTACGTCCTATGAACGGGCGTTGAAGCTCACCCAGCAGGAACCTGAGCGGCGCTTCCTTGAACAACGGTTAAACGAGTTGTCCGGAAGACCCACAGGCGGATCTCCCGGGTAACCACGCTAACCATGTGATTTTCCTACGAGACACGCGGTTGTCGATTTGGGCCGCCTCTGACGACTATCTGTTGTCCAGAGGAAATCCGGACGGGCGGGATGCACGAACGAAGTGGATGGCCGAACGAAAGGAGAGAGGTATTACCATGAAATATCTGTTGCTGATCTATTTTGAGGAACACGCCGGTCTGAGCGAACATGAGCGTGAGGAGTGCTATCGGGAATCGACTCAATTGGCTCACGAGCTCCAGGCAAAAGGTCAATTCCTGGGAGCCCACCCCTTACATCCCACGGCCATGGCGACCAGCGTGCGTGTCCGGAACGGGAAGCGTCTGGTCACCGACGGTCCGTTTGCGGAGACGCGTGAGCAATTAGGCGGCTACTTTCTGATCGATGCGGAGAATCTCGACGAAGCCCTGGCCGTCGCGGCGCGGATTCCCATGGCGCTCAAGGGAACCGTGGAAGTACGGCCGGTCATTGAGATTCCAGGCCTGCCGCAAGAATCTGCAGACCGGCTCTCTTCCGTGAGCGAGCGAGTCTGATGCGGTATCTGTTGCTCGTGCACCATGACGAAGCCGGCTTCATGACGCTCAGTGAGGCGACGCGCCGGCAGATGCTCGATGAATCCATTGAGCTGACGCACCAGCTTCATGCAGCCAGGCAATACGTGAGCGCGTCACCGCTGCAGCCGGCGGCCGGGGCGGCCATCGTCCGGGTACGAGACGGCAAGTCGACCGTCATCGACGGCCCGTTCATCGAGACCAAGGAACAACTGGCCGGGTATTTCCTCATCGAGGCGAGGGACCTCAACGAGGCGATCGGCATTGCCGCCCGGGTTCCCGGAGCGAGGATCGGCACGGTCGAGGTGCGACCGCTGAGAGAAGTGACGGGTCTCCCGGAGACTCGTTGACCGATGATGACAACATCGAACCGGGAACAATCCGTAGATTGCGTACGACAACAAGGCAACAGACAATTGCGGAAGGAGTGAGGCATGAGCGGTGTACGGTTATTGATCGGCACGAAGAAAGGCGCATTCATTCTCACCTCCGATGGTGCGCGCAAACACTGGGATGTCAGTGGTCCTCACTTTGCCGGATGGGAGATGTATCATCTCAAAGCGTCGCCCGTTGAGCCGGACCGCCTGTATGCCTCCCAGACAAGCAGCTGGTTCGGACAGATCATTCAACGATCGGATGACGGCGGCAAGACGTGGCATCAACCGGGAACACCGCCGGGTGAGCCGACGACGACCCCCGACGGCACGCCGATGGGTGAAAGCAACAAGTTCGTCTACGACACCTCCGCCGAAACGGGCAAGCCCCTCACGACACACCAGCACTACGACGGCACGCAACGTCCGTGGGAATTCAAACGGGTCTGGCACCTTGAACCATCGCTGACTGATCCGAATACCGTCTATGCCGGCATCGAAGACGCGGCGCTCTTCCGGTCACGCGATGGCGGGCAGACCTGGCAGGAACTGTCCGGATTGCGCGATGTCAAAGGACCGCTCTGGCAGCCCGGGGCAGGCGGGATGTGCTTGCATACGATCATGCTGGACCGGACCAATCCCCAGCGCATGTATGTGGCTATTTCGGCGGCCGGTGCATTCCGGACGGACGACGGCGGTCAGACTTGGCGGGCGATCAACAAGGGCTTGAAGTCACAGTTTGAACTGCCCGACCCCGATGCCGAAGTCGGCCATTGCGTCCACCGGATCGCCATGCATCCGACCAGACCGAACGTGTTGTTCATGCAGAAGCACTGGGACGTCATGCGAAGCGACGATGCCGGAGAGTCCTGGCATGAAGTCAGCGGCAACCTGCCGACCGATTTCGGATTTCCTATTGAGGTCCATGCGCAGGAGCCCAATACGATTTACGTCGTCCCGATTAAGAGCGACTCAGAACACTTTGTGCCGGACGGAAAACTGCGGGTGTACCGCAGCCGTACAGGCGGCAATGAGTGGGAACCGTTGACCAAAGGCCTGCCGCAGCAGAATTGTTATGTGAATATCTTACGCGACGCCATGACCGTCGATACGCTCGACCCCTGCGGCATCTATTTCGGCACCACCGGCGGGCAAGTGTATGGGTCGGCGGATTCCGGCGACAGTTGGACGGCCATTGTGCGGGATCTGCCGGCTGTCTTATCGGTGGAGGCTCAGACATTGCGATGATTCGTGTTGTGCTGCCGGCACATTTGAGAACCTTGGCGCGGGTGAACGGCGAGGTGCAGGTGGACGTGCAGGGTGCGGTCACCCAACGCGCGGTTCTTGATGCGCTGGAATCCCGCTATCCGATGTTAAAGGGAACCGTTCGGGACCACGTGACGCTCAAGCGCCGCGCCTTCGTGAGATTTTTTGCCTGCGAAGAAGACCTGTCCCACGAATCTCCGGATGCCCCGTTGCCCGATGCCGTTGCCACGGGGGCCGAGCCGTTCCTCATCGTCGGCGCCATGGCCGGTGGGTGATCAGTGGTATCACAGAGTTCGGAAGGTAGCGGACTGTCGATATATCGCGTTTGATTCGACTAATCGGTAGAGACAAGGGCCGGGCCGATCACCTCAACCAGTGGAGCACGAATATGCGATTCATGATCCTCGTCAAAGCCACGAAGAATTCAGAATCAGGAACAATGCCGGACCAGGCGCTGCTCACCGCCATGATGACATACAATGAGGAACTCGTGAAGGCGGGTGTGATGCTGGCCGGTGAGGGACTTCATCCGAGTTCGAAGGGGGCGCGTGTCAGGTTCTCCGGAAACAAGCGGACGGTCATCGACGGACCTTTCGCCGAGACAAAGGAACTCGTCGCCGGCTATTGGCTGTGGCAATGCCGCTCGAAGGAAGAGGCGATCGAGTGGGTGAAGCGTTGCCCGAATCCGATGCCCGGTGAGGAGTCCGAGATCGAGATCCGGCCGCTCTTCGAGGCGGACGACTTCGGCCCGGCATTGACGCCGGAACTGCGGGAGCAGGAGGAGCGTCTACGAAAACAAGCCTCGAGTACGGCGTAGTCACCAGGGGAAAACAGGAGGAGTCATGGGATATGTTGACGGGTTTGTCCTGCCGGTGCCCAAGAAAAAATTGCCGGCCTATCGCCGCATGGCGCAGCAAGCGGCCAAAATCTGGATGGAGCATGGGGCGCTGGAGTATCGCGAGTGTGTGGGCGAGGATCTCAGCGTGAAAATGGGTGTGCCGTTTCCCAAGCTTGCGAGGGTCAAACCCGGTGAGACGGTCGTCTTTGCGTGGATCGTCTACAAGTCGCGGAAACATCGTGACCAGGTCAATGCCAAGGTCATGAAGGATCCCCGTCTCGACGGGATGGATCCGGCGTCGATGCCATTTGATTGTAAGCGAATGGGGTATGGGGGATTCACCATCATGGTGGAAGCCTGAGGAGTCGTCTCGGGATCGTCGAGTGCCAACAACCTGAATCAGCATAAGGAGGAGATGATGCGCGCGTTGTATGTGACTTGTTTAGCTGTCAGTGTGGTGATGGTGACGTCGTCCGTCATGGCGAAGGACAAGAAGTCGGAGAAGCAGATGGACCCGCAGCAGATGATGGAGGAATTTAAGAAGCTGGCCACGCCCGGTGAGCCGCATCAACAATTGGCGAGCCTGGCCGGGACCTGGAACACCACGACCAAGGAATGGATGGAGCCCGGTAAGCCCCCGACGGAATCGACCGGCTCAGTGGAGATGAAGACGCTCTTGGACGGGCGTTTTCTCCAGCAGGAATTCACCGGCAGCATGATGGGCCAGTCCTATAATGGGATGGGGATCACCGGATATGACAACCTGCTCAAGCGGTATGTCTCGACATGGATTGATTCGATGGGGACGGGCATTTTCGTCATGGAAGGGCCGGCGGGTGCCGATGGAAAGACCATTACGTTGAAGGGACAGCACGCCATGCCGGGCGGAGGCCAGATGCACCACCGCGCCTTGTGGAAACTGGTTGACGCCAATACACAAATCTTCGAGATGTATGGCACTCACCACGGCAAAGAACACAAGGAGATGGAGATTCGGTACAGCCGGAAGCAGTAGAGCACTCACAAGCGCGCTCAGAACAAGGACTGCGGGCGGATGTGGATGAGTTGCGGGCGCGAAGTCCTCGCGGGCCGATCATGAGAAGGATCAGCCCGCGAGATCTTGGAGTGTGACGGTCGGAGGGTTACTGGATAGAATTCGCAAAGCCGCCCTGTGTGACCTCGGCCCGGATTTTATCCCCGACTTTCTTGTCCCCGCGAAGCTTCTTGGTTTCTTTGCTTACCACAATGCGAACTTCGTTGACATTGGTGGTGCTTCCCAGGTTCTGGTAATTCGTGGATTCGCTTTGGACCGTGTACACGTTTCCTTCGATGTGGCTGATTTTGCCGTCAACCATCATGTAAGCCGGGCCGGGCTTGCTGTCCATTTTGCTGTCCGCTTGTGCGAAGCTGGATCCGCATAATCCGGCGGCGATGACCATGAACGCCAATGCGAGCGTACGCTGAATTGCCTTCATAACCAAATCCTCCTGTTGATGTGTGGGGGCGAATGTGAGAGACCCAGTGCCTTCCACTACGACCCAGTCCAGTGTCCTTGGATTTTCCGGATCAGCAAGCCTTGTGCCCGGTCACAGGGATGAGACAGGTTCTTGCTTCTGGCGTTATTGTCCCACTTTGAAACGGCGATCTGTTCTTCACCGCGGCGAGGAGTGGCAAAAATCGGCACAATGTTCAATATGGTCGAATACTATTAGGCCCTATTAGGTGGCGAAAATGCCTGTGAGCTCCGGTCACGATTTCTTGGTGCCTGCGTACATTCATGTCGGTCAAGGACGACCGTGATACAGTACCGCTTCTATGTGCGACGTGATTTTGTACCAGCCTGAAATCCCGTCTAATACCGGCAACATTATTCGTCTCTGTGCCAATACCGGCACAGCCCTGCATCTGGTGAAGCCATTGGGATTCAGTCTTGAAGACAAGCTCCTGCGGCGGGCCGGCCTCGACTATCACGAGTATGCCTCCATGACGGTCTATGATTCATGGGCCCAGTGCGCCGAGCGCTTTTCGGAGCGCCGGCTCTTCGCCGTCTCTACCAAAGGCACGCAGCGGTATGACCAAGTGGCGTATGACAACGACGATGCCTTTGTGTTCGGTCCCGAGAGCCGCGGTCTCCCGACTGAGATCCTTTCGAGTCTCTCAGAACGCCGGCGCATCCGGGTGCCCATGGTAGAAGGAAGCCGGAGCCTGAACCTTTCGAACACCGTCGCGGTGGTTGTGTATGAAGCCTGGCGGCAGGCGCAGTTTTCCAACGGTCGATAATGGCAGCGCTGTAAGTCATTGATTCTCTGTCTGATATGGCACTCGCGGGGATCCATCACAGCCCTGCAATCAGTGCGGTGCCTGGCCCGTCCTAGCGCTAAAAAGTTGAAACAACTAGGGGTAATCCTAGGGACGGGTTTCATCCTATCCACCGTATAGTCCGCGACTGAAAACGCCTATCGTTCCTTTCAATCCACTTTCCCGATGCTGTCAGACGTGGCGCTGACGAATGAGGTGGTCATATGCCGAGACATCAGGCAAGAGCTTCCCGGAATCGTGTGGTAAAAATTCCCGCTCAGCGGGACAACCTGAGCGAGCGCTGTCAACGGTGCCAGGGCTTGTTATGGCCGTCGGATTTTCTGAATTGGGCGCGCCGGCCCCAGGATCCCGTTCTCTCTTATCGGTGCCTCGCGTGCGGCGATATGGTGGATCAACTCATTATTGAAAACCGGCTGAAACAAAAACGGAGTGCGCCTCCGACGCATCGCCCGGACAAAGAACGCCTCGATGTGGTGCAGGCGGTCATGGGTTTCTGACATCGGGTGAAGGTCTTCTGTCATCCTGCCGAGGGGGTTGCCATGGAGGACTATGCGCCGATTTGTTGCGTATGCTTCAAGGTCAAAGACAAGTCCTGGGTCAGGCTGACCACTCATACCGCCGGGAAGAATCGTTCTTTTAAGGGGACGTTTCGATACGCCGTTTCCTGCTGTCCAAGCTGCCAAGCGCATCTTCAACAGGCATGGAGTCTCTTCAAGGATGACAGACGGCCAATGGTGCCGACGCTCGGCACGCGACCACAAGAGCCAGTGGTCACTTCCTCCCGTAAGGCTTTTCAAACCGTCCATGAGCAGGCTGAACCCGGATTGGCTTGAAGATTCCTGATTTGGCGGCTAAACATCCCTCTGCTGAGCGGCTCCACCGGTTAGAGATCGTCCTCCGTCAGGCAGCGCCCGTACCCTTGTTGCTCGGCATAGTGATAGGCATAGTGCATGGCGGCCAGATTGGCGACTCGCTCTTCGGCTTCTTCACGACTATCGGTATAAATGATCTTGATGCCGAGTCTGGCGGTGAGGGCATCGAGAAAATCCAGCATGCCGGTTTTATGATATTGGCCGAGGCGCCCGCCGGCTTTGCTGTATTGGATTGTCCCTTCAATGACGAGAAAGCGGTTGGGAAAGGCGAGGAGCGGTTCAAGCTCTCGAAGGAAACGCGAGCGATTATCCGAGGGGTTGGAGAAGATGGTGTTGAACTCTTCGACGCGTCTCCGTTCCACACAAAAGATGTCCGGCGCCTCGGCAATCGCATAGTCGCCTGCCGGCAAGGTCTGCTGGATGGTTCCGGCGATGCGCACCAGGCCCTGGAACTGGTAGGGGTGTAGTTCGCGGCTGTCGACGAGGATGTGGACCGCCTGTACCAGCGATTTGGGCTGCCCTTGTCGAGCGATCGTAATGAGCGACTGCGGTCCTCTCGGCTCCTGGCGGGCGTGTGCGGCCGGTTGAGGACGAGCCGGAGTGGAGGGTCTGCCCGGTGGGGTGGTCGTCGTGCCCGGTGTGGCGGATGCGTGCCTTGAGCCGTCGTAGTGCGCCCGCGTCCCGGGGTCATTCAAAATCTGATACGCCTGGTTGATAAGTTGTGTGCGGGCTTCCGCCTTGCGTTGCAACGCCGGTGAATGGCTGAAGCGGTCGGGATGCCAGACCTGCATCTGCTCATGCCAGGCTTTCCTGATGTCGGCATTCGTGGCGTTGGGCCGGAGTTCCAGTATGGCGTAGTAGTCGGGCTTCCGTTCGTCTCCCATAATGCGCTCCTGTGAGTGACGGAGTGTAACGGACTCGGAAGGCGAAGCGCTAGATTGCATTATGGCCGGGCCGTCTGCCTGGATTCGTCAGCTCGTGTTTTGACATCTGGCGGTGAGCATGACCTTCTGATACAGTCCAGCCGGTCGATCACCCGACAAGAAGAACCGTCGACGTATCCCTCAAGGCACCACGATCATTCGCTCACACCACATCTTCAACTTCCACAAGAAGGTCGTCGATCGACGGGGACCCGATCCCGAATCGTCGCGCTTTCGGAAAGTCAGGTCAGAGATCCATGAGTGCTTCACTGACACCTCAGGCTGTTGATGCGACGCAGGTCAAGATCGTCCACCTCATTGCGAAGGAATTGTCCGTGGGCGGGCAGCAGGTGGCCGCCGCCGTGGCGTTGTTGGACGAAGGGGCCACGGTGCCCTTCGTGGCACGCTATCGCAAGGAAGCGACCGGCAATCTGGATGACACGCAGCTGCGGCTCTTGGAAGAACGGCTCCTCTATCTGCGCGAGCTTGAAGAACGCCGCGCGGCGATTCTCACCTCAATCGAAGAGCAAGGCAAGCTCACCCATGAGGTGCGGGCGTCGATCGAGGCAGCCGTGACCAAGCAGGTATTGGAAGATGTGTATTTGCCGTACAAGCCGAAGCGCCGGACAAAGGCACAGATTGCGCGTGAGGCAGGACTCGAGCCGCTTGCCGATGCGCTTCTTGGCAATCCGACGATTGATCCGTCCAATGAGGCCGCAAAGTATGTAGTCGAGAAGCCGGCGGGCGATGGGATTGATGCGATCCATGTGCCTGACGCAAAAGCCGCGCTCGAGGGCGCCCGCGACATTCTGGTCGAGCGCTTTGCCGAGACCGCCGATCTGCTGGCGAAGCTCCGCACTCGATTATGGGATGAGGGAATCCTGACGTCGGCTGTCGTCAAGGGCAAGGAGTCAGCAGAGGATGAAAAGTTCCGCGACTATTATGCCTATTCTGAAGCCATCCGCACGATTCCGTCGCACCGCGCCTTGGCTTTGTTTCGCGGGTGGAACCTCGGCGTGCTGAAGATCGAACTCGGGCTGGGCGATAAGCTGGAAGCGGTGCTGCCCCATCCCTGTGTCGCCATGATCGCCGCGCATGTGGGCATCGAAGACCGGGGCCGCCCTGCCGATGCCTGGCTGGCGGACGTCTGCCGATTCACCTGGCGTGTGAAGGCCCATCTGCATCTGAGCACGGAATTGTTGGTGCAGGTGCGCGAGGCGGCGGAGCGGGAAGCGATCAAAATTTTCGGCCGCAATCTTCACGAGTTGTTGCTGGCGGCGCCGGCCGGTCAAAAAGTGGTGCTCGGTCTCGATCCGGGCCTTCGCACCGGCTGTAAAGCCGCGGTCGTGGACGCGACCGGAAAATTATTGGATACCGCGACGATCTACCCGCATCAGCCGCGGAACGACTGGCAGGGATCGCTGGCGACGCTGAGCGAATTGGTCCGGCGGCATCGAGTGGAACTGATTGCGATCGGCAATGGGACCGGGAGCCGGGAGACCGACAAGCTGGCGGCAGAGCTCATCAAGCTGTTTGCGGCACAACAGCCCGAGCAGCGCGTCGCGAAAATCGTGGTCAGCGAAGCCGGGGCCTCCGTCTATTCGGCGTCCGCGTTTGCGGCGGCGGAGTTTCCTTCTTTGGATGTGACGCTGCGCGGCGCCGTTTCGATCGCCCGACGCCTCCAGGATCCGCTGGCCGAGTTGGTCAAGATCGATCCCAAGTCGATCGGCGTCGGACAGTATCAGCATGACGTGAACCAGCGGGCCCTGGCCCGTTCCCTCGACGCGACGGTCGAAGACTGCGTGAATGCGGTGGGAGTGGATGTGAATACCGCATCGGTGCCGCTCCTGGCGCGTGTGTCGGGGTTGAACCAAACGCTGGCTAAAAATATTGTCGACTATCGCGACGCGCAGGGGCCGTTCAAGAATCGTCGCACCATCCGGGCGGTGCCCCGGGTAGGGGACAAGACGTTTGAGCAGGCGGCGGGTTTTCTGCGCATCAACGACGGGGATACCCCACTGGACCGTTCGGCGGTCCACCCGGAGGCCTATCCGGTCGTCGAGCGGATGTTGTCGCGGCTCGGCAAGGAGCTCGCCGAAGTCATGGGCCGGCCGGCGGTGTTAAGCGGTCTCTCCGCCGCCGACTTTACCGATGCCCGGTTCGGGCTGCCGACGGTCCGCGACATTCTCATGGAATTGGAAAAGCCGGGTCGGGATCCCCGTCCTGAATTCAAGACCGCCGCCTTCAAAGAGGGCGTGGAAGCCTTGACCGACCTTCAACCCGGGATGGTGCTCGAGGGCGTCGTCACGAATGTCGCGGCGTTCGGCGCCTTCGTCGACATTGGCGTGCATCAGGACGGTCTGGTGCATGTCTCGGCGCTCGCCAATCGATTTGTGAAAGATCCGCAGGAGGTCGTCAAGCCCGGGCAAATTGTGAAGGTGAAGGTGCTGGACGTTGATCTCAAACGGCAGCGCATTGCGCTCACGATGCGTCTGGAGGATGTCCCCCGCCAGGCCTCGCCATCAACCGGGCCGCCGATACAGGCGGCAAATACAAGCCGGCCATCGGCGCCCGTGCCGGCATCGACCCGCCCTGCTCAGCCGGTAAGCGCGATGGCCATGGCATTGGCCCGTGCCAGAGAGAAGCGGTCATAGACGGCGGGTGACAGATCAGAGCGTTACTTTAATTCTTTTGACCAAAAGACAAAGAAACCATGTCGGCCGGGCACCGGCGGCCCTCCGCTGTGGTCGCTATAGATGCCGAAGTTATAGCTATAGTTCAATTCAACCTGCGAATTCCAGGGCGCTCCACTCACCACACCGCCGCTCACGGCGGGCAAGGAGTCCATCTTACTGCGGATGCTTCCATCCGGGTTAAAGCGAAACTGTTCAATCAAGCCCCACGAACCGCGAACGTAGGGAAAGATAAAAAACATGGCTTCATAGCGATATTCGATATGCCCGATGGCATACCGGGTGGGCGTGAGCTCGTTAAAGGCCACACTGGGAAGCATGGGCAGAGCGAGCGCTTCCCATTCATAACCCGTCGGCCGCCCCGGCAGCCGAAAGGTCGAGAAGCGATCCAGGTTTTGTCCGGTGCCGCCATAGACCGAGGTGATCAATCGATGCCGTTCGCTGTCCACCCATGGCAGGCCGCTGGCTGTCACGGCAAAGACACTGCCCATGAGGTATTGGCGATCTTTGTTTGCGTCCGGACGGCCGTACAGCCCTCCGCCCCATGCCTCCCACTTGGCCCGATGTCCATAAAAAAAGTCGCCGCCGAATGCGTACCCGCGATGGGGCAGTTCCATGAGGTTACGGTCCAAGGCGTCCTTACGGAGCCTTGCATGGACTCGTCCCTCGTAGGTGTCGGTCGGGACCACGAAGTTCGCGGCCGTCGTCTGACTGCGCTTGAACCAGCGATAGCCCGGTTCATACGTCAAGGACATTTCGAACGCATTGTCCTGATGGCCGGGAGCCAAGAGCTTGCGATAGGCGAGCCCGAATCCCGCGAAGATGTAATTCCATTCCAGTTCGACGTCCGGAATGATCTGCCCCTCGACGTACTCCGCGCGCCCGAGAGGGATAATCATATTGTTGAGCGTCATCCGTAATTCCCATCCGCTTGAGGATGAGGTGCCCACATTGTAGGCCAAGTCGTTGACCGCCACGGAAATGGTTCCGCGAAACCGTTCCTTATAGTCGTCGGAATGGCGCCACACATAGAGGGCGCCGAAAGGCAGAACCTGATAAAAGCTCGGTCCATTCGGAAGGTACTGAATGCCGAAGCTGGCGGCATTCACGGTTCGGCGATCCCGGGGCGGCACGTTCACCGGTTCACCCATCACTTCCGTTTGGAATGATTCGCCCGCCAGCGGTGTTTGCTCGTCTGCCCAGACCGGCCATGCGGACGCGCAGCAGCAGGCTAGGCACAGAAGTGCGACTGTTAGAGGTTTTGGTGTTGGATGAGTGCTCGTAAACACCACCTCAGCATGGGGTCTACCCGCGGAGATCCGGCACTAGGGAACCACCTAGTCGGCTCTGATTCTTCCCAATGGTTACAAAGCTTCCGGGGGAGGAGCTCCCAAGGGGTCAGGTGTAAGGACCTGCACCGGTAACTTTGTGTGGTGCGATTAGGGTAAACCCCTGCTGGCATGGACGTGCTTGTTCACTATGGTGGCTACAGGCAGACACCATGGAGGGATGCATGGAAAATGTATCAAAGAAAGTGAAAGATCCGGTCTGTTTGATGCAAATTGAGACTGATGATGCTGTTGCGCATGAAGACTATCAGGGACAGCGGTACCATTTCTGTACAGAGAACTGCCAGAAGGCCTTCCAGCAAGATCCCGAGCGGTATGCCAAGCAGGCTGCGTGAACGTTCAACGCCGTAAGCTGTGAGCAGGCGGACTCTTGAAGCGCCGCCTTTTTGCCCGCCTGTTTCAGTTCATCTATAAGCCAAAGAAGTCCCGGCCTCTCACCATTCCCTCGTCGGTACTGCGCTCAATGTGTTGGTCGAGCCGTTTCATCAGCGGTACATGCTTGGAGCAATGGATGTAGGCTTCCTCGACATCAATCACGATCCATGTCTCCGGACGATAGGCTCCCCTGCGGTTCGCCGTGTCGACCATGAGAGACGGAAGATTCGGCGCGCAAATTGTAGGCGCGTGAAGCCATGCGCCTGGCTTCGGCGGAAGTCGCCACCTCGTCCTCGTAATTGAACGCGACTTCCGGTCCGGTCAAACTGGTGCCGATGCGCCCAAGCCGCAAATGGATATTGACGGTTGTGGCGGAAGGCTTCTGATTAGTTGGTGATCCTGAGATTGGCGGGAGGGACGGGCGGGGTGATGCCCGCCGAAAGAAATTCGTAGGCGCCGATATCGAAGGCCGGCCCGATCGGCCGCCCGATGCCATCCCGATCGTTCCGCACTTCCGCTCGAGTAGTTCCGGCGTCCCGGGCAGGGGAGGTCCCCGTGAGATGGTAGTCGTTGGCGGCGGCATTCAGGAAGAGGGAGGCTGGTGCGGCGACGACGGAATGCTGATCTTGTCCTGATCTCTGCGTCCACTGGCTGAGCGTCTGCACGCTTCCTCCATCGACCGCGAACCGCTCCATCACGACGTTATAGTCGCTCGCGAAGCCGGGAAGGCTATCAGCCGAGATGTCGAGGCTGCCACGAAATGAATGGGCATTGTATAAAATGTTGTTGATGACCGTGTTCCCCGTGCTGCCGTTCTGAATGTTCAAGGCCCACCGGCCGTCCGACGCCATGAGGACGGTGTTGTTGGCGACCAGATTGTTTCTGGCGCCGTCGGCGCCGTCGATGCGATAGAGGGAAATCCCGCTCGCGTGGTTGTTGTACAGCACATTGTTGATGATCTTCGAATTCTGCACTCCGTCACCGTTGATCCCTGATCCTCCCGTCCGGCCATTGTCATAGATGAGGTTCTTTTCGACCAGGGCGTTGGTGATCAGGCCGTTGCCGCCCTGGCTGAGATCGCCGTTCATATGAATGCCGTTGCCGGCGTTTCCCCAGACCTGATTGTTCCGCACGATCGGATTCACGCAGGCATTCGAGACGTAGATCCCGTGCTCCGCCTGAGAGCGGCTGGTGACGTTGTTCTCAATGAGAATGTTGTTGCTGAAGCCCGTCAGAATACCCCACCGTCCCATGCTGTCGATCTGGTTGTTGCGAATCACGACGCCTTGATTGGTGACTGAGCGGATGCCCGCCCGGGTGATCGTGCCGCCGTTGGTCACGGTGAAGCCGTCGATCACGATATAGCTGGCCCCTTCCAGATTGATTCCGTCGGCCGTGCGCGCGTTGCGTGATTCGATTATGGCGCCGGGTTCTGCCTGGACGGTAATCGGGTTGGTCTGCGTCCCGTTTTGCGGCCCGTCCCAGCCCATCACAAATCCTGCATATCGGCCCGGACGCGCGATGATCAAGTCGCCCGCCCGGGCGTTCTGCACGGCTCGTTGTAACGTCTTCCATGGAGCCGTTGATGAGCCGGTTGCCGTGTCGTCGCCGGTGGGAGAGACATACAAGGTTCTGATGGGCGCAGCCGAGGAGGACCCGATGATCACCAGCAGACTCATGAGCAGGACCATACTCGAAAGCCACAGTTGGTACCGGTGTGGTGCGGTGAATCGCATACCGATGGCAGAGAGCAATCCCTATGCCCTTGTACGCGGCCACTCAACATCGATAAATTGGACGTTTTCAGGAGACCTGCGCGCAAGGACAGTGCTCAAGTGGAGGACCTATCCTGCACTTGTGCAATGGTTCGAGAGCAAAAACCGGCATGTATTTTTTCACTCCGTCAAGGGCTTCTCCGAGTGTTGATGCGCTGAGCTTGAATGCATGATCCCGCGAATGAAAATTCTTGTCGGACTTCTCTGTGCTCTCCTGATGGCCGCGTCCGTGTCCGGCGCCTCGAGCGATGATATTGTGGTGGGAGAGATCGAGTTCGACCAGCCGACGATTCACACGATCGGCCTCAGTCTGCCAGTTCTTTCGGGAGACCAGAATTTTAACGCTCGCGCCAGGCTCTCCTACCGGCCGGTGGGATCTTCAAGCTGGAACGAAGCCCTCCCCCTCCAACGGGTGCGTACGGACACCCTTTCACATCGAGACTCCACTCCGTTTCCAGTGGGTGAGCAGTTCGCGGGCAGCATCTTCGACTTACAACCCGACACCGCGTACGAAGTGGCTCTCAATATTGCCGATCCTGACGGAGGAGACGCTGAGAGGAGAGGAGTGGTCCGAACCCGGTTTGTTCCACCCGATGGTCCTTCCGTTCCCCACATCGTGAGCGTCAATTCTGATGACGAGCTGGGCGCGGCCCTGTCTGCTGCGAAGCCCGGTGACGTGATTCGTCCTGGCTGGAGGAGTCGTATCGAGGCCCCATTCGTGTGCATCACAGTGGAACCGAAGGCAATCCGATCGTCGTCAAAGGCCTGCATCGCGACGGGACAATCCTCGAGGCGTCGGAGGCCGACTACGGAGTGACGATCACAGGGTCCCATGTCGTGCTCGAACAGGTGACGATCCGGCGTAGCCTCTGGGGAATGCGCATCACCAATGCGACGGACGTGGTAGTGCGGCAGACGCGCATCACCGACGTCAAGTACGGCATCGATGCGACCGGAGGAGCCAACAGAAATTTATACGTGTGCGATAACGATCTCAAAGGCAAGGCCGTGGCTTGGCCGGATACCGGTCCTCGAACCTGGAACTATGAAGGGATTGTGGTGTCGGGCAGCGGCCACGTGATTTGTTACAACACGCTGTCAGGGTTCGGCGATGCGCTCGGCCTCTCACCGAATACCGACTATTCCGAACCGCGCCATCGATTTCTATGGCAACGACGTGCTGTGGGGCGGCGATGACGGGGTGGAGCTGGACTATAGTGAGCGGAATGTCCGGGCCTTTCGCAATCGGTTCGGTAACGTCGGCATGGGCATGAGCTTTCAGCCGATCTGGGGCGGTCCGGTGTATGCCTTTCGGAACGTCATTTACAACACGGCCAAAGCCCCCTACAAACTCAATCAGGACCCCAGCGGCTTTCACATCTTTCACAACACGTCGATCAGACCCGGATGGGGCTGGGTCCAATACGGCTATCACGTGTCGAATTTTTCGTTCGTCAACAATCTGACCGTGGGGACGGAGAACGCCGTCAATATGATGCCCGCCATTCAATTGGCCCGGATCGACTTTAACGGGTGGGCTCCCGACGGACAGTTTACGTTCAACGATAGCTGGTATGGATTCGGAGCGCTGCGCGAGCACTCTCCCTATGAGCGCCACGGGGTGCTGCTCAGCCAGCCGGTCTTCCGGGATGCCGTGAACATTCCCCCAGTATTTGCCGCCTTTATGCGTCCGCCTGCCGCCATGTTGCACGCGACCAGCAATGCCGTGGATGCCGGGATCTACCTGCCGGACATTAATGATAGATATACGGGACAGGCGCCCGATTTAGGTGCTCTCGAGCGCGACGAGCCGGCGCCCGTCTATGGCGTCCGTGACTCTGCGACCGAACGTTGACGGGCTGGAATTGATTACTAAGGCCGATCCATACCGCAGACTGACCTGCTTCAGAAATCGAGGGCGGGGCTAACGAAA
>CAVSJC010000004.1:0-4584 GCA_963728135.1 uncultured Nitrospiraceae bacterium | reverse complement strand
GGTAGGCTCATCGCTACTTCCGCACACGCGCTGCAATTCGCGATTCCGCCGTAGCCCAGCCGGCATCGAACGGATGGCCGGGGCTGTCGATGTCGATGACCACCGGTGCGTGATCCGAGGGTACAGGTTTTTCTTGCGTGCCTCCCGATCGATCTCGGCCAAGGCGGTGTTTAAGCAGCGGTTTAATGCTGGTGGAGACCAATGAGGAACTGGTTGCCCTAGAAACGAACAGGCCGGAAGAGGCTCTCTTCCGGCCTGTGCACGCTCCCTGAACTGTCACGCCCAATTACTTATTGAACCGCACGACAATGGCGCCCATGAGGTCGCCTTTCTTGAAATCTTTGCGGGGGCTGGCTGGGTGCGCGTTATGGCAGGCAGCGCAGGATTCAGCGATGGCCAGGTCTGCCGCGATGCCTTTGAATTGGCTGCCATCCTCAAACGTCAGAACGCCGGATTCCGGGTTCGCCATTAATTTCTTCAACGCCGCTTCTTCGGCTTTCGTCTTTGGCAGATTCTCTTTGTAGATCGGAGTCAAACCGATCAGGCCCAGTTCAAAATCCTTCAATTCTCCACCCGCCGCTTTCAAAAACTGTGCGGGCAGCATAATGGCATGATCGTCCTTGGTCCAGTTTTCATCCGGTTTGACGTTCGACTTAGCGGCTTGCGCAACGATTTGTTTCGCATAGACCGTTCGGAATGCCTTTGCCGTCGCCAGGATATATTTGGCCGCGGCGTCACGGGAGAATTCTGCGGCGAATGCCCATGGAATGGCGATACCCGTCGCAAGTATGACACAGAGGGCAGCTGCTTGGATGCCGGTCCGTCTCCTCATGCTCCACCTCCAGATGAGATTGTCTGATTGAACGGCGCACCGGCCAGCTACGCTGCGCCTCCACGAGAGTCTTGTCAAGGAGCATCTTGAGGAAGCAGAGACAACAAGCGAAGGGGCGGGTGCTCTAGATCAGGCCAGGGCGAGTCGTGGGCGAAGAAGGCGGTGTCGAATCCGTGATTCCACCCTGGACACACCAGAGCGGATGGATCTGGTTTTTGTAGCGGGGCGAGACATCCGCGTGGAACAGGTCTACCGTATAGGCCTGACCTGGATCGGAGCTGGGTGCGTCGGTTGTCCAGTAGGCTCCTGCCTTGACGCCCTGGAAGGGATGGTTTGGCGGTAATGAGGGCAGGATGGCAGTCTGTTGTGGCGAGGGCTCTACCAGCGTCATGAGTTCGATGAAGGAGGGCAGGCGCCATCCGGTCCGGCCGCCAACGGTCTTCAGTGCGCACCGGGTCGTGGCAGTTGTCCATGTGACTTCGGTGGCAAGGGGAGAGCGTTCCCAAATCAGTCGAGTGGTGTGATCGAAGACGGCCTGTCCTTGAAACGCGTCCAGAAGGGAAAAGCGTCGAGTGTTCTCCGCGTCAACAAATGGGACCTCAGTGGCTTTGGCGCCGGTGGAAAGGACAACCAGAAGGACCACCAAACTTGCGGCAATTCGCGTATTCTTCATCTCCCCCTACTCCTTCGTCTGGGCGTGTGTGTCACTGTAGGAGTAAAGAGTTCAGCAAAAGATGGGCCGATCGATGCCGCTGAGGAACCTCATAAGATTGAGACGAGGACAGAAAGAGACGCCGAGGGCTAACACCAAGCAGGATCACGCTTCTTTATTGAATGACTATATGCGGCCCTTGGAAATTAGCGAAGAAAGATATGAGTAAACTGAAGCTGGCAGGGCAGCGCTCGTTCCATCCTGGACGGGGTGAGCGCAATTTTCGGCTTTCCGTGAGATCAAACGAGGTTGACAGGTCCACAGTTGAGTGAAGCAAAAAGCAGGATGACCTGCCGTTATAAGCTTTTAAGTGCACATCGAAATCATGAGGGGATGCCTGAAGCGCAGAAAGGCAGTGCCTGGACGCCTTGGAACCACAGGCAGAGGCAGTGAGCCGCAAATACTGACAGAGTCCATGGCAAAACTGCGAGCGGCTTTGCCGCTGTGTAAGCCAGCGCTTCCTAGCGTCCTTGAACGATCGCTTCTACGGCCTCGACGTCCCCGCGGTCCATGGCGATCTGTAGGCGTAAAGAGTCGACGTCGCGGTTGATCGAGGCGACTGCGAGCGTTTGCCCATTCTTCCGGTAGGCCACCAGGCAATCGCGATCGGGAATGCTTCCCAAAATTTTCACCTCATCCCATGCCTCTGCGTATCCTACATAGTTGATCGTCACATCGTAGTGCATGCTCCAGAAAAAAGGGGCTTCGACGAACGGCTCATTGTGCCCCAAGATGTTGCGGGCGGCGGCTTGACCGTGTCGTTCGGCCACGACCCAGTGCTCGACGCGGATGGCGGTGCCAGAGTAGCGGTGCGGCCACCGGGCGATGTCGCCGCCGGCCCAAATTCCAGGGGCGTTCGTGCGTAAATACTCGTCAACCAGCACGCCCCGATCGACTCTCAACCCGGCCTGCTCGGCGAGGTCCAGATTCGGTCGAACTCCGATCCCTACGATGACCAGGTCGGCATCAATTGTCGCCCCGCTTTTCAGGGTGACGGATTGTTCGGCGATCGACGAAAGCGTCTGTCCCAGATGAAATTGCACGCCATGTTGCTCATGCAGTTCGCGCACGAAGCGGCCCAATTCGGCGCCCAGCACCCGCTGCATGGGAATCTCGTCCGGGGCGACGACGTGTACCTCGAGATTCCTGGCCCTCAGTGACGCGGCGACCTCCAGGCCGATAAAGCTGGCCCCCACGACGACCGCGCGCCGTGCACGCGCGGCACACTCAATGATCGTCCGGCTATCGTGCAAGGTTCTCAAGTAAAGGACGTGAGGCAACTGAGCGCCGGGGACATCCAACTTGACTGGCGAGGCACCCGTGGCAAGCAGCAGCGCTCCATACTCGAGGTGACGGCCGTCGTCCAAATCTACCGAGCGGGTGTCGGGCCTCAGCCGCAAGACGCGGCGGCCAGTGAGGAGATCGATCCGTCGTTGTCGGTACCAATCCGATGGACGGAGGGGGATCCATTCCTCCGGCGCGGTGCCTCCGAGATAATCCTTCGAAATATTCGGGCGGTCATAGGGAGCGTCGTCATCCGTGGACACGACCGTGACCGGCTGTTCGTATCCCTGGCGCCTGAGCATTTCCGCGGCGGCAAACCCGGCGGCACCACCTCCGACAATCATGACGGATGCCGGGGGAGAAGTGAGCACGGGACGTGCGGCGGACATTGGTTTAGTTCCCGTGACGAACAGCCGGCCGCCACGCTGATCGACCGTATAACACTGGACGGGATCGATGGCCGGTGCGTGAACGGCTTCTCCCGTGTCCGGACGAAAGCAGGCGTGGTGCCAGGGGCAGTGAACGGCCGCGCCATCGAAGAGGCCTTGATCGAGAGGCCCGCCATAATGGGTGCACTTCGCTCCCATCGCCTGCACGTTGGTCCCTTTGCGGGTCAACAGGACCCGTTCTCCACCGAAGTGGCCAAGGAGCATCGCGCCATCGCGCAGTTCGCTGGATGCCATGCCATCTTTCCCGAGATCCGGTCCCGAGATCTGCGCGTCGCCTGTCTCGCTCATGTTGACCTCTTTCGCCCGGGTGTTGAATCGGAATGATCTAGATCGCTGTACTTCACGACTACCAGACTGTGGCTCATCATTTGTCCTGCAGGCGCGCCGCAACTCGTGACTCTGCCGAGGCCCAGCCGGCATCGAAAGGAGTGCCGGGGTTGTCGATGTCGATGACCAGCGGTGCGTGATCGGACGGTATCGGTTTTCCCTTCCGCGCCTCGCGATCGATCTCGGCCCACACAACGCGGGATGTTAATGGCTCGGTCACGAGCAGGTGATCGATCCGCATGCCGAAGTTCTTGTGAAACATGCCGGCGCGGTAGTCCCACCACGTGTACCGCCCGGATTCCGGGTGATGCAATCGATACGCGTCGACGAATCCCGCGCTCGATAGCCGCCCGAAAGCCTGCCGCTCACGCTCCGAAACGTGCGTACCGCCATGACAGGCTTTGGGGTCCCACACATCGATATCTTCTGGCGCCACATTGAAATCACCGCCGATGACAGCCGGTGTATTGGGACTGATGGTCTGCATTAATCCAGCGAGCCAGCTTGTCGTACCACGCGAGCTTCGCTTCATAAAACGGCGAATCCACCTGCCGGCCGTTCGGAGCATACACGCAGATGACGCGCACGCCGCCGCATTCGGCAGCGAGCATCCTTGCCTCAGCCAGCGGCTCATCGTCACCGGTGTCAGACGTCTGCCCCGGCCGTAACGGCTTTCCAAAATTGGTGATGATGCCGCCGACGCCGCACCGGCTCGCAATCGCCACGCCGTTCCACCGACCCTCGCCATGGTGCACCAGCTCGTAGCCGGCCTCCTTAAATGTTTCGACAGGCGCATCCGCATCTGCCAGCTTCGTTTCCTGCATCAGAAGCACATCCGGCTTCGTCCGATCCAGCCACCACATGACTTTTTCAAGGCGAGCTTTCAGTGAGTTGACATTCCAGGTGGCAATCCGCATGACTAAAGCCTCGACCAGTTGGGTGAATGCATTGTAAGCATTGGATTTAGTTCCGGATAGGGT
>CAVSJC010000003.1:0-61035 GCA_963728135.1 uncultured Nitrospiraceae bacterium | reverse complement strand
GCCGACTGCTTCCTTGACATCTTGCGGTGCATCTTCCGAGCATTTGATCAGAACGGGAAGTGGGATGGTCGAGACCAAGCGCTTATAATCAGCCTCCGAATGGTCGGAAAATTTCAGATGCCGCTTGGAAAAGTTAATTCCTACGAGCGTCTTGTTATATCGCAGGCAGGCGTTATCGGCGAACATTTGAGCATATGAGAAAAATCCTCCATATGATGGGTACCGCCATTTGTTGACCCAATAGGTCTGACGGTCCAAAGGTCCTTTGGCACCCTCACTCACATCTTCGATGCTTGGA
Organism: uncultured Nitrospiraceae bacterium; assembly: GCA_963728135.1. Lineage (GTDB taxonomy): Bacteria > Nitrospirota > Nitrospiria > Nitrospirales > Nitrospiraceae > Nitrospira_D. The sequence goes on along the minus strand of CAVSJC010000003.1, from coordinate 60,737 downwards.
TAAAAGACACGCTTACCGATCCAATCAATACCGAGATTAGCCGGATCAGTCGTCCAATATTTGCGTGTGTAGGCGGCAGGAAACGTCTCAGCAAATACTTGGCCAAATGCCTGATACAGCCAATCCTGATAATTGAGAGGTTTAGGCTCCTTTGCAAGCTTGGCGCGGGACTCGTGGAAACTTTTTAAGCACTGGGATCTCAGAGGTTCGGGAATCTGGTAGAGATTCGACTGGGCAGGATGCTCGATCCAGTGTCCGCGATAATAATTGCTGACATACGTTTCATATTCGACAAATTGTCCTTTCACACTTTCGGCGAACAAAGTTTTTACGTATTCGTTGTCGGTATAGGACACATGGGGACCGTCATCCCAGATGAACCCGTCACGCAACTCGCTATAGATGTGACCGCCATAGTACGGTTTCGCTTCGTAAATCTCACAAGAACTATGCCCCACATGAAAGGATGTACATAATCCAGACAAACCGGCCCCGAGGATTGTCACGGTCTTCACAAGCGTCTCCTTGTTTCTTGGTTAACCACCATAAATGAGAGCAAGCGCAGGAATTTAGAAAGACTTGGGAGTCATGCCAGGCATTTCTTTTAAGAGACCGGAGCTATGTAAGGCCTCTGCAGCGGTCTTGATCAAAGCAAACTTCAAACCGGACCTAACCGCAATGTCGAACAACGTATGTGAACCATCAGAGAGATTAAGAACCCACAATAATGCCAGTTCAGCCTGATGGCCTTCCTGTTGACCAGCGATAGCACGGTAGAGTCCGCGACGGCCTAGTTGCGGCTCACATTTTAGGTTTTGGCTTAGATAGGTTTTGTTGTTCTCAATCACATGCACTACCGACAGGCATTCGATCAAAGCCTCTAAAAGCTGCTGAGGCCTGACAAACTCCATGTTGTCGGCGGAGGTGTGATACTCGGAATACGTCCCGTGAGGTGTCCGCATGAAACATCCCACCGGAAGATTGAAACCTGGAGAACAGTATTGTCGCTCATCGTAGCCATAAGGGAAGAAGTCGATGATGTCGTGCTCTTGCTGTGAGTGCTGTAAGACATGCTGAAATATCCTATCGATCTCGGCGATGCCCTGGCGACTTTTCTTATAGGTAAAATGGCCAGCATCTCCGACGCCAGTCAGCACAAACCCGTGTGTGATGTTAGGAACTAACGACTCGTGCAAGGCCAGCCATGTAATAGAACCGATCGTGCCGGGAAGGAAAAGGAATCTGTAGGAATACTCCAGCGATTGACCGCTCATTACTTGAGCCAGAAACGAGGCAACCACAATTCCGGAAAGATTGTCATTGCAGAGGGAAGGGTGACATGTGTGGCAGGAAACCAAAACCTCGTCCGTCCGTTCGCCCTTCAGAACACATTCTCCATAGGTCAGGTACCCGTCCCTCAACGTTGAGTCGATGCAGACTTCGTACTGGGTTTCTGGCATTGCCAACAACTGGTTGTGACTGATGCAGAAGCCCCAATTATCCTTATAATAGGACGTGCGATACGGAATCCGTTCAGGATGATCGGGAAGCGTATACAAGTGTGGCCGCAATTCTTCCAACGTCATTTGCTTCTTAATCGGCGTACTATAGCTCATGACATGAAGATTGCTAGCCCTGAAGTCGACGACACGCTCCCCTGCCTGGTTCTTAATATATGCGTCCGCGATGTTCCATTCCCTCGGGACGGTCCAATCAAATACCTGTGTTCCGCTCTGCACTTCATGAATATTTAACGGAACACGTTTATGTATGATCTTTAGAGTCTCTCTTACTCCTTCGCCAGTAATGCTCCTGCATATCGGATAAAGTTCAGCCATGAACTCATGCATGGCTTTGCCGATATCTTGGCAATCCAGTCTGGCGAGGCAATCCGCAACATTCATGGACGAATGCCCAGACGAGAGCTAAACACAGGCCAACTCCGATCTTTTTCTGACATAACCAGGATGTCGTCCGGCCACTTAATCTTGAAGCTTGGGTCGTTCCACCTGAATCCCAACGCGCTGGCCGGAACATAGAACTCGGACATGTTGTAAAACACCTCGGTCCTATCATCGAGCGTCAAGAACCCATGGGCAAACTGTTTTGGGATATACAGAGCGCGACGATTTTCGGCCGATAGCATTACACCAACATGCTGGCCGTACGTCGGTGATGTCGGCCGTAGATCGACAATGACATCATAGATCGCTCCCATGGTACAGCGCACGAGTTTGACTTCCTCGTAGGGGGCCGCTTGATAGTGCATGCCACGTAAGGTCCCTTTGCGGTGATTGAATGAAATGCTGCTCTGGACCCAGGACACGTTGAGGCCCTGCGCTGAGAACTCGTCCTGACACCACATCCTTGCAAACAGTCCCCGTTCATCTTCCACAGGCGCCGGATCTATGACAAATGCGCCCTTAAGGGGTGTTTCGCAAAAAATCATGGATATACGGCAACTTCGGGTATCGGAACAACAAACTTTCCATTCCACTCGCGGATGAAACTCATCTGCTCCATTACCTCTTGCCGGATGTTCCAAGGCAGGATAAGAAGGTATTCCGGCCGAGTCTTGCGTATCTGGTCTGGAGCATGAATCGGGATGTGCACGCCGGGCAGGTAATGCCCTTGCTTATGAGGGCTACGGTCTACAGTGTAATCGATAAGGTCCGTTCGAACGCCGCAATAATTGAGCAGCGTATTGCCCTTGGCCGGCGCTCCATAACCGACTACTCGCTTCCCCTCCTGCCTGGCAGAAATCAGAAACGATAGAAGTTTTCTCTTCGCGGCCTCAACTTGTGGGCCAAACGACAAATAATGATTCAGCTTGCTAAATCCACCTGCCTCTTCACGAGATTTCAGTTCTCTCGCGCGCCTACCGGTCGGCTTAGTACCGTCCTCCTCATGGCAGGCATAAATCCTGAGCGACCCGCCATGCGTCGGAAGCTCCTCCACATCGAACAGCTTCATACCATGACGGGCAAAGACCTGCTCGACGGCCAGAAATGAAAAATACGAAAAATGCTCGTGATAGATCGTATCGAACTGATTTTGCTCCATGAGTCGAAGCAGGTGGGGGAACTCCATGGTGATCAATCCCGTGGGTTTCAAGAGCACTTTGAGACCTTCGACGAAATCGTTCAGATCAGGGACATGTGCAAGCACATTATTTCCGATTATCAGATCAGCAGCCCATCCCTCTGCGCGGAGCTCAACCGCCGTCTTCTCTCCAAAAAATGCCACCTTGGTGTTGATCCCCTTCTGCTTCGCCACCTCAGCAACGTTGGCTGCAGGCTCCACCCCGAGTACGGGTATCCCTCGTGCAACAAAATTCTGAAGAAGGTATCCATCATTGCTGGCGATCTCAACAACCTTGGAATTTCGACCCAATTTGAAGCGATCGGCGATCATATCCACATAGGCTTTTGCATGGGCCAACCATGAATCAGAAAACGACGAAAAATAGGCGTAGTCGGAAAAGATATCGTGCGGACTTGAAAACTGCTCTAATTGAACCAACAAACACTGCTCACACACGTACACGTGCAAGGGATAAAACGGTTCCATCCGATTAAGCTGCTCCGGCTTGATATACGAGTTCGCCAAGGGGGACATTCCGAGATCGACGAACGTGTGTTCTAGTCTCTATCCCGCATGACCGACACTGTGATTGGCCCATATAATCGCTCTCCTTTGACACTCGAGACCTCGTCCTCAAACCGTAATCGGACTACTACGCGCTAAGAGGTTTTCTTCCCACGGGTGGCTTGATCTGTCCATTCAAGATTGTCGGTCAGATGCCCCATCTCTCGAAGGCGCTTCAGCGTAACTAATCGCATGAATTCAGCCGTCCGGAAATCAGAGTCTTGGAATCTCATCGCCAAGAGACCATCCCGGAGATCCACTACCGCATTCTGAAGATCTACGACTGGAAGGAATCCTTGAGCCAACTTGGTGAACTTGCCAAAATTCACCCTGTACGAGCGCTTATCCGGCAATGCATCCTTATTAATTGACACCTCGATGTTGGGTATGACTCTCGCTACCGCTGCAGCCAGATCTCTCACCTGATAATTCCAAACATCGCTTCCCACATTTAAAGTCAAGCACGTGCCCCCGTCCCGATGGTCTCGCTGCACAGCCCAATCAATCGCTCGCGCCATGTCTTTCACATGAATAAGCGGACGCCATGGCGTGCCATCGCTCAAAATGTTAATGCGCTTTGATGCGAGCGCTCCCGCAACAAAATCGTTCAGCACAAGGTCCAAGCGTAGACGATCGCTCATTCCGCAGGCAGTTGCGAACCGGAGGCAAGTTGCATTGAAAGACTCAGTGGCAAGAAGTTCTAGATCCCGTTCCGTATTGATCTTGGATTTGGCATACGCCGTCAGAGGATTGACCGCATCCTCTTCTCGACGTGGTCCACCTTCCGCTAACCCATACACACTGCAACTGGATGCAAAAACAAACCTTTTGACTCCACTCTGCTTTGCCTTGCGAGCGAGATCGATACTGGCTTTATAGTTAATCGAAAGTGTCATATCTTCAAACAAAGCACCCATGGGATCATTTGAAATCGCGCAGAGATGTACAATGGCGTCAACTCCTTTGAGAACCCCTTCCGGGAATTTCCTAATATCGCCGAAGTATTGGACATCTGCGCGACTTTCAGGAAAACGTGTGACGCCCGTGAGACAATGCGCAAAGTAACCCGCGTCGAATCCGATTATCTCCGCCTCAGGATGCGATTGCCGTAAACGTTGCAGTACCAGCGGCCCCACATAGCCCATGTTTCCTGTGACGAGAATCTTCATGATGGTGTCCCCCAGTTTAAAACTGCCCTGTGCGCTGGCAAGCACCCGCTAACAGATTACTCAGCTTCTGACAAATCGCATTCCGCATATGCATGGAACTGATCGCAGCGAGGTCTATATTATACGTTAGCTCTTGAACGAGTACCCCGGTTCTCGTGGATTTAGCTGAACGTTGGAACTAAACCCTGGTTTGCAGGACACGGCAGTTGGCGCCACTCACATGCGACTCGGGCGCAGTGCCAAGAAGTTCGAACAAACGAGAGAAAAGATGGGCTATATTCGGCCGATAATGAAGCGGAGCCTGACATTACTGACTACCACACTTTCCAGGGGGCCTTACCGGATCGCCACAATTCATCGAGATAATTTTTCTCACGAAGAGTATCCATGCAAGACCAAAATCCAAAGTGCTTGAACCCTATTAATTCTCCGTCATGAGCTAAACGTTCTACCGGGTCGCGCTCCCATGCCGTATCATCTCCGTCAATATACTCTAAGGCTTTCCTATTCTAGAACGAAGAACCCGCCATTGATCCAACCTTCGCCGGCTTCTGGCTTCTCGAAAAATTCAGTCACCTGATCGCCGTCAAATCCTATACGTCCGAATCTCGCAGGCGAGCGCACAGAGGTCATCGTTGCCAACTTACCATGAGATGCATGGAAATCCATCAAACCGCGGAGATCCAAGTCAGCCACTCCATCACCGTAAGTCAGCAAGAACGTCTCGATCATCGCGGAGCCATTTCTGAAGACGCTTCACACGTCCGCCGGTCTGGGTGGAGATGACCGGTATCAACTAAGATGGACCGTCCATTTGAGTGATTGCCATCATGAATCGTATTCTTCTCCATTCGAGAGATCTATAGAGATGTCATTGTTAATGGCGTAAAAATTCAAGAAGTACTCTTTAATCATCTCGCCCTTATAGCCTAACGCTATAACAAACTCCTGTGATCCCAGAAGCCGCATAGATATTCATGATATGCCAGAGAATGGGCTTGCCGCCGATTTCGACCATTGGTTTCGGCCGTAAGGTTGTCTCTTCCGATAGCCTGGTTCCCAAGTCCACCCGCCAATATCACTGCCTTCATTATGTCCGCCTCGCCGAAATGTCGCTTCCCACTGCGATGGACTTTTGCATCCACCTTGATGACATACGCCTAGGTCGCTCTATGCCCTGTCATGATTGCACGCTACCTGCCTACAGAGATTCACAGCGAACGTTCGATGTCAAGACGCCCTTGCTGCTTCTGCCGACTTGAACTTGCCATCAATCAACTGCGTTCGCCATTCAGAAGCGGCCGAATCATGCCTGGCATTACCCCGGCATAGTCGCCACGGGCAGTATCTCCTTCGAATTTGTCGATGATTTGGAAGCCACGACTGAAGGTGCTTTCGAACTGAGCACTTGTTGGGTCGAGGGTAAGGCAACAACAGTTTACGTAGTGCATGCCTTCGGTCAGCAAGTTACCCGGAATCTCGACCACGCTTCGGTAGAACCAACCGGACGAGGCCGTCGTCTCCACTCGGGATCCAGATCCTGCGTAATAAAAATAAGCTCGCGTGCCTCATTTACACATGAAAGTGAGGCGCAAGTATAAATCCAGGCCTCAGCACTTCATAATCCATTTCAATTACAACGGGGTGGCGTACATCAAAGACTCCGTTAGCTCGCCTTCCTCGATTTCACCCGAACAGCTCGTAGCCGCACAACATCACCACTTGGTGCTTCCGATGGCTCGTGCCATTCTCGGACCGCCGTAGAGGAACTGCTATCGCCATGATATGCCTTAACCGCTTCATGCGACGGTCCATCAAAGACAACTTTGCCATCTCGCAAAACGATCGCACGATCGCACAACCGGGCTACTGCCTCCAGGTTATGCGACACAAACAGTACTGTCCGTCCCTCAGATCCAATGGTTCGCATCTTATCGAGACATTTCTTCTGGAATTGCCCGTCTCCAACGGCTAGCACTTCATCAACAATCAGTATTTCCGGTTCAAGATGCGCACCGACAGCAAAAGCCAGCCTCACATACATTCCACTGGAATAGCGCTTTACCGGCGTATCGATGAACTTGGACACCCCTGAAAACTCTACAATCTCGTCGAATTTTTGGTCTATCTCCGACCTTTTCATCCCAAGAATGATGCCGCTGAGATATATATTTTCTCTTCCCGTCAGTTCAGGGTGGAAACCGGTTCCAACCTCGAGCAACGTTCCCACTCGACCACGAATCTCCGCTCTCCCACTCGTCGGATCTATAATGCGCGACAAGATCTTGAGCAGGGTGCTTTTCCCCGCCCCATTCCGGCCAATGATACCCACGACTTCTCCTGCACTGATTTCAAAGGAGACGCCTTTTAAGGACCACAGCTCTTCCTTCAGCAAGATATCGGTATCGAAAGGAGACCTGAGCGCGAGCAGGTTTTTGATTCTGCCCAGTAAACGGGCTGACGATGAATCTCCGCTGGTTCTTCTGGAAATCGTATACTTCTTTGAAAGGTTGTCAGCTTTGATAATCACGTTTCCCATGCACTTGACCTTTCGCCAGGTCGCAACAGCCGGATCAAATCACATCTACGAACTTACGCGCCATCCGATTGAAGTACGCCATGCCAAACACCAACAGTGCCATGACGCACAGAACCGTGAACGTCATTTTCTCGAACCCCGGCGAAGGGGTGTTCAACAGCGCCCAGCGAAAGCCTTCGATAATCCCTGCCACCGGGTTCAAGTCATTGAGCCATTTCCATTGGACCGGGACCATGCTGGCGGGATAAACGACCGGTGTGGCGAACATCCACATCTGCGTCGCCAACGGCATCGCGGCTCCAATATCGCGAAACCGGACGAATACCGCTGCTAGCCATAGGCTTACCGCTAAGGATGTCAGCATGGTCAAGAGTAGCAACAGTGGAATAGCCAAAATAGCTTCCCAAGGAGGCATCATCTGATAAAAAGCCATCATTATCAGTAAAAGCGCAAAAGCGATAAGGAAATCGATTAATCCCACGAGAGTGGCCGCGATCGGCACGATAATGCGCGGAAAGTAGACTTTACTGATTAGATTTGATTCGGCCACTACGCTGAAGCTGCTCTTGTCAAGGCCCTTGGAAAACAATCCCCACGGCAAAAGGGCAACATAGACAAACAATGGATACGGAATTCCGTCGGATGGCAGTTTCGCAAAGTTGCTAAAGACCAACGTGAACAACAGCATCATTGCTACGGGCTGAATAATGGCCCAAGCAAAACCGATCGTCGTCTGGGCATACCGGGTTTTGACATCCCGCCACGCCAGATAAAGCAGCAATTCCCGGTATTCCCAAAGTCCGCCGAGGTTGAGATCAAACCATGTTTGACTCAGGCTCGATAACGACAACAGGCAATTCATGCCTCATGATTCGGTCCCAACGTTTCTCACCGCTGAAACTTGCTGGCGGGCTTTACTTTTGTGAACATTGTGGATGGCGACATGCAATCCGTTTGAATTGATCGCATTCGTCAAAGTGCTTTCTGCTTGGTCTGTCGAGGTGACAGACCACACTGCCTCTCTCATTGGCCTGAACCGAAAATCCATAAGTAACCGGCTTAGTCGTTGTTGTGTTTTTCCCAAATTCAGATAGTGACGGAATTGCGATAACCATGGGCCTTCCATCCGCGGCTGGTCCGGATCAATCTCCCAGGGATGCAGATATATGACAAATGTGCTGCCCTGGCTTTCGAGCCGTTTAAGGAATGCCTTGGATGCCGCATAGGGAAAGAGCCGGAAATAGCCGCCACCGGCTACCGGGATTTGCATTCCCATGATATTGACCGTAGAAGGAGGAATTTCCCATATGTTCCCGGCTGACGTCTGTATCTCGAAACATCCATTCCATCGACTGTGGCCATGAGATCGATGAAATCGAGTATAGATGCTGGAGTCATACGTGTGGCCTTCTTCCACTAAAATTGAGAGCGCCCATTGCGACTGATTGTTAATCGAAAAGCTGGGAGCCCGATATCCCCGAACAGCCGTGCCCGTGATGGCTTCCAGGATGTGCTTCGCCCGCTTCACATCGTCCCTGAAGTGCGCCGGAGACTGGTTGTACACGAGTTCGTGACCATACCCATGTGAGGCGATTTCATGGCCCTGACCGGCCAAGAACTTCACCATATGAGGATACCGCTCGGCCACCCATCCAAGGACAAAGAATGTGGCTTTCATGTCATATTGCGACAACATTTCAGCCAGTTTATTCGTATTGCGTTCCACTCGACTTTCATACTGGTCCCATTGCTGCCTCCTTAGATTCGACCAGAAGGCAGCGACTTGGAAATGTTCTTCCACATCAAACGACAGACAGTGCACTGGTTTATTTACCATTACGTCACCTGGACCCTTCGCCGAGAACAATGACTCGTATCGTATCCAGCAATATGCGCATATCCAATTGGATCGACATATTCTTCACGTAATAGAGGTCATACTGTAACTTCACATGTGAGTCTTCTACTGTGGCTGCGTATCGAAATTGTGTTTGCGCCCATCCCGTAATGCCAGGCCGGACTGCATGCCGGAGATCATAATATGGGATATCCCGCCTTAATTCCTGGACGAATACCGGACGCTCCGGTCTCGGCCCGACTAAGGTCATTTCTCCGCGAATGACATTAATCAGCTGCGGTATTTCGTCGAGCCGCCACTTCCGTAAGTACGACCCGACACGGGTGATACGAGTATCCTTCACCGACGTCCATCGGGCCCCTCCTTTTTCAGCATCATGGAACATCGATCGAAACTTCAGAATCATGTAGGGTTGTGCCTTCAGACCAACGCGGAGCTGCCGATAAAACACCGGACCGGAGGAATCAAGTCTTGATGAGCAGCGCGATTATGACGAGTACAGGCAGCGTCATAACCAATCCAACAACGGCAACGAAGAGGTCGATCGCGCGCTTCGTGGCTCGGATAGTAATTCCGCGCTTGAACGCTCTAGAAAAGATAATAGCGCTTGGCTTCAGCTCATCAATAGCAAGCCGCCCTGACTCTTCTTCGTACAGCGCATGCCCGTCGCAGATGTCGACTCCTAAGGCTTTTAACTGCAGGAGGCTTTGGAGGGGCAGCACGGCACGTCGATCCTCAAGGCATACGGCGATCGTATCCACGCGATGCCGTTCGGCGACTTCGAGCAATTGATCGATGGTACCCACAATCGGAGTTCCGACAATCTTTTCATCTAATTGATCCATGTCCTTCGCTAACAGACCTACAACTTCAGTGAACACACTCTTGCGGGAAAGCAATACCTGAGTAAGCGCCTGGGCCAACACTCCTACGCCTAAGATTAGGATGCGCCGCCGGCACCCTGGAAAGCGGAAAATCGCCCTTGAGGTGTGCCGCATGTGAGGGAGCACCTCATCCGCGCTCCGTGATTCAGCGTTACTTAATTTGCTTGTGATGGGACTCATAAATCTTATCAACATAGGTATATTGAGAGTACGGCTGGTCCTTCATTTCCACTCCATTCAGCACGACGCCAACGACTCTTTCCTCCCCTATCATTTTGATTGCGCTGGAGACTATGTCCCGGTTGGTCGAACGAGCCCGAATGACATATGCGACGATGTCTCCCAGCCGGACGATGAGCATGGATTCTGCAACAGGAAGAAGCGGCGGCGCGTCAAGAACGATATAGTCAAACCTTGCCCGAAGACGATCAATGAGGTCGGAAAGTTCGTCTGCATGAGCCAGAGCCGCGGTACCCGACTGTTCGATGCCCGCGGGCAGAATCCAAATTCCCAGCTGTTCATGATATTGAAGACATTCCTCCACTTTGCTGCGGCCCAAGAGGACTTCGACTAAGCCCGGCGCCGATTGCATCCCGGCATACGCCTGAACCATGGGTCTTTTTAAATCACAATCGACTAATACCGTTTTCCTGTTGAGGTCCCGGGCGATCACGTGCGCCATGTTCATCGCCGTCGACGTCTTTCCCTCCCCCATCACCGCACTGGCAACGACCACGACAATGCTTTTCTGCCTCGCGACCATGAGCCCGAGTCTGGTTGCCGCAACCCGGTACTGCTCTGCCACAGCCGACCGGGGATACCACATGGCCACAAGCTCCGGCGCCACATCGATGGAATTTGACGTTAAGGACAGTAGACGACCCCCGATAGGACCCTTCCACGGCGAAGTCTTGGTCGCTTCGGGCATGGCATGTTTGAACTGATAAATCGTTGCCAAAACAGGCAGTCCTAAGGTCGTCTCTATTTCCTCCGCCGACACAAAACCTCGCCGCATTAACTCTAGACCAAAGGCGCTCCCGAAACCCACCGCGCAGCCGAATCCCAATCCGCCCATCATGATGATCAATATATTAGGTTTCTCAGGCCATCCAGACACATGGGCTGGATCGATAATACGCATCTGGATCCCTTGCCGATTTTTCTCCAGGTCGCCCGCAATTCCCACATTGAGCTTCTTCTCTAATAACGCCTGGTAGCTCTTCTGTAAATTCTCATAATCCCGTTGAATCGCCATAAGCTCTTGTTGATGCAGCGCTGTTCCGTCGATTCGCGCCTCAAACTTTTTCATATCAGCGGCAATGTTGGCTTGCCGGATGCGGACAACCTGCAGTTGGGCCAACACTTCTTCCCGTTGCTTCATCAACTCGGCTTTGTATGGATCCATGGCTTTGCGTCTAGGCTTTTTTTCACCATTTATTTCGACCGTCTCCTGGTCGATATAGAGAGCGGCGTACTCTTCCGTCGTCATGGATTGCAGCTGCATCATCTCATTTCTTACACGGGCTACGTCCGGATAGGACTCTTTGTACATTGCTCGCAAGCCAGCCAATGTCCGCTCGAGTTCCTTGATCTTTGCCAGACGTGGATCCCTTGCGGCACGAGCGGGGCTGGCATCACTCGTGGGGTCCTCATACTCCCTGATTGCCTTCTCTATGGATTCCATCCGGAGGTTGAGCGTCTTTTCCAGTTCCTGTTGAGCCGTCGCCTCGGTCTCCAATCGGTCCAAGGCATGAAGGTTCCCGCCCATTTGTTCAGGTAGTTGTCCAAGATGCGTCTGTTTGAAGTGGGTAAGCGCTCGCTCTTTGACTTCTAATTGCGCCTTGATCAAATCCAGCTCGTGCTGAAGAAATTCCGTAGAGCTGCTTGCGATGATTTCACGGGACTTCATATTTTCCTGAACGAACAGTTCAGCCAACCGCATGGTCACATCTCGTGCCATTATGGGGTCTGAATCGCCAAAGGATACTCGAAGGAATGGAGCTTCCTTCGAATCGATTTGGACCATGCCGCGCATTTTCCCTGTCACGAAATCGTCGAACTGAACGTTTGACGCTTCCTTGGTGTACCCATAGAGATGGAATTCTTGTGCGACTTGTGTCAACAGTTCACGCTTATACAATACTTCCTTCATCGCCGTGAGGCGGGAGACCATAGGATCTTGCCTCTCCGAATTCTGCCCCGACTCACCCACGCCCTGGATGTGCATGACTTTTTGAGCTTCAAAATTGATTAACGTGCTTGAGCGATAGGTTTTGGGCAGCCAGTGGTAGACGAGCCCTGCAAGAGCCAGGGAAACTACAATCGGCACACCAATCATCCATGCGATGGTTCTTTATTACCCTAAGATAGTCTTCTGGCGGTACTTAAACCTAAATACACTTGGCTCCTCCTTCTAATTCTTCGGCCCAGGACTCGACGGTACGCCCAGCCCCGCCGGGACCCGAGGATCCCTCACTGACGCCGGATGGCCCGACCATATCCAAAGCTATCCATTTTAAAAAATGATTGACTGTTAAAGGCATAGGAGAGAGCCAGCATCACGGTCTGCTTTGAGAAGGCAAAGTCACCTGTCACGCGATCTGCTTCAAAAGTCGAGTTTGCAAAATAGAGCCAATTGTAAGTCAGGCTGGCAAGAACAGGTCCCAAAAGATATCGCGCTCCAACCGTTACACCGATTGTGTCATACGTGAAGCTGGTCGACCGTGCTGGCTGAAGAACCATGAGAAAAATTCATTCCCACTTGCCCTGAGAGCTTCGGGGTGATCCCTCCGGTGAAGTTGGCGCCCAACCACATGGGTTTTAATAGGACCGGCCCCATAAGCGTAGCTAGGGAAAAGACTATAGTTATAGCTGAATGAAGTGATGATATTGCCCCGGCGACATAATCATCCCTGGATTTAAGCTGCCCGGCAATGCCGGCAAGCCTTCATACGGTCCTGGAGCTGAACCGGCTGCTTTGAGCGCTTCAGAAAAAGAACTGTAGAGATGATGGCAGCTGGCCGTTGGAAAAAGTTGTGTCTTCAGATTCTCCTGTTGGCTGTTTCCTGCGGTAGGGTCATAATCCCTCCGACTGCGAATGTCGTGTTCAGCTCTTGCGTCCACCTGCGTGCCCAGTTAAGCGTCGCAATTGGCAGTAGTGAAATCTTGGCTGTTGCTCTGTTGTTCGCTGCTGCTCTGTTGAGCATAATACGAAACGGATGCAGTGGCTCCAACAGTATCTCTGGGGTTCAATTGAGTACTCGTAGTCAATGACGCACTGTGACCTGCCGTGTCAAAGAGAGGAGTATTAACTCCTCCTCCAGATTGCTCTCCAAACGAAATGCTGTTGTATGTATAGCTCGCTGAGACATTAGTCGTGCGACTGACCTCATAACCAGCAGACACCCCCATATTAATATTATGCAATGACACCCGACTCGTAACTAAGCCGGACCCAACCAGGCTGTATTCCGCCAACAGTCGGACCCATAGCCAGCTCCCAACTGACCGCCCACTGCCCCGAATTGAGACATTGAAGGCGTAAATTGATATGTACCATTCACAGATAAGCTCGTAAAACGTCCCGACATCCGCTGAGCCACCTGCTGAAGGTCCAGCCGGCCCGCCGCATTGACGCCTGTATAGTCGAGGTCAGGATTATGGAGGTATCTCGTTATCAGTCCACCGACTGAAAGCATTTCCGCGTATGAGCGATCCCATATGAGCCATCGTAAGTTGAGGAGTCACCTGGGTGTAAAAATCTTCCGGTTTTGTGCCAGGAGCCAACAGCGATTTGGGAGCAAAAAATACGTTTGAATCGTACGTCTCGGAGACTGTAAGACTCGGCACAATGATTGTTTGCGCAGATGCGACCTCACCGGTTAGTCCAAAAATAGTAGCCATGTGCACTAGAAAGAAAAAGGTCCTTGCCCCGCAAAGCACCCGTGTCACGGTACAGCAATGACATCACCGGCCTTGAGAATAAAATTCGCCTCCAGATTCTTTCCCGACATAATGTCCTGGTAAGGGACCGGGATCATGACCTGTTTAGTCTCTCCTTGCGCGTTCTTGACCGATCGAAGAACATGTATGTTGTTTCTTGAGGCGAACGGGGTAAAGCCCCCCGCATGCGAAATTCCCTGCATAACGCTGGTGAAGGACTTCAGCACGATCTTTCCTGGCCTTGCCACCTCACCGACTACGAAGACGTGGTAACTGTTGATCTCTTTGACTTGCACAGACACGTTTGGCGTGGACATAAACTCTGCCAGCGCATCGGCCACTTGTTTTGAAAGCGCCTGGGCAGTCATCCCGGCAGCAACGATGTCTCCAAGAAGCGGCAAAGAAATTTTTCCATCGGGTCTGACAATCACTTCCTTGGACAACTCTTGGTTACGCCAAACAGTCACGACCAGAACGTCTTCTGGGCCAATGAGGAACTCTGTGGGCGAAACTAGAAGGTCGCGGTACTGCACACCCTGCTGCATGCAGCCTCCTGCTATCACTAATAGAGCCAAGAGTGAAGCCGTGTGCAGAAGTCTACTGATTCGCTTCATCAAGAAAATGGAACTCCCGAGCCGATTCATCTGGTACTTCTCAGCTTGCATAGAAGTCACGATTACCGGCTCGGTAATACGACCATCGTCTCAGAGGGAACAACGATTTGGTCGCCAGGCATTAATTCTATGTTCTGAATTGATCCATCCCGCACAACGATATCGTCATAACTTGCCTTGAGCTTCGCGAGACCTTCTCCATCCTTCGAAAAACGAAAGACGACTATCTTATTTCGAGCTGCCATCGCGGTGAACCCACCAGCCACAGTAATTCCCTGGAGTAGGGTCGTCTTGCTTTTTAATGGATACTTCCCGGGTTTATTCACCTCTCCCAAAACATAGAGCTGGTAGCTATTTACCTCTTTTACAAGAATAGAAATGGTTGGGTTCTCCATATAAGATTTAAGTCCTGCAGAGATTTCATCCGTCAGTTGAGTGGGGGTTTTGGCGACAGCCAGTATGTCTCCCAACAAAGGCAGTGAGATTCTTCCGTCTGGCCTCACTTGGACTTGCTTCGAGAGGTCAGCATTCTTCCACACGGTAATTTCAAGAATATCTTCAGGACCAATAAAATATTCCGGTGTCACTATCAAAAGCGCCTTATCCGTGGCGCCGGCTGATTTCGATTGAATGGGTGCTGACTTCCTCGCCTCTTTGTCTTGAGCTACCACTCTTTGCGCGGAAAATATGGCTACCATCACCACCGCCAGAGTTATAACAGTGAATGCTCGCATGTGCTATTAGCTCCTAGTTTTGTGCAGGAAGGCTACCGCTCCTGAGACTGGCGACCCTTCATCCGAACATAACAGCTGTGACTTACTGAGATCGCTTGGAACATTTCTGGATATCAGATAACTGAATGATTGTCCTGCTCTGATGACACAAGGCCCGCAAGAAGGTACCCCGGAAAGAGCGCTGATCTCTTGTTGAAACTTTCCATTCAGGGAGAAATGCTCTTGCACTTCAGCTTAAGTGGGTTGAACACCTGCCCGTACTAGCGTCAGGCTCGCAGATCGTTCGTGTCCTTTTTTGCCAAACTGCATACCATTTACTATCCATCGCGCCGATCTCTTACTATCTAAATCGCTTAGCCCTTATCAATCCAATGTTTGGATCATGCACCGGGCAACCAAATTATCAAACTAATTTCCTAGAACATGAATTTAAGTCCAACGAAGTACGCACCGTTGCCGTTTGACTTTCCGAACGGCAATTTTCTGGTCCAACGGACTTCTGCTAAAGTGGGTGTGTCGGCCATGGTAATGGGAGTCGGCACATAAATTTTCAGCACCTGCTCAACGTCTGGTGCTTGATCCATCAGGAGCAACATGCCCCCATTGCTGATATTCAGCGACAGTGCCTTGCCGGCAGTGGCGGCGACACTGACGCCATCAACAGGCGTCGTCATCTCATAGGGAATTGGCCTCAAAAGCGCCACCCGCTCGCTATGGTTCTCTTGACACTCAGCCATCGGCCACTCCCACTCAGTCTGTCCCACGTCATCCTCCTCGGTAAGAAACGTTGCCCTATATGCCCTGCTATGGTGCTTGCTCATTCTTCTGGTGAGTGAGGAATATAGAGGCGGATCAGAGGATGCAACAATACCGATGACGTAGGCGGATTTCTCGAAGGTAGGTGTTGACTCCCCCTAAAGGGTTAGGTACTCTTTCCACACCTCCCGAGGGGAGACTCTATCAGAAGCGATTTCATTGTCTACAAGAAGTCACCTGATTCTCCACTCAGATCAAACTCCAAACATACCTATGACTAACGTAATCAGCCCAAATGATCAATCCGATGGTTTAGCCGATCAAAGAGCCGGTTCAGGCATCGTCGTTCTTTCGGCGTCCATGCAGCTGCTTCATATGAATCGCCAGGCGTCTGAGCTGGCCAAGAAAATCAATGCCGCTGAGCACGGCGGAAGCGTTGCGAAATCCGCCCATGGGGTGCTGCCGGCGGCGCTGACCGAGCTTTGCGGCGAGATTATCAAAGCCCTGCACGTGCGAACCGAAGCCAAAGATTGGGAGCAATTTGAAGTCAAGCGTGTTACGGGAGATCCTAATCAGCCCATCCTATTGCGAGGATTTGGACTTCCGGACCGCGGCGGGGTTCAGCACGCACGGCTAGTCGTCACGATGGAGGAATTAGGCCGCAAACAAAACCTGAACACTGAGCATGCTCGAGAACGATTCCAACTGACCAACCGGGAGCAGGCTGTCGTCGAGAATTTAGCGAAAGGATGGACGAATAAGGAAATCGCGAATGCTCTCCTTATCACCGAACAGACCGTCAAAGAACACATCAAACACATCATGCGTAAGACTAACGCCACGACCCGCACCGGCATCCTCGTCCAAATCTTCAACTCATAGACGGTCATCGTAGCGCCGTCTCCCCTGTGTTAAAGACACCACAGTGATGGTGCCATTGACACAGCAACTATAAGTTATACCATTGTATTTCAATCACTTACATGAAAAATAAGGGGGCCTATGGATTGCAGATACGTCGTTATCGAATAGAAGAGGAAGCAAGTGAAGCACACACTGCCGACGAAACAATTAGTATTAGGAATAGTAGCGCTGGCGCTGGTGGCGTCCGGCTGCCAGTCCAACCCGGTTAAGCGCCCCGGGCTCGATAATATGGGCTTCATGTCCCTGTGGGAAAGCTATTCGCGTTGCAAGCTCTCATCCGATCTAAGCCAGGTCCTACCGGAGACACAGAAGCTGGCTGACGCCACTCATCTTCGATATGGCAACGATGGATTTATTCTGCCTTTGCCGGCTAAGCTGGGAAAACTGGTTACGGACCCCACTAACCGGTTCGCAGTGGACGTTCGCGCAATGGCGTCGGCCTGTACGCTTCATGCCGGACAACTGGCGCTTGAATCCGGCCATACCGATCTTGCCAAAGACTTGTTTGCAAAAGTGCTCGACCTGCATCCATCAGATGAGTCCTCCTATTACCGCCTTCAGGCCAGGACCTTTCTAAAAGAGCTGGAGCGCGGCATCGATATCTCACTCAAGACCGAGTAGTCCTTACACCCCCTTCTCTCCCATCGTCGAGCGATAGAACTCTTCATAACGTTTTGCCACCTGCATCCACGAGAGATCGCTGCTCATCCCGGCTGCGATCATCTCACGCCACGCTTTTTTGTCTTTAAAGACCTCGAGCGCCAACATGATCGCGGTTAGGGCCGCATCCGCCGAGGCCTCAATAAAGTGAAAGCCGGTTGCTTGCTTTGCCCGCATTGTAGAAGGTTTATAGGGAATGACCGTATCGGCTAATCCTCCCGTGCGCCGGACAATCGGAACGGTGCCGTAACGAAGGCTATAGAGCTGCGTAAGCCCGCATGGCTCATAGCGTGACGGCATCACCAGCATGTCAGCCCCCGCTTCAATGCGATGCGCGAGCCCTTCGTCATAACCCAACAATAGTCCTATGCGATCAGGATACGCGGCCTTCATGGCACGAAAGTCCTCTTCGAGAGCGCTATCACCGGTACCAAGAATGGCCACTTGGACATCCAGTTCCATCAGTTCTGGAAGCAAGGAGAGGATGAGATCAAAACCCTTCTGGTAGGTCAGTCGGCCGATCGCTGCGAGAAGGGGGGCCTTCGCACTAGGCAATCCCAATTCACGCTGCAATGCCCGCTTGCAGGCCCTCTTGTTCGTCGTATCATCAGACGAATAGTGTGCCGGTAGATATGAATCAGTCGATGGATTCCATACGGTGACATCAATGCCATTGGTAATTCCATGGATTCCATCAACTCGACCAGCCAGCACGCCCTCCAATCCGCTTCCATACTCGGGTGTCACGATCTCTTTGGCATACGTGCGGCTCACCGTGGACACCGCATCTGCGAAGATGATGCCGCCCTTCAACAGATTCACTGAGCCATAAAATTCGAGCCCCGTCGGTGAGAACAGCGCGGGCGGCAGCCCGATCTTCGAGAATTGCTCTCCGGGAAAGATCCCCTGATAGCCAACATTATGCAGCGTCAAGATCGTTTTGACCTGTCTCAGCGCCGGCGATTCTTGAGGAATTGCCTTCAAATAGACCGCACACAGGGCCGTCTGCCAATCATGCAAGTGAAGGAGATCGACGGGTTCTCCGTTAATCGAAAGGACCTTCAGCGTTTCAAGGACGGCCCGGCAGAACAACACGAATCGATCAAGGTTGTCCGGATAATCACCATCGGCCGATTGATACAGCCCAGGCCGATCGAAGAAAGGATCATACCGGACGGCCACCACCGTTAATGGATGGGCACTTCCCGGCACAGAAACCATCTCTTGTTCTAAGGTGACATCCGCCATGCCTCCCGTAATTGGAATGCGCAGTTGGGCAATTTGCTTGAGAGACTGACGGCGGGCGAGGAAGGCAGGATAACAGGGCAACACCAGTGTAACCTGATGCCCCAACTTCGCCAATTCCTGGGGCAACGCTCCCAGCACATCGGCGAGACCTCCCGTCTTGGCATAGGGCATGGCCTCGGATGCCGCCATCATGATGTGTAACCGGTCAGATAATAAAGGCATGGAAGGATGGGGACGACAGGCTACGGGCCAGGCGGTGCGCCGTCAAGACGGGTTTTAAATCGCTCCTCGTAAGCCCAGGCCTTCACAATCGTGTGCAACTGGTCGGCATCGAGTTCTTCTTTATACACCAAGTGCTCATCGAAAAAGACCAATAACCAGCCGCGATCCGGATACACGAAAAACACGCCTTCACCTGCATACACCCCGGCATCCCACCCTTTTGGAGGTTCGCCGGCTGCGACGCGGGACCGTGGGATCATGGTTCGATCCGGCATGACAAAAAACTGAGTGAACTCAGTGTGATGGTTCGGCGGCTTTCCCCAGACGTTGACAACCGCTCGAGTGGTGATTTGATCGATCACAAGGTTGTTGGCCCGCACCAACTGCTCTTGCTCCGCGATTGTCGGCGTTCCGCTGCAGCCGATCAGGGCCACTAGCACCACGGGAATCCAGACGGCGGTTATCCACATCCCACAAATGGCCGCTATCACCGATCGTCGCCTGCTCACATCAACCGCCTTGTCTTGGGTTCAGGAGGCTTTATCGGCTGGCACACATCGCACTGACACAGCTTTCGCAGCAGGGAATAGGCGTAGATCCCGGTATCATGCCCGTCACTCCACTTAAATTGAAACGCATAACGGCCGACGGGCTGGATATCCTGCAACATGATCAACAGCGGCACATCGTCCGGCTTCAGACGGCGCTCTCCCGACCATTCATCGACGCAGGCGGCACACGGGCACTGCTGACGCAAGTAGCGCACCGGATAGATGCCTTTGTGGCCATCGCTCCATTGGATGGCGAGGACTCCTTTACTCAACCATTCCATGTCACGCGGCTCGATCGTAGCGGCGGTCAAGACATCACGCTCCCTTGCTGATGGGCGGGCGACAAGAAGTTCACCGATGGGAGCCGCTTCCCCGCCACCACCGTGACATAGCCTTCAATGACTTCTTCAATCTCGTTGCGCACCTGGCCTGTTGCCTTCAGACGAGTCACGAGAACCGGTGACAGCCGAATCGCTTGCTGAAGAAACAGCACACTGCCTCGCGAAAGGCTGACACAGCGCGCCCGTTGACGCGCGGCACAGGTGGGACACACGAGCCCGCCCGACAGAGCGGAGAACTGCGGATCTCCGACCAATCGCGTCTTGCCGCAGGCCGCGCAATGATCTGTCTGCGGCCGGAAACCGGTCATTCCGAGCAGTCTGATTTGAAAAATCAGGGCCGTAAACGCCGGATCGCCTTGCTTCTCCGCTAGCGAGGCCAACCCTTGCTCAAGCGTGTCAAAGAGCTGCGGATCGGGATCTCCGTCAGGTGTCACGGCAGCGACGACATTCACCATGCGAGCGGCCGCCGTCATGAGATCCAGATCCTCCCGCAGAGACTGGAACGACGTCATCAAATCGATATGCGAAATCCTGAACAGCGAGTCTCCGGGTTTTTCGAACAGATCCAGATGGCAAAGCGTAAACGGTTCCAGGGCGGCGCCAAAGCGGCTTTTCGCCCGGCGGGCGCCCCGGGCCACGCCTCGAATCTTGCCTAACTGCCGCGTATAGAAGGTGACGATCCGATCGGCGTCACCCCACTTGCGGCTCCGCAAGATAATGGCCGTCGCTTTTACAAGCGGCATGGCGTGAAACCTTTTATACCGATGGGAGTAGTCAGTGATGCACTCAGGCAACCCTGCATCACCGGAGGCGCTCCAGGAAGACCGTGGCCAAGGTGAGATAAATCGTGATACCGGTAATATCATTGGCCGTCGTGACGAACGGTCCCGCGGCCACCGCCGGATCGACGCCCATCCGCTTGAGAATGATCGGCATGATCGTGGCCATGCTGGTCGAGACGAGGAAAGCAATGATCAGCGACGCGCCGACGACCATGCCTAAGAAGGCCTGATGCCAGGCCCATCCCACGCCGGTCAGAATGATCCCGCAGGCCACGCCCATCAGCAAGCCGATCTTGACCTCTCGAAAAAAGACCGTCCACACGTCGGTCAGTTCTACCACCCCTGTCGCCAGTCCGCGGATGATCAGCGTCGACGACTGCAATCCAACGTTTCCGCCCATCGCCGCGATCACGGGGATGAAACTCACGATCGCGACCACTTCCTGAAGAGTAAAGCGGAAATACCATAAGATGGCGCCGGACAAGAGACTTCCGACGAGATTCGTGAACAGCCAGGGCAACCGCATTTTCGCCGCGCCGAAGCTCGAGGACTTCGACACGCTGTCTTCTTCGAGGGCACCGGCCATCTTGAGCATGTCTTCGGTGGCTTCTTCGCGGATGACGTCCACCACGTCGTCAACCGTAATGATCCCCACCAACTTGCCGTCCTTCTCGACCACCGGAATGGCCAGCAAGTTGTAGCTCGCCACTTGCCGCGCGACTTCCTCCTGGTCCATATCGACGGCGACACTGATCACGTCCCGCGTCATGATGTTCTTTAATGTCGTGGCTGGAGGTACGGTCAGGAGTTGGCGCAACGAGAGCACGCCGACAAGATGCTCTTCCTTGTCCGTCACATAGATATAGAACACCATTTCCGCATCGGTGGCCTGCTGCAAGCGACGAATCGCTTCCTGCGCCGTCGCATCCTCCGGCAGGGAGAAAAATTCCGTGGTCATGATGCCGCCGGCCGTATCCTTGGGATACTTGAGGATGTCGGCGACCTCCGTGGAATCCTCCGTCTTCATCAGCGCGAGAATTTCCTTCCCGCGCTCTTCAGGGAGGAACCCGAGGATATAGGCCATGTCGTCAGGGCCGAGATCCTTCAGCAGCCAGGCGATGTCCGAATGGAGGAGGTCGGCCAGGACTTCCTGGATGCTGTCGCCGTCCAGTTCGCTCAGCACCTGGCCGCGCTTGGCCTCGCCCCGAACCAGCTCGAACACTTCGCGCTTTTCTTTGGGAGACGAGAGGTGCGTCACGACCTTAGCGATATCGGCGGGGTGCATGCGCCCCAGCATTTTTGAGAGATTGGTGATCGCGCCGCGCCGGAGCAACCGCTGCACCGACTGCAGGACAATATCGGACTTCGTCTGGCCGCGCTCCGTTTGATCGCGCAGCGCTTCACGCAGCACGTCCTTTTCCGCCGGGCGCAGGCGCGGCACATCCGGGGGCCGCGATTCTGCTGGTCGTTCACTCGGTTGCATCAATGTCTCGCTAATAGCCCAACTCCGCCAACGTATGCTCGTCTTCCCGCCACGCTTCCTTCACCTTGACCCAGACTTCGAGAAACACTTTCTTGCCGAATAACCGTTCCATATCCTGCCTGGCCTGCGTGCTGATCAGTTTCAACCGCTCCCCATGCTTGCCGATCAGGATGCCCTTCTGCGTCTCCCGCTCGACAAGAATCGTGGCACGAATTCGTGTCAACTTCGCTTCCTCGACGAACTCTTCGATTTCGACCGCCACAGAATACGGCACTTCCTGCTCCGTCGCCTGGAGCACCTTTTCGCGAATCATCTCGCCCGCCAGCGTCCGCATGGTTTGGTCCGTAACCATGTCTTCGTCATAGGCTCCGTCGCCTTCCTCCAGAAAGGGAACGGTCACCGCCAGTAACCGATCGATATTGTCATTCGTTTGCGCAGACACAGGCACGACTTCCGTCCAGTCGAACAACCGTGGCATAGCTTTCAAGCACAGGCAACAGTTTCTGCTTATTCACAACATCGACCTTGGTCACGACCAGGATGACCGGACGAGGCCGTTTTGCCAGGGCCTCCTTCATATACTTAATGGCCGCTAGATCACCCGGCCCCGGCAAGCTCGTGGCGTCCATGAGCATATACAGGAGATCCGCTTCATCCAGCGTCTCCACCGTCGTGCGGACCATCCTCCGGTTCAGCAGATGCTCCGGCTTGTGCAGCCCCGGCGTATCGAGAAAGGCAATTTGAGCCCCGGGCACATGCGCCACGCCCAGTATCCGGGTCCGCGTCGTCTGCGGCTTCTCGGAGACAATCGCGATCTTCTCACCAAGCAGGCGATTGAGGAGCGTGGACTTGCCCACGTTCGAGCGCCCGATGATCGCCACGGTTCCGAACTTCATGGTCTTGCCGGATGTTCCTGTTTCTTCGACAAATCGGGCGACAGTTGATACACCGTCTCTCCTTTGCGGACATAGCCGAGCCGTTCCCGGGCCAGTCGCTCAATTTTCAACGGATCGTGTTGTAGCCTGGCAATATCACCCCGCAACGAGGTGTTCTCTCCCCGCAATAACGCGAGTTCGCCTTCGAGTTGCGTCGCATGATTGCGCATCGTCAGATACCGGGGCAATCCCATCTCGCCGAAGAACAGCGCGACCAACAGCCAGAGACAGGCACCGCCCCCCGCCACCTTGGCGGCCGTCACCATGCGCCGCTGCCAGCCCAACCACTGCCGTCCCCGGTTTTGCTTGATGATCATGCCTCTTGCGCGACTCCTTACGAGCGGCCCGGCACCGCATCCCGGCCCCGATATACCGCCGAGGCGCCCAACTCGTCTTCAATCCTCAGCAACTGATTGTACTTCGCCACGCGATCCGTCCGTGACAGTGAGCCGGTCTTGATCAGGCCACTGTTGGTGGCCACCGCCACATCGGCGATCGTCGTATCTTCGGTTTCGCCAGACCGGTGAGAGATAATCGCCGTATAGCCGGCCCGCTTCGCCAGCTCGATGGCATCCAAGGTCTCGGTCAAGGTGCCGATCTGATTGAGCTTGATCAAAATTGAATTGGCGATTCCGTCCTTAATGCCCTTCGAGAAAATGTCGACATTAGTGACAAAAATGTCGTCGCCCACCAGTTGGACCCGCTTGCCCAACTTTTCGGTCAGCATCTTCCAGCCCTTCCAATCCAACTCACTCAGGCCGTCTTCGATCGAGAGAATCGGATAGCGGTCTAACAGCTTGCCGTAATAGGTGATCATTTCTTCCGACGACCGCTCCGGGTTTTTTTCGGCCTCCAGTACATACCGGCCCTTCTCATAGAGTTCGCTGGCGGCACAATCCAAGGCCAGGGCAATGTCCTTGCCGGTCTTGATATCCAGCTTCCTCAATCGCCTGCATGATCAGACTCAAGGCTTCTTCGTTTGACTGCAGGTCCGGTGCAAACCCGCCCTCATCGCCGACCGCGGTATTCAGCCCTTTCTTCTTGAGCAAGGCCTTGAGCGAATGAAACACCTCCGTCGCCATGCGCAGCGCTTCACTGAATGTGCTCGCGCCCACCGGCATGATCATGAACTCCTGGAGGTCGAGCCGGTTGTCGGCATGCGCACCGCCATTGATAATGTTCATCAAAGGAACCGGCAAGACCCGCGCATTCGTTCCACCGAGATAACGATACAATGGCTGGCCGGTTTCGTTGGCCGCGGCCTTTGCGACAGCCAGGGACACGCCGAGGATGGCGTTGGCACCGAGCTTCCCTTTGGTTTTCGTTCCATCGAGATCGATCATCGCGTGATCGATGCCGGCCTGATCGAACGCGTCCTGGCCGAGCAATTCGGGAGCGATCACTTTAGCTGATGTTGGCCACCGCTTTCGAAACTCCCTTACCCATCCAGCGCTTTTTGTCGCCATCCCGCAACTCTATCGCTTCCTTCTCACCCGTCGACGCACCGGATGGGACCGCCGCGCGGCCGATTGCGCCGCTTTCAAGCAGGACCTCCGCTTCGACCGTTGGATTGCCCCGTGAATCGATAATCTGCCGACCTTTGATCTCTCGAATCGCGCTCATGCTCTTTCTCCCCGGCTGCTGAAAAAGGCCCCCAACTTCGTTCTCGGTTCGACAAAATCCTCGACGTACCCCAGAGGGTACGCCTCCGGTTTTCTCTCACCTGCGGCCTCGTTGGCCGCCTTTTTGAGCAGCCTCATTCGACCCAAAACAAAATTCACCCCACACTTAGCCTGCAAGCTTCTGCTTCAGCAAGTCGTTCACTTTCCCGGGATTCGCCTTGCCGCCGCTCGCTTTCATCACCTGCCCCACCAAGAAACCCAGCACTTGCTGCTTCCCTTCCTTGAACTGGGCCACTTGTGCCGGATTCTTTGCCAGCACCTCACCGATGATCTTCTCCAGCGCGCCTTCGTCGGAAACCTGCGTCAAGCCCTTCTCCTGAACGATGTCGTGCGGCGCTTTGCCGCTGCTGTAGAGTTCAGGGAAAATCTCGCGGGCGACCTTTAAACTGATAGTGCCCTTTTCGACCATCTGCAGCAGCGCGACCAGCCGTTCAGGGGTCACAGGCGACGCCGTCACATCGGTGCCGGACATGTTCAGTTCTCTCGTGAGTTCGCCCATCACCCAATTGCTGATAGTTTTGGGCTGATTGAGCAGCCGCACGCACGCTTCAAAGTAATCGGCGATCTCTTTGGACGCGGTCAATACGCCCGCATCATACTCGGGCAACCCGTACTCACTGACAAAACGATTGCCCCGCGCCGCGGGCAATTCCGGCACGGTTTCACGGAACGCGTCAATCCATGCCTGATCAAGTTTCAGCGGCACGAGATCCGGATCAGGGAAATAGCGATAGTCGTGCGCTTCTTCCTTGCTCCGCATGACTGCCGTCTCACCGCGCTCCAGATTCCAAAGACGAGTTTCCTGATGAATCTTGCCGCCCTCGCTCAAGACTTTTGTCTGGCGCTTGATTTCGTACTCGATGGCATCCTTGACGAACTTGAACGAGTTGATGTTTTTCAGCTCGACTTTGGTGCCGAATTCTTTGTGTCCCACGGGGCGCAGCGACAGGTTGGGCTCGCAGCGGAAGCTCCCTTCATCCATGTTGCCATCACAGACCTCGAGGTACATCAGAATATCGCGCAGTCCCTTGAGATAGGCGACGACTTCGTCCGCCGACCGCATGTCCGGCTCCGTGACAATTTCCAGCAGCGGCGTGCCGGCACGGTTGAGATCCACGCGGCTCACGCTCGTGCCGGTTTCATGCACATTCTTGCCGGCATCTTCTTCGAGATGCGCGCGCCTGATCTTCACGCGCTTCTGACGATCGCCCACTGCGATCTCAATCCAGCCATGCTCGCAGATCGGCGATTCGTACTGCGAGATCTGGTAGCCTTTCGGCAGGTCGGGATAGAAGTAATTTTTTCTGGCAAAGCGGTTGTTCGCCGCAATCGTGCAGTTCAACGCCAATCCGGCGCGAACAGCCATTTCAACCGCGGCCCGGTTGATGACCGGCAAGCTGCCCGGCAGGCCCAAACAGACGGGGCAGGTCTGACTGTTAGCCGACAGGCCGAACGTGGTCCCGCACCCGCAGAACATTTTCGACTGTGTACGCAGCTGTGCGTGCACTTCCACGCCGATGACCACTTCATAGGTCATAGCTAGCTTTGCCCTTCCCCCCGCGTGCGATCCCGCTCCCGTTTTATCGCTTCACGGCCGGCGTCGAATGCCTCTTTCAAGACCGACTTCTTCGCCTCGACAAATTCCTTCCCCTGGCCGACGACGTCGTCCAAGACCTCTCCGGCCTGATCGGCAAGATCCCGGAGATTATCTTCAGCTCGACGTGCGTAGCCCCGCAATTGCTCGCGCGAGTCCCGTCCGGATTGGGGCGCCAGCAACAACGCCGCGACGGCCCCTAACGCTGCTCCACTGATAAATGCCAACAAGACCGCCGCTGATGATCCGCGTTCATCCGCCATTGTGTGAGCCTCCTTCACAGTTCATACGCCCTCGCACCACTTGTGTGGCCGCCTTAAAGCCCGCCATCAGGCTGGCGACATTCGTCAACAGAGAACCGCTTGACCCCCGCATGACATGGTGGACCTCCTGCACCGATTCTCCGATTTCTCCCAGAGCATGCAGCAAGACTGCGGCATGCTCCACGCCGCCCCGAGCCTCATCCGCCACTTGATTCACATTCCGGCTCGTGGCTCGAAGTTCAGCGATCAATAAAGGCACCTCGACGTTCATCTTCGCCAGTAATTGTCCGGACTCGGCCATGGTCTCGCGAAGATGAATCAACACCGGCACGATAAAGCCAACCAGCACGCCAAATATGCCCACCGCGACCATGGCCGCGATCTCAACAATCGTCATGTGTGTGCCCCCACTTTCCTTGCTTTTGACCCGCTGCCCTTACCGAACGATCGGTTTCTTGAGATACCACTGCGTCGACTGTTCATAGGCATGGGCGGCGCGAAGCATGGTGTCTTCCTCGAACGCCCGGCCGATGATCTGTAACCCGATCGGAAGACCCGCCTTGCTGAACCCGCACGGCAACGCAATGGCCGGCAGTCCTGCCAGATTCACTGAAATCGTGAAGATATCCGACAGATACATTTGCAGCGGATCTTCACTCTTTTCACCCAGCTTAAAGGCGGGCGTCGGCGTGACCGGCGTCACGATCAGGTCAACCTCCTTAAACGCCGCCGCAAAATCCTGGCAAATCAGCGTCCGCACCGCCTGCGCCTTCCCGTAGTAGGCCTCATAGTAGCCGGAGCTCAGCGCATACGTGCCCAACATGATGCGCCGCTTCACTTCAGGCCCGAACCCTTCCTGCCTCGTTTTCATATACAAGTCGAGTAGGTCCTTGGTCTCTTTGGCCCGCAGCCCGAATTTCACCCCGTCAAAGCGCGCAAGATTCGAACTGGCTTCGGCCGTCGCCACCACGTAATACACCGCCACCGCCGCGTCGGTCCTGGGCAGCTCGATTTCCTTGATCTCTCCTCCAAGGCTTTTCAATTCCTCGATGGCGGCCCTCACCGCCTGGTCGACCTCCGGGTCCAGCCCCTCGCCGAAAAATTCCATCGGCACACCGACCTTGAGTTTTTTCAGATCCCTCTTCTTCAAGGCCTTCATGTAGTCAGGCACCGGCAGATCGGCCGAGGTCGAGTCCATCGGATCATGTCCGGCGATGGCGCCAAGCAGGAAGGCGGCATCGGAGACGTCTTTGGTAATCGGCCCGATTTGATCGAGCGAGGACGCAAAGGCGACAAGCCCGTAGCGCGACACGCGGCCATACGTGGGTTTCAGCCCGACGACGCCGCAAAAAGCCGCCGGTTGCCGGATCGATCCGCCCGTGTCAGAACCCAGCGCAGCCGCGCACTCATCTGCTGCCACCGCCGCGGCCGACCCGCCGCTCGATCCGCCCGGCACGCAGTGAAGGTTCCATGGATTCCGGCTGGGACCAAAGGCGGAATTTTCGGTCGACGATCCCATCGCAAACTCGTCGAGGTTCGTTTTCCCCACGAGCAGATAGTCCTGGTCCCGTAACTTCGAGATGACGGTCGCATCGTACGGCGGAACGAACTGTTGGAGCATGCGGG
Source organism: uncultured Nitrospiraceae bacterium (assembly GCA_963728135.1). GTDB lineage: Bacteria > Nitrospirota > Nitrospiria > Nitrospirales > Nitrospiraceae > Nitrospira_D. The sequence continues at coordinate 32,282 of CAVSJC010000003.1, read as the reverse complement.
AGGAACAGGTCGTCGGGACGCCCTCCGTGCACATGTTGTCTTTGACCGCCAGGGGCATGCCCATCAGCGGCTTGGTCCTCCGCCAGCCTTTCAGCTTGTCGTCCAGTGCGGCCGCCTGCGCCACCGCCGCATCCTTCGTCTGCGTGACGTAGGCTTTGACTTTGGGTTCAACCTGCGCGATCCGCAGAAAGTAGGCGCGGATAATCTCCGTCGCGGTCACCTCGCCGGCGGTGAATTTCTTGTGAAGCTCGCACAGCGACAGTTTGTGCAGTGACATCAGCGCGTCTCGACAATCCGGTTTTTCTCGTTCACGCGGACAATCCTGGGTGCGTGCCGCTTGATTTCTTCTTCTGCGTAGTATTCGTAGCAAAAAATAATGATCTGATCGCCGACGGCCGCTTTGCGGGCGGTGGGACCATTCAGGATGATATCCCCGTTTCCCCGCTTGCCGTTGATGGCGTAGGTCATGAACCGCTCGCCATTGTTCATGTTGGAGCAGACGATGGCCTCATAGGGAAGAATGCCTGCGGCATCCAGCAAGTCTTCATCGATCGTGAGGCTGCCCTCATATTCGAGGTGCGCCGCCGTCACGGTGGCGCGATGGATTTTCGAGCGGAGCATTTGTCGAAACATGTATGGACCTCGTGATGGATGATCAGTGATGGGTGCTGCGTGGAAGTGATCAGACGCTCCCAGTTGTCAATTCGTCACTCATCACCTCTCAAGCTCTTCGATAATTTTCGGCACGCAGAAGGCGTCCGCCTCCCGCTCGGGCGCGTTTGCCAACGCCTTGTCCACGGGCAGCGACGGACGGACCACATCCTCTCGGAACACGTTCACCTGGCCGAGCACCGTCGACGTGGGCTCGATGCCCGTCGTAGCGTACTGATTCAGCTTCTCCACGTGCGTCAAGATCTGGCTGAGTTGCTTGGCAAACGCGTCCCTTTCGCTGTCAGAAAGGGTTAACCGTGCCAGCTTCGCGACCTTCTCAACGTCCTGCTTTGTGATCTGCATCTCTCCTTTCCTATCTCTCTCTTACAGGATGCTCAAAATCGTCATCCAGCAAGGCCGCAGGGAGTGAGGCGACCGAGGCGTACCCTCAGGGGTACGTCGCAGGATGTCATCGAGCCGAGAACGCAGCTGGAGGCGATTTTCAGCATCTGTTTATTCAACCGTGACGCTTTTTGCCAGATTGCGCGGCTGATCCACATCCGCTCCCCGCAACACCGCAATGTGATAGGCCAGGAGCTGCAAGGGGATCGTAAACAGAATCGGCGAGATCAACGGATGCGTATCCGGAATCGTGAATACGGCATCGGCGATCCTCCCTAATTCTCGCTCGCCCTCTGCGACGAATGCAACGACAGGCGCCCGGCGCGCCTTCACTTCCATCAGGTTGCTCACCGTCTTTTCATACAACCGGTCCCGCGGCGCCAGCACCACCACGGGCATATCCTTGTCGATCAACGCAATCGGTCCGTGCTTCATTTCGCCGGCCGCATATCCTTCGGCGTGGATATAGGAAATTTCCTTCAGCTTCAGGGCGCCTTCCAGTGCAATGGGATAGTTGATGCCGCGCCCCAGAAACAAAAAGTTCCGCTTCTTGTAATAGCGCTTGGCAATCGCGACAATTTCCGCTTCCCGTCCCAAAATCCGTTCGACTAACGCCGGCAAGGTCACCAAACGATCCAACCACGCTTTTCCATCGGCCGCCTTCATGACGCCCCGCACGCGCGCCAGGTGCAACGCCAGCAAATACAGAGCGGACAATTGCGCAGTGAAGGCCTTCGTCGACGCCACGCCGATCTCCGGTCCGCAGTGCGTGTAGAGCACCCCGTCCGACTCACGAGCGAGGGTGCTGCCCACGACATTGACGATGGAGACCACCCTGGCGCCTTTGCCCTTGGCTTCGCGGGCTGCAGCCAAGGTATCCGCCGTTTCACCCGATTGTGAAATGGTAATGAACAAATCATTCTTCCCGACCAGCGGATCGCGGTAGCGAAACTCGCTGCCGATGTCGACTTGGACCGGAGCCCTCACCATTTCTTCCAGCAGATACTTGCCCACCAACCCTGCATGCCACGACGTGCCGCAGGCGACGATCCAGATGCGTTCCACCGATTCGAATTCCTTGGGCGTCAGACCAATGTCAGGAAGATCCGCTTCCCCGGTCTCATAGGAATATCGTCCTCGCATGGTATCCATAATGGTCTGCGGCTGTTCATGGATCTCTTTCAACATGAAATGCGGATAGCCGCTTTTCTCCGCCGCCGAGCTGTCCCATGTAATCTTCGACGGCTTGCGGACAACCGCATGGCCTTCGAGATCCGTTAACTGAACATCGTCCTTCGTCACGACGGCGAGATCACCCTCTTCCAGGTACGTCACGTCCCGGGTGTGAGCCAGCATCGCCATCACGTCGGAGGCGACATAGGAGGCCTGTTTCGTCCGGCCGATGACGAGTGGACAGCCCGAACGCGCGGCGATCAATGTACCCGGCTCGCGCTCTGAAATGACCGCCAAGGCATAGCTGCCGCGCACGTCCTTGGTCGCCGCGCGCACGGCGTCGGCCAGCTTCAATCCCTGCTGCAGATATTTATCGATCAGGTGTGCGACCACCTCGGTATCGGTTTCTGACTCGAACTTGTACCCGTCTTTCTCCAGGTGATGCTTGAGCGGCTGATAATTTTCGATGATGCCGTTATGAACGAGCACGCAGCCTTTGGAGCGGTGGGGATGTGCGTTCTGCTCGGATGGTTTCCCGTGCGTCGCCCAGCGGGTATGTCCGATTCCGACGGTGCCCTTGAGCTCTCTGTCAGTGAGGGACTTTTGGAGATTGATCAGCTTGCCGACGCTTCGCCGAACGGCGATCTTTTCGCCCTGCAGTACCGCCACTCCTGCGGAATCATAGCCGCGGTACTCTAACCTGGCGAGCCCTGCGATGAGGATGGGGACCGCGTCCTGATTGCCGACATACCCGACGATCCCGCACATAGGTTATTTCCTCCCTCTCATATTCTTGCTTTTGGTCCGGGACGCAGGACGGGAGACACTGGCCTTGCGATCGCCCCCTTTCACAGTGCCGACCGTGCCGGCTGCTTGCAGGGCCCGCCGCTTGGCGGCCCATCCAGGGCGGTTCACTTGGGGGACCCGGGCAATGGCCAGAGCATCCGCGGGCACGTTCTGCGTCACGGTCGTTCCAGCAGCGATGATCGCCCCCGCTCCTATTGTGACGGGCGCGATGAGTTGGGTGTCACTTCCCAGAAATACGTGGTCTCCGATCACCGTCCGATGCTTCTGCGCTCCGTCGTAGTTGCACGTGATCGTCCCGGCCCCGATGTTGACCCCTTTGCCGATGGTGGCGTCACCGATGTAACTGAGATGATTCGCCTTGGCTCCCTCGCCCAACTCCGCCTTCTTCATCTCCACGAAGTTTCCCACCTTGGCTTTCTTTCGCACTACCACGCCGGGCCGCAAATGGACGAAGGGGCCCAGATGCACTTCCTCCTCGATCTCCGAGTCCTGAAGGACACAGTGATCCAGAATTTCGACACGGGAACCGATGGCGCAGTCCGTAATCCGCACGCCCGAATGCACCACCGTGTCTTCGCCGATGACGGTCCGGCCTTCCAGCGTGACATGGGGATACAGCACGGTGTCGCGACCGATCGTGACATCGGCATCAATCCAGGTCGTCGCGGGATCCCGCATCGTCACGCCGGCCTCAAGCCACCGGTCACGAATCCGCTGACGAAGCACCCGTTCGGCTTGCGCCAGTTGCGCGCGACTATTGATGCCCAAGCCTTCATCGATGGCGTCCAGACGCAGGGCCGCAACGGTCCGCCCTTGCTCCACCGCCATCTGGACAATATCAGTGAGGTAATACTCGCCTTGCGCGTTGCGCGGGTCGAGCGCTTGCAGCGCGGGAAACAAGAACTCGCCATCGACCACGTAGCTGCCGACGTTGACTTCACGCACCTGACGTTCCTCGCGAGACGCATCCTTGTCTTCGACGATTTTTTCGACTGGGTTGTCTCCGGCCCCCTGAAGCCACTCCTCGCGGCGTCGCCGTATCACCCGTCCGTACCCGGAGGCGTCGTCCAGCACCGCCGTGAGCATCGTCACGGTTGCCTTCTGTTCCTCATGCATGGCCAACAGCTTCCGGACCGTCGCTTCAGTGAGCAGCGGCGTGTCTCCGTTCAGGATGACGTAGCGCGATGGCCGCTTGCCTGGATCGCTGGAGAACACCGCCCGGGCCTGCAGTACCGCATGCCCCGTACCCAGCTGCTGGGCCTGCTCTGCGATAGCGACATGGCCATTGAAGGCGTGGACGACTTTACGGACGTCGGCGCCTTGATGGCCCACAATGACGGCGACGCCGCGGTCGCCGACACGAGCGGCCACGTCAAGAACATAGAGCAACATCGGTCTGCCTGCGACCGTATGCAGTACCTTGCCGAGCTTGGATTTCATCCGCTTGCCCAGGCCGGCTGCCATCACGATGACCCCCAGACCAGCAAGGGAATGTTGATTGAGCCGTTCGTGGCTGGATGGTTTCATGGGTTTGGCGACAATGAAGTCATGACCCGATTACACACGGGCGTCAGTTATCCGATGGGAACCCCGGCATCCGGTTGTTTCACCTGACTCCATTTTGCGTCGGCTTTGAGCACCGACGTCAGAGGTGTAGGCGGCGAATACAGGCCTCCGGACACAATGAGCTTCATCGCCTCTTCCACCGTAATGTCCACAGAGCTCACTTCCCGCTCCGGCACTAAGAGGAAATATCCGGACGTCGGGTTCGGAGAGGTCGGCACGTAGACGTGGAGCAACGGCTCCTGGCCCAGCACCTGAGACTCGTCCTTTGTGATGCCGGTCACAAAGGCGAAGCAGTAATGGCCGTTCTTGGGAAACTGGATCAACACGACCCGGTGATAGGAGCCACGATCGGAGAATGAAAGAATGTCCATCATCGATTTCAGCGTGGAATAAATTCCCCGGACCAGCGGAAGGCGGTTCAACAAATCTTCCCACATCTTGACGATCTGCCGACCCATGAAGTTGGCGGCCAACAGTCCGACCGAGAAGATCAAGGCAATGAGCGTGACGATCCCAAGGCCCGGCACATAGTAAGCTGGCACCAGTTGGGCCAACACATCCCCCAGAATCCCGTCCACCGTCACAAAGAGCGTCTTCAGAATGAGAATGGTGCCCCAGATCGGGGTGACCACAAGAAGTCCTGTTAAAAAGTACCGTTTTAGAGCAGTTTTCAGCATTGGATCAGGGACTTGAACGAGCCCCTATATGGTGGTGGCCCATAATACAGAATTTTCGCGCAGCCCCGCAAGCCTTTTCATGTAAAATTAACGAGTTAGGATCACATCAAGCCAGGCAGAACCCTCGGCACTGACGCCTCCCGGTACCGCGTGGAATCAGCCGGTCAGCGCAAGATCCCTTCCTTGCTATTCGCCCCCCCTTAGCATACGATCCGGCCCCGTCACGAGACCCAACCGACCAATCAGATGAGTGCTGTCTACACCCCCTCAATATGAGAACCGGCATCGGACTTTGCGGTGCTCACCGCGTCGGGAAAACGACTCTCGCCCAAGCCGTCGCCCAGGCTGCGCAGATTCCTTTTCTCAAGACGCAGACGAGTCATCTCTTTGCGAAGCAGGGATTGGATCCGGCCAACCCGATGCCCTTTGCGACAAGACTCTCGATCCAGCGGGACATTCTCGCCGCGGGAGAGTCGGTCTGGATTCAGGAGACAGGACCGTTTATCACTGACCGGACGCCATTAGACATGGCCGCCTACACGCTGGCTGACATACAAGGAACGACAGCCGTAGACTCAGTGTCGTTCAAGCGGTACCTTGACGACTGTCTGGCTAAAACCAACTTATTTTTTTCGACGCTCGTTATCGTTCCACCGGGGATTCCTTTAGTGCCGGAGCCGGGAAAGGCCGCCTTACATGAAGCCTATATTGAACACATTCATACGCTCGTGGTCGGTCTCTGCCATGACGCTCGCATTTCAGCGAAGATCCATTGCCTGAAACGCGAGGTCCTCTCTCTGGACGAGCGGGTCAAACAGGTTCTGTCGTGTTTGAAATCGCCTTAAGCTGTCCCCGTCCAGCCGTCCAGTGCTCTTATGGCCACGTAGTGTTTGCACCCTTGCATCCTTGTTCTCGCCACACCTACAATCGGTTGCACACTCGCGAATTCACGAACGCTTCTGCGCATGCCATTCCCAGACATCACCGGTCACGAACGGCCCATTGCCATCATACGGGCGGCGTTACACCATAAGCGCCTGGCTCATGCCTATCTGTTCCACGGTGAAACGGGCATCGGAAAGTTCCTCACCGCGACCCGCCTTGCGCAAGCGTTGCATTGTGACCACCCCCCGCAGACAGAGGAGCCGGACAGTTGCGGCGTCTGTCGCGCGTGTCAGCAGGTGGCCGCTGGTACCCATCCTGACTATGTCGTCATCGAGCCGGATCGCGAACTCGCCACACCGCAAATAAAGATTGAGCAGGTGCGGGACATCGAGCACCAGTTCATCTATCGACCCTTAATGGCCGAGCGAAAAATCTGCCTGATCGATCAAGCCGATTGTCTGACGATCGGTGCGGCCAACGCCTTGCTCAAGACACTGGAGGAGCCGCCTGGACATGGCTTGTTCATTCTGGTGTCCAGCCGGCCGCACGCCCTCCCGATCACGATCCGCTCACGCTGTCAGTCACTGCGATTCACGACGCCGGCTCGCACGCAAGTGGAAGCCGCACTGATCCTGAAACGAGAGATTCCCCCTGACGACGCGCGCTTCCTTGCGCTCGTGACCGACGGACGCATCGGCGAAGCCCTGGCCCTTGATCTCACCGATATTCGCGCCCGGCAACAGGAGTGCCTGGAATTGGTGGCACCGGCGACCTTGAGGTCGACGACCGCCATTCTCTCGTTCGCCGAGAGTCTCGCAAAAGCCGATCGCGGGGTCGAGATTCTTCGTTGGCTGTCACGATGGATTCGTGATCTGGTTCTCGTCCAGGTTGGAGGCGATCATGACCAGCTTCTGCATATTGAGCATCTCACCGAGCTTGAGCAGTATGCCCGACATGCCGACCTTGGCCTGCTGCTGGATCTATTGTCGTCCATTGAACGCACGCAACAGCAAGCTACGCGACATCTGAATCTGCACATGGCGCTCGAAATGACTTTGCTTCGTCTTCGCGACGCGCTCAATCTCGCTCCGGCCGGAGTTCCGGCGTAACGGTTTGGTCCTCTCACGACAGTATCCAGAGTCTGAGCGCCCTTTCATTCAACGCCGGCAACCTGATATCTTTCCCCGTCATGGCTGCTCGATCGACCTTCTACATTACGACCCCGATCTACTACGTCAATGACGTCCCGCACATCGGTCACGCGTACACGACCGTGGCTGCCGACGTGCTCGCACGTTATTGGCGGCTGCGAGGACGTGACGTTTTTTTTCTGACCGGCCTGGATGAACACGGGCAGAAAGTTCAGCAAGCCGCCGCAAAGGCCGGGATTGATCCACAAGTCCACTGCGACAAGTTGGCTCCGCAGTTTCAAACACTGTGGCAGCGCCTCAATATTTCACATGACGCCTTCATCAGGACGACGGAGGTTCAGCACAAGACTATAGTTCAACGATACCTTCAAGAGCTGTTCGATAAGGAGCTAATCTATAAGGACTCATACACTGGATGGTATTGCACATTTGATGAACGCTTCTGGACTGAAAAAGACGTCGGCGACGGCCTCTGCCCGGACTGTAAACGCCCCGTGGAACGACTCAGTGAGCACAACTATTTTTTTAAGATGGGGCAGTATCAAGAGCGTTTGATCGAATACATCAAAACCCATGAACACTTTATCCGTCCCGAATCCCGGCGGAACGAGGTCTTGGGATTTCTCCAGACACAAAAACTTGGCGACCTGTCTATTTCACGACCGAAGTCGAGGCTCTCCTGGGGCATCGAACTTCCGTTCGACAAGGATTACGTGACCTATGTCTGGTTTGATGCACTGGTGAATTATCTGTCGGCTTTGGAGTACAAGCTCGATCAACCTTCGGTCGACCGCTACTGGCCTGCCTCAGTGCATCTGGTCGGGAAGGATATCCTCACGACACATGCCGTCTACTGGTCCACGATGCTGATGGCGTTGAACTTTCCGCTGCCCGACACCATCTTTGCGCACGGCTGGTGGACCGTCGACGGGGAAAAAATGTCGAAGAGCCGTGGCAACGTCGTCGATCCGAATAGGATGATCGATAAGTTCGGTGCGGACGCATTCCGGTATTTTTTGTTTCGAGAAGTGCCGTTCGGACAGGACGGAGATTTTTCAGAACCCGCGGTGATGGCGAGTCTCAATAGCGATCTGGCAAACGGAATCGGTAATCTATTGAGCCGCACGCTCACGATGATTGAGCGGTTTGCTGACGGCGCCATCCCGGAGGCCGGCGGCCCGGCATTGCCCGCCCTTGAAGAACAGCTTGCTAGCGCTGCGCAGACGCTGCCCGGCCGGATGGATGAGGGATTCCGCTCTCTGGCGTTCCGGGAAAATCTTTTGCAGGTGTGGGAACTCATCGGACGTTGCGACGAATACATCGACAAGGCAGCCCCTTGGAAGCTGGCCAAGAATCCTGACGATCATGGGCGGCTCAGGACCGTTCTCAATACAACGGCTCGCACTCTGCGGCTGCTCTCGGTCTTTCTTTATCCCTACATGCCGGAGACGGCCGCTCGTCTCGCGCAACAACTGGGTCTCTCGCTCGATTTGTCGAACGCGCTGCCTGGATCGTCATACGAGTGGGCAGCCCCCATTGCAGGGGTCAAGATCGCCAAAGGCCCTGGTCTCTTTCCTCGCATTGAATCACCCCCACAAGGAGCGAAACCCGTGAGCGACGCACCCATTCCAGCACAACCGGCAACGACCACGCCTCCGGCCACCCAGGCGCAGCCGATCAGCGCAGCACCGGCACCAGCGGCGCCTGCCCAAATCACGATCGACGAATTCATGAAGATTCAGCTTAAGACCGCCAAGGTCCTCAGCGCTGAACGTGTCCCAAAGTCTGACAAGCTCCTCAAGCTGCACGTGTCACTTGGCGCTGAGCAACGGCAGATCGTGGCAGGGATCGGAAAAAAATATGAGCCTGAAACGCTGGTCGGAAAAACCATCGTCATTGTCGCGAATCTCAAGCCGGCCAAATTGATGGGCATCGAATCGCAAGGGATGGTCCTGGCTGCCGGCGACAGCGAAGTCCGCGGGCTCGCGACCTTTCTGGAAGAAATCGATCCCGGCACGAAAGTGAAATGATCCCGGCGGCCATCACGCTCCGGTTCGCCTTGTCTTGTGTGCTCATCCTGATTCCCCTGCCCGGCTCCGCGATTCCCGCTGAAGAGGACCCCCCGCCGGATCCGCATCTCAACGACCCGAAGCCACCACGATTCTTGTGCGTGTCGTGGCGCACGGATCCATGGTGCTTGGGCAAGACGTAGGGGGAGCGCGAGTCACGATCACCGATGTGGCCAGCGGCCGCATCCTCGCCAGCGGCTTGCAACAGGGGACCGCGGGCGACCAGAATCAGATCATGCGCACGCCGCATCTGATGGAAGAGCCGCTGTATAGCTCACGCGCCTCCGCCTTCTTTACCGCCACACTGGAATTGACCCATCCCATCTTAGTGGACATTGCAGCCGAAGGGCCGCTGGCCTTTCCTGCTTCTGTCCAGCGTGCGACCACCCGCATCTGGCTGACGCCCGGTCACGATCTCACTCATGACGGGGTGGTGCTCGCGTTGTACGGATACATCGTGCGGATAGAACATCCCACACCGGGCCAGTCCCTGTTTGCGAAAGACGACGTGACGCTGCGCGCGTCGATTCGAACCCTCTCCGGCGCACTGGTCCGTCCTCATGGCGACTGGGATTCCCGGAAGATGCATATTTATGGAGAGCTGCTGATCGGCGGCCGTATCACGGAGCGGCTCCAAATGTTTTACAGCGGCGACAAGGCGGATTTTGAAGCGCCCTTCTTCGTCCCGCTCTCGAAAGACGCTCCCGACGGCCTCACGCTTCGTGTCGTCGCGACAGACCCTGCGAGCGGGAACGCGGGCGTCGGGCAGGCCACCTTTCCGGTACTGAATGAACAGTTGCCCGCAAGGAGGCGATGACATGCGGCCTCTAATAGTATTGCTTTTCATCGTCTTCTCATCGCTCACCGGTCCGGTATTCGCGGAGGAGCATTCTCATCGTCGTCCCGACGATATCAAACAATACCTGGAACATCTCGATAGCTCCGAACGTGACCGTTATCAGAAACCCGCTGAAGTGATTACGGCGCTCGGCCTCAAACCGGGAATGGCGGTGGCGGATCTTGGCGCCGGATCCGGCTATTTCACGCGCCGCTTCGTCGAGGCGGTCACGGACACGGGCATCGTATATGCCGTCGATGTGGAACCCGAGATGCTGGCCTATGCGAAAGAGAGCGTCATCCACATGCACATCGCTTACACAGCGGAATTTATTTTGGCCCGGCCGGACAATCCCAAGCTGCCGTTTGAATCCGTCGATCTCCTCTTCATCTGCAACACCTTCCATCATTTGGAGGACCGATCGAAATACTTCAGCGACCTCCGCTCATCCTTAAAGCATGGGGCGCGCATCGCCATCATTGACTTCTATCCGGATGAGCGGTCCGGCGATCTTGGATTCCCCAAACGGCACCTCGTGTCGCGGGACGCCGTCATCCAGGAACTCACCGCGGCCGGATATCGGCTGTCGAACGAGACCATGGCTTCCTGCCGAAACAATATTTTCTGGAATTCACTCAGAAATAGAACACGTCCGGCCTTTCTTCCACTCAACGCGATCTACTACAGCGTTAGGCGTGGCAGCCTTTTCCAACCACATGACGTACTCCTGTCCGACGGGTTTGCGAAAACACTTCGTCGCCCGGCATTGAACGGCGTTTGCTGTCTGATGCGTGCAAGCCGCAGCATTCCGAAAGTGTGTTCTTATTGTCAATCGGGAGCGATCTGATAGAGTACCGCCTGAGACGAACGCGCCCACTGAACACGACCCCTCTCCACACTTCCGTTATGGCTAAACATTTCCGTCGGGCACTGGAACGAAGTCTGCTGGATTACCTTGCGTTTCGCGGACTCGTGGGGAAAAGTGAATTGCAGAGTCGCGGTGCAGGAGGCGCTGTCCCGAAAGGTGGACCTGGAAACCATTCTCCTCGACAAGTACCGTGTTCCCAAAGCCGATCTTGGCGCGGCGTTGAGCGAGTTCTATCAGTGCCCTTACGTCGCCTACGATGAGCGGACAGTCATCGATCCTGATCTGTTAAAAAACCTCAGCTTTGATTATCTCAGACAAAACTCATGGCTTCCCCTGAAGCGCCAGGACACCGTCCTGGACATCGTCACCAATGATCCGCACGATCTGGAGAAAGGGCTCGATGTCCGGCGCTCATTCCCCGGTTGCACTATCCGGTTTTCGGTCGGACTCCGGCGCGATATAGAACTCTATTTTCTCAGCGCCACCGGACAAGCCAGCAGCGAAGCGATGACTGAGATTCTGGGAGAACTGGTTGATGAAGCCGGCTCAGAGAGGGGCAGCGAAGACGACCGGGGGCAGATTGATGAAAATGACTCGGCCATTGTGCGCCTCGCGAGCCAAGTGATCGCCGAAGCCTACCGGCACGGGGCGTCGGATGTGCATATCGAACCCTACTCCGACCGGAAGGAGACGGCCGTACGATTCCGGGTGGATGGCACCTGTTTCACCTACATGCGTATCCCGGCAGTCTACCGCCGGGCGATCGTCTCCCGGCTCAAAATCATGGCCAACCTGGATATCGCTGAGCGGCGGAAGCCCCAGGATGGCAAGATTCGGTACAAGCTCTCCAGAGATCGAGAGATCGAATTGCGGGTCGCAACCCTCCCGACGGCCGGAGGCAATGAAGATGTCGTCATGCGAATGCTCACAGCGAAAGAGCCGATACCGCTGGAGGCAATGAACTTCTCGCCCGCCGTCCTGCAGACCCTAAAAGGCTTGGTTCAAAAGCCCTATGGAATCATTCTCATCGTCGGGCCGACCGGTTCCGGAAAAACAACGGCGCTGCATGGCCTGCTCCAGCATATCAACACCGACGAACGAAAGATCTGGACGGCAGAGGATCCGATCGAAATTACACAGGACGGTTTGCGGCAGGTCCAGGTACATCCCAAAATAGGGTTTACCTTTGCCACAGCACTGCGCGCCTTTCTGAGAGCCGACCCGGACGTCATCATGATCGGAGAGATGCGCGACAAAGAAACGGCAGACATCGCGATCGAGGCCTCGCTCACGGGCCACCTGGTTCTGAGCACGTTACATACCAACAGCACCGTGGAGACAGTGGCCCGGCTGTTGGACATGGGCTGCGATCCCTTCAATTTTGCCGATGCGATGTTAGGTGTCCTGGCCACACGCCTCTGCAAACGGATCTGCGTAAATTGCAAAGAGGCTTACCATCCGACGCGCCAGGAGTATGACGAGCTGGTCCAAGGCTACGGGGCCCAGTACTGGGACAAGCTCGCCATTCCCTATGGCGACGAGTGGAGTTTATACAGAGGACGAGGCTGCGAAGTCTGCGCGAAGACAGGATTCAAATCGCGTATTGCTCTCCAGGAGCTGATGGTGGGATCGGACGAGATCAAGAGCCTGATCCAATTGAAATCCCGAAAGGCGGAACTCTTCAACGCGGCATTGCGTGAAGGTATGACGACCCTCGTGCAAGACGGCATTCAAAAGGTGCTCGCCGGCATCACGACCTATCGCCAGGTGCGGACGGTTGCGATGCAGTAATCGGCCCGATTCGCCTTCGTACGGTCTCCGGCCTCTCTTAGGGTGTTTCTTCCAGAAGCGCTATGAATGCGCGGAGACGCCTGATCATCTCGGGTGACACTCGAATAAACTTCAGCCCGCAGCGATAGTCCGACACCCACAGAACCGTAGCCAATTCAATCGCGACCGGTTCGACGCCGGTCAAGAGATCCACGTGCAATGAGAGAGAGGTCTGGGCCGCAGGAAGCTGCTTGGCCGTCATGGCACAACCCTGCGATGAAAGATTCAGCACAGTTCCCTGCTCCTGTGCGGCCCCCTCTCCGAAAACGACCGGAAGCTGGACGGCAAAACGCCGCTCTTTTCTGGATGTCGTTTTCATTTCTCCTGCTCCACTCGAGTCGCGCGCTCAGGATTCACAGCGTACGGGCCAGGAGCGAACCCTACCACAAACACCCTCGCATGCACACGTAAGCGCCATGAGGATGGCAACACGTCATTTGCTGGCTCGAACCCGGGCACCGCTCCCGCTTTATTCCAGCAAGACTTGCCGTGACCCGGCGGCCATGCGAGACTATCCGCATGACCACCCTCGCTTCCTTTGAACACCTCCGTTCCCGCCTCTATCTGACCCTTATCTTGAACGCCCTCGTCATTCTCGGCGAACTCATCGGAGGCGTGCTCCTGAACAGCATGGGCCTCATGAGCGACGCCGGGCACAACTTCGTCGACCAGGGCGCGTTGTTTCTGGCCCTGTATGCACATATCGTGACCAGAAGGCCATCAAGTGAAACCAGGACCTTCGGCTATCACCGGGCCGGCGTCATTGCGGCATTTTTGAATTCTTTCATCTTGCTGTTGACCGCACTGGGCATTGCGCTGGTGGGCGCAAAGCGGATCATGCACCCGGTGCCCGTCGACGGCGGATGGGTCATGGGCATCGCCGGGCTCAGTTTTCTCGCTAATCTCGGCATTGCCTTGCTCTTGCAACATGGCGCGAAGGACGATCTGAACATCCGCAGCGCCTTTTGGCACATGTTGGGAGACGCCTGGGTCTCCCTCGGTGTCGTGCTCAGCGGCGGCGCGATCATGCTCACAGGCTGGACGGTCCTGGATCCCCTTGTCAGCTTGCTCGTCGTGGGAGCTATTCTTCGCGGGGCTTGGCCCCTGTTCAGGGAGTCCCTCGATGTCTTGCTCGAATCGACGCCGCCGACGATCAGCGCCTCTCAAGTCGCCGCCACAATCGAGGCCGTGCCGGGGGTGAAAAATGTGCATGATCTCCACATCTGGGCGGTGGAACCCCGCCTGATCATGCTGACCTGTCATGTGCTCATTCTTGACGGCGAAATCGCCACCGACCTGCTGCCGTTAGTACAGGCAAGGATCGCGGCGGACTTCGGGATCACACATATGACCATTCAGCTAGAAACCGAATGTTGTGATCCGAACGACGTTCATTGCGATCTGAGAAAGCTTGCCGATCGCCATCAGGAACTTCACGCGCTGCCTCACCGTCATTAGTCTTTCCCCTGCAGGCGCCTCCCGGTACAATACCTTCGCTGTCCGATCTGCGGAATACGGAACAAGCCAACAATGGAGCGCTGAATGCCCGTCCCCTTTTATCTCCTCTGCGGATCCCTTGGCGCAGGAAAAACCACGTTGCTGATGCGGCTGTTGGAATATTTCAAAGCAGAGGGCCGGCGCGCCGGCGTGCTGATGAATGAAGCCGGCGAGATCAGTATCGACGGGCCCCGGGCGGGCGCCCTCGCCGAACAGGTCATGAACCTGGCGGGCGGCTGCATCTGTTGCGACACGAGAGAGGATTTGTCATGGGGCATTGCCCAGTTGGTGAGAGACTATCGATCTGACGTCCTGATTCTGGAATGCTCGGGACTGGCCGATCCGGCGGAAGTCGTGGATGCCGTCACCGATCTCTACACGGCCCGGTTGGCGACGCTCGAACGGGTGATCGCGCTGCTCCATCCTGTCTCGACGGACGAGAGCCATTCCAGCGCCTACGTCACGACGCAGGCCATCCGCTGCGCGGACGAATTGATTTTGAATAAACGGGACCTCTATGTGCCGGGCCACTGGGAGGGATTTAAGGAATCCATCATCGCCGGCAATGCCTATGCACGCCTCTGGGAAACCTCTCACGCCCGCATTGATCCAGCCGCCTTGCTCGCTCCGCGGGCCGCTACCAGGCCGCCGACGCACACGAATGTCGTCTTTGAAGCGCCGGGGAAAGCCGGCCATCGCCGCCGCGCCGACTACCATCCCATCGCCACGACTATCCGCCTGCCGGGGCCGTTGAACCGTCACCGATTACTCGCCTGGATCAAGACCTTGCCAAAGGAACTCGAGCGGGGCAAAGGATTCTTTAGATTTTCGAAGGCGCCGGAACTGCAGGAATTCCAATATGCGCCGCCGGGACAGGCGACGATCACCCCGGTCACGCTCCTGGATGAGCCGGAACCCGCCCTCGTGCTGATCGGACGGGGATACGACGTGGATCGTTACGCTGAAGCCTTGCTTGCATGCGTGGAGACCAACCTATGACCTCAGAGGGATGCGCTCGGCACTCGCCGGCGCCCCCGTCTGCGGCCGCTTCCTGAACCTCGGCCATCGCTTCAACATCATGGCGACCGCCGCCCCGCAACATCCGCCGATCAACCAACCGGCCATCACATCCGTCACATAGTGGGCTCCGATATAGACCCGCGCGAGCCCGACGAGAAACACCAGCGGCCAGCTCACCCATCCGGAGCGCGGATATAAAACTTGCAGAAAGGCCGCAACCGTCGCGGTGTTGATCGCATGGTTGGATGGAAATCCGAAGACTTTTCCGCAGGCCTCGATCTGATGGATGTCGGAAAGCACCATGCAGGGGCGAGGGCGGGCAACCAGGTCTTTGATGCGCGCCCCGATAAAGTCGAGGATACCGATCGACGCCGCGAGGAGAGGCGCCGCCAACAGCGCTTCCCGGCGGGACAACCACAGCCAGTACAGACCCAGCAAAATCCCCGGCGCCCAGAGCAATCCGGCATTGGAGAGAGCCAGCGCCATCCAATCACGCGTCGCCGATTGTCCGGCCAGGCCATTGATGGCGCGAAACAATGCCTCATCCGCATTCATGGCTGCGACGATACGGCGTCATCCGTCATTCGTCAACGGTATAACTGTCTTGTCTATCTGGTCTTGTCGTCTGGTTTGTTTGGTTGGTCTGGTGTGTTTGGTCGTCTGGTTGGTCTGATCGTCTTACCGCGTTCTGAAATGGATGCGCACGGTCAGCTCGCCGTCGACGGGATCATCGCCCTTCATCTGAGGATCGAACGTCCACTTGTTCAGGGCCGCGATGCCGGCTTGCGTGAGCTCTCGATGTTTGGCGGGTTCCAGCACGACCACCGTCACCTTCGCATCCTTGGACACCAGCATGCGGGCCTTCATCCAATCGTCCAGCTCCTTTCCATCGAGGGAAGAGGGAATGCCCGGCCATGGCGTCGATTTAGCGACCGGACCCAATTGCTGATCCTTGTTCAGCGAGAGGCCGTGAACGTGGACCTCGGGCAGCTCCAAGACATCTTCTTCATGGTCCGCCTGATGCGTGGCCTCGTCCCCGACCACCGCACGGCGGTGCCTGGCCACCAAAGAATTAGCGCAACGATCGCGACTACCAACAAGTTCATATTCGTATCCTATAGCAATTCCAACGGATGCTCAAACCGGTCAGTCGACAAGGCCGCAGGCGACAACAACACCGGAGGCGTAGCCTCTTGGCTAGTTAGATGATGAGCCGAGAACGCGTCGCTGGCCCGTTAGCATCGCTCAAAGAACCATTGGGCGCGGAAGAAGAACGAGCGCGGCATCCCCGCATGGGCGACCCCGAGCCCGATACCGCCTTCCCCGGTATTGTAGAAGTACTTCTGATCGAGCAAGTTCACGACGTCGAATCCGACCAGCATCTTTTGCTGGTCCCACGGGAGATTGAACACATGCGTAATCGAGGCATTGTAGATAGTCCATGACTGGAAGTGCGAGGAATTGGTAAGCGCATCCTCGCTGTCCGAACTCCGCAAGCCCGACCCATAGAGCATTTGGCCGGACACCGTGGTTTTGGACGGAAACCGGTAGGCCACGACGGCCGAACTCGTCATCGTTTGCGAATGGTCGCAGAACACGCCTCCCGGCATATTAATGTCCGCAACCTCCTTCGTATCCAGCAGGTAATTCCCTGACTGCAATCCGCTGCCCTTGCACCGGCCCCACGCCACGGTGCCGCGCGCGCTGAGGTCGTCGGTAATCTGCACTTTGAGGGCCCCGTCGATCCCCATTTGGTAGCCCCACTGGAAGGCAAAAAAGTTCAGCATCGGCGTCGAGCCGAATTGCCCCGCATCGGACTGGAAATGGGATCGCTTGTAATACGCCGCCAGCTCCAGGGTGGCCCAATTGTTGAGGGCGTGGTAACTGCCCACTTCAAAATAGTGAGAGCGCTCCGCCCTGGGATTGAACCCGGTCGGATCCTCGGGCTGCGCCGTAGTTCCCTCGAGATTCAGTTTGGTAAACGCAATCTGCTCCACGTTCGGCGGCGTGAACAGTCGGCCATAGTAGGCGTGAAACACGTTCGACCGATTCAGCTTATAGGTGAGGCCGACGCGCGGGCTGACTTGCCCTTCATTGTAGAAGCCTTGAATCACGTCGCCCCGCAGGCCGACGTTCAGGGTCAAGGAATCCGTCACGCTCCACTGGTCCTGGATCCAGAATTCCTCGCGCGTCTGTACGTTGGTATTGGCACCGGTTTGGGATAGCACCGGTCCCGTGGGGAGGTCGGTCACGTCGTCAAGGGCGAAGTCAAACAACTGAAACTGATTCTGCGCGTGCGTGTACTCGAACTGAAACCCCGCCTTCACGAGATGTTGCCGATGAGGGGCCCAGGTATGATCGAGCCTGGTGCCGACGCGCATACGCCTTCCGCTTCTGACTGGCCGTCTGCGCGTCCGGCGTATAGGCCAGCGCGTTGAATGGATCGGTGGTGAAGTTCGCGTACGAATTCCGCAGGTAGCCGGAAAGCTGAAAAAAGTTCTCGGCGTTCACGTCATGGCGCCAGACCAGATGGGTGTATTGAGAATTCTCCTTCTGATTCTGGTTGACGGCCTGAGAAGCCGCCGGTGAGAACGCGGGGTCCTGCGCTTGAAGAAGCGGCAGCGTGTCTCCATTGACCTCCAAACCCGGGCTGGTCGGAATCTGATACTTCGCCACCGAGTTCAGAAACACCCAACTCAAGCTATTGCGGTTGTCATGCTGATAGTCGCCCCGCAGATAGGTCTGATTGCGCTCGTGCTGATCGTGAAAGACCGAATGGCCGAGGGTCGGCGGTTCGATCCCGCGATTCGTCGTGGTATAGCTGTTCAGGACATAAAAGCGAACCTTCTCTCCGATCGTGCCTCCATACTCGAACGACGGGTTTACCGTCTGATTGGAACCGCCAAAGATCTGGGCGGAGCCGAACCCAGGACGGCTTCCGCTCTTGCTGGTGATATCCACCACCATCGCAGTCTTATTGCCATACTGCGCCTCCATGCCGCCGAGGATAATATCAGCCCGCTCCCACATACGAGGCGAAATGACATCGGTGAACGTCGAGCTGACTCCTTGGGGGATCGGTACCCCGTCGATGCGGAACTGCTGGTTCGCATGGTCCTGACGGATATGGGTCTGTCCCAAAGCGCCATAGGCCACACTGGGAACCGTCAGGAGCACGTCGGCGATCGTATTATTGTTTCCGCGGGGGAGGATCTCCACATCCTTTCGGCTTAACGCATAGGTTTCGCTCGACGCCTTGTATTGGATCGGCGGCAGAGGGGAGACGACGTCCAGGGCAATTTCTTTCGTCAGGGACAGCGTGAGGGTCACCGGTTTGATGGGATCCTTGCCCACAGCTAATACCACATACTCGCTGCGATACGTCTCACGGACGGCGCTGACCGAATAGGTTCCTGCCGCTGGGACAGGGATCGAGAATTCTCCGGCGTCGTTCGTGACTCCTGTGGTCACGAGGGTTCCTTCCTGGCTCTTAAGCTCGACGGTGGCCTGGCCAGCTCGCCGAAGATCCTGATTTTGCACGATCCCCGTGATTGTATTCGATGGGGTCTGTTCTGCTGCATGAATGAAGGAAGTGGTTCCCGGGACAAATGACATGATATGGACCAATAGCCATATGCCTACATAAGCTGTGATGCTGCGCTGCATGATTGCCCTCCTCGCTGACATGCCCCATCACGACAAGTAGATTCAGAACGGACGAGCCTATATACGCTCGCCGCTGGGATGACTCGTTCGGCTTGGGAATCTAAATGCGAGGAGGCGCGCGAGAAGGACCGACGTAGGAAAGATCGACAGAAAGAAGGACCGATTCGACGGGAGGAGCATGCTGTCGAACCAGGCCACAGGCGGCTAGTTGCGGAGCATCACAATCAAACGAACCGGCCGTATGATGCTGGACCCACTGGCAGAGATCCGTATCCGAGTGCTCATGCCCGTCCGTGTCAGCCGCGGCCAGTTCATGGTGGACATCCTGCGCGACGGCAAACGGCGCCAGCCCGAGGAGGATGCAGATCATCCCCAGGATAAAGCCGGTTTGCAGCAGCGCCGGAAGAGACCTGACTCGTGTTCCCAACATCAGAGGACAGGAAAGCCGACGGTGTGTAAGTCGTTCATATAATTGCGCCAAAGTAGGGTAATCGGCGCCGTTCTGTCAACAGTCTGGACTTTCGACCCATAATTCGTTAGATTCAGCGGGTTTTATGGGCGATTTCTCAACTATGGCCATGAATAGACCCATCGACAACCAGCACGTCATAGAGATCAAGGCGCTACCGTCTCCACGCGCCATCAAGACCAAGCTGCCCATTACCGACGAGGCTGCGGCCCTGGTCGTCGAGACCAGAGAAGCGATCCGCCGCATTCTGCATGGGAAGGACAGCGAACGCCTCCTGGTCATTGTCGGCCCCTGCTCCATCCATGACCCCGAAGCCGCTTATGAATATGCCTCGAAGCTGAAACCTGTCGCAGATGCCCTCAAGGACCGCCTGTTGATTGTGATGCGGACATATTTTGAAAAGCCACGCACAACCGTCGGTTGGAAGGGCCTGATTAACGATCCGCATTTAGACGGCACCTGCGATATCGCAACGGGCATGGAACTGGCTCGAACGATCTTGTTGAAGATCAATCAGTCGGGCATGCCGTGCGCCACAGAGTTGCTCGACCCCGTCAGCCCGCAATACGTTGCAGACCTGATCAGCTGGACGGCCATTGGCGCGCGGACGACCGAAAGCCAAACCCATCGAGAAATGGCCAGCGGCGTGTCCATGCCGGTAGGCTTTAAGAATGGAACGGAAGGCAGTTTGCAGGTCGCGGTGAACGCCATGACCGCCGCGCGGTCCCCCCATCATTTTGTGGGGATCAATGCCGATGGACAAACCTCGATCATCAAAACCATGGGCAATCCTGACCGGCATATCGTGCTACGTGGCGGCGGCGGAAAGACGAACTACGACGCGGAACACGTGGCCCGTGCAGAAGCCGCGGTGGCTGGCGAAGGAATCGCGCGCCCTGTCATGATCGACTGCTCGCACGATAACTCGAGTAAGGACCACCGGCGGCAGGGCATCGTCGCCCGTGATGTCCTTCGGCAGTTCCGTGACGGGCGGCAATCCATTATGGGGCTGATGCTAGAAAGTAACCTTCATCCCGGCAAACAAACCTGGAAACAAGGCATTGCGCTTGCGCATGGTGTCTCGATCACCGACGCCTGTCTCGGCTGGGAGGAAACAGCTGCGCTGCTCACCGAACTGGCTGAAGCCATCATGCCCCGCCCCGCCTGACGTCTCCACCGCGCCATTTTTTTGACATGCTCCTTCGTCCCGCATTCGCTCACCATGCTCATTGATACCCACACTCATCTGGACGACGCCCGTTACAATGAGGATCGCGAGGCGATGATCGACCGTGCCAGGGAAGCCGGCGTGGATGCATTTGTCACCATCGGGTGCGACCTGGCTAGCAGCCGAGCGGCGGTTACACTGGCTGAGCACCACGCCTTCGTGTATGCCTCCGTCGGCGTCCATCCCCATGAGGTGAAGCACATCCAGGATACCTGGTATGACGAACTTCGCCGCCTGGCGAAAAACAGGAAGGTGGTGGCCTATGGTGAAATCGGCCTGGACTACCACTACAACCACTCGTCGCCGAAGGAACAGCGGGAACGATTCCGCGAACAGATTCAGCTGGCCCGTGAACTGCGCCTCCCCGTCATCATTCATACCCGGGAAGCTCAGGAGGACACGATCGCTATTTTGAAGGAGGAACAGGCGTCAGAAGTCGGCGGGGTATTTCACTGCTTTTCCGGAGATGCCTCGCTGGCAAAGGGCGCATTAGAGCTGGGGTTCTACCTCTCGTTCTCGGGAATTCTCACATTCCAGAATGCGACAGTGCTGCGCGAGATTGCCAAAACAGTTCCGCTGGATCGATTATTGATTGAAACCGACTGCCCGTATCTGACGCCGGTGCCGCATCGGGGAAAACGTAATGAGCCGGCGTTCGTGGCCTTGGTGGCGCAGCAACTCGCCGCGCTGCGATCCGGGGAACCGGAGATGTCGGCGGAAATGATCGGCCGGCTCACGACGGAAAATGCGAAGCGACTCTTCAAAATCGCTTGAGTTGCTTGGCCCGCTGGCGCAGAGCCTTGGGCAGTTTGCGCGGATTGCCCTTTTTCTTCGCATCTCGTTGGCGCGGCTCTTCGGGAAGATCGAGTTCCTTATGGACGATGCCGACGCCCTGATCCTGAGAGGCCCATAGTTTCATGGCAAATTCTTGGGAGCCCAACACAAAGGCGCCGGAGACTCGGGCTGAACGGGCGACCTCATGATCAGAACTGACCACCGCACAGTCCGCTCCGTACTCGCGCGCCAGCCGTTGGATCACCTGATCGGCCCGCTCGCCTCGCTTGGAGTAGATCACCTGCACACCGGTCCGGTGTTCACGGCGCTCCGTCGGTTGGCCTTGCTGCCACCCGTCAAACACCACGGTCAGGGTGTGATGCTTCCTGTGGCGATAGGCCGCGAGCGCCGATATCAGCGATTCTCGAGCTGATTCCAGGTCGCCAGACATGTTTCGGGTGCGGCCCAACAGATTGTAGCCGTCAATGATAAGATGAGTGGACATGAAGCCACGCTACCCTGGCATGAGATGGCTGTCAACGGAGCGGCTGGAGCAGGGTCCGCCTTTCGCAATTCCTTGACAAGCCGCGTCACATCTGAGAAACATCGGTCATCCCTTACGCATCCGAGTCCCATGCGACCACAGATTATTCAACATCCCTTATCTGCCCTCTTCTTTCTCCTTTTGTCCTCGCCGTTCAGTTTACTAGCATCGCCTCGCTTGTGTATCCGACGGAACCTGCGACAGCCGCCACGCTTGATTCAGCTCGTCCTTCGACCCAGCAAACCACCGTCTCGTGTGAAGGCAAGCCGCGCATCGCTCATGCCGGCCACCATCCAGAACTTCCGGGTCATGACGAATCCTGAGAAAACCCGGCTGGTCATTGATTTGGACCGGCACACAAAAGTCATCGCAGGCCGGGCCCAGCATCCGAGCCGGATCGTCATTGCCTTGCCGAACACCGCCATGAGTCCATCAGCCCGGATGAAAGTGGAGAACGGTACGGTCCCGTCTCAGTTTGTCGTGACGCAAAGCGGGGCTCCGGCCGTGGCCGTCGTCATTCCGGCGACCGCCTTTCGCAGCTATAAACAATTTACGCTTTCCAATCCTCCCCGTCTCGTGGTCGACCTTTCGCCGTCGATCGACTCTCGACGGTCCAGCATCGCCGATGCGCAGGATGCGCTCTCGCCGGCGGGTAGCCCGGCCCTCCAGCCTGTAGCGCCGCCAGCCAAAGGCTATCGGACGATCGTGATCGATCCCGGCCACGGAGGCAAAGACCCCGGTGCCCGGGGTTTGCGCCACACCGAGGAAAAAGACATCACCTTGAAAGTGGGATTGATGCTGCGCGATCTGCTGAACAAGCAGCCCGGCGTGCGGGTGTTGATGACGCGGGAGCAGGATGTCTTTGTCGAACTGGAAGACCGGGCCAAATTCGCGAACAGTCATGAAGCCGACCTGTTTGTGTCGATCCACGTGAATTCGCATCCCTCACGCTCGGTGAAGGGCATCGAGATTTATCACTTCGGAGAAGCCAAGGACCAGCGGGCGCTGGAAGTGGCCGCCCGTGAAAACGGAACGCCGCTGAGCAGCACGGGAGTGGGCTGGGAATACCTGGTGGCCGATCTGCTCACGACAAAGAAAATTGAGGCCTCACTTGAACTGGCCTGGACCGCGAAGGAAGCGATGGTGGGACACTTGAACGGACACTATGCGATGCACGATCACGGCGTGAAGACGGCGCCGTTCTATGTGCTGCGCTATACAAGCATGCCGAGCATTCTGGCCGAAATCGCCTATATTTCGAACCCGACTGAGGAGGACCTGCTCCGCAGGCCGACGTTTGTCCGGGACGTGGCCGAGTCCCTGTATCAGGGAGTGAATTCCTACCTCGCCAGCAACAAGTCGACTATCCGGTAGCTTCTCCATTAGAATCACGGGCGCCATGCCCACCGTCAAACTGACACTCGAATACGACGGCACCGCCTTCGCCGGATGGCAGCGTCAACTCGCCCACCCGACGGTCCAGGAAGCGGTTGAGACCGCCATTGCAGGCGTCACGCAAACCCGCGTGTCAGTCGTCGGTGCCGGACGAACGGACGCCGGCGTCCATGCCCTCGGACAGGTGGCCAGCTTCCGCATTGACCGCGAGTTGCCGCCGCTTCAGTGGACGCGCGCGCTCAATGCCCATCTCCCCGAGACGATTACGGTCCGGTCCACAGAAATTGTGGCCGATACGTTCCATGCTCGGCACCGAGCCATCGGAAAGCTCTACACGTATCACATCCTGAATCGTCCTGAACGGCCGGCCATTGATCGGCACTCATGCTGGCATGTGCATAAACCGCTGGACGATGCGGCGATGAACCAGGCCGCCTTGTGTCTCATCGGTCGCCATGATTTCTCGTCCTTTGAGACGCAGCCCACTGAGAATGACGATCCCGTCTGCCACATGCAGCGTCTGGCCGTGTTCCGCCAAGGCGATCTGGTGAGGATGGAAGCGTATGCCGACCGGTTCTTGAAACAAATGGTTCGTTCGATCGCCGGCACACTGGTTGAAGTAGGGATCGGCAAACGCGCAGCCGACAGCCTGTCCACGATTCTGGCCTCGCGCGATCGCTCAGCAGCGGGAAAAACCGCTCCGCCACAGGGACTTTTTCTCGTGCGCGTCGATTACTAGCGGTTCCAACAGTTCAGGCGCTTGAAGGACTCGTGCAGGATGGGGTTGTTGGGGAGAAGGCGGGACAGCGACGGCAGGATTAGAACGGCAGTTGAGAGTCGCGGTTTTCGAGTTTCTTGCGGAGTTCGATCAATTCCTGCTCGAGCGCCGCAAACCGGTCGCTGATGGGATCCGGCAGATTGATGTGATCCATCGTCGCGTCCGGGAGCCGCTCGCCCTGCGACTTGATCACGCGCGCCGGCACGCCGATCACCGTCGAATTGGGCGGCACGTTTTTGAGCACGACGGAATTGGCGCCGATCTTCACGTTGTCGCCGATTTTGATGCCGCCCAGGATCTTCGCCCCGGCCCCGACGACGACGTGATTCCCTAACGTGGGATGCCGCTTGCCGCGCTCTTTCCCTGTGCCTCCCAGCGTGACGCCTTGGAACAAGGTGACATAGTCGCCCACTTCTGCCGTTTCGCCGATGACGACGCCCATCCCGTGATCGATAAAAAACCCCGTCCCGATTTTGGCGGAGGGATGAATTTCGATTCCTGTCAGCCAGCGAGCCACCTGTGAAATCGCCCTCGGAAAAAAGGGCACGCCATGCGTCTTGAGCCAGTGCGCAATCCGATAGGCCATCAAGGCGTGGAAGCCCGCGTAGGTGAAAATGACTTCCATCCTGCTGGTCGCCGCCGGGTCCCGATCGAAGACCGCTTTCAGATCCTGTCCAATCGCCTTTAGCATGGAGGGTATTTTACGACTCCTGGACCGGCTCAATCAAACAGACGGCATGGGCAATCATTCCCTCTTCCCTTCCCGTGGCATCCAATCCCTCCCCGCTCTTGACCTTCACATTGATCTGACTGACATTCACACCAAGCGTGTCAGCCAGTTTCTTGCCCATCGCCGCGAGATGCGCGCCTAACCTTGGGGCTTGCGCCACAATGACCGTGTCGATATTCCCGACCTGGTATCCCTTGCCCTTCAACTTGGAGGCGACGTCTTCGAGCAGTTTGAGGCTCGACATATTCTTATACCGCTGATCCGAACTCGGGTAATGGCGGCCGAGATCGCCTTCCCCCATGGCGCCCAGCAGCGCATCACATACCGCATGCACCAGCACATCCGAGTCGGTATGCCCGAGCAAGCCTGTGCTGTGCGGGATATCGATGCCTCCAAGAATCAGCTTTCGCCCCGGCCCGAGCGGGTGCACGTCATACCCGTATCCAACACGCGGTCCAGTTCCCATATGCTCCTTAATCCTTCCGCTCGCGCGACGCCCAGATCGCCTCGCCGATCACCATGTCCTCCGGTCTCGTCACCTTGATATTCTCTCCGCTGCCTTCCACCACCGACACGGCATGGCCGCACCATTCGACTAAGTACGCATCGTCGGTGGCATGCACGCCTTCCGCATGCGCCTTCCGGTGGGCGGCCAGGAGCCAGTCCCGGCGAAACGCTTGTGGTGTTTGCGCCAACCAGAGCGGCCGGCGATCGATCGTCCGTTCAATCACATGATCCGCCCCGACCTGCTTCACCGTGTCCTTCATGGGTAACGCGACAATCGCCGCGCCGGTGGCTTTCGCCGCCTTCACCACGTCGCTCACCATGCGCTCGGTCACGAATGGCCGTACGGCGTCATGCACGACCACGATGCCGCTGTCTTCATCCACGGCCTCCAGCGCATGCCTGACCGAATCCTGACGCTCCTGCCCTCCGGGAACCACTTTGATCACCTTCGTAAAACGGTGCGCCGCAACAATGTCGCTGAGACAGTAGTCCATCTCACCTGGCGGCACGGCAAGAATGATGGCATCAATGGAGGGGGAGGATTGGAGGACTCGAAGCGAATGAAGAATCAGAGGCTGGCCGCCGAGCGAGAGAAACTGCTTGGGCACTGCCCCGCCCATCCGCAACCCTCGTCCCGCAGCCGGGACGAGGGCGACTGTGTGACTACTCACGAAGGTCTCTATCCACGAGCGACTTGCAGCTCCTCGCGCTCGGTTTCTTCCTTCAGGCGGGTAAAGATCATGCGGCCGGCCGTTGTCTGTAACACGCTGGTGACAATGACGTCCACATTCCGGCCGATGTAGCGCCTCGCGTTATCCACGACGATCATGGTCCCGTCGTCCAAATAGGCGACGCCCTGGCCCGCTTCCTTCCCTTCCTTCAGCACAAAGACGCGGATCGTCTCCCCGGGCAGCACCACGGGGCGCAAGGCGTTGCACAGTTCGTTGATATTCAGCACTTTCACGCCCTGCAATTCTGCCACCTTGTTCAAGTTCAGATCGTTGGTAATGATCTTCCCGCCCACTTTTTTGGCCAGGACGACGAGTTTGGCATCGACCTCCTTCACCTGCGGGAAGTCTTCGTCGATCACACGCACGTCCAAATCGGCCATCTTTTGGATCTTGTTCAGGATATCGAGCCCGCGACGGCCCCGGGCCCGCTTGAGGGAATCAGAGGAATCGGCGATGTGCTGCAATTCGTTCAGAATGAACTGCGGCACGAGAAACGTCCCCTCTAAAAATCCGGTTTCGCAAAGATCGGCCACGCGCCCGTCGATGATGACGCTCGTGTCCAGGACCTTGAGGGTCGTGGCCCCTTGTGGAATCTCGGTCTCCCGTCGCGTCACGCTGGGAAACTTCTCCTGCCCGAATCGCGCTCCCACGACGAGTCCCAGGTACGGCAGACCCAGCAAAAAGACGAGGCCGCCGATATGAAAGAGGAAGGTCTCGACATCAAAAATCTCGCCGCCGACCCACTCGACGAGCCCGGTCAGTAACAGTCCTACCGCCACACCGGCCGTCCCGCCGACGATGATACCGAATGAAAGATTCCGTAAGGCGAACTCTCCGGCGACGATCAGCCCGCCTGTCGCGGCTCCGATTCCAAACCCGTACAACCCGAACAACCCGCCGGCATCTTCAGCCCGAATGAATAAGGCCATTCCCGCCAGCGCACTGAGAAGGATGAATATGGCACGAGAGACCATACGTGACCCCCTCTCTCTAAAGGGCGTCCGGTGAAGGACACCCCGATTCACTCACTATGGGCGGAGCGTCAGATAGATCGTTCGCCCCTGTCGCTTCAGCAAGAGCAACACGGCTTGGTCCTTGGGCAGTTTCGCGGCGATCCGCTCATAGGTCTTCACGGACGCGACCGCTTGCCGATTCACTTCAAGCACGATATCCCCCTCCCGCACACCCAGTTCTTCCGCCGTGCTGCCTGACTTGACCCGCACCACCACCACGCCGCGTTCGCTCGGTTTGAGCCCATACCGGTTGGCTAATTCTTCGTTCAATTCGCGGACGTCGAGATCGGAGAGCGCACCGGCCGGAGCGGCCGACTCCCCCGCCTCCTCTTCGCCGGATTGGGTCATCGACTTCGGCTGCTCGACAATGGTGAGTTCGATGGTTTTCGGCTTCTTATCACGCATGATTTTGACGCTCACCTTTTTCCCGATGGGCGTTTGCGCGACGGCATTGCGAAGGTGGGTCGGCGAATCCATCGACTTGCCGTCATATTCGACGATGACGTCTGCCCGCTCGAATCCGGCCTTCTTGGCCGGGCTATCATCCATCACATCGCTCACCAGCACGCCCTTGGTGTCCGACACGCCGAACTGGCTGGCCAATTCCGGCGTCAACTCCTGGATGGACACGCCGAGCCAGCCTCGAACCACTTTTCCGGTTTGTACCAGCTGGCCCATGATCGACTGCGCCATATTGCTGGGGACCGCGAAGCCGATGCCCATATTGCCGCCGCTTTGGCTGAAGATGGCCGTGTTGATGCCCACCAGTTCCCCGCGCACATTCACCAGTGCGCCGCCTGAATTCCCGGGATTAATCGCCGCGTCGGTCTGGATAAAATCTTCATACTCGGCAATACCGGCGGCCCGCCCGAGCGCGCTCACAATGCCCAATGTGACGGTCTGAGTGAGGCCGAAGGGATTGCCCACCGCCAGGACGAATTCGCCGACTTCCAACTTGTCCGAATCGGCAAAGGCCACCGTTGGCAGTCCCTTGGCGTCGATCCGGACCACCGCGATATCCGTCTTGGGATCGGTGCCGATCAGCTTTGCTTTGAACTCCCGTTTGTCAGAGAGGGTGACGCGGATTTCATCGGCCTTCCCGACGACGTGATTGTTCGTGATGATCAGACCATTGGATTCCACGATCACGCCGGATCCAAGGCCGCGTTCTTTCCGTTCCTTCTGTTCTTTCGGCTGCTGGTCGAACCGCTTAAAAAACTCCTCCCCGAAAAATTTGCGGAAGAACGGATCGTCAAACGGAGTCGCGTGAGACCCCTCCGAGCGCCCGCTTTTCGTGGCGTAAATGTTGACCACCGCCGGCTTCACCGCCTTGGCAATCTCGACGAAGCTCTGTCCGCCCATCCCCGGGAACAGAGGTTGCGGAGCCGTCGCCACAGGCCTCGGGAGGGGCGCTGAAGGCGCATCGGGAACCGCATGGCCGTTCGGAAGCCATCCCAAATCGGAGGCGACGACGAATCCGATGATCATACCGGCCGTCAACAACGTCGCCGCCACGATCCAGCTTCGAGTGGAGCGAGCAGGCTTGGTCTGAAAATCCACGAAATTCATACGGTGAGCCTCACCTGGTCGCGCATCTTATTGGACGTCTCCCGCATAAATTCCCATGATCGTCTGCAAAAATTTAATGGCGTCCGCTCGAGGGCGCTGGAATGAATTCCGTCCGATGATGCTTCCAAACCCGCCTCCGTCACGAATAGCGCGCGCCTCTTCAAACACATTCTTGTCTTCGCTCTTTGCGCCGCCGGAGAAGATCACAATACGTCGGCCATCGAAGGAGCTCTGCACGACATGCCTGACGCGTTCGGCCAATGTCTTCATCGGAATCTGTTCGGCTTCATAGACTTTCTTCGCCGCCGCCTGTTCCAGGTGCGCCGATGGGAGCTTCACTTTGATGATATGCGCGCCCAGTTGCGCGGCGATTTGCGCGGCATAGGCTCCGACATCCATGGCCGTTTCGCCCTCTTTGCTCAGCGAGGACCCGCGAGGATACGACCAGACCACGACCGCCAGCCCGGACGCCTTCGCCTCCTCTGCGATGGCGCGGAGTTGTTCGTACATCGTGTTGCAGTGGGCGGATCCCGGATAGATGGTAAATCCGACGGCGACACAACCTAAGCGCAAGGCATCTCTCACGCTTCCCGTGACCGACGGCAGCGGATCCTTCTCTTCGTGCAAGACATCGTGGTTGTTCAATTTTAGAATGAGGGGAATCTGCCCCGCGAAGTGGCTGGCCCCCGCCTCGAGAAACCCTAAGGGCGCGGCATAGGCGTTACAGCCTGCATCGATGGCCAATTGAAAGTGGTAATGCGGATTGTAGCCAGCCGGGTTGGGCGCAAAGCTTCTGGCCGGGCCATGCTCGAACCCTTGGTCGACGGGTAGAATCACCAGCTTTCCGCTGCCCCCGAGCTTCCCGGACCGCAACAGACGCGCAAGGTTCGTCTTTGTACCGGCGTTGTCACTTCCATACCAACTCAAAATTTCCTGCACCCGATCTCCCATGACATGTCCTCCCGAAAAGATAGCTCGTAGAATGCGATCTTATACTTTCCCTTGAACGAACGCGTCCGCCGTCTCCACATCATGCCGGCTTCCGATGAGTAACGGCACGCGTTGGTGCAGGGTCTTTGGGGCGATCTCGAGGATCCGCTCAGTGCCCGTGCTCGCACTGCCGCCTGCTTGCTCAACCACCCATCCAAGCGGATTGGCTTCGTACAGCAAGCGCAGTTTTCCCTCCGGCTTATTCGTTTCGCCGGGATACAGGTAGATCCCACCCGTTAACAACAGTCGATGCACATCGGCGACCAGACAGCCGGAATACCGGCCGCTGTACGGTCGTCCCGTCGCTTTATCGGCCACTTTCAAATAGTCGAGATACTGACGCATGCCGGAAGACCACTTGTGATAATTTCCCTCATTGACCGCGTAGATCTGGCCTTTGTCAGGCATGCGGATCTGCTCATGTGAGAGCCTATATTCACCGATTCCTGGATCCAGCGTAAACCCATGGACACCCTGGCCGGTTGTGTAGACCATCATGGTGCTTGAGCCGTAAAACAGATATCCGGCGGCGACTTGATCAACACCCCGTGTGAAAAAATCCTCTTCCGTGGGCATCCGATCCGTCCTCGCTCGCCGGAGGACGGAAAAAATAGTCCCGAGGGGCATATTGCATTCGGTATTAGAGGAACCGTCGAGAGGATCGAACACTAACAGGAACGCTCCGCCTGGCTCTTCAAAGCAAACCGGCTTTTCCATTTCTTCTGAAGCGACGGCGGAGACTGCGTTCGCCTCACGAAACACACGCAGAAAGGTCTCGTTCGCAATCTCATCCAGTTTTTTGACCGATTCACCTTGGACATTCGTCTGGCCGGTGGCACCAAGAATATTGATCAATCCCGCCCGCCGAAGATCCTGGGCGATGAGTTTTCCGACCAGGCCGACCTGGAGCAGAATGTCCGAGACGGCGCGGTCATGCGGGAAGTGTGGAGTTCGGCAGATAAACTCGCTCAAGGTAAGGGGAAAATGCCCGGACATGAAACCGAGTATAGCCGTTTTGACCTGCCATCGGCAATGAAAGTTCCACTCGTCAAGGCAGGCCATCCACCAGATCGGCGGTAATCGAGCCGATAACCACTTTCGCCTTCATCCTCAAGGGTATGCGTCGGTCATCCGTCGTGAGCCAGACCCGGACGTTGCCCTCGTTGAGAAAGATGCCTTGAAACGGCATCACGACCAAAACCCGGGCGGCTTCCCGTTTCCCCCACGGTCCTTTCACGGTTTCGACTGCTTCGACCCGCACCTCAAGCTTATAATTTTTCTTGTCGTGATGAACATTCACGGCCAGCGCTGCCCCCGCCTTCAACGGCAACATGCTCCGGGCATAATACAAACAGGAAATGGCGTCTTGTGTGCCTGAAGGGATCTGCAGCGTATCAGAGGTCCCATCCTTGATGACGGAAACCGTCCCGTCCGCATGATGAAACGTATACTCAAAGTTATTCTTTCGCTTACCCTCGCGCCGTTGAAAAGTCATGTGCCGGGGCAACAGCGTGCTGAGATCGATCTGCGACTCGACACGGTTGTCCACCGGATAAAACTTCGTGACCATTGGGCTGGACCGGGCGGTGGTGACGAGCGTGGCGCTCTCGTGAGGGCTTGCGCTGTCCGTGTCTGCGGACACCTCCATGACCGCCGTCCCGGCCGTGATATTGAGCCAGGACAGATTGTAGGTCAGTCGCTCGCCTGATTGAAACGGGCGTGGCAGGTTCGCCGGCTCCTGCGCCAGGACGAGGGAGACAGCCAGGCAGACGCTCATCAAGAGCGGAAGCACAACCGAGTATTTCATCGCATGGCTTCGAAGCTGACAGGAAGGATACGAACAACCGTTACTGCGCACGCTGTGCGGCGGCCAATTCTCCCTCGATCACGCCACGGATAAGCGCCATCTCCTGTGCAGATTCGGCCTCAAACCGCAGGACGAGGGCCGGCTGAGTATTGGAGGCACGGATCAGTCCCCATCCCTTGTTGAAGACAGCCCGCACGCCGTCAATGGTGACGACGTCACGCAGGATCAGTTTGGCCGGACCGAGTGCTTGCTTTGTCGTCAGGTACTGTTGGAATTTCACCTGGATCTTTTGCACGACATCGAATTTAATGGCGTCCGGCATATCCACACGGATTTCCGGCGTCACGGTGGTTTTCGGCAAATCCGCCACGAGCGCCGAAAGAGGCTCTGATCGCTTCGCCAGAATTTCCACGAGGCGGCAGGACGCATAGATGGCATCGTCATAGCCGAAATAGCGGTCGGCAAAAAACATATGGCCGGACATCTCCCCGGCGAGCACCGCGCCTTCGGCCTTCATCTTCGCTTTGATGAGTGAATGCCCCGTTTTCCACATGATGGGACGGCCGCCATGGGCGGCAATGTCATCGTACAGACTTTGGGAGGCTTTGACCTCGGAAATGATCGTGCTGCCCGGTTTGGAGGCGAGA
>CAVSJC010000002.1:0-98168 GCA_963728135.1 uncultured Nitrospiraceae bacterium | reverse complement strand
ATCTACGGCAATTCAAAACTTGCCGGGGAGTATCTCGTGCGATCGGTGGCCCGCAAATATTTCCTGATCCGCACCTGTGGCTTGTATGGCCATGCGGGCAGCCAGGGCAAAGGCGGAAACTTTGTGGAAACCATGCTGGCAAAGGCCAATCGCGGCGAACCGATTCAGGTTGTGAACGACCAGGTCGTGACGCCGACCTACACACGCGATCTTGCCCGCCAGCTTGCCAGCCTCGTTTCAACGGATCATTACGGTCTTTTTCATGCATCCAGCGAAGGCTCGTGCTCGTGGTACGAGTTTGCCGGCGCGGTGTTTGAACTATACGGTCTCAAGGCCGATCTTTCGCCAACCACGTCCGCGAAATATAGACGCAGGCGATTCCGGCCACGCTATTCGGTATTGGAAAATGCGAAACTCAAGGTGTTTGGCCTGAACGAAATGCGGCATTGGAGGGATGCGCTCGCGGATTATTTGAAAGAGAGGAAGACTCTCCGCGGATGAACCGGCGGAAGCTTCAAATACTGCCATGGCTCCTGTTGCTGTTGCCGCTTGATGTCGTTGTTGCGGCGGCTCTCCTGTTTGCGGACCTGGTGGCGATCCCCTTGCGAATCGTCAGCCGGGTACGAAAAAATAGTTTGGTTGCCAGGCCGGCGCTTTCCCGTCCGCTCGAGGGCAGGCAGAAAGCTGTTTGGCGCGGATTCAGCCCTCCCTGCCGTTTTGGAATCCTCGGCGCGAAGCGCCGGCCTGGCAGGCCTCGCAGGCCTCGCAGGCCTCGCAGGCCACTCGTCGAACGCGCCGCTCTCCCGCCACCATCCAGATACTGAATTGGGACGGCAAGCATCTGCTCGAGGAATGCCTGCCCCGGGTGATTGAGGCCGTCGCCTGCGATGGCGGGGAACACGAGATTCTGGTCGTTGACAACGGCAGCACCGATGACGGCGTCCATGCGTACAGATCACTTTCCCCAGGTTCGCGTCCTCTCGCTGCGCGAAAATTATCGATTCGTCGGCGGGAACAACCGGGGGATGAGCCACGTGCGGACCGATATCGTCGTGCTGTTGAACAACGACATGATCGTGGACCGCGCGTTCCTGCGCCCGCTGCTCGAAGGCTTTAGCAATCCATCCGTTTTTGCAGTAACGTCCCAGATCTTTTTTGCGGATCCGGGCGCCAGGCGGGCGGAAACCGGCAAAACCCGAGCGCGCTTCGACCGAGGATTTTTCTATCTATGGCACGATGAGATTCAACCTGAGGACGAGATTCGCGATACGATGCCGGTTTTCTGGGCCGGAGGAGGGGCGTGCGCTCTGGATCGACGAAAGTATCTTGAGATTGGAGGGTTCGACGCGTCGCCCGACCCGTTTTATGTCGAGGATACGGATCTTTCCTATCAGGCCTGGAAGCGCGGCTGGCAATGCCTGCTGGCGCCGGCCAGCCGCGTGATTCACAAGCACCGTGGAACCAGCCGGCCAAAATTCGGCAACGACTTTGTGGACAATACGATCCGGAAAAACCAGTTCCTTTTCGTATGGAAGAATGTGACGGACTTCTCTATGACTTTAACTCACCTGCTCAACCTTCCAGCCATCCACGGCCGTGCAATGCTCCATGGCAGCAGCCCCTTGTTTGAGGTGACGGCATACCTGCGCGCGTTTCGCAGGTTGCCGAAGCGGTTGCGAAACGGCTTGCAAACATGCCTTTCTATGTAAACCGGGACAAAGAAGTCCTCAACTCTCAACGATGAACATCCTGGTCGTAACGGCGTATCCCCCCGTGCTGCACATGCACGGTGGTGGAGTGCGGATGTACCACAACATCCGATTGCTTGGCCAGAAGCACCGCGTTCGTGTCATTTCCTTCATCGAAAATGAAGCCGAGCGGGTTCTATTGCGAGCGCTTGAGCCAATTTGCGAATCGATAGAGGCGGTGCGAAGAGTGCCCGATTTCAGGCCCCATTGGTTATCGCTGCTTCCCTTCTTGGTGCAGATCAGCACGCCGGAAATGTATCGGGCTATCGACCGGATATTTCACAGTTGGAATGTGGATCTTCTGCAGTGCGAGTATCTCCAGATGGCGCAATTCCGTCGTCCAGGCGTCTTTACGGTTCTCACCGCGCACGAAGTCGTGTCGGCCAACGCTTATCAGGAGTTCTCTCGATCGTCGGACCCGGCCGAGAAACTGAAGCTGTACTATCGGTGGATGCAGATGCTTCACTATGAGGTTCGCGCCCCCCGAAAATTCGACCGGGTTGTGACGATGACCGAAAGCGATGCCTCCTATCTGCGGTCTTACTTGCCTGCGTCGAACATCAGGTCGATTCCCATCGGTATAGATACTGAGGAGTTCAGTCCGTTGCCGGAGCAGCCGGAGCAGCCGCTTGAAGTATTGTTCGTCGGTAATTTCCGGCATACGCCTAACCGGGAAGCCGCAGAGTTCCTGACGCGGTGGATCGCTCCATTGTTCCCTTCGATCACTTTTGTTTGCCGGGCTCGAATGTGCATCCCGAACTTCGAGTCCGCGACAAACATGCAGGTTTCCAGGCTACATTGCTGAAACGCGGTTGCTATATCGCGCGCCAAACACTATCGTCGCTGCCCCACTCTTTTCAGGTACGGGGCAGCGTGTAAAGTTGCTCGAAGCGTTCGCCATGCGGTGTCCGGTGATAACCAGCAGCCTCGGAGCGCAGGGGTTTCCGGTTCAGCACGGAGTTGAAGCGCTGATAGCGGAGAATGTAGATCAGTTTGCCGAAGCGCTGGCGCGTTTGATTGGCTCCGAACAGTTACGGCGGGAGCTGGGGTCCAACGCCCGAGCAATGATCGTTCAATCGTTCGGCTGGAACCAAATCGGCAATCGATTTCTGGAGTTGGCGGAAGAAGCGACCAAATCATGAAGCCATGAAGCTGCGGACTGTTCTTTTCCCGATCAAGGCGGTAACGTTTGCCGGAAGAATTCCTGGCTTTACTCATTTGTACTGCTTATCTGGAAGGCAACCGTGTCATCAACGATTGACGTTCTTGTTGTGGTACACAACAGCCGACCCTTTATACCTTCGCTCATCGAGGGTCTGCGACGGGTTTCCATACCCATCACGGCATATTTTCTCGATAACAACTCCAGGGACGGAACACCTGAAGCGCTGGCGCAGGCGGTTTCCGGCCTGCCGTTTCCCGTTTATATCCTGCGTTCTCTTCACAACAATGGTTTTGCCAGAGGTATGAATTTACTATCCCGCCAGGGCAGTGGAGACTTTTTGTTTGTGCTGAACCCCGACACGGAACTGGAACCGGGCTGCGTTGAAAAGCTGGCAGGCCGAATGGAATCGGATCATCGGATCGGCATTTGTGAGGCGCGCCAATCACCCCGCGAACATCCCAAAGCCGCTGATCCTGCTACGGGAGAGACCACCTGGTGTTCCGGAGCCGCCGCATTGATCCGCCGCGCGGCGTTCAATGACGTTGGCGGTTTTGATGAGCGCCTGTTCTTCATGTATTGTGAAGACGTCGATTTGAGTTGGAAGCTTTGGCTGAAGAACTGGAGATGCATTTATTTGAGCGACGCGGTTGTCCGGCATTTAGCAGGATCTCACTCCTGGAAAGAGGCGCACCCGCGAGAATTATTTCAGGCTTCAGGAACTCGCTTTTCCTGTTTTACCGGTTTGGCTCATGGGAGGAACGATCCATTCTACGGCGATTTCTGTTGACCCGATTCTGGTCGCGAGCATATTCCCTTAAAAGCAAGGGGTTGTTCGCAATTGCTTTAATGGACCACATTCGCTATATTCCATACCTGCTTCGAACAAGGAGTGTTTGGAGCAGCCAGAAACATCCCTGGATTCGTCTGGAAGAGACATCACTCGCAGGCTAGTCCGGGTTTTGACGCAATTCCAGTTTTGCAACCCACCTTTTCAAGGACTTTGCGTGCCTAAAATAAGTGTTGTTATACCGACATTAAACCGCGCAGATTTGCTGGCTCGAACGATCGACAATATCGAAGCCCAAACCGTGCCCCACGACAGCTATGAGGTTATCGTAATCAACAACGCATCAACGGATCACACACGCGAGGTTCTCGAGCAGAAGGCAAGAGTATATTGCAATCTTAAGGTATTTTCCCAGGACAAGCCCGGCGCGGCCGCGACTCGTAACGTCGGCATCCGCGCGGCCAAAGGTGAAACTGTCCTTTTCATCGATGACGACATTCTTGCCGACCCCGGGCTGATTCAAGCTCACCTGGAGTATCACAGGACAATCCGCGCGCGTCGATAGTGGAAGATATCGGCACCCCATGGGACGGGCGCCGCGATCCTTCCTGAGGTATTTGCGAGACCGCGCGATATTCAACCCCTACAGCCTGGCGGGTCTGCCGATGGACTTTTCCTGCTACCACACAGGCAATGTCTCCACGCCGCGTGAACTTCTCAATAAGGCTGGCGGGTTCGATGAAGGGTTCTCAGTTTACGGCATGGAAGATATCGAACTCGGATATCGCCTCGAGAGGTTGGGTTGCCGGATGGTTCACGGCGCAAAGGCACGCGCAATTCATGAGTACTTTCCGACATACGCTCACTTCATTAGCCGATGCGAGCAGGCAGGCTATTCCCTTGGCAAGCTAATCGAATTGCATCCTGAATTGCGTCAACGTTTCGTTGAAAGCGGCAAGCGCACCCAACTCCTGAAACGATTCCACGTTCTGTATAGAATTTTCCACTCGGCGGTGTCTCCGATAACGGGATTGCTTAGCCGTCTCGAGGAGCAACGCGGTACTGGGCCCGTATTGCGTCTGCTGGATCTCCATTTTAGTTCGGCAGTTCGCTACCACTTTCCTCGGATTCCGTCAATATACTCGACTCGCCGAGTCAGGCCCAAGCTCCGGCAGGCGCGTGCAGGTTGAGAGTCAATCGCTGCCCAAGTTGGCGATAAAGCGCCGCAAGGTCACCTAATAGCCCGTGGCAGCAGCTAACTTTGTCGAAAACCGGAAGATAAATGCAAAGGACTAAACCTATGTTCCACAAGGTTTCGTACCTTACCGCCACTGGCAGCTAAACCGTGAGTACGAGTAAAATGGAGACCAGCGTTACATTCTGGGCGAGTTTTCGAGGAAGCTCATCGCCAATACCTTTTTTAACTTGCTCGGTCGCTCGTGGCGCTTTCTGGTAGCGCTCCTTCTCACGCCTTACGTCCTTTCGCGCCTCAACGTCGGCGATTTTGGAACCTGGGTACTGCTCTCGGTTTTTATAACGTCTTTTAACCTTCTGGATCTGGGTCTGGGCGTCTCTTCGTTAAGTACATTTCCACTTACTACACTCATCGGGACTACGATCGCATCAATCAGGCGGTCTTCTCGGGGCTCGCGTTTTACGGTCTGTTCGGAATTGCCCTCACCCTCTTCGGTCTGGCTCTCGAAGGCCCCTTGTTTCGCTGGTTCCGTCTGGTTGACGCATCTGAGATCTATTTGCTGGCACTGCTCTCCTGCTCGGTCCAGAACATTGCGGTAATGTTTCTTTCGGTGCTCCAGGGCATGCAGCGGATGGACAAGTCGAACTCCGTTGAGATCAAAGCGAGCATCCTGAACCTCATGGGTACCGTGTTTTTTCTTGAGCAGGGCTGGGGTTTGTTCGGCCTCGCTCTGAACGCCCTGCTCAATGCCCTGCTCGGATTGTTACTGGCGTGGTGGACGGTGCGGCAGACATTGCCCGATGTCCGGCTGGGCTGGCATTTCAGCGGGCGTATGCTTCGGGAGATGTTTGGCTATGGCACGAGGATACAGGTCAGCCGGCTTGGCGGTTTAATCTGTTTTCAAATCGACAAATTGATCATTTCGCTTTCTTTGGGTATTGCGGCCGTCTCGTTCTATGAAGTGAGCTCCAGGCTCACTTCGTTTATGCGGGCCGTTCCCCTGGTATTGATTTCTGCGCTAATCCCGGCGACATCAGAACTCGGCGCCCGCAACGACCGTGCAAAAATACTGCAAATCTACACGATGGCGTCGAAGTATGTCGTCATATTGACGGTCGCTATGGTTGTCTATCTGGTGCTCGAAGCGCGTTCGGTCGTGTTCCTGTGGGTAGGCCCCGGTTTCGAACAGTCCGTTGTGCTCGTGCAGATTCTTGCGATCGGCTATGGCGTTAATGTCATGGGCGGCGCCGCAAGCCAAACCGGAGCGGGAATTGGGCATCCGGAGTTCGACATGAGAAGCACGATATTGCTCTCGGTGATCAATCCCATCCTTAGTCTCCTTCTCGTTCGTGAATTTGGGGCTCCCGGCGCCGCCGCAGGCACTTCCGTGGCTTTGGTGATAGCCACTGTTTATTTGTTGATGATCTTTCACAACAATTACGTTGGAGACTCCGTGTGGCGGGTCTTTCGCGGCATCTACCTCCGGCCCATCGTGAGTGGTGTTCTTGCCGTTCTTGCCGTACTCGTATTTCACCGTGCGGTGCCGCAAATGGGCGAATTGGACGGCGTTCGTTATCTGGTTCCCATCAAACTGGTCATCGATTTCACAATATTCGTCCCGATGTATGTGGCGCTGCTGATCGCTCTGAGACAAGTCACTGCCGCCGATTGGAAGAATTTTCTCGGGCTGATCTCCTTCGGTTTTGACTTTATCCGGCATCCTTTCCGCGAGCACGTTAAGGTATATCGCTGAATCTGATATATCAGTCTGAAACCAGCCGCCCGCCAGCCTGGCTTGAAGCTCAAGCATTTGACCCCTTTGTGATCACGAATTTTTCAAGTTTTTCAAGCTGATATTGTCAGTTTGAAACTCAGCACCGGCTTGAACGGGCAACGGTCATAAAGTCGTGGTCTTTGGTTTCTTGCTTGAGCGTCCAGGATGGTACCGTTCATACATCATGCTATTGAAATGGATACGCGAGAAAGAGCGGCGGCTGTAGAACGGGACCGACTCCTGGAAGAACTACGTCAAGATAGGAACAACTGCCCAAAATGCGGCACACCGCTAGGGGAGGCCCGTCCTGACACCAGGGAATCTGTCATGGTTAGGTTCTGCCCAAAATGCGGCGGGTACCGCGATGCCTAATGGGATGATATATAATCGGCGCTTTTGGGAAGTGTCGCGAATGCGAAACAGTTTGGCCGGACCGGTCTCCCCCGTATCCACCCCCAGCGGCCGGAGTCAGACACTGTGAGTGGGGCTGGCAGGCTAACACCTCAGTCCCCGTCAGTCCGTCGATTTGTCCTTAGGCCGCCAGGGCCTGCCCCGACTCATGTATAAGGGCAGCCGGATTACAGTGGTCATACCGTGTTTGAACGAAGAAGCAGGAATACGGAAAGTCTTAACTGATCTGCCTGGGTTTGTGGATGAAGTCATCGTCGTCGATAACAATTCTACAGACCGCACCGCTGAAGTGGCCCGCGCCATGAATGCGATTGTCGTCAAGGAGACCAATCGAGGATATGGCCGCTCATACAAGAAGGGATTCGCGCGCGCAACCGGCGACATCATCGTGACTCTCGACGGCGATCATTCGTATCCCGTCGATGCTCTGAGCTATCTTCTCGAGGCGTTCCTGCATTGCCGTGTAGGTTTCCTCTCAGCGTCCCGCTTTCCTACGCTTTCACCGGAAGTCATGAGCCTCAAGCACAAGATTGGCAATCGCGTTCTTTCATTGGCCATGTCCCTTCTGTACATGCGATGGGTGACCGATTCTCAGTCTGGCATGTGGGTGTTCCGGCGTGATTTGCTGGGGAAGATGAAGCTCTCCAGCGACGGCATGGCGTTCAGCGAGGAGATCAAGATCGAAGCGATCCGCAATCGTCAGATTGGGTTCCGGGAAATTTTTATCAACTATTCTCAGCGAGTGGGAGAGAAAAAGCTTCAACCATGGCGCGACGGCTTCAAAAATCTGTCGTTTCTGGTTAAGAAGAGATTCATGTAATGAAAGACCGCACTCCTATAAAGAACGATGAGGTCAACGTCCTTTCAGAGATATCGAACGTCCTGGACATCGAGATTGAAGGTCTGCAATCGGTTCGCGCGAATCTCAGCCAGGACTATGTAAACGCCGTTGAGATCATTGCCTCCTGCAAAGGCCAGGTGGTTGTGACCGGGGTGGGAAAATCCGGCATCATCGCCAGCAAGATCGCCGCAACCTTTCGCAGCACGGGGACGCCCTCTACCTTCCTGCATTCCGGCGAGGCGCTGCATGGGGATATGGCGGTCGTCGGCGCAGCCGACGTTGTCCTTGCTGTCGGAAAGACCGGCGAAACAACTGAACTGAACTCCCTGCTGCGCATCCTCAAGAAGAATGGAAATGTTATCATCTCCCTGACCTCGAACGGCAATTCCTCCATGGCTGCATTGTCAGATGTCGTGCTCGATTTAAAGGTTTCGCGGGAGGCATGCCCGCTGAACCTGGCGCCGACGGCAAGCACCACCGCCGCCTTAGCCGTAGGGGATGCAATTGCGGTGACATTGATGAAACTCAAGCAGATTTCAGCAGAGGATTTCGCGCGGCATCATCCTGGCGGTCAGATTGGCGCACGGCTTCTGCTGTGCGTGCGCGACATCATGCGGAAGGGGGAGGAAAATCCCACCATTCAGGTCGAGCAGCCCGTTAAAGAGTTGCTTGTCCGGATCACAGCTTTTCACGTGGGCGGGATTTCCGTTGTCGATGGTGAAGGCCGGTTGCTCGGTTTGGTTACCGACTACGATATACGGCGTGCGCTGGAAGCCAGCCCAAACATTTTTATGATGAAGATTGCTGAAATCATGAATGCGGCCCCGGTTTCGATAGATGAAGACGTTAAGGCGGTGGAAGCTCTGGAGACGATGCGGCACAGAAGCAAGCCCACAGCGGTTCTGCCGGTCAAGAATCGGGATGGCCGCGTCGTGGGAATGATCCATCTGCATGACCTCATTTCTGCAGGCCTGTAACGTCCGATTCGGTCATTGTTCTTCGAGATCCGGATAGTTTTCCGGGACCGATGACTCTCCGAAGGTTGAGGACTCGCTGATGTCGTCTGACGGACAGGAAGGGAGCGCGCGGATTGTATCGAGAAGCGAGATGTACGTGTCGCCATGGGTTCGGCTGGTAACCAAAGAAGTTGAATTCTTCTCGGGCCAGAGACCGGAAACGTATCATGCGCTTTCACAGGCCGACTACGTTACGGTTTTTGCGGTAACCAGGTCCGGACTGATTCCCATCGTCAGACAATATCGCCCGGCCGTTGAAGCCTATACATGGGAACTGCCTGCGGGGCTGGCTGAAACCAGGAGAAGCCGCCGAAGAGACGGGTAGGCGAGAGTTAAAGGAGGAAACCGGACTCGAGGCGGAGTCCGTCGTCAGTCTGGGCACACATTTCGTCGATACCGGACGATTTGAGAACCGGGTGCATGCGTTCTATATTCGAGCACTCGATCCGGATCCGTCATTCACTCCCGAGAGGGGGATGTCCCTCGAGTTTCTCACTCCGGAGGAACTGCGCCAGTCCATGCGCAGCGGAAAGTTTAAGAACCAGTCACATATGGGTGTCCTGGCGGCCGCGGCGATTGCCGGTCACTGGACGTTTTGAAGTAGCTGGTCGCGGCGTTTCCACGGTTCCTCCGCTGTGCTATTCATGCGCTGCCACAGCCTTGAGATGCCGATTTTAGGAAAAATGAGCCGGCTGGAATCGCCGAGCTATCTTTATC
This sequence comes from uncultured Nitrospiraceae bacterium, assembly GCA_963728135.1. GTDB lineage: Bacteria > Nitrospirota > Nitrospiria > Nitrospirales > Nitrospiraceae > Nitrospira_D. The sequence continues at coordinate 88,514 of CAVSJC010000002.1, read as the reverse complement.
TGGTAATTAAGGTCTAAAGGTGACGTTGCAGGGATACCAAAAATCAATCAATACCTATGTATAATGAAACCACTATGCTTCTGAAAAATGCCGCTTTCGGGATTTTAGTTGCCTTGATGGGCGTGGGAAGTGCGTTTTCCCAATCCGATTTGCCCGCACCGTCTCCATCTCAGGAAACCCCGTCGATTCCCATCGAAGAGGTTATTCGCAAGTTTTCCGAGCGCGAAAAGGCATTCAAGCTGGCCCGTGAGAACTATGTCTACCGTCAGGACGTGAAGTTACAGGAACTGAATGCGAATGACAGGGTGACAGGTGAGTATCACACGTCAGTGACATCCTTTTCGACTCTGCGGGCCGCCGGACCGAGCGCGTGGTGTTTGCGCCTCAGACCACTTTGAAGGGGATATCCATCACGTCACAGGATCTGCAGGACATACGCGACATCCAGCCGTTCGTTCTGACATCCGACGACATCGTCAAGTACAAGCTGACCTATGTGGGCAAGGAGTCCGTCGATGAGATCGACTGTTATGCGTTCGACGTTTGAACCCAAAGTTATTGAAAAGGGCCAGCGTTATTTTCAGGGCAAGATTTGGGTGGACGACGTTGATCTCCAGATCGTGAAGACATACGGCAAAGCCGTCCCGGACATAAAAGATAAAGGGCAGGAGAACCTTTTTCCCAGATTCGAGACTTACCGCGAACAGATCGATGAATACTGGTTTCCGACCTATACACGGGCTGTCGACACACTGAAGTTTTCGTCCGGTTCGCAACGCATCCGCCAGATCATCAAATACGAAAACTACCGTAAGTTCCAGACGGATGTGAAATTGACTTTCGGAGACGCGGTAGACGGCAATGGAGCTGCAACCACGGCGCCGAGCGTGGATAACAATGCGCCGGCTTTGGACCCGAAACTCAAGGGGAATCCGGCCAAAAAGTAAGAAGTGGTTTTGAGTTCTGAGTTTTGAGTCGTGAGTAACACAACGATCCGACTCAAAACTCGGCACTCAGGACTCAATTGCTTTAAATGATCTAAATGATCCACCCCTTCCTTGCCGCCCTGCTGAGCCTCTGCTAAACTGATGCCGATTTCAGTACTAAGGAGAGACTATGTCGGGCCATTCCAAGTGGCACAGTATCAAGCACAAAAAAGCTGCCACGGATTCCAAGCGCGGTCGCGCGTTCACAAAGATTATTAAGGAAATTACGATTGCCGCTCGCATCGCTGGCGGGGATCAGGAAGCCAATGCTCGCCTGCGCAAGGCCATCAGCGACGCCAAAGCATTGAACATGCCGGCCGATAACATCAAGCGAGCCGTCATGAAAGGCACCGGAGAGCTTGAAGGCGGCCAGCTTGACGAGGTGACATACGAAGGCTACGGTCCCGGAGGCGTCGCCATGATCGTCGTCGTCACGGATAACCGCAACCGCACGGTCGGGGAAATACGTCACGTATTCTCCAAGAACGGTGGAAACATGGGCGAGTCGGGCAGCGTCGGCTGGATGTTCAGCAAGAAAGGTTACGTCGTGGTCGAGCGCAGCCGGGCCGATGAGGAGACTCTCATGGCGCTGGCGATCGAGTCCGGCGCGGATGATTTCACCACCGAAGGCCCGAACTTCGAGATCTACACCTCGCCTGCGGCATTTGACACCGTGCTGAGCGCCTTGAAGGCGAAAGGCATCGAACCTGCCGCATCGGAGATCTCAATGATTCCCACTACCTACGTCAAGCTCGAGGGCAGGAATGCACAGCAGGCGGTAAAGCTGATGGAAGCCCTCGATGACCACGATGACGTGCAGCACGTTTACGCTAATTTCGATATCGAGGAATCGGAGTTGGCGGAAGCGGTGTCCTGAGGTAATGCGGATTCTGGGAATTGACTGCGGCACCCGAATTACAGGTTACGGCGTCATCGAAACCGATGGCGCCGATTGCTTTTTGTGGGGTGCGGTGCGATTCGGACAAATCCGAGCGATCCGCTGGCGGGCCGGCTCCGCTGCATATATGCCCGCGTCACCCAGGTCATTCATGAACTCCAGCCTGATGCGGCCGCATTCGAAAGTCTGTTTTACGCCACCAACGTCCAGAGCGCACTTAAGCTCGGGCATGTCCGGGGAGCCTCTATAGTTGCTGCGGCTGAAGCCAATGTGCCCGTGTATGAATACTCGCCTCTGGAAGTGAAGTCGGCAGTCACCGGCTATGGCCGGGCGGAAAAATCGCAGGTGCAGCAAATGGTGCGGGCGTTGCTGAAGCTGGCGCTTGCGCCCGAGCCCTATGATGCCTCCGATGCGCTCGCTGTTGCCATCTGTCACGTCCATTCCGATAGATACAATCGCGCTACAGCGGTTCATCCATGAGCTACCTGACGATAGTCTTGTCCTGATGACTGGTTTGTCTCCTCAGGACTTTTCAAACTTCAGCTACTGCCGTAGTAACACTCGCGGCCCGTATGAAAATCCAATGCGTGAAACTCGACGCGATGGGAAAGGGAGACGTTCGCTTCAAACGCCGGGACGCGGACGAGATCAGCGTCGATATTGAGTTGTCTCCGCCTGCTCGAGACCGCTATCTCGCCGTGATCGCCGCAACGGCAAATCTCGAACAAGGCAGTTATGAGTCCACTCGAAGAGTCGCCGACCTCGGCAGGAAACTCTCATTCTGGAAATGCCTTCGGCCGAGAAGCCACCTTCAATTCTCTACGCGAAAAGAAGTGGCCGACCTGGTCACGTTCTTTGAAGGATTGATCAATCAGGAGACTCTGGAATTTGATATCGAGACGGCGCTCCAGTTTGAGCGGCTCAGCATTCCACAACGTCTCGAAGAAATCGAAAAGGAACTTCGCGCCAACCGGATTGCCGACCCGCAAAGGCTGGTTCCCATGCTGACCAGGATCGAACAGGATCAACGCCTGGTGAATTTTGCCCGGGATCCAGGCCGGCCGATTGAAGGAACAAATCCAGTCGGCGAAGTAAAGACTACTGAGTTAGCTTTTGGGCGCGTAGTAGCCTTGCTTGTGACGCGCCTTCAGCTTATCGAGCTTACCGTCCTTGTTAACGTCAATATCGGGAATCTCGACTTTAATTTTGTGCAGCTTTCCGTCGTTCTTCGCCCTCCAGCGCGCCAATGCGTCCTATCTGGCTCCGGTGGGCAACGGCCTGACGATTACGGCGGGCTTGTTCAACAGCTTGATTGGTTACGAATCGCTCTACGTGAAGGACAATGGGAACTACACACGTTCCTGGATCGCGGACAATACGCCCTACATGATGTTCGGCGTCAACGCCAGGTATCCGGTGAATGAGCGGCTTACGGTCGCCGCCTTTATCATCAACGGCTATTACCATCTGTCCCGTCCGAACGACCAGCCATCCTACGGTGGCCAGTGGGCCTATAAGCTGACACCGAGGCTGACTGCGACTCAAACCATATATTGGGGACCGGATCAGACCAAGACCGCGCTGGAATTCTGGCGTCTCTATGGCAATCACAATCTCGAATGGAGGGGCGATGACGTGACGATCGCCGGATCCTACGACATCGGGACAGAAAGCATCGCGAATCAGCCCGGAAGTCCGCGGACATTTGTCATGGGGGCCAATCTGATTGCCAGATGGCACATCGCCGGTCCGTGGTCGGTGGCGGTGCGGCCGGAATTCTATTGGGACCGCAACGGCCGGTGGACAGGGAATGAACAGTTTGTAAAGGCGGTGACGTCAACCGCCGAATATAAGGTGCCGTACCGGTGGACGAATACGATGGTGCGTCTGGAACATCGCTATGACGAATCGACAGGAGCCGGCGGCGGATTTTTTAAAGGCGGAGAAATCAGTCCGGGCGTCATCGGGCTGACCCCGACTCAGCATCTTCTGTTGTTGAGCATCCTTTGGACCATCGACTCACCGTAACCGACGCAAATGACCCGCCATTCGCCCGCCGAACTCACTCAGCGCGGCCTGCTTTGCTTGACCCAGGACTTCCTTGTCGTCCACTGACATGGCCGGCCCGATTTGTTTGGACGTCCCCTCGACTCTCTCTTCGGCATAGCGCCGCCCGGTGCGGACATCCAAGAGCACTCCGTCGACGATAAACAGCGCGTCGATTTCCGTTCCATTTGCCAGATAGGCCCCCACCAGCGTCGCATAGAGCCACGCCGATCCATTGTTGAACCGATCGACCGCGCCGACACCGTCGACAATCAGGACGAGGTCCGCGCCATATCGCAGGCCTGCCCGTTTGGTCTTGTGCTCGTCATACCCCTTGATCGTCGAATCCTCGAGCAGGAAGACGTCGCTCACGATGCGTTCGGTCCTCAGCGGCGACAATGCGCTTATCAGGGCCTGCTTGTCGGCTGTGACCCAGTCGGGTTTCGTGATCACCCCATTAGAAGGGAAAACCCTGTCGACGAAGAAGAGCGCAAGCCTGAAGGGCACCGGCCGCACCTGTTGGCCGGCGCTCGCTTCCGCTTCACTCAGTGTGCCGGGCTCATGCTGGAGGACTGCGCGCATCGCATCGCGATTGAATCCGTGACTGCCGGTACAACCCGTGACCAGGAACCCGAGCAGGACCGCAAGACGAAGCGTCATGGGGGAGTCTCCTGCAGGGACAGCTGGGTGTGAGAGAGTGCTTCCAGCGCCAGCAATAAGGCATGGGTGCCGCTTCGGCCATGGCCCAAAGCGATGACAGTCCGATACAACTGATGGACGAGGGTGAGCCCCGGCAGGGTCAGGTTCATTCGCTGCGCCTCGACGAGCGCGATGCCCATATCCTTGACGAAGTGCTCGACGAAAAAACCGGGCTCGAAGTGTCGGTGCAACATTTTCGGCGCCAGATTGTCGAGCGTCCAGCAGGCCGCCGCGCCGCCGCTGATCGATTCCAGCATGGCATGGAGGTCGAGTCCGGCCTTGTAGCCGTACAACAGGCTTTCACAGACGCCGACCATCGTGCCGGCAATGACGATCTGGTTACAGAGTTTGGTGTGCTGCCCGGATCCCGGTCCTCCCTGATAGACGATCTTTTTCCCGAGACACTCGAACAACGGTCGCGCCGTTTCCACGACAGCGGCGTCGCCGCCGATCATGATGGAGAGCGTCGCCTGTCTGGCCCCCAGGTCGCCGCCGGAGACGGGTGCATCGATGGCATGCAGGCCCCTGGCTGAAGCGGCCACAGCGATCTCACGGCTCAACGACGGTTCAGTCGTGGTCATGTCGATCAGGATGGACCCGGGTTGTGCCCCCGCCAGGATCCCCTGTTCGCCGAAGTAGACGTCCCGAACGTCAGCGGGAAATCCTACCATCGTGACAATGATAGACGAGGCGGCTGCGGCTCTCCGGGAAGTCTCAGCCCAGGAAGCGCCGCGATCGAGAAGCGGCTGAGCTTTGGCTCTGGAGCGCGTATAGACGGTGACGGCGTAGCCGGCGTTCAACAGATGGCCGCACATCGCGGCGCCCATCACGCCGGTGCCGATCCATCCGATGCGCGTCTGTGAGGGGACAATCTGCGACATGAACAAGTCGGGACAACCGAATTCTAGAACCCTTTTCCGCCGCCGCCCCCGAATCCTCCGCCGGAGAATCCACCGGACGAACCGCCGCTGCTGAATCCGGACCCGCCGGTACTGCGGGGCGCCGAGGTCATGATCGTCCCGGCTGCGGCGGACATCTGAGAGAGGTCGTTCACAAACCGCCCCGGGCGGAATTCGGCGAGGCCGGTTCCTTGATACCAGGTGGGAGGCTGCGTGTAAATACCGTCGAAGGCGCGCACCCAGTTCTGCTCCACTCCGAGCGCCATGGCGAAGGGCAGAAACTTCTCGAACATCTGCGGGGTCTTTACCACGCGCTGAAAACGGTCGGATTCCACCCGGGTGAGGAATTCCTCGAAGCCCAGAATCTTTTCCAGCGCTCGTGCGCCCCGGAAGGTGCGCGCCGGCATGATACGGGAAAATCCGATAATGATGAGTCCGGACAGAATGCCGGCGAGGACGCCGGTTTGCATCGACAGTCCGTACTGTCCGCTCAGCCACGCTCCCGACACGATGAACAGCAGACCGGTGCCGACACCGATCGCCAGGTAGGTCTGTTTCACGCGGTCGGGGCGCCGCCCATAGTAGCCGCGGCTGACGAGCTGGTTGAAGAGGGACGAGGTGATGCCGTCGAGATGCGTATAGAATCGGTTCCTCAAGTCGGAGAGCGCCACCACGGTGAACGCATCATCGGGGAACAGTCCTGCGAGCAGTTTGTGCTCGTGCGCTTTCAGGGCACTCCATTCCGTTCTGGCCTTCAGCAGGTGCAAGCGATAAGACGTATGTGACCAGAGGCCGAACAGGACGGGCTGTTGGTCCTCCTCGATGCGCAGAAACCCGCGCACGGCGAGATCCACCACGGTGGCGGTGACGTCGCGAATATCGGGAGAGTTGTCGATGAGCGTACCGAGCTCGGCCGGCGTCAGGGCATCCGGGGGTTCGTACGCCACAGTGATCGGATGGAGACGCGGATCCCGTCCGCGCGCATACCAGACGTACCACATCAGGCTGAAGACCCCGATCGGCAGGACCAGCGGCCAGTTGGAGCGGACGAAGAGACGCGCGCGCTGTATTGAATCCGGCTCGGCGACCAGGCCCTTGTCCCACCCGACGACCGCGGTCAAACCCTCCCGAAAGCCGAGCGCACGGGTCATCGTGAAGAGGATTTCCGGTCCGGTGATCTGTACGTCTGCGTGCTGCTCGCGGGCTCCATAGGCGCCGGTGAAGGCCAGGGCTTTCACGCCTGCCGCGCCGGCCGGCAATAGAATTCTGGCCGAGGCCGCTTCGATCGGCACATCCCATTCATCCCCGGTGATGTTCCAGTACAGTTCGTCATGGTCCTCGAAGTATTTGAGCCCGTTCTCGACTTTGTACGTCAGCACCACCGTTCTCGTGCTGTCCTGCGCGCCGGGAATCCAGATCTTGAATGTCCGGTAGTGGCGGTCTCGACCGCTCTCATACTTGAGCGGAATGTGCTGCTCGTCCGTCACACTCACCGGATCCAGCAGCAACGTGTAGTTGAATCCCTGAGGTGTGCGATACTCGACGGGAATGTCGCGCTGCAACCCGTTCCACGATCCGGTGAAGCGCGGGCGGATGGTTTCGGTCACGAGCAATGCGCCGTTCGGGAGCACCTGAACGTCGGCCTGAAACTGCTCGATCACGAGCGAGCGGGCATGGGCGCAGGGGGTTCCGACCGCCAGGAGCCAGCCGAGGAGTATGCCGAGGCCGATGAACTTGCGCATGCGCATAGGGCCGAGCGCCGGTGCGATCAGCGGGAAGCCTGTTCGAAGCGGACGCTCGGCGCGGCCCGTTCCGCCGCTTCGGCGATCTCAAAGAACTCGCGCGGCTTGAAACTGAAGAAGTTGGCGACAACGTTCGACGGGAACTCCTGGATTTTCGTATTGAGGTCACGGACCACCGCGTTGTAGTAGCGGCGCGCGCTCTGGACGGCTTCTTCAATCTGGTTGAGCGAGCTTTGCAGCTGGGTGAAACTTTCCACCGCGCGAAGCTGCGGATACGATTCCGCCAGCGCGAATAATGACTTCAAGGATTGGGCCAGCAGGCCTTCGGCTTCACCCTTCGCCGCCGGAGTCGCGGCCGTCATCGCGCGATTGCGGGCGGCGATCACGGCTTCAAGCGTCTGCTTTTCGTGACCGGCATAGCCCTTCACCGTTTCGACCAGATTGGGGATGAGATCGTACCGGCGCTTCAGCTGCACGTCGATGTCGGCCCAGGCGCTCTCCGAACGGACCTTGAGCCGGACCAGCGCGTTGTACATCCCGACGACCAGAAGCACCAGTGTGGCAAGCGCGCCCAACAGGATCCAAGCCATGAGCTCCCTCCCCCTCTATTCGACCCACCGATTCGGACTATACCCCCCGGCTGAAAAGCTGTAAAGGAAACGGCGAGTCTTTCAGGGGCCTTTGCAGGGTCCTTTGAATGAGGATCGGAGATCGGTGCCGGACGGCTATTCGATGACGGGAAGAATGCGGTCGGCGATGGCTTGGACGACGCCTTCCTGCTCCGTGACCACTTTCAATCCACGAAAACTCAAATAGTAGCCCCCATGACTCGGAGCTTGGATGGTTGCTCCGACGTCTACGTGCGCGCCTTCTTCCACTTCCGGGTCTCGCACCAGCGGCTTGCCGCAGATGCCGAGGACGGCGATGGAGAGCGAGGAGGTCTCGTCCTCCAAGCGAAAGAGATAGGCGCCATAGCAGTTGGTGCCATTGGGCAGCGTGTAGGGGTCGAGCGGCTGCACATCCCGCACGGTGCCGCGCAGCATCACCCGGCGAAGGTGATAGACGTGAGGGTCCTCAAGAATTTGCTGAATGCTGATGGGTTCTTCGGCGTCTCCCTGTGAGGGAAGCGCCATTACAGCGAGCATCAGCATGGACACCATGAACGTGATGATTGCGCGATGGGTCACGGGGTGCCTTTCGTGAAAACGCAAGGCACATTCTAGCATCTCGACGTTGAAAGATCGTCCGCCCGGCTTCCGCTTCGTACCGCTGCTCGCTATAATCCGCTCCGATCGATCGAGGAGGACGTTGCACATGGTGAATGCGGAGACACTTGAGAAGTACATCACGGGATCGCGGTCGCGGTTCGAAGAGATGCTCGGGCAGATGGTGGAAGTGCCGTCGATCAGCATGGACCCGGCGCGTGCGGGCGATATGCGCCGCATGGCCGAACTCGCCGTTCAGTACCTGACCGATCTGGGCGCCGAGGCGCAGATCGTGGAAACCGGCGGCTATCCGATCGTCTCCGGCGGATGGACGACCGGCGCGCATCATCCGACCGTCACCATCTACAACCATATGGACGTGCAGCCGGCGCAGGAGCCGGAATGGAGACAGGCACCGTTTGCGTTCAAGAACGAGAACGGCCTATACCGGGGCCGGGGGGCGACCGATGACAAAGGCCCGGCTCTCTCGGCGTTGCTCGGCGCACGATTCGCGCTCGATGAGGGTACGCCGATCAACATCCGGTTGTTGTGGGAACTCGAAGAGGAGATCGGAAGCCCGCACTTTGCGGCGGGACTGAAGAACCGCGCGGCCATTCCACGGCCCGATTCCGTCGTGGTCTCCGATACCATCTGGATCGCGAAAGGCCGGCCCGCCATGCCCTACGGCTTGCGCGGATTGATCGGCGCGCAGGCTGACGCTCAAGACCGGCACGAAGGACGCGCATTCCGGTGTCACTGGCGGGGCCGCACGAAATCCATTAGCCGAGCTCATGGAGATCGCTCATGCCTGCGTCGATGCGAAAACAGGCAAGGTGAAGATTCCAGGTTTTTACGACGATGTCGTGGAGCCGACAAAGGCCGAGATCAAGAGTTTTCTCAAGTCAGGCTTTGAAGTGAGTCGCTTTAAGCAGGCCTATGGATTTCAGACGCTCCGCACGCAGGATCCGGCCGAGATCATGCGGCGAATCTGGGCCGCGCCGACCTTTGAAGTGCATGGTCTGACCGGCGGATATCATGGTCCCGGTGTGAAGACCGTAGTGCCGGGGCACGGCGAATTGAAGGTCAGCATGCGGCTGGTCCCGAAGCAGACGCCCGAAAAGGCGTTCGCCCTGCTCAAAAAGTATGTGGGCAAGCTGAATCCCAGTATCAAGGTCGAGCCGGAAGGCATGTTGCAACCCTTTCAGGGCTTATTTGAAGGACCGTATGTGGAAGCCGTGAAGCGGGCGGCGAAGGCGGGATTCGGCAAAGAGCCGGCATTCATTCGCGAAGGCGGCTCCATCGGCGCGGTGGTGACCATGCAGAAGGCCTGGAAGGTGCCCATCCTGTTCATGGGACTGAGCCTGCCCGAGCACGGCTATCATGCCCCGAACGAATATTTCGATTGGGGCCAGGCCTCCAGCGGAATGAAGGCCTTTGCGCATTATTTTGCGGAGCTGGCGAAGATGGGGAAAAAATAGGGAGCGGCCGGGCCGCCTTCTTGCTCGCTGAGCCCCCACGTTGAAACGGTGGTCCCTCAATGCGCGCAGGAAGGACGGTCCAGCCGCTCCCGTGAGTGAGGAGAGATGTAAGCTAACAGGAAACCCGTCTCTAGTCAGATGTATCGTAGTGCCACATTCCCCGCCGATCGGGTAGGCCGATCGCTGTTGCAAGGTGCCGCACGAACTCTTCCCGGGCGATTTCTTCGGCTCCGAAACGCATGACGTGTGGCGAAGACTGCTGGCAGTCCATGATGCGAAACCCCCAGGTGTGTAGTTGTCGCACGAGCGAGACGAGCGCGACCTTGGAGGCGTTGTCCACCCTCGTGAACATGGATTCCGCAAAGAAGGCGCCGCCTAACGCCACGCCATAGACGCCGCCGACCAACCGGTCTCCCTCCCACGTCTCGACAGAATGGGCGTACCCCATGTCATGCAATGTCGTATAGGCCTCGATCATGGCGGGCGTAATCCAGGTGCCGCCTTCCGGATATTGCGGCCGGGGACCGGCGCACTGAATCATCACGTCCCGAAAGCAGCGGTCGAACGTCACGGCGAAGTGCCGGCGGCGAATAAGTTTTTCTAGGCTGCGCGGCACATGCAGCCGGGCGGGAAACAATACGGCGCGGGGATCGGGCGACCACCACAAGATGGGTTGATCGTCGTTGTACCAGGGAAAGATGCCGTGCCGGTAGGCTTCGAGCAACCGCTCGGGGCGCAGATCCCCGCCCACCGCAAGCAGCCCTTCCGCCGTCGCCTGTTCCACAGGCGGAAAGCGCAGGCTCTTCGCATTCGCGCTCAACAGAACCATAGCTACACGCTACGCGAAGATGAACGAAAAGGCCATGCCGGAGAAGCTAGGCCTTCTTTTCATCCGCAGTCGCCAGAATCGGCTGAAACATCGGATCGGCGTCGAGGATCGGCTTGAGCAATTCGCTGTGCAGGAAGTAGCGCCAGACGTCATCGTTTCTGCCCGGCACTTCGTCAAACCACCGCTTGGCTTCCGTCAGGTGATGGAGCATCTTGGATTTGTCGCCGTAATTCGGCATGAAGATCATGCTGTAGGCCATGGTGTATTCAGCGAGAAATTTATCGAGCGGCAGTTCCGCGAACGACAGCGACAATTCGGCGTCCGCATAGGCGCGTTCGCTTTCGGGGTCGTGCAGGATCCGGTTCCAGGCCACTTTGTTGATGCGCGACCAGGCCAGTTGTAACAAGGCCTCCGCCTTGGGTGTTTTCCTGCCCTCCGGAATATCCTTCACGAGCGCTTCGAACGTTTCGATCATCGGAAGCTGATCGTTGTTCCAGCGATAGGCCACGCCGAGACGAAAGCGCGTGTCCAGCTGTTCCGGATGGGTTCTGGCGAGTGTCTCCAGAGCCGGCAACATCCGATATAGAAAATCAGCCGGCGTGGGCTGGGTGAAGCCGCCCATCTCCATCCCGTTCGACAAGTCCAGACGGGCCGCTCCGGCATAGACATTCCAATAAAACTCATTCACGACGATGGAGAGGGCGGGGTCTTTGACGATCAACTTGTGCTCATTGGCGGCTTCCCGCAGCAACACCGCATACAGTTGTCGGGTCAGCACCATCAAGGCATCGACCTGGTTCGGATCGATGATGAGGACCCGGTTCAGCAAGGCGACGCGATCGCGCAGATCGGGAAACGTCGCCGCGCGTGCGGCAGCTGCCGTCAGCGTGCCGGGTTGATCCTCCGGTCCCCACCAGACTAATGAGTCGGGGAGCGCCCGGCTGGTTTCGGTGGTAAAGGGGACCTTCTCGGCCACCATGCCGGCGGCTTCCGGTTCCATAGCCACCGGCTGGACAAATACGGCCGAATCGCCGGGAAATCCATGTTTCTTGAGTCCGGTGAACACCACCCATTGGGTGGTCACGGACTTGATCGCCTTGCGCATCCGCTTGATCGTATTAGCCCATTTCACAGTGCCGGCCGCGTAACTCACCGGTGAGGTCAGCGGATCTTGATAGTGGACGATGAGCTGCACGAGCGTCGTGGGAACTGCGACCACTTTGCCTTGTCGCCTGACCGGGAACGAGCCGTTGCCGATGGCCTGGCTCTTCGCCACGGTCACGTGCAAACCGCTGCCCGGCGGCGAGATGCCGAGTGCGTCCATCACAAACGCAGAGGCGGGAAGTCGCGGCAGTTCGTCGCCATAAAACACAAGAGGTCCTGCGCTCGGCCACAGCACTTCCATTCCGATGTCCGTCCGTTTCAAGGGCGTCGCGTGGCCGGCGGTGAGATCCTGCCAGCAGGCATCGTAAGATGGATCGGATGCGGGCGGATATTTCTTCACGCCCGCCGATGAAGACGCGACGAGTCGATATTGGCAGGCAAAATCCAACTGACCTGCCACCACATGGTCGCCCTTGGCAATCGCTTGGGCGTACCGTCGCGCCGTGTCGATGGCGTGTGACTGGGCGTGTGCCGATTTCGGTTTAGCGGGCTGCGCGGCAAAGGCCCGATCCACAGTCGTGAATTCGCCTATGCCGATCAGCAGCCACACCATCGCAAGCCAGAATGTCATCGAGCGTACTGTATTGATCATCGAGCATCCGTCCTTTTAAAAAGCGTATAAAGCACCGTAAAGAGCGGGCTACTTTACCATGTGGTTTCAATGATCTGAAAGAGGCCAGGGCTGCGGGGTTATGGAGTTTCCGAAGCAGGAGGAGGAGGCGTCATGGAGCGATGAAACCGAACCAGCGACCGGATATAGCGCAAGACTTCGCGCTGGTCTTCTTCAGAAAGCCGGTCTTTCCACGCCGGCATCGCCGTTCGGGGCCGGCCGTTGGCAATAATCCTGAGCAGATCCTTGTCCGATTTGGCCGAGGTGGCGGCTGACACCAAATTGCCGGGGCGGGGAGACAGAGTGGCGGCCCTCACGCCGTCGCCCTTGCCCTGGGAGCCATGGCATTCCATACAATGTTGTTCGTAGAGGCGCCGGCCCGTCTCCGCTCCGGAGGGAAAGGATTCCGTCGCCGCAGCGGCAAAGCCGGTCAGCATGAAATTCATGATCAAGAAGCAGGCGTGGCGCACGGGCCTCATTCGACGAGGAGCATCGCGCTCATGTGATGCCCCGGCATGTCGCAGATATAACGATAGGCACCAGGCATGGCCGGCGTAAAGCGGATTTCCACCAGGCCATCGGCAGGGATAATGACGCGCTTGAGTCCTTCAGCGGAAAATTCCGGCGCGCCATTGCCGGAAATATTAAAGCTTTGCCTGGTGAACAATCCCAATGGCGCAAAGGTGTGCAGCTCAGAATCCTGATTCTTAAACACGAGTTTCGTCTTCTGCCCCATAGGGAGGACGGTTTCTTCCGGCTGGAACTGACGCTCGCGTATGACGATTGTGACGGTGTTCTCTTGCGACGGCTCCGCGCTGCCGCGCTTCCCAGGAACAGACGCCGCCGATGGCGAGCGCCAGGCCGTACAATGCGATCGTTCTTGCTGACGGCGGCATGCGCTCATCCGGGTTGGCGGTTAGAGCCGGCTCCCGCTACAGCCTTCCCGCATTCTGCAAGATGGCTTCACGCATCCGTAAGCGGTCGGCTGAGGACAGAGCCGGGGTCGGCCGATGCCGGCAGAGTAAGACGGTTTGTCGGAGCGAGGCCACGAACTCTTCGCAATGCGGGCACGCGCCTAAATGGGTGCGGATCTGCCGGCAGATGTCCTGGGATAGCTCATCATCAATATACGCCGAAAGTTTGCGAAGAATATTGAGGCACCGTCCGGGTTCATGTCGATGGGAGCGGACGACCCGCGTCTTCTTTCCTCGCGCTGCCGTGCGTTTGGCCATGATCGTGCTCCTTGCCTAATCGAGTACGTCGCCGTCGGATGAAGGCTCGCCCATGCCTGTTGCGCTCAATTCACGTCGAACGAACAAGCGCGCGCGGTGAAGCCGTGACTTGACCGCCCGTTCCTGCAGCCCCATGATGGTTCCGACCTCTTTGGCGCTGAGCCCTTCCATATCCCGCAGGACCAGGACCATCTTGTACTTGGGTGGCAGCTTGTCGATGGCGGCATCGAGCGCCTGCCGCAATTCTTTGTTTGCCAGGGCTTCTTCAGGACTGAGCCCTTCCACCGGGATCTGGAGTCGGAACTCGCCGTCCGAGGTCGGCACAAACTCATCCAGCGACAATTCCCGCTCCGGCGCGCCTTTGCGTTTCCGGCGCATCCGCATGCAGGCGCGCGACGCAATGGCATACAGCCATGTGGACACCCGCGCCTCGCCGCGAAATTGTTCAAATCCGCGGTAGGCCTGTAGAAATGTCTCCTGCACAAGATCTTTCGCCGCTTCCGTTTCGCCGCACAGCCGGTTCGCGAAGCGATACATGAGATCGACATGATCTCGGTATAGCCTATCAAAACTGGCGGCGGTTCGTGCAGAGGGTGAAGGGGGTCCGTGGGGCTTCGTCGAAGGCGCGCGCATGGCTGGGGCAGTCTACGAAGACAGGGAAAATGAGTCAAGGAGCGAGGCGTGAGGCGCTGGTTAATTCAAGCGGTGAAAGTCGATGACCTTGCCCTGGCCGTTCAGTTCGACGGTGATGGGATGTCCTTCTTTGACTCCCGCGAGGGCGGATCGCCCGCGATCGGTGGGAAAGGTCTGTTCCCCGTCCGGAGTCCAGAGTCTGACGCTCGTGTGCTCCGGGGTCGCGAATTGCAACGGGCCGGTCACGAACCGGCGGGCAGGCGCCGCGGCGTTTTGCACCGCAAGGTCGGCGACGACATGGTGCTGATGGATGTGCAGGGTCATGACCTGGCCAACTTTCGCATTCTTAATGCCGATCTTGGCATTGACATTGACGACGCCGATCGGTGTGCGGATAAAAATGAAGTTCGATTTGAGTTTGGACACTGTGCCCGTCAATAACAGGTGCGCTTCGGAGTCGCTCATCGGTAATTGTCCGACTTGCAGGTCGAATTGCAGATCATGCACCCCCACGACCGTTCCGTCCTGCACTTCCACAGTGACCGGATCCCCCTCATGGCGGGCGCTCAACGCCCGGTCCTGGGTGCCGTATTGAAATGTCTGGTCTCCCTCCGGCGTCCACCGCGGTAAGGCCTTCTCGTCGCCGGCGCTCGGCACGAAGGGCCCGCCAAGGAAACGATGGACCAGAGAGCCGTCGGCTCGTTTACGGATGTCCACGGCCATGTGAGAACCATGAACCCGGAAGGAGACTTCCTGGGACGCGCGAAAATCCTTCAGCGTCGTCTTTGAGCTGAGTGTCAGCAACCCGATCGGCGTTTTGAGAAACACAATTCCTGGCTTCGTCCGCCAGAGGGTGCCCGTGAGTTCAATGGACGGATTGGCGTCATCCAAACCGGCGGCCGTTGTGACCGGCCCGTCCGCTTCCTGGGGCACAGGAGACAGCGGCTCCTCCGCAAGGCTGAATGTGGTCGCCGTCAGCATCAGCGCGGCCAAGGCCCATTGCATGCTCAATCGTGGACTCATCAGCATCGATTCAGTGGTGGTCCGTTCGTCTCTTGTGAACGTTCGTGTATCGGTCGTCGAGCAGATGCGCTTGTTCGTCCGCAGACTGGCAGTCGGTATGCGAATAACATGGGGGCAATCCGGAGTCAACTTGAAACCAGGTTAGGCGGAAAGCCGGCGAGGATGGGCCGACTACTTTTTTCTCGCGAGGAGTCGCAATGGCGCGCCGGCAAATCCATATGTCTCGCGCAACTGATTTTCCAGATAGCGCACATACGCCGGCGTGATGTCCTGCGGATGGCCGACGAACAACGCGAACACCGGCGGCTTCGTCGCCACTTGCGTGATAAACGCCGACTTCGTCACCTTCGAGGGTTTGCCTTTGCGCACGGGCAACGGATGGGTGTCCAGAATTTCCTGCAGCCATGTGTTCAACATGCCGGTCGGAATGCGTTTGGTGAACATGGCATAGACCTGGTTGATCGTCGGAAACAGCTGCGGGACGGCGCCGGATGTGAGCGCCGATCCGTAGAGGACCGGAGCCCAGGTGAGAAAGGGAAACCGGCGGTGGAGCTCGCGTTCGTACTCTGTGCGCGCCTCTGTATCGCCGGCGCGCAGATCCCATTTGTTGACCAACAGGATGCAGGCGCGGCCCTGCTTCAAAATGGCTCCCGCAATTTTCGTATCCTGCTCGGTGACGCCTTCCACCGCGTCCAATAACAGTACGGCCACGTCCGATCGGCCGATTGCGCGAAGCGCGCGCAACACGCTGTAGCCTTCAATCCCATGATCGATTTTCCCGCGACGTCGGATACCCGCCGTGTCGGTAAAGATGTACCGCTGCGTGTCGTGGGTCACGAGCGAATCGATCGGATCACGGGTGGTGCCGGGGACGTCACTGACGACGACGCGTTCCTGTCCCATGACCGCATTGACCAGCGTTGATTTGCCCACGTTCGGACGGCCGACCACCGCGATGCGAGGCAACTGCGTGAGCTCCCCGGCCTCGTCGGTGGCCGGCAGCAACGGATAGAGCGCATCGAGCAGTTCGGCGACGCCCATCCCGTGTTCGGCCGAGAGCGGGTACAACTCGTCCTTGCCCAGCCGATAAAAGTCGGCGACGAGCGGATCCGCCTTGGGCGTGTCGATTTTATTGATCGCAAAAAACACCGGTTTGGTGCTGCCCCGCAACAAGCGGACTACTTCATAGTCGGGCGGCATGAGGCCGGATCGCCCGTCCATGAGCAGAATCAGGATGTCGGCTTCGGCGATGGCCAGTTCCGATTGCCTGCGAATCAGCGCCAGCATGCCGTCTGACGCGGAGGGCTCAAGGCCACCGGTATCCACCAGGCGAAAACGCCGTCCCCGGTACGCCGCGTCCGCATAATTCCGATCCCGGGTCACGCCGGGGACATCGTCGACGATGGCCTTTTTGGTCCCCAGAATCTTGTTGAAGAGCGTCGACTTGCCGACATTCGGCCGCCCGATGATGGCGACGAGCGGCATGGGGGTCTCCGTGGTAAACGGCAGGGCGTTTGCGATGGCGGGGGAATCACGGTGCTGTTTCATGGCAGAGCGGACCGTATCACAGCATTTTTGGCAAACACAACCGACGTCGGGTACACTGCGCCGATATGACGCCCAAGGCTGTGGACTGGAATCACATCGATGATGTGCTCCTCGATATGGACGGCACCTTGCTCGACCGGCATTTCGACAATTTCTTTTTTGAAGAAGCACTGCCTCGACGGTATGCGACGCGTCACCAGCTGTCCTTCGAGGAGGCGCGCGATCGTCTGATGGGCATGTACCGGTCAGTCGAGGGCGAACTGGCCTGGACGGATCTCCACTATTGGAGCGAACGAGTGGGGATTGACGTCATTGCCATGCACCAGGAACTCAGTCACATGATCGGGTTTCTGCCCGGCGCGGAGTCGTTCTTGCGCTATCTCAGGCAGCTGGGAAAGCGCGTGACGATCATCACGAATGCGCATGGATCCGGTGTGGCGGTGAAAGCCGCCAAGACTGGACTCGATCGGCTGGTTGATCGGATTGTCAATGCGTTTGAAGTGGGGTATCTCAAGATGCGGCCTGAATATTGGCCTCATTGCCGCCGCTTGGTTGGATTTGACCCGGCCCGTTCCCTGTATATGGATGATGACGAGGGATGCCTGATTGCGGCGCGACAGTTCGGGGTGGCACATCTGATCCATAGTGCCAGGTCCAGTTCTCAATTGCCCCCTGCTCCGTTGAGGCACTTCACGTCGATCACCGAGTTTGCTCCGCTCTTCACGACTGAGCCGACGAAGGCGCGGTCTCACCCTCCCTCATGCTGATCCGGAGCTCGCGGTGCCCTGATACATTTCACCGGCCAGGCGGGGTACTCCTTCCATCTGAAAGCGATCAAGCCCGGTGATCGTCAAACCTGCCTGCGCGATGAGTTGATCGATCGGCCGATTCAAATTGCATCCACAGCCGATGACCTGTTGGATCGGATTCAAACGGTCCTGCCAGGCGGCGATCCGCGCGTCCTCACTCCGCCCGTGTTCCAGAAACAGGAAACGGCCCTGTGGCTTGAGCACACGGCGCGCTTCGCGCAGGGCTTTCAAAGGGTCTTGAATGGTGCAGAGCGTCCAGGTGCTCAAGACGAAATCGAAGGACCGGTCCTTATAAGGTAACGTCTCAGCGGCGACCTGTTGAATGCAGACGGGAAACGACTGACTGGCGCTGCGTCTGGCTACGAGCATAGGAAGAAGTCGGGCAGGGTCGACGGCGTCCAGCCGCGTGACAGTTCGCGGATAATGCGGCAGGTTCAGTCCCGTGCCGATGCCCAATTCGAGGACGTCGCCCTGAACCTGGGCCAGCAAGGCGGCCCGCAGCCGCATGAAGCGTTCACCCGCCATGACCCATTCCATCAGGCGCGGGAAAATGTGGCGACTGTAGAGTCCCATCGGATCGCGCAGTATAGCAAAGGTTTCCGGGCCGGGGCCCGCCTGCAAATCTTGTGACGCGCTAGGGCCTATGTTAGAGTCCTCAGTCTTTTCGATTCCCCGACCATGAGCAAAACCTACGACCATCACGCCATTGAGGCCAAGTGGCAGGCCTATTGGGAAGAGCATCGTCCGTTTCAGGCGATGGAGGATCCCTCGAAGCCCAAGTTCTATTGCCTTGATATGTTCCCCTATCCCTCCGGCTCCGGGTTACATGTGGGCCACCTGGAAGGATACACGGCGACCGACATTGTCTCGCGCTATAAGCGGATGAGGGGGTTCAATGTCCTGCATCCGATGGGCTGGGACGCCTTCGGCCTGCCGGCCGAGCAGTATGCGGTGAAAACCGGCATTCATCCCGCGATCACCACGGCGCAGAACATCGCGACCTTCAAGCGGCAAATGAAGCGGGTCGGCCTGTCCTATGACTGGGAACGCGAACTCAGCACCACCGACCCTGAGTATTACCGCTGGACACAATGGATCTTCTTAAAGCTCTTTGAGCGGGGATTGGCCTATGTAGCCGAAGTGCCGGTCAATTGGTGCCCCGCGCTCGGCACGGTGCTGGCGAACGAAGAAATCGTCGACGGCAAGAGCGAGGTCGGCGGGTTCGATGTGGTCCGCAAGCCGATGCGGCAATGGGTGCTGAAGATCACTGCCTACGCGGATCGATTGCTCGAAGACTTGCGCCTCGTCGAATGGCCGGCCAGCACGCTGGAGATGCAAAAAAATTGGATCGGCCGGTCGATCGGAGCGGAAGTTGATTTTCCGCTGGCCGGCACGAAGGGCGCGATCCGTGTGTTTACCACCAGACCGGACACGTTATTTGGCGCCACCTATATCGTGCTGGCACCGGAGCATCCGCTGGTGGCGGTTGTGACGAGCGAGGAGCAACGGGCTGCCGTCTCCGCCTATCGGGAGGCGACGGCCAAGAAAAGCGATCTCCAGCGTCAGGAGCTGGAAAAAGAAAAGACCGGCGTGTTTACGGGAGGCTATGCCATCAATCCCGTCAACGATGAACGGTTGCCGATCTGGATCGCCGACTATGTCCTCGTGAGCTACGGCACCGGCGCCATCATGGCGGTCCCCGCGCATGACGAACGGGACTGGATCTTTGCCCGGCGATATCATCTGCCGATTCGTGAGGTCATTGCCGGAGGCAGGATTGAAGAGGCGGCCTTTACGCAGACCGACCGAGGGACGGTCATCAATTCCTCTACCCCGGACGGCTTCTCGCTCAACGGTCTGAAGCCCGCCGAGGCGATTCCGATGATCACCGACTGGCTGACGAAGCAGGGGAAGGGCACGAAAGCCGTCAATTACAAACTGCGCGATTGGCTGTTTGCCCGCCAGCGATATTGGGGCGAGCCCTTTCCCATTCTGTGGGTCGAGGGCGAAGCTCGCCCGCTTCCGGAGGACCAGTTGCCGCTGAGGCTACCGGAGACCGATACGTACAAGCCATCCGGTACCGGGGAGAGCCCGCTTGCGAATCTAGAGGCCTGGTTAGCCACCGTGGATCCTGAAACCGGACAGCCGGCGCGACGTGAAACGAACACGATGCCGCAATGGGCCGGATCCTGCTGGTACTATCTCCGGTTTATCGATCCGAAGAATGCCAAACAACTCGTCGATCCGGCCAAGGAACGGTATTGGATGCCGGTGGATCTCTATATCGGCGGCAGTGAGCATGCGGTGCTGCACTTACTCTATGCCCGGTTCTGGCACAAGGTTCTGTATGACATCGGCGTCGTGAGTACGCCGGAGCCTTTCAGGAAACTGGTCCATCAAGGGATCGTACTGGGCGAAGACAACCAAAAGATGTCCAAGTCGCGGGGCAATGTGGTGAATCCGGACGATATGATCGACCGGTTCGGCGCCGATGCCGTGCGGCTCTATGAAATGTTCATGGGCCCGCTCGAAGCCATGAAACCATGGAGTTCGCGCGGGGTTGAAGGCGTCACGCGCTTTCTCGAGCGGGTCTGGCGGCTCATCGTCCATGACGACGGCGGGTTGTCGCACGCGATCACCTCGTCGGCTCCGGGTCTGGACCATCAGCGCCTGCTGCATCAGACGATCAAAAAGGTCGGCGAGGACATCGAGGAGCTTCGGTTCAATACGGCGATCGCTCAAATGATGGTCTTCACCAATGAGATGACCAAGGCTGAGCAGCGCCCGCGCGCGGTCATCGAACCGTTTGTGTTGCTCCTCGCTCCGTTTGCTCCTCATCTAGCCGAAGAGCTCTGGACGATCCTCGGACACCAGCCGAGTCTCTCCGGACAGCCCTGGCCGGTGTATGATGCGGCCCTGACCGTGAACGACCGATTGACGATTCCCGTTCAGGTCAATGGCAAGCTGCGAAGCAAAATTGAGGTGGGACAGGACGCGTCGCGCCAGGTCGTCGAACGGCTTGCACGAGAACACATTGCCGAATGGCTGCAACAGACCGAGCCGAAAAAAATCATCTATGTCGAGAAGAAGCTGATTAATTTTGTGGTCTGAGAACCGCCGTATGCGCGTCACTCATTGGGCCGGATTCGTCACACTCCTCATGTGCTGCATCTTGGCCAGCTGCGGCTACCAGTTCCGGGTGGAGGGTGCCGGTCCGACCATCGGCGGGGCCAATGCGGTGGCGTCGCAAGAACCGCAACCGCGGCTGGTCATTCGAACCTTGGAGAATCGGAGTTTCGAACCGAATTTGGAAACCCGTTACACGAACTATCTTCGTCATGAGTTCTCATCTGGCAGCGGGACACAGGTGGTACCGGACTCCGAGGCGGCGGATCTTGTGCTCACAGGGCAGATTTTGTCCGTCACCGTCCCTACACTCAGTTTCAATCAGACGACGACATTGGAAAGCCGGACGGAGGTCATGGTGCTGGTGAGAATAGAAGAGACGAGGACCAAGAAAGTCGTGTGGATGCAGATGGCGAAGGGCACGTCAGAGTTCTATGTGACTCCCGATCTGCAATTCAATCGGGCCCTTCAAAACCGCGCGATGGAACAGGCGGGGCAATATGCGGCGGCCGATCTCGCCGCCCGGTTTTTGATGCATGTGGAATCAGGCGGCCTTCACAAGCCGGCTGTGGTGCCTGCCGCAGCCACGGAATCGAAACAGTAACCGGCGGGAACCTCTATGGCATCCGCGGTGACCTCGCTGCAATTTGAATCGACGCTAAAACAGCATCCGCCTGCGCCGCTCTATCTCATTATCGGCGAGGAGGATCTGTTGCGGGACAGTGCCGTGGCGGCGCTGAAGGCCGCAGTGCTCGGAGACGGCGCCGACTTCAATTACGACCTCTTCTATGGGGACGAAGCGAGCGGCGGAGACATCGTGACCTGTGCGTCCGAAATACCGGTGTTCGCGGAGCGGCGCCTGGTCATCGTGAAGGTCGCTGAGAAACTGTCTGCCCGGGAAAGCGAGGCGTTGCTTGGTTATGTGAAAAATCCGGTCGAGACGACGACCCTGGTGTTTGTCACCCACAAACTCGACGGCCGCCTGAAATTCTCCCAGGCGCTCACACGCGCCGCCATCAGCATCGATTGCGCTCCGCTACGGGATGCGCAGCTGGGCCCTTGGGTCTCGCGCGACGCCGAACGGCTGGGTCTCCGGCTTGAGGAATCGGCCACTCAACTCTTGAAAGAAGTGAGTGGTGGATCGCTGTATGGCGTCCGGCGTGAATTGGAAAAGCTGGCTGCCTATGTGCCCGCCGGCCGTCCGGTCGCCGCATCAGATGTCCAGGCCTTGCGAGGCATGGAAGCGGGCGCCTCCGTGTTCGACCTCACCGGAGCCATCGCGGACGCCGATCACGGGCGGGTCTTATCCATCCTTGCTCGAAACCTGGAGGCGGGGGAAGCGCCCTTGCGTATTCTCGGCTCATTGGCGTGGCAATATCGCCGCTTATGGAAAGCGAAGGAACTGTTGAAGAGCAGTGGCCGGGAAGGCGAGGCGGCGAGAAACTTACGAGTCGATCCTGGCCAGGTGCGGGCATTCCTCGGCCGATTCTCTGACGGACATCTGCAGGCGGCCCTTCAGCTCTTCCTCGAGGCCGATGCTCGGCTCAAGGGAGGAAGCAGCGGCCATCCACGGATGGTGATGGAGCGGCTTCTCATGCGCCTGTGTGACGATGTGAAGGGGCCGAAACCGGAGCCGCCGCGCCGACCGCCTGCGACATCCGGGCGTGGCACGGCGCGGGTGCTGTCCAATGTGCGAACGATTAAGAGCGGGAGCCGGACAACGCGTTGACGTGTAAGGTCAGACGGGAAATGCGGCGGGATGCGGTGTTGGGCTTGAGGGCGCCCTTCGAGACCGCCTTCCCGATGGCTGAGGTCGCGCCGAGCAATAAGCTTTTTGCTTCGTCCGCCTTCTTTTCGGCCACGGCCGTCTGGACTTTCTTCACGAGCGTCTTCACGGTGTTCATGGTCGCGCGATTCCGCTCATGCCGGCGTTCCGCCTGGCGGGCTCCGCGAATAGTGGATTTGTGAATCACAGGCATCGTACATTCCTCCAAAAAAGGAGTTGACTTGTATCACAGCGCGTCGCGGATCGTCAAGGTTTGGGGGTGAAGGAGGAATCCATGTCGAAAGTCGTAGCACGCGATCGACTCATCTTTGCGCTCGATATGCCGTCTGCGGGGGAAGCGGACCGCCTCTTAGACCGTCTGCAAGGGCACATCACTTTCGTCAAGGTGGGCCTGGAGCTGTATACCGCCGCCGGTCCGGACATGGTCAAGCGCGTGATCGAACGGGGTATGCGGGTCTTTCTCGATCTGAAGTTTCTCGATATCGAAGAAACGGTTCGCCGGGCGACCGCGCGTGTGGCCGCCATGGGAGTTGATTTCTTGACCGTCCATGCGAACCGGAAAGCCTTGACGGCTGCCGTGCAAGGCCGCGAGGGCTCCACGCTCAAGCTGCTCGCTGTGACGGTGCTCACCAACTTTGACAGCCAGGACCTTCGCGAGATGGGTGTCCAGCGAACCGTCCAGGATCTCGTGACGGCACGCGCGCTTCTTGCCTTTGAGGTCGGATGCGACGGCGTCGTCGCCTCCGGCGAGGAGCCGGCTGCCATCCGGCAAAAAGTGGGGCCGCGGTTTGTGATCGTCACGCCGGGCGTCCGCCCTGCCGGGAAGGGCGTCGACGATCATGCCCGCGCCACGACGCCGACTCAAACCATCGCCTCGGGCGCCGACTATCTCGTCATTGGCCGGCCCATTCGTGACGCCGTCGATCCGGTTGCGACCGTGACAGAGATTATTGCGGAGATGCAAGGAGCCTTCGATGCGCGGTCGGTGTGAGGTGTGACTGCAGTCGAGATATTACAGGGCCGCCCACTCGTGCTTTAGTTGCGGCAGCGATCTCCGCTTTGTTAGAATCCCGTCCTCCCAGACAACGTGGTGGGTGTAGCTCAGTTGGTTAGAGCGCCGGATTGTGGATCCGGAGGTCGCGGGTTCGAAACCCGTCACTCACCCCACTCCCTCTCCTCGTAACTATTGGATTCATCCCACATCTGTGTCCGGTGATGAACGGATGGACAACCAGTTCTCTTTCTGGGCACGGTCCTCCCCTTAATACTGACCGGTATTCATGGCACCGCGCACACACCAAGTATGGAAGGTAATGGTCTTAAAGGCGTGGGTCAATTTGCCGGTATCGAAGAACACGATCCACGCGCTTTTCGGATTGTCTGCGATCGTCGTCGCCGACCAATACACATCCATCTGAACGTTGGTAAAGGGATGGCCAAGCGGCAGGGTGGGTCCTGTTCTCACGGACAGATCCATAAGACTCGCCAGTTCAAAAATCGACGGGAGTCTCCAGCCTTTCCGGCCCCCCACGTCCTTATCGGCGCAGGCTGCACGCGCATCGGTCCAGGCCACTTCGGTCGTTTCAAGAGTTTTTTCCCACACAAGCCCGGTTTCATCGTCTCGCACCGCCGCATCCCCGAAGGCACTCAAGATAGTAAACCGCGAGGCGCTCGGCATCTTCTTGTCCCAATTCTGAGTGAGTTCGGAAACATTGGTGGCGGGGTTGGAATCCGACGGAGGAGCCGCAGAAGCACTGCTCACTGTCGCCTCAATGGTAAGACAATTCCCGACGAAGAGACAGAGTCCTAGCACCAGGATGGAACCGTTGGACCGTTGCATCGTGCTTTTCATGCGATCCTCCAATCGTTGTGGTTATAGAAATTGTGGACCACATAGCGCCTGGAGATGCAGCCCCGTCAATACCTTCTATCGAGGTGCAAGTATGAGTATGAGGCGCTTGAGCCCGGGACTTCATTCAACCGGCCTTCCAGGCGCGGATGATCCACGCACAGGACGTTTGCTGGTTCCGCAAAAAAAATCTATGAGGCATTGTCACCCTCGCGGTTCTTTAAACTAACCGTTATTCAAAGCCTTGACACATCTCAGCGCGTTCACTATCGTGCCATGGTTCCGGGTCTTCCTGGGTTGACTCTAAGGTTCCATTGGTCAGGACGTGAAGCTGGGCAAGACCATCACGATTGTGTTCTGAGGCTCGCCTCATGCAGAATTTGACATGGCCAGCCCAGTCGGTCGGATCTCGTGGAGCAAGTGCTGGGTTGCGGTATCCCCTGTGCTATCACAAGGATCGTAAGACATGACCGAGCCTCCCTCATATCCATCCGCCGCCCCGCCACATGCGTATCCTGGGAAATTAATCATTGTTGAAGGTATTGATGGCTCCGGCAAAAGCACCCAGTTGCTGCTGCTGCATAAATGGCTGGAGTCCCAGGGGCACAAGGTCTTTTTCACCGAGTGGAATTCCTCCAGGCTGGTCCGCGAGACGACCAAGCGAGGCAAAAAGACCAAGAGCCTCACCCCGACAACGTTCAGCCTTCTTCATGCCACGGATTTTGCGAGCCGGCTGTATCATGACATCATGCCGCCGTTGAAAGCGGGCATGCTGGTGCTCGCTGACCGGTACATGTACACCGCCTTTGCGAGAGACGTCGTCCGGGGCGTGTCGCCACAATGGGTGAGGAAACTGTACAACTTCGCTGTGCAACCGGACATGGCCTTTTATTTTAAAGTGCCCATCGATGTCGCGATTTCCCGTCTGCTCGGGGGAAACCGCGGGCAGTTTAAGTTTTACGAAGCCGGCATGGATATGAATCTGAGCCAGGATATGACGGAAAGTTTCCGGTTGTTTCAATCGCGCATCCTGATCGAATACGACAAGATCGTCCATGAATACGGCCTGATCACCATGGACGCGACGAAGGAAATCGAGGCACAACAGAACGAGATGCGCGCGCTGGTGGCAGAGGCGCTGAAAGATTACAAACCGAAACGGGGAACCCATGGTCGACGCACAGTATTTTGGCGACGGTTTGACGTACCTAAATCCGAGTGATTTGAAAGGCAAGCTGATCGCGATCGAGGGGACGGACGGCGTCGGGCGCTCGACCCACATTGAACTGTTGCAGGAATGGTTGGAAGTGCAAGGCTATGGCGTCATCACGACCGGATGGACGCGGTCGAATCTCATGTCCAAAACGATCGAAATGGCGAAAGCCGGCAACATTCTGGATCGCTGGTCTCTCAGCTTGCTGTACGCGACGGATTTCGCGGACCGGTTAGAGCACCAAATCATTCCGGCCCTGCGTTCGGGGTTCATTGTGCTGGCGGATCGCTATATCTATACAGCGTTCGCCCGAGACTTTGTGCGAAGTGGAGGAGATCGGCAGTGGATCCGGGACGTCTTTGGATTTGCGCTCGTGCCGGATCTCGTCTGCTATCTGCGCATCGACGTCGAGACCCTGACGCTCCGTGTGATTGAAACGAAAGGCATGAACTTCTGGGAATCCGGTATGGACCTTCGGCTGGGGACGGATCTTTACGACAGCTTCAAAAAATATCAGTCGCTGTTGATCAAGGAATTTGACCGGATGGCCGATGAATTTCACTTTGAGGTGATTGATGCCAGAAAACCCCCCGAAGAGATTCAGGAAGAACTCCGGGCCAGGATCCAACCGCTGCTGACAAGCCAGTCCGGCTCATCCCACGAGCTGGCCAGCCGGAGTTTCTAACGTAACAGCGTCGCGGCTGGTTCGCATTAGTCATCGCCGCGGACTGTGACGGTTGAGACCTCATACCACCCATCATCACGTTTGCCTTCGATGGCCAAGTCGACATTTGGGGAATTCCCCTGTTGGTCCAGAATTGCTACGTCCAATGAATAGGTTCCGCCGCGAACCTGTTCGGGCACCAACTCCACGTCCTCAACCTCGTGGGTCTCTCCAGGCAACCATCGCATGAGACTTTCCTTGCTTGTCCATTGTGCGGCAACGTGGCCTGACCCTGACCTGAGACGATACGCCAGAGGCCATCGATGATACATCGGAGCGACGCCGACATTCTCCCAGTGCGACTTGAATAGAAGAGTTTTACCGGGTCTTGCCTCGAACCTATGAGTCATCTCACGGAGCACAATCCGGTAACCCATCTTTTTCATGAACTCGTCGACTCGAGAGCGCCAAGCGGGCGGAATGGGCGATGATTTTGCGTTTAACACTGACACGTGCCACTGCAGTCCCTGCTTAAGGATGAGATCGATATCAAATCCTTTGTCGTACCAGTCCTGCATCACCCCGCACACTTCAAACTGCACAGGACCATGCTTCCATGCATCACCAATGAACGGATCCTTCAAAACCGGCGCGTAGGCGTGCACCATATGATTCCAGTCAGACCGAAAGTATCCATAATCTCCGAAGCAGTCTCCTCGCCAGCCGGCTCCACGAGCGACAGCGTGCCGCAACGGTCCTCCGTGAAGCATGACGAGCGGCGTGTTTACAAAGTGAGTGAAGTAGGATTCTATGATCTTGATTTGATTGTCATGCGTCGGAAAGTACTGCTTGCAGAGTGCTTCTCTTCCCTCACAGCAGGCGGTGTTCCATTCGCCCCAACAGCCCACGGAGCCGATATCGATATGATCGATGTCAGGAGAACCGGCATACCGGTCACCGAACGCTTTCAGGAGCCTCTCATGATACTCGATAAAAATGGGACTATTGCAGTCGGGAAAGGTACCGCCTGAGACAGGGATGCTCGCCACTCCTTTGTCGAGTAACCATTGGGGGGATCCGCTTTTATATTCCGACATAATTCGAAAGGCGAGAGTTTCTCCCTTGGCCTTCGCCTGCTCAATGGCATGATCCACAAGGTCAAAGTTGTACTCGCCCTCGACCGGTTCAAGGTCCGCCCAAGGCCAGCGAAAATAGGCAACGGTCGACCTAGGATATGCCTCAGGCGTCAGTGCACGTCCAAATCCGAAGTGAAAATCGGCGAACCCCATTCCAGGATTGTAAAGAACGTCCTGAATTTCCTGAGGATAGACGGTCACAGTCTGTGGTGCTGTCGTTTTCTCCGCTTCCTTGTAGAAGTCGCCGATGACGTTTGAACCTGCTGAACTGCACAAGCCTGCGTCCGTCAAGTTCATCAAGAGGATCGTGAGGCTTAACAAGAGGAAGGGCCTAGCTAGCATTTCAACCCGCACTTCGTTCCAACTGAGTCGTTTATCCGCGTAAACAAGAAGATTTCTCTGTCCTTCAAGGTTTCCAAGCGGCCGAGGCCCGCAGAATACCCGCATCCTCTTCGGCTTTGTACTTGGGTTTGCTCTAGTTCGATTACTGGGCATTCCAGCCTAGACTTTTCCTAGCCCTTACGCACTTAAGAAAAAGCGGTACCAAAACCTGGGCGGAAGATCCCGCCGCCAACGAAGGATTGCATGATCCATCGCCCCAGACGTGAACCGGCTCCCCATATCTACCCTGCGCATGAATGGCAGGTGATCGAGCGCGAGTTTATGCCGACTCTGTTGAGCCAGGGCGAAACCATTTTTTCCCTGAGCAATGGGTATCTCGGAATGCGAGGATGCTTTGAAGAGGGGGGGCCGGTCGGACAAAACGGCACGTTCATCAATGGCTTCTATGAGTCATGGCCGATCGTCTACCCGGAAACGGCCTATGGCCTCGCCACGACAGGCCAAAGCATCCTCAATGTGACGGAGACGAGCATTATCAAGCTGTATGTCGATGACGAAGTGTTCTGGCTGCCGCACGCCCATCTCCTCCGCTTTGAACGGCGCCTGGATATGAGGGCGGGCACTCTGGACCGTGATGTTATCTGGGAAACGCCGTCGGGGAAACAGGTCTCCATACGGTCGCGGCGGCTCGTGTCGCTGGCGCACCGTCATATGGCTGCGATGTGGTACGAAGTGACCTTGCTCAATGCCGATGCCGCGATTGTCATTTCTTCAGAGATGATCGCCAACGGTCCCTCCCCCCGCACCGATGGGAGCGATCCGCGACAGGGCAAGGTCTTTCCCGGGCCGGTCTTGCAGAACCGTCTAAGCCGGTGGAAGGACCAACGCATGGTCCTGTGCCATGCCACGAAAGAGAGCCGCATGATGCTGGCTTGCGGCGTGGATCATCGACTTCTGGCAGAAGGGGACGTGTCCTGGAAGACGTACGTGACCGAGGATCTCGGGCGCGCGGTGGTGAACTTGGATGGCCGTCGCGGGCAGCCCATTACGCTGCGGAAATACATGGCCTACCAGACCACCCGCACGGCGCCCCCCGAAGAGCTTTGCGAGCGGGCGGAGCGGACGTTGGATCGTGCGGTCAAACTGGGGTTCGACACGCTGCTGCAGGAACAGCAAGAGGCCTTGGATGTCTTTTGGAGCACGAGCGATATCAAGGTGACGGCCAATGCGGAGGGCGCGCGGCGATCCACGATTGAAATGCAGCAGGCCATCCGCTTCAATTTATTTCATGTGATGCAGGCCTCGGCCAGGGCGGAGAACAGCGGCGTTCCCGCGAAGGGCCTGACCGGTCAGGCTTACGAGGGACATTACTTTTGGGATACGGAAATCTACGTCCTGCCGTTCCTGCTCTACACCGCTCCCCGGATTGCCAAAAACCTGTTGCGCTTTCGCTATAGCCTCCTTGATATGGCCCGTGAACGGGCTCACCAGCTGAATCAGAAGGGGGCGATGTACCCATGGAGGACCATCAACGGAGAAGAAGCCTCGGCCTATTTTGAAGCGGGGACCGCCCAGTACCACATCAATGCTGACATCATGTACGCATTGAAAAAGTACGTTGAGATTACCGGCGACGAGGAGTTCTTATTCGATGAAGGGGTCGAGATGCTGGTCGAGACGGCTCGTCTCTGGCTGAATCTCGGCTTCTATTCCGAGGAGCAGGGCGGCCAATTTTGCATTCACGCGGTCACTGGGCCTGATGAATACAATGTCATCGTGGATAACAACACCTATACCAACTTGATGGCCCGCGAGAATCTGCGGTATGCCGCCGACACGGTGTCACGACTGCGGCACGAAAAACCGGACCTGTTTCGGCATCTGGTCCATAAAACCGACTTGAATTGGCAGGAAGTCTCCCTGTGGCGGAGGGCCGCGGACCATATGTATATCCCCTATGATCAGTCGCGGGGCATTACGCCGCAGGATAGCCACTTCCTCGAGCAGCAACGCTGGGACTTCGAACATGTGCCGTCCGATAAATATCCGCTCTTACTGAACTTTCATCCGCTCACCATTTACCGGTATCAGGTGATTAAGCAAGCGGACTTAGTCCTGGCTATGCTGCTGCTGCCCCATGTGTTTTCAGCGGATTTGAAGCGGCGTAATTTCGAGTACTATGATCCTCTGACTACGGGGGATTCCTCCTTGTCCCCTTGCATACAAAGCATTATGGCCACCGAGATCGGCGATCTGGAAAAAGCCGAACGGTATGCTTGCCTCGCGACACTGATGGATTTGGCGGATGTCTCCGGCAATGTGAAAGACGGATGTCATATCGCCGCGATGGGCGGCGTCTGGTTGCTGCATATCTACGGCTTCGCAGGCTTGCGTGACTATGGTGGCACGCTTCGATTCAATCCTCGCATGCCTTCGACACTGGAACAGCTGTCGTTTCGTTTAACGGTCGGAGACCGGATTCTCGAGATCAGTCTGTCCGCTCGTGCGACTACCTACCATCTGCTGAAGGGGCATGAATTGTGTTTCTGGCACGAAGAACAAGAAGTGCGTCTGTCACCGGACACTCCCAGCGCTGTGCAGGTCAATAGCTGGTCCCGCGCTGCGAGCACGCACATGCCCGAGCAAACCGCCGTATGACCGACATCGATTGGAGCACAATCCGCGCAGCGCTCTTCGATATGGATGGCGTGCTCACTCGAACCGCCGGGCTGCATGCGGCGGCCTGGAAACGGCTGTTTGATGATTACTTCTCGAGGCGCGCCGGAGGCATGGTTCCTCCTTTTGACGAGGACATTGACTACCGGCGCTATGTCGACGGTAAGCTCAGAGAAGATGGCGTCGCGAGTTTTCTCGGCTCTCGCGGGATTTTCCTGCCGGTCGGAGGACCGGCCGACGACCCCGATGCAGACACGATTGCCGGGTTGGCCAAAAAGAAGGACGCCTACTTCACCGCTCTACTCAAGGACAAGGGCGTAGACGTGTATGAGGATGGCGTCTTGTTTCTACAGGCGGTGCGCGCGTATGGACTTAAGACGGCCGTGGTGTCAGCCAGCCGTCATGCGAACACTGTCCTGACGCAGGCGAACCTATTGCCGCTCTTCGATGTCTGTGTAGATGGAGAGGAAAGCCGGCGTCTACACCTTAGAGGGAAGCCGGACCCGGCAGCGTTTATCGAGGCCGCTCACCGGCTGGACATCGCACCATCTCAGGGGATGGTGCTTGAGGACGCGCTTGCAGGAGTGGAGGCAGGGCGCCGGGGAGGTTTTGGGTTGGTGATCGGCGTCGACCGCGGGAGTCAAGCAGCCGTCTTGCAAGCCCAAGGCGCGCATGTCGTCGTCACGGACCTACGAGATGCGCTACCGCCCCACCAGAGTTCAGCGGCCGCCTAGAAAGCGAACAGGGGCTGGATTACGCGATCCCGGTTTCAACGAAAGAGCGCCGCTAATTGCGGCCGATATGATCCCTGGCTGATTTTTGCCCGAGGTGTCTCCCAAGCAGAAGCAACAGATACTCTTCCCAGGCGGCAGCAGCGGCTTCACCGCTCATCCCATGTCTCATGGTCAAGCGGGCAATCACTTCTTCTCGCATGCTTTGAGGTTGTTTCATAGGAGGTGTGTATCACAGGACTGATATGGGCATAGCCGAGATCGGTAAGGTGAAGGTAAAAAAACGGTGAACAGTCTGCGATGTGCCATTAGTCCTCCCAGCGCCATCAATGGACAATCTGTCCGGCAAACATATGGCAAAAAGCGCACATGGCTCATTCAGAACAATGCTTGACGGGTTATGTGTCGCTTCGACACAATGAGTCTCCCGGTACGCTCGGGCGCGAGGAACCATGCGAAAGGATGTCGTTCGCTATGAATCAAACGGCAAGCAAGGGCATCATACGAGTGCTGTTGGTGGATGACCATGCGATGGTTCGACAAGGCCTACGAAGCATTCTCGGAACTTACCCGGATTTCGAAGTGGTGGGTGAGGCCTGTAACGGAGAAGAAGCTCTCCGATACGTTCGGGAGCTTTCGCCTTCAGTGGTTGTGATGGACATCAATATGCCGAAACTCAACGGGATAGAAGCGACGGCGAGAATTAAGAGAAATTATCCCCACATCGTCGTTGTGGGCTTATCAGTCAACACCTCCGATGAGAATCGCAGCGCAATGACAGAGGCCGGAGCCACGATGCTGATCACGAAGGAAGCGGCCGTCGAGCAGCTTCATGCCGAGATCCTCGAGTCCGTCAACAGGCGGTCTACCGCTACCCACTAGCCGCCACCATGCACTTTCCGCTGTCTCCAGTAAGATATCTAGCTCTGGCGAGGGACTGAAAGCCGTTCTGAAACCAGCCGATACTCTGGAGCTGGTGTTTGTCCGTGCTCTGAACGTCGTTCGAGCAGTGCCGCCAGCCGTTCCCATGCCGCTTGATCCAACGGTTTTCTGGCAAACCTTGGCAGTCTGATAAACTCGACACCGAACGAGTGCTCGCGCACCCACCGGACTCGCCCCAACTCGAACAGAAGAGCAGGTTCCAAGTCGGGCAACAATACGCCGAGCTGAAGAAAACTTCCTGCCAAGACGCTGCGGTTGCAACGAATAGAGCAGCCGGCACGTGAAAAGCTGCAAACCGTTCCCTCGCCCATGAATGGCGCTCCGGCGAAAATCACCGGGTAGGTCACCTGAAACCGATGGGATGATCGCAGCCTGAATGAATGAAGGTCCATCCTGCAGCCTCTTTTGAGTCGAAGCTGCAGTGTAAACCCGCCCTTCATTGATAACTATTCCTCGGATGAGGGGAACACCGCTTGTTCTAAGGGAGTCTGCCAGGAGTGTCTGAAGGCAAGGGCGCAGATTCGTTGGGGCGTCCCAGTCGTTCCAGGACATCCTGCTTCAGCTTGGTGGGTTCCTCAATGCGATTGTCCCGTTGCAGGACGTTCAACTCTTTCGCCTTGCGTGTATTCAGTTCGACCATATCGGCTTCGTCCCGAACGAGCTGAGGCGTTAAAAACACGAGAAGGTTCAGCTTTTCGATTTGTCGGCTTTGGAAACGAAAGAGCCAGCCGAGAAACGGAATATCTCCCAGCAGCGGCACCTTACGCTCACTGAGAGTGACGTTATCTCGCACGAGTCCACCGATAACGAGCGTTTGCTGGTCATGGGCGATTGTCGTCGTCTCCATTGAGCGTTTGGTCGTGGTGGGCCCCACCGGGACGGTCGCCGTGCCCGAGCCGATTGTCTGGGCGACATTCTCAGCAATGGCGGTGATCTCTTGCTTGATCTCAAGGCGGATCAGATCGTCTTCGAGAACTTGAGGAGTCAATTCCAACGTGACGCCCACATCTTTCCGCTCGATGGTGACCAATGTGCCGCCCGTGATGCCTTGGGCCTGTCCCGTTGGAAAGGGACGATTTTCTCCCACGACAATCTTGGCTTTCTGGTTGTCGGCGGCGAGCACTTGGGGCGTGGAGAGGATATTGGTGTCTGTCATGCTCATCAGCAGTTGAAGAAACGCCCGAATGTTTATGGTGTTTAGCACGGAGACCGCGCCGCCGGTCGAGGCTCCCGCTGCGATGCCAAGGATGGCTTGAGCAATCGATGAGAGATCTTCCGGTGGCCGGTTCAATCCGACGATGCCCTGGACAGAACCGCTTTTGCCCGCGCCGATTACCTGAACCGGATCGGTACCAATCTGTCGGAGCCGATCGACGGAGACCTCTAAAATGACGGCTTCGACAAACACCTGTTTTCTTCTGGAATCCAGATCGTGGATCACGGATTGAATGCGGCTGTAGGCGAGCTTGGTGGCGCTGACGATAATGGAATTCGTGGCCTTGTCCGCGAACACCTGTACCGGGGCCTCGAATTCCGTCAAGGGCCTGATGGGCGGACGAGCGCCGGGAGCCGTCTGGGCGACGGTTTGCGAACGGGCGACCAGGTTGGTCAGCACAGCGGCGAGGTCGGTGGCATTGGCATGCTTGAGTTTGTAAACGAACACGCCGCGCTCGGGAGGAAGCTCGCCCATTTGCACGATCTGATAGACGCCGCCTTTCGGAATCACGGCCAGCCTGGCAACCTCGAGCGCCGAGACGAACATATTAAACGCCTGGTCGACCGTAACCTTCGTGGGAGAGAAGACGGAAATCTTGCCGCCTTGTTTTTTGACGGTTTCATCAAGGACGAAATTCTTTCCCGTGAGTTCGCTGATGAACCTTACAAAAACCGAAATTTCCACGTCATTGAAATCGAGCGCAACCTTCGCCGGCTGGAATCCTGATCCTTCGGCTGCCATTGCAGCAGGGATAGGCCAGGCCGCAAACAGCAGGAACCAGAGCGCCAGTCCGGCCGTGATGCAGGAAACAGCACCGGCCGGTTTTAGCAAAGAGAATTGCACGCTGAACGAGGATCCTGTTTTAAGGTGTAGCTATTGGGGGTTTCGTAACCCAGCGGTTCAAGACGGTACCATAGGAGAATCCAGGACACAACCCATAGTCAGCCTGGAGGCTGCAGTGGGGCTCAACTCGGGCGGAGAGACTGAAAGGGACCAGAGTGGCAATCAGCGGTATTCTGCAGCTCCGAAAGAGTGAACGTCTGCATCGTCAAAGTGGGTGCGTCTTAAAGTCAGGTGACAGCGGTCAGTCACGAGGCGAAGGGAAGAGCGCTGCTCTGCGGCGCTTAATGCCACGGACTGCCGAAGTTTTCTGCAAGGGCGTGTGAGCAAGAGCCAGAGGTCATCGGAGATCGGCATATCCCTCCTGTGACCTGAGCGACATCTGTAACAGGTCGCTCGTGGAAACACATTTGTCCTGATGTTTTCAAAGAGCCGAGAAATGCACTCGCTTGTTCAATCTGGAACGGAATAGAGGGTACAGGAGAACGGTGAGCACAAGAAGGCTGGAGATGCGCTCTCTTCTACATCAGCATCGACGGTGCAACTATTCCATAAAGCATTCCAGTAGTGTAAGCGAACGGCGTGTCAACTATATAAAGTGGTCCGTCAACATAGGCCGTCGTACCGCTTCGGCTCTAGCGGTTGTGCAGAATCGCCTCTAGTACACTCTGCAATGGCACAATTCCTGCGAATCGATTTTTGCAGAGCCGAAAAGTGCTCTGCCGCAGGGCCAGCCCACAGCATTGGTCACATGATGGATCCGCAACAACTCCAAGGAAAAGTCCAAGCGTTCGCTCACAGGCTTTTGGATGAAGCGAATGGGGATCCCGTCCGCGCCTTGGGACTTTTGGTCCTTGTGCTGGACGGTACGGAACTCGTGTCATCGAGTCATGCCCAACGGCTGGTGCTGGAGGTTCGAAAGGTCCTCGTCCCGGAGGGCACCGGTGTCACGGTCGTGCAGGCCATCCAGCATCTTGCTGGAGATGTTTCTTGGGAAGGAGTCCAGCACTGTCTTCGATGTGGAAAGGTGCTGGGAAAGAATTGTCATGAACAAGGCACGGCGCTCGCGACCGGATATGTGTATGATGTCGGTGGTCGGCTGACGTCTGAGTATTCTGCCGACTTCAATTCCTGCCTGTGATAGTTTCCCCCCGTCGATCACATACGCCAACGAGGAATAACCTGTCAGTCACCTGCTGACCTTGGCCCGCTCCAGTGCTCTCCGACCGCGACGACCCTTTCCGACATCAGCCGATTGAGCGATTGGCTTGCGAGCCTTGATGTGTTGAGTTCTGCTTAGAGCATCAGACCGGTGTCACTGTTGTTGCGTAAAGCACGTTAGCCATACTGTGATTAGACGGTCTCACCTGGTCCTAATTCCTGCAGGTCAATGAAACTGGTTAACGCAGTCCAACTAGGGCCGGGAGACTGTTTTATGCGTTCGGATGTTCAAAAAAGGAAGGTGAGACAGACCTGCCTTGAGTCGGGTGGAACCAAGTGCTCAATTGTATGAGAGCTTTTGGGACCGAGGCTTGTCAATTGAAGGCACTTGGCTTGCAGTCTTCGAGGCGATTCACTGATGCATGAATACCTGATTGAGCCAGTCACCCACCGTGAGAAACCGGCCTTGGTGGCTGGTTCGAAGTGTGTCGACATCTGCTAAGGTTGTAGCGTGCGCGCAGACAAAAAATCCCACTCCAAACTTGAAAAGAAGACGGTAGCCCGCGGCCATAAGCGGAGTGTCGTGGGCTACAGCAAGAAGACTGCCCTTCTCGAAGATGCCATCACCCAGATGAACGCCGGCAAGTATGGCCGGTCCTCTTCGGCTCTAAAAGAACTTCTGGCTCTCGATCCGCACAACATGGAGGCCCGTCGGTTGTTTGCAACCCTGCACCTCCGCCTTGGCAGCCTCATCCCGGCCAGACAGGCGTTCGAGTCATTGATTGATGAAGCCTTTGAACGTCAGGATTATTGGCTCGCCGAGTCCTTACTCCGTGAGTATCTTGCGGCAGGTCCGCGCTGCGTGCCATTTCTTGAAAAACTGGCTGCGGTATTTCAGGAGAAAGGAAATGCGCTCGAAGCAGCGGAGGAGTATGGAAAGGCCATTGATGTTCTCATCGAGGACCCGGACCAGGACAACCCGCAGCATGCGGCTCAGCTCTATGCCAAAATTCGCGATGTGGCTCCAGCAAGTCCGGTTTGCTTCCGCTTGGCCTCTTTATTTGATGCTCAAACCGGGGAACTGACCATCCGGCTAGACATACCGACGGGCGGCCAGGACCCGCTGCCGACGGCGGCGATGATCGAACCTGCTAACGGTGCCAGCCTCTTGGAACAAGCGGAGGAGGGACCATCGGACTTTGGTTTTTCAGTACCTATGGAGGAGCACGTTGAGCCGGCGCCTTCAACGGAGCAGTCGGACGTTGTCGACGGTCGGGTAGAATCGGGTCTGATTTATGGGGACAGCCTTCAGTTAAGGGAGCAGATTCCTGCGTCAGGCGCTGAAACCGAAACCAAGTCTGACGCCATCCCTGAACATGAGATAAGAGAGCTCACGCAGTCAGCGGTTCCCATCGAAATAGTATCTGATGCCGGAGAGCAGCCGTCGGCAGCACAACTCAAATCGGCGACCACGCCAGAGACGATCGATGAATCGGAACCTTCCCTGTCCGTCCGACGACCGACATCGGGATCGCCTCTAGATGGAGGCCAAGCAGGTTATGAGCCCCTCTCAGCTCCAATGCCTTGGGAGTGCGTCAAGGAATCCTCTATCTCTATTCCCGACCCTGTTTCCGATGACTGCACGCCCGGCTTGCCTGAGATGCATCCGCTATCGAAAGCCATATCTGATCAAAGTGCCCCTCCTCTAGAAACTCAGGTCAACACGTCCACAGTTGCGTCGGAATCAGTTGTAGAGAATGACGCAGTGACGCTTTCTGAGCCGTCCAGTCCTGCTCCAGATATCAACCTGGCCCAAGATAACCGTCTCGGGGAGATGCCTACAGGAGGCGGTTTCTCCTGGGAGTCGGTTTTTGACAGTGCGTGGAAGTTTGGCGAAAAGATCTCATCGAGTTTGGTCCCCGTTCAAAACGAGGCGAAGAAGACCGATCCAGATCACCAGCAAGAAGCGAATCGAGAAGAAGCTGATTCAATAAAGACGGCGCCGGTTCTTGCGGCTATGCCATGGGATCAAGTTCAAGACACGATAGTCACCATTCCGCCGGTGGAGCCGGACTCGAGCCTTGAACAGTCTACAGAATTATCCTCATTCCCGGATCAGGTGGCAATACAGGACACTGCAGCGCCGCCAGACATGCCTGAAACTGCTTCTGAGCAGCTGTCTGAAGGGAGCCGGCCAACAACCTCTGTCCAGGAACCGGACACCTTCTCAATCAGTCAGTCGCCGCCTGCTCCCGCATCGCCGGAACCTGAGTTTCGTCTTTCCGAACAAGATTCAGCGTCCTCCTTTCCTGTGCTGCAAGGCAGCCGTCCGGATGACCTACGGCCTTTTTCCTCTTCCGAGGCTCAGGCAAGTGCCCCGGCTGATTCGCCAGCAACCGAAGCATCCGTTGGGTGCGCTGCTACCGAGGAACTGCACTTCTCCTCTCCACCGGCCCAGGAAACGCTTCTAAGACAGGTTGCATCAGGTCCCGACTTCGTCGAATTCTCCGCTGTTGCCTCAGGGATAGATTCCGACCGAGTGCCTAATCAGTCTGAAAATTCCGTGGCTAGTGTCATGCCCGCGTCAGCCCTAGACGACGTTGTAACAGGTTCCAGCCCTGTTGAGCGCCTAGCCCCGCCTGAACGTGAAACCGTTCAAGCAATGGTCACCGCTTCCGAGCCTCACCTCGTTGCCGCTGAACCAGTCATTGAAGAAGTTCCATCTAGACTCTTTGCACATCAACCGACGATCTTTGAGAAGGAGAATGACAGTGTCAGTGACGGGGCGCCAACTGCGCAGACACCCGATTCTATGCCGAGGCTGGCTGTGGCTGAGTGCTGGCCGGAAGTTTCGTCGCCCCCGACTGCCACTCCTATCCAGCAGCCTATTGCTTCCGCTCTTCCCATCGAACCGGTCCAGTCCTCCGCCGTTCTCAGTGACCTCGTTGAATGGAGCACGGGAGAAGTTGCCGTTCAGCTGCATCGACCGGTGAATAATAAAGAGAGCCGAGCGCCGTCTCATAGCGCGCCGGCTTCGGTCTCGCCATCACTTGTGGACTTGCCTGCGCCGACCACTGACGAGCAAATGGTCTCGAACCACGGGGCAGAAGACCAGCCGATGATGACGGAGTCGATTCGAGAGAAAGAGGACTGGGTTCAAACCGGCGAATCCATCCGATTCGTCGAGCCCGTCTCGGCAGGGAGTGGAGAATCCGGTTCTGCGCCGACTGCAGTGTCAGAGCCTCACACCGCATTGTCGACAGCAGCGGCAGCGGTCGAGGTGCTGTTTGAATCGTCCGGGCATCTGACTCACACCGCACGGCGCGACCGTGTGCGTGAACCGAAACCGCGACCAAGGATTCGAGTCAAATTGGCCCGGGCACGAATCGCGGTCACAATGTTTCTGCGATCCTGCTTTTCCACCAGTCGGGCCATTGTGACATCGCTCCTGGCACTTCTCGTGCTTTCAGGCGCTTTTCTGGCCTTCGTGGTCGGAGCAGTCGGACTGACATGGATGATCCTGGAAGAACGGCCGTCGCCTGCTTTCCAGAATATGACAACAAATCCTCAGCGGACACTGACAGACTCGAAAAAGAATGGATATCTCCTCCTTTTGGGTTTTGATGCACCCGCCGGGCAAGATCCCGTCCAGGCCGGATACGAGCGAAAACCCGATGCTAATCAGACCGCAGCCTGTCTTGGCGGGACGCATGGCGGGAGTAATGGTGGACAAATAAAGGCTTCCGCGAGTACAGCGAGCGGGTGGTTCAGAGCCTCCGATCCTGTGGCTCAATTCCGGATCCATCAAGACACCGTGAAAGGATGGACAGGCCAAGGGGAGCTCGCGCTCGGCCGATATAAACAATGGCTGAAACTATCATTTGAAGACTGGGGCTATGGCCAGTCGGTGAGTCCGCCTTGTTCGTCCATAGCGTTTGCCCACCAGTTGTTTGTTGCAGAAGGCTTTACTCAAGGCATGGATACCGGTGTCGACCGACTTGAGCTCGACATGGAGGCCTGGCGTATTGTTTTGGCTCAGGCCAAGACCTTGTCGATGAAGATGATGGCGCTTGAGGCCGTCAACAACGACCTCGCAGTGGCCTCGGCGTTACTCGTCAGACCTGACTTTGACGGGAGGGTGCTGGCGCGGCTGACCAGAGTGTTGCGTCCGCTTGATCAGGTGGAACTATCTATTCGCTGGCCGATGCAGAGCGAGTTGGTGGCTGCAAGCAAAACTCTTGATGCGCAAATGAACGCTGCTCGAAATGAGGCGTTGCCGCTGCATGCGATGGTGGCCTCCGCGTTGCCGCTGCCAAAACAGCGCCGGTTCAACGGATATGCCGGATACTATGAAGCGTCCTACAAAGCTGCCGCTGAGGGCCGTCACGGCTCGCTGCCCAAGTGGAGCTACTATATTCATTTCCCGCCGAACACGCTCATTGACTATGTCGCAAATCCCATTGAAAACATCGTCGGCTTGGAGCCGCTGCCGGCCTGGAATCGATACAACGACCTGGTCGTGGACACCGATGCGCATCTCCGTCTGGCCAGTCTGCAAGCCTGGTTAAGACGAGGGCCACAGGATGCGGACCTTTTAGCCCGTATCGCCAAAGCCGGTCAGAGCTTCTATGACCCGTACACGGGCCTACCGATGCTCGTGAATCTAAGGAAAGGTGTTCTGTACAGTGTCGGGCATGACGGCAAAGATCAGGATGCAGATCCGCAGACGGATGTGGTGGTCGCCATTCCTAGTAGCCACACACCTGTCCTCTCAAACAAACCGTTTTCTTCCAACCCTAAATAGTTCAGACTGCCTTCTGCTCTGCAAGTTGGTCATCGCTCGTCCTTCCGCTCACCACGGCAGTCGACCTCAACCATCGCAGTCCGGGTCCCGACCGGCCGTCCCTTGCCCACAAATCCTTAAAGGCGGCATCCCGGTTGCTTGACACCGCACATGGTATTCCAGA
Organism: uncultured Nitrospiraceae bacterium; assembly: GCA_963728135.1. Taxonomy (GTDB): domain Bacteria; phylum Nitrospirota; class Nitrospiria; order Nitrospirales; family Nitrospiraceae; genus Nitrospira_D. The sequence goes on along the minus strand of CAVSJC010000002.1, from coordinate 48,064 downwards.
GAATCATCCCACAACTGAGCCTCGCGGAAACGATTCCTCGTGTTCCATCGGCCAGAAGAGTTGACGCCTTTCGAAGGCCAGTAGCCCAAGCACGGGTTAAAAAGCAGCTGCTATCTTGTCGAGCGGTCCGCCGCCCGGTGCCTTGGGCGGCGGAAAAGTGAGTTCTGGGGAAAAAAGAAGGAGCGGAGCCGAGCCATCGAGTGTTTGGCCGGGTGGTACCAATGGAAGGAACGACGACATGAGAAGCGAGATCCTATATCCGGGGGCATTTCCCATGGTGCGCGTCGAGCTGGAGGCGGGAGAACACATCAAGGCCGAGTCCGGCGCCATGGTCGCGTCGTCACCGACAGTGGACGTTGAAAGCAAAATGGAAGGCGGGTTTCTCGGCGCGCTGTCCCGCAAACTGCTCACGGGAGAGAAATTCTTTTTCCAGACGTTGCGGGCGAGCCGCGGGCCGGGCGAAGTGTTGTTGGCCCCGACCGTGCCTGGCGAAATCGTCATCATCGAGCTCGACGGTGTGAATGAATACATGGTGCAAAAAGACGGCTTTCTGGCCGGGGCCGATGCCATTCAGATCGAGAGCAAAATGCAGAGCCTCAGCAGGGGATTGCTCGGGGGTGAAGGATTTTTCATCCTCAAAATCGGCGGCAAGGGCACGTTGGTCCTGAACAGCTTTGGCGCGATCCATAAAATTGAACTCAAGCCGGATCAGGAATATATCGTGGACAACAGTCACCTCGTCGCCTGGTCGGCCACGACGTCGTACAACATCGAGAAGGCGGCTTCCGGCTGGGTGGCGAGCTTCACCTCGGGAGAGGGGCTTGTCTGCCGGTTTCGTGGGCCTGGCGTCGTCTACATTCAGAGCCGCAATCCGGGCGCATTCGGCCATTGGATACGACAATTCATTCCGGTCTCCGAATAACATGCTGGCAAGACCGCTGCCTTGAAACGACGCTCTGCTTACCCCGGCAGTTCTTTCTCGCCTGGTGGCCATGTTGGCGCCCAGGCATGTGTTGGCGCGTGAGCCCGGGCGGATGATGGGAGGGACGCTTCGCGCATCTCTATAACGAACCTCCCTTTTCAGTAATTCGATGACACAGCTCACACCCAACGCCCTCTGCTTCGGTCATGGCTTCCCCGCCAGCGGTGAACCTTACCTCGTGCAGGTGGAGGAAAAGGGCCTGATCCTGACGTCTGTATCTGGCGTCTCCGCGGGCCCCAAGACGTTGTTGTTCACTGACGTCACGACAGTCTCGGCCGGCGGTTTGGACCATGACCAGCTGGTCGTGAAATGGAAGGCAGAGGAGGGAGAGAGGACGCTCTACCTCAAAGATCCTATGGTCATTGCGGCATTCCGACAGGCCGCGCCGGAGCATCTCAGTCTTCCGTTTGAGAAGACCGCTCAGAATGTCCGCCAGGCGCGACATCGGCGCCGAATCGTCTGGAGCGCGCTCGCAGGCATCATGGTCGCCATCGTGTTGGGTCTGTGGTTCGGGTCAGATCTGCTGGTCGAGCTTGCCGTCGATCGTATTCCGGTTGCATGGGAAGAGAAGCTTGGCGAAGCGGCCTATCAGGACTTTCTTTCCCGTCAGGAGGTCATCAAGGACGGCCCGGCGGTGGCGGCGGTGAGCGAAGTAGCGCAACGGCTGACCGAACAGATTGCCAACAATCCCTATCACTTCCAGGTGACGGTCGTGAAAAGCGACGTCGTCAATGCCTTCGCCCTGCCGGGCGGCCATGTTGTCGTCTTTACCGGCTTAATGAAAAAGGCAGAGAGCGGCGAGGAACTTGCCGGAGTCCTGGGCCACGAATTAAACCACGTGCTGCAACGACATGGTCTTGAACGGATCGTGAAACAGTTGGGGCTTGTGACAGTCGTGGCTATTGTGGTCGGCGACCAGAATGGCCTGGTGGGTCTCATGCGACAGGTCGGCGTTGAATTACTAACATTGAAATTCGGGCGCGCTCAGGAAACCGAAGCGGATCTGACTGGTTTGCAGTTGCTCAAGAAGGCGAGAATCGATCCACAAGGCATGATCACATTCTTTCAGCGGCTGTCCGAAAAGGACGAGGGACGCGTGGAACTGCTGTCTACGCATCCCATGAGCACCGCGAGGGCCGAGCGATTAAGGGCTGAATTAGCCGCCATGCCGAAAACGACGCCTGAGCCGTTTACGTTTGAGTGGAGCAGCGTCCGGCAGTCAGTCGGCGTCGCGGCGGTCGTGACACCATGACGGACCTGCACGCCATACGGCTCGGCGTCATTGCGGATACGCACGGGGTCTACGATGCGGCCATCGAGAAGCATTTCAAGGGAGTGACGGCTATCCTGCATGCCGGCGACATCGGCCATCCGGATGTCATCCAACGGCTCAAGCAAATCGCGCCCGTCATGGCTGTATCCGGCAATGTGGATGACTATGAGCAGAGCGGCTTTCCACGGCGACTGGTCTTCCGTCGCGCCGGCCTGAAGATTGCTCTCTGCCACGTGCTCTATGAGCACGGGACGATGACGAGAGACGCACAACAATGGCTGGACAAGGAACATCCAGCCGTTTGTGTGTTCGGGCATAGCCACCGTCCGACGATCGAGCATCACGGGCCTACTCTGTTATTCAATCCCGGTTCAGCCGGACCCCGCCGATTCTCTTTGCCGCGGGGGATCGGCATGCTGGTGATCGCCCAGGGCACCATTACGCCGCAATGCATTGCGCTGGCTGATAGGTGTGTCCGTAACGGCCTGATCACTTCCTGGCTGCGAGAAGCGGAAACACTTTAATGACATCGCATTTTCGAAGGAAAACCTTCAGCTTCGGAGGAAACTGAATTGACACGGACGAACAATGTACCTAAGATCCCGTCTTTACATGGGTCTTAAAAAATAAAACCAGGAGGTTGGTATGAAGAAGGCACTGTTACTTCTCTCAGCGGCAGGAGGTTTGTTAGTCTGTAGCGGGTGTCAGCCTGTTGCGTCTCCGTTAATGGGCATCATCTACAACGAAACAAAATTTGGTTACGAAGCCACCTCGAATCATGACGCTACGAAGGAAGGCAAGGCTTGCGGGCAAACCATTCTGGGCATGGTCGCCACCGGTGATGCCAGCATCTCGGCGGCGAAAGCTGCAGGGGGCATTACGGAGATCTCACATGTCGATCACTCTGCAAAGAACATCGTTGGTATCATCGCCGAATTTTGTACGATCGTGAAAGGCAAATAGCCTCGTACCCGATTCTGGCAAGGTGATTGATTGAGGGGTCTGGAACATTCCAGGCCCCTTTTTATTGGACACTTGGTGAACGCAATCTCGGCACGCACTGTGCGCGAAAGTATTCTATTGCCATTCTTTTTTGGCACCGCTTCCTTTAATTAGCCTTCTTCTTCCAGTTGCTCTCATCAAGGTATACGCCGCTTCGTGAGAGCGACTTGGTTGGCAAAAATAGTTATGGTACTGGCAAGCGGTTCAGCTATAATTTGACGAGTTTTTCCCCGTATTGTGCTGTTCATTTAAAAGGAGGAGGAGAGCATGAAGAAACTGGTGATGCTGGTAGTGGTGGGCACATTCCTCGCCATGCAGGGTTTGGCCATGGCGGCAACGACCGGTACCCCTGACACAGGACCCGGCTGCGGACTCGGCAAAGTCGCCTGGCAGAATTACCCCCACGCGAAAACCAAAGGGTCCCAGATAATGATCGCGACGACCAACGCGTCGTTCGGCACGAATACCTTCGGCATCAGCACGGGCACTCTCGGCTGCACGGATGACGGCAACTGGTGGGCGGAAAACAAGACGACCATGTTTGCTGATTTGAACTCCGATGCGTTCGCTCAGGAGATGGCGCAAGGCCGGGGCGAGCACCTGGCGTCGCTTGCCACCCTGTTGGGCGTGCCTCAAGAGCAGCACGCGACGTTCTTTGCGATGGCGCAGGAGCGGTATACCGCATTGACGACGGCCGGTGAATCGTCCGCGGTGGCCATGGTGAAGGCCTTGAATGATGCAATCGCAGCGAATCCCGTTCTAGCCAAGGTGGCATTCAAAAAGTAATGCCGGCGAGGGCTCCCGCCGTCCCGCGGGAGCCCTCCTGGTTTCTCATTCCGCAGTGATCCACTTACTGCTTATCCTCCTGGGTGCTTTCTTCACCGCACCTCTCCTGACCTTTGCCGAGCCGGTAGCTGATGACTATCGCGAACAGCTCGTCGAGCAGGCACGGCTGAGCCGGCTTGCGGATGAGCGCGAATGGCACTTGTTGCTCCATTACAAGGCGAATCTGTTTGGAGGCGTCACGAGTGAGCAAGACGATCCAGGATTTTTCATGTCTCCTTCCGGCAAAGACGATCCGCAGGCCGAGTTGGATGCCACGATCCGCCAGTTCTTTCTCTCCGACCCGGTCGCGCGTTCCAAGCAGCCGGCGCAGTGCGCGTTCATTGCCCGTTATCACTGGTTGAACGAACGCTTGCGCTTCGATCCCGTCCGGCTTCCGCCGTTACGGTGCGAGCGCTTCGAGCTCTGGCGTGCCGAACTGAACCCGCAGGGGATCAGTCTCATTTTTCCGGCCGCCTTTATGAACAATCCCGCCTCCATGTTCGGCCACACTTTTTTGCGTGTCGATCAGAAAGGTCAGACGGAACAAACGAGAATTCTGGCCTATACCATCGATTATGCCGCGCAGGTGCCGCCCGATGTCGGGCTGGAATACGCGTTTAAGGGCATCTTTGGCGGGTATCAGGGCCATTTCTCGACTCCACCGTATTACATCAAGGTGCAAGCCTATCGGGATATTGAAAACCGCGACATGTGGGAATACCGGTTGAATCTGACGCCGGCCCAGATCGATCGTCTGCTCAGGCATGCATGGGAATTGGGCAACGCCTACTTTGATTATTTCTTCTTCAAGGAAAATTGCTCCTACCACATCCTCTCTCTGTTGGAATATGCCGATCCAGCCCTGCATCTGCGAGACCACTTTTATCTATGGACCATTCCAGCGGATACGGTCAGGATCGTGGTGTCCCAGCCCGATATGGTCATGAGCACCCAGTATCGGCCCTCCCGGAGCACGCTCATCCGGCGGAAGCGCGACGTCCTGACGTCAGAAGAACGGACGCTTTCAAGGAAGTTGATGGACGATCCCACGGCAGCCCGTGAGCCGGCCTTTACCGACCTGCCTATCGGACGACGGGCGTTGGTCCTGGATGTGGCGTCTGACTACCTGCGCTATAAGAGTGAGAGCAAGAGCGAAAGGCATGAGAACGACGACCCCGAGGTCAAAGTCTATAAACAGCGCAACCGGGACATCCTGGCAGAACGGAGCCGCTTACTCGTTCCTTCGGAACCCCTCGCCATTCAGCCATTTACCGAGCAGCCGGACGCGGGACATCGCACGTCACGCGCGACGCTGGGAGCCGGGTGGCGCAACGACGACACGTTCGAAGAGGCGTCAGCTCGGTTGGCCTATCATGATCTGCTTGATCCCGGGAAAGGCTATACGCCCGATGCGCAGATTGAACTCGGCGCCGTGACGGTTCGGCACTACAACCGGGCCGAACAGGCCAGGCTCGAACGCGTGACAGCAGTCAACATCGTGTCGCTCACTCCGATCGACGAGCTGTTTCGGGCGCCGTCCTGGAAGATCAACGTCGGCATGAACACCATCCGCCATAATGGCTGCCAGCTGTGCAGCAACGGCGTCGTCAATGTCGGCGCGGGGGCGGCCGCCGAGACGCAGCTCTTCAAGCGTGAGGTCTATTTTGCCTTTGCCGAGGCGGAAGGCAACTACAGCGCCGCCTATGAGGAGCGCCACCGTGTAGGCGGAGGCGGCACGGTCGGCATGCTGGCGGATATGACGGATCGTTGGAAAGTGATGGTCTCCGGCTCGTACTTGCGGTACGCCCTGGGCGAGACCACGGACGATATCCGCTGGTTTGTCGGATCGCGATATACGCTCTCCCAGAATTGGGCTTTCCGGGTCGAATACAATCACCGCGATCACGATAATGATGTGATCTTCGCGGTTCATGCGTTCTTTTGAAGGGCCGAACCACTTGCCCGACCGGGCGACTCCTGCTACAAATGTGGCCGTCCGAGCTTCGGGAACCGTATGACTCAGTCGACTGAACCGACCGCACAACCATCCGCCGGGTCGATCAGCCGGCCGATTGCTCCGCATCCGCCGTTGCGCGACTATTACGGGCAAACGGACGCGCGGCAGGGATTTCTCAACGGACTGTTTAATCGCACCGCCTATCAATACCGCAATATCGACAAGGCTACCGGTTTCGGCTCAGGTCTCTGGTACCGGCGTAAGGCATTGCAGCAGGCGGGACTCAAGGCCGGCATGCATGTGCTCGATGTCGCCTGCGGGCCCGGCCTGGTCTCCCAGGGAGCGCTCGATCTTGTCGGCCCGTCCGGTTCCGTGATCGGGCTCGACCCCAGCATCGGGATGCTGCGTGAGGCACAGAAGGGACCCTGCCGGAACCTTGTCCGGGGTGTCGGCGAGCGTCTTCCGTTTGCCGATGAGAGTGTTGATTTCGTCAGCATGGGGTACGCGCTCCGACACGTGCCGGACCTCGCCAGCGCGTTTTCGGAATATCGGCGAGTGCTGAGGCCGGGCGGCATCGTGCTGTTGCTCGAAATCTCCCGTCCACGTTCGGCCATCTTGTTGACGCTGTCTCGCTTTTACATTAAGACCGTGCTGGGGGCGGCATTTGCTTTCGCGACCGGCAACCGCGACATGCGCACCCTCATGAGCTACTGGTGGGACACGACCGAATATTGCGTGCCGCCCGAAGAGATTCTCGGCGCACTGCGGGAGGTGGGCTTTTCAGCGTGCACGGTGAAGGAATTCGGTGATGGCTTGCTGCGCGACTATCGTGCGGTGAAGCCATGAGGGATCCCCACGGAAACAGAGACCGCTTATGCAGCGCTTAACTCCGTTGGAGCAAGACGTCGGAAAGCTGATCGTGGAGACGCTCAATCTTAAAATTGATCCGGCGACGATCAATCCCATGGACCCGCTGTTCGGGGACGGACTCGGCCTGGACTCTATCGACGCCTTGGAACTCTCGCTCGCCATTTCACGCGTCTACGGCTATCAACTGCGCTCGAACGATCCGGACATCAAGGCGGTCTTTTCCTCTCTGTCCGCCTTAACGAAGGCGATCGAAACCCATCGCACCAAGTGAAACATGTGGAGCCATGCCCGACGCGCCGCTGATCGGTCCTTACCACCCGGACGATGTGCTGGCCTGGACGCCGGACGGTCCGTGCACGGCGCGGCGTTTCTTGTCGGATGTGTCGCGCCTGGCCGCCTCCTTACCTGATCGCCGCTCCGTCTTGAATCTGCTGGCCGGCCGCTACGACTTCCTGGTGGGATTCGCGGCCGCCATCCTACGACGGCAGGTCACCCTGTTGCCGCAAAGCCGGGCCCCGCAGATGCTCCGGCGTCTGGCAACGGAGTATCCCGAAAGCTATTGTCTCACGGACCCGGGCGATGCGGTGGACGGGATTGAATCTGTTACCTTCCGACCGCAGGGCGCGCACACCGGAGGCCCGCTGGCTACGCCGGTGGTGCCGCTCGAGCAAATCGTAGCCGTCGCCTTCACATCCGGCAGCACCGGCCAGCCGACACCGAGCAGGAAGACCTGGCGCAGCTCTCACGGATGTGGCGCAGGCGACCGGTGCGCGGCTCGGGATCAAGTCCGGCGAGCGTCTCACCGTCGTGGCAACGGTGCCCCACCAGCATATGTTTGGCCTGGAAGCGTCTGTCATGTTGCCGCTCCGGCACGGACTGGTCCTGCATGCGGGCAGACCGCTCTTTCCCGAAGATATTCGTGAAGCATTGGCGGAAGTGACGGGCGAACGCATCCTGGTGACGACGCCACTTCACCTTCGCGCCTGCGTCGCACAGTCCGTCCGACTGCCGCCTCTGCGCCTCATCCTTTCGGCGACCGCGCCGCTCACGCGTGCATTGGCGCAGGCGGCCGAACAGCAGTTTCAAACCACGGTGCATGAGATTTTCGGATTTGCAGAAGCGGGGAGTATCGCGGAGCGGCGGACGGTGACGTCCGATCACTGGCGGCTCTTGGACGGTGTCAGGATGGAAGGGGAAGGTACTCAATGGATGGTCCGCACGGACTACCTGCCTCGACCGGTTCCCTGTCCCGACCATGTGACTGTCGAGATGCCGGACCGGTTTCTGGTCCAGGGTCGTGCGGCCGACCAGGTGAACATTGCCGGCCACCGTGTCTCGCTCGGCGACCTTAATCACGCCTTATTAAACATCGAGGGTGTGGAGGACGGAATCTTTTTTCTTCCGGACGAAACTCCGGAGGCTGTGACACGATTGATGGCGTTTGTGGTTGCGCCGGGTCAAACCGAAGCGACGATCCAGCGCGCGCTTCGTGCCTGTCTGGATCCCGTCTTTCTGCCCAGGCCGCTCGTGCTGGTGTCTCGGTTGCCGCGCAACGCGACCGGCAAATTGCCTCGTGAGCTGCTCCTGCAATTGGCGGCGCAATCAGCGACGACACGCCCTCATGACCTTTGAACGGATGGTCGCCATCAGCCCGGCCCATCCCGCGCTTCCCGGACATTTCCCCGGTCATCCTGTCGTGCCCGGCGTGGTGTTGTTGAACGAGATCGTCGAGACATTGCGCGGGATGGTTCGTCAGCCGGTGGTCGTGACCGGCATGCCGTCAGTAAAATTTGTCTCGCCGCTCAAGCCGGGCGAGGCGCTGACGATTCACATCGAGCAGGAAGAACCGGGGCATGCGCTGTTTCGCTGTCAGGTGGAGATGAGGCTCGTGGCTTCCGGCAGGCTGACGTTCACGATGACTCACGGTGAACAGGGCGGCTCGTGAGTGTGGCCTGGCAAGCACAAGGCGAGCGGGGAACCCGCCCGGCGATTCGATTCATGGCATGGGTGGCCCTGAAGCTCGGCCGACCGGTCGCGCGACTGTTGCTCTATCCGATCTGTCTGTATTACCTGCTGTGTTCCTGGGAGGCGAACCGCGCGCTCCGGACATTTTACGAGCGCGTGGCAGGCCAGCCGGCCGGGTGGCGACGTCTGTATCATCACTACCATTGCTTCGCCTCGACCATCCTTGACCGTGTCTATTTCCTGCGAGGCCGGTTTGACCTCTTCGAGCTGCGTCTCCATGGCCAGGCGGATCTCGATCGCTTGTTGGCTCAAGGCCGGGGATGCCTTCTGTTAGGATCGCACCTGGGAAGCTTTGAGGCGGTCCGCGCGGTGGGACTGGCGCGGAAGGATTTTGAAATCCGCGTGCTCATGGATGAACAGAATGCGCCGCTCATTCGCAGCATGATTCAAGAATTAAACCCGCGAGTGGCAAAGACCGTCATTCAGGTCGGCGGTCCGGGGAGCATGCTGGAGGTGAAGGAATGTCTTGATCGCGGCGGCGTGGTCGGAGTCATGGGCGATCGGCTCATGCAGGAAGACCAGGCCGTCGACTGCCTGTTTCTGGGAGAGCCGGCGCGTTTCCCGACGGGAGCCATGCGGCTCGCGCATGTGGTGCGGGCTCCCGTCGTGCTGTTTTTCGGACTGTATCGCGGGGGAAACCGGTATGACGTGTATCTGGAATTACTTACTGAGGATGTGCGCGTTTCCGCCGGCAGCCACGAGTCGGACGTCAGGCGCTGGACGCAGCGCTACGCCGATCGCCTCGCCATCTACGCTCGTCAGACCCCCGACAACTGGTTCAACTTTTATGAATTTTGGAGCAGGTCTTCGTAAAAGTGTGACGGGTCTCACCGCGCTCTGGCTTGTGGCCGGATTCGCGCCGGCCGTTGCGGCCCAGCCGGACGACGCCGGCGCTCCCCCGCGACCTGAGTGGACGGTCGAGCAATTGGTCGCGCGGCTGAAGGAGCAGCGAGAGCCGGCGGTGGCCTTCGAGGAGAAGACATACTCGTCGCTGCTGACTGAGCCGCTCATCGTCAGAGGCGTCTTGCGGTTCAGCCCGCCGGCGACCCTGGAAAAAGAGATTCGTGAGCCGATGAGGGAACGCTATCTGATTGATGGAGACCGAGTATTGTTCGAGAGCGCAAAAAAAGGGATTAAGAAAACCATCGCACTCGATGAGTATCCTGCGTTACGAAGCCTGGTCGAGGCGTTTCGTGCGAGCGTCACCGGAGACGCCGCCCGTCTCCTGCACTTCTATGAGACGACGATAGGCGGAGACCGCCGGCGGTGGACACTGCTTTTGCGGCCGCGCGAATCCGAGGGAAAGACAGTGGTCGATTACATTCTGTTGACCGGCAGGGACGGCCGCATCGAGACGGTTGCGATTCGTGCGCCGGACGGAGACCGCTCGGTCATGACGCTGCGCCGGGGCTCGGCGCCATGACCGCCTCCCGGATGGTCGTGCTCGTCTGGGCATTGTTGATGGCCGTCGGTGTGTGGCTCGTCGTCACGCAGGTATCAGTCCATAGCGAACTTGGCGATTTGCTTCCCGAAGGTTCGACCGATACCCAACGACTCCTGCTGTCGCAAGTTCGAACGGGCCTGGCCGGCCGGCTCATTCTCATCGCCATTCAAGGCGACGATTCGGAAACCAGGGCGGCTTTGAGCAAGAAATTGGGCAAGGCCTTGCGCCAGAGCGGTCTCTTCGATGTGGTAGCGAACGGGATCCAGGTCTGGTCGGCGGACGAACGGGCGCTGTTGTTTCGCTCGCGCTACCTCCTCAGTCCGACGCTCGACCGGACGACTTTTTCTTCGGCCGCGCTTCGAGCAGCTTTGGAACAGCGCCTCGACGATCTTCGCTCTCCGCTTGGGCCACTGGTCAAGCCGACGATTCCCGAAGATCCGACGGGAGAATTCATGCGCCTTCTTCAGGCGTGGTCCTGGTCCGACGCGCCTGCTACGCAACACGGCGTCTGGATGTCAGCGGACGGGAGCGAGACGTTGCTCGTGGCTCAAACAAAGGCGCCTGGCTTCGACGCGGATGCACAGGAGATCGCCCAACGGGAGATTGGCGCGAGATTCCAGCAGCTCGCCGGGGATCAGCCGGTCCGCTTGGTCATGAGCGGGCCGGGCGTGTTTACCGTTGAAGTCCAACGCACCATTGAGACGGACGTGTGGTGGCTGTCGCTCGTGGCTGGAACACTCGTGGTGCTCTTTTTGTACCTCAGCTATCGATCAGTGATCCTCGTGGCCTTGAGTTTGATTCCGCTGTCGAGCGGCGTCCTGGCCGGCCTCGTGGCCGTGAACGGATGGTTCGGATTTATCCACGGCATCACGCTCGGTTTCGGGATGACGCTCCTGGGCGTGGTCGACGATTATCCGATTCATCTCTTCAGCCACATGACGCCTCGAGAGACGGCACCCGCGGTGATGCGCGCCATCTGGCCGACCATGCGATTAGGCGTGCTGGCCACCGGCATCGGGTTTTCGTCGCTGCTGCTGGCGGGGTTTCCCGCCTTGGCTCAGCTGGGCCTTTTTGCCGTCGTCGGGCTAATGACCGCGGTCGGCGTCACCCGATGGGTTCTCCCGGTCGTGGTGCCGGCGGGTTTTGCCCCTCGTGAAGTCCCGACATCGCTGGTCCGCCGGACCGATCGTCTCCGGAAGGGACGGTGGCTGGTCCCGGCGGCGGTCGTCCTTGCGACATCGGCGCTGATGTGGTCTGATACGGCACTCTGGGAGACCGACCTGGCGAGTCTCACATCGATTTCGGACGCGCAGAAGCAGGTGGATCAGCGGCTTCGAGGTGAGCTGCGCGTTCCGGATATCCGCGATCTGCTGGTCATCGAGGGTCCGACGCAGGAGGATGTCTTGCAGCGAGCTGAAGCCATCATGCCCGGATTAGACGGTCTCCGCGCCGGAGCCTTGCTCAGCGGTTATGACAGTGCCGCTCGGTACCTCCCAAGCCGCCACAGCCAGCAGCAGCGACAAGAGGCGTTGCCAACCCCTCAAGATCTTGAACGGGATCTTGCTAAAGCGGTCACAGGACTGCCGTTTGCGCAACACCTCTTCGCGCCTTTTCTCGCTAGTATTGAGCTGGCACGTCAGCAACCCCTGCTCGAGCGCGCATCCTTTCAAGGGACGGCATTCGGCATGAAGATCGATTCGCTACTAGTCGAACAACATGACCGATGGATGGCAATCGTTCCCTTGCGTGGAGTTGCAAACCGCACACAGCTGTCCCTGGCCGTTCGGGGGTGGCACGATCCGGCGATCGTCTATGTGGATCTGAAAGAAGAATCCAACCGGCTCATGACGGCGTATCGCGATCGAACACTGGTGCTCCTCGGATGGGGCACCGCCGCGATTGTGGTCGCGCTGGCCGTCGGCCTGCGTTCGGTGAGGCGCCTCTGGCGTGTGCTGGCTCCGATCGTCTCTTCGCTGCTTGCAGTCGTGGCTGGCTTGAATCTGTCGGGCACATCCCTGTCGCTGTTTCATGTGGCCACGTTTCTCCTGGTCATTGGACTGGGCCTCGACTACGCCTTATTCTTTACCCGACCGGAAGGTACTGAGGCGGAGCGCGCCCGGACGATCTTCGGATTGCTCGTGTGTGCCACGACGACGATCCTCGTGTTCGGGGTCTTGGCCTGTTCGCGGATTCCGGTACTCCATGCCATCGGCATCACGGCCGCCTCCGGATCACTCTGTTGCCTGCTCCTCGCCGGTCTCATGGCCGAACCAAGGAGAGAGGGCGATGCACAATAATCCGCGGCCGATCACACCCCTGACCCTGAGCGCCTATACGTTGGTCACGGCGAATGGACGCGGCCTCGGCGCCGTGTCTCAGGCCCTGCGTGCCGGACGCACGGGGCTACGGCCATGCGATTTTGAGGACGTCGCGCTGAAGACCTACATCGGGCGGGTCGAGGGACTCGAAGACTTTTCGCTCGGGCACGGCTTGGAGTCCTTTGACTGCCGCAACAACCGTCTCGCCTGGCTGGGATTGCAGCAGGACGGGTTTATGGTGGCGGCAGCGGAAGCCAAACAGCGGTATGGCGCTGATCGGATTGCCGTGATCATGGGGACCAGCACCTCCGGCATCCTCGACACCGAACATGCATACGCTGAGCGACATGCGGAATCCGGGTCGTTGCCGCACTGGTACACCTCCCGGTATCGCTTTACTCACAACATGTTCTCGCTTGGACACTTTGTGAGGGCTTGCCTGGGCCTCCACGGACCTGCTTTGGTTATCTCCACCGCCTGCTCGTCGAGCGCCAAAGTGTTTGCCACCGCGGCGCGCCTGCTGGCGGCCGGGCAGTGCGATGCAGCCATTGTGGGCGGGGTGGACAGCCTCTGCCTCACAACGTTGCATGGCTTCTCGGCGCTGCAGCTCTTGTCGGCCGAACCCTGCCGGCCATGCGATGAAGATCGTGACGGATTATCGCTCGGTGAGGCCGCGGGCTTTGTGTTGCTGGAGTCCAGTGAGCGGATGGGACGGCGCGGCGCCGTGGCGCTGATGGGGTATGGCGAGAGCACGGACGGCTATCATATGTCGCATCCGCATCCAGAAGGCGCCGGTGCCATCCGGGCGATTCATGAATCCCTTGCGCGGGCAGGGCTTGAGCCAGCCGACATCGACTACATCAATTTGCACGGCACCGCGACGCGAGCCAATGATTCGGTTGAAGACAAGGCCGTCTTCTCCATTTTCGGCGGCATCACGCCCTGCAGTTCGACGAAAGGCTGGACCGGCCATACGCTCGGAGCGGCCGGCATCACAGAGGCGCTCATTTCGGCGCTCTGTCTCTCAGAGGGATTCATGCCAGGTACGCTGCATTGCGGACGAGTGGATCCTGCCCTGAGCAGTCACATTCTCCTCAAGCACGAGGTCCGTCCTGTGCGGCGGGTGTTGAGCAATATTTTCGGGTTCGGCGGCAACAATTGCAGCCTGGTTTTGGGGAGGTTGTGATGCGCGTGGCGGTGCAAGGCATCGGCCTGTTGGCGCCCGGCTTGAAAGGATGGGCGGAGAGCCGGCCGGTTCTTGCCGGCCTGCGGCCGTACGGAAGCGGACCTCTTCCTGACCCGGAGGCCGCGCTGCTCCCTCCGAACGAGCGACGGCGCAGCAGCGACTGTGTGCGATGGGCCGTGCAGGTGGCGCAGGAGGCGATCACGCAATCGGGCCTGGACGCCCGTGACGTGGCGACCGTGTACGCTTCATCGGGCGGTGAAATGTCGGCGCTCGACCGACTCTGCCGGAGTCTGGCGACACCTGAGCGGGTCGTCTCTCCCACCTTGTTTCACCAATCGGTGCACAACACGGCCGCGGGCTATTGGGGCATCGCCACGGCCTGCCAGCAATCGTCGACCGCGCTCTCCTGCTACGACGATACCTTTGCTGCCGGCTTGCTGGAAGCCGTCACCTTCGTCTGCGTCGAAGCGCGTCCCGTCCTGCTCGTGGCCTACGACCTCGCACCCCCGTTTCCGCTCTCCGAGGCGCGTCCTATTCAGGACGGATTTGCGGCAGCGGTGGTGCTGGCGCCGCCGTCAGAAGCGCGGCTCGCCGAACTTGCCGTGAGACTTGAGGGCTCCGATGGACGGAATCCCAGCACGATGAAAGACGAAGCGCTGGAACACCTGCGCATGGACAATCCGGCCGCGAGATCGCTGCCGCTGTTGGGCGCAGTGGCGAGCGGCGGCCGAGCGTCCGTCAGTCTGAACTTTCTGGACGATCAGCGGTTGTTCATCCAGGTGGGCTGATGCCGACGCTCACACAAGCTGAATGGATGCCGTTACTGCCTCACGCCGGCGCGATGCGCTTGTTGGACAGCGTGGAGCGGTGGGATGGGTCTTCCATTACCTGCCGGGCCAGCTCGCACAAGCACCGCGAGAACCCCCTCCGGTTCGATGGATGTCTGCCTGCTGTGACCGGACTGGAATATGCGGCACAGGCCATGGGCATCCATATCGGCCTGCTGAATCCGGACGGGCTGACGGCCGGATCCATCGGGTATGTCGGCGGCGTGCGGGAGCTTGTCCTGGCCGTGGAGCGGCTCGATACGTTGCCCGACGATCTCCACATCGACGCCACGCGGTTGGTGGAGGGTGAGGACAGTGTCATGTATCAGTTCAACCTGACGGCCGGAGAGCAGCCGGTGCTGCACGGGCGTGCCTCTATTTTTCTGAGACGCTCCACGCCATGACTGTGAAGCGCGCGCTGGTGACGGGGGGCAGTGGCGCCATCGGGTCGGCCATCTGTGAACGGTTGGCGTCCGATGGACTGGCCGTGGTCGTGCATGGCTTCCGGCATTCGGAGTCCGCCGAGCAGTTCGTGGAGAAGATTCGCGGTCAAGGACATACCGCGTCATGGGTCGCGTTTGATCTGACCGACGCCGAGGCCACCCGCCGGTCAATCGAGACGCTGCTCCTTGATGGACCTGTGCAAGTCATCGTGAACAACGCGGGAATTCATGACGATGCTCCCATGGCCGGCATGACACCGGAGCAGTGGGCGAAAGTGATCGACCTTTCCCTCAACGGATTTTTCAACGTCACACAGCCGTTGCTGCTTCCGATGATCGGCACGCGCTGGGGGAGGATCGTCTCCATGTCGTCGCTGGCCGGCGTCATCGGCAATCGCGGGCAAACGAATTATGCCGCGGCAAAGGCCGGACTCCACGGCGCAAGCAAGTCCCTGGCGATCGAGGTCGCGGCTCGCGGCATCACCGTGAACGTGGTGGCGCCCGGGCTGATTGAATCGCCGGCCACGAGGGCGACATTTAAACCTGAACAGATCGAACGGCTCGTTCCGATGAAACGCGCCGGCACTCCGGACGAAGTGGCGGCGCTCGTCTCGTTTTTGGTGTCTGACCAAGCCGGGTATGTGACCGGTCAGATCATCGGCATCAATGGAGGCATGGCGTGACGCCGAGACCCGCTATGACCCGGTCCTATTGGGTGGTGATCCCGGCCTATAACGAGGCTTCGACGGTTCGCGATGTGGCCACCCGTGCGCGGCAACAATGTGCCCATGTCGTCGTGGTGGATGATGGATCGACGGATGGCACCAGGCAGGCGCTGGCCGGCTTGGATGTGACGCTGCTTCGCAATTACGCGAATCTCGGCAAGGCCAGCAGTCTCACCTATGGATTCGAGCATGCCTTGGCGCACGGAGCGGTCGGAGTGATCACGCTCGACGCCGACGGCCAGCATGCGCCGGAAGAAATCCCTCTGTTCATGAAGGCTTCACTCGATGGGCCTGATGACTTTCTCATCGGTGCCCGGCGGCGAGACCAGCGCAGGACCTCGTTCTGGCGGTACGCGGCAAACCGGATTGCCGACTTCTGGATCGGGTGGGCCGCGGCGCAGGCCATCGAGGACAGCCAATCGGGATTCCGGCTGTATCCGGCTCGATTGTTACGGGAACTGGCGGTTCCTTACAACCGTGGGCGCGGGTTTGTCTATGAAAGTGAAGTGGTGATCGAAGCCGCGAGACGTGGGTATCGCTGCCGCAACGTCGAGGTGTCGGTGGCGCCACGCGCCGGGTCGCGGCCCAGTCACTTCCGCCCGCTCCTGGACATTACAAGGATTACGCGGATGGTGGCCTGGAAGCTACTGAGCAGCGGGATGTCTCCCCACGGGCTGTATCGATCTCTGAAACGCCCGAAGAAACGCGATACGGTGACGCGCGAGACTGGTCCGGAATTCTCAAAACAGGAAGTTAACAAGCGACCGCCTTCTGCCGCTCCTTCTCAGACATACAGCCCTTAATTGCTCAAGGCCGTCAGGCGCGCCCGGATGTCATTGTCGAGCTGTTGAATCCAATAGGTGTATTCCTTATGGATGGTCTGCCGATCGGCGTTGTACTTGAGATTGGTGCTGTCTTTATACAGGATGCTGTACTGCTTCGGCGTAAATGGAATGGTCACGATGGCCATATGATTACGGACGCTCAAAGTGCCACGGATTTCTCCCGGCTTGACCACGGCCATCACCCACTCGTTCTTCACGCCGGCTTCGATAATGGTTTTCTGCACTTGTTGGAGTGTCGGAACTTTGCCTGTCGCCGTCTGGACCGGCGCATCCTTCACTTGGTAGATGGGTGCTCCCGCTTGGCAGCCCAAGCCGGCCATCAAAGCCACGCACGCGAACAGTATGCCTGAGCAGGCTCGGTTCATCGTTTCTCGTTCCTTTCGGAGGATTGACCCCGAATCAGGAGCCGGCCGCAGTCAGCCGTGACTTGATGGCGCCATCCAGCCGCTGAATCCATCCGGTGTAATTCTCATGGATCGTTTGTTTCTCGGCGTCGTACTTGAGGTTGTTGCTGTCTTTATAAAGGATGCTATAGCTTTTGGAGGTATAGGGAATGGACACGACGGCCTGATGGCTGCGAACGTTCAGCGTGCCCATAATTTCACCCGGCTTCACCAGCGCCATGGTCCATCCCAAGGCGGCGCCCGCTTGAATGATGGCCTTTTGGACTTCTTCTAAGCTCGGTTCTTTGCCGGTCGCCGTCTGAACCGGCGCGTCCTTGACCTGGTACAGCTGTCCGCCGCTGCGGCACCCAACGATGACAGCAAGCAGGAGACAGGCTACGACCATCCCGGTGACTATCTGCTTCATTGCTAACCCTCCTCTCGATACGTCTGGTTCGTCCGAAACCCGGTTGCTCTTAGTACGATTGGCTGCCTCAAGTCAAGCTGTCGGACCGGCGCCTCCATCATTTGGGTGGGCAGGTACCCGCTGGCCAGCAGATACTCGAGGAATCCCTCCACGAGCCCGAGATTTTCCGGACGCATGCCTTTCATATTCCACTTCGACATCGTGCGCGGAAACACCTGCTCTCCTGAACGGACGAATTCCGATGGATGACAGTAGAACACCAGATGGCGGGACCGCCGGCCGATCCAGCGGATCATGTTCCGCATCATTGGAAGACCGAGCGTCCGCAGTGTCGCCAGGTTGATCGGAAACAAGCAGGATGAAGGAGGAACCTCAAGCAAACCGTTGCCGCCTGCCACCGTGAGATCATGCAAGGCCGGGCGATAGGGTTCGATTGGAGCCCAGAAATACTTGAGATAGTGCACGCGCCCGAATCCCATATCGAAGCGGCGGGCAGGAATGGACGAGTCGTATCGGTAGCCTTCCGCCAGGAGCGCCCGGATCGTTTGTTCTCCGATCCAGAGATTCGGCGCCCGAAAAATGACCGGACGAGTGCCGGCGGCCCGTTCCACCGCCTGCGTCGCCAAGCGGATCCATTCGCGTTGCTGCTCGTAGGGAGCGACGCGGAAGTCTTCATCGTCCTCCAAACCGCCATGGGCCCATCCATGCGTGCCCAATTGATGCCCTTGTGCATGGCAGTCCCGGACCAACGCCGGATAGGCCTCGGCAAATCGTCCGGCAAAAAAGATCGTGCCCTTGAGCTGGTGGCGACCGCAGAACTCCAGCAGCCTGGTGAGGCCGACGTCCGAACCGGGCACCCAGTCACAATCGATGGTGAAGTAAAAACGTGGATGGACTCCTTTCTCCCCGTCCGCCTTGATCATTTATGCAGGGCTCCTGACCTTGGGCCAGAAGACCGGCAGGCATTGGAAAGAAAGGTGAGGCAACATCGGTAGAGTTAATTCGAGGTGATGAACCCTTCAATTTCCACCAGCAAATCCCGCCGGCAGAGATCACCCTGCAGAAAGAGGCAGTGATCCATGGACAGGGAGGCGCGGGCGAGCGTGTCGCGAATGATCGGCAGGTGTTTCGAGTGGCGCACGTACACTTTGAAGAGTGATTGGCGAGACTGTGCTCCGAAGTGAGCGCCGGTCATGTCATCGGCATGGCACAGCAAAGACCTGAGATTCTCGACGGTCTCACGTGTTTGTTCCTGTGGGAGACCGATGTGTCTGGTGGCGTGGCCCACAACACTGGCTGTGCCGGCCACATACAGATGCCGGTCATCACCCATCCGGCAGGTCGTCGCCCGGGCGAAGGAGGGACTGCGGGGGCCATAATCCGGCGGGTACTCATACGCATTAACCTGACGCGGGTTTCCAAGATGGATCGCAGGGTGTACTCCGGCCAACATCAAGATCGTCAACGGCCCGGAGGCGGTGCCGACGGCGGTCCCGGCCGGGACAGCCGTCGGGAAATCGGAAAGCATTTCAGCGAGCGCCTGATAGCGGCCGACCGTGAAGCGCTGATACCGTTCGAGCCCCTTTTCGTCCTTGTTGATGGCGGGAAAATAATTCCACGCCCGCCAGAGATGCGGATACCCGTATTCCTGGAGTTCGCTCACGAGGCGGCGATACGCCTCATAGGTGGTGTGTTCCAAGGAGACGCCCGGCTGCTCCTGGACGGTCATGCATCCGGCCGCCATGTCTTCAGTCATGGCTGCGGAAAAAGAATCTTTGCTGACGGCATGAACCGGGTCGCCAGTCGTCCAGAGTTCCATCCGCGGACGGTCGGCTAGCTGAGGAAGATCCAATGACAGGACGGGACAGTCCAACCCGGCCGGCGCCGCCGTACCGAACGTAATGGCCGCGAGCGGATGGCGATCCCGTCTCGTCAGCCACGAGTCGATCTGCGCTGGGTCGAGGTAGGACAGTTCAATTCCAGAGGAGGCGTCGGTAACGCGGCGGCCCGAGGCGACAATTGGGTGGCTCTGTCTATGTCCCACAGGAACCTTCTTCGTCAGGGTCGATGATTGACCGCATAGTCTTTCAGGTCAGTGACCGTCTCAGGAACGCCCATGAGGCGCCGTCGGTATGCGGCCCAATTCTCCCTGAAATTCCAGGCGTAGACGAGATAATACGCAATCTTGAACAGGAGAATCGGGATCCGGGTCGGAGATTTTCCAAATGCGTCGCCGGCCAGGATCGACAGCACGGCCTCCTCCATTTTCAAGAAGCTGCCCGAGGCCATGAACAGAGCCCGGAATGCCGGCTGCGTAAAATGGTAAATGAACCACGAGTAGGTCTTCACACCCAGCCGGACGGTCCGTTCAAATTCACGCGCACGGTGGTGATATTCCGGCGCCCGCCGCAAATAGGCATCGACGACCTCGGCGCCCAAGGTGGCGCTATTCAGCGCAAGGTGGACGCCGCTTGAAAACACCGGATCGATGAAGGCAAAGGCGTCGCCGATCATGAGATAGCCGTCGCCTCGCATGGTCTTCCGGCGGTAGGAGTAATTGGCGGCGGCATAGGCCTGTCCGATCAACGTGGCCCCGGCCATGCGTTCGGCGACGGGCGGGCACAAGGCGATCGTGTCGCGCAGAAACTGCTCTAACGGCACCCTGCGGGTGCTGAGATAGGACGGCCAGCAGACGGCGCCCACGCTGGTCGTGCCGTCTTTGAACGGAATGATCCACCACCAGCCGTGGTCAAACCAGACGATGCTGATGTTGCCTTCGTCGGCGCCGGGCAGGCGCTGCACGCCCTGGAAATGGCCGAAGATGGCGGCGCTGTTATGCTTCGGGTTGCGGAATTTCCCCCCCAGCTGACCTGAAAGGAAGGTATCCCGCCCGCTGGCATCCACGACGAATTTGGGCTCCCACGTCAAGGCCTCTCCCGCACGCGTTTCACCGCGCACGACATGCGAGGAGCCGGGACGAAAATCGACATGCGTCGCCTTCGTTCCTTCATGGACATGGGCGCCTTTCGCGACCGCGTTGTCGAACAGAATTTTGTCGAACTCCGCTCGCTTGACTTCATAGGCGAAGGGCTGCGAGCCGTCGAGTGCCTTGGAGAAATAGAGCGTCCGGGACCTGCCGTGGTAGGGCGACACGACCTCGGCGCCGTATTTGATAATGCCGATTTTCTCGACGTCAGACAGAACCCCAAGCCGCTTGAGCATCGGCAGAGAATGAGGCAGGAGCGATTCGCCGATATGAAATCGGGGGTGCCGGTCTTTCTCAAGGACGTGGACGGACCAGCCTTTCTCGGCCAACAACGCCGAGATCGCGGATCCGGCCGGCCCTCCTCCAATGACGAGGACGTCGCAGGATTGATGAACGCCAGGCGGCGTCCCTGTTGTGGTCGAGGGCATCGTCCTTCCTCGCGTGGTCCGATAATCGGGTCGGAGTATACCCAAGATGTGGGAGGGTTGCTAGCAGACCGCCGCTCATCATTCAACCGATGGATAAAGCATTTCAGATCCCTGGCCATGCTGCGTTGCCATAATCGGATGTGTATGCTACCGTCCGCGCCCAAGTGCATTCCCGTGAGCGTTTGTTTAAAACAGGAGGGCTCGTATGAACCGTTGGTTTAGCCTAGCAGTCTTGCTCGTGGCATTGACGATGACGGCCTGCCATTCCGCCCCACTCACGATCCCCTCCGGTCCGCTCGGTCCGAATGAGCAGCGTCTTGGGATTGGCGAAGGATCCAGCACCGGCCTCATGTTGTTTCAGTTTATCCCTATTAAACAGAATGACCGGTTTGTCGAGGCCTATCGCCAGGCGTTGGCGCAAAGTGGAGGCACCCGTCTGGTTGATATCACGGTGGAAGAACGGTGGTTTTGGGCGTGGGTGTTGAATGGCTACGTTTTCCATGTCAAGGGAACGGGCGTCACCGACAAAAAATAAAATCGGCTCTGCGGCACGTGCCGTCAAGGTAGGGACTCAAGCATGTGCCGCCATCCTCTTCGTCCCCGTGGTGTTGTGGAGCCCCGTCAACGCAGACGATCTTCCGCCGGTGCAGTCTCCACCAGCCGACCCTGTGATCTCTCTGAGCGGCTATTTCAGCGGGTTTGTTCCTGTCGATCAGGACCTTTCGGTCGGCGGCAATCGCGTGCCTCACACAGACCTGCGGAGCATGGCCGGAGCTGGAATCAAATTCGAGGTGTATCCCGCGTTTACCCGTCATATGGTGGGTGGTGAGATTGAAGGGTTTGTCTCGGGAGGGATCATTAAGGCGCCCCCGATGATGTCGGCCTCGGGCCTGTCGCAGGCGCAAGGGACCCTCATCACGCTCACGACTATGTACAATCTCATGCTGCGGTATCCGGGGCGCATCCTTCAGCCTTATCTGGGGGCTGGGGCAGGCCTATCGACGGGCATCCTGTACAATGTCAACATGACGAGCAGCAACGCGACAGCGGGCGGCAGTTCCCGGGACTCCTCCTTCGCGTATCAATTCCTTGGCGGCCTGCGCGCCTTTGTGACCACCAACCTGTTTGTGTTCGGCGAATATAAATATTTCGTCACCACGTATCGATGGGAACAGGTGGGCGCCGGCGATGTGGCCGTCAACCTCGATGTTCACACTCACATCATTTCCGGCGGCATCGGATGGTCATTTTGATTGGATGATCTGGCGGCGAGGTTCCCATTAATATTCTCGATCAACTCTTCGTGTACCATCCAACTCCATGGGAGCATCAAGACTGGCGCGCGGCCAGCCGGCTGCCGCTGGAAGACGTCTGGTTTCCCGCCGCCGACGGAGCGCGTCTGTTTGGATGGTACGTCGAAGGCCCGTCTACGAATGCCGTCCTCCTGTGGTGCCACGGCAATGGCGGCAACATCATCAATCGTCTCGACAATCTGAAGCGCCTATCCCAATTAGGTTTGTCGGTGTTTCTCTTCGATTACCGCGGGTACGGGAGAAGCCAAAGCCTCAGGCCGAGCGAATCCGGACTGTACAAGGACGCACTCGGCGCCTATGACTACCTGACGCGCAAGCGGAGGATTAAGCCCGAGCGTCTGATCCTTTTCGGGCGATCGCTGGGGGCGTCGGTGGCGGGGGACCTGGCGACGCAACGACCGGCGGCCGGGTTGATTCTCGAATCACCGTTCCCTTCCGTCGAAGCGCTCGGCCGCCATTATTATCGCTGGTTGCCGGTGCACTGGCTGTTGGGCGCGGAGTTCCGTTTGATCGATCGCCTGCCGCAGCTCTCTCTGCCGAAGTTGGTGATTCACGGCGATCGTGACACGATCATTCCCCTTCAGTTCGGCCGCCAGGTCTTTGAGGCGGCGAAGCCTCCCAAAGAGTGGTATGTCATTCCCGGTGCCAACCACAACGATACCTATCTCGTCGGAGGCGGGCTGTACTTCCGCCGTCTCGCCGAGTTCATTCACTCAGCGCTCCGTCAATAGTCAGCCGCACGGTCATTGCTCAAAAGAACAAAAGAACAGTTGGTGATTACACGAAGTTTTGGTACAGTGCGGCCTGCCTTAGGCCGGGTGCATGACACGGGGCTTCTCACGCATGACAATCGACATATTGCGTAGAACGACCGATCAGCGGGGAAGGTTCCACTTCACTCTTCTCGGGATTGTGCTGCTCTCGCTTTCCGGCTGCGCCGGTCATCAGAGTGACACCATGCTGCCGTCGGCCGGTCTCATCCAGTTCCCCAGCCATGACCGCATCACAGCCGGCCGAGGTGACCATCGAACAAACTGCGCCAGCCGAACCCGGCTCAGTGCTGCTCGCCGCCGTGGAAGAGAAGCCGGCGGACGACATCTTCGATCCGTTTGCGAAACCCGGCGAAGAGGGCGTGGAAGAATACGATCCCTGGGAACCTTTCAATACGCAGATGTTTGAATTCAACCGGCAGGTCGATCGATGGGTGCTGAAACCGGTTGCGAAGGGCTACAACTTCGTCGTGCCGAATCCGGTGCAGATCGGCGTCAGCAACTTCTTTTATAACCTCCGTTTTCCTCCCACGGTTCTTCAACAACGTGTTTCAGGGAAAGATGAAGGGGGCGGGCATTGAAGTCGGGCGCTTTCTGGTCAATTCGACGGTCGGGATCGGGGGACTGATGGACGTCGCCCAGCACCTGGACCTGAAAACGCCGGAAGAAGACGGCGGTCAGACCTTGGGCTTTTACGGTGTCAAGCCCGGCCCCTATCTGGTCATACCCTTGCTCCAGCCGTTTACGGTTCGCGACCTGGTGGGGTATATCGCTGACATCTTTCTCAATCCGATTAACTGGCTGGTGGCACCGCTCATCGAAGTCAACAATGTGCCTTCATTGATTCCCCATACAAGCCGGACCACCAACACTGTTGTACAGGTTGGAAGCCGGGTGTTTCAGATCGTGAACGAGCGCTCGTTGAATCTCGAGAAATTTCAGGGTGTCGAGGAAGCCACGCTGGATCTGTATACCGCGGTACGGAACGCCTACCTGCAAGGGCGCGCGAAGGCTATTCAGGAATAGCGGCTTTCTGCTCTTAGTCTGCTTCCGACTGCTCGCAGTTTGTCTGGAAAGTCCTTGCCATCGCCGGCTTTCCCAAGCCCGCTTGATGATCTGTCTCCACTGCGGCGCTCAGGAAATAATTCCCAACTCACGGCCCACCCGTGCAAACGCGGCCGCCGCGCCGGTTAACTGCGCGGGGGTATGTGCGGCGGACATCTGCACGCGGATTCTGGCTTGCCCTTTCGGGACGACCGGAAAGCTGAACCCCACCACATAGACCCCTTCTTCCAGGAGTCGATCCGCCATCCTCGTGGCACGCGTCGCTTCGCCGAGCATAATCGGAATAATCGGATGGTTACCCGGCACGAGCGTAAAGCCCAGCGATGACAACTGTGCGCGAAAGAATTCCGCGTTCTCTCGCAGTCGGGCACGAAGCGCGTCGCCCTGCTCGACGAGGGTGATGGCCTGACAGGCGGCGGCCGCAATCACCGGGGGAACCGCATTTGAAAACAGGTAAGGACGCGACCGCTGGCGAAGCAGCTCAATGAGCTCCGCCCGTCCTGCGGTAAATCCGCCCGCCGCGCCGCCCAACGATTTCCCGAGCGTGCTCGTGATGATATCGACACGGTCGGCCACGCCGTAGTAAGCGGCGGTGCCGCGGCCCTTCGGACCCAGGACGCCGGTGGCATGGCTGTCGTCGACCATCACGACGGCGTCGTAGCGATCGGCGAGGTCGACGATGCGGTCCAGCTTCGCCAAGTCCCCATCCATCGAGAAGACGCCATCCGTCGCAATCAGCCGTAGGCGGGCGGCCGCGGATTCCTTAAGCCGCGCTTCCAACTCGGCCATATCGCTATGGGCGTACCGCAGGCGGGTCGCTTTGCAGAGCCGGATGCCGTCGATCACGCTCGCATGGTTCAAGGCGTCGCTGATCACCGCATCCCGCTCGTCGAGGAGGACCTCGAATAATCCCCCGTTGGCGTCGAAGCAGGATCCGTAGAGCACACTGTCCTGGGTCCCGAGAAAGCTGCTGATCTGCTGCTCCAGCCGCTTGTGCAGATCCTGCGTGCCGCAAATGAACCGCACAGAGGCCATGCCGTACCCATACCGGCCGAGTCCCTCGATGGCGGCTTGGCGGATCTCCGGATGATTGGCGAGACCCAGATAATTGTTGGCGCAGAGATTGAGGACCGGGCCCCGGGTTACCCGGATCTCTGAATCCTGAGGCCCGAGCAGCTGCCGCTCCTGTTTATACAGGCCGCCGGAGCGAATGTCGGCGAGCTGTTGGACAAGGACTTTTTGGAGCGAGCTGTAGGCCATGAGAGTTTGGCTATCGACCCTCTCGTTCTCCGCAGGCGCTCAAAAAGGTCATCCAGCGAGGTGCGCGACGCGAGGAATAACGAGCGTCATGTTTGCGCACGGGCGCGAGATGATGAGCGCCCCGTGTCCGTGTCCCCACATCGAAGCTGGGGACGCTGTTCAGCACCTGATTACGGAATCAACACCACTTTCCCGCACTGCCCAGACTGAATCAGATCGAACCCCTTGGCGAACTCGTTGAGAGCAAGACGATGGGTCACGACCGGCCGGATGTCCAGGCCGGCTTTGAACAGGCCGGCCAGGCGATACCACGTCCCGAACAAGCGACGCCCCGTGACTCCATAGACACGAATGCCCTTGAAAATGATTTCGTTCGGCAAATCAAAGGGGATGGACCCGGTGGGGATGCCGAAGAGCGTGACGCGGCCGCCATTTTTCACTGCGCGGAATGCCTGATGCATCGCCGTTGGGTCTCCGGACATTTCCAGCGCCGCATCCACGCCTTCGCCGGCCGTCATGTCCTGAATGGCCGCGGCAATCATTTCCGGCGAATCGGTCTTGGCATTCAGCACATGATCCACGCCGACTTGCTTGGCTAATCCCAAACGATAGTCGCTGACATCGGATGCGATAATCACCGCCGCTCCGGCGACGCGGGCCACGGCCGCGGCAAAGAGGCCGGTCGGCCCGCATCCGGTGATGAAGACGGTGCGCCCGGTCAGGTCTTCGGCGAGCGCCGCATCCACCGCATTGCCCAGCGGCTCCTGCAAACAGGCGTACTCGGGGGGAAGATCCGGCGAGGTCTGCCATAAGACGCCTTCGGGCAGCGCGAGATACTCGGCGAAGGACCCATCGTGATCAATGCCGAGGATCTTGTAATTCTTGCAGACATGGGCTTGCCCGGTGCGGCATTGAAAGCAGCGGCCACAGGTCAGGTGTGATTCGGCGGCCACATAATCTCCCACCTTGGCGAGGGACACCTCTGACCCGATGGCCACGACATGTCCGCAGAGCTCATGGCCGATGATCCGCGGCGTCTGGATACGATGCTGCGCCCATTCATCCCAGCGATGGACGTGCGCGTCGGTGCCGCAGAGCGACGTCGCCGCAACTTTCACAATGACCTCGTGCGGATCGGGAGTGGGGTCCGGCCATTGGGTGAGCGTGAAGCCGGGTCCGGGCGTCGTTTTTACCACCGCTCGCATGACGGCATTCTATCCATTTCGCACCGGACGATCATCTATTTTCCGATTCGAAAAATCGAGTTGCACCGGCGTTCCCTAGATCGGTAGGATTGGTGTGTGATGCGCGAACTCCTCAGACGTCTTCCCCCGGCTCTGGTTATCCTGCCCTTCCTCTTAAATCCGTGCCTGTTGAACGTGCCGGCCTTTGCCGCGCCCGGGTCTGGCGGGCCGTCCGGTGCCACAGGAAAACGCTGGGTCACGTTTGATCTGGCCGGCTCGGATGCCTCAGGGGACATCCAGGTGGGCAAGCCGCTGGAGCTGTCGATCGAGATCGGCGGTGTGGCGCAAGGACATGTCCCGATGGTCGCGATATGTGAATCCGTCTTGTTTGAACGCCACATCGTAACCTTAGAGCAGGATCCTGCCACGATGGTCATGAAAGCCACGGCCGCCTTAGAGCCGATTCCTCATGGAAAGTTGTCGATTATTCCCAAGGTGGCGCGCGTGCAGGTAACCTTTGCCCGCTCTCAGAAAGATAAATTCGAACGGGTGATGACCCGCATCGTGTATGTCACGCTGGGCAAGCAGGAGGCGGCAAGCGATACCACGGAAGCGGCGTTGCCCGGCAATGGCGAGGTCGAGGTTGGAGAGGGCGGCCCCACGCAAGAGGAAGTTCAGCCGGACGTGGCGCCCCTGGCCGTCGGCCATGTGGCGGAAGAGGATCTATTGCCGCTCCCGGCGCCGGGTCAAGGCCGGGCGTACTGGCAGCAGATCAGCACCTTGGTGAGCCGGAGCTGGAGTCGAACGGCCCGGCGCGTCCGGCATTCTCCGTCCAGCGAAACGGTCCGCGTCCGGTTCCGCTTGTACCCCAGCGGTCGTGCCCAGCTGATCGAAATTGAAAAAGGGTCGGGCGCTCGTGAGATCGATGAAGCCGGTATTTTTGCGGTGGTGCATGCGCAACCGTTTCCAGCCTTCCCCGACGATATCGGGACCGAGCCGGTGGATGTGCATGTGCGGATGCGGACCGGCGCACGGCCGGGTCCGCAGGACGCGCGGTCTGTGAATAATGCTCAGCGGCCCGCTCCGACATCCGGATCGGCGACCTCCCCCAAATAGGTCGCGATTACGTTCCCGACGATGACCTACCCGAAGAGTTACAAAAAACACACCCTAACGCGATCCTGCCTGGCGGTACTGCGATTGTGATGCGCTCATGAAGGCCATGGTCCTGAGATGCCCGGCCGAGGCCTCAAGCAGCCCTCTTCAGCTGATAGATCGTCCGATACCGATGCCGGCCGTGGGAGAGGTGCTGCTCAAAATCCGGGTGTGCGGCGTCTGCCGGACGGATCTCCACGTCGTAGAAGGAGAATTAAAGGACATCGCGCTGCCGCTTATTCCGGGTCATCAAGCGGTGGGCACAGTGGTGACTGCCGGCGCGGGAGTCGAAGACGTGCGAGAAGGGGATCGCCTCGGGATCGCCTGGTTACAAGGGACCTGCGGTCTCTGCCGGTTCTGCACCGGCGGTCGGGAAAACTTGTGTCTAAAGGCCCGATTCACCGGGTACCAATGTGATGGTGGCTATGCCGAGTATGCCGTCGTTCCAGCCGCCTTTGCGTATCCCATTCCACCTGTTTTTTCTGACGAGGAAGCCGCGCCGCTGTTGTGCGCGGGCATCATCGGGTATCGGGCGCTCCGTTTGAGCGGTATCATGCCGGGGCAACGGCTGGGCCTCTATGGATTCGGCGCCTCGGCTCACATCGCCATACAAATCGCCCGCCATCGGGAGTGCGAGGTGTATGTCAGTTCTTTGAAGACGGAACATCAGCTTCTCGCACGCCAACTCGGCGCCTGTTGGGTGGGCGGCGCCACTGACAGCCCGCCGGAACTGCTGGATGCCGCGATTATTTTTGCGCCGGCCGGCGAGTTAGTGCCTCGCGCGTTACGCGCGCTGGACCGGGGTGGCACCCTCGCGCTTGCCGGCATCCACATGTCGCCGATCCCGTCGCTGGATTATGAGCGGGAGGTATTCGGCGAACGGGTGATTCGCAGCATAACCGCGAACACCAGACAGGACGGACTTGACCTGCTGCGTGAAGCGGCGGCGATTCCTATCAGACCGCACACCGTGCGCTTCCCCCTCGAACAGGCCAACCAGGCGTTACAGGCCCTCAAGGCCGGATCGTTCCAAGGCGCGGCCGTTCTCACCATGTGATCTGGTCACCACCGCACCGACGTATGGTAAATTAGCCGGCTATGGTTCGACGGCACTTCATCATGATGTTTGCCTTGGCGCTTGCGGCTCACTCGTCGGCATGGGCGTTGGAATTTACGGCCGACCGGGTGACGAAAATGGATGGACGGACGTCCAAGGCGCACGTGTATTACCGCGATAACATGTGGCGGATCGAACACCATGCGATGGGCCCGGTCAATGTCAGCATTGTGCGCAAGGACAAGCAGGTTGTCTGGCTGCTGCTCTCGCGGATGAAGCACTTCAAAACCGTGCCCTACAGCGCCGAGCAAGACTTGATGGTGACGGAGAAACTGGACGGTGAAATCTCCCGTGAAGAAATCGGCACGGAAGTGCGGGAAGGCCATCCGACGATGCTCTATGAAGTCCGGACGAAGCAGGGCGAACGGACGGACGTCTGATTATCAGTGGGTCGCTACCGATACACGTTTTCCCATGAAGTTGGCGAAGAAGGACGGAAGCTGGATCGTCGAATATCAGCATGTGAAGATGCGGTCGGTTTCCGACTCCCTCTTCCAACTGCCGCTGAACTTTCACCCGCTGGAAGAATTCGACCAGGATACAGCTGGAGAATCCACGAAACCGGGGATGTAACAGAACAAGGAGGTTTATGCTGCGGAGGGGACGCGTGATGCTGAGAGCGTTCATGGTCGCGGGGTTGCTGGCAACCGCCGTAGGGGTTCATGCGCTGGATGTCGCCGACGTCGTCAGAGAGTGGACGGCAGACGGGAAGAAACTGGCCGCCGAACGAGCGACGCTGCCGGCCTACGACGAGATGGTCCGTATTCCAGCCGGGCCATTCATCATGGGCAGCGACAGAAAGGTGGACAAGAACTCCTATCCAGCCGAGTTTCCACAACGCACGGTGCATCTCGATGCGTACGAGATCGACAAATACGAAGTGACGACGGTGCAGTTTCTCAGGTTCGCGCTGGCGACGAATCGTGGTCCTCT
Organism: uncultured Nitrospiraceae bacterium; assembly: GCA_963728135.1. Lineage (GTDB taxonomy): Bacteria > Nitrospirota > Nitrospiria > Nitrospirales > Nitrospiraceae > Nitrospira_D. The sequence goes on along the minus strand of CAVSJC010000002.1, from coordinate 18,321 downwards.
GATCGATTGGCAGTACGATGGCGGGAATTTCCAGGAGACGATGGTGAGCCACCCGGTGATGCACGTCTCCTGGTTCGACGCCGATGCCTATTGCAAATGGGCGGGTAAGCGGCTGCCGACTTCGGCAGAGTGGGAAAAGGCGGCGAGAGGCGAAGACGGACGCATTTACCCCTGGGGCAATCAGCCGGCGGGGTTGAGCCGGGCTAACTTCGGACGCACGGGGTTATCGGGGCCGGTGCGTGACAGGCCTGAGCGGTTATTGCTCTATCCGCCGATCGTCTCCGTCGACAAGTATGAAAACGCGGTGAGCCCCTACGGCGTCTATCAGATGGCCGGCAACGTGGCCGAATGGACGGCCGATTGGTACGACCCCAAGTACTACAAGACCGCCCCCGACACCAATCCGAAGGGACCGGATCACGGGACGCAGAAAGCATTTCGAGGCGGCGGTTGGATCGACAGCACACCCTCCGTGCGTCCGGCGCAGCGGAACGGCGCTGACCCGAATACCAAAATGAATTGGCTCGGCTTTCGCTGCGCGCGGGACGTGAAGGATGCCAATTCGTCGCAGGACATGAAGCAGTCGACGAGCGTTTCTCAGTAGCGTACAGGATTTCCCGCCGAATCACGGTTCAGTTGCCTATGACATGGCGGGCCTGTTTCCGCACCAACTCCAGATCCTGCACACTTGTATGAGCGCCGCCAGGGCAGTACACTTTTTACACGACTCACACACCAGTGATGTCGCACGGAGCCTTGTTCATGCGGGACAGCGAAGGCAGTTACCGGGCCTTGTTGGCCGTCACCAACGTGCTGAACTCTCAGCGCGACACCGACAGTCTCTGGCACGCCATCACCGAGCAGATCCGGAAGGTGTTGGCCTGGGAGCGGGCCGGGGTCACGCTGTACCATCCGGAAAGCGATTCCTTTCGATTTTATGCGCTCGAAACGAGCATGCCGACCCGCGTCTTGCAGCGCGACGCGGTCATCCCCAAAGTCGGCAGCGCCGTCGGCTGGGTCTACGAGCACCGGACCATTCATGTGCGCCCGAAGCTCAACGCCGAACGGGTGTTCCTCGAAGACCACTACTACGTGCAGGAAGGACTCGGCCGGATGATCAATGTGCCCTTGCTGGTCGGCGAGGCCTGCATCGGCACCTTGAATATCGGCAGCGTGCAGGGCGGAGAACCAGACCCCGGCGATCTGGAGTTTCTTCAGCTCGTGGCCACGCAGATCGCCTACGCCATTGATCATGTGCAGGCCTATGAACAAATCGACCGCTTACGGCACCAGCTGGCGCGGGAAAATGAATATCTCGCTGAAGAGCTGAAGCTGACCCATAACTTTGGCGCCATGGTCGGACTCAGCGCCTCTTTCCGCAAAGCCTTGGAACAGGCGGAAGCCGTGGGTCCGACGTCGACGACCGTTCTCATTACCGGCGAAACGGGCACCGGCAAGGAATTGATGGCCCGGGCCATTCATGACCTCAGTCCGCGCCGGGATAAACCGTTCATCCGCGTGAACTGCGCCGCGCTGCCCATGGGGTTGGTAGAGAGCGAGCTGTTCGGCCATGAGCGAGGGGCATTCACGGGCGCCGACCAGCGGCGGCCCGGACGGTTTGAGCTCGCGAACGGGGGCACCCTGTTTTTAGACGAGATCGGAGAAATGCCTCTGGATGCGCAGGCCAAGCTGTTACGGGTGCTGGAAGACGGATTGGTGGACCGTGTCGGCGGCACGCGGCCCGTGCCGGTGGACGTGCGGGTCGTCGCCGCTACAAACAGCGATCTTATGGCCGCGGTGAGCGACGGGCGGTTCCGATCCGATCTCTATTATCGTCTGCATGTGTTTCCCATTCTGGTGCCGCCCCTCCGTGAACGCCGGGAAGATATTCCGCTCTTGGCCTGCCATTTCCTGGAGGCCTATCGCGTCAAGCTCAAGCGGCCGGCCCTGGAGCTGAGCGCCCATTCCATGAACCGGTTGACCGGCTACGCCTGGCCGGGCAACGTGCGTGAGCTGCAGAACGTCATCGAACGGGCCGTCATTCTTGCCCGGTCCACGGTCGTCGAGATCGAGCCTCAGTTCTTAATGACCTCGCAGGCGCCTTCCGAGACGCCCTCCAACCTGACTGACCTGGAGCGCCGGCATATTCTGCGGGTGCTGCAGTCCACGCACTGGCGGATCTACGGGCCTGAAGGCGCCGCCGAGCAGCTCGGGATGAATCCGAGCACGTTGCGCAGCCGCATTAAAAAACTCGGACTCACCCGCACCCACAGCTCCCATTGAGGCCTTCAGGTCTCGCTCGTTGACATAGCCGCGCGAATCGCGAGATCTCGCTGTGCATCGCGAGATTTCACGGTCCCTCCCAAAGCAGAGTGCTGGTTCCCCACAATATTGTCAGTCTGGCGGAGGCATGGGGCTTGCTGACATAGCCACCGCGCGCATCACGACGTGCCGTATTGATGCGTCCGCCATGACAGCGCAAAGAAACGCACATACGAACTGTCTGGTGGAGGCGAAGGGAAAACAAGGACTGGCCTCCGATCGTTCCCTATGCAGTGAGCTTCCACCAGACTTTTACTTTTCTACATTGGATGTCGAGGATGTCGATGGCGCATCACTTCGTTAGGGCGCAGGGATGGCGCGGCGATAAACGGCATTACCACCAACAAGGAGTAGGGACCATGGAAGGAATTAAGAATACCCGCCAATCGACTGGCGGGATTCTCGCGGGGCTCGGACTGCTCGCCGTCGCCGCGTTGTCGTCGCCGGTCATGGCGGAGACCGCAGGTGAGCCTGGTCAACAGCACCAAGGGCATCCAACAACAGCCTGGGCCGAGCAGTTGAAGGGCCAGACCATTGTGGAAGACGTGATGGAGGGGCGCCCCGAACGCACCTCCATGGTTGAGCGGCAGCATCATCGCATCATGGAGCAGATGCAGCACGATGCCGACGCCCAGCGCACGGGCGGCTTCTACAACAATGTGAACATGATGCACCAGTACGGAGCGGGCAACCAGGACGTCCTACTGATGTCGAATACCGGCGCAGAGCCCGTCTCCAGCCAGGGTGGGCGCTGTCCTGCCGCAGCACCGGTCCGGCATTACGATATTTCCGCCATCAACGTCGAGATCTCGCTCAATATGTGGCTCGATTTTTATCCCGGCTACATGTACGTCCTGACGGAGAACATCGACAAGGTGCGCGCAGAGGAAACGAAGAACCGCGAAGCCCGAGATAAAGACGGCTACGATCCTGGCGCGGTGAGGAACGGGTTGCAGAACCAATGGATCCAGCCGCTGGCGATTCGTGGCAACCAGGGGGATTGCGTGAAGATCACGCTGCGCAATCAGTTGGAGGGCAGTGAAGAGGTCAGTCTCAATGTCCATGGTTCAAGCATGATCGTCGCCTCCACAGGGCAACCCGCCACCACGACGAATCCCGACAGCATCGTGGCCCAGGGGAAGACGGTCGAACTGGAGTGGTACATCCCGCCGACGCAGCAAGAAGGCGGAAGGCAGTTTCACTCCTACAGCAACGACCGCGAATTGACCGTCATGGGACTCTTCGGCACATTCGTGATCGAGCCCAAAGGATCCGAATATCTCGATCCGCTGGGAACCGGCGCGCCGACGCCGATGAAGAGCGGGTGGCAGGCGATCATCAAGAACGGGGCGGGACCTGATTTCCGCGAGTTCGTGCTGATGTATCACGAAGTGGGCGACGAGGCATTCCGGCCCTTGAACAAGAAGGGTGACTTTCTCCCGCAACGCGATCCGTTGACCGACGTCTACCGCCCCGTGGCGCGCGCCCTCAACTACCGGAGCGAACCGTTCGGGGTCGATAACATGCAGACGCAGCACGAATACTTCGCCTTTGAAGACGAGTCGATGGCGTACAGCGCCTATACGTTCGGGGATCCGGCCACCACAGTGCCACGCAGTTATCTCGGCGACCCGGCGAAATTCCGCCTGGTCCACGGCGGTTCAGAAGTCTTCCATTCCCACCATCCTCATGGCGGGTCCATCCGTTGGCCCAGGAGCCCTCGAGCGATCGATGAGATGCCGCTTTGGCATGCCGCCAAAAACGGGCCGGTCAAATATCCGGTGATCCGGATGAAGTCCGATCGCGTGGATGTGGAAGTCATCGGCCCGTCGGAGACCATGGACCTGGAAACTGAGTGCGGCTCGGGTCTCTGCCAGCAGCTGGCCGGCGATTTTCTCTTTCACTGCCATGTGGCGCATCACTACATCGCGGGCATGTGGGGCTATTGGCGGGTGTACAACAGCCTGCAGCAGGGCGAGTTTCACAACGATGTGATGCCGGATCTTCGCGAGCTGCCGGACCGCCAGGGCCGCATCAAGGCGGGCGTCACATCTGACGAACTGATCGGCAAGACCGTCGATTGGTTCGGCAAAAAGTTCCGGATTATCGAGAAAGGCAAGACCGATTGGAAAGCCGATCCGGCCATCGTCACGGTCAAAGATTGGGTGACCATGCAGCTCCCTCCCCAGGGGAGGCCGGGTCACAAGGACGATGAAAAGGGACAGACGCTCGCCTACGACGCGAGCGTCCTCGACTGGTCCTGGCAGGGCAGTCGCGCGATGACCGAACGCGAGAATTCTATCGCCAATCCCCGCTACCAATCGCCCACCCCGGGCCAGCGGCTGCCGATTGTCTTCGAAGCGGCCACGGGGAAAGTCGCCTGGCCCCATTTGAAGCCTCACTTCGGGCGGCGGGTGCCGTTTTCCCAGAACCATAATCCCTCGCCCTGGCTGGACATGATCCATCTCGATGACGACGGATTGCCCAGCTCGTATCCGGCGAAGCCCGGCGAGAACGGCCGCTGGAGCATGTGTCCGGAAAACGCCGGCTCGAAAAAGTATAACGTCCACTTCATCCGGACCCCCATGACGCTGGCGGATAAGCAAGGGAAGGAGCCGGCCATCGTCGACAAGGACGGGCTTATTTATGTCCTCCATGAGGAGGAAGCCCAAGTCCGCAAAAGCGACATTAAGTATCCGCTAGTGGTCCGTGCCAATATTTATGACTGCATCGACTGGATGCTGACCAGCGAGTGGGAGGATGACGACCATATCAACTTCCAGTCCTCGAAGATCAATACGCACTGGCATTTTCTGCAGTTCGACAATCAATCCTCGGACGGCGTCATCACGGGATTTTCGTATGAGCAATCCGTGCGGCCCTTCACGATGCTCGAGAAAAAGATAAACAAGGGGCTGCCTGTGCCGATGAACACCACCTTCACGAAAGCGGGCAAGAAGGGCGAGCGGACCATCACAGTCAAGAACGCCGCGCTGTATCAGCCGAATGTCGAACTCCTGATCGGAGCCGATAACGTCGAAGGCAACGAGATCGGCCGTGTGAAATCCATCAAGGGCAATGAAATCACCCTCTATCGGCCGTTGAAGCATGACCATCCCGTCAAGGATATCGTGACGGTCGAATTCGTCCGGCAGCGGTTCTGGGTGGATTCGGACGTCGGAACGGTCTTCTGGCACGACCATGCGCTGGGCCGGGTCACATGGCCGCACGGCGGGTTCGGCACGATCATCATCGAGCCGGTTGGATCCACCTATCATGATCCGAAGACCGGTAAACCCATCAGGAGCGGTCCCATCGCCGACATTCGGACGGTGGAGCCGGTGGGCTATGGCGTCAACGGAAGCTTCCGTGAACTCATGGTGCAGTTGAACGACACGGTGCCGCACACCGTGAACATTGTCACGGAGGGTAATCCGCCGGGACAGCCCATTGAAATCGCTTTGGAGGCAGGCAAGACGGTGTCCTTTCCCATGCCCGAACACATCCCGATGTCGCCGATGCCCTTCCTGAACGGCGGGACGCACACCACCGGCGGCGGCTTGAACTTCAAGGCGGAACCGATTGTGAGCCGCCTATCGGCCAATCCGGACTCCTCAAAGCTGTTCAGCAGCGCAGTCCATGGGGATCCTTATACGCCGATGCTGCGCGCCTATCTGGGAGATACGGTGGTCTTCCGGTTGCTGCAAACCATGGCGAACGAGACCATGGTGTGGACGGTGTCGGGACATACCTTCCTGACCGAGCGGTATGCCGGGGATGCGAACCGCAAGAACTCCATCCACATCGGCATCGCCGAACGGTACGATCTGGTCGTGCCGCAAGCGGGTGGCCCGCGGCTCCAACCGGGCGACTACATCCACTTCAACGGCCGGGCGTCGAAGTTCTCCGAAGGCGCCTGGGGCATCATGCGGGTACTCGACAAGGAAGTGCCGGACCTGCAGAAGCTGCCGGCCGGGTACAGCCGGAGAGACGAAATTCCGAAGCCGCTGGCTGTATGTCCGGCGGAGGCACCGGTGAAGAGCTTCAACGTCGTGGCGATCGATCATCCGTCGATGAAGCTGAATCCGAAAGCTCCGGATGCCATCGAGGTGGACTTCGAACGGACCATCAAGATGACCAATCCAGAGGCAAAGATCTACACCTTGGAGGAAGAGGTCTCGACCGTGGCGACAGGGGCCCAGCCGATGCCGCTCACGTTACGGGCGAATCGTGGGCGACTGCCTGACGGTGAAGTTGACGAACCGGATGAAGGACAGCCGCGCCTCCTTCTCGGCGATAGGCCTGGCGTTCGATCCAAAGCATTCGTTGGGAGCCAATGTCGGTAACAATCCCGGCGATCAGACAGTCGCCCCGGGAGAGAGCCGGACCTATACCTATTATGCGGATCCCTTTCTGGGTGAGACGGCCTCATTGGTCTGGGATTGGGGTAATGTCATGACGAATCCGCGCAACGGACTCTATGGGGCGGTGATCATCGGCCCCAAGGGCGCGAAGTACCGGGACCCGAAAACCGGCGCCGACATTTCCAATAAAAATAGCTGGGTGGCCGACGTCATTGTCGACCGGACGATTCAAGGATATGAACACCGCGTGAACTACCGCGATGTGGCTCTGTTCTTCCAGGACGAGGACAACATCATCGGGACCAGCTTCATGCCCTATGTGCAAAACACCGCCGGTCTCACCTCGGTGAATTACCGGGCGGAACCATACAAATTCCGGGAGGAAACCGGCTGTACTCTAGGCAAGGTCTTCCAGCCCTGTGTGGTCGACAAGCCCGAAGATCCTGCGACGCCGATCATTGAGGCCCATGCGGGGGACCCTGTGCGCATTCATGTGTTCGGGGCCAGCAACGAGCAGAACGGCATGTTCAGCGTCGAGCGACACGAATGGCCGATCGAGCCCTTTATGCGCGGAGCCGACATGATCAGCGTGGTGGAATTTTCAGGGTCGGAAGCGTTGGACGCCTTTATTCCAACCGCCGGCGGTGTCTTCCGCCTGCCGGGAGATTACGTCTGGAGCAATCAGCGATTGCCCTACTCCCAGTCGGGACAGTGGGGGTACCTGCGGGTCTTTCCCGCAGGGGACCAGCGATTGAAGCCTTTGATGGGCGTTCAGGTTGGAACACAAAGGGCGGACGCGGGCAATCCACCTGAGATCAAACCGGTGTCTCGAAAGTAGCCGACGAAGGGGAGCCCGATACCCTCGGGCTCCCCTTGTCCTTTAATGACTTGAGGAGGACCTTTTCGTCGGCAAGATAGACGGAGCCTGCTCCGCCAGTTCTTTGATCAGTACACCCATCTTCGGGTGCGAAGGTTCAAGGTCCACCGGCCACTCGTGATGTCGAAGCCGCTCGCTCGCGGTTGGACCGATGGACGCCACGATCATCTTCTTGAGGGCCGCGCGAAACGGCTCGACCTTGCCGTCTTGTTCCAATACCTGCATCGCATGATCGACTTGCGCCGCGTTCGTGATCACCAATACCTCGACCTCCCCTGCGATGATGCGACCGAGCGCTTGCCGCAAGGGACTGAGATCTTCCGGCAACGCCCATTTGTAGATTGGAACTTGAAACACTTCGGCGCCTCGCTGCCGTAGGGCTTCCAGCAAATCAGGGTTCGACACGCCGTATTCCTGGACCGCGACGCGCAGGCCTTTTACCGGCCGGTATTCATCGAGCGTCGAAATCAGATCCACCCAGGTATTCGGTTCCGGGACGGTCAAGATGGGGTGAAGCTGAAAGGCTTTTAATGCCGCAACCGGTTTGGGGCCCCGCGCCACAATGACGGTCTGCTTCAGCGCCGTGACCACGGACGACCACGGATATCTGGATTTCAAGAGATCGAACAGCGCCGTGGTGCCGACACCGGTGAGAAGAATGAGAATGTCGATCCGTTCGGTCGTGAGGCGGACGCCGAATTTTAAGGCGGCCGAGTTGTCCTCAAGCGGCATTTCCCGCAACGCCGGTGCGACCAGCGGACGCCCGCCATTCCGCTCGATCAGCCGCGCGATCTCGGAGGCCATGCGGCTCTCAAATGCCGCCACCGTCAAACCGGACAATCCGTGCTCAGGCATACACCCCTACTTTGCCGGCGCATCCATGGCACACCGGAATCCGGTCGATTCGTTCCGAATGGTGGGATCGCTGTCGACGCGGGTGAAAATCCTCACGGTCGGCGTTTCGTTTTGCCAGCCTGATCCACGGAGCACCCGCTTGGCGCCGGTCTCCGGACCTTTCGGGTTTTTGACGGAGCTTCTTTCATAGTACTTGGCGTCGTACCAGTCATGGACCCATTCCCAGACGTTGCCGGCCATGTCATAGACGCCGAAAGGACTCTTTCCCGCTTCGTAGCTTCCCACCGGCATCAGCGTTTTTTCGCCGATCCATTGCTGATTGAAGTTCAGGTGTTTGTTGGTGGGCTCGACATTCCCCCACGGAAACCGCCGGTCGGCAGTCCCTTTAGCCGCTTTTTCCCACTCGGCTTCGGTCGGCAGCCGCTTGCCGGCCCATCGGCAGTAGGCGTCGGCGTCTGCCCAATCCACATTGACCACCGGCCGATCGGTCAGCGATTCGGTGATCGCGTCGCCCTGCCAGAGATTTCTGGTGGGATTTCTGGGGTTTTGCGGAACGCGGTGGCCAGTGGCCTTGACGAATTCGAAAATAGCGGCCGTTCGTCGTCTCGTATTTGTCGATATAAAAGGCATCGACCTGGACATTCGTGGCGCGGATATTCGTCTCGGCCTCCATCCCGATCGCCTTGCGGGACGCCCATCGGAAAGACTCCGGCGGGAATCAGCACCATCGGGGCGCCGTCCTTTCCGGTGATGGCTGGGTCGAGCGCGGCGGCAGATGAGTAGGTAGACATCTCTATAAGGAAGAAGAGCATCGCAAACAATGGAATGGAGGCGTGCATCAGAGCAATCTCCTTTGTGTGAAGGCTCACGGCAGCCATCGTACCATACCCGTCGGGGACCACCGAGCCAGATTTCCCGTTGACGGGTGATGGCGCGGCTCCCTACTATAGAATTCAAACCGGCTTGACGATGCGACCATTACGATGACGACTCCGCTGCACCGAGGACTTCGCCATGTGGCCTTGCGGGTGACCAACTTGGCGAAATCGCGCCGGTTCTATGAACAATTGCTCGACATGAAAGTGGTTTGGGAGCCGGATGCAGACAACGTCTATTTCAGTTCCGGCCCCGATAATCTGGCCTTGCACCAAATTGCGTCGGAAGATCTGACGTCCTACCAGCCGTCGAAAGACAATCAGCTCCTCGATCATCTGGGCGTCATCCTGCCATCGACGCAGGCGGTCGATCAAATGTATCAGGACGTCGCGCCCAAGATCGGATTGCTCGGCGGTGTCGTCATGAAACAGCCGAAGCAACATCGGGACGGCAGCTATTCATTTTACTTTTCAGATCCCGACGGCAATGTCATCCAAGCGCTCTACGAACCGACGATCAGTCGTTTGCAGTGGCGGGGCGATTGATACGCGATGAGCCGGGTCTGGGACAGCCTGCCACGCGACCGGTTTCTCAGTCTGGCCCCCTGGTGTTGGGTGCAGCTTGAGAGCGGCGAGGCGCCGGGGCCCTTTCCCTTTGTTGCGGGTGTCGCGCCGGAAGTCGTCGCGAGCCTGCATGAAGCGCACAGTCTGCTCAGCAGCTCTATCGACACGGCGATCAGTGATGTGTTTTCGAAACGGGCGCCGCTCGATGATCCGGATCGGTCACGCAGAGTGGAAGATGCCTACGCGGAACTGGTCAATGCGCGGCCCCACCTGCGTCAACATATTCGCTGCGGCCGCAAACCGGACGGCACCTTCCAATGGGAGTTTGCGACCGATCCCACCAAGTCTGCGATCCTGAGCAACGGCGGTCTGCGCATCTTCAACTCGGTGAAGCGGCAGGCCATCCCGATCGGATTCGACCAGCGGCCGCTGGGCCCCGTCGTTGGAAAACTTCTCGGGATGCTGGATGGAACGCATCAAACCGACGCGATTAAAACCATCGTCCTGACGGCTCCTCGTGATGCGCAAGGCGTGCTCACGCGCCTGATGGAATGCCTCCATCAATATGATTGCCTGATCGCGCGCGCCCAACACGTCGATTCGCCAGCATTGGTTCGAGGTCGTCCAGGATCAGGACACCGTACATCTGGGTCATGCCGCGCTGCTGTATCGCCAGCGAGATCAGGTGCTGCTGTTCGATCCCTGGTTGTTGCCCTGGTTTGCCGAATCGTCCGTGCCATCCTTATGGGGATGTCTCTTGCCCAAGCCGGCGGCGGTTTTTCTGACCCACGACCATGACGATCATGTGGATCCACGGACGCTGCTGCATCTTCCAAAGGACACGCCGATCATCGTGCCCAGCCGGCGGAACAGGAAGAAGCTGTATTACGACTACCTGGCCTTACTGCGTGAACTGGGTTTCGGCCGCGTGGTCGAACTCGCACATGGTGAAACCTGGCCCTTCGAGGGTGGGGCTGTGGTGTCGGTGCCCTTCTACGGAGAAGATCCCTGCGATGTCGAGATGCCGAGAAACTGTTATTTGATCACCGACCGCGGACACAATGTGCTCGTGCATGCGGATAGCGGTCCCACGAATGACGGACGCTCGGCGCTCAAGGACGGCGTCATCACCCGATTGGTCAATCAATACGGTCCGATTCCACTCGTCTGCGCCTCTCAGCAGCAGCTCCTCGAGCTGCGAAGCTACGCCGCTCATGCCCCGTTGTCTCCGCCCGGCCGTTGGCTGGACGTCGGCGAGAACGGGTACCTCACGAATGCGTATCTTGCCGAGGTCTGTGCCGCGGCTCGAGCGCAGCTGTTCGTGTCCTACGCGACCGGAGGCGCCGAATGGTACCCTGACCATCTGTCTTTTATGTTCAGCCAGCGCAATCCGGCCAGGACGGCGCTGCTGACGGCCCATTGGGAGCCGCCCGAAAAGCTGAAAGACCTTCTTTCTCCTCAGGGGTGCGGCTATCATTACGCTCGCGCACTCGACATCTATCGTGCGGGCGGCGGGGCACAGATGACGATTGTGCCGACCGGCGACGCCCTCACCCCGCTGAGCTTGTTTCGTCTCGATCACGGCGATCCGCCGTTCATGAAACCAGGGGCACGCGCATAGGCATTCTTGCAAGGAGCAGACATGAGCGGACAACAGCACATTCTGGTCACGGGCGCAGCCGGATTCATCGGATTCCATGTGGCCAAGCGGTTACTGGATCGCGGCGAGCTCGTCATCGGCCTGGACAATGTGAACGATTATTACGATGTCCGCTTGAAAGAAGCCCGGCTGGCTCAACTGACCCCGCATGAGCGGTTTCGCTTCGTCAAGCTGGACCTCGCGAACCGGAACGGCATGCGTGACCTGTTTGCGGATCAACCGATCAGCCGCGTGGTGCACCTCGCCGCGCAGGCCGGGGTGCGCTACTCGCTCGTGAACCCGCACGCCTATACCGAGAGCAACATCGAAGGCTTCATGAATATTTTGGAAGGATGCCGGCACAATCACATCGAGCATCTGGTGTATGCCTCCTCGAGTTCGGTGTATGGCGGCAATACGCAGATGCCGTTCTCGATCCACGACAATGTGGACCATCCGGTCTCCCTGTACGCGGCCAGTAAAAAGGCAAACGAATTGATGGCCCATTGCTACGCGCATCTGTATCGGCTTCCATGCACCGGCCTTCGTTTCTTTACTGTCTACGGCCCGTGGGGGCGTCCCGACATGGCGCTTTTCATTTTTACGAAGGCGATCCTGGAGGGCAAGCCGATCGAAGTCTTTAATCAGGGCAACATGAAGCGCGATTTCACGTTCGTAGACGATATCGTGGAAGGCGTCATCCGCACGCTTGACCATACGGCCACGCCGAATCCTTCATGGTCCGGCGACAAACCGGATCCCGGCACGAGCGCCGCTCCTGCCAGGGTCTACAACATCGGCAACCATCAGCCGGTGGAGTTGCTGCACTTTATCGACGTGCTGGAGCAGGCGATCGGAAAGAAGGCGCAGAAGAAATTGCTGCCCATGCAGCCCGGAGACGTCCCGGCCACCTATGCGGACATCGACGATCTCATGCGCGATGTGGGATTTAAACCGGCGACGCCGATCGAAGAAGGCATTCCGCGATTCGTGAAGTGGTATCGGGAATTCTATAGAGTCTGACTCAACCCCTTGCCTAACATCCCACAGGGACAAATCCGGTTCCGAACATCCTCGACAGGGCAAGGTAGCGGGCGTTGTCGTAGAAGGAGAAGCTGGGCCCGCGCAGGTTCCGGCCGGACACATCCCCGCCGTACGACGGATCAGATCCATAATAAAAACCACCCCGAGTTTTCTGCACCAGGTGCATCCACTCGGAATACAGGGCGCACACTTCTTCTTGCACGGCACCAGTAGGAGCGATACTGGCCCGCCACTCCCGAGCCCAATCGGGCACGGTCTGTCGATCGGTCGGGACGCGATCGAAGCTGTGCGGCCCTTGATAATGCGGGGCTGCAGCGACTGCTTGGGGAATCGTCGGCATGTTGTCCAGGTTGGGCACCACCGAAAGCGGCTTCAGTGTCATGGGGCGGCAGCCTGATCGTTCCTTATTGGTATAGACCGGCGTTCCGTCTGCTTCCGGACATTCCCAGGTCGTGGTCGGCTCTGCGACGGGAGGCGCGGTGTCAGCGAACGTCGACGAGCAGAAAAGAACCCCGAAAGCCACTCCCGAAAGAAAGGACATGCGCATGAGCCGCATAGGGCACCTCCAGAAATGTGTGGCGAAGATCGCTGGTGCCTGATCGCCCCGTCGTCGTCGCGTCATTCACCCTACGAAATGCCCCGCCAACGAGTCTATGCCTCTTAGGAGGGGACATCCATACCAGGAGCGGATTTGAGGCACTTGGACGCACAACGGTCTGTATGCCGACTCGCAACTCGCCGTGAGCGAGAAGGCCGAATACGGCCAGCGCCCGTTGAAAGCAATGCCCATGGAGTTTCATCGTGCGCCATCACGCCATTAACTGCCGAGCCCGTTAGCCCGGTAGCCCGGTAGTCAGGAAATTACTGCCTGACCACAGCATTGCCTTGTCCCTCAGGAGGGCCTAGGGTATCCTGCGCATCACGAGGATGTCCAAACCGTAAACAGTGCACTGGAGTCGTTCACTTTTGCATGACTGACTATGGCGTGCTTGGCAATCTGCTGGTTATTTTTACCGTCTCCATCGCGGTTGTTTTTGTGTTCCACCAGTTCCGTCTGCCCTCGATCGCCGGATTTCTGGTCGCGGGCGCGCTGATCGGCCCACACGGATTCAATCTGATTTCGGATATCGGGACCGTCCAAATCCTTGCCGAAATCGGCGTGGTGCTGCTGCTGTTTACCATCGGCATTGAGTTCTCACTGGTGCAGCTGGCATCTCTGCGCCGGCTCTTGTTCGTCGCCGCGCCCATTCAGGTGGGCGGCGTTGTGGCCATCGTCACCCTCGCCGCTCTGGCCGTCGGGCTGCCGTGGCAACAGTCGGTATTTTGGGGGTTTCTGCTGTCATTGAGCAGCACGGCGATCGTGCTCAAAGCGCTGGCCGCGAGCGGAGAGAGCGATTCCCTCCATGGCCGAGCGGCGATCGGCATTCTCGTCTTTCAAGATCTGGCCGTGGTCCCCATGATCCTGCTGGCTCCCATTCTGGCCAGTCCCGGCGAAGGCGCTGTCACCTCGATCGTCGTCACGCTTGGCAAATCCGCCATCGTGGTGGGGTTGGTCGTGGCCGCTGCCTGGTACGCCGTGCCGAAACTGCTCGAACACATCGTGCGCAGCCGCAGCCGGGAACTGTTTCTCTTGACCATCATCGTGTTGTGCCTCGGGATCGCCTGGCTTACCTCGCTGGGGGGATTGTCCCTCGCCTTGGGCGCCTTCATCGCCGGACTGGTGATCTCGGAATCCGAGTACAGCCATCAGGCCATGGCTGAGGTGCTGCCCTTTCGGGACAGTTTCAACAGTCTGTTTTTTGTCTCCATCGGCATCCTGATGGATTGGCGTGTGCTGCTGCAGTATCCGCTCATCGTGACCGGCTTATTGGCGGCCATCCTCGTGGTGAAGTTCATAGCGGGGGCTGGAGCGGTGTTGGCGGTCGCGGCGCCGCCCCGTGCGGCGGTCATGGCGGGGATTGCGCTGGCGCAAGTCGGAGAGTTCAGTTTCATTCTTGCGCAGGTGGGGCAGGAGAACCGGCTCTTGTCCGGTGCGCCGTATCAAGTCTTCCTCGCGGTGTCGGTCTGTTCCATGATCATCACCCCCTTTCTCATGCAATGGTCGCCGCATGTCGCCCGACGGGTGGAAGCCGTGCAGCGGGTACGGCACTGGTTTCCGCAGCGCACGACCGCGCACGTCCTAGAGACTGAGGGACGGCATCTTCGCATCAAAGATCATGTCATTATCGTCGGCTATGGTCTGAACGGACGGAATCTCGCGCGGGTGCTCAGTGAAACGGAGGTGCCGTACATCGCATTGGATCTAGACGGCGACACGGTGCGGCGGGAGGCGCAGCATGGGCTCCCGATTTACTATGGGGACGCGACGAATCCCAATGTCCTCCGCCATGTCAAAATCGAGGACGCCAAAGTTCTGGTGGTGGCGATTTCCGATCCATTCATGGCCCGCCGAACCGTCCAGGTGGCGAGGGGATTGAGTCCCAAGCTCCACATCGTGGTGCGGACCCGCTATCTGCGTGAGTTGGAGGAGTTGCATCAGTTAGGCGCCGACGACGTCGTGCCCGAGGAGTTTGAAACCTCGATCGAAATCTTCGCGCTGGTGCTGCGGACGTACAACATGCCGCAGGAGTTTGTCATGCGGAAGGCGGAGCAGATCCGACGGGAGGGCTATGCGCTGTTGCGTCGCAGTGAAATGCCGGAACTGGCTCACCATCTCCGCGGGGGCACGCTGAGCGATGTGGAAGTGGAAACCTGCCGGATCGAGGAAGATTCTCCCGCTGTCGGGAAAACGCTCGCGCAACTGGCCATACGTCCGAGGACCGGGGCCTCGGTCATCGCCTGGACTCGCGCCGGAGTGACCGAATCGAATCCTTCAGGAAAAATTAAGCTGCTCTCCGGCGATATTATCGTGCTGTTAGGAAGTCGCGATCAGATCAGACGAGCCATGGGCCTTATTCTGCAGGAAACACAGGGCTAGCGGTCTTCCCTCATCAGTTGGAACGCTTTTCGACTCAGCTTCTCCACCGGAGAGTCACCCGCTCCTTGAGCGGATGATTCATGGGCTGGCCCGTCTGCACTGAAGCCAGATGGGCGGCTTTCAGTTTGTAATACCACTTGGCCGGCATATCGGCGTCACCGATAAACATGGATGACGGTTTATGGCGCAATCCCGCCGCAAGATTTTTCATCGCGCGCTCGTCCTGTCCGAGAAACATTTTTGTGAGGCTTCGGAAGATGAGCTTGCTGAACGGCACCCAACTCAGACCATGCCAGAGCGCTGAAAAGTCAATGCGGCATTCCATCTCGTTCACCGGAGTCGCCATGAGACGATTGGCGACCCAGAACGTCCCGCACTGCATGAGCTCCACCCGCTGGTTAGGGAGGACGAAATCGATCGTCGTGGTGAGCGGTCCACCGTATATCCGTTGAAGCCAATGGAACGGCCCGCTGTTCTTGGCCGGTTCATGCGCCACCATCCGGAAGCCGTTCGGTATCGGTTCAAAGATTTTTGTCTTCTCGTGCATGCGGGCATCGCTGCGCCACCAGGAATGGACGAAGGGTCCATGAACGGGGTCGATCAGGCCGATGATGCCGTCGTCTGGCCCGCACGTGTAGGTCAATGAGATGTGAAACGACTCCTGCGGCTTGGACGGCAGCGGCAGGCGAGGTACGGCCGGGAGTTGATCCGCCGATTCCCCTTGCGTGTCGCTTCCAGCGTCAGCGACCGATACGTGGCGTCGCTATAGAACTGAAAAAACGACGCGGCCGTCGGTCTTCACGCCCGCCTTCGCCGCCAACTGCCGGTCGCCGGCTCGCAGCTCGCCCGAGCGGTGCAAGAACCGCAGCCGATTCTCGGCCTTTGGGTCGCCCACGCGGACCGTCGGCCGGGCCGCCGCGAGGTTCGACGTATTCGACATTCGGGCTGCCGCCGCCGACCACGCCCAGCTCGACCTTGAAATAGTCGAGCTGCTTGGCGTATTCGTCGAGATTGGCGGCCGACATCCGGATCTCCCACCGTTCATACGCCGGGATGCCGTCGGAAGTTCCCGGCCCGCCTGGCCCCTTGCCCCGTCCGTCGCCGGTGCCCGTCCCCTCGCCCTTGCCGAGCGACGGGCTGCCATAAACCGCGTCGAACTCCGGTGCTTTCGTCGCCACCACCGTCGCGATCGACTCCAGCGACTGCTCGACCGACACGCCCGACGTCGGCTCGCGCACCTCGCTGGGGCTCGGCTCCTCGAACTGCTGCTCGCTGCCCAGCACCTGCCCGCTGCCGCCGCCTCCCACGTCTTCCAGCACCGTCACCGGCACGGCCGGCGTCACCCACGTGACGCGGCTCGACAGCCACACCAGAAACATCACCAGCGTGACGACCCGAGGACCAGCAGCGTCGACAGGAGCATGCCGGCGACCTGGTCGTACCGCGAGACGCGGAGTACTGTCGCCGCCGCGCAGGTTTTTGCGGCGATCTAAGCCTGTCTTTGTCGAAACGGACATCCTTCTTCCTCGGCCTTAGCTGACGTCGCGAGTTGCAATGCCGCATGCATCGGCGCTTGGTTTGGCGCCTGTCCGCGCTAACGAAAGTAAGTTTGCCACGACGGTTGAACGACAGGGCCGTGGTCAATTGAATGGCATCGAGGGCGCGAATCGGATGCGTCAGGCCATGACTGGCGAGCAATGTGCAGGCTTCGTTCAGACCACGCGTGCTCAATCCGCTGACGGTATATCGATCCGCCGCGACATCGACTTGTAGCCTTCCAATTAGCCGCGGCAATTCCGCCGCAGGAGACCAGCCTTTCCCGCACCAATCGCGCAAAACGAGAATGCAATTCCACGATCGCCAGGCGAGAAATCAGAAATCGTCCATGTGTTTCCGCGAGCAGGCCATCGACATCCTCGCTGCGGGTCTCGTGATAATAGTGTTTTACAGGCCGCTGGAATCGAGGAAGTACCGCCCATGCCTATCGCTCATCACGCTCGTCAATGATCATTTGCGCAAGTGATCCAGGATGCGCTAAAATCCAACGTACTTTTCCCTACAGCGAAGCCGCCGGCCCCTGGTACTGCCGGCAGGGTTCCATGAATTCATGATCAAGCAGGTCCCACACGTCGGCCAGATCATCCATGTCCGGGTTCACTGGCTCGACATCCAGCGAGACTCGCTGGCCATTTGGCAAATGCACAGGCGCATTGGGCCGGAAAACCCCATTTTCGAAGGTCGCACCGATGCGTTCGCTCATAAGAATATCTTATTCACATCCTAGCAACGATTCTAGCTGGCTCCGACGATACCGTGTTGCCACCATCAATCCAAAAACTCCGCCGTCGGCCGGATCGACAGATACCACGCCTTCCAGGCCGCAATTCCGTTCTTCGCGTCGCCTGGCTTCGGCTCTTCGGGAATCCCGACGCCGTCGAGCTTGCGGCTGATAAACCGCGGTAGCTATTGTCGGCTTCGCGAACGATTTTCATGTCGGGGTCCGATAGTGCGTAAACCAACAGCGGCACATTATCTAGCTCGCGCACCCGGCCGAGGGCTCGCACGGCCAAAAATCGAGATTCAAACGGCCCACTGGCCACCACCGCCCGCGAGCAATCTCGCCCGACCGCTTTGTCACATCGCTGTCGAGCTTCCACCGCGCACGCAATTCGGCCAATCGCTCCAGCTCTGGCGTGTTTCCTTTTCGAGCGTCGCCATCAATTCGTCGATCGTCCCGGCCAGCGGCGACTCAGAAACTTACCGTCTTTCTCCTGCAAGTCGGCCGTGTTCTTCGGCAGCCCCAT
>CAVSJC010000001.1:0-87460 GCA_963728135.1 uncultured Nitrospiraceae bacterium | reverse complement strand
TTGGCAGACACGCCTTCGACTTGCCGCGCGCTGGTGCTGCTCATCCATCAGCAGCCGACTTAGCCCATCCATAGGAACGGATCGGCCCTCTTCAATAGCCTGCCATCGCTCCCCGGCGATTCTCTAACAGACCACTGATCAATCTACCCTTGCCATAGGGACTTGTCAGCATATCTAATAGGGCGGCAGCCTCTGGTTCAATTCTGATTTGAAGGGTCACATATGCCTCACTTTCATTTGCATCCATTGCCTAACCCGCCTCCATTCTATCACAATATCATTTACTATGCGACAATATCAGTGATAAATTCGCAATTGAATACATTTCAACTATAATATATCCACATTAGGAATTGTGCCACTGGCAAAAAAAGCCCTGCCAGTGCTGTGAACACTGACGAGCCAGAAGTCGAAAGCCAGTTCCCTGTGAGGAAAGGAAATCAACGTGGCAGTGAAACCCAAACGTACTCGCCCGCAAACACTTTGATGTGGGCTATGTGCTCTACATGGGCAACCAAGCCCAGAGTGCTTGCCAGAGCGACGACCAGTGCCGCAGCCGGCAAAATGCCCAGCGTGACCCTAGCTTGCATCGTCGTTGATGCAGTCTTTGCGGCTGGTGGCAATGGCCGTGATGCAGACAACGCGTTGCGGGGGAGCTGGCAAGACGGCTGTCTACCACTCCATCCAGGTCGTGAGCTGCGCCCAGAGGCAGTGCCGTGCGGCACGGCGCCAGATATACCCGTACAACGAGGGCTAAATGTAGCGAGGCGCAACTAGACTTTTGCTGGTGATCTGGCAGGTGTGGGATTCCCACCCAGCATTGTAGTATAGTTGGAGATGTATCAAGGAGGACTCAGACTATGCCATTTATCAAACTCACACCAACCGCGTATCCACCCCGCCAATGGGCCATCGTGGGCGATCCTGGCTCCGGCAAATCGACCTTTGCCAGCCAGATGGCCGGGCCGATCCTGGTCGTCGATGCGGATCATCGCTTTGAGGAAGTCGCCCGCCTGGCCACTGGCGATGTGTTCACCCTCGACGATGCCGGCAATGATGCCGAGCGCATCGCCGCAGATCTACGCGCCAACATGGTACGGCACCGGCATCACGACCATCGTCGTCGATAGTCCTTGACCGAGCATCATCACGCCCCTGGTGGTGCAGGCTGTCATGGAGAACGACGCCGGCACCCACAAAAAACCGTGTGGCAGCCTATAAGCCAAAGGCGATGGCCATGCGCCTGCTCCAAGACAGCATCACCGGTTGGGGCACAGATACACTCTGGATCTACCACACGCGCCAGGGGCTAGACGGCCAGGCCCGCCAGGTCACCAGCACCTCGATCAGCGCGGTCGAGCTGGCTCAGGTTACGCCGCAGCCTCAATCTGATCGCTCGCGTCGACGCGGCACAATGGTCGTCGGAGCATCACAGTCGATTGGGCACGCAGCGGCCGCAGCGGCATCACCCTCGACGATACAACCGGTTGCTGGCGTGGGATGCCCGAACGGATCGAGATGGCTGTCTACGATGGCCTGACGCCTTCTGAGCAGGACGCCATCGAGCATCCTACCAGCTTCAAGAGCAAGGAAGATGCGATTGCCTGGGGCTTCGATCAAGGCGTCTTCAAGGAAGTGCAGCACGCCCAAACGCCTACGAGGAGGTCAAGCGCAACTACCAACCCAAGACGGCGGCGATGATGTGGGAATTGTGGATCAACGAGGTTCAAACCAGAGCGGAAAAGGAGCCAGCATGAGCGACAGACCTGATATGAGCAAAGTAACAAGGTATCCGCCCCTGCGGAAGTTTATCGAGGACGGCTATGGAAGTGACTTTCATATCAATGACCCAGGTGACGGCAGTCCCATCACCGGCTCGATGCGTATCTCATTTGAGGAAATGGAAGCGATGGGGCCGGAAGGGCGCGCAAAATATGATCTTGAAAAAGTCTACCAGTTCGCGGTGGGCGTAAGAAAGCAGAGGGCTACTGACCTATACCTGCACTCCCCGCCGTCTCCTTTTCCACCCTCCCACGTCATGGTGAGTACCAACGGTTTGTAGCCGAGTTCGCGCCAGTATACACACTAGATGAGGGGAGGGTGGATGGATGGTGATCAGCGCAAAGGAAGCAGGAGAATTGGTCGGGCTGTCCAAAGCCGGTGTGATCAAGGCGATCAAGACTGGGCGCATCAGCGGCCAGAAGAACATAGACGGTGAGTGGCAGGTTGACACCTCCGAACTCCTTCGGGTCTACGAACCGCTACCCATGGTCAATACCAACGGCCACAGTGAAGTTAGCGCCAGTACACCCCCTGTCCACACACCGGAAGCGGAGAGCCTACAGGTCGAGTTCGGCCTCTTGCGCCAGCTGCTGACGGTGCGTGAGGATGAGATCGACGACTTGCGCCGGCGCCTCGATCGGGCATCCGATGAGCAGGAGCGTTTGGGTGCGAGACTGTTGGCACTCACCGCAGCGCCTGCACCTCAGCCACAGCGCAACGGCTGGTGGGCGCGCCTGTTTGGGGGTGCGGGAGTAGATCATGGACACACGAGTTCAGGCGTACATGCGGATTGGGGCAAGCCACGGTCGTGCAACAGAACGGATCGGTCCGTTCCTCGCTACCTTCACCGCACATACGGATAATCCGTATCTAAATTATGCGCTGCCGGACGATGGCGCCACACCTTCGTCCGCGCAGGTTGCTGCCTTGATCACGGCCTTTGAAGTACGGTCGCGTCGCCCGCGCCTTGAATATGTCTCGCGGTTGGCTCCTGCTGTCGAGCCTGTGTTACTCGCTGCAGGCTTTGCGGTGGAGGATCGTCTCCCGCTCATGATCTGCAACCGTGGGCAAGAACGAGCGGTGGCGCTGCCACCAGGGATCGAGGTGCTGCGGCCGGCCACGGACGCGGATCTGTTTGGGCTGCTCGCCGCCCAGAATGAAGCCTACGGTGGCGCCCTCCCCGAGGCCGAGGCCGTTGCACACCTGCGTACCAGTCTGGGAGCAGGGACCATCGCTCTGCTCGCGGGTCGGTGTGACGGGTGAGGTGGTGGGCGGAGGCATGTGCACGATCCCGGCGGACGCCATCAGCGAGGTCGCCGGGATCGGCGTGCGCGAACCATTCAGGCGGCGTGGCATTGCCGGCGCACTCACCGCCCAACTTGTCCGCCAAGCCTTTGCGGCAGGTGTACGGACAGCGTTTCTGACGCCAGCCAACGAGGCGGCAGGCCGAATCTATCAGCGCGCCGGTTTCATGCCGGTCGGGGAGATCCTCCATATTTCCAGGCCATCGACATAACGCTCCCACCAGGTTTACAAGATAGAGGGGGGGGACGGCACACAGAATGGATTTGGTCATCAACTTGAGGGCAAGCAGTGGGCTGGCTTGTCGTGGCAGCCGAAGATTATGAGCTGTGGAAGGTGCAGATAGGATACGGACTGGATTCGAGCCAGGTGATGCTTGCGCCAGTGCGACTGAAGCGGATTCCTGGATCTGCGTTGTAGACTAGATGACCACCGGCAGCCGCCAGGGCGCCAACCACACGCTCACCGTCACCATCGACGATGATGGAGCACGCATCCGCGGCAAGGTTGTCTACGTGAAGCGCCTGGGCAATGGCGGCGCTGCCACCATTCACATAGAATCACGCGAGCCGCTCCAGCTTGGCTATAGATACGCAGCCGTCTATGCCACACCCAGCCAGGAAGCTACAGGCAGCTACTTTGTCACCGCTGTCACATCGACAGCGAATATGCAGTGGCTGTCTAGGGGACTTATTCACGCGCGACAAAGAACGCAGGTGGAAGAAGTGACGCTGGCGTGGTGGGCGGCGCCGCTGGTTGGGGAGTAGCCATCCCGTGTACCTATCAGTAGCCGCTTTATTACTTGTATCGCCAAACGGTCTATTAATGTAGCCGCGATTCACGAAGTGCTTTAAGGAGGAACTGCAAAACCATGAAATTGCTCCAGGCTCTAAGAAATGCGACCAAGCGACTAGAAGTTGAATTTGAAGACAGCAAGCTATTTGAACACAGTGGGGAGAAAGGCACATTGAGGGAACAAACGATAAAAGTATTGCTTAGACCTTTCCTTCCCGAGTGCTATGGTATTGGCACAGGGCAGATATTTTCAGAGACTGGCACAGCTAGTAATCAGATAGATATTGTTCTGTATGATGCTGTCTTTTCTAACTTCCTGTTTCGCGATAGACAAAGCAGTTTGTTCCCCTGCGAATCTGTATTTGGGCCGTTGAGGTCAAATCACAACTAACAATGGTCGAACTCTGGAGACTAGTACTGAGAATATCGCTTCAGTAAAGAGTCTCCCGCGTCAATCTGCTGACGCGGTCGATATTTTGCCATTTACTAGAATAAATCCAGGAGCGGGGCTTACCTGGAATAAAGACAAGCAAAACTTCTATACAGGGATGATTTTTGCTTACGATGGACTGAGTTCTGACTCGGCATTGGCAGCGTTAGATGCCCAAAGAAAAAAACAGTCAATCCCAGAAGAACGAACTCCCTGACTTCGTATTCTGTTTCAAGAAGGGCTATACGATACTGAGAGGTCGTACACAGGCTGGACAGTTAGTGCCAGTACTGCCGGGAAGACCGTTCGACGATTATGGAGTTATCAATGCGGGGAGTGATGTCCTGCCTCTCTTCTTTTTGACCTTAAACGTATGTCTAAACATAATGAGGCTTAAAGCACCAAACTATGACAACTACTGGATAGAAGTTGTTAACGCAGCAAGTGGCGCTCAATAATTACGGGCAAACTGACAGACACCAATAAAGTCTGCGCCTATGCGTCAACCAGAGGTAAAAAGACGCACAATCCTCCAACCGCGGCACCTGGGTGTGTTTGGCAATGCTAGGCGCCACGTCCCACAGGAAGCGCTTAGCATCCTCTTTCAGCCGCGTGTCTTTCTCCTGACGCGTGTTGGCGAATTGCCAAGCGTACGATACCCGCCAACAAACGTTCAGCCGGGTCAAGGTCGCGACAGTGCGCCATACTCTTCGGAAGCACTACTCACCTTGCCATCAAGCAGCTCGTGGTGGCGTCAAATGCAGAGCGAACGCATTGACAGGAAACTGATAGACAGAGCCGATTGTAATTGTTGTAAGATTATCCTCTGGTATGGAGGAGATGCTCCAAAGTTAGAACGAGACAGAGATGGCAAAGCAACCGAGTGATTATCAAACGATAAAGATCAACAAGGGAACGCGTCATCAACTCAAACTTTTGGCAGCACGCAACGGGAAACCATGTTGGAGTTGATTGACAGGTTAGTAGCACAAGAAGAAGAAAGATTGGCGCAGGAAAACAACTAGCTGCCTATCATAGCAGTCATTTCAATTAGAACCGGCGTACCCCTGCGCCTCATGTCGTCAAGGGAGGGCCATTGTTCGACTGTGGCCCTCTATTTTTATGTTCGTTCGCTGTCTTGAGCCGGAAAGAGAAACGTTCAATGTCCACGCTTGAATCGAAAGAGAAGCCAAAGGGCTGTTTTCATACGATTAGACGCTTGTTTGTGTTTGGCATTCAGCAATCGTCTTGATTCTTTGCTTGCGGCCTAATCCTTTCCCGTGTTCGGCGGCGCCGTACCCAACAAGAAGACGATAAACGCTCAGGATGCGACAGGTGCCAAGCCTGAAATCGTCCTTCCGGTGAGCTATTCCGCACCATCCGCACAGTGCAAAGATCCCGCTGCAGACGCTCCATACATCACCTAAGGTCGGCCTCTTGCACCGTCGCCCATGCTCAGCCCATAATTTTCCGATGCCCGCCAGTTCACTCATGACCTCCCCTCAAGGACGAGCGCCTGCGCATCGGCCTTATGCTGTCCATATTGGCCGGCCTGTTTGTGATCGACATCTATACCCCTCTGGGCTTCGCCAACCATTTTCTCTATGCGACGGTCATCTTGGTGGCCACCGGTTCACGCATCGCCTGGATGCCATGGGCGGCGGCCGGCGCCGGCACCTGCCTGACCGTGGCAGGCACATACTTCTCTACCCCCTGGCCCGGACTTCCCCTTTGGATTCCTATTGGCAACCGCGCCTTCACCATCACGGTGCTGTGGGTGCTCGCCTGGTTTGGTGCGAAACGCCGAGAGGCCGAGACGCAGTTGGTGAGCGCCAATGAGCACCTGGAGCAAAAGGTTGCAGCGCGGACCCATGAACTGGCGAGCGTCAACCAGGCGCTCGTGTCAGAAATTACCGAGCGGATGCAGGCCGAGCAGGCCTTGCGGCTCTCCCAAGGGCGGCTCTCAGGCATTCTGGACCTGGCAGAGGACGCCATCATCGTCATGCGCGACGATCGGTCCATCGCGCTGTTCAATCAAGGCGCGGTCAAACTGTTCGGCTACGATCCGGATGAGATCCTGGGAGAGTCGCTCGACCGGCTGCTACCGGCATGGCACAAGCCCGACCAATCCGAGCCACTCGCCGAGCCACTCGTACCCTCTAGAGACAGAGACGAACCGGCAGGACAGACGGCGCAACGACGGGATGTCTTCGGCTTGAAGAAGGATGGTTCTCAGTTTCCGGTGGAGGCCAGCATCTCCACACTGACGGTCGCGAATAAGACCACCTTTACCCTCATCCTCAGGGATCTGACTCACCGCTTGCGAACCGAGCAGGAGCTGCAATCGTTGACCACCCAGCTCATGACGGCCCAAGAGGAGGAACGCCGGAGAATCTCGCGAGAACTGCACGACGACATCAATCAGCGCTTGGCGCTTCTGGGGATTGAACTGGGCCGGATGGAAGCGCATCCTCCATCCTCTGTCGACCATGCGCGGCTGGCTTTTCAATCGCTGGCGCAGCGGCTTGCGGCGATCTCCGATGATGTCCGGCGCATGGCCTACCGGTTTCATCCGTCTATCCTGGACGACCTGGGTCTGTTTGCCGCCTTGAAATATCTCACGGACGACTTCTCGCATAAGACGGGAATCAAGACCATCCTGGTGCAAGAAGAGAGTGCCGGCCCGCTGCCGCGCGATGTCGCGTCCTGTCTGTACCGCATCATGCAGGAGAGCCTGGCCAATGTGACGAAGCATGCGAACACGACGAGAGTGGAGGTGGAATTGACCTACGACGAGCAAGAGGTTACCCTGTCCATCCGCGATGGTGGAGTCGGATTCGACCTTGAAGGGGTCCGTGCCCGCCATCTTGGGCTTGGGCTCGTCAACATGCGCGAACGCGTGAGGTCCGTCCAGGGACGCTTGGACATCCAATCGCAACTGGGCCACGGAACCCACATTGTCGTGCACATCCCTTTACCCGGAGCGCCCCATGAGTCAACCACGAGTGCTGCTGGCCGATGATCATACCCTGGTCCTGGAAGGATTCCGCCGGTTGCTTGAAGAGCACTGCGAGCTGGTGGGCACGGCAGAGGATGGACGGGCGCTCCTCGAAGCCGCCGAGCGGCTTCAACCGGATTTAGTGCTGCTCGATATCTCGATGCCCCGTCTCAACGGCATCGATGCCGCGCGCATGCTGAAGAAGCAGCACCCGGACATGAAGTTCATTTTCGTCACCATGCATGCGGACCCCTCGTATGTGAACGAAGCGTTCAAGTCCGGGGCCTCCGGCTATCTCCTGAAGCGTTCCGCGGCACAAGAGCTTGTGCAGGCGATTCAGGCCGTGATGAAAGGCGACTATTATGTCACCCCGCTCATTACCAAGGACGTCATCAGCACGTTCTTGACGCTCGGACGGCCGCGCATTCCCGCTGCAGACGACCTGACGGCCCGGCAGCGTGAAATTCTGCAATTGGTGGCCGAGGGATTTTCAGCCAAGGAGATCGCCAGCCAACTCCAACTGTCCCATCGCACGATCGAGTTCCATAAAGCCAAAATCATGGAACTGCTCAATCTGCATACCACCGCTGACCTGGTGAAATACGCCGTGGCACATGGCCTGGTCACGGCATCCTGATCCTCCACCACGTAAAGGCTGACTCATGATTAGGTAGTTTCCACAGCCATTACTAGTAGCCTCTCGCTCTCCTCTGCCTGTCATTTTCCGTATGCTCCACGCCGTGGCGGGCGGTTAATTTCCGAACGGGCGAGGTGCTCATCATGAAACGTCTACGCATTGTGCTGGCCGACGATCATCCGCAGATCCTCTCCCTGCTTCAGACTCTGCTTGAGCCGGAATACGACGTCGTCGGGACGGCGGAGGACGGGCAATCGCTCATCGCCGCAGCGCAGGCGCTACGGCCTGACTTGGTCCTCACCGACGTAGACATGCCTGTGCTCAACGGCATTGAGGCCGTGCGTGAATTGCACAAGGCGCTTCCCGACTGCCGCGTGATTTTCCACAGTTCTCATTGCGAATCCGCCGTCATGGCTGCGGCGTTCCAGGCCGGAGCCTCCGGGTACTTGATCAAGGGATCGTCGCAATCCCTGGTGTCATCCATCCGCACCGTCGTCCGTCATGTGTGGAACAGTCAGGCGCCGTTGGACGGTGAACGGGTCCCGACCTATCGCAGGCCGGAGCTCGCGGCGCAAACGCCGACATCGTTACAAAGTTCTTAGCAGCAGCCGGGCTCGCAACCGATATCGAGAGGGCGTATCACCGGTGCCGTATCGGCGAGGTCTCCGCGCCGCCCGCATCTCCACATGACTCATCAGAGCATCCATAACGACTCGACGCCGAGCGCTCATTCGCGCCGGCTGTTAGTCATCGACCGCGAGGATGAGAGCCGACAGACCCTCTGCGCCCACCTGCGGTCCTTCGGCTTCGAGGTTGCCGTTGAGGAGGACGGAATGTCCGGCTTGTCCCGGCTCGTGAATGAGTGGAATACCGCCCCTTTTCATGGAATGTTGGTCGAACTGAATATGCCGGTGCTGGGTGGATTGGCGGTCCTTCAGGAAATGACCGAACGCTTTCCAACTGTGCCGGTGATTGCCATGTCTGATGCCTCGCATGTGGCGAAGCTCCGGCAGGCAGTCAACCTAGGGGCGAAAGAATATCTCATCAAGCCGTTCGATGCGGAGCTGTTTCGCCGGAAATGCTCCAGCGTGTTCCTCAGCGAGCCCGACGGATCCCGACGATAAGAAAAGACCACTGTGCTGGGTCGGCACGCGTGGTATCATGTCCGAGGCGGTTCAGACCAAGGCTCAGAGCCCCCTCTCCTGAACCGTCGCGGCATGCGTGCATGTGGAACCGCCGACCCAGCTTTTATAGATAGGCCCTAGTCGACGAAACGAGATGCCAGGTTCACACCCTCGCCGGATAGGCAACTAGTCCCCTCGGTCATCGAGAAGCGTGTTCGGATCCGCACAACAAGCCCAACAACTGGGAAAGGAGATTCTCGTCTTTATGGATTCTCTACACAAACCGATTACACGTCGTCGCACAGGCCTGGCTCTCGGAACTTTGTGGTATGCGCTTTGCGCCGATCACAGGGTTTAGCGGGTGCGGCACAGCGGCGGTATCAAATCCGACGACGATCCACGATGTGAACATCAGTCAGGACGTCACTCCCCGCCTGCTCAATGTTCAGCCTGGTGACGAGATTCGATGGCACAACCTTCTGCCCGGCCCGGTGAAGGTCGGCATTTTAGACAACAAGTGGCAGGACAACATTCTCTGTCAAAAAGGATTTATGTGGTTCGGCCAGATGAACGACTTGGTCACGATCGCGCCGAACGAGTATGTGAGCCTCTGCTTTTCAAAACCCGGAACGGTTCGCTACAACGTGTGGTTGGATCCCGACAACCTCACGGGCTCGATGACCCCTACTTCCACCATTCGGATCGACTGATCGGATGATCGACGCTTGACCACTCGTTGGTCTGTCCCATTCGACCCGCTCTCCCATTCGACCGTTTTTCCTTCTTTAACGCGGAATCCCCTTCGGGTACTATGACGCGCATCTGCGGAGCACGGTCGAATGAGCGAGCCCATCTTTTCTGACCCTATCGCCGAGCAGTACTACCAGCAAGGCGAAACCGAACTGGAAACCACTCAGTCCGCGGATGCGGTGCTGCGAAAAGCTGAACTGTGCGGGCGGCAGGATTCCCACCCAGCCATTACCCAGTCGGCGTTTTATTATCTGGCCGCCGCTCATTTTCTTGAACGCCGAGACCAGGCCGCATCGGCCCACAGCTATCAAAGCGCCGCTCACCAGCTGTTCCGATTACAGCAATTCATGCAGGCAGGTCGAGCTCACGCGAACGCCGGCAAGCTCGCCGAGCAGGCGGCTCTCGCTGCCCCCACCGGATCCCGCCAGCAGTATCTTCAGCATCTGGCGGTACGGAGCTACTCTCGAGCCAATCACTGTTTTGCCGAAGCCGGGGAACTCGATTTGTCGGAAACCGAATATCTGAACGAACGAAATGCCCGTATCGCCTGGGCCAAGATGCAAGGCAAACATCCGCTGGCCCTGCTCGCGTGGAAGGCCAGCAGCAATTTCGGCACCAGCATTCCGCGGTGGAGCGCATGGATTGCCGCCACGATCGCCGTGTTCAGCCTGTCGTATGAAGTGTTCTTCCGGCTGCACTGGTTGGAGCCGATGAGCAATACGAATCCCTCGGCTTGGATTCCATTCTGGTCAGGCTTTTACTACTCAATCAACGTCACGTCGTCCCTCGCGCTGGTCGAATACCAACCGGTACATCCTGTCTGTCAGGCGGTCGTCATGTTGAACGTGATTGCCGGGTATCTCTTTCTTGGCATCGGTATCGGCATCATCGGTCAGATGGTCAAACGCCAGTAGCCATGAGGTTCCTCTTTAGAATACGAGCAGGCCTCGCGCCTCCTCGCTCGTCGGTTCCCGCCAATGCCCCACAGAGAGATCGCCCAGTCGGATTGATCCGATCGCGATCCGCACCAGCCGAAGTGTGGGGTGTCCAACCGCCGCGGTCATGCGCCGGACTTGTCGGTTCATGCCTTCCTGCAAGGTCAGTTCAACCCAGGCGGTGGGAACGTGCTTGCGGAACCGAATGGGCACAGGACGCTCCGGAAGCTGTGGCTCCTCCTTAAGCAGCCGCACGGTGGCGGGCCTGGTCTGCCTGCCGCCCAGCAGAACGCCTGTTCTCAGCTTCTCCAGAGCATCCGGATCCGGAACACGTTCGACTTGAGCAAGATACACTTTCGGCAGCTTATGGTGCGGATCGGTGATGCGATGCGCCAGGGATCCATCAGACGTTAAGATCATCAGCCCCTCGCTGTCCTGATCAAGGCGTCCAGCTGCGTAGACGCCAGGCAGCTCGATATAGTCGGCCAAGGTCGGCCTTCCTTCAGGGTCGGTAAAAGATGGCAGCACACCGTACGGCTTATTGAAAAGAATGGTGTGCGGCTTGAGGCTCTGCATAAGAATGGCAGTGTCTCATAGAAGCGGGACAACTGAAATTACCATGTCATGAGCGCCCGGATCGTCGTTGGCACGGGCCTGCCACATTCGCTATGCTGAAGCCATTGCCGCTGCACCCATCTGGAGGCCCTATGCCGATCCGCGTCATGCTTGTTCTCAGTCTCATCGTGTCTGCCATGGGATGTGATTACGGGAAGAAGGGTCAGCCGACATCCACGACGGTGTCCGAGGCCAGGCCAGGCGCGTCGATGGCTGAAGTTCGCCGTAGGACCGTTGCCTTGGATGGTGTCAATCTCAGCATCCTGGAAGCAGGAACCGGCGATCCGGTGATCTATGTTCACGGCGTGGTGACGACGAGCCATATATTTCCTACGTACCTCGCGGCCTACTCGCCGGCCTTTCGCGGCATTGCCGTTGATCTGCGCGGTTATGGAGATTCGGACAAAACCCCGACCGGCTCCAACATCGATCAATTTGTTGCCGATCTCATTCATCTGGCCGACCATCTGCGCATCGACAAACCCGTGTGGGTGGGTGTCTCGATGGGCGGCATGATCTTACAACGCCTGGCGCTCAATCACCCGGACCGCGTGCGGGCACTCGTCCTCGTGTCGACGACCGACGGGGCCATGATTCTCGACAAGGATGTGCCGACCATCGGGGCGCCTCGTGACTATCGCGAGGTGTCAAAGAATATCATCGTGGAAAGTTTTCCGGCGGGCACGCCGCCGGGCCTGTATCGGCCTCTGCTCGACCGGATTTCCACCTGGAACGCATCCGTTCTGCAAGAAGCCCTCACCTCCATGTCTCTCTTTGATGTGCATGGGCAGCTTTCGAAGATTACGGTCCCCACGCTGGTTATGGTAGGAGTCAAAGATGATGTGGCTACACCGGCCATCGCCCGCGGTATTCAGGCGCAGATCGCAGGCGCCCAGCTGGTCGAGTTCAATACCGGCCACTTTATGATGGCGGAGGATCCCGAACGGTTCAAAACAGTGCTTGGCAACTTTCTTCATGGTCTGCCGGCCCGCCATTGACTCGCGTTTCGGTCACAAGGACGAATGGATGACCACCTCTAAACATTTACACGGGCATGAGCGGCGAGTAAACGCCGAGACGGGCGCAGGTTTCCTGCGTCCCTTCTTTTCCTCTTTCAGTCCCCCGTCTTGTTCTCACCGGTCGAACTGCTGTATGACTGTGCCTGCAGTTTTTCAGCGGTTGACTAGACCATGAACGCACACCCGCCTCTCCTGCTTTCCAACTCCTTGAGAACCGAGACCTTATCAGTCTGCCTTCGTCCATCTGTTCGGCACCGAGTTTGCCTCGTTTCCTCAGCGATTCGTCAGTCATTGTCATCTCATCAATCCTGTTTAAGGAGGCCTCTATGCGACGAGGTATCATGAGCGGTATCCGCTCTTTGCCAGCTCCCTTCATTCTCATCATGTGCGCGCTTGGGCCTATCGGGTGCGTCAGCACCGAGACGCACACCAAGACACTCAGCGAGTTGGACGCGGCCAAGAAGGCAGCCGCCCAACAGGCCAGTGAATACGAAGCGCTCAAGAAGCAGTCGGCGGCGCAGGCCGAGCAATCGAAACAGCAACTGGCCGGTCTCCAACGGAACCTTGACGAGGAAGCAGCCCAACGGAAAGCGGCCGAGTCGTCGGTCTCTCAGTTACAAGGAGACATCCAACAGGTTAAGCAGCAGGCAGACGCGCTCGAGAAGGAACGGGAGGCTCTCAAGGCACGATCCGAAGACTTGCAAGCGAAGCTGGACGGATTGGAAAAGGACAAAGGACAACTCAACAGTGAACTGGGAGATGTGCGCGGCCAGATTCAGGCTCTTGAGCAAAAAATGGCCAGCGGGAGCGCCTCTGCGCAGGATGAGATCGCCAAGCTGCAACAACGCGCGAAAGAACTGGAAGCCGAGGCCGACCGGGTGGGCAAAGAGCGCGAGCAACTCCGGCAGGAACAAACGCAACTTGCGGCCGAGCTGGAGCAAGAACGGCAGCGCCTCAAGGCCGAGGAAGCGGACAAGGCCCGCATGGCCCAAGAACAGGCGCAGCTGAGCGCCAGCTTGGATCAGGAGCGGCAGCGCCTGAAAGATGAAGAGGCCGAAAAGGCCAGGCTCGAAAAAGAACGGGCTGCCAAGGAAGAGGAAATCAAACGCCTCACCCGCACGCACGAAGAATTGACCCGGTCTTTGCAGGATGAAATCTCGAAAGGCAATATCACGATCCAGCAGGTTCGCGACCGGCTGACAATCAACATGGTGGATCGGGTGCTCTTCGATTCGGGCCAGGCGGTGATTAAGCCGGCCGGCGTGAAAGTCCTGAAACAGGTTGGGGATGTGCTCAAGAACGTCACCGATAAGCAGATTCGCATCGAGGGCCATACGGACAATGTGCCGATCAGCGTGAAGCTGCAAGACCGCTTCAAAACGAACTGGGAACTTTCGACGGCCCGTGCCACGACAGTCGTCCGGTATCTGATCGACCATGGCGGAGTCGACCGGCAGTCTCTCTCTGCCGTGGGCTATGCCGAGACTCATCCGATCGCTTCCAATGACGATGATGCCGGTCGCAGCGCCAATCGGCGGATCGAGATCGTGCTCTATCCGAAAGACCTTCAGCAGATCAGCGGCAAACTGGAGAACGGCGCAGGACACTAGATCATCCATGCGAGAGGTGCCCTTGAACCGCACCTCTCGCATGCCGGCATTGGTTTGGGCGACTTCTGAAGCCGTTTCCTTCTAGAGCGCGAACTCTCTAGGTCCGGTCGCGGTCCGATCACCTGCCTTAAGCATCTTTCCCTGCCTTCCCGCTTCGGTTATGATGCTTGTAGCGGTACTGCCGCTTCGAACACTTCTTTTTCACATTCCGAGGTCTGTATGCTGAGCGCGCTTTTGTTGGCTCTTCTCGCCGGTTTGACGGGGACCCTATCGGCCTGCGATTCCGCGTATCTGGCTACAATGGAAAAAATGGGGTATGCCAAACGAGACGTGCTGACGAGCCGTGTGAAATCGGCGCGGGATGCCCAGGAGGACGCAAAGAAAGACATTCAAAGCGCGCTGGATCAGTTCGGCAAAGTCGTGGCCTATGAAGGCGGAGACTTGGAAGACGCCTATAAGAAACTCAACGGCGAGCTGCAGAATAGCGAGGACAGCGCGGACAAGGTCAGGAAGCGAATCGATGAAGTCGAAAGTGTGGCCGACTCGCTCTTTGCCGAATGGAAAAAGGAACTTGGTGACTATTCGAGCGCGGACCTGCGCCGGAAGAGCGAAGCTAAATTAACGCAGACCAAGGCGCGCTATCAGGACATGCTTGCGGCCATGAAACGGGCCGAACAGCGCATTGATCCGGTCTTGAAACCGCTGCGCGATCAAGTGCTGTATCTGAAACACAATTTAAACGCCCGGGCATTGGCAGCCATCAAAGGCGAGCTGGTCAAGGTGGACACCCATGTCGACCGACTCGTGAAGGACCTCAACCGCTCGATTGCCGAAGCCGATAAATTTATTCAGTCCATGGATAAAGAACCGGCCTAGATTTCCACAGCTTTGGAGAAGACTGATGCGGATAGGGGGCCAGCGGGAAAGCGTCAATGTCGAGGATCGCCGGGGCATGGGACCGGCGAGAGCCGGCGGGCTTGGGATCGGTGGAGTTCTCCTGGTGCTGGCCGTCAGCTATTTCACCGGCACCAATCCACTGACGTTATTGAACATGCTCAATGGAGTGGAACAGATCGCTTCCGGCCCCTCCGACACGGCGAGCAACCAGCCGACGTCGCAGCCCCAAGATGAACTGGGCAAATTTGCCGCGGTCGTCTTGGCCGACACAGAGGATACGTGGAACGCGCTCCTGCCCCGCATGGGGCAGCAGTACGAGAATCCCCGGCTGGTCCTTTTCACCGGTGCCGTGCATTCGGCATGCGGCATGACCTCAGCCGCGGTCGGCCCTTTCTACTGCCCGGGCGATCGCAAGGTGTATCTCGATCTTTCCTTTTTCGATGACCTGTCAGAACGGCTCGGCGCGGCCGGCGATTTCGCTCAAGCCTACGTCATCGCCCATGAAGTCGGACATCATGTGCAGAATCTGCTCGGCCTCGCGGAAGAATCACGGCGAAGCATGCGGACGGCTTCACCCGCCGAAGCGAATGCCCTATCGGTTCGAATGGAGTTGCAAGCCGACTGCCTCGCCGGCGTCTGGGGATACCATGCGAAACACGAACGTCATCTTATCGAGGCGGGAGATTTTGAAGAAGGACTGCGAGC
This sequence comes from uncultured Nitrospiraceae bacterium, assembly GCA_963728135.1. Taxonomy (GTDB): domain Bacteria; phylum Nitrospirota; class Nitrospiria; order Nitrospirales; family Nitrospiraceae; genus Nitrospira_D. Next base: position 71,861 of record CAVSJC010000001.1, on the reverse strand, counting down.
GGCGGCGGCCATCGGCGACGATCGTCTGCAAAGAATGTCACGGGACCATGTCCAGCCGGAGAGCTGGACCCATGGCTCATCTGAACAACGGATGACCTGGTTACGGCGCGGCCTCGACTCGGGGGATCCGAAGAATTGTAATACCCTCTCGGCAGATCGACTGTAAGTCAGGCTTCATTCTCACGGACATGCATTAGTCTGCGAACTTCTGCTTGATCTTCTTCCCTGCCTTCTCAAACCCCTCAGCCGTCTTGTCAACGGCCTTCTTCAGCTTTTGCTCGACCTTGTCACCGACATGTTTGTCTTCGACCTTCTTGACGACCTTCTTCACCCCTTCTTCGATCTTCGTGCCCACTTTCTTGGCCGTGTCCCCGATCTTGTCGCCGACCGTGCGCTCATCCGATGCCCCAACCCCCGTGACGCCGAGGAACCAGAACACACATCCTGCCAGCACTGACATGATCCATCTACGGCCGTCCACGTCATTCATGCGCTGCACTCCCTATTCATCTCAGGACAACCCGGTGCGAGTGTTCATGGACGTCTTACACCCACTACAACAGAGACCTTTCTGGATTATACTGGTTTTTGCACGATACGAGAACGAAAGGACTTCTATGAGCACTGCCAACCGTAGCGTATCGATCATCATGATTCTCACGTTACTCATCTATGCTCCATCCGTCCTCCGGGCAGCGCCGACGGCGGACGAAGCCAACGGTCCGCTCGAGCGAGCGAAGCGCGCCACGGTCGGCATTCTTGAGGACACTCAGGATCCGCGAACGCCTGACAAACCAGGAAAGATCGCGATTCGCGGGACCGGGTTCCATCTGAGAGACGGCTATCTCATTACCGCAAGACATGCCGCAGAAAAGCACGACCCTTCGACGGGCACAGTCATTCAGAAGCACGTGCGCATACTGACCACGGACCTGCATGAGCTTCCCGCCGACCTCGTGGGAGACAGCGCGTTTATGGATGTCGTCTTGTATCGCGTGGCCGAAAGTCACCGATCGAAACTCCCCGGAGGAACCGCCTTTGCCACCGGGGATGTCTGGCCCGGCTTGGAGGTCTTCACCGTCGGATATCCACTGGGCTGGGGTCCGACCATGTCTTTCGGACGCCTGGGGAACACCAATACCTTCCTCCAGACCGTCGATACCCGCTTGATCCAAGCCGATCTGTCCGCGTGCAACGGCAACTCAGGAGGCGGGCTGTTCAATGCGCAGGGCGATGTCGTCGGAATTATGCATGCGATCATTCAAACGGAAAAAGACGAAACCCAGGCACACTGCAGCCGGCTTGCCTTTGCCATTCCCGGGAGTCTCGCCGAGCGGATCGTCAACGCCGCTGTCGCGGGGAAGCCGCTCACATTTTCCAAGCTCGGGATCCATATGACATCGGTGAAAGACGGCACGAAATGGCGCATGGCAGTCAAGGAAGTCGCAGAGCCGGCAAAAGCGGCAGGCATTCAAAAGCATGACATCATCCTCGCTGTGGACGAGACGGACATCCTCGATGCGGCCCATCTTAAAAATTATCTGATCGAACGCACCACGCCGGGCCAGCGCGTTTCTGTGAAAGTCCGGCGAGTCGATGCGGATTTGACCTTTACTGTGACATTAGCAGGAGGCTAGATCGGCAGGAGCGGGCCTGAGGATGGCCGCATGCTCGCCTTGAAAAGCGCAGATGACAAAGCCTTAAAGACGCAGGTGTCTCCCCGATAGACCGTCGCATGTTCAATCCGAGGATCGGATGTCTCTTTGGGTAGGATGAGGGCACGTCGCAGTGAGAGCCGGTTACGCTTCGGAAGGATCAGTGTTGATCTTGGAGGCAGGCACCCTTTTCGGCGAGGCCGCTCCTGGCTTCACCGAGCCGGCGATTTTTGGCGTTTTCGTCGCCACGTCTGCATTTTGCGCTCGATGGAGCAACGCATGGTCCATGAGCACAAGCGCTAGCATGGCTTCGGCAATGGGCGTGGCACGGATACCGACACAGGGATCATGGCGGCCGCTCGTCTCTACGACAACGGCATTGCCGCTCTTATCAATGGACCTGCGAGCCACACGGACGCTCGAGGTCGGCTTGATGCCGATCGTCACGACGACATCCTGTCCCGTCGCGATGCCGCCAAGGATGCCACCGGCATGGTTGGTCACGAAACCGTCCGGAGTGAGCTCATCTCCGTGCTCGGAGCCCCGCTGGGCGACCGAAGCAAAACCCGCCCCGATCTCCACCGCTTTCACCGCATTGATGCTCATCATGGCTCCGGCCAGGTCGGCATCCAGCTTGGCATAGACCGGGGCGCCCCAGCCGACCGGCACGCGCTCGGCGACGGTGGTAATCCTCGCACCGACCGAATCGCCTGCTTTGCGCAGCTCATCCATGAACGCTTCAAGCTGCGGAACAACATCCGCATTCGCAGAAAAAAACGGATTGTCGCCGACGGCACTCCAGCTTTTGAAAGGGATTTCGATCGGTCCAAGCTGGCTGAGATAGCCGCGGATCGTGACGCCATATTGTTCCCTGAGCCACTTCCTGGCAATGGCCGCGGCCGCCACCCGCACGGCCGTCTCCCGGGCTGAGGCCCTTCCCCCGCCCCCGTGATCGCGAATGCCGTACTTCTGCCAATAGGTGTAGTCGGCGTGGCCGGGACGGAAGGTGTCGATGAGATTCCCGTAGTCGCGGCTGCGCTGATCTTCGTTGCGGATCAAGAGCCCGATAGGCGTTCCGGTGGTCTGTCCCTCGAATACACCGGAGAGGATTTCGACGGTATCCGATTCTTGCCGTTGCGTGACATGCCGGGAGGTGCCGGGCCTCCGCCGATCAAGATCCTTCTGAATGTCTTCTCTGGAAATGGCGAGACCCGGAGGGCAGCCGTCGACGACGCAGCCGATCGCCGGTCCGTGGCTTTCGCCGAACGAAGTGACGGTGAACACGCGCCCGAACGTATTACCGGCCATGCGGCGGGCTCCTGTCTACTCGACCAGGTCGAGCTTGATGCGCAGCTCCTTGAGTTGTTCGGGAGTGACTGCGGAGGGCGCCTCGGTCAAGGGATCCTGGGCGCGTTGCGTTTTGGGAAATGCGATCACATCCCGGATGGACTCCGCATGGCCCAGCAGCATGATCAGCCGGTCCAGCCCGAACGCAATGCCGCCGTGCGGCGGCGCGCCGTACTCAAGGGCGTCGAGCAGAAAGCCGAACTTCGCATGGGCCTGTTCCTTATTGATACCCAGAAGGTCAAGAATGCGCATCTGAATATCGCTGCGATGATTCCGGATGCTGCCGCCTCCGATCTCGTTGCCGTTCAGCACCATGTCATAGGCTTTGGCCCGTACTTTGAGCGGTTCGGCATCCAGTAACGGCAGATCTTCATCCATCGGGCCGGCAAACGGATTGTGCATGAAGATGTAGCGCTTCTCTTCAGGCGAATAGTCGAGCAGCGGGAATTCCGTCACCCAGAGCGGCTTCCATGCGTTCTTGTCTATGAGGTTCAGTTCCTCCCCGAGCAACAGCCGGATACGTCCAAGCACGTCGTGGACAATCGCGGGCTTGTCCGCCCCGAAGAGCACCAGGTCGCCCGGTTTGGCTTCGGGCAGCGCCGCAGCAAACGCCTTGGCATCGAGGAATTTTGCAATGACGGAATCGAGCTGGCCGTCAGGCGTGATCTTGAGCCAGGCCAACCCCTTCGCACCGAAACTCCGTGCGGTCTCTCCCAGCGTATCAATGCGGTTTCGCGTAATCGTAGCGCCGCCCGGCACGATCAGCGCCTTGACGATCTTGTCCTTCGTGGCAGCCTCGCGGAAGACCTTGAATTCGCTTCCGGCTGCAAACGAGGTCACATCATACAGCGGCATCTCAAACCGTAAATCCGGCTTGTCGGATCCATAACGCCCGACGGCTTCCTGATAGGTGATGCGCGGAAACGGCGTCGGCAGCTGCACCCCTCCGGCCTCGCGGAAGATTGTGACAATCATCTGCTCCATCAGAGCCATGACGTGCGTGTGATCCACGAACGACATCTCGAGATCGATCTGCGTAAACTCCGGTTGACGATCATTGCGAAGATCTTCATCGCGAAAACAGCGTGCGATCTGGTAGTAGCGGTCCACTCCGCTGACCATGAGCACCTGCTTGAATAACTGCGGCGACTGGGGCAGCGCAAAGAACTGACCGGGGTTCACGCGGCTGGGTACGAGGTAGTCGCGCGCGCCTTCCGGCGTGCTCTTGGTCAGGACCGGCGTTTCAATTTCCAGGAAGCCTTCTGCGTTTAAAAATCCTCGAGCCGCCTGCATGATCGCATGCCGCAACGCCAACAACCGCTGCATGCGCGGCCGGCGCAGGTCCAGATAGCGGTACTTCAACCGGACCGCTTCCGTCACCTCGGCCTCGTCCTCGATGACAAAGGGAGGCGTTCTGGATTCGTTCAACACCTCGACCGCATCGACAAAGACCTCGATGTCCCCCGTGGAAAGATTGGGGTTCCTGGATTCGTCCGGACGGGCCATGACCTGACCGGTCACCGACACCACGCACTCACTTCTCAACGCATGGGCGCCTTGGTGCACCGCGGCATTGCGTTCGGCGTTGAAGACCACCTGCGTGAGACCGGTCCGGTCGCGGAGGTCGATGAACATCACCGTGCCATGGTCGCGCCGCCGCTGCACCCAGCCATTCAACACGACGGTTTGCCCCACATGTGTCTTATTGAGTTCGCCGCACCGGTGAGTCCTGACCTTCATACCACTCCCGCTTTCTTCGCAGACGGCTTTTTCGCCTTCGACGGTTTCGCCCAGCCGGCACGTCGCTTCGGACGCTGAGGCCGCACGCTGAGATCCTGTCCGGTCTGCTCCATTTCAAGTCGTTGCTCGACCAGTTCGCGCAGCCCGTTGGCTTCGCGATCGGTGAGAAACCGGAATTCGCCGGAACCCAAATCGCCGAGTGCGAGCGGCCCCATGCGTATGCGCGTCAGTTTGATTACCGGATGACCCACCGCCTCCAGCATGCGCTTCACTTGGTGCTTACGGCCTTCTCGAATGGTAATTTCCAACCAGGAATTCTGTTGAGCGATTTTGATTTTCTTCACCGTTGCCGGGCTCGTCATCCCGTCCTCAAGCTTCAGCCCCGCGTTGCAGTTGCCCGATCTCTTCGTCATTGAGGACACCCTTGACCTTGATGAGATACGTCTTGGGCACGTGGTAGCGAGGATGCAGCAGCGCCTGAGCCAAGTCGCCATTGTTTGTCAGCAGCATCAACCCTTCGCTGTCGAAGTCCAACCGGCCGACGGGAAAGACCCGGACCGAGACGCCGTGCAGAAAGTCCTTCACGGTGGGACGTCCCCCGGGATCGTCCAGCGTCGACATGACGTTCTTCGGTTTATTCAAGATCAGATAGACGAACGGCTGTGCCCCTTCCAGATGCCTGCCGTCGACCTTCACATGATCACGATCCGGATTGACCTTCGTTCCCAGCTCAGTCACCACTTTGCCATTCACGGTCACACGACCGCTGGCAATCAACATCTCCGCCTTGCGGCGAGACGAAAGCCCGGTGCCCGCGATGATTTTTTGCAATCGTACTTCCATAATCAGAATACGCTAAGGCCCTAAATTACCACCTTGCTGCAAGAGGATATTCTTCAGCTTCCATTCTCTCTCGCATCCTGTTAGCTCTTAGTGCGCGCCCCCAGCGATCACAGCCCGCCTCTCATTGAGTCTGCGTGCCCGCTGGCCGAGCACCAGAGGCAATAGGACCGCTCCCGCCCTTCTTCATTCCCACTCGATTGTCGAGGGCGGTTTTGAACTGATGTCGTAGACGACACGATTGACGCCCTTCACCTCGTTGATGATCCGGTTTGACATGCGCCCCAGAACCTCGTTGGGGATTTTGGCCCAATCGGCGGTCATGCCATCGAGGCTGGTCACGGCACGGATGGCAATGACGTGCTCGTACGTCCGCTGGTCACCCATCACACCGACCGTCCTGATCGGCAGCAGCACGGCGAACGCCTGCCAAATGTCCCGATACAAACCGGCTGCCCGTATTTCCTGATCGACGATCGTTTCGGCGCCTCGCAGAATCGCTAATCGCTCTTTCGTCACGGATCCCAGGACACGGATCGCCAAGCCGGGGCCGGGGAACGGCTGGCGCCAGATGATCTCGTCCGGGAGGCCCAGCTCCTTCCCGAGGACCCGCACTTCGTCCTTGAAGAGTTCGCGGAGCGGCTCGATGAGCTTGAGTTTCATGCGGGCCGGAAGGCCGCCGACATTGTGGTGCGTCTTGATGGTGGCCGATGGTCCCTTGAAGCTCACGCTCTCGATGACGTCCGGATACAGCGTGCCTTGCACCAGATACTTGACGCCTTTCAGCTTCCTGGACTCGTCGTCAAAATTCCTGATGAACAACCGCCCGATGATTTTTCGCTTCCGTTCCGGGTCCGGGACAGCCTTCAGGCCGGCGAGAAACTGGGTCGTCCGGTCGAGTATGCGCAGATTGAGGTGCAGCTGCGACGCAAAGGTCTTCTGGACCTGATCGCGCTCGCCCGACCGCAACAGGCCATTGTCCACGAAAATGCACGTCAGCTGGTCGCCGATCGCGCGATGGGTCAATGCCGCCGCCACGGATGAATCCACCCCGCCGCTCAGCGCGCAGATGACACGTTCCTTGCCCACCTGCTCACGGATCTGACGGACAGCGGTCTCTACATACGACTGCATCGTCCAGGTCGGCTTGCAGCCGCAGATTTCGTAGACGAAGTTGTGGAGAATCTTGGCCCCTTCCGGGGTGTGCGCCACTTCCGGATGAAACTGCAGGCAGTACAGGCGCCGCTTCTCGTCGTCCAGTTTCATGGCCGCAATGGGCGAGTTCGCCGTGTGGGCGATGGATCGAAAGCCCGGCGGCATCCGTTCGATGCGATCGCCATGGGACATCCAGACGACCGACGATCCGCCCTTGCCGACGCCCTTAAAGAGATCGCTCTGATCGTCAATCGTGAGTTCAGCGCGCCCGAACTCCCGATGCGGCGATTTCACGACTTCGCCGCCTGAGAGATGCGTCACGAGCTGCATCCCGTAGCAAATCCCGAGGATGGGAATGCCCTGATCGAACAATTCCTTGGGCACGCGAGGCGCCTTCTTCTCGTAGACGCTGGATGGACCGCCGGAAAGCACAATACCTTGCGGGCGGTAGGCCAGGATGGTAGCGAGCGGCACGGTGCAAGGAAGGATTTGAGAATAGACCTGCGCTTCGCGGATGCGGCGAGCAATCAATTGCGTGTATTGAGAGCCGAAATCAAGGACCAGGATTCTATCGTGCCAGAGTTCCATGGTTGTTCAGACTGTACAGCTGATTGCTAATGGCCCGGAAAGAGCATTCGGCAGGTCGTCAAGAATGCGCGTCCGACGCGTCCCCTACGGCGATCAGTTCGTCTCCCAGTCCATCCGGTAGTTAGGCGCCTCTTTCGTAATGATCACGTCATGCACGTGGCTTTCACGGAGACCGGCCACGGTCTGACGGATGAAGGTCGCCTTCTGCTGAAGATCGGGAATGGTCTTGCAGCCGCAATAGCCCATCCCGGACCTGACGCCGCCCACTAACTGATAGATCACCGCCGAGAGGGGGCCTTTATAGGGAACACGCCCTTCGATGCCTTCAGGCACCAGCTTCTGAGCCGGGCGTCCCCCCTGTCCGTAGCGGTCTCCCCCTCCGCGCTCCATGGCGCCGATGGATCCCATGCCCCGATAGACCTTGTAGGTTCGCGCCTGATACAGAACTGTCTCACCGGGGGATTCTTCGGTTCCTGCCAGAAGTCCTCCGAGCATGACCGCTGAAGCTCCCGCAGCCAGGGCTTTGGTGACATCGCCGGAAAATTTGATCGCCGCCGTCCGCAATGATGGGCACACCGCTCCCGGCCAAGGCCTTGGCGCAGTCCGCAATGGCGGTCAACTGCGGCATACCGGCGCCAGACACAATGCGGGTGGTGCAGATAGATCCCGGGCCGACTCCAACCTTGACGGCATCCACGCCCATTTTCAGAAGGTCTTTGGCCGCTTCGGCAGTGGCGATGTTTCCCGCAATGAGTTCCAGATCCGGGTGCTGCTTCTTAATCCTCTTCACCGTATCCAGGACGGCTTGTGAATGCCCGTGGGCCGTATCGACGACGACCAGGTCCACACCCGCTTTCTTGAGCAGGCTCACGCGTTCATCGGTGTCGGGTCCGACGCCGACGGCGGCTCCGACCCGGAGCCGGCCATGGGCATCTTTGCAGGCATGCGGATACTTGATCCGTTTCTCGATGTCCTTGATGGTGATGAGGCCCTTCAGTTCAAAATGCTTATTCACGACCGGCAGTTTTTCGATCCGGTGTTCATGCAGGATTTCGCGAGCCTTTTCGAGGCTGGTGCCTTCCGGCGCCGTCACCAGCTTGTCGCGCTTCATGACCTGCGAGACCTTGAGGTCCAGCCGATCCTCGAATCGCAAATCGCGGTTCGTCAGAATCCCGACCAGCTTTCCGCCCTTCGTCACCGGGATGCCGGAAATCCGGTACTTCGACATCAACTGATGCGCGTCACGAATCGTCTGGTCCGGCGCGATTGTGATGGGATCGAGAATCATCCCGCTTTCGGATTTCTTGACCCTATCGACTTCCGTCGCCTGATCTACCGGCGGGAGTACACGATGTATGACGCCGATGCCGCCTTCGCGCGCCATGGCGATGGCGAGACGCGCCTCGGTGACCGTATCCATCGCGGCACTCAGGAACGGCACGTTGATCCGGATGTGGCGCGTGACGAGGGTGCCCGTTTCGACCTCGTTCGGCAAGACCTGTGACTTTGACGGCACGAGCACCACGTCGTCGTACGTGAGGCCCAATCTGGGTTCTTTATCGAGCATCCTCTCCTCTGCGGACGGTTGACACGACTGCTCCTCTCGATGGACCTCGCGCTGCCGGACCCTGACCTACCGATGGTGCGTCTGGTCGAGTTCGGCCATGGCCTCGGCATCTTCCTGCAGCCGTTCACTGCCTTCATCCGCCGGCATGAACTGCTGGACGCGGGTGTTGCCGCTATCCACGGCGAACACGCTGCCTTTCGCATCCACGGCGATGCCATAGGGGAAGTTGAACTGGCCGTCGCCATTGCCAAACCCGCCCCACTGGGTGATGAAGTTACCTTCCCGGTCGAACTTTTCAATGCGGTGATTGCCGGTATCGCTCACATACACATCGCCCGCTCCGTCGACGGCAATGCCCCACGGAGAACGGAGTTGACCGGCTTCCTGCGCCAACGGACTGCTGGCATGGCCGGCCTCCGGGCTGCCTCCCCACTTGGTGAGCAATTGCGGCAGCACGTTGGTGCTGGTATCGAACTTCTGGATACGGTGATTGCCCATGTCGACGACATAGACGGCGCCGTCGTTCTGATCGACGGCAACCCCGCGCGGGAAATAGAATTGGCCGTCCCCGTTGCCGAAACTGCCCCAGGCCATGATAAATTCACCGGCCATGTCGAACTTTTGGACCCGGAAATTCGCGCTGTCCACGACGTACACAAAGCCCCGCACGCGGTCGACCGCAATGCCCCAAGGAGCATTGAATTGGCCTTCCCCGTTTCCGCGCGACCCGAATTTCATCATGTAGCCGCCAAGTTTTCCGTCGAACTTTTGCACCCGATGGTTGTTGGTGTCGACCACCCACACATCGCCTTTCGCCGTCGCACGCGATCCCGGTGGGATTGTGGAAATTCGAGTTGGCCGCGCCGAAGTTGCCCCAGAGAATAATGAAGTTGCCGGCATTGTCGAACTTCTGCACTCGGTTGTTCCCGTTATCGACGACAAACAGCGAGCCCTGCTGATCGACGCAGAGCCCGTACATGGGGGCCATGAATTCCCCGCCGTGCAGGAGCGAGGCGCCACGGCCTGGCTTGCCCCATTTGGACACACAGAGATACCCCGACGTGTTGACCAGAATCGTCGCGCTGGCCGGCGTGGACACGTTATTGCCGACATCTTTGAACCACACGTAGATTGTCTTCTGGCCATCGGCAGGAGACAGGATGAAGGGAATGGTGGCGCCGAACTTGACGGCCGGCGTGACCTCCACCCATCCGGGGGTGCCTGCCATGGGCGTCAAGGGACTTTCAGACACGAAATACGCGCCGACGCCCGTGTCCAGGTCGGTGGCCGAAATGGTGACCACGACCTCGGGAGAATTCGTCATGAAGGCGCCATGGTTGATGACCGCGTAGGGATTCTGCGGAGCCGTAATGTCGATCAACACCGGCATGGCCGTGACTTCATCGGACAATGCGCTCTCGGTGCCATCCTCGTAAGAGGCCGTGACGGCATAGAAGTACGGCGTGTCGTTCGTTAAGCCGGAATGCGTATAGGGATTCGTCACGCCTTCGATCTTCGTCGCGCCCTGCAGCGTGAGGCCCTGGGCCGTGCTGAAATAGAGGTTGTAGGACACGGCGCCCGGCACTTCCATCCAACTCAAAAACACTTCCGTGTCACCCGGTTTCACCGCCACCGAACGCGGTGGCTGGACCGTCCCCGGTTCGGCGGCTTTCGCGGCCTCTTCCTTGCCGCGATTCATCTCTTCTTCTGTCGGGACGTATTTCAAAATGCGGCTGTTGCCGCTGTCGACGACAAACACGCAGCCTTCCTTGTCCACGGCGATCCCGTAGGGGAAATTGACCTGGCCTTCGGTCTTGCCGCGATTGCCGAACGAACAGAGGAAGGTGCCGTTCCCATCGAATTTTTGAATGCGATGGTTGCCGCTGTCGACGACATAGACATTGCCCAAGGCGTCGCAGGCGATGCCCCAGGGAGATTTGAACTGCCCCGGTCCATTGCCCTCACGCCCCCACTTGGTGAGGAAGCTTCCGCGCGCATCAAACTTCTGAATGCGGTTGTTGCTTTCATCAGCCACATAGATGTTGCCGACAAAGTCCACGGCGACGCCACGCGGAAAGAAGAAGGCGCCGTCAAAGCTGCCGTCACGACCCCATTTCAGCAACGGCTGGCCGTCGGATTGGAACTTCTGAATGCGGGCGTTGCTCGTGTCGGAGACATACACACTGCCTTCTTGATCGGTGGTGATGCCCCACGGCACGTCAAACTTGCCCATGTCGGCGCCGCGCCAGGCAAACCCGAACTTTCCCCAGGCCTTCTGCGCATTGCCTTCGAGGTCAAACTTCTGCACGCGATTGTTGCCGCTGTCGGCCACATACACCATGTCGTCCGGGCCTACGGCGAGGCCGCGGGGGTAATAAAACGACCCTTCCTGCGAACTGGGCTCGCCGCCCCAGCGTGACAGAAACTTACCCGCCTTATCGAATTTTTGGATGGAATGATTGTCCGTATCCGCGACGTAGATGTTGCCCTCTTTGTCGAGCGCAATGCCGGTGGGAGAACTGAATTCGCCCTCGTCCACGCCCTCCTGGCCGAACGCCATCGCCAGCAAATAGGGCGACGGAATTGCCATGACCTCTTGCGACTCCAGACTCTCGCCTTTAGGCGTGACCACCGTGACGACGTAGTGATAACAGGTGCCGTTCGCCAGATCGTCATGCACGTATGGTGTGGTGGCGCCCTCCAAGCAGGTGGCCTTCTCTTTTTTCACCCCGATGACGGCTTTGAAATCTTCCGCGCTGGCGATGGGACGCGTGAGTTCTGAAAACTTGATCTGCACACCTTTAGTGGTCTGAAAATACAAGTTGTAATACATGGCATCCGGAACCGGGTCCCACGTCACCGTCACACGACCATTGCCTGGCTTCGCCTGTACGTTGACCGGCGCCGGCGGGAGTTCTTCTTCCTCTGCGACCGAATCCCCTGCGCCCCATTCCCCCTGCGTGCCTTCGGCAGTCAGGAGCAGACGATGGAACCGGAACATTTCGTCAAGGAGCCATGCTTTGATCATAGGTAGTGCCTCGTGTTGCTAAAGCCGACCGGTCCAAGAAAGGATGGATCTTTCAAGTACTTACAATTGGATTGGCGAGTCTAACAAAGGGCTCGAAAGAGAGTCAAGGCGCGGCTTGAGACGGTCCTCAAGCGGATTCCAAGCAGGAGAAGGTGAATGGCAAGCGAATGGAACAGTGATAGGGCGGCCAGCCTTAATTTTGCTCGACCGGCTCGCCGACGAGTCCTTCATCGAGCTTCAATTCGTCCGTGATCTGCTCGTCGTCCATCGCCTCGAGCTCGTCGAGAGCATGGTCGGCCTCCCCCGTCTCTGCCAGCCCTGTTCGGGCCGACTCGCTTGACTGGACTGCCTCAACGGCCGTTTCAGTGAGATCGGGCGAGGCCTCATTCATCGGATCCATTGGATCCATAGGCAGGAGGGACTGCTCTGACTCACCCAGCTCTTTAAATTCTCTCAATGGCGGGAGCTGAGAGAGATCGTTGAGACCGAAGTGCTCAAGAAAGAACTTGGTCGTGCCGTACATGATCGGACGGCCCGGCACTTCTTTGCGGCCGACAATGCGGACGAGTTTGCGCTCGAGCAGCGTCCGGACAACACCGGACGTTTCCACGCCGCGAATCTCTTCGATTTCGGACCGGACAATCGGCTGCTTGTAGGCAATGATCGCGAGCGACTCAAGGGCCGACCTGGACAACTTCGCATTGGACTTGGCTTTGTCCAGGCGCTTCACCCAGGGCGCATACTCCTGTTTTGTGACCAGGCGGTAGCCGCCGGCAATCTCAGCCAACCGGACGCCGCGCCCTTCCTGCTCCAGATCCTCAGCGAGCCCCCGCATGACCTGTTCGATTTCCGCCTTCGTCACATCTCCCAACACCGCGACTACACGGGTCAATGAGAGAGGCTCGGGAGAGACGAACAACATGGCTTCTAGAATTGCCTTCAACTCCCGCTCGGCAATCGCTTCGGCCATAGTCGGCGAATCGGCCGTCTCATGCCCGTTGACCGCTTCGGCGTGCACAGCGATCGGCTCGGTATGGACGTCCTGTTCAGCATTCATCGGCCCCGCCATCGGCGTCTCTTCCACTATTTCTGCTGTGATCGGAGTCATGTCCCCCTCCATTCCGAATCTGAGTCATCCAATTCTGCGGGGTCAGGCACGAGCGAGAAAGCGCGAGAGACGAGAATGGGTCCAAACGTTTCGCCTTGAAAGACTCGCGCCACTCGCAACCGGATGAGTTCCAGCATTGCGAGAAACGTCACGATGACGACCAGCCGGTGGCAGGACTCTTCAAACAGCGACACAAACGAGACCGAGTCTTTGCCTTCCAGCATTTCAAGTATGACGTTCATCCGCTCGCGCACGGTCAGATTGTCCGGGATAATTTCGATCAGCTTCTTTCCGGGATTCCGATCCATGATTCCTTTTAAGGCATCCACCAGATCAAACAACGTCACATTCTCCAGCAAGGTTTCATCCTGTTCGGTAGGCTCCGGAGGCCCCGGCTCGCGGCTGAAAATCTCCCGCCACATTTTCTCCTGACCGTCGAGTTGACGAGCCGCTTCTTTATACGACTTATATTCGAGCAACCGGCGAACCAGTTCCTCTCGCGGGTCCGGGCCGTCTTCTTCATCGTCAGCCGCTTCATCCACCGGCAACAGCATTTTGGATTTGATCTGGAGCAAGGTGGCGGCCATGATCAGAAATTCGCCGGCGACGCCCAAATTCAACTCGTTCATCGCCTCAATGTAGGCAAGGTACTGCTGTGCGATGATCGCGATCGGGATGTCGTAGATGTTGATTTCGTTTTTCTTGATGAGATGGAGCAACAGATCCAGCGGGCCCTCGAAATTCTCGATACGGACCTGATAGGGCAGCTCTGTTTGCTCGAAACCTTCGACCTGATGATCCACGGGCGTCCTTATACCAATTCTTGGGGAGTTGGGCAAGCCTGAAGTCTATATGTAGGGGTTTAGCAGAAGCGCTCTATTATTTGATCTTCATCGCGTAGGCCACCAACAACGCTGCCAGGAGCAGAAAAAAGAGGGTGACCGTGTACTGTCCGGCCGGGGATTGAAGCACTCCCTTCTCCTGTTCTTGAGTCGCCCGTTTGGTTCGGATGAGCAGCGGCTTGCGATCGAATCGGGCCTTCATGAGATCGTCCGGCCGCTTGAACTCCGCATCGGAGAAATCCGCGCTTCCCAAGAATTGCGCGTCGCGAAATGACACGTCGCCCTCAAAGACTGTAAAGCCGAAGAAGGTATCGCGGCTAAAGACCGCCTCGGAAAACGACGTGTGACGCATGAATCGGCTTCCCGAAAATCCGGTTCCTGATCCAAAGCGCACTTGCTCCATCGCCACCGGCTGTTCAAACGTCACTTCGAGAAACTCCGCCATGCCGTCGAAGAGGGCGGCCGTACAGTCGACCGCACCCCGGAATACGGACCGGTGGAAGCGGGTATGCGGACCGAATCTCGTCTCTTTACACGTCAACGTCTGAGCAAATTGTCCCTGGACAAAGTACGATTCCCGCTCAAACTTCGCTGCTGACAGATCAACGGCGCCCTGGAACACTGAACGCGACAGATCCACCCCCTCTTTGAACGTCGTCCCGCGCACATCCACCGGCCCTTCGAATTGCAGGGTGCCCTTCACAGACCGATGACGCACCGATCCTTCCATCACCGAATTACGTATGGTCAGGGGCCCGTGGACCAGACGAACGTCGCCGGAATTCAGCTGCGCGAGAGCGTCTTGTTGTTGCGCTGAAAGGCCCTTCGGCATTCGGGCGGTTTGCACCGGCAGATCATCAAGCAATAAGTCGCCACGGACAATCACGCCGACGAGATCGACCGGGTGACCTTTTGTGAGGGCCTGCATGATCAACGCGCTGCTCACCGCATGGGCCTCCCGTTCAGACAGGCTGCACTCCCCTGCAAGATGCCTGACGAGGGATCCCGTCTTATCAGTGCCCGTGGACTCGACGCTGCAGGATGCGGCTGTTGACGCGGTTCCCGGCAAGAGACCGGCCAAAACCACCGACAACGCCAGCGCTACCAAAGAAATAATCCCTTGTGGCATGGCGTCTTATACGAAACGCCTCACCGCAAGGCAAGGCGAGAATGAGGTGGTGGCCTTGCACTGGTCCTGGCGGCTTCCCGGACAGGGAAGGGAGAGTTGCGATTGTTCGTGCGGAGGAAGCGCTTAGGCGGGAACGCCAAGACCGAGGCGTTCGACGATCGCCTGGTATTCCGCTCCGGTCAACCGGTGCATGCCCAGACCAAGCCGGCGTGTCAATTCGGCTTGATCGGCAATCTGGAGGACGTCTTGCAACAGCGCATGACTGGCCTGCGAGGACGACGTCCATCGTCTGGTCGGTGCGATCCGGACAAATCCGAAGCGCGCCTCGGTTCGCAAATCCTCCCTGAGAAATTCATCCATGTCTTGAAGGGGCAACACGGAGGAGTTGATGCGAAACTCGGCGCAAAGACCGGCTTTGAGCACATACACCAACCCATGAGAATCCGGCGCAAGATACTTTGCCAGATTCTGCTGGATCAACAGGGTACAGCATCCCCAAAGCCCGTGCCGAAGCTGCAATTCGGCGCTCTCGAGCGAACTGCGCTCCCTCAGCGTTGCGGCGGTAAACAGAAAGTGGCTCATGATGAGAAAACGGAGGGTCTAAGCGATTGAATCTCGAATCGAACGCAGAAACGATATGCACCGCCGCCTGCGGACAGAGACGGACATGATTCGACAGGCTAACTGTTGTGATAGTCGTCGCGGTCGTCTAAGAGTTCTTCGGACTTTTCAATGAACTCGTCTTTTTCGGTCGCATCGTCAAGGTCCAGTTCCTCCTGAACATCCTCTTCTATCTCGCCCTCGAGCTCCAGGTCTTCCTCGCCAATCTCTTCGTCGAGCTCAGTATCCCGTGGCTCCACCGGCAGAGCGGCTTTGGCCGGGACTGGCTTCCTGGCAACCTCCTCGGCGGGAGCCGCCACATTCCTTATGGGGGCGACAGGCTGGCTCACTTTGGGAGCCGGCTTTGGAGCGGCGGATTTTTTGGCGGACTTCCCGGCTACCTTTTTGGCCGTCTGAGCCGGTTTCCTGGCCGCTTTGGTCGCTTTTTTCGCGGGTTTTCTCTTGGGAGCCGGCTTGGCACGACGCGCGGCCGCCCGCTTCTTCACCGTCTTCTTGGCCGCCGTCTTCTTCGAAGTCTTCGCGGCTTTCTTCTTCCCCGACGATTTCTTAGGCGCCTTCTTCTTCATCTTGGCCATCACGAGTCCTCCTCTGCCGTCCGCAACACCATTTTTCAGCGTTGCGGCCTCCATCTAGCATGAACGTATAGCCTGTTGCAACCGCGCTTTTGCGATATCATGGAAACGCGATTCGAGGGGCTTCCTGGGCGCGCCGATTGTACGCAGGAAGCGCGGCATTCCAGGAGGCGGCCTTTGCAGGTGTTGCCGATGGCAGCCCGACCGGTTGCGAGAGGTGGCCGCAGGAAAGGATAGACCCGTGATAAAATAGCTGTTAGCGAATCCTTCGGTGAGAAGATGAATCTAAAAAGGCAGCCAAGAGGTACGGTGCTCCGGTGAAATGGTCATGGACAGCGGTCTTCGCGGGGATGATGGTGACGGGTCTCGTCTGGCCCACCGCAGCCACTCCCACTTACACGCATATCATCATTGAGGATGGGTCCCCTTACTTTGTGCCGGCCACGGTCACGATTGTCAGTGGAAGTCCGGTCCGATGGGAAAATCCCACTCCCACTCACCACACCATTACCCATAACGCCTGTGTGGATGAAAGCGGACGCTGCGCCTTCGACTCCGGCACGATGCCGCCAGGGGATACGTTTACACTTTCCGGATTGTCACCAGGCCGCTACGCCTACCATTGCCGCATTCACCCGATCATGCGAGGGGTGTTGACCGTCACCGAATCATCTCAGCTGCCCTCCTCCCAGCTGTAATCCTCGCTGCGCTGCGTCTTGCGAGATCGCCGTCCGGTCGTGTAGGCTGCGCCTTCCCACGAAGACCTGGTTACTATGAAACCCGTTGCTGCCGTTCAAGCCCCCCTGCATCTCACCGGCGACACCGTGAGCCTCCTTGCCTGGCGTATTCCCGACCTGGTCGCCTATCAGCACGCTGAAGAGGAGTACTGGTTCGCTCCCCTTGACGATACGTTTCCGCTGGTTCGTTTGAACAATACCGGTGTCGAAATGCTCCGCGCCATGAACGGACACACGACCGTGGGCGCGCTGCTTGAAAAATACGGAGACAAAGTCTGTGGCCCCGACGGCCAACCGGGACAGTGGCATTTGGAACGGTGGGCGACGCCAAACTATTCGCTCTGCTACTACGGCACGGAGCCGCCGGGCGGTCACCGGCACAAAGCGAAGTGGGACATTCTGCTGCAACAGATCCGGGAAAGCTGGTCAGGACAGGAGGGATTTGAAGGAGAAGGCCACCTCGAAGACTTCCATCATCATGAATTGATGGAAAGTGCCGGGGACGACGGCCACTTTGACCTGATCGAAACCACCGTCTCCCACCTCTTCAGGGAGCCGAACGAAACCTTGAATGGTCTGACCTATGGCCGCGTCCTCATGCGGCAATTGCGCCAACTCGGATGGTTCAACCCGAAACCCAAACACATTCTGGAAGTCGGCGGCGGGCTCGGCTATGTGGCCAGAGAACTCGGCAAGGAACTGTTGCCGTTTGAAAAGCAGACGATCAAATACCTCTCGCTCGACATCACCCAGCCGTTCCTCAAGCTGCAGATCGGTCGCGCCAAAGCGGGTGGATGGAATTGCGCTGGCACGCGCGCCAACGCCGAAGCCCTTCCATTTGCCGATCATTCCATCGATCTCGTCATCGACAATGAAAACATGGCAGACATGACGCCGGTGAAACTGACCCGCAAAGAACTTGGGGAGAACAGAGGTGAGACCGAGCAGCATCAAGAGGCGCTGGATTGGATCAGGAGGCTCCGGCTTCCGATCGAAGCGAATCCACCGGATGAGGTGATTTTTAATCTGGGACCGATCCGCTTCGTCGCCGAAGTCTGGCGGGTCTTGAAGCCAGGCGGACATGCCTTTCTGACAGAATTCGGCATCGAAGAAGGCTGGCCGGCGCCGGTCAAACTGCCGGGCCACACAGAATACGAAGTGCAGTACAGCCACCTGCGCCAGGCGGTCCGCTGGCTCGGATTCCAGGAGCGCTATCTATCGCTTCCCCAGTTCCTCGCCCTCAAGCCGGACACGAAAGTCCTCTGCACCGGCGCCGCTTACACCATCCAGCGCTTCTGCCAGGCCATGAACAAGCCGTTTGTCGTGCGCGCCTACACCGAGAAAGAACTGCAGCAGGCCCTCGGGGATGTGCTTCCACGCCTGCATGGCTGCCACTACCACGACGTTGCCGACCCGGCCTGGTTCGGCCTCCTCGACTTCAAAGTGTTGCTCTTGGAGAAACCAGGCGGCGCGCCGAAAGCCCAGTTCACTGAGCAAAAAGGCTATCGGTGGTATTCGCAAAAGTAAGGCAAACACGTGGATCCATTCTTCCGGGTCTGTCAGGGCATGCCCGCCGCGAGATGAAGAAGAACCCCTTCTCTTAGTCCGAGATCGCTGACCACGCAATCCTTCAACCGCAACGTCTCCATGACAGTGACAAGGATGATCGCACCGGCGGCGATGACTTCTTCACGATCCTTTTCCAGGCCCGGTAAACCGATCCGGTCGGCCTTCTTGCGGCTGAGCAGCGTGCGTTCGAGTTCCTGAACGGTGCTGAGCTCTAGTCGGTAGTTGTGGATTCTGGCTGGCTCGTAAGCAGGAAGTTTCTGTGCCATGGCGGCTAAGCTGGTAATTGTTCCTGCAGTCCCAACGAATGTTGATGTCCGATAGTTCCCCATGTCGGCGACTGCGGCTTGCGTCTCCCGCACAACCCACTCACGCGCGTGCCGGACTTCATCCTCAGTCGGCGGATCATGGTGCAAGAGCCGCTCGCAGAGACGCACGACGCCAATATCGATCGATCGCACGATCGGCTTCTGCGCCGGTCGGTCCAGAATGAACTCGGTGCTGCCGCCGCCGATATCCAACGCTAAGATGTCGGTCACGCCAACTGGCAAGCCCGAGCGGATACCTAGCAGCGTGCGCCGCGCTTCTTCGTCGCCGGTGATGACTTCCACCTCGAAGCCGGTTTCGAGTTTGACCCGTTCAAGAAATTCGGCGCGATTCGCTGCATCACGGATAGCGCTGGTGGCGACTGCACTGGAGCCATCGACGTGATAGCGATCGATGACAGTACGCCAATCGCGCAGACACCGGATTACTCGATCGATGGCGGTTTGACTCAGTCGCTTAGTCTGATCCACGCCTTCACCGAGTCGCAGGATGCGGCGGTCAGAGCGCAATTCCTTGAGAGGCTTTCTGCCGGATGGGAGGTCGGCAACCAGCAGCCGGCAGGTCAGGGTTCCGAGATCGATGCCCGCCAGTCGAAGGGCGCGAGCTGGGGGCGGTTCATTGTTCGCTTCTGATGTCATCCATTTCCGCTTCCAACTTTTTACGCGACTCTTTCAGCACCTGCACGTCGCGCACCAGCCGGCCGATTTCGGCGTCGTACAGGACACGCTCAGCGGTTTCACCACGCTCCTTGATTTCGACGGCCCGCTCTCCGATGTCTTTGTACAAATCCGAGAGCTGGCGATCGAGCTTCCTGACCTCAAGCCGCAGCCGGAGCAACTCCGTCTCCTCAAGCGCACGACTCGCCGCATGGGCGGTTCCGAGCCGGAGCGTCGCCAGCCCCGTTCGCAAATCATGTTTCAATCGCTGCAGCAACGTCATCGGCACTCCTGCGTCCCGCAGATTCGACTGCTCAACTGACCGAGCCCAGTTCCAACTTCTTTTCCCATTTTCGCAACATGGCATCGCGCAGACCTTGATGAGCAGAGGCCTTCAAACCGGGATCGACCTTCACTAGCGAAAATGCCTCCAACCTCGCGTGCTGCAACAACTCACCGTCCCGCACGATATTGGCGACTCGGAACTCAGGCATGCCCCATTGCCGCAGACCAAAGAATTCTCCGGGACCGCGAATGCGCAGGTCTTCTTCTGCGATCACAAAACCATCATGGGACTGCACCAGCGCCTCAAGCCGTTCCCGCGCATGGGACACCGGTTCATCGTCTCCGGCCGGACGCCGTCCCACTTGGATCCGCCGGTTCATCGTTGAGGCCATCAACAGGCAATAGGACTGCTCGGCCCCCCGTCCTACCCGCCCTCGCAACTGATGTAATTGCGCCAGGCCGAAGCGCTCAGCATGCTCGATCAGCATGATGGTCGCATTCGGCACATCAACACCCACTTCGATGACCGTCGTCGCTACCAATAGATGGATGGTCCCGGCCTTGAAATCAGCCATCACCGCTTCCTTCTCCGCTCCCTTCATGCGTCCGTGCAGCAGGCCTACGCGGAATTCTGCGAATTCTCCCTTCTGCAGCTGCTCGGCCCCCTGAATGGCCGCTTGCAAATCGGTCTTCTCCGATTCTTCGACCAGCGGATACACGATATAGGCTTGTCGCTTGTTGCGTAACTCGTCGCGGAGGATCTGATAGGCTCGCCTTCGGTGCGGCTCGCCATACAAAAATGTGCGCACCGGTTTTCGCCCCGGCGGCAGCATGTCTATGATCGACACGTCCAGGTCGCCATACACCGTCATGGCTAGCGTGCGCGGAATGGGTGTGGCCGTCAGGACGAGCACGTCCGGCTTGTAGCCTTTATCAATCAATGTTTTTCGCTGGAGCACTCCAAACTTGTGCTGTTCGTCCACGACGGCCAAACCCAGATTCTTGAAGGCCACTCCCTTTTGGATCAGCGCATGGGTGCCGATCGCCACCTGGGTGTCTCCTGATGCGAGTCGCGCGGCTTGGGCCTTTTTGACCGAGGCTTTATCTCCGCCGCGCATGAGCACAACCCTGACGCCCAAGGCTTCCAGCGTGCCGGACAAGTTTCGAAAGTGCTGCTCGGCCAGAATTTCAGTCGGCGCCATCAGTGCGGCCTGATATCCGGATCCGCACGCCATCACGATCGCGTGCAAAGCCACCACTGTCTTGCCTGACCCGACATCGCCCTGCACCAAACGATTCATCGGCTTTGGAGAAATCATGTCCCGGAAAATTTCCCTAATCACCTGGTCCTGCGCCGCCGTGAGACGAAACGGCAGCAGGCGATGGAGCTTCTCCAGCTGCGGAGGACGCGGATTGAAGTGCAGCGCTTTCGGTTCATCCTTGACGGACCGCTGCCTTATTGCCAAGGCCAGCTGCAGGAGGAATAATTCTTCAAACGCCAGCCGGCGATGCGCCGCAGTTTTCCCCTGTTCCAGGAGCCCCGGATCGGTACCGGCCTTTGGAAAGTGCACGTCTTGCAAGGCCTCTTGTATCGGGACAAGCCGTTGCCGGGCGCGCAGCGGGACCGGAAGGTGGTCCCGGAGGCCGACACCATGTTCCTGCAGCAAGCCCATGACCAACACACGCATTTGGCGGGAGTTCCAGCCTTTCGTTTCATGGTAGATGGGCACAATCCGTCCCACGTGGAGCGCCGACTCCATGGCTTCTCCGACCACCTCATACTGAGACACCTCCATGCGGGGGACCATCCATCCCTGGCGCCCGGCGATGACGCGCCCGCTCATCATGACCCGCTTGCCGACGGAAAGAATGTCTTCCAGATAGGGTTGGTTGAAAAAGACCGCCTGCATTCGTCCGGTCTCATCCTCGACACCGACATCGAGGACGGTGAGTCGCCGGTTTCGTGTCCGTTTGACATCGCATTTGGCAATGTTTCCACAAATGGACGTCACCATCCCCGGAACCAGATTGCCGATCGGCGTCATCGTTGACCGATCTTCGTACCGCCAGGGCACAGTCCAGAGCGCATCTTCAACCGTCTCGATGCGCAGCCGCTCGAGTACGCCGGTACGCTTCGGTCCAACCCCCTTTACAAAACGAATCGGAAGATTCCATACGTCTGCCGGAGACTCGCCTGAATGCGCGACGGGTGAGGAAGCAAGCACAACCGCCTCATCAGACACCTCAGAGAGATGTCTGGCCGCAGTACGCAGGGACCTGAGGATTCCTATGGCCGCCTGCAGCCGGCGGCGCTGCTCTTCCATCGGAAGGGCCTGATGGAAATCGAGGAAGAGCTCGCGGAGCGACAGGAGGCGGGCTTCGACTGCTTGCGGGTAGACTTGCTGCGCGAGGGCGGAAAGAACCTGCGATGACACGAACGTGCTGAGATTTTTAACGGTAGCCAGGTGGGCGTATTCGTCCCGACTCGCAAATTCAATGGGACGTGCGATGCGGTCCAACCAGTCCTGGAACGGCGCGGGACGACCCGGCGCAGGTGGCGTGGGCATACCGGGCCGGATCGTAGCACAGCGGCGACGGCCGCTCAATCACCGCTCCAGCATGATTCAGTTGAACGCTTTGTCGACGCTCCCTAGGGTGCTATGCTGCCCTTCGAGGTCTCCTATGTATCGACGCAACATTACCCATCTCTTGGTCCCGCTGGGGATGGCGCTCGTTCTGATTCTTGCCTACCACCTTTTCATCAAGGCGCTGATCGCACCATCGGCGGCGCCTGTCGCTTTCAATACGATCGAACCCATTGAAGCAGTTCCTGAACCGCCTCGGCCTGCCGATCCCGCCGCTTCAAAGCAAGAGCCCGCGCAGATCCGCGCGCTCGACCAGACCGTAGTGCCCCCGACGCAACAGGCGTCCTTGCTGGAGATCATTCGCGACGACATCGAGAAAGGCAGTCTCTCGGTCGCCGAGTCCAAACTGACCGCATTACCGAGTCGGATGATCGCCGATCCCAAAGCCAAGGCGTTTGTGGCCGTCCTCTGGAACAATCTGGGGCTGCAGCAGGAGCGACTGGGCGGAACCGCCGTTTCAGTGAAAGCGTTTAAGAAAGCGGCGGCATTCGATGAGCAGAACCCGGTGATCCAGCTCAACCTCGCCCATGCCTATTGGGAACAGCGTGACCACGCGCTCAATCTCGACTTCCTTGCCAGACTCCTGTCCTTAGCCCCAAACGAGCCGTTTCCGCATCTGGCCATGGCCGATCTCCTGTTTGAGCAGGACAAGCTGAATGAGTCGATCATCCACCTCACTCAGGCGACCGAGCGCATGAAGAACGATCCGGCGTTGCGCTCCTACCTTGACGTCGTGACAGCAAAAGTCCGCCGGGCAGGCAGCGCAGAGGCGCATATGACGGCGAGATCCAGCACGCATTTCACGGTGAAGTTTGACGGCGTGGAGGACCAAGGCACCTGGACAACCGTGCTGGGCATTCTGGAGGAGGCATACCGCGAGATCGGCCAGCAGTTCGGACACTTTCCGTCAAAGCCCGTCACGGTCGTGCTCCACACGCAAGATACGTTTCAAAGTGCGACAGGCAGCCCTGCCTGGGCGGACGGGCTGTTCGATCCCGTGCTCGGCCGTATTCAGATCCCCACACAAAGCGCAACCACGGATGTCACATGGCTCACCCATGTCCTGCGCCATGAATATGTGCATGCACTGCTGCATGACCGTATCGGATCGAACGGCGGGTTTGTGCCCACCTGGCTGAACGAGGGACTCGCGATGCAATTGGATGGAAAGGAGTGGCCCGATCTGGACCGTGCCCTTCATGGAGAAGTCCGGATCATTCCTCTGCAATATCTGGAAGGTTCGTGGTTTCGGCTGCCCCAGGATGCGGCGACCCTCGCCTATCTCGAAGCCCACTCAGCCACGAAGTTTCTAATTGAGCGATGGGGCATGTCCGGCGTTCATGACCTGCTCGTGGCGCTCAGGGCCAAAGAATCCGTTGCGAATGCCCTTCAGTCCAAGCTCTTCGTCTCCTACGAGCAATTTCACAGCCGGTGGCTCGACACCTTTCAGCGGCAACGCACCTAGCCAACGTGCATGGTCGTGTTGCCGACGGGATACAAAACGGCGGGACTTACAGAGCCTGCGGTAAATGATCTTGTTCGAACAGGCGAGGCCAGACCGGCAGCACATGCGCCTGGTCATCCGCCGCCGGATGTGACTCCTCTTCAACCGGCTCGGGGGCGAAACGATCCTCCCACAACACGTCCCGGCCGCTGCCCTCGAACATGCGAATCCGAAAGTCGAAGGTGTGCGCGGCTTCCATCTGGTTCATCACATGGCTCGTGATCCGCTCAATGCCTGCCATTCTCATGTCGCCGGTTGAAAATTCGTCTTGCCAGACCAGCCCGCCGGTCGACGAATCGAGCGCGCGCAATAAGAACGAAGGTTGCCGCACAGTGGCGCTAGCCGCGCGAATCCTAGTGACCTGAGCGCGGCGAGGCAGCAGCGTCGAAACCATCTGCCCGCTTCCCCCATCGATGCTCGGCGTCAGATTGAGTTGGCCTTCCCATTGAAATTTGCCGGTCTTGGCATCGTAGACGCGAAGAATAAAGTTCGAGAGGTCAGTGGCGCCGAGCCCGACCCCGCCGGCAAAAATACGCTCTTGCGAAGCCCCGCCTTTTGCTCCTGATCCTCTTTGACATGCAGGTCGAAGGTGTCATCAGACAGGACATCGCCGGTCCCGGCGTCATACACCTTGACCGTGATCACAGACAGATCTCCGATCTGATGGCCAAAGCCCGCCGCCACGATCGTCCCTTTGCCGGTCCCCTGCGAAGGCAACGCCTCGGCTGAGGCCCCATGGATCACGGGTGAGAAACAAAGCGATGTCGCGACGACCCAAGGAAGAGCTTTCAGCCGGTGGAGTTGAGAGCGGCGCCGTGTTCGCGCGCGCGGAACGCGTGCCACCGGCATTGCTGGTCTGAGCCTGTTGAGCAACCGGGACAACCATTGAATCAGCGGCATAGGCCCTCCTTGAATATGCCGCATTCTGCAAGACAATGTGATTGCGCGTAAATTACCCAGTGTAGGAACGGTTCCCCTCGAAAGAGGGGGCTCGGCTAGAAAAAATGTTTTGGAATTTATGAGTAAGCCTAACGGGCTTCACCGAACCACCGATAACGATGGCGAGCAATGAACCGATACAGAAGTTCACCGACTCGTCTCACGAATCGGATCCGGATGAACCATAGCAGGGCGCGCCCGGACGGAAGACCGGCAGCGAGGGGAAGAAAGGCATCTAATCCCTGCCTGATATCGCCAGACGGCTGGACAAGATACGCCATCTCCGGCCGCCCCGGTCCGTAAAAATTTCCCAGGGCTTGTTTGGCTTCGGCGCTTTGATACGGAATGAACCGAACTTGAGTTGGTCCTATCCCGGCTTGCTCTAATTTGCGCTTGGTCGCGACACAGAGCCGGCATTCGCCGTCATAAATCAAGAGACAGGTATTACCCGACTCACGATCGTCCGGCGGACTTTTGAAAGCCATGCGCCAGCGTAGCAGCCTGAGCCGTCATCAACAAGACCGCCATTGTCGGAGCGTCTGCTCTTCGCTATAGTCCGGTCATGAAACGCAACCATCTCCTTGCAGTCCTGGCCGGCCTTCTCCTTCTCGGCATGTGGACGCTATCGCAGGATCGCGCCGATTCCAACGCATCGTCGTCGCACGCCACATGGACGGTATTTCTCGTCTTGCTTCCTGTCGGACTTGGAGCGATGGCCCTCCGCAATCTTCACTGGGCGGCGATGGCCTGCGTGATCTATGGAACGGTGGGATTCGCGCTTGATGTCGCCACGGCGGTGCAGATCATCACGAAAGACACGGATCTCTTCGCCCCGCTGATGATGAGCGGGATCAGCGGGTTCTTGAACTTCGTCTTGATCGTGCTTGGCGGACAGGCGTTCCTGGACGGCTTCCAGGCGCCGTTGCCTCCAGGATCCCGTCCTCCCAATCCTCCGCCTCCTGCCTCACGTTGATCAATTTGATCCGCTCAAAGCCGGCTTGTTTCAACCAGGCAGTCGTATCGGCGACCGTATAGGTATTGCCCGATTCCGTGAAGAGCAACATGGACAGGGCAAAGAGACTGGCCTCTGCTGGAAACAGTCCTTCCCGGTCATGCAGGAATGCATCCTGAATCAGCAGACGCCCGCCCGGGTTCAGGGCGGCCCTGGCGCGCTGCAAGATCGCCTGATTGTCCCGCGGCGAATAAATGTGGAGGACGTTGGAAAACCAAATGACATCGTAGCTGCCGGGAATCGACTCCTTGGAAAAATCCAAAGGCAGATACGCGAGTCGTCTGCCGGCTTTATGCGTGGCGGCAATTTCTCTGGCCACTTCAAGCGCCGCTTCACGATCACAGACCGTCGCCTGAAGCTGTGGGTTCTTGGCGAGGAACGCCATGGCATAGGTGCCGGGGCCTCCGCCAAGATCCAGGAGGGTCTTCGCACGGCGCAGATTAATCTGTGTCGCGATCGCAGGGGCTGTTTGCAAAGTCCGATGATGCATCGCCCACGTGAAACGGCGCCGGTAGTCCGGGCCATCGGGCACACCATGATCGATGGGCAAGCCGGTCCGGATGGATTCCGGTAACCGCGACCAGTCCATCCAATGATTCTTGATCAGGTCGAGATACCCGCCACGATAGGCGGCATGACCGGCATTTAACGCCGTTGCGGCCAGCCTGCTGTTCGTATAGCGATCGGCCTTTTTCTGCAACAGGCCGGCCATGGCGAGATTCCGGCAGAGAATCGACAGTCCCCGTTCGCTGAGTTTCGCTTCCTTGGCAAGCGTCGGAACCGTCCATGTCCGGTCGCCGATCGTCGTGAACAAATCCAGTTCGAGCGCTGCCAAGAGCACACGGGGCAATCGATAGGCCGCAACGGCATCTCGGAATTGATCGAAGGTCACGATAGGGCGCGTCACCCGGCTCCTCCGATTGTGCGGCGGCACCATTGAATCAAATCCATCAGCTTGGCGACATTCTGCACGTCCATCGCCCGTGCAAACGTGACGGCCACGAAGGCCTCATTCATTTCGGTTTCTTCCGTGAATCCGGACTGCAACAGCAGCGGCCGGAACTTCGACACCGCAGGCTGGATAAAATACTTGGCCTGCTTGGCCACTTCGTCCGTCCCCAGGTCCTCAGGCGTACCTTCGGACAAGAGGCTCATGACATCCTCGATAGCCACCCCGTACTGACAGACGACCCGGCCTTCCGGCTTGACCTCCAAGAGCCAGCCGTCGCTGCCGAGTTCGAGCACTAACGGCCCCCCTGGCTCGAGCTCATAGAATTGCGGACATGATTTGGATAGCGCGGCCCGCGCTTCCGTCCAGGACGATGAGACATGCTCGCTCATGACTGCGGCTCGGGGAGGGAAAGAGGCTCCGCGGCCGACAATCGCTCACGGAGATGTTGAAGCCGGCGAATGTTCTCTTCCAGCTTCGGCAACTGATATTTGCGGTCCATATAGACGACTTGCTCCAGAAGATCCGTCGCCTCCCGGAGGCGGCCCAATTCCTCATAGCACTGCACCAGCACATAGCGAGCGCCGCCGGCCCGGAGTTCATCGCGCAACCGTTCGGCAATCGATTGGCTGGTCTGGCAGCAGGCAATCGCATCGTCGTAGCGTTGTTGAATCAGGAACGTGCGGCCGATCATGCGCCAGGCATCCGCCACGCCGCCATGATTGCCAAGACGGCGCATCAGAACCAGCGACCGCTCGTAACACTGGATCGCTTCGTCGAATTGACCGGTTTCGCGCGCGACCAGGCCCAGATCGGAAAACAACACGGCCTTGGCCGCTTCATCATGGGTCTTGGTCATGAGATCCAGCGCTTCCAGATAATAGGCGCGAGCCCGGTCCCACTCGCCGGCATCCGCCCGTAGATTGCCGAGGTTGGCCAAGGTCGTGCCGATGCCCTTTTCGTCGCCTAAAATCTTTTGCAGTTCCAACACTTCCTGATAATGCGCCTGAGCGGCATCCCGGCGGCCGCTGACCGCGCAAATGTTCCCGAGGTTCCCGAGTGTCGCCACGAGCGCGCGCTGATCCCCTGTGAGCCGGTCGCATTCCAGGGCTTTGGCATAACAGGTATAGGCGTCCGTGTAGTAGCCGCGCGAGAAATGCTCATTGCCCTGTCGATTCAGCTCTTCGGAAAGTCCGTTGCGCAGTGGCATGATCAGGCTTGCAGCAGCCGCTCGACCGACTGTTTTGCGCCGGCCAGGATGGAGGTGCCATCACCGACGAGGAGGCTCTCGAATTGATATTTCAGCAGGCGTTGCAAACCCTCTTTCGCTTTCTTGACATCGGCGTACCGGTCCGCCGGCAACAGACTCACCTCGCCGGCCGGTTTTCCGATCAGCGCGTCGCCGACAATCAGCACACCACGCCCCTGCTGAATAAACAATGCCGACTCGCCCGGGGACTTTTGATCCTTGAGCTGGATGACCCAGATGCCCCCAGGGAGCAGTTCGCCGTCCTTGAACGTCTTTGTCGGTGTGAGGTCCATCTCAGCGGCATCCGCATCCGGCACTTGTAATTGGCATTTGAACTCGCTCTGACAGGCGGCCGCCTGACGGGCATGGTCGCGGTTGGTGACCACGATGTAGTCGACAGGACCGTTGCGGCGGATGAACGTACTGGCCTCCGCCGTCATCGGAGGCGGATCGATCAGCACTTTATGTTCGCCGATCATGAGAAACAGCCCGTTGAAGTCGAGCTGCTTTTCCTCAGAGAACGAGGACCACTGCCACATGCCGGGGAGGAGTTGCTTCATGGGCGGCTAGAGGGCGGCGACGGCATCCTTCACGACCTTGGTCACCTTGGTGAGAATACCGGCTTCATTCGGCAGGTCGATGATGTCGTCTTCCGACACTGTAATGAATTTGCGGTTGGGGCCTTTCGTCAGCGAAATGAGAAACATGCTGTTGGACGGCGTGACCGGCATCACCACCTGTACGGCGCCGTCGACTCCTTTGACGACTTCCAGAAACTTCTGCTTGCCCGCTTCCATCTCATCCATCGACGTGATGTCCCCTTCACGGCCTCGCGCGGCGCTGCCGCTTATTACATCTTGTTGGCACTACCAGCGAGCAGTTTCTCGACTTCGGCCACGATCACGTCGGCCCCCGCCAAATCCATGTTGCCCACCCGCTGCCAGCGAATGACCCCGTTCTGATCGATCACATAGACGTTGGGAATAAACTTCCCTCCGCCGTACAGCTTATCGGTCACCTTGGCCGGGTCGAGCAGGTAGGGATAGGTCACTTTGACGGGAAACGCGGAAAGAAACTCGCCGACATCTTTTTTTGAATTACCAGCCGAATTCACCCCGAGCACGGCGACGTTCTTCCCTTGGGTGGCTTCGTAGACCTTTTGAAGATTGCTGCCCTGCGTCATGCAAGGATCGCAGATATGGAACAGGCCGAGCACGATGACTTTTCCCTTATAGGCGTCCAACGACACAGGGTCGCCAGTGATCGACGTCAGCGAGAAGGATGGCGCCTTCTCGCCGACCTTGAAAAATCCGGCGGCCAAGAGCAGAGGAACACACAGGAGAGGAGCGATCACTGCACTCAATACGATGGATAACCGTTTCATCACGATCTCCTTTCGAGTGTACCCTCGCCGCTAGGACGAGCGGCGCGCCAATGCGTACCGATGGCCGGCTTGCGAGCAGGCGGTGCCCAGCCAGACGGCCAGGAGAGCGGGGATCACAAGGAACGGAAGGGTCAGGGCGCCAAATATGAGTGAGAGTTTCATTGCGGCCTCCATAAAAAGAAAGTGAAGACTGGCAACATCCTAACACGCAGATTTTTGCAGGGGCAACTGAGGCGTGGCGACACTAAGAGCGCGGGGACGAGTCTTGCTGATTCAGCATGTCTCCAAGCTGCTGCTTTGACTGGCCCTCGAAGCGGACAAACTCAACGCCGAACCGGTCCGCGTCCTTCCATCGGACCACAGCCAGGGTGATCACAATGGGCGGACGCGCGCCTGAGGAGTGAATAGTCAGGCACAGATGCGCATCGATTGGACAATCAATGGCGCTTCGAATCTCCGCTCCGGCGATCGTCAGATTGGTCAGCGTGCCCTGACCCGTCAGCTGATCCCCGGAAAAACTGACGGCATAGTCAACATCGATGCGCGGCCTGTTCCGTGAATGCATGGGGCCCCCAAGTGCGTTCGAACTGGTTCAATGCGCGGATTCAAAGAGGCCGAGTTGGAGTTCCTCGGCGCGAGTAAATGGAATGGGATACTTTTCAGTGAAGCAGGCGTTGCAATACTGATTGGGCGACCCGGGCGCGGCTTTCAGCATGCCGTCGAGACTGAGATAGGCCAGCGAGTCGGCGGTAATGTATTTGCGGATTTCTTCGGTCGAATGGTTGGATGCGATCAGCTCTTTCTTCGTAGGCGTATCAATGCCGTAGAAACAGGGCGAAATGATCGGCGGCGAACTGATCCGCACATGCACTTCCTTGGCGCCGGCCTGCCTGATCATTTTGACGATCTTCCTGCTGGTGGTCCCACGTACGAGGGAATCGTCCACCACCACGACCCGTTTTCCTTCCAGCACTTCCGGCACGGCGTTCAACTTCACTTTGACGCCGAAATGCCGGATCGACTGCTCCGGTTCGATGAAGGTCCGGCCGACATAGTGATTGCGGATCAAGCCCGTCTCGAAACGAATGCCGCCGCCCTCCGCATAGCCCAACGCCGCGGGCACACCGGAATCAGGCACGGGAATGACGATATCAGCCGGCACCCAGGACTCCTGCGCCAACTGGCGCCCCAGCGCCTTCCGGGTGGCGTACACGGCGCCCGCGCCGTAGATCCGGCTGTCGGGGCGGGCAAAATAGACATACTCAAAGACGCACATGGCCGGCTCCGTTTTGGGAAAGGGCCGATGGCTCTCAAGACCCTGATCCGTGATGACGACCAGCTCACCGGGTTCCACCTCGCGGACGTATTCCGCATCCAATAAGTCGAACGCGCAGGTTTCGGAGGCGACGATCCAGCTGCTCCGCACACGTCCGATGCACAGCGGGCGCAATCCGTGCGGGTCCCGCGCGGCGATCAATCCGCTATCGGTCATCAGGACGACGGAAAACGCCCCGCGCACCTGGTTCAGCGCATCGATTACGCGGGCAAGAAACGAATCGGCCCGCGAATGCGCGATCAGGTGGATGATGACTTCGCTGTCCGATGTCGATTGGAAAATGGCCCCGTAGGCCTCCAGTTCGTTCCGGATGACCTGGGCATTAATCAGATTGCCGTTGTGCGCGAGCGCCAGATTGCCCAGGGCGAAATTTACGATCAGGGGCTGGACATTCTTCAGATCGTTCCCGCCGGCGGTCGAGTAGCGGTTGTGGCCGATGGCCATATGGCCCGGCAGTTTTTCCAGCACCGACTTGTTGTAAATATCCGCGACCAGACCCATGCCTTTGTGGAGGAAGAACTGCTCGCCATCTCCGGATACAATGCCCGAGGCTTCCTGTCCTCGGTGCTGCAGCGCATACAAACCAAGGTACGTCAGGTTCGCCGCTTCCTCATGGTTGAAGATGCCGAAGACAGCGCACTCGTCGTGGAACTTATCGGGCGAGAGCATGGGCAGTGGCTTTCTCATAATAACTCGTGCGACCAGACCAACCTACTCGTGCGTGAGTGTCCGTTCCAGCGAAAACGCCCAACGATCATGCAGTACCGCAACCGGCGTATCGATGACCTTCACGGAGGACGCTTCCTCCCCGATCGAAATGACCAGACGGTCACCTGACACGATTCCGATCACCGCCGCCGGTACGCCCCGCCGTGCGGCCTCATCGAGAATCGCCTGCCGGTGCGCCGGATCGGCCGACAACACCACCCGGGACTGGCTCTCGCCGAACAGCAGGGCGTCTTTGCGGACACGGCCGGCTGATAATCTTACCACAGCGCCGAGCTTGAGGTCCGGTGCCGACATGCAACTTTCCGCGAGCGCGACGGCGAGCCCGCCGTCCGAGCAGTCATGCGCGGATCGAATCACGCCGCCGTGAATCAGCTCCAGCACGCAGGCCTGCACGGCTTTCTCAGTGTCCATATTCAAGAACGGCGGCGACCCTTGCTCCCGGGCATGCACGACTTTCAAATATTCCGAACCACCCAGATCTTCCCGAGTGGCTCCGAGCAGAACGAGGTCGTCGCCGTCCTGCCTGAACCACTGTGTCATCGTCCGTTGGGCGTCTTCAATCAGTCCCACCATGCCCAGCATCGGCGTCGGATAGATCGAAAGCCCGTTCGTTTCGTTGTAAAAACTCACATTGCCGCTCACGATCGGGACGGAGAGAGCCTCACAGGCATCCTTCAGCCCTTCGATGGCCAGCACGAACTGCCACATGACGTCCGGGCGCTCCGGATTGCCGAAATTCAAACAGTCCGTCAGCCCGATCGGCTCGGCGCCGGAACACACCAAATTACGTGCCGCCTCGGCCACCGCGATCCGGGCGCCTTCATACGGATGCAAGAGGCAATAGCGGCCGTTGCAATCCACCGTCATCGCCACTGCCTTGTTGGTGCCCTTGATCCGCACCACCGCCGCGTCCGACCCGGGCCGGACCATCGTATTGGTCCGCACCATATGGTCATACTGTTCATACACCCAGCGCTTACTGGCAATCGTCGGCGACTCGAGCAGCGTGAGCAGCGCGGCATTCGCATCTTTGACGTCCGGGATGGAGTCGTAATTCAAATTCGTCAGGAGGTCTTGATAGCCCGGCGGCGAATAGGGCCGCTCATAGCGCGGCCCGTCGTCGGCCAACGACTTGGCAGGGATCTCGGCCACGATCTTGCCCTGGTCTTTAATGCGCAGCATCCCGTCGCCGGTGACGCGGCCAACGACCGCCACGTCAAGGTCCCACTTTTTGCAAATCCGGATGCACTCGTCTTCCTTGCCGGCCTGCGCCACCATCAGCATGCGCTCTTGAGACTCCGAGAGCATCAGCTCATAGGGCGTCATGCCGGACTCGCGTCGCGGCACCTCCGTGAGATCGAGTTCAATCCCGTTGCCGGCGCGCGAGGCCATCTCGCAAGACGAGCTCGTCAGTCCCGCCGCGCCCATATCCTGGATGCCGACCAGCAGATCGCCGGCCATCAATTCGAGACAGGCTTCCAGGAGCAGCTTCTCGGTAAAGGGATCGCCGACTTGCACGGTCGGTCTCTTTTGTTCGGATTGATCGTCGAACGAGTCGGAGGCCATCGTCGCACCGTGAATGCCGTCGCGGCCCGTCTTCGACCCGAAGTAGATCACCGGATTGCCGACACCCGCGGCGGTCCCTCGGAAGATCTTATCTTTATGCGCAATGCCAAGGCAGAACACATTGACGAGCGGGTTCTGCGCGTAAATATCCTCAAACCGGACTTCTCCGCCCACCGTCGGTACGCCCATGCAGTTGCCGTAGCCGGCGATGCCGGCGACCACGCCCTTCATCAGATGCCGGTTCTTCGGCGTCTCCAGCCCGCCGAAGCGGAGTGAGTCCAGAAGCGCAATGGGTCTGGCGCCCATCGTAAAGATATCCCTGAGAATGCCGCCGACACCGGTCGCTGCGCCCTGATACGGCTCGATAAACGACGGATGGTTGTGCGATTCCATTTTGAACACGACACAGAGTCCGTCTCCGATATCGACCGCACCGGCATTTTCACCTGGTCCCTGCACGACACGCGGGCCGGTCGTCGGCAGCTTGCGCAAATGGACGCGTGAACTCTTGTAGGAACAATGCTCCGACCACATGACGGAGAACATGCCCAACTCGGTCAGATTCGGCTCGCGCCCGAGAATCTCGAGAATCTTGTTGTACTCATCGTCCGTCAAATTATGTTGCGCGATGAGGTCTTTCGTCATGACAGCCGGCTTCATTCCATCTCCTCACACATCACAGTGACACTTCTTGCCCCTGAGGATCACCACCTGTCGGCAAGGCGTATCCACGTACTCGCGTTGTCGCCTTGAGCCAGTCGCCTGCTGCTTTGCGAGCGGGCTGGCGTGGCGATACCCCCGCGCGGCCATCTCACGTGTCAGTGCTTCATGGCGATAAAACAGCGCCTTCAATTTTCCCCTCCACCGCAATGTTTCGGGATGTCGCGCATAGCCTTTCTTATCGTTCGTAATGACCGACCAGATCGCGTGCAACTCCCGGTGTTCGCCCAACAGATGATTGCGACAGAGCTTCTTCGG
This sequence comes from uncultured Nitrospiraceae bacterium, assembly GCA_963728135.1. GTDB lineage: Bacteria > Nitrospirota > Nitrospiria > Nitrospirales > Nitrospiraceae > Nitrospira_D. The sequence goes on along the minus strand of CAVSJC010000001.1, from coordinate 37,807 downwards.
CGAGAGGTCCCAGATACGCATGGAGATCCCATCGGCGGTCGACTGCCAGGAGGTGGATTGCGCCCTTAGCGAACGCCTGCAACGGGAGTCTGGCTCGCTTTCTTCAACCCTTCGACCATCGAGGCCAGGATCAGCCGTCCGTCTTCATTGCCTAAGAGCGATTCGGCGCAACGTTCAGGATGCGGCATCATGCCCAGCACGTTCCCCGCCGCGTTGCGAATGCCGGCGATGTTGTCGAGCGAGCCGTTCGGGTTGGCTTCCGGCGTGGCCTTTCCCTCCTGGTCGCAATAACGAAAAATCACCTGAGCATTGGCTTTGATGGAAGCCAGCGTGACCGGATCCGTGTAATAATTGCCGTCCGCATGCGCGATCGGAATCTTCAACACCTGACCTGACTCGCAATTTCCCGTGAAAGGGGTCGCAGCGTTTTCTACTTTGATATAGACGTCCTTGCAGATGAAATTGAGAGACCGGTTCCTCAGCATCGCGCCGGGCAGGAGGCCCGCTTCAAGGAGAATCTGAAATCCGTTACAGATGCCGAGCACCATGCCGCCCTCGTCGGCAAAGGTCTTGACCGCCCCCATGACCGGAGAGAACCGGGCAATGGCCCCCGTGCGCAGGTAGTCGCCATAGGAGAAGCCGCCCGGCAGCACCACCGCATCGACCCCTGTGAGAGAGGTCTCTTTGTGCCAAATCATCCGGACGGACTGGCCCAGCACGTCACGAAAGGCGTGCTGGCAATCGTGATCACAATTGGACCCGGGAAACACGACGACGCCGATGTTCATACAACCCAATTTTTAGGTTTGATTTTGAGTGTTTAGTCCAGCCGTTTGTCCGGTCAGAACACTTAACACTCACCATTCACAATTCAACATTCGAGCTGCGCTACACGCTCAGCTCGTAGCGGTACTCTTCGACGATCGTATTTGCCAGGAGCTTTTCGCACATTTGCTTCACTTCGGCCTCTGCCTTGGCCTTGTCCTTCTCTTGAAGGTCCACTTCCATGTATTTGCCCACCCGCACGTTGGCGGCATTCTTGAAGCCCAGCGAATCGAGCGCATGCTCGATGGCTTTGCCTTGAGGATCAAGAATGCCCTGCTTGAGCGTCACATGAATTTTTGCCTTCACGATTCCCCCTTAGGATGCTGAAAAAGGCCCCCAACTTCGTTCTCGTCTCGGCAAAGTCCTCACCGTAGCCCGGAGGTTACGCCTCCGGCTTTGCCATCGCCTGTGGCCTCGTTGGCTGACCTTTTTGAGCATCCTTAAATTTTCTTTCCGAAACCATTTCCTGTTCAGAGGACTTACCCAGACCGTCTACGTACTTTCGGATTCTCAAAATGCCGGCCACCGTCGCAAGGCCGGCGGCCACCAGTGCGATAAATGCCCAGCGCCACGGCGACTCGTCCAGGTGGTACGCCATCAATCCCACGACCGCCGCCCAGACCACGACTGCCGCGACCAGGCCATAGTTCATGAAGTACTGCAGAAACCCTTTCACTCTCCCCCTCTTCTCCCCCAGTGAGGAAAGGATATGGGATGGACGCGGTCATCGGTCTTCACTGCGCGCATGGAGCCACCACAGCTTTATCGTGGGGGGCTCCGCGAGCACGAGACTGATGACCGTGTCCGCCCTCATCCACACACCCGCTTTAATACTTCTTGATATGCCTCTTCGATCTTGCCCATGTCTTTTCTGAACCGATCCTTGTCCATCGACTCTCCGGTGCTCATGTCCCAGAACCGGCAGGTGTCGGGAGAAATTTCGTCGGCCAGGATCAGCTTGTTGTGGAACACGCCGAATTCGAGCTTGAAGTCCACCAACTGCATCTTCCGCTCGGCGAAGAACGGCTTGAGGATCGTATTGATCGAGTGGCCGAGTTCGCGCAACTCTCGTAAGACCGCCGGGGTGGCCACCTTCATCAGACGCAAATGATCGTCATTGACCAGGGGATCGCCGAGCGCATCGTGCTTGTAATAGAACTCGATGATCGCGGGTTCGATCGCATCCCCTTCCTTCAATCCCAACCGCTTGCTCAGGCTGCCGGCCACGATATTCCGGATCACCACTTCCACCGGAACGATCGTCACCTTTTTCGTTAGCATCTCACGGTCGCTCAATCGCTCGATAAAGTGCGTCGGAATACCTTCCTGCTCCAAGAGCCGGAAGAGCCGCTCCGAGATCTTGTTGTTGATGATGCCCTTCTCGACGATGGTCCCGCGCTTTTGCGCGTTGAAGGCAGTGGCGTCGTCCTTGAAATACTGCACCACCTGGTCGGGCCGCGCCGTCGCGAAGATCTTCTTGGCCTTGCCTTCATACAACATTGCGCCGATGCCACCCATGATCGCCTCGTTCATGATCAGACTATTGCGCCAGGGTCTCGATCAGTTGATCCACAGACTTTGTCGTGCCGACAAAAATCGGATTCCCGAAACGCCGGTTGTGTCGCGCTTCCTTCACCTTCTGCAGCGAGAGGATCAGACCCTGAAAGTCGTCCAGCTTGGCGGTCTCGAAATAGGTAATAAAGTCGAAATCATCCAGGCCGGTCGAGTGGTAGAGTTTCCGCTTGACCGTCTTGTGATACGGCAGGGCGGCCTCCGTGTGCTCCTGCATCATGCCCGTCCGTTTATCCTGAGGCAGCGCCCACCAATCGGCGTCTTTCCGGATGGGAATGACGATGGCATAGGGCCCCGACTCGCTCGGCGCCTTCAGGTCGTTTTTCATCTGGTCGGGAAAAGCGGGCACGTAGTTCGCCTTCTTAGTCAGCCCATGAAAGACGGCGACGCTGGTGAGATATTTGCCGAACGCGCTGTTCTGGAGATCGACGAGAAACTGCTGACTGTCCTTCAGCTCCGTGGCATGCGCGCGGACCAGTACATCTGCATGCTCGGACAGGCCCGTCAACAGATACGTCTCGATGGCGAGCTTTTCACGGTGCTGCTCGATGACCGCTTTGAGAGTCGTCAGCTGAGCGATGCGGGCCGGCGTTTCGAGCTTTCGCCAATCCGGATCGATGCGAAACGCGGCAAACGTCCCGTACACGCCCGGGTCGGTCAACAGTTTTTCCCGGTCCGCGGCGAAACCGGCTGGAACCAGGGGAAAACACACCGCCAACGCACAGCACACAACCACGGCTGTCCGGCTCATCATCGTGTGGCTCCTCGTTTACCGCCCCTCGTCAGGCTATGACGTCTTGAAAAGACACGGCGAAAAATCTTATCCAGATGCCGCAGATAATACCGGGGGTTGAAGCAGGCGGCAATGTCGTTCTTGGTGAGATAGCGGGTGATGAACGGATCTTTACTGACCAATTCCTGCAAGCCGCCCGCCCCTCGCCACGACGCCATCGCGCTTCGCTGCACGGCTTCGTACGCGTCCTTCCGCTGGGCGCCCTTTTCAATCAGCGTCAATAACAGCCGCTGCGAATACACGAGCCCGCCGGTCAATTCCAGATTCTGCTTCATGCGGGCCGGGTAGACCACCAGATGCTTGATGAGTTCCGTCACGCGGGCCAGCATGTAATCGACGAGGATCGTGCTGTCGGGCATGATGACCCGTTCCACCGACGAGTGGCTGATGTCGCGTTCATGCCAGAGGGCGACGTTCTCCATCGCCGCCACACTGTTGGCCCGCACCAGCCGCGCCAATCCGCAGAGATTCTCCGAGATGATCGGATTGCGCTTGTGCGGCATGGCCGACGAGCCTTTCTGTCCCTCGGAAAAGATATTCTTCGGCTTCGAGCACTTCGGTCCGTTGTAGATGGCGGATTTCGACGGCAATCTTTTCCATGCTCGCGGCCAGCAGCGCGAGCGCAGTCGCATAGGCCGCATGCCGGTCGCGCTGCACGATTTGATTGGAGACCGGGTCCGGCGTCAATCCGAGTTTGGCGCAGACATACTCTTCGATTTCCGGCCCTTGATGCGCAAAGGTCCCCATCGCGCCGGAGAGTTTGCCGACGGCGATTTCCGGCCGGACCGCTGCGAGTCGCGCCCGATGCCGGCCCATCTCCTCGTACCAGATGGCCAATTTGAACCCGAACGAGATCGGCTCGCCATGGATGCCGTGCGAGCGGCCGACCATGACCGTGGCCTTATGCTCGAGCGCCCGGCTCTTCAGCACGGCGAGCAACCCGTCGAGTCCTTCCAGGATGAGATCGAGCGCCTCCGTCATCTGGATCGCCAGCGACGTATCGACGATGTCCGAAGAGGTCAACCCCATGTGGAGAAAGCGATGTTCCGGCCCGACGGTATCCATGAGCGATTCCAGAAACGCGATCACATCATGCTTCGTGACCTTTTCGATCTCGTGCGATTCGCGCGACATCGATCCTGGCCTTCTTTCGTATCTTCGCGGCCGTGCCTCGCGGCGCCTGGCCGGCCCGTTCAAAGGCGGCGCACGCCTGCAGTTCCACTTCCAACCAGATCTCATACTTGTGCTTGAGATCCCAGATGGCCTTCATCTGTGGTCGGGTGTACCGATCGATCATGGCTCCTCCCGTCGGCTGCTGAAAAAGCCTTTCAGCTTTGTTCTCAGTCCTGCGTTTCCCTCACCTCGGTATCCACACTCCTTGCGGTCTCGCTGGAAGCCTTTTTGAGCAGCCGCGAAATGCAGTGTCATCAGCGTTTCCAAATCGGCTGGTCCGGCGTGGCCCGTTTCTCCGCGAGCCGCGGTTCGGTCGTGAGCACCTTGTCCAGAATGCCATTCACAAACTTCGACGCTTCGTCGTCACCAAAGCTCTTCGCGAGCTCGATGGCCTGATCGATCGTCACCTTTGCCGGCACATCGTTCATCCAGAGCAATTCAAACAGCGCCGGCCCGCAGGATATTGCGATCCACGATCGGCATCCGGTCGATCTTCCAGTTGGTCGCGTATTTGCTGATCAGCGCATCGAGGTCTTTCTGTTGTTCGAGCACGCCCTTCACCAGCTGCTCGGCGAATGATTTCGACGTCATCGCTGGCGGTGAACTCCTTCCAGAATTCCTCCAGCCAGACGCCGGCCTTGCCGTGAATGTCGTACTGAAACAGAATCTGCAGCGCCCGTTCGCGCGCTTGGTGACGACATCCCCATGATTATTTCGCATGCCTTCGGACGACCCGTTTCGGGCGAGGAACCCGCTCAACGACCGGCTCCTGCTCCATGGCCGTTCAGTTGCATTCGCATGACGATCGCCATTTCGATCGCCGATTTCGCGGCTTCGCCTCCGCGATTGTATTTTTCCGGCTCGGCCCGCTCGATGGCCTGCGCCACCGTATCCGTCGTCAGGACACCGAAAATGATCGGCACGTCGGCATCCAAGGCCGCCTGGCCGATGCCCCGGCTGGCTTCGGCGCTGATGTAGTCAAAATGCGGCGTATCACCGCGAATGACCGCCCCGAGACAGATCACCGCGTCGAACCGGCTCGACCTGGCAAGCGTCTTCGCCACCAGCGGAATTTCAAACGCGCCCGGCACGCGCACGACTTCGATGTCATGCTCCGCGCACGCCGTGCTTCGTCAGCCCGTCAACGACAGCGGATCAGCAGCTTACTCGTCACGAATTTGTTGAATTTGCGCGACGACGATGCCGAACCGCAATCCCGTCGCATCGTGATACCCTTTCCGAAGTTTCACCTTTTTCTTCTACGCCCCTCTCCAGAGCAGCGGCTGGGTTGTCCTTCCATTGCGCGCATTGAGCGACCACGGTTTTATCGTGGGGGCTCAGCGAGCACGAAGGGCAGGCCGGCCGCTGCTCGTTCCCCTCAAACTTTTTTGAGAATGTGCCCCAGCTTATTCTTCTTCGTCCGCAGATACTTTTCGTTGGCCGCGCGCGGCGCAATCTCGATCGGCACCCGCTCGACCACTTTCAATCCGTAGCCGTCGATGCCGACGATCTTGCGCGGGTTGTTGGTGATCAGTTTGATTTGATGCAATCCGAGATTCACGAGGATCTGCGCACCGACGCCGTAATCACGCAGATCGGCCTTGAAGCCGAGCTTCAGATTGGCTTCGACCGTATCGCTGCCCTGGTCTTGTAGACCATAGGCTCTGATCTTGTTCAGCAACCCGATGCCGCGACCTTCCTGATTGAGATACAGCAGAACACCCCGCCCCTCTTTCTCGATAATCTCCATCGCCTGATGGAGCTGATCCCGGCAATCACAGCGCAAGGAACCCAGCGCATCGGCCGTCGAGACAGCCGGAATGCACCCGCACCAGCGTCGGGCGCGCTGCCGTCCACCCGACCTTTGACCAGCGCAATGTGCGTGATGCTGTCCACCTCGATTCTCAAACGCGACCGCCTCGAATTCGCCGAACATCGTCGGCAGGCGCGCGCTGGCCATGCGCTTCACAAACGTTTCCCGGCGCATGCGGTATTCGATCGAGCGCTTTGACCGTCACCATCTTGAGTTTGTGCGCCTTGGCGAACCTGGTCAGCTCCGGCACCCGCGCCATCGTGCCGTCTTCGTTCATGATCTCGCAGATGACGCCGGCAGGCTGCAGCCCGGCCAACCTGGCCAGATCGACCGACCCTTCGGTCTGCCCGGCACGCTTCAACACGCCGCCCTTTTGGGCCTTCAATGGGAAAATATGTCCGGGCCGCGCCAGATCGCTCGGCTTTGCTTTGCGGGTCGATCGCCACGTGAATGGTGGTGGCGCGGTCGGCCGCGGAGATACCGGTCGTGATGTCCTTGCGGGCGTCGATCGAGACGGTGAAGGCCGTCCCGAACGTCGCGGTATTCTCCACGGCCTGCTGGGGCAACTGCAGTTCTTCGACGCGTTCCGGCGTCAGGGCCAGGCAAATCAATCCGCGCGCATGCCTGGCCATGAAATTGATGGCGTGTGGCGTCACTTTTTCGGCGGCGATGACGAGGTCGCCTTCGTTTTCCCGGTCTTCGTCGTCGACCAGGATGACGAATTTGCCTTTTTTGATGTCCCGGATCGCGTCTTCGATGCTGTCAAATGGAGTGGGCATAGAGGATTTTTAGATTTCCGGATTTCAATTAAAAATTGCGGGGCTAGAAGCCCCTCAGATAACCCTGTTTTGTTGCGACTGTCAACGGGAAAAAGGGGCGCCAATCCGTCAGTCGCCGGCCGCAGTGCGAGCGCCGGATAGACTCGGCTACCGTGACCGCCGCAACGAGAGCAGACTGCCGCGCAGAGCCACAATCCGGGACGAACGTTCCCCAGACATCCTTGAGTCCTCCCAGCCAGAGCGGCAGCAGAAATCCGCCGAGTCCTCCCGCCGCGCCGATGAGACCGGACGCCATCCCGATCTGCTTCGGGAACCGCTCGGAGACGACCTGAAAGACCACGCCATTTCCGAATCCCATGGTGCCGATCGCCGCGAGCAGAAGCGAGACTGCCCAGCCGCGGCGGCAACCTCCCAGGCCGCCCATCAACCCGCAATGGCGGCGAACACCGGCCCCAACACGATGAGTCCGCCCATACGGTCGGCGATGAATCCGCCCAACGGCCGGATCGCGCTTCCGACCAATCCGCCCAGCGCCGTGATAGACCCGGCGACCCAGTCCAGCCCGTATTGATCGTGTAAAAAAATCGGCAGTAGACTACACAGCCCACGAACCCGCCGAACGTCACCGCATACAGCCGCAGAGCCAGTAGACGGAGGGACGGCGCATCCTCTCAGCAAGATCGTGCCACCACGTGGGAGCACGTTCAGTGCGTCCAACAGGACCCCGTCCGGTCGAACGAGCAGGCTAAAGCAGATCAGTGTGACGCATCAGGACAGGCACCAACATGACGCCAAACACCTTGTGCCATCCGACCATCGCCAAGCGCGGAGCGAAAAACATCGCCAGGACCGTCCCGCTGTTGGCCGACGCGGCGACGCCCATGCCAGGCCCTGATGGGCGGGAGGATAGGCCCGGCTGGCGATGGGCAGCGCCACGGCGAAGCTGGCGCCGGCGAATCCCAGGAGCAGTCCCGATACCGAGCACCTGACCATAACTTGAGACGCCCAGCCATCCCCAGAGCACGGCCACGATGACACCGGCCAACAAGATCAGTCCCGTGCGTTTCGCACCGAATCGATCGCTGATCACGCCGACCGCAAATCTCGAGCAGTGCGCCGCCAGCAACGGGCAGGCCACGAGCAGACCCTTTTGCGTCGCGCTCAGCGCGAACTCTTCGGCAATCGGCACGCCGAGCGCCCCGATCAGGAGCCAGGTCATGAAGCTGACTTCGAAATGGAGCCAGGCCCCCACCAGCGACGGCCAGTGCCCGCTGCGTAGTCCGGTCAGATATTGCCATCGCGTCTCTCGTCCTCGACCTTCGGGCGCCATGATGGAGAAGATGCATCAGCGCGATCACGCGCATCATCATAGGAGACGCGAGATTCTACCGCGCAACCAGGCAGCTCATCTTTCGGCACCCCGTATCCTTCTGCTATAGTCTCCAATTCGGTCATGAGCAAGCACACGCGTAAGACAAAGAAAACCGAAGAAGTCGGTCGAGCCCGAGGTTCTCGAGCCGTCTGACGATGACCTGGCCATAGAATTCGGGTCCAGGCCTGTCATCGATGCCTCCAGGCGGATGGGCAGCCGAAAGCCGACACCACAGCCGTCGTCGCCGGTCACCGCGTTTCAACAGTATCTGGCCGAAGTCCGGCGCTATCCCTATCTCTCCAAAGAAGAAGAGCTGCGGCTCTTTCACGAATACCGCACGCAAGGCAGCCGCGAAGCCGCCGTGAAACTGATTATGGCCAATCTCCGCGTATCGGTCGCGATTGCGAGCGAATACCTGCATACCGGCGCCGACCATATGGATTTGATCCAGGAAGGCAACGTCGGCCTGATGCAGGCGATCAAGAAGTTCGATCCCGCGAAGAAACGTCCGCTTCCATGCCTATGCGGCCTGGTGGTCCCGCGCCTATATTCTGCGCTATCTGCTGAATACCTACCGACTGGTCAAAATCGGCACCACGCAGGACCAGCGCAAGCTCTTCTACAATCTCAAAAAGGAGAAATCCAAGCTCGAGCGTGAAGGCTTCGCACCGGACACCAAACTGCTGGCGGACCGGCTGAACGTCCGCGAGCGCGACGTCATCGAGATGGATCAGCGGCTCGGCAACTGGGAGCTGTCGCTGGATCAGCCCATCGGCGAAGACCAGGACGGCAGCTCTACTCGATGTCCTGCCGTCCCAGCAAGGCCGGCGCGACGAGCAGCTCGCCGCAGATCAGTTGCAAGACGCTGTTTCGCGAGAAACTGGCGGAATTTGCCAAGACCCTCGGATGAACGGGACGAGGACATTCTACGCAACCGCCTGTTGTCCGAAACGCCGCTGACCCTCGACGACCTGGGAGCCAAATACGGTATTACCAAGGAGCGGACCCGCCAGCTGGAAGCCCGCATCATCAAGCGCCTACGGGACTACATGAAGAAAGACGTAAAAGATTTCGACCGCTTGACGAATCTGATCTTCTTCCCTCACCTATTCACTGGCAATATCGGACAATCCGATACGTTACGATGCCCGCTTCCCTACGGGGCCGGTCGAAAACAAAATTTTTTCCCGGCCCCTTGACTTGATCGAGATGGGCACTATCTCTACGCCCAGTTTCGTTAGATCAGGGATTCTGCTCGTGCTGGGGTCTCAGGCCTGACGCCATCGAGTGCGAACCCGTTCTACATCGTCGACATCTTTCGGGTTAACTTACAGCACGAGGAGGTTTCGTTATGAGCACAGCGACGAAGGAAAAGAAGAACGTGCGCCAAGGGCTTCCAGCCCCTCGGTGATCGGGTGTTCGTGACCTACACCGAAGAATTGGAGCGGACGGCCGGCGGCATTTATGTGCCGGACTCCGCGAAGGAAAAGCCGCAACGGGGCATCGTTCAAGCCGTCGGCAAGAAGGTCGAGAACGTCAAGGTCGGCGATCAGGTTCTGTTTGACAAGTATTCCGGCAGCAAGCTTCGGATCGAAGACGAAGAGTGCTTGATCCTCAAGGAAGAAGACATCCTCGGCGTTTTCACCAGCTAATTCGAATCAACTCACCGACGCACGACTGACTTTAACGGAGGAATCACATGGCAAAGCAACTATTGTACAGCGAGGCGGCTCGGGCCTCCATTCTCAAGGGGGTCAACCAGCTGGCCGATGCCGTCAAGGCGACGCTCGGACCCAAGGGCCGGAACGCCATTCTGGATAAGAAGTTCGGCGCCCCGACCATCACCAAGGACGGCGTGACCGTCGCCAAGGAAATCGAGCTCAAGAACCCCTACGAAAACATGGGCGCGCAGCTCGTCCGCGAAGTCGCCAGCAAGACCAGCGATACGGCCGGTGACGGCACGACGACCGCCACGGTGCTGGCCCAGGCCATCTATCGTGAAGGTGTGAAGAACATCACCGCCGGTGCCAACCCGATGGAAATCAAGCGGGGCATCGATAAGGCCGTCGAAGTCGTCGTCGCCGAGCTGAAGAAGCTCAGCAAGCCCTGCCAGAACAAGACAGAAATTTCCCAAGTCGGCACCATTTCCGCCAACAACGACAAGACGATCGGCGACCTGATCGCCGAAGCGATGGAGAAGGTCGGCAAGGACGGCGTCATCACGGTCGAAGAAGCCAAGTCCATGACCACCTCCCTGGACGTCGTCGAGGGCATGCAGTTCGATCGCGGGTACATCTCCCCCTACTTCGTCACCAATGCCGAGCGGATGGAAGCCTCACTCGAAGAGCCGCTCATCCTCATCAATGAAAAGAAAATCAGCAGCATGAAGGACCTCCTCCCGGTTCTCGAGCAGGTGGCCAAGATGGGCAAGCCGCTCGTCATCATCGCCGAAGAAGTCGAAGGCGAAGCGCTGGCCACCCTCGTGGTCAACAAGCTGCGCGGCACGCTTGAACGTGGCGGCCGTGAAGGCTCCTGGCTTCGGCGATCGTCGCAAGGCCATGCTGGAAGACATCGCCGATCCTGACCGGCGGTCAGGTGATCTCCGAAGACCTCGGCCTCAAGCTCGAAAACGTGAAGCTGACCGATCTCGGCCGTGCCAAGCGCGTGACGATCGACAAGGACAACACCACGATCGTCGAAGGCTATGGCGATCCGAAGAAGATCGAAGGCCGCGTGAAGCAGATCAAGGCCCAGATCGAAGAGACCACCTCCGATTACGATCGCGAGAAGCTGCAGGAGCGTCTGGCCAAGATCGTCGGCGGCGTGGCCGTCATCAACGTCGGCGCGGCGACCGAGACCGAAATGAAGGAAAAGAAAGCCCGCGTCGAGGACGCGCTCCATGCGACCAAGGCGGCGGTCGAAGAAGGCATCGTCCCGGGCGGCGGAACGGCCTATCTCCGCTGCATCAAGGCGCTCGACGACCTCAAGGACGTTCCGGCGGAACAGAAGGTGGGCGTGGACATCGTCCGCGCGCGCTCTGAAGAGCCGATCCGTCAGATCGTCGAGCAACGCCGGCGGCGAAGGCTCGGTCGTGGTCGGAAAGGTTCGCGAAGAGAAGAACGCCAACGCCGGCTACAACGCGGCAACCGAAGAATATGTCGACATGATCAAGGCCGGGCATCATCGATCCGACGAAGGTCTCGCGCACGCGCGTTGCAGAACGCGGCCAGCGTCGCGGGCTCTGATGCTCACGACCGAGGTCATGATCACCGACATTCCCGAAGAGAAGAAGGAGCCGATGGGCGGCCCGGCCGTGGCCACAACCACGGCATGGAAGGGATGTACTAAAGAAGACGGCGATCGAGCTCGCCGAGAGCTCGGTGAACGCCATTGAAGGGACTCGGCGGGCAACCGCCGGGCCCTTCGTGTTTGTGGGCCGCCGGGCGCCGGGACTACAATAGATCACCTCCTCCAAGGATCGACGTGATCGTCGAAGTCGAGTCCAACGAGAATTGCGTAAACGGTGTCTTCGCCCGGTTCAAGGATGCTGGGCCCGCCAAAGCCGGTCATTCAAGTGCGGCTCTATGATCGAAACCCCGCCGGCGAGTGGTACTGGGTGACAGGATGGAGCGACAACGTGGAGTCGCCCCCCTGTCCCGCCTATGGGCAACTCGTCGAAGACTCCGGTTCAGGTCTGGCCTATCTCGTCTACGGCGGCCTGTACGGGTTGCGATTTTCACCGGCTCACCTCAATGAACCATGGAGCCTGACGAGTCCCTCCCAGTGGGGAGAAGCCTATCTCCTGCTCGCCGGCGATCATGATGTGAAATACGCCGACCAGCCCCAGTAGTACCTGCCGTAGCGCTAGGAATTCTCCCTGTTATACCTCCGATTCCATGCTGTTAGGATGGGCGAGTTTTGTGTCTGCCTGCCTGGCCATCAATCCCCGACGAGAATCGCTTTGAACGGGATAGAGGGATCAATGCAGAACGAACTGACATTCTTGTCTGAAGCGGCCGGAGCCCTTTTGACCGCGGACGACCCTCGAGCGTTTCTTGAGTCCCTCTGCCGGCCGTTATCTACACTCGTCAAGCTTGACGTCGCTGTGTACTACACCCTGTCTGAAGACGGGACCCACTTAGTCCTCTCCGCTTCTCATGGCGTGCCGGAAGACACGCAAAGAGCCATCGGCCGACTGGAACTGGGCGAGGCCGTCTGCGGCACCGTGGCTGAACGCAGGGCATCCATGGTGGTCCCGGATGTCCAGCAGCGGACGGATAATACGACAGCCATGATTCGGCAGCTCGGAATGACCGCCTATGTCTGTCACCCGCTGATGGCACGGGGCGAGTTGCTCGGCACCGTCTCGTTCGGGACCCGACGTGACAGCGCGTTCACGGAAGAGGCCCTGGCCGTCATGGAAATCGTCAGCCATTATGTGGCTGCCGCCCTGGAACGCCGGCGTGGAGAGAAGACGCTCGCCATGCGCGCCAAACAGTGGCACGCCCTGGCCGAATCGATGCCGCATTTTGTCTGGACCTGTCTTCCGGACGGGCGATGCGACTATCTGAGCCGTCAATGGGTGGAATACACCGGCGAAGGCGCGCCGGAGCAGCTCGGGTACGGATGGTTGAAACACGTCCACCCGGAAGACCGGGACTCTCTCCTGGATCTATGGCGGCAGGCGGTGGCGAACAAACAGGTGTTGGATACGGAATTCCGGATCCGAGGCGCCGACGGGCAGTATCGATGGTTCAAGACGCGGGCGACGCCGTCCCTGGATGAGGCCGGAGAGATCACACGCTGGTATGGATCCAACACCGACATCCAGGATCTGAAACAGGCCGAACTCGTCCAGGCCCATCTGGCCGCCATCGTGGACTCCTCGGATGACGCGATTATCAGCAAACGCTCGACGGCGTCATCAACGCCTGGAACCATGCGGCGGAACGACTGTATGGCTATACGGCGCAGGAAGCGGTCGGCCGGCACATCTCCTTGATCATTCCCCCGGAGCGGCAGAAGGAAGAACCGCTCATCGTCGAACGCATCCGGCAGGGTGAACGCATTGAGCATTACGACACCGTGCGCCGGAAGAAGAACGGCATGCCGCTGGATGTGTCGCTGAGCGTATCGCCGATCATCGACCGGCAGGGACGCATTATCGGGATCGCCAAATCGGCCCGCGACATTTCAGACCGGAAGCGGACCGAAGCCGCGCTCAAGGAGCTGACGGCTGACCTGGAAAAGCGCGTCGCCGAACGGACCCAGGCCCTGCGGCAATCACGAGCCAAGTTGCAGTCGCTCGCGTCCGAACTGACCGTCACAGAAGAACGCGAGCGGCGGCGGATTGCAGAAGAACTCCACGATCATCTCGCCCAGCTGCTGGTCGTCAGCCGGATGAAGCTCAGCCATGCGATCCGGCAAACAGCGGCCAATAGCAGCCTGAGCGCTCAGCTCCAGGACCTCGACCAGGTCATCGATCAGGCGCTCAAGTACACGCGCTCGCTGGTCGTCCAGTTGACGCCCCCGGTCCTGCATGAACTCGGATTTCAACCGGCCCTGCAATGGCTCGCGTCCTGGATGGATCAGCAGGGGTTGAAAGTCTCGCTGCGCCTGGCTCAGCAGCCCGTCCGCTTGTCCGGCGACCAGGCGATCCTCCTCTATCAGAGTGTCCGTGAATTGTTGATGAACGTGTTGAAACATGCCGGCACAGGGCGGGCGGTTGTCTCCGTCGGGGAAGATCATGGTGGGCTGCTGCGGGTGTCCGTCACCGATGAAGGCCGCGGCTTCGATGTGAACGAGGCCGACAACACCGAACCGAATCATTTCGGACTCTTCAGCATCAAGGAGCGGATCGAAGGTCTCAACGGGCGTGTTGAAATCCGGTCATCCCCAGGCGAAGGCACATGCGTGACCCTGTTGGTGCCCATCCCGGCCGTCGTCGAGGCGAGCCGCGATGACGAGGCTCTCAAGATCACATCGAACGGCGATGAGGAGCCGCATCGGTTGCGTATCCTCCTGGTGGACGATCACGCCATGGTCCGGGAAGGACTGCGCAGCATCCTTGAATCGTATGCGGACCTCGAAGTCGTCGGCGAAGCAGGCGATGGTATGGAAGCCGTGAAGCTGGCCCGCACGCGGCATCCCGATGTGGTCGTGATGGACATCAACATGCCGAGGATGGACGGCATTGCAGCCACCCGTCAGATCAAACAGGATCACCCCTCCACCGCCGTCATCGGGATTTCAGTCCAGGATTCGGCGCAAGTCGAACAGGCCATGCTGTCAGCAGGGGCCTCGAAATTCCTCACCAAAGACCGGGCCGCCGGTCATCTGTACGAAGCGATTCTCCAAACACGATAGGCTGGCCAGTCGCTCATCGCCGTGACGACGTCAGCCGCAGCGTCGCCTTGAGCAGCACCGACGTCGCGGGCTGCGAGAACAGCGCGCGGAACAGGCGGTTGACGACTTCCGTATGCCGTCGGTGGTCGGCGTGAAATCGCTCGACGCCTTGGCCCTGATCGTCGGAGTGATACCCCATGCGGATCGCGCAGCGCTCGAGTTCTTCTCTGCTGTCAGGCAGAGCATGGGTTTGCAGGTCATGCACCATTTGCAGCTTGTGCTCGACGTCCCGGAGAAAGAGATAGGCTGCGGTCAGGTCCTGGTGGTCTTTATTCGAAATCAGCTTGTAGCGCGCGAACCGTCCCAGCGCGCCCAGCGTGCTTCGATCCAGCAAAGCCGGCACCTGCTTCCCCGCCAGCACCTGAATGGTCTGGACCAGAAACTCGATTTCCCTGATGCCGCCGATGCCAAGTTTCACGTTGCGGTGCTCATGTCCCCGATCGGCCATCCTGGCATCGATCATCTCCTTCACCGCCTGCACCTCCTGGACGACCGCGAGGGCCCCCTGGACCGTCATCTTCCTCGGCACCGTTCCAAAGATAAACGGTTTCACCATCTTCACGAACGACGCGCCGACTGTTTGCGATCCGGCGACCGGCCAGGCTTTGAGCAACGCCAATCGTTCCCAGACCTGCCCTCGAGTGGCGTAGTACTGTTCGTACTCATCGAGCGAACGCGCCAGTTGCCCGACCGACCCCTCAGCGCGGAGGCGAAGATCGACCCGAAAGACAGAGCCTTCCTTCGTTTGCTCGGTCAGGGCTTTTGTCAGCTCCCGTGACAGCACTTCGAAATATTCTTCATTGGAGATGCCGACCGCCGCCTTACCGGTTTTCGTTCCGCTCGCATGCCTCGTCTCGCCCTCATGCGACTCGTACACATAAATCAAATCGACATCGGAGCTGTAATTGAGTTCATGCCCGCCCAGCTTGCCCATGCCCATGACGGCGAAGCCGGTCTCCACCCATCGTCCCTGCCGGTTCCTATGCATCGGCACGCCGTATTGTTGCCGCAGATCGGCATCGACAATCTCATAGGCCGCTTGAATGAGGAGGCCTGCGAGATCCGAGAGCGACGCGGTCGTCTCAGGCACCGCCGCCAGCCGCAACAGATCGCGCACCCCGATCCGCAGCATCTCCCGCCGGCGATACCGGCGCACGACATCCAGCTTCAGCTCCTTCATCGTCAGGTGCCGGACGCTCTTGTGCAGCGCCTGTTCGACGCCTGGTCTGGTCGGCGGTTTCGCCAGCACCCCCTCCTCTGCCAGCCAGGAGACCAGCGTGGGATCGCGAATCACCGTGAAAGCCAGGGCGTCGCTGTTGCCGAAGATCGTGCAGAGCAGGTCGAGCATGCGCGGCGAGCTCCGCAGATACTCGAGGAACGACGAACGCGTGACGTTGCCGAGCAGCCGTTCCCAGTGGTTCAGCGCCTGATCGGGGTCGGCCGTTTTTGAAATGGATTCCAGCAGGATCGGCAGGATCCTAGCCAATTGCAGGCGGTGGTGCGGCTCGGCCACCATGGCCTGCAGATTGCGATCCGCTTGATCAATGTCGCGAAGGCCGTACGCGGACAGAATGGCCCGGACGTCCTCGAGCGTGCGTTCCGGTGCAAGGAGAACCGGCGTGGGATCAGGCTTGGAAGACGCGGGCAGCAAGGGCTTCGGCTTCTGGCGGTGTCGCGCTGTCGTCGCCCGGCTGCTCATGCGGCGGCATTATACTGGTGCCATCCGTCGCGCACAATGAACGGGTTCCGGTATACTGCGCCGATGCCGACTCCGCAGGCCGATCGCCAGCCGCTGCTCGAATCGATCGCGCCGCTCTGCCAGGATATCGCCCCCGATATTCTGCACGACTTTCTCACCCGCATGGACACGGAATACTTTCGCCGCTTCACCCCTGCCATCATTGCCCACCATGTGCGCTTGGCCGCGCAGCTGACTCCCGACCATCCCTGTGAAGTCGCGATCACCGAACAGCCGGGCCATCGCTTCGAACTGACACTCGTCGCCTACGACTATTTTTCTGAATTCGCCACCATCTGCGGCCTGCTCTCTGCGTTCAACCTCAATATCGAAGAAGGCCAGATCTATACGTTTGCAGAAGGACCTGCCGCGCCTGGGAAGAGCGCGCAGGCGGGCGCTCGCGCGAGGCCGAAGATCAGGCCGGGGCTCAGCCGGAAAAAGATCGTCGATGTGTTCCGGGTGCAGCCTGTGCCCGGTGCGTCCTTCGGCTCAGACGACCGCCGGCGGTTGACGGCCGAACTCACGGCCATGCTCGCACTGCTCGATGCCGGACAGTTCGACGAAGCCCGTCAGTGCGGTCAATCGTCACCTCGTCGAACAGCTGGGCAAACGCCGCGGCTCATTCAGCGGCCTGCTGCATCCGGTGCACATTACGTTCGACAACAGCCAGTCGCCGACCGACACCATCATGGACATCCGCTCGGACGACACGCCGGCCTTTCTCTATGCCTTCGCCAATGCGCTGGCGATGAGAGACGTGTATATCGCCAAAGCCCGCAATTCGACATCGACGGCGGCAAGCTGCACGACCGGTTTGCAGTTCGTAACCGTTACGGCCAGAAGCTGACCGACCCGGCTCGAGCAGCAGCAGCTGCGCCTGACCGCCGTCCTCATCAAGCAGTTCACGCATGCCCTGACCTGGGCGCCGGACCCGACCAAGGCCCTGGAAGCCTTCGACCAATTTCTCGATCTCACCGTTCAGGAGACGAAGGGCAAGGCTCAGTGAGGAGGCGCTCGCCTTTCTCAGCGACAAGAAAACGTTTCCGCTCTTGGCCCGGCTCCTCGGCGCCAGCGATTTTCTGTGGGAAGACTTTCTCCGCCGTCAGCACGATCAACTCCTGCCGCTGCTTCACGACTATCGTGACGCGCCGCTCATCAAGCCGCGGGCGGCGCTCCGCAAGGCGCTCGACCGCGTCGTGGACAGAGCCAAGATGACGCTGGCCGGAAAGAGGCGCTGAATCGCTTCAAGGATCAGGAACTGTTCCGCATCGACATGAAGCACATCGTCGAGCCCGACACGAGCCTCGCCGACTTCTCCCTCGCCCTGACTCAATTGGCCGAAGTGATCGTCGAACGCAGCCTGAACGACTGCCAGGCGAAGCTGAACAAGCTCTACGGCGCCCCCGGGCTGACGAACGGCAAGCCCTGCTCCTTTGCCATCATGGGCGCGGGCAAGTTCGGCGGCCGGGAGTTGGGCTATGCGTCTGATATCGAAGTCCTGTTCGTCTACGGCGGCGCCGGCCGTACCAACGGCAAAGCACGGCATCGAGAACAGCGAATACTTCGAGCGGCTCGCGCAGGAACTGCTGCAGTGGATCGAGGCGAAGCAGGAAGGCATCTTTCACCTCGACGTCCGTCTGCGTCCCCACGGGGGCAAAGGCTTTCTGGCCAATCCGTTGGACGAAATCACCAGCTATTACAGTGACAAGGACTCGCCGCGCCGTTCGAACGGCAGGCCATGATCAAGCTCCGCCACGTCGCCGGCGATGACGACCTCGGGAAACAGGTCGAAGTCCATCGGGACCGCTATGTCTATAGCGGCGCGCCGTGGGATCTGGCCGACGGCGCTCGACCTGCGCCGGCAACAACTCAAAGCAACTCGTCGAGCCCGGCACTGTGAACGTCAAGCACAGTCCCGGAGGCGTCGTCGACATCGAATACGCCATTCAATACCTCCAACTCATGCACGGGCACCGTCACGCGGTGCTGCGCACGCCGAACACTATGCAGGCGCTTGCCGGACTTGTTGAATGCGGGATCGTCACCCGGCAGAACGGCGAGAATCGCTGCGAAAGGCCTACCTGTTTATCCGGATGCTGATCGACGGACTTCGCATGGTGCGAGGCCATGCCAAGGACTTGGTCCTTCCGCCCGCCGATTCAGACGAGTTCATCTTCCTGGCCCGCCGCGTCGGCTACACCACCGACGACTGGCAGGCAGGAGCGAGGCATTTGCAGACGGATATTGAACAGCATATGAAACAGACGAAAGGATCGTTCGAGAGGATGTTCGGAAAATTGTAACTTGTTAGTCCACTCAGCTTTAAACCTTGGTGTATGCGAGCGCTAAACCACCGATGGACAATCTCTCGACGCTCAAGGAGACATTCGCAGCATTGCAACGAGTGAGGGAAGAACAAATCGGCGACCGTTGCACCAATTGATCGGAAGCATAGCGTCCATCGAAACAGAGCCACACGACAAAGAACAGAGCAGCATGGGAAAGCAATGTGCGTATTGTGGAAGCGCAGGACCATTTACCAATGATCACGTTTGGCCTAACTGCTTCCTAGACCGCTTTGGCCGACATACGGCGCACTTCTCTGTTCGAGCACAGCAGGTACATGGTGCAGATTATGTCGTTAAAGATGTGTGCGCAGCGTGTAATGCCGAAAGGCTTAGCCCGCTCGATTCCCACTTGTGTCGGCTTTACGATGAGTATTTTACTCACCTCCACGATTTCGACTCGACCGTAACGTTTTGTTATGACTTCGATCTCTTGGCGCGTACTCTTCTTAAGATTGCCTACAATACAGCACGACAAGGAACTTCAAACCCAGAACCTCTGATGCCTTTTCGAGGGTTTATTGCGGGAACTACTGCTTGTCTGAGGAGTTTTGCCATGTTTGTCGAACTTGTATCGCCCACAATGGTTAATCAGCCAGATGGGAGCACTTGCAAGGTATTCCCGAACATGTACCGCTCTGCGCTAGGCAAGTATCTAGGCCAAGGCGGTGATCAAATCCTGCTCCGCGTGGTCGCAATTAACTCATATTACTTCCATCTCCTTGTTCCTCGAGACGACCTGTCACAGGGAGACTTCGATCGGGTGGTAAATCGGTTCGGCAAAATGCTGAAAGGGGTTGTACGACTTACTCGTGGCCTAAATGCAGCTACACTCCACACTTCACCCCAGGACGGCATACGAAGCATGATCCCCCACTTGACGATGTACCAAGAGCAGTATCGAAAGTTTTTCGCGAAGAAAAATCCTGCGGGCAGCTAGGGCCGGTCCGTTTCCGCCGATAAAGATGATTGATCTGCAAATTCAATCCAGGCCGCCCTAAATACAACACGCAGCGGCGCTTGGAATCTCGCTCTGGCGTTTACAGTTTCCTGCATTAACCTGAGCCTTCTTGCACCAACCATATAAATTCTCCAGTCTCCTTCCGCGACTCCGTAGAACGCGCCTTACCTTGTCGAGAGGTCACCATGAACCTTCAATCCCGACAAGCGGTCACGTCTTGCAATCACACACTCGGATACAAGGGTACGCACTTAGGCGATCACTGCGAGTATTAGCATCGACACAAGTTGAAGCGGTATCAATTGAAGCTGCGAGGCGAAGGGACAACCTGGACTAGGTCGAAGCAGTCGTCAGGCGAAACCCGGTGTCCGTGCGCTGGGACGGCGTTCTTCGAACGCCACGGCGGCGGCCTCGATGGCTTTGCGAAATTCCAGCGGCGCGTGAATGCCGGGAAACGTCCCTCGGTTGAGCCGGTGCCGGTGACATAGAGCGTGCCGTAGTTGAAGAGCCGCCCCCAGATCGATTGCTCCACGCCGATGTTTTCCACCTTCGTCAGCAAGGTCTCAAGGGTATGCCGGCTGACGATGCCCGTTTTGATCAGCACGCGCTTGTCGGTGACGCCGAATTCAGAACAGCGCCAGATGAGATAGGCCTGCAGGAAGAACCCGAGCAGGAATGAGAAAGACGAGGAGTGAATATCCGAACGGAACGTCCTCGTTGACCGCCAGCACCACCAGCGCGATGCCCGTCAGAAAGAGCAGCACGGGTAGGACAAACAGTTTCCAATGCAGGCGGGCACGAAACAGCACTCGCTCGCCTGGGATGAGATTGTCGTCGATATATCCCATTGGCTCCGGCTTGGGAAAGATGTGAACCGACGGAAGAGTAGGCAGTCCGTGAACGAGTGTCAAGGCACGAACGACATGGGATCGCTCTTGTACTGCCTATTCTTCGAATGGCACATCTAGAGCCTTATGGCCCTATACATAAGAAATTTTTCTGGTATCATCGTCCCCCGTCCCCGCCCGGCGCTTAGCCTGGAGGACAATAATCCTTCCGACAAGAACCTTCCGTCCCAGCGATAGCGACTCTCGATTGGCAATATGGTCCAACACACAAAGAGAGGAGTCACTGCATGGGTCTGTCAACACGGTTCATTCTTTGCTTTGCAATCCTCTTGGTCGCCGCAGGATGCACCTCAGTGGGGCACCTTGGCATTGTGACCAAGTCATCCAGCGCGAGCGGGGATCAATTGCGAAACGGAGTGCAATTCGATGAACTGGGCCCGGTCGAAGGATCGGCCTGCAGGCACTTCATAATAGCCGTGATTCCTTTTGGAAATGCGACGTTCTCGAAAGCGGTCGACGATGCGTTAGCGACACGTGGTGGCGATGCGCTCATCAATGTGACGGTATCCAACAGCCTCTACGGCTTTATTCCCATCTACAATGTCTACTCTTTCACTTGCACCTCGGTACAGGGAATCGCGGTTAAATTCAAAACCCCTGGTGAGGGGACTCGATGAAGGAGTTGCTCAAAATACTTCAACTGGGAATCATTCTGCTTGTGTCTAATTGCCTCGTCGGCTGCATGATGATCCGCGGAGAGACCCTGGACCTGCCCAAGCAGTGGCCACCGGAGAAACCGTCGGTCATGAAATCGATCGTGTTGTCGACGAAGGGACAATACCTATCCGGCTCAGCATCACCTCAACAGACGACACCGCAAAGCATACAATTGATTGAAGGGCAGGCTCAGAAAGCATACAGCGAGTCTGCCCTATTTAAGCAGGTCAGCTTAACGTCGCCGGAATCGGACTTACGCGCGGAGATCACCCTGACCGAGAAGGGCAGCGATGCACTAGCCGGCATTTCAGGATTCCTATGCGGCTTTACGATGTTTATCGTACCCGGTTACGCAAACGCGACCTTGGACATGGAAACGGTCTTTAAAGATGTCGGCGGCCGCGAGTTAGGTAAGATCCACAAATCAGAAAGCGTTTCATTCTGGACTGCAATTGTTCCTGATCGCGGCCATGCCATTTGCAGATCCGCCGAAAACGGTGATCCGAGACGTATATTACGATCTCAATCGGGCAACGCTCGAAGAAGCCCGCAACAAAGGATGGTTTTAGGGATTGTCTGTGACGAACGAGTGCTTGAGATCGCAGGCTCTGTCAGTAGCGTGGCACACGAGCGATCAACTATGAGTGAGTGGTATAGCCAGCACTGACCCGCCACCAACTCTCTGTTCTCTCTGTTCTTCTCGTGGATCGATGAGCTTGCCGAGCGCCATCTTGTTCTGAAGGCGGTTGCGCATGGGTCATCCCACCTCCCGGAGCGCGTTGCACTTTTGACCCTCCTAGGGAAACCTCTAGGACCGGATCTTGTCTACTCCCGATAGATTGGCATCAGGGACCGTTGGAATGCAGGTGTCTCTATGCGGCTGCCCACCAAATCCTCAATTGTCTCGTTGCTGTTCTACAGCTCTGCCTTTTGTGTCCCAAGCCTCCTAGCGGAAGACCTCAAACCCGCAGCTGTGTACGACAAATCATCCGCTCTCATTATTGGTATTGAGCAGTACGCGCTCGCCGCTGCTGTGCCCGGCGCCGTGGAAGAGGCCAAACAGGTGGCGCAGGCGTTTCGTCAGCTCGGATTCGAAGACATCACCGAGATCTATAACAAAGAAGCCACATCACGGCGGCTGCACCAAGCGCTCACCGACCTCTTCATAAAAAAAGGGGGCCGGAAAGGGCGCGTCGTGGTGTTTTTTGCCGGCCATACCGGCACGACCCGGGACACGAAAGGGAAAGATGTGGGCTATTTCGTTCCCGCGGATGTTCAGATCAACAATGTGGCGAAATCTCTCACCGTGGAGACGTTAAGGGAGTTCACGAGGCGATCGGCCTCAAAGCACACCCTGCTGATCATTGACGGGCCGATCAGGGGATGGGACACCGCTCCGAAGCCCGCGCCACCTGCGACGAACGGGGACGCGCGGGCGGTCCAGGTCATTGCCGCAGCCGACAAAGGAGAAACGTCCGCCAGGGCGGACGGCAAGACCGTTTTTCTCCAAGCCCTCTTGACCGGTCTGGCCGGGGCGGCTGACTCAAATCGTAACGGATCGCTCACGGCTTCTGAATTAGGCGCCTACATCAAACAACAGGTGGATGCGGCGACTCAGGGCTTACAGCATGTCGCCAGCCTTCGCATTGAGGGGGACGGAGACACGATACTGAGTCACGGATATCAAGCGCACCCCGGTTCTTGAAACGAGCCGACAAATTTCAAGAGACCGTCAGGCGGCACAAGCTCAATATGACCAGGCCGTTGCCCTTCTACAGGGAGGAAAGTACGCCGAGGAGGCGCTCGTCCGGCTCAATCATGCCATCGAATACGATCCGACCTTCGGCGACGCCTATATCCTCAAAAGCTACCTCCGGCTGGAAGTGCTCCCGCAACTCGACGAAGCGCTGGCCGCAGGACAACAGGCCGTCACACACGCATCCGACAATCCCGAATCCTTCTATACCCTCGGCCTGGTCCATGAAAAAATGGGCCACTACAAGGAAGCGGAGGAAGCGTTCGTCCAGGCTGCCAAGCTCAAGCCGGATGCTCAGGACGTGTACTTTTCCCTGGGCACGCTGTACGCCGATCAACTGCAGGATGAGGCCAAATCGGTTGACGCGTTCCGCCGGTACCTCGAACTGGGTGGAGCTCATGCTCGAGCGCGCGCGGCTGTCAGCCAGGCGGATGAAACGGCCTCGCCGGCGGACATCGTGCCGTAACCGTCACCCGTTCCCAAACGATACACGATAGGAGTTCCCGCCGGCATGAGCTAAGTACTTCCTTCCTGAAGTCAGCGTGCCGAGTCCCTTCATTTCTTCATCATTGATCCTGTCACGGTATTTGCCTATCATGCCGCAACTTCTCAGCTCCACGAAAGGACTAGCAATGCGATTTGGCCTCTTGTTCTTATTGCCGGTGGCTCTGTCCGGTTGCATCAATGTCGCCAATCAGCTGCAGCCGGTTAACGCCGACGTGAAGGACGTCCTGATAGGGGAAGACTGCGCGCCGATTGTGCTCGGCATGGGACTCGGCACGAACACCGTTGAGCAGGCGATGCAAGACGGAAGGATTACTCGGAGACGTCGGAGACTTTCGTCCGCGAATTAAGCTGAACGATCGAACGCCCATAACCCGAATACGCACGATTCAGATTACTAATTTCTATGTTTTGTTGGTTGGTTCGAGCTGTATTAAAGTGATCGGCGAGCCGTAATAGTGCTCGGTCTACGCCGACCGCACCCGTTACCTTTCCGATGACGGACGAGCAGAAGCAGCACGCAATTGTTCTCGAATACTCCGTGCCTTTGCTGCATGCGCGATAAGTTCCAGGCGTGCATCCCGCAACTCGCTCTTGAGTTGAGCATCGCGAACCGCCGTATCCTCCACAATATCGAGCGCCGTGTGGTGCATGGCGATCTGGTAGTCGATGTATGCCCGGTCGAAGTCGAGGCCGGATTTTTGCGCCAAGGCCTTCAGCATATCGCGGTTGGCTGCTTCGATACGCGAAGTCAGTGATGACTTCTCGGGTTGCATGTGAAGCCGGTCGGCTGGCACCTGTTTGTCCGTCAAGAGCGCCGCATGTTCAGACGCCAGACGCTCCGCATAGTCGCGAACGACCTGCGAGGAGGCTTGCCGCCTGGCCAACTGAGCACCTTCGACCTCATTGGCGTCAATGGTGTCAAACAAGGAGACTACATTTTGATCGGACATTGTGCTGGGTATCGCGCGCTGTATCAGGGCACAGCCTGAGGTAAAGCCAACTGATATGAGTGCTGCGGAAGCTAGTGTCAGGATACGCATCGCGCCTCCTCTTCTAGCCATGATACGGTGCCCATGTATAAAGGATGGTCCGCTCAAAACGGGAATATAAGCCGGCATTTATGCTAGCTCAGGACGTCATGACCCCTAGTGGCTAGGGCCCGATGACACCTCCTGTGCATACGTTCTGCTGAACAACGTGACGAAGAACGGTGTCAGGAAACCGTATGACATGCTGAGGCGTGGCGTCTTGCTGGTGCACACCCGACCGAGAAACGGACACTCATTTCTCCCTTCCAGCCTGCTGAATCGCTGAATGCAGATGTTCGACAGCCGCCTCTTTGCTGAGGAAGACATCGGCGCCGGCCTTCTTCATGAGCGCTTGAGTGTTGCGGTCCGGATTTACTGACAATCCGATCACGATGACGTTCGGGTAGCGGGCCTTGATGTCCCTGGTCGCTTCGATGCCGTTCACCTTCGGCATGTTGATGTCCATGACGACGATGGCAGGCTGAGCCGCGCCGACGAAAGCCACTGCCTCCTCTCCGTTGCAGGCTTCCCCCACTATTTCCACATCACCATACCCTTCCAGCATCCTGCGCAACCCCTGGCGAAACATCACGTGATCATCCACGAGAAGAACACGGGATACTCCGTGTTTCGCCGTCACTTCGAGTGGCCGCGGGGCTTCAGTCGAGGGAACCGTGGCGGGAACGTGCGGTTCGGCCTGTGGTGCGTCATGACGGCTGGAGCTCTGAGCATCGGCAGCACCATGACGGCTCTCGTTCCGCGCCCGATTGCCGACTCCAATTCGAATGATCCGCCGAGCGCTTTCATTCGCTCACGAATACTGAAGAGGCCGAATTTCGAAGCAAGCGAAGCCGAGCTGCCTGTGGGATCAGTGGGATTGAAGCCTGTTCCCTTGTCCAACACCTCAAGCCGTAACTGCCGGTCCCCTCGTACAAGGCGAAGCGTGGCATCGGGCGAACCGGCATGCTTGGCGACGTTGATTAACAGTTCGCGGGCCGATTGGAAAAGCAGGATGGCTTGATCCTCCGGTAATGTGAAATCTTCGGCTTCTTGAACGTCCACCGTGACAATCAGGTCAAGCTGCCGCATGCGGTCGCTCAACCACCGCAGCGCCGCCGGCAGGCCAAACTCGCGGAGCACGGGCGGAGCCAGGTCCGCCACAAGCGTGCGGGTATAAATCAGTGAGTCGCTGAGGGCCTTTTCGGTCTCCAGAAGAAGCTCAGCGGCCTGTCCTGCCACCTCTCCCGATTGCCGTGCTTGGCTGAGTTTTAACCGGCCCAAGACCAACATCTGCGCCAAATGATCGTGCAGTTCCGTTGCAAGCCGGTTCCGCTCCCTCTGCTCGGCCAGATTCAGCTCAGTTGCCAGTGCCCGCAGGCGTTCTTCGGACTGTCTCAGTGACTGGGTGCGGGAGGCCACGGCTTGTTCCAGTTCGAAAGTCCATCGTTGCAACTGCTCCTCCGCCTGTTTGCGTGCCGTGATATCGACACTCACTCCATACCAGGCCTCAATACGGCCATCAGAACCCAAGCGGGGGAGCGCACGGAAAGCATGCCAGTGATACGTGCCCTCTTGGCTACGGTACCGGCATTCGCCTTCGTAAGAGTCGCCGGTGGTCGGGTTGTTTCCTCCAAACGGCAATGTGCCGGTCATATCGTCCGGGTGCATCGCCTCTGTCCAGCCGAAATGACGGGCTTGCTCCCGCGTTTGGCCGGTGTATCTACACCAGCTCTCGTTCACAAACGTATTGCGGCCTTCCTGATCGCATACCCACACGAGGGCCGGTGCCGCTTCAGAAATCGCGCGGAATTCCTCCTCGCTTCTTCGCAATGCATTCACGCTGTGATGCAGCGCAGCTTCTCGAGTCTGTAACGCGGCATGCGTCAACTTCCACCGCTCACTGAGCATCGCAATTGCGGCAGCCTCCAGGATGAACACCACGACGGGAAACACCGCAGGCGAATCCTGCGTCAATCCGTACAGAGGAAACATGAAAAGGACGTTCGCCAGCACCGTACATAGGGCGGCCGCAAACAGGCCGGGCCCGAGTCCCCCTAACCAGGACACGACCATCACCGCGACATAGAACGTCAGGAAAGGAACCTGCGAACTGATCCATGGCGTGAAGAAAAGACGGACTCCCGCCGCTGCAAAGACGACAAGTAGAGCGACAACATATCGGTCCAACCTGCTGAAAATGGTTCGTTCCATGGTTGAAAGAGTTCGTGCCGGTGGTTCTGCGGATGATGGTTCGATCTGATGTCTACCGTCAGCAGTCGCATGTCCCAAACCGAGTGCTGTTAGCAGGCGCGAGCATCCGGTGCGCTTCGACCTTGTTCGTCAGCAGATAGCTAAGCGGAGGGTGTGCGGGCCACCGGAGAGTGCGATATGCCCGTCATCGAGGTTTATGTCGCCAATCTACCGATGCATAGCGGAGTGAATCGTCAACGGCTTGTTCTTGTGGATCGGACAATAAGGCCAATCATCGAGCGCCCCCTCGATGGCATGCTGAGAAGAAACCGCTGCCTCACAGGCCCCGCAGTACAGCAGGCTTGGATTGCCGGCAAGCCATGCGACCCGCTCCAGTTGGCGCAGCCGCGACTTCAGCCGATGATGACGTTCCCCGGTGACCTGTTCCTCCACGTCCGTAGCCAGCATGTCCTCACCCACATGGTTGATTACACCGTCCACCGGACTGTCATGCATCTGCTCTTCGATGACTTCGTTGAGCAAGGCCGATGCCACCTCTCGTCGTTCAAAAACCTTTGACTTGCCGGGATAAATGCAGGCTTTGACCCCATATGCCTGAAGGGAAACAGCACCATCGCCAACAACTCATTCCATCTAACTTACTGATTAGGTTGAATACACACAGGGACTTCTAAACCCTACAAGGGATCTCCCCAGCCGTTATCGTTATCGAGCGCAAAGGGAAGGAGTCTTCATGCTGCGGCGCTGACCAGAGGCCACGGCGGCGAAAGAGGCGGAGGATGATTTCCGATATACGGCGATGGCTTGTAAGAGAGATTCTACAATAAAGCCTCAGGTCGATCGCAGGACGATGGATCGGGGCCAGTGGCACGACGAAATCCTCATGACCGCTTTCCACGCCCCTCGAAGCCAGGGAGGATGGCCTCGAAAAAAGCATCTCGCAGAAGCGTCGCGACGAGGTCCCAGGTGTTGGTTTGCTCCACACGGCCGGACAGTTCATTGCCCTGCAGATCGACCGTGGACTTGATGGCGGGAGTGGGTTCGGCAAAGAAATCCGCCTGGCCGTCGATCGACAGCCGACCTTTGTCGAAGACCATGGCGTCAATATGGATCGCTGACGGATATGCGCCCGGATCGGAGCGAACATTCCGGATATTCGACGCGCGGACATTGAGATGACTCACACGAAGAGGCGGTGCGGTATCGTTTTCATGATAGGTCAGCTCGCCGTCGGCGAGCGTGAACTCATTAATTTTGAGTGGATACAAGGCCAGGACGGCTTCCTGCCATCGTTGGTCCTTGGTGGGCAGATCATTCAGTATTTCTTTTGCGACTTGCGGACGGCGGAGAGTCACCGCCGGGCGATCAACCCTATGGTCGCTGACCACGTGGCCAGACCACAACTCGCGCCAATGAATGCTCGCATGCCATCGCTGAACATGAGCAACCGGTGAGCTCGGATCATCCCATTGAGTCACGCTCACATCTTGAAGGTCGAGGGACAAGGCGATGGGGTTCAGATGGAGCTTGCCGATATGAAAGGCGTAGCCCTCAATGCGGTCATTGAGCTCTTCTTCCGCATACTGTCTCAGCGGTTCATCGAGAACGGCGAGGCTCAGAAACAACAGCAGGAGCAAGGTGAGAGGAATGGCGAGGACCCACCCGAAGTGTCGAGTCGCACGATGGGATGACCTGCAGGGCGCGGGCGCCTCCATTTGTTGTACAGGGGTATGGTCGCGTCTGAGAGGGAGAGCGGCACTCACGACGAGCTCCTAGCAACCAGGTGGATGTTTCCTTACGCAGCCTCCGTATGAGCCTGCGGGAGAATGCGCGAGCCATAGCGATTGGCATACACGGATGTAAACTCGGCGCCGAACAAAAAGATCTGGCTGGAATAGTAGACCCAGACGAGCATGATGACGAGGGAGCCGGCCGTCCCGTATGCGGAGCCTACCTCGGCCTTTCCCAGGTACAGACCGATCAACACTTTTCCCAGGGTGAATAACAGGCTCGTCAAACCCGCTCCCACCCAGACATCGCGCCAGGCGATCTTCGCATCGGGGAGCAGCTTAAACATCATGGCAAACAGCACGGTGATGAACGTCAGCGACACGATAAGATCCGTCACGTGAAGGACGCTTTCCTGTCCGGGCATCCAGGACAGGTACAGTGTGCCGAACGCCGAGAGGGCCGCACTCAGCACCAGGGACACCAAGAGGAGAAAGGCGGTTCCCAACACTGCGAGGAGTGAGAGAAACCGATCCTTGATGGTGCCCCAGACGCCCCTGTTCGTCTTGACGTCGATTCCCCAGACGGTGTTCAAGGCGTCCTGGAGTTGCGCAAATACGCCCGATGCGCCGAAGAGCAGCGTGCCGATCGCAATGAGACTGGCCAGGAGCCCGCTGGCCGGCTTTTGGGCGATCACCAGCATTTGATGAATGGCCGACGCGCTTTGCGGGCCCATCATGCTCTCGATTTGAGCCATGATCGACTGTTCCGCCGCCTCTTTACCGAAGGCGAGCCCGGCGATGGTGATGGACAGCACCAGGAGGGGCACGAGTGAAAACGTCGTATAGTAGGCCAGCGCGGCCCCCAGCCGGGGCGCTTTATCGGCGTTCCATTTTTGGAAGGTTTCCGTGAACAGCGTCCACCAGTTCTTGGATAGAACAGGGAGGCTTCGAGCGGACTGAGAGGGCGGGTCCAGCGGCCGCAGATTAGCTATTTCATTGTCGCCGATGCGTCTCATGATCGCCACCAGCTACACTGTAACAACGACGATAGCGGGGCGTACTTAGGATGTTCACTAGTGCAGGAGGCGCACGGTCTACGGAAGCAGCGCGGTTCGTACGTGCAGGCGCAACACGGTGACTCGAGTTACTTTGGGCTGGCGACGTAGGTATAGCCCATACGCTGCATGCAATTCTTTTCTATTTGGGGACCCTTGAACGGTTCGTCAGTCTTATTGCGCTGAGAGTCCAGAAAGGCCACATGCTCGCAATGGGCAAGATCGTCCTGAGTTTCCGACTCCGTTCGCCCGGCCTGCTCCCAATGGCCGGAAGGAGCCGTCGCACAGCCCGACAGTCCGATAAGCACCGCGGATGCTAGACAAGCTCCAAACGAGAGTCGTGCGACCTGCATAGCTGCCTCCTATGGATTTAGCCTAAGACATCTTTCGACGGTGATGCAGGGTATTTGGGATGCGCGGACTATGTCAAGGATCGACATGCCATGTCTTTGAAGGCAGCAGGGGCTATTCAGCAGCGGGACATACATTCCAATGTTACGGGACAGGTTGTCGAGCGGGCGTTCCGGCTCGGTCGCCATAAGTTGGTGTCATCCATCGCCTTTTTGGCTTCCTCCTATCTGTCCTGCGATGGCATAGGCGTTGCTGTATCACTCGTCACTCCACGACTTCTCTTCGCTGGGTCACCCTAAATTAGGAAGGAGGACATCGTGACCAGATCACACCTGTATTCCTCACTGGTCCTCGCCGGCTGCATGATGGTCGCCGCTTGCGCCAGCGATAGTCCGGCAGACAGGCAGCGGTCCGTCTACAGTTATGAAAACATCGATCTGGAACCGAACCGGTCAGGCCGGCAATACAGGGTGGACGAACCGCCGCCCTCTAGGTCCAACGATCCCTACTCCGGCCGTTACGGCCGCTAGGGAAGCATCCGCCTAACTAATCTCGCTCAGCATAGTTTCGGCGACGAGAGGACGCCAGCACAAGCTGTTGGCTTTCGTCGCCGATACCTCTTCGCCTTGCCTTGACTCCACAGCAGTTCTCAGATACGTACGTCCCACATGATGGGCATCGACACAAACAAGCATTTTTTTCACCTCCTATCCGGATTCGCCATCGTCATCTTCCTCTCCCGCGTATTATTGAATCGATAAGATGGAGTCACGAATGATCGAAATCTACACAGACGGCGCCTGTAGCGGGAATCCGGGACCGGGCGGATGGGGCGCGTTGCTGCGCATCGAGGCCATCGAAACGGAACTCTGCGGCGGCGAGCCGGAGACGACCAACAATCGCATGGAGCTGTTAGCGGTGATCGAGGCGTTGCAGTCGCTCCCGGCGCCGGTGTTGGCGCGCGTCTATACAGATTCCCAGTATGTGCAGAAGGGCATCAGCATCTGGATCCATAGCTGGAAGCGGCGGGGCTGGAAAACGGCGAGCAACGACCCGGTAAAGAATGCGGATTTGTGGCGTCGTCTCGATGCGCTGGCCGCCGGCCATACGCTGGAATGGCGTTGGGTCAAAGGACACGCCGGCCATCCGGACAACGAACGAGTGGACGCACTCGCACGCGTGGGCCTCGAACAGGCGCGGCGTGCCGTCCACAGGCCCGGCGCGGCGGTCGACGAAGCGTTCAACGGCAGACTGTTCTAGCGACTTCAGGGCGCCTATTTGCCGCGTCCGTGGCTGTGATCTGACGAGACGACGGATGCCCGGACGCGGGTCCGCTGGGGTGAGCGGAAAACGAACCGGCAGAAACGACGTTCTTCGTTCATGCAGCGCTGGTTCTGCACAGCTGCGCGATCCGCCGCTGCACAGCCGGACGGACGTCGGTGAAGGAGAGGCCGAATTCACGCGAACTGATCCAGCGGACTGTGGCTCCGTCGATGATGAACGGGTTGGCCGCATCCTGCGGGAAGATGCAGCACTCCAAGTCCTCGCCGACGGGGACAGCCACAGGGCTGGTGACGCGGCACCCCCATGGCGAGAGGTCGCGTAACTCGCCCTCACCTGTCAGCATCCTTCCCTTCGTCGAAAAGTGGCTCCGCAAACGGATCGGCACCCTCGGATGACGGCGGCTCTCCTTCATGCCGTCGCGTAAGGCCGGCTGATGGCGCCGCTTCGGGGGCAGAACCCCTTGTGCACCCTGCCCCGCCGGGTCCTGAGAACCGGGACTGGATCGCTCGAACAACCGATGGCTCTGCACCGTGTCCGCATGCCGGCTGAACCATCTTCCGGTCTGCTCCAACAGCGACGCCATCTGCGGCGTCCAGTCGCGTCCCCGCGTGAGCACGTCTTTCATCCAGGCCTGCCACTGACCTTGCGACGGGGGAACCGGCCCCCGTATGCCCGAACTCAAATGTTTGATCCGGCGCGCCACATCGCGGAACCCGGGGTCTTCTTTTCTGATCCAGCCATACGCTTCGAGCGATTCTGCATACCGGCCGAGTGATTCGAAGGTCTGGCCCATCTGATAGAGAATGTGCCGTTGTTCTTCGGCAGGACAATGCAGGTGTGACCAAAGCCTGCCGGAACGCCATCACGGCTTCTTCATGACGCCCGGCGGCCCGTAAGCAGAGCGCCGTCTGGACGTGGGCTTTCGCGCTGAATTGTGGATCGAGGGCAGCTTTGCGGAAATCCTCGATCGCCGGATGAAACATGCGCACCTGTTTGAGCACAAGCCCGCGCTCATAGTGCTCCAATGCAGACATCCGCTGTTGGTCCATGTCCGACCCTCCATTCTTGTCCCGGCGTTGTTCGCCGGCGCAGCTGGACGATAGAGCAAGACCGGAGCCTTGCGGGATGCATGGAATTTCAAGCGTTTGCCGTAGGAAGCCTGGCATGGAAGAAGGCAGAACCCCACAAAGTGACCCGAATGGTACAGCCGTAGAAGAGGTCAGGGCTTGCAGGGAGAAGTGCACGGAAGCCAAGGACAGTGGTCGCCAGGGCCACGGTCATCGTGTGGCGGTGATGGCCTTGAGATGCTTATAGGCATTCTCCGCTGATTTGGTTCCCTCGAGGACATCGTCGGCCCGGCCTTGGAGAATGGCTTTATTGAGTTCCTGTATGCCCTTTTCGAGATGCGGGTTGCCTTTCAGATCCTTCTGCGCGATTTCCGCGTATCTCAAGGCCACCTCGGCTTGGCGAGAGAGCGCATAAGCGTGGCCCTCTTTGCCATGATCAGCGGCTTCCTCGGCATGTTCCGCTGCCTTCGCCACATAACCTTGAGGGGCCATGAACTCTGTCGCGCAGGCACCGAACGCCGTGGCTACGGCTAGCACTCCGATTGCCGTTCTTCTCATTGCGTCCTCTCACGCCGCTTTCCGGCGGTCGCCCCTTGAAGTCTAATACCCGCTGGCTAACGGGTCTTTGTTCAGACTGGCTTGATCAATGAGCGCTTTTGCTTGTGCGAGAGCGGCGGATTCCGCTCGTTCACGCGAGTCATAGGTATTCCCGCCTGGGGACACGGCGCGTCTCGGCGCGCCGGGGGTGGGAGGGTGAGAATCAGAAAACCCGTCAAATTCGGTCTTGCCGGACGTCAGGACGACATACCGGCAGGCCCACATATACCCTTCCTGGACTCGCGATCAAGGTGATGGTGTGTCCTTTATACTGGTGGTCGCTCACCCGCTTGCCCTCCATGTATTCACGCAGAGCATCTCACGCTTGAAGAATCAGTTCGTGACAATTTTAAAGAGCATGCCAGCCTGCGTGGTCACGTAGAGTTCTCCTTGGGCGTCCTCGCCGAAGCTGGTGATGCTGTTTGGCCCGGCGTTCAACAGCATCCACTCGGTCTGCTCGGTCGCCTGGCCGTTGACCAAGCGGAAGCTGCGGACAAAACCCGAGCAGTAGTCGCCATAGAAATAGGTGCCCCGAAGGCCGGCCGCCGCCCCCCGATACACAAAGCCGCCGGTGACGGAACAGGCGCCTTGGGCATGAGGATAATCAAGAACCGGCGGTGTCAGCCCGCCCGGATCGCAATTCGTGGAGGGATTAAAGCAGGCAAACCCCTCCATAAATCGCCAGCCGAAATTCAGTCCACGACCAGCGCTGGGTGCTCGGGCGACGTCGATCTCTTCGCGCATGCCTTGACCCACGTCGCCGATGTAGAGATCGCCCGTCAGCCGATCGAAGAGAAACGCCAGGGGTTCCGCAGTCCGAAGCTCCAGACTTCCGGCCGTTCATTGGCGACGCCAAAGGGGTTCTGAACTCCGTTCGCGCAACCGCGCCCGGTCTCAGGGTCAAGCCGGAGAATTTTCCCGAGCAATTGGCTGAGATCCTGCGCGCGGTTGTTCGGATCGCCTACACCGCCGCCGTCTCCGACGCCTGCATAGAGACACCCGTCCGGGCCGAACGCCAGCATGCCGCCGTTGTGGTTGGGGAATGCGGCATGGGGAATCGTCACCAGTGGCACGGCGGATGTGGGGTCCGCCCGGTCGCCGCTCAGCGCACTACGGAGATACCGGGCAATGACGATATCGCCGGTCACATTCGTGTAATGGATGTAGAACCGTCCATTGGCCGCATAGCTCGGATCGAATGCAAGCCCGAGCAACCCACGTTCGCCCCCGCTGGTAATCAGATTTGCGATATCGAGGAACGGGATCGCATGGACATTCCCAGATGGAAGATCGATGAGCTGGATGGAGCCTCCCTGTTGCACCACGAAGGCCCGACTGACATCACCGGACGGCGCTGTGAGAAACACCGGAGCGGTGAGCTGTTGGGCGACTAGTTGATACCTTAAGGAGTTGGAAGGTGTCACCGGAGGAAGGATCGGATCGGTCGGCTGCTCGTTGCCTCCGCCGCAACCGGTCAGTGTCACGATACCCGAGAAGAGGACTAGGGAGAAAAGGGGAGCACGCATAGGAGTCAACATGCTCAAGGTTCGCCTGTCCGGCATACCAGGCAAACCCCTAGCCTCTTCTAAGTGTGCGGCCACAGGAGAGCGGGAGGTCCTGTTCTTTGATCAGGCCATTCTGGAGGGATCGAGCCAGAAATGTCCTAAGGTCATCACGGCATCGCCCTGGAAAAGATGTCTTAATCTGAGGACAACATTTCCGCAGGCGGTCGGGAGCTTCCATAATCACTTGTCTCAGCAAGCCTCTACCTAGGGACTAGCTCTTGCACTAGCTTGCTTCGAGAAGTGGCAAGACGGCTCGCCTTTACCTACGAGATTCTGCCACGTGGTTTTAAACCTCTGACTGGAGGACGTCATGAATACGATCTTACTCGTGGTGCTGATTCTGTTGCTCCTGGGCGCCCTGCCCACATGGCCCCATAGCGCCAACTGGGGATATTATCCAAGCGGTGGGCTCGGTTTGATCCTGCTCATTGTCGTCATTCTTCTGCTGACCGGGCGGCTGCCTGCCTCCTAGGTTACGGCTCAGAAGAATACGGCTTCGGGAAAGGGCTTCAACGTGCGTTTGGAATGCTGAGGAGGCATGATGGCGTCGTACGGTCCTACGCAACATCCGCTTCTGCTCTTTTTTGGCGCCTTGACTGAAAAAAGCTTCACCGAACACCTTGGGTGGCCCGAGTTTCGTGTCACCGCCTACCTCTCGGATCTGCTGGTCCGGTTTATCCACACGGATGAGCTCTATAAAATTAAAAATAAGGATGCACAGCCGCTGAATGCGGTGGTCGATCTCCTGCTCGAGTCTGAAGTGATGTTCGAGGCCGAGTCGCTTGATCGTGAACAAGATGTGCACAGACACATCGGTGACTTTACGTTGTTCATGGCCGGCTTGTTTCCCGAACGTCTCCGGCACCTGAAATCCGCCGCACTCGGCAACAAGGACCTGTTGGTGGATTACGTGAAAACCGGCAAGCGGTCCTACGAAATCGTCGCGCAAATTGGGCGAGAAGACGCCGAGGCCACTCCGCCCCTTTTCAAGACATTATCCGAAAACTTCGAGCTGTGCGTGACAGGTCTGAGCTTTGTGCGATCTGATCTGGAACGCCTGCAGGCTCGAGGTGCACAAGGTCGACGTCTGTTGAACTGACCGTGATCTACCGCGTGGAGTCTCTCTCCGGCATTGCCTGTTCGCGCCCTGGCTTGCCTGCCCCGTGCGCATCTGCTCGCTGCCACAATCACCTGGAGAGCAGCCGACTAGTCCGCCGAACCATCGCGGTTGAGCCGCGCCACGCCTTGCATCGTGGCCGATTGATATCTCGTGAACGTGCCCCCGACGAAGATATCGCCGCTGCCATCCTGCGCCGGATCCAGAGACCACACGAATTCGTTGAATCCGGATCCGACGGCGAAGGCGGCATCGACGAGTCCATTGCGGTCGAGGCGCACAATCCCGGGAGACGGCGTGCCATTCACCTTGGTGAAGGAACCGCCTGCGGACACGGCCTGCTCGCCGTCCAGTGACACCTCCACATCATAGACAAATCCGTCGAGCGTCGCCGGCTTGAATCCTCCATCCAAACTGCCGTCCTCATGAAGACGCACAAGTTGGCTTCGATAGACGCCGCTTGCATCGGTGGTCGACGTCGCCACGATGAGGTCCCCGGAGCCGTCTCGCAACGCCTTCATGGCAACCGCTTGGCTGCGATACGGTTCCGGGACCGCAAATCCGCCATCGACGGTCCCGTCACGGTTCAAGCGGATCACTTGAAGAGAGCCGGCACTCCTTGGAAGATAGCGCACATAGATGTCTCCGCTGCCATCGACAGCCGGCACGATTTCGAGCACGTTGCCCGGCGGCAGTGTCAGCGCAAATCCCCCATCGAGGGAGCCGTCGGCATGGATTCGTATCGCTCCATTGACCGCAGTGCCCCGGTACACATTCAACCCGCCTCCTGCATAGAGATCACCGGTTCCATCTTCCGCCAGCGCCAGCGTCTCGACGATGCTGGCCACATCCAGTCCGGCACCGAAGCTGAGATCTCTCTTCCCATTCGGAAGCAGCCGGACGAGTGGCGGGACCGGTTGTCCGTCATAGGCGGAGAAATCCCCGCCGATGTACACACGCCCGGAGCCATCTTTCGCCGCCGCCGGGATCACTCGAAACCCCAGTCCTCCGAAGCCAGCCCCGGAGGAAAATCCTGGATCACGCCGCCCGTCAGCCATGAGCCTCGTCACATGGTTGCTCACCGTCCCGTTGTAGACCTTAACGAGACCGGCGGCATACACACTGCCGTCCTGCACCGACGCGACTCTGACAGGGAAACCGCTGCTGTCAAAACCGCTTCCCTGCACGCTGCCGGCATCCAGCGTCTCGTCGGCGTTCAACCGGGCCAGATGACTGATCCCCCGCCCGCTGTAGGCCCAGAACTCACCGCCGACGTAGAAATCCCCTGTCGTATCCGGCGCCGGCATCAGCACACGGATGGAGGTGCCGACAAAGCCGGAACTTGTCGAGGGATCGGGAAGCCGGGAACCATCCGCTTTGTACCGTGCCAGCACCGGGTTTGAAGCCCCTTCGGCGACCAACCAATCGCCGGTGCCATCCCGCGCAGGGGTCAGCGCAGACACGGCGCCGGTCACACGCGGCGACGGCAGGGTCCGTTCCAAGGATCCGGTGGCCTTCACTCGTGCCAACCCATTCACGGCATGGGAGGCATCGGTGTTCCCGAAATGAGAAAACGCTCCGCCGACGAAAAGATCGCCGCTGCCATCGCCGACCGGGACAAGCGTGGCAATCCGCCCATCCGGCCAGACACCGGTCCCCGGATCGAACCCTGGATCCCGGCTCCCATCCGCATTCAATCTCAAGATGGATTGAGAGCCGAACTGCATGGACGGCAATCGGCCATAGTTGATGACGTAAATATCTCCGCTGCCGTCGTGGGCGGGGACCACCTGGAACACGCCGCCAAACCCGCCGGGTGGAGTAAAGGTGGGATCCAACGTTCCCTGGGACGTCACACGCACGAGATTTTGAACCGGTGCCCCGTTGTAGTGCGTGAACACCCCGCCGATGTACAGCCGCCCCGAGCCGTCGCCCATCGGCATCACGGCATGCAGCTTGGTCGGATCCGCGATGCCCGGCGCAGTGGCGACGCCTGTGGCAAACGACCCGTCGATCGACCCATCCGGCAGCAGGCGCCAGATCCGCGCGACGAACGTGCCGCCATCCTGCGCCAGTTCTGCAACGGACAGCGTGCCCCTGCCATCATCGTTGACGGCGAAACCCACGATTCGCTTGTTCATGAGCGCCGTCGGTCTAAAACTGCTTTGCACGGTTCCATCCGGGCGCAGACGCACCAG